>NZ_KB913032.1:4728867-5999469 GCF_000384215.1 Amycolatopsis alba DSM 44262 | reverse complement strand
CCACCAGTGCACGTACTCCACCTGCCATTCCAACGGCGCCGAACTCGGCGCGCAGACGGACTGGGCCCCACTGTTCGACAAGTACCAGGTCGACCTGGTACTCAACGGGCACAACCACATCTACGAGCGCACCGACCCGATCCGCGCAGGCAAGGCCGTCAAGAAGGTGCCTTCGCGCGGAATGACCAACCCGGTCAAGGACGGGACGACCTACATCACCGCGGGCGGCGGTGGCGGCAGTGTCTCCGAGTTCCCGGCTCCCGACACCTACCTCGGCCATGAAACCCCCAACGACTCCCCCGTCCCGATGAAGTACTCCGAACGGGACGGCAAGGACCGCACCAAGAAGGTCACCTGGTCCCGAGTCCGGTTCCGGGGGTACAGCCTGGTCGCGGTCGACGTCGTCGCGGGCACGGGCACCACACCGCCCAAAATGGACGTCCGCGCGATCAGCGCCGACGGCACCCTGGTCGATCAGATCATCGTGCAGCGGTCCTGACCCGGCGGCGGCCCCCGGCACCGCCGAGCACGGGGGCCGCCGCCTTCCCCGCATCGACCGGGAAGTCATTCCACATCGGCCGATCGGCCGGTATCCGGACACGATGTCCGGCCCGGTTTCCGAAGCGCCGAAAGTGTTTCCGTGCGGTCCGCCGCTGTTACGGATTCATGACAAGAACGAGACGGGACAACGATGATCGTCTCTGAACATCGGCATCATGTTCGACGACGAACGAACCAGGCCGATCGCCGTTCCCGGCGCGAATCGGCGGCTACGCCTTCGCGTGACGGTCCTGACCGCTTTTCTTCTGGTCACCGGGATCCTCGGTTACGTGATCTTCCAGGCCAACGCGGAAAGCCTTCCGGCATCGGAAGAACGTGCCGCCACCGTGGTCTTCGACCGCACAGCGGGCAAGCAGGTGATCGACGACAGGGGTTCGGAAAGATTCCGCACGGCGTCGGTGGTGAAACTGTTCATCGCGCTGGACGCCATCACCCGCAAGTCGAGCAAAGCCGACGAATCCCAGCTTTACCGGATGCTGGCGAAAAGCGACGACGCCATCGCCAACACCCTTTGGACCAAGAACGGCGGGCCCGCGATCGTGACCAGGACGGTGGCCGCCGCCGGGCTGAAAAGCACTTCCGCCCCCGCCGACGCGGGCCGCTGGGGCGACACTCTGTCCACTGCGGACGACATCGCCCTGGTGTACCGGCACATCCTCAAACTCCCGAAGGCCAAGCGGAACGTGATCCTCAAGCCGCTACGGGAAGCGACCCGGACCGCCGCCGACGGGTTCGACCAGCATTTCGGCATCCCCACGGCCTTCCAAGACCGGCCTTGGGCCGTGAAGCAGGGCTGGGCGTCCGGACGGGGCGCCGTGGACGCGCACACGACCGGACTCGTCGGTGAGGACGACCGCTATGTCGTCGTCATCCTGTCCAGTTTCGCCGAGGGGACCGACCTCGGTGCGGCGACGGCGAGGGCTACCTCGGCGGCCGTGTCCCTGGCTCCCCGGCTGGAAAAGTGACTTCGGCCGCGTTCTCGACCGAGGTTCTGAAAGCGCTTACAAGAAGCTCGGCGAAACAGGCCCGTGGAGCGGCCGAAACACCTCCGGTCTGAGCTTTCAACACCGCCAGCTGCTCGCCTGCCAGCGGGGCGACCCGATCGAGGAACTGCCCGAGGAACCGCAAGGCCGCGAGCGGCGGGATCCCCGCGCCCGCGAGGTCCGCCACCGCCCGCGAAACGGCCGGGCGCACGACGGCGGGCGTTCCCGCGTCGTCCCGGCCGACCACCCCGTGCCGTTCCAGGCACCGGGCGACGGCGGGCTGGTCGCGGGCGATGTCGGCCACCGCCGCCGCCAGCCGCTCGGCGCCGCCGTCCACTGTGGCCGCTCCGAGCATCGCGCCGATGGACACCAGGTTGAAGCCCTGTTTCTGCAGCGTCGTGATGCGCCGCAGGCGTCGCAGATGAACCGGACCGTAATAGGCGGATCTGCCGTGGCGGACCGGCGGGGGCACCAGACCTCTCGTCTGATGCGCCCGGATATTGCGCGCCGACATGCCGACGATCGCGGAAAGTTCTTCGATCGTGTATCCGGCCGGCCTCGGCGAAAAGGGCTTCACGCCGACCAGCTTAACCAATGGTCGGATGAGTACACCACGAAGCCGGTGCAATGGCGTCGCCACTGTCCACCGGCTGAATCAGCAAGTTGCCATAACCTCATCGGTTCCCGGCCTCGGCCACAAGGTCAACCGGGATGTTTACACGGTTCCATGCCAGCAAATGCCGGATTTGGGCGTTCTCCGCCCCTCGATTACTCCAGTCAGGCGATCTTGGTGGGCCGAGGACTTCACTGCCGTTTTAATGCAGCCAAGACATCTGATGTCTCGACTCTGTCGACGCCCGCGGAGCGCCGCTGAACCCGATGGCCGGTCGTCAAAGTTTCAACCTTTTCACCGGGAGGTTTCTCATGTTCTGGAAACGGATAGCGGTCGCGGCCGTCGCCGCGACCGGCCTGGCCGCGGCGCTGGTGGTGTCCCATCAGGACACTTCCACCGCCGCGATAGAGCCCGTCGCGGCGAAGGTGCCCGCGTTCGACCACATCGTCCTCGTGATGTTCGAGAACAAGGACTACAAGGAGATCAACGGCAGTTCGAAGGCACCGTACTTCAACAAACTCGCCTCGCAGGGGGCGAAGTTCACCAAGGCGTACGGGACGACGCACCCGAGCCAGCCGAACTACATCGCCCAGTTCGCGGGTTCGACGCACGGCGTCGACAGCAACAAATGCCAGGATCTGGGCAACAAGGAGAACATCGCCTCCCAGCTGGCGGGGATCGGCAAGAAGTTCGTCGGCTACGCGGAAAGCATGCCGTCCGACGGCTACACCGGCTGCGAAAAGGGCACCTACGCCCGCAAGCACAACAGCTGGGTCAGCTTCGGCAATGTCCCCGCCTCGGCGAACAAACGCTTCTCGTCGTTCCCGAGCGACTTCACCAAGCTGCCGCACGTCGCTTTCGTGACCCCGGATCTGTGCAGCGACATGCACGACTGCTCGGTCGACACGGGCGACAAATGGCTGAAGAAGAACCTCGACGCGTACGCGCAGTGGGCCAAGACGCACAACAGCCTGCTGATCGTCAATTTCGACGAGGACAGCGGGACGTCGGTGAACCAGATCTACACCACCTTCGTCGGCGCCCACGTGAAGCCGGGCAGCTACAGCGAATCCATCAACCACTATTCGATCCTCCGCACGATGGAGGCGGCGTTCGGCCTGCCGGGCATCGCCAACGCGGCGAACAAGTCGCCGATCACGAGCGTGTGGCAGTAACCGGGTGAACCCCGCGGGCGTGTCCACTGTGGACGCGCCCGCGGGCGGGGAAAGGTGGTCCGCAGCGTGTATCTGTCCACGATCGGCCGCCGGGAGCATCCCGGTGGCGTGTCCAAGAAATCCTTCGCCCTGCTCGGCGGGAACGTCTTCGCCCTGGGCACCGTCAGCCTCGTCACGGACATCTCCTCGGAGATGGTGACGGCCGTGCTGCCGGTGTACCTGGTGCTGGGGCTGCACCTGGGCCCGGCGGCCTACGGCGTGGTGGACGGCCTCTACACCGGCGCGACCGCGCTGCTGCGCCTGGTCGGCGGCTACGTCGCGGACCGGGTCCGGCGGCGCAAGGCCGTCGCGGGCCTTGGCTACGCGATGTCGGCGGTGGCCAAACTGGGGCTGGTGGCGGCGGGCTCGTCGGCGACCGCGATCGGCGTGGTGCTGACGGCGGACCGGACGGGCAAGGGCCTGCGGACCGCGCCCCGCGACGCGCTGATCACCCTGTCGGCTCCCGAGCACATGCTGGGCCGCGCCTTCGGGGTGCACCGGGCGATGGACAGCGTCGGCGCGTTCCTCGGCCCGCTCGCCGCGGTCGGCGTGCTGGCCGTGGCGGGTTCGGCGACCGGGACCGAGGGGTTCGACGCGGTCTTCGTGACCAGTTTCTGCATCGCCGCGGCCGGGGTGCTGCTGCTGGCGCTGTTCGTCCGCGACCACCGCGCGCCCAAGCCGCCGTCGGGAACCGTGTCCTTGCGGGCGGCGGCCGGGCTCCTGCGGGGCGCAGGCGTGCGACGGCTGCTGATCGCCGCCTGCGTCCTCGGCCTCGCGACCATCGGCGACGGGTTCGTGTATCTCCTGCTGCAGGCCAAGGAGGACATCGCCACCGGCTGGTTCCCGCTGCTGGCCGTCGGGACGAACCTGGGTTATCTCCTGCTGGCCGCACCGCTCGGCGCGCTGGCCGACCGGCTCGGCAGGCTGCCGGTGATGCTCGCGGGCTACGGCGCGCTGATCGCCGTCTACCTGCTGCTGCTCAGCCCGCTGACCGGCTGGGCGCTGTTCGCGCTCACCCTCGGCCTGTACGGCGTGTTCTACGCGGCGACCGACGGCGTGCTGATGGCACTCGCCGGCCCGTTGCTGCCGGAGGCGTTGCGCACCACCGGCATCGCGATCGTGCAGAGCGGGCAGGCGCTCGCCTACTTCGTCTCGTCCGTCCTTTTCGGACTCTCATGGCAGTTCTGGGGTGCGACGGCGGCGATCGCGATCGCCGCCGGGACGGTGCTGGTCGCCGTCGCCGCCACCTTCGTTCTCTTGGCTCCCCTCAGGAAGGCACGACCGTGAACACCCGCACCCGCGTCCTGATCGCCGTCACCGGAGTACTCGCGCTGGCCGCGGCCGCCGTGATCTACGTCGGGGTGGCCGGAGCGCGCAACCAGGACACCGCGTCGGCGGGCACCAGCGGCGCCGTCACCCTCGAAAGCGGGCGGTTGCTGTTCCGCAGCACCGCCGACGCCGACCGCGGGCACGTGTCCAGCGTCGCCGCGGCCGATCCGGGCGGCGCGCGGGCGGTGTCGACGGTGTCCTGCAGCCGGGTGTACGCGGCGGGCGGCACCGGGATCTGCCTGCGCCCGGAGACCGGCCTGACCACCTACCAGCTCGCCGTCCTCGACAGCCGTCTCACGGTCACGCAGGAGATCCCGCTGGTCGGGCTGCCCAACCGGGCACGGGTCTCGGCCGACGGAAAGCGGCTCGCGTGGACGGTGTTCGTCACCGGCGACTCCTACAACGGCGGGCGGTTCTCCACCCGCGCCGGCACCCTCGACCTCACCACCGACAGCGTCGAAGGCACGCTGGAGGATTTCGCAGTGACCGTCGAGGGCAAGCCGTACAAAGCGGCCGACTTCAACTTCTGGGGCGTCACCTTCACCCGGCAGCCGGACCGCTTCTACGCCACCATGTCCACCGGCTCCCACCGGTATCTCGTCGAAGGCGACTCCGCGGCCCGGACCGTGAAGACGCTGCGGGACAACGTCGAATGCCCGTCGCTGTCGCCCGACGAGACCCACCTCGCCTACAAGTCGGCCGTCGACGGCGATCCCGCCAAGGGCTGGCGGGTCTCGGTGCTCGATCTCGCGAGCGGCGCCGTGACCCCGCTGGCCGAGACCCGGAACGTCGACGACCAGCCCGCGTGGCTCGACGACCGCACGGTCGCCTACGCCCTCCCCCGCACCCAAGGACATTCCGACGTCTGGACCGTTCCCGCCGACGGCACCGGGGCGCCGCGGCTGCTCATCCCGGAGGCCGAATCGCCCGCCGCCCTCTGACCCTCATTGCCACTCACGACCCGCTGTACCGACGTCTCACCGCCGCGTGCCCGGTCGGACGACACATGTGATCAGACGGACGACACGCGTGACTGGCTGGACGACACGCTCGCCACCAGGGTTCCGCCACGTGCCGTCCGCCCCGTCACACGTGTCGTCCGTCTGATCACGTGAGACGTCCATCTGATCACGCGAGACCGCAGGTACCGAGACACGCTTGGCTCTGATCCGAATCGCCACTCACGACCCGCTGTACCGACGCTGTCCGGCGGCACCCGGTGTTGCGAAAGTGGCCTTCGCAACGCTTCCCGACGAGGCCACGTGCCGGCTTTCCGCTGGCCTAGGCTGACGCACATGAGAGCCGCGCTGCTGATCGTCGACATGCAGGAGATGCTCGTTCCGCTGGTCTGGCGCGGCGAGGAACTGGCGGCCCGGATCGCCACACTGGCTCGGAAAGCCCGTGAGCTGGGCGTTCCGGTGATCGCGCTGCGGCAGATCGGCGCGCCCGGCACCGACTTCGATCCCGCGTCACCGGGCACCCGGCTCAGCCCGCTGCTCGGCCTCGAACCGGCCGACGTGGTGGTCGACAAGACCGCGACGGATTCCTTCCACCGCACCGGCTTGGCGGGCCTGCTCGTCGACCGCGGGGCGGACACGGTGGTGCTCACCGGGCTGGCTACCGACTACTGCGTCGACGCGACCGCGCGGTCCGCGCAGAGCCACGGTCTGGACGTCGTGCTGGTCGCCGACGGCCACGCGCCCTCGTCCGACGGCGATCCCACCGTGGGACTGACCGCCGAACAGGTCATCGCCCGGCACAACCTGCTCCTGGCCACCGCGATCCATCCCGGCGGGCGGCTGCGCGTGGTGCCGGCGGCGAAGGTCGAGTTCACCGCCTGAGCGGGCGTGATCATAGGATCAGCCCGCCATGATCACGAACTTCCTGCTCGACCACTCCGCCCTGGTGCCGGTCGCGATCCTGCTGGTCGCGCTCGTCTGCGCCGGCCTCGGCCTGCTGTTCGCGGGCAGGCGCCGGATCCTGTGGGCCCTCGCCGGGGTGTCGCTGGTCCTGGTCTTCGCGCTGACGCTGGTGCCCACCGGCCGCACGATCGACGAGGTCGGGTGCACGGTCCAGTTCTGGCTGCCCACGCTCGGTGCCGTGGAACTCCTGGCCAACATCGCGCTGTTCCTGCCGCCGGTCTACTTCGCCGCGCTGGCCTCCCGGCGCCCGCTGACGATGCTCGCGGCGGGCTCGGGGCTGTCCGTCGTGGTCGAGGCCCTGCAGGCGTTCGTGCCCGCGATCGGCCGTGCCTGCGACACCAACGACTGGCTGATGAACACCATCGGCGCCGTCCTCGGCGTCCTTCTCGCGGCGGGAACGGTGTGGCTGGTGAACCGCCGCGCTCAGTCGGGCAGTTCGACCGGCGCGATGTCGTCGTAGACGTCGCCCGGACCAGGGTTCGCCGGATCCGTCTCGCCACCGAAGTGGTGCAGGACGCCCCACACCGCGTTGAGCGCCGTCTGGACGGCGCCTTCGGCCCAGCCCGCCGTCCACGAAACGTCGTCACCGGCGAGGAAGAGACCGCGGTGGCGTTCCTCCAGCCTGTCCTGCTTGAAATGCGTGAACAGCCGGTGCTGGTAGCGGTAGTGGCCGGGCAGGTTCGCCTTGAACGCGCCCATGAAATGCGGTTCGGCCTCCCAGGACACGGTTACCGGGTCGCCGATGATGTGCCGCCGGACGTCGACGCCCGGATAGATCTCCTTCAGCGACTGGAGCATCACCTCGACCCGCTCGGACGCCGAGAGCGGCAGCCACTTCAGCGAATCGTCGGCCCACGTGTAGGACAGGCAGATCACCGCGGGCGCGTCCGGATCGTCGCCGAGCAGGTAGGTGCCGCGCGGCATGCGATCGGTCAGCGTCATGCTCATCGTGTCGCGGCCGGTCTCGGGGTCCTTGTCCAGCCAGAACGGCCGGTCCACCGGGACGAAGACCTTCGACGACTCCATGTAGTGCGTGCGCTCGATCGCCGTCCAGTGGTCGATCGGGAACAGCGCCTCGTCGCATTCGATCTTCGACAGCAGCATCCAGCTCTGCGCGGTGAACACCGCCGCCGGGTAGGTGCGGATGCGGCCTTCGGTGTCGGTCACGGTGATGTTGCCCGGCGCGGTGCGGTGCAGCCGGGCGACGCCGGGGTTCGGGCTTCCGCCGTGCAGCGAGCTCAAACTCGTCCCCGCCTGCCAGTACGCGATGTCCTCGGGCGCGTGGTCCCACAGCCGCAGCGGAAGCTGCCTGCTGCCGCCGGTGATGCTGCGGTGCTCGTCGTCGGCGCCGGTGTAGACCACCCGCAGGATCTCCAGGATGGAGTTCGGGAAGTCGGTGTCCCAGCCGCCGGTGCCGAAGCCGACCTGCCCGAAGATTTCGCGGTCGCGGAAGGAGGCGAACGCGGGTGACTGGCAGAGGAAGCCGTAGAACGTCTGGTCGTCCAGGCGTGGCACGAGTTCGTTCCACAGCCGCTTGATCGTCTTCGTGTCGCGCTCGCGGATCGCCTTCTGCATCTCGGTGAACGCGGCCTGCTCGGCCAGCGTGCTGTCCCAGGCGGCCGCGACCTTGCCGAAGTCCGCGGGGAGTTCGTCCGCCGAACGCGCGTAGTGGCTCTCCCCCTTGAGATCGACGACGGTGCTCGAGGTTCCCGGCGCCAGCGGGTTCGGGAACGGCGTGGTCTCCAGGCCGACCTTGTCGATGTAGTGGAAGAGCGCGGTCGACGCCGGCGGGAAGCGCATCGCGCCCATCTCCGCGACGAGGTCGTCCGGGCAGCCCGGGAAGGTGACCGTGCGCAGGCGGCCGCCGATCTCGGCGATCTCGTAGACCACCGGGCGGAGGCCGAGTTTCATCAGCTCGTACGCGGTGACGATGCCCGAGAGGCCGCCGCCGATCACCGCCACCTCGGTGCCGTGCCGGTCGGCGGGGAGCGAGCCGAGACCGGCCGGGTGGGCGAGGAAGTCGTCGTAGGCGAACGGGAAGTCGGGCCCGAACATGGTGATCGGGCGGCCTGCCGGTTCGTCGTGGTGGATCGCGGTCGGGAGGGCGGAGGTCATGCGGAAAGTCCTCGGTACAGATCGGGCCGTCGGTCGGCCAGGTGGGTGTTCTCCAGTCGTGACGCGACGAGCGCGTCGCGGGTGACGTCGGCGCTGATCAGCTCCGGACCGGCGCCCGCGCGGGCGAGCATCTCGCCGGTCGGGGCGACGACGCAGGATCGCCCGCAGTAGGTCAGGTCCTGTTCGGTGTCGCAGCGGTTCGCGTACGCGACGAAGAGCTGGCTTTCGTAGGCGCGGGCGGGCACCAGCGTGTCGGCGACCAGTTCGTACGGGCTCATCAGCGCGGTCGGCACCACGAGCAGTTCGGTGCCAGCCAGCGCGTGGGCCCGCACCAGTTCGGGGAACTCGACGTCGTAGCAGATCAGCAGGCCGATCCGGAGGCCGTCGAGCTCGGCCTGCACGACCGCCTCGGCGCCCGGCTCGAACCAGTCGCGGTCGATGTCGCCGAACAGATGGGTCTTGCGGTAGTTCGCCAGACGGCGTCCGTCCGGGCCGATCAGCTGGACGGCGTTGTACACCCGGCCGCCGTCGGACTCGGGGTAGCCATAGGCCAGCGCGGTGCCGGTTTCCCTTGCCAGCGCGGACATCCGGGCCGCCGTCGGGCCGTCGGCCGGTTCGGCGAGCTCATGGGACCCGGCGCCGATGTGGTAGCCGGTGGTGATCATCTCGGCGGCGACCACGAGGTCGGCGCCCGACACCGCGACGGCGGACGGCAGCTCGGCGTAGGAGCCCTGATGAACGGCGATCTTCACGCCACGACGATATCTACCGTTTTGATGCGCAGAAAAGGGCGAATCATTGCGTATGACGTTGGCAGACCATTGACCTGATGCGGTTCGGCGCAATTCTGCGGCGATTTGTTGTCTTGGTCACCCGCCGGGCGGGGACTCCTCCGCCTGGTCGTCAGCCCAGCCGAGCGCCTCGGTGATGGCCTTCTCCGCGATGGCCGACATCGTCGACATGTAGGTACCGCTGACGTGGTTGTCGTCGAGGTAGACGAGCACGTTGCCGATCACCGGCGGGCAGACCTCGGCCGTGCAGAAGTAGTCGCTGAAGTCGATGAACCGCACATTCGGCGGCAGATCCGACAGCGTCTCGTACGGCGGCTCCTCCGCGTAGAGGTCGTAGCGCGGGGTGGCGCACTCAGGCGCCTCCGCGCCGCGGCTCTCCACGCAAGCCGACGGCGACTGGCCGAAGCGCGGGTTGTCCCGCACGGCCAGCACCGGGATCCCCGCCTCGTCGACCTTGCGCCACTGGGCGACGTAGCCGCCGGGAACCCGCTCCTCGACACCGGTTCGCACGTCCCTGGTGCCGATCGTCATCACCGCGTCGGGCCGGGTCGTGACGATCTCGTCCACCACGGCGGAGTTCCAGTCGATACAGGCCTGGTCACCCGGCACGGCGTCGGAGTCGGTGGAGAACGGGCAGCCGCCGCGGAGGATCGAGGTCACCTCCCAGTTCCGCTGTTCGGCGATCGGCAGCAGGGCGCCGAGGAACTGCCCCGCGTGCGAGTCTCCGGTGACCACGATCCGGCGGGTGGGATGCCCCGAGGTCTCCGAGGTGCAGACCTCGAGATCGGCGTTGCGCGGGGACACCCCGCAGCGGGCCGGGTCGATGCCCGCCCAGTCTTCGGACACGGCGACGAACGACGGGACGAGAGCGGCGTCGGCGGCGCCCCAGTACTTGAAGCCTTCGGTGTGGGCGAGCGCGCCGGGGTGGTCGGGGTCGTCGACCGCGATCGAATAGGTGTCCGCCTGGCTCACGCTCACCCACTGCCAGGCACCCGTCGCGGCGAGCACGGCAGCGAGTGTCGCGACGCCGAATCGGTAGGCGCCCCACCGGGTCCGGGCTCCGATCTCGGACGCGCGGATCGGTTTTTCGACCAGGTGGTGGGTCAGCACCGCGAGGACGAAGGCGAGCGCGATGATCACCGCGCCGCCGCGGAGGCCGACCTCTACCCGGTCACGGGCGACGAGGTAGAACACCAGGACCGGCCAGTGCCAGAGGTAGAGCGCATAGCTCAGGTCACCCAGGTACTTGAGCGGGCGGCTGGACAGGAAGCGGTCCGCGCCACCCTTGAACCCGGTGTCGCCGGCGAGGATCACCAGCGCGGCCGAAAGCGTCGGCCACAGCGCGAGGTAGCCGGGGAAGACCGTCCCGACCTGGAGCACCAGCCCGCAGGAAACGAGCCCCGCGACCCCAGCCCAGCCGAACACGACCCGCGCGGGCCGGGCGACCCGGACACGGTCGAGGACCAAGGCGAGCAGACCGCCGAGCGCGAACTCCCAGGCCCTGGTCAGCGAATCGAAGTACGCCAGCGGCTGGTCGACCGCGGTGAGCCACACCGAGTAGGCCAGCGAAGCCGCGAACACCATGCCCAGGGTCGTGAGCAGCAGCGGAAGGACGTTCCGCCCCGCCTTCTTGGCGATCAGCAGCACCAGCCCGACCAGCAGCGGCCAGACCACGTAGAACTGACCCTGGATCGACAGCGACCAGAAGTGCTGGACCACGCTGGCCGAGTTGTGCTGCGCGAAGTAGTCGGTGGAATCCGCCGCCAGCTGCCAGTTCTCCAGGTAGAGCGCGGAGGCGACGACCTCCTTGATCGTCTGGAACCAGCGGTTCTGCGGCAGCAGCACCGTGCTCGCCGCAATGACCAGCAGCAACACCGTGAGCGCGGCGGGGAACAGCCGTTTGATCATCCGGCCCCACATCGGCCGGTACTCGATCTTCCCGCGCGACGCCGCGCGGTAGAGCTGGCCGGTGACGAGGAACCCGGAGATCAGGAAGAACGCGTCGACGCCGCCGGAGATCCGGCCGAGCCACACGTGGTAGACGACCACCAGCACACACGCCAGCGCCCGCAGCCCCTGGATCTCCGGGCGAAACCGCCGCTCCGTCTCCCGCACACACCACCACCATGATCACCGGGCACCGACGGGCGGGGACCCTACGGCAGGAAGCTGTGAACGAGCTTAGTTCGGATGATCGGATGACTCGCCGGTGGCGCGACACCGATCACGCGTGATCAGACGGACGACACTCGGCGACGGCCGAGTCCTACGCGTGTCGTCCGTCTGATCACGCGCGCCGTCCGCCCAGTCACGTGTGTCGTCCCACCGGTCACGTGAGTTCGCCGTCTGATCACGCGAGTTCCGTCTCTGATCACGCGAGTCACGGGGAGTCGTGCGGGTCAGGTCGACTTCTGGCCGTCGATGCTCTCGCGCAGGATGTCGGCGTGACCGGCGTGCTGCGCGGTCTCGGCGATGACGTGCGTCAGCACCCGGCGCACGCTGCGCACCGCGCCCGGCGGGTTCCACGGCGCGTCCGGCAGCGGATGCGCCGCGGACAGGTCGGGGATCGACGAGACGATCTCCTTCGTTCGCGTGGCCACCTGTTCGTAGCGCTCGAGGATCGACGCCAGGGTGTCGCCGGGCAGCATCCGGAAGTTGTTCTGGTGGTCGATCGCCCACTGCGGGTACTCGCGGGCGGTCCCAGCGCCGAGGTCGGCCCAGGTGACGCCTTCCGGCAGGTCGTAGGCCATCGCGGACGGGCCTTCGACCGCGAAGCGCAGCCACATCTCCTCGATCGAGGCGACGTGTTTGATCAGGCCGCCGAGGCTCAGCTCGCTGACCGTCGGGTGCTCGTCGAGCTGTTCGTCCGTGAGCCCCTTGACCGTGGCGGTCAGCGTGGCGCGGACGGTGTCGAGGGCTTCGAGCAGGTCGGCGTGTTCGGCGTCGAGGTTGGTGGCGGTCATCGGGCCCTCCGGGTTGTCGTTTTCTGGCACACGACAACTCTCGCAGGAGTAGAGGACAGGGTGTGGCCGCTACTGGCGGCATCATGGAAAACATGCCGAAGACTTCCGCACGTCTGCTGTCGATGCTCTCGTTGCTGCAGGCCCGCCGCGACTGGCCGGGAGCGCTGCTGGCCGAGCGGCTCGACATCAGTCCGCGCACCGTGCGGCGCGACGTCGACAGGCTTCGCGAGCTCGGCTACCCCATCGCGACCGTCAAAGGTCCCGACGGCGGGTACCGGCTCGACGCGGGATCCGAACTGCCGCCGCTGCTGTTCGACGACGATCAGGCGGTCGCGCTGGCCGTCGCGCTCCAGATCGCCACCACCAGTGGCGCGGGGATCGAAGAAGCGGCGATGCGGGCGCTGCACACCGTCCGGCAGGTGATGCCCTCGCGGCTGCGGCGCCGGATCGACACCCTGCGGGTGACCGCCGTCGAGTCCCCCGCGAGCCGGTCGGACCCCCGCGTGGACGGCGAAGTCCTGCTGGCGCTCGGAGCGGCCGTGCACGCCCGCGAGATCCTGCGGTTCGACTACGCGGGAGCGGCGACACCGCGCCGTGCGGAACCGCATCATCTCGTCACCTGGCACGGACGCTGGTACCTCGTCGCCTGGGACCTGGACCGCGCGGACTGGCGCACCTTCCGGGCCGACCGGATCACCCCGCGCACCCCGGCCGGTCCGCGCTTCACCCCGCGTGACCTGCCCGCCCCCGATGTCGCCACCTTCGTCGCGAGCCGGTTCCAGGGCTCGTCCGGAACCGGCGAATGGCCGTGCCGGGGCGAGGTGATCCTCGACCTTCCCGCCGCGGCGGTGGCCCATTACGTCCGGGACGGTGTCGTCGAAGAGGCCGGGCCGGATCGGTGCCGTCTGGTGCTGGGTTCGTGGTCGTGGGCCGGGCTGGCGGCGAGTATCGGGCGGTTCGACGCGGACGTCGAGGTCGTCGGGCCCGCTGAGCTGAAGGAAGCCTTCGCCGTCCTGGCCCGCCGATACGCGAAGGCGGCAGGGCCACGGACGAGGTCCCGAGCGCCACGCTCGAGACGTTGAGCGTCCCGTGCGTGGCGCTCGAGACTCTCGGCACCGTCATCCGCTCACGACTTGTGGTGCACCTCCTGCAGGCCGAACACCGGCGTCGGGATGCCCTCGTAGCGCGCTTTCAGCTGTAGTGCGAGGTAAAGCGAGTAGTGCCGGGACTGGTGCAGGTTCCCGCCGTGGAACCACAGCCCCTCCTGCCGGGTGGGCTTCCACATGTTGCGCTGCTCCCCTTCCCACGGGCCGGGGTCCTTCGTCGTGTCCGAGCCGAGGCCCCAGCACTTGCCGACCAGGTCCGCGGTCTCCTGACCGACGAGGTCGGCGACCCAGCCGTTCATCGAGCCGTAGCCGGTGGCGTAGACGACGACGTCCGCCTCGAGTTCCGTGCCGTCGGACAGCACGACCGCGTCACGGGTCAGGTGGTCGACCTGGCCGTGGGCCAGGTTGATCTTCCCGTCGGCCACCAGTTCCGACGCGCCGACGTCGATGTAGTAGCCCGATCCGCGGCGCAGGTACTTCAGGAACAGGCCGGATCCGTCATCGCCCCAGTCGTGCCGGAACCCCGCCGCCTCCAGCCGCGCGTAGAAGTCCTTGTCCCGCTCGCGGATCGCGTCGTACACCGGGATCTGGAACTGCGGCATGATCCGGTACGGGATCGACGCGAAGATCATGTCCGCCTTGTCGGTGGTGATCCCCGCCTGGACCGCGCGTTCCGAATACAGATCGCCGAGCCCCAGGTCCATCAGGGAATCCGACTTGACGATATGCGTCGAGGACCGCTGCACCATGGTGACGTCGGCGCCGTGTTCCCACAGCGCGGCGCAGATGTCGTGCGCGGAGTTGTTGGAGCCGACCACGACGGCCTTCTTGCCCGTGTAGGCGTCCGGGCCGGGGTGCTGTGACGAATGGTGCTGATCGCCCTCGAAGTCGTCCATCCCCGTGAACGACGGGAGATACGGCTTGCCCGACATCCCGGTTGCGAACACCACGTGCCGCGGCGTGAGCGCCAGCTCCTCGCCCTCGCGCACGACGGTCACCAGCCACTGCTGTTTCTCCTCGTCCCAGGACGCGGAGGTCACCTCGGTGCTGGTCCAGTACGGCACCTCCATGAGCCGCGTGTACATCTCCAGCCAGTCGGCGATCTTGTCCTTGGGCGCGAACACCGGCCAGTTGTCCGGGAACGGCAGATAGGGCAGGTGGTCGTACCAGACCGGGTCGTGCAGGCACAGGTTCTTGTACCGCTTGCGCCACGAATCGCCCGGCCGTTCGTTGCGTTCCAGGACGAGCGCCGGCACGTCGAGCTGCCGCAGCCTGGCTCCGAGCGCGATACCGCCCTGCCCGCCGCCGATGACGACGACGTACGGCTGCACCTCGTACCCGAGCCGGGTCTGTTCCTCCTCGCGCTTCTCGGCCCAGGACTTCCGGCCGCGCACGACGCCGTGCTCGACACCTTTCGACCGCTGTTCGTTGCGCCGATCCTCGAAGCCCTTCAGCTCGCGCAGGCTCGTCAGCAGCGTCCAGGCGCCCTCGTCCTTCAGCCGCAAGTGGCCTTTCGCGCGCCCCGTCGCGGTTTCGAACTCCAGCCACGCTTCGGTCACGCCGTCGGCTTCAGTCGGCGTCTCGGTGGTACGGAAGCCCGACGGCTCGATCCGGTCGAGACAGGCGCCGAGCAGGCCGGCGATCCCGTCGCGACCTTCGACCGTCTTGATCGTCCAGGTGAACGCGACCAGGTCCCGCCAGTAACTGTCGACGGCGAAGAGCGCGGCGGCGGCTTCGGCGTCACAGGTGACGAGGGCCGCTTCGAACCGGCTCAGCCAGGCATCGACCCGAGCCTGCGGCGAGCCCGTCGCCTCGATCCGGTCCACCGTCTGTGTCATGGCCACTCCCAAACCTCGGCGTTTCGGCTGTTACCCCGATCACACGCCGCGGGCGGGCGGAGCGGCAAGGGTTGCAGCGTGTTGCAGCACGGCTCCATGGCGCACTCGGTCCGGCCGACCTATGCTGATCCGTCGACGCGATGGTGCGGAGGTGACCCGTGGGCGTGAACAGCTCGGTCCCGCCCGGCGCCGACCTGCCGATGCACGCCCGCGACCTGGTCCGGATGCACGAAGCCGTGATCGGCGGCGGCCGCCCGCGCGTCCGGCCCCGGCCGCTGGTGTCGCGGTCGTGGTCACGCGCGCTGAGCCTGGGGCTCGCCGCCGACGGCGTGAACACCCGCGATTCCGTTTCGCTCGACGAGGTCGCCCGCCGTCGCCGCGCCTCGCCACTGCGGCATGTCGTCGAAGTCCTTGGGCAGGTGCTCGGGACGACGTCCGACACGGCGAACATGCTGCTGGTGGTGACCGACGCCGAGGGCGTCATCCTCTGGCGGGCGGGCTCGCCCTCGGTCAAGCGCCGCGCCGACACCCTGGGCTTCACCGAAGGCGCCGACTGGACCGAGACCAGGGTCGGCACCAACGCGATCGGCACCGCGCTCGCCGAGGCCGCGCCGGTGGAACTGCTCGCCGGGGAGCATTTCGAACAGGGCCAGCATCCCTGGTACTGCACGGCGTCGCCGGTGCACGATCCGCGCACCGGCGACCTGCTCGGGGTGATCGACGTCAGCGGGCCCGCGCTGACCCTGCACCCGGCGATCGGCGCGCTGGTGGAGACCGGGCGACGGCTGGCCGAATCCGAACTCTGGCGGCATCACCAGCAGGGCCTGGACAGGCTGCGCCGAACCGCCGAACCGGTGGTGGCGGGCGCAGGAGGCCCGGCGCTGCTGGTGGACGACGACGGCTGGGTGGCCCATTCCGCCGGCATCGTGCCCGGAGCGCGGATCGCCGCCCCCGTGGAGGGCCGGATCCTCGCCGTTCCTGGATTGGGCGCCTGCCTGCCCGAGCGGCTGACCGAAGGCTGGCTCGTGCGCCCGGCCGACACCGCGCGCCGGGTCCGGCTGGACCTCGAACTCGGGCACGCGCCACTGCTGCGGATGCGGTCGGGCGACGTCGGCTGGGTGCGCACCGTGACACCCCGGCACGCCGGGATCCTGGTGCAGCTCCGCACGGCCGGCCCGGCCGGGCTTTCGGCGGAAGCGCTCAGCCGGGCGCTCTACGGCGACGCCGAACACCTCGTCACCGTCCGCGCCGAGGTCTCCCGGCTGCGACGGCTGCTCGGCGCCATCGTGGACACCCGGCCGTACCGGCTGGCCGCGGGCGTCGATCTATCTGTCCATAAAGGACTTGAAGTCGGCGGCTGAGCGTCCGCCCCAGCACGCTCCCTCAGCACCAGGTGTCGCGAAAGCCACTTTCGGGACACCAGACGTCCCGAAAGTGGCTTTCGCGACACCTCAAGACGCACGAGCAGCCGAACACGACGCGGTTGCCTTACCCCTCACTAGACGCGGGGCTCGCGGCGCCACTCCCGACCTTCGAGCCTGGCCTTCACCCGCAGCAAGGTGGCCGCGATATTGGCCTGGTTGATCCCGGCGCGATCGGGTTCACCGGTGATGAAGATGGCCATCGGGATGAACCACCGCGGCACCCGGAGCCAGTTCGTGACGGTGACGCGGCTGCCGTCGCCGTCGGGCTTGATGTCGTACTCCCAGCGGGAAATCGGGACGAAGAACGGGGTGCGCACCCGGTAGGCGAACCGGCGTCCCGCCTCGGCCTCGACGATCTCGGCGTGGGTCACCCAGCGCCGCAGGCCGTTGCGGTTGCTGCCCGCGAACCAGTTCCCGACGCGTGCCTCGGTCGCGCCGCGGATCCAGCGGGCCTTGCGCAGTTCCTCGGTGCACTCCGCCATCGCGACAGGATCGCTGACGAGCCGGTACACCTTGTCGGGCGCTGCGTCGATCGTGACCTCGCCGGTCGCGATCGGTTCGCTGTAGGTCAGCTTGTCTCTCGGCTTGGTCACCATCGCGCCCTCCCGGTCGGCCTCGTCAGCGCACCAGCACGAGGGCGGCCGGTCAAGACCGGTCGCGAGAAGGGCGCACTTTCGCATAAATCCCGGTGGGTCAGGTCGTCGGTTCGGCAGGAAAAGTGACCTCGAAGCCCAGTGCCCGCAACAGCCCGGTCAGCATCGCCTTGGTGTTCGCCCTTGCCCGTTCGATCAGTCCGGAGTGCTGCGCGGCTTCGGCGATCCGCTTCTCGGCGGCGACGTAGAACTCCCGCTGGTCCTGCGCGGACACCAGCGCCGAAAGCCTGTCGAGCAGACCACGCTCCTGGCCGAAGACGTAGCTGCGCTCGTTGTCCAAAGCGGGTTTCGCCAGCTTGGGTTCGGGCAGCCGCACTTCGACCGACCGCCGGTCTTCCGAGACGGTGAGGGAATTCTCCACCAGCGGTCCGAAGTCGACGTACGCGTCGACAGAGCCCGCCGCCACGAACAGGGTCCGTTCCCCGGCGATGCTCGACGGCACCCACTTGACGTCCTTCTCGATGTCGACGACGACCTGGTAGTCGCCTGCCGCCGCGTGGTACTGGCTCAGATCGCGGACCGCCTGGAGCACCGCGGGCTGCGAACGGTCCACAGTGGACGTTCCGAACGGGTCGAGCTTCGGCAGCAGCCCGGTGAGCTGCAGTGCCGCGCCGACGATCAGGATTCCGGCCAGGGCGAACGCCCCGAGGCGCACCCAGCGTTTCTTCACGCCCACCACCCGCCTCTCCAGTGCAGGGAGTACCCGGCGGACGTCGTCCCGAAGCGCCGGAACCGGTTTCTCGGACGATCGGCGGAACCGGATTCCGCACTTGGAGTAGTTTGGCCGCATGCAGAACGTCTTGCCCGCGCCGGAGAAGACCGGGCTGAACATCTCGGTGCTGCACTGGTCGGGTTTCCTCGGAATCGCCGTGCTGGTGCTGGTCACCTCCGGGATCGGCCTGCCCTCGGTGCTGGTGGTGGCGCTCGGGGTCACCGGCATGGCCACGCTGGCGCTGTCCTGGCTGGGCATCGGACGGCTCGCCGCCTGGCTGCCCGAACGGCGGCTGCACTGGATCGCGGCCTCCTGGTGCGCGCCGCTGCTTCTCGCGCGCCCGCTGTTCAGCGGTGACATCAACAGCTATCTGGCGCAGGGCCTGATAGCGGCCAAGGGGTTCGACACCTATCTCGTGGGACCTGCGGAGGCGCTCGGCGCCGACTCGCCGGTGACGCTCGCGGTCAGCCACTACTGGCGGGACACCCCCGCGCCGTACGGTCCGGCGTTCGTCGCGCTGGCCCGCACGATCGCCCACATCGCGGGCGACGGCTTCGTCCCGACCCTGCTGCTGCACCGCCTGCTGGGGCTGGCCGGTATCGCGCTGATGGCGTGGGCGCTCCCCCGGCTCGCCCGCCGCGCCGGGGTCTCGCCGTCGATCGCCTTGTGGCTGGCCCTGCTCAACCCGCTGGTGCTGTGGCACATCGTGGCGGGCGTGCACAACGACGGGCTCATGGTCGGGCTGATGGTGGCCGGGCTGGAACTCGTCCTCATGGGCGCGGCGAAGACCGGCGCCGCCCGGCCCGCGCTGATCGCGGCGGGCGTGGTCGCGGTGAGCACGGGCGCGAACGTCAAGATCGTGGCCGTCGCGGGCCTGCTGTTCGTCGGCGTCGACCTGTTCCGCCGAGCGACGTCGTCAGGCCGGGTCGCGGTGGCGCTCGGGCTGCCCGCCGGATTCGCGGCGGTCACCGTGGCGATCTCGCTCGGCAGCGGGCTCGGGTTCGGCTGGATCCGCGTACTCTCCGGGGTTTCGGGCCAGGTGCACAGCTGGATGGCGCCCACCAACGAACTCGGCTTCCTCGTCGGCGGGGTGGGCAAGATCTTCGAAGCGGATCTCACCGACGGCGCGATCAAGCTGTTCTCGCTCGTCGGCGCGATCCTCGGCCTCGCCGTCGGGGCGAGGCTTTTGTGGCTCACCTACCGGGAAAAGATGCACCCGCTCTACGGCGCGGGGCTCACCTTCGCCGCGATGCTGGTGCTCGGTCCGGTCGTGCAGCCTTGGTACCTGCTGTGGGCGGTCGCCCTGCTCGCCGTGAGCCTGACGACCGACCGCGGCCGGTGGATCCTCGCC
This sequence comes from Amycolatopsis alba DSM 44262, assembly GCF_000384215.1. NCBI lineage: Bacteria > Bacillati > Actinomycetota > Actinomycetes > Pseudonocardiales > Pseudonocardiaceae > Amycolatopsis > Amycolatopsis alba. Next base: position 5,979,894 of record NZ_KB913032.1, on the reverse strand, counting down.
GGGATCAGCGCGCTGTTCGGCGTTCTGCTCCCGCCCGCGAACGGCGGCGCCGTGTCACTCGCGCTGGGTTACCTGATCGCCGTCGTGCTCATCGGCGGCACCCTGTTCTTCCTGAAGCGGCGGAATCTGTTGCCGGAGATCAGGTTCCGCAAGAGCCGGACGTAAGGGCTCCAGCGAGCGGGTGCCCGGACCGTGCCGGTGAGTTCACGCTCGGCACGGTCCAGGCAGTCCTCCAGCAAGGCGTCGTGCATCGGCCGCCACAGCAGCGGGTACGTGAGCCAAGCGGGATTCCGGAGCTTCAGCACCATGAGGTGCACGAGCTCGGTCTCCTCGGTTTCCGTCGCCCGCGTCGTGAACTCGTGGAACCCGTCGAAGCCGCGGGGCGCGGTGAACCGGAACCTCACGGACTTCCCGGTTTCGTAGGACTCGACGCGATACCGCACCGGCCCGTGCCCGCCGTCGGCTCCGGCACCGAGCGGCCGGTCGAACCGCATCGGCGGCCACGCGCCGACGGGCCAAAGCCTGTCGTCGTCAGTGGACAGTGTGTCGATCAGCTCGCCCACGCGCTCTTGCGTCACGTCGACGATCCGGGAATGCCTGTTCCACACGCGCATCGCGCCTCCCAGTTCTAGAGACCTTCCACTAAAACCATAGTAGAGGATAGTCTCTGAAAATGGGACGGCCACCGCGGCACACCGCCGACGACTTCCTCGACGCCGCCGTACGGATCTTCGCCACCGAAGGAGCCGCCGGGGTGACCATGTCGGCCGTCGCCCGCGAGGTCGGCGCGCCAAGCGGATCGATCTACCATCGCTTCCCCGGCCGCCCGGCCCTGCTCGCCGCCGTCTGGTTCCGCACCCTGACCCGCTTCCAGCAGGGCTACCTCGAAGCCCTCGAACGGGAACCGGTCACGGAGGCCGCCGTAGAAGCCGCCGCCCAGGTCGTCCGCTGGTGCCGCGCCCATCCCGCCGAGGGGAAACTGCTCTACGGGGGCGATCGCGTGCTGGGCGTCGACGACTGGAGCGCCGAAGACCGCGCCCGCGCCGAAGACGCCAATCACCGTCTGGACGCGGCGATCACCAAGGTCGTCCGACGGCTGCGTCCGCTGACCGGCCGGAGCACCGACGAGCTGATGCTGGCCCTCGTGGACCTCCCTTACGCCGCGGTCAGGCGACACCTCGATCGGGGCGAGGCACCGCCGCCACGCACCGTCGACCTGGTCGCGAGGACGACCCGCACACTGCTGTCCGGCTGAACTCAGGACCGGACCGGGATCGCGATGGAGAACTCGCCGCCGTCGATCAGGTCGAGCAGCAGGCGGACGGCCCGGCCGGGCGGCCGCCCTCCCCTGGTGGCGATGGTCAGCGGCCAGGCGAGGCCGGGTTCGTCGAGCGGGATGGTCCGCACCCCGGAGAGCAGCCGGAGATCGGGCACGACGGCGATGCCGAGCCCCGCGGCCACATAAGCGGGCACCGCGCGCAGGTCGGCGACCTCGACGACGACGCGCCGCGGGGTCCCGATCGCCTCGAAGGCACGGTCCAGCGCGACCCGGTTTCCGAAGCCGCGCGGATTGTCCACGAACGACTCGCCCGCGAGATCCGCCAAGGTCAGCGACCGCCGGTCACGGAGCCGGTGGCCCTCGGGCAGCACGACGACGAACGGCGCCGAGCCGACCAGCTTGGTGTCGAGCCCGGCGAGATCGGATTCGGGCAGCCCGAGCAGGGCGATGTCGAGCCTGCCCTGACGCAGGTCCTCCGCCAGTCCGGTCGATCCGGCGATCGACACCGTGACCTGCAGTTCCACCAGCGGATACCGCCGGTGGAAGGCGCCGAGCAGATCGGGCAGGTCGAGGTCCCCGACGCTGGTCAAGGTGCCGACGCGGAGACTGCCGCGCAGGCCGGCGGAGGCGTCGGCGACCACCTCGCGCGCCCTGTCGACGGCTTCCAGCGCGGCCTTGGCCTCGGGCAGGAACACCGTGCCCGCCGCGGAAAGCGCGACCCGCCTCGTCGACCGGTCGAACAGCTTGACACCCAGCTCGCCTTCGAGGGCCTGGATCGTCGCCGACACGGTGGACTGGACCGCGTACAGCCGTCGAGCGGCACGGGTGAAACTGAGTTCCTCGGCGACGGCGACGAAACATTCGAGCTGACGGGTCTCCACGACCGTGAATTATCGCAGTTTCGGATAACTGTGACCAGTATTGTTCGTTGGACTTGGATGATCCGCGGACGCACAGTGGAGACATGCTGAACAGCGCCACTCTCCCCCGTCCCGCGCTCGGGCGGATCAGTCACGGCCGAGGCTTCTGGGTCATCGCGGCCGCCTACGCCGCCTCACTGGCCTTCTCCACCGTCCCCACTCCCCTCTACGTGCTCTACCAGCAGCGTGACGGCTTCCCGACCTACGTCGTGACCATCGTGTTCGCGGCGTACGCGGTCGGCGTGATGGGCAGCCTGTACCTCGCCGGTCACGTCAGCGACTGGCTGGGGCGACGGCGGGTGATCCTCGCCGCGACCCTGGTCCAGGCGCTTTCCGCGACGCTCTTCCTGGTCTGGCCTGACGTTCCGGGACTGATCCTGGCCAGGCTCGTCGGCGGCGCGGGGATCGGCGCGCTGACCGCGACCGCCACCGCGCACCTGTCCGAGCTGCGCGCCGTCGCCCGGCCGCGCGAGGACCACGGCCGGGCCGGGCTGATCGCGACGGTGGTCAACATGGGCGGGCTATCGCTCGGCCCCTTGTTCGGCGGCATCTTCGCGAGCTACTCGGCCGAGCCGCTCACCACGCCGTTCGTGTTCTTCCTGGTGCTGCTGCTCGCCTCGGCCATCGCGGTCGCGCTGGTGCCGGAAACGGTGGAACGCGCCGAAGAGCGGCCCGCTTACCGGCCACAACGCGTCTCGCTGCCGTCGAGCGCACGACCCGCTTTCTTCGGCGCGGCGATCGGCGCGTTCGCGGCCTTCGCGATCACGGGGCTGTTCATGGCGCTGACACCGACGTTGCTGGCGCAGGGCATGCACGAAAGCTCCCGGATGCTGGCCGGTCTCGCGTCGTTCTCGGTGTTCGTCGCGGCGGCCGGGGCGCAGGTGGTCTTCACTGGTCTGGCGAGGCGGACCCAGCTGCGGCTCGGCCTCGCGCTGATGGTGACCGGGCTGGTGGCGTTGCCGGTCGCGGTGACGGCGTCGCAGCTGTGGCTCTTCCTCGCGGGTGGGATCGTGGCGGGCGCCGGGGTCGGGCTCGGTTTCCGCGCCTCGGTGGCCACCGTCGCCGCCCTCGCCGAGCCACCGGTGCGCGGCGAGGTGCTCGCGGCACTGTTCCTCGCCGCCTACGCCGGACTGGTATTGCCCATCCTGCTCGTCGGCATTTCGCTGATCTGGCTGCCGAGCGCGTGGGCGCTGATCGGGTTCTCCGTACTGGAACTGGGTTTGCTCGCCTGGTCCGCGCCGAAGGTGCTGACCGGCTGACCGTCCACAGTGGCCGGTCCCGGTGGTGATCCTCGTCAACCCGCGGGCACCCGCAAGGAAAGTGTGCGATCCTGGTCGTGGAACCTCCTGATCGAGGTCCCCGGACGAGTGGGTGCCGTACCCGGCCAGCGACAAGACGGCACTCTGGGAGCGCGTCATGTCGTGGCTTGTCCTTGTTGTTTCGGGTGTTCTGGAAGCCGTGTGGGCCACCGCCCTCGGCAAGTCCGAAGGATTCTCCCGGCCCGTACCGTCGGTGATCTTCGGCGTGACGCTGGTGGCGAGCATGGCGGGTCTCGCCTACGCGATGAAGGATCTCCCGGTCGGCACCGCCTACGCGGTCTGGGTCGGGATCGGCGCCTCGCTCACCGTCGCCTACGGCATGTGGTCCGGTGCGGAAACCGTTTCACTGGCCAGAATCCTGCTGATCGTGGGAATCGTCGCCTGCGTGGTGGGCCTGAAAGTCCTGCACTGAGCCGGAAAGGGGACCGCCCCCGACGCACGGACGACGTCGGGGGCGGTCGGTCCGGGCTCACCCCTGCGTGTGGCCCGGACGGCTAGGCGGTCAGGCGCGCGCCCAAAGCGCGGGGACGTTCGGCGGCTCCCAACCTGCCTGTGCGGTGTGCCCCTGGAGGGCGCGGTAGGAAACGCCGTTGTAGGTGACCGTCGCACCCGCGGCGTAGGTGGTACCGGCCGCCCAGGTTCCGGTGGGCGGGTTCGACGTCGTGTTGGTCGGCGTCGTGGTGGTGCTGCTCGGCGGGTTCGAACCCGAAGTCACCAGCCGCAGGCCGTAGACGCTCAGGATCACCGAGACCGGCTGGAAGTAGAACGTGCCGCCCGAGGTGCAGTTGCCGGAACCGCCGGAGGTGACGCCCTGGGCCTGGTCACCCGCGAGCCACGAGCCGCCGGAGTCACCCGGTTCGGCGCAGGCGTTGGTCCGGGTGAGGCCGGTGACGGTGCCCTGCGGGTAGCTCACCGAGGCGTTCTTCTGCTGGATGGTGCCGCAGTGCCAGCCCGTGGTGGAACCGGAACGGCAGACCGAGGCGCCGATCGCGGCCTCCTGCGAACCCGCCACCGGCACGGTGCCGGGGTAGCGGTTCACCAGCGGCTGCGGGGTGTTGCCCGCGTCGACCCGGACCCACGCGTAGTCGTTGCCGGGGAAGGTGGAGCCCGCGACGGTCCCGCTCGGGTTCGAGGTCCGCGTGCCGGTGGTGCCGCAGTGCCCGGCGGTCACGAAGCCGCCCTCGACCGAGAAGCCGATCGAGCACCGGCCCGAACCGAAGGTGTAGGCGTTCCCGCCGATGACGTCGATCAGCGGGACCGGGCTTTCGGTGCTGGTTTCGACCCGCACCGCGTCGGCGCGCACCCCGGACGCGGTCGCCCACGACTTCGCGGCGGCCTCGCCACCGGCGTGGGCCAGCACGACGATCGAGTTGGTGGTGGTGTCGACGTACCAGCCCGGCACGTTCTTCGGCGCGCTGGTTCCCTTGGCGTCCAACGACCGCTTCGCCGCGTCGAGCTGGGCGGCACTCCGCGCGACGGTCTTCGGGGTCGCGCCTGCCGCACGGACGGTGCCCTCCAGCGCCGCGTCGGTGACCGCGACGGTCAGGTTGGTCCCGGCCGCGTCCAGCCACGATCCGGCGTAGGACGGACCGAGCCGGGTCTTGAGAGCACTGTCGGCGAGCGCCGCCTTCTGCTCTTCCGCGAGGCGGGACCTGGCCTGCTCCGGGCTGATCTTCAGGTCGCGCGACAGGGCCGCGACGATCTCCGACTGGACCTGGTCTGCGGCCGTGACGGTCTGCCCGGCGCTGGCGCTCGGCGTCAGCGCGACGGCCGTGACCAGGCCCGCGCCGGTCAGGGCCGCCGCGGCGGCCGCTACGATCTTTCGGTTCATTTCAGGCGTTCCCTCAGCGACGTTCCGGAAGAAGATCTCGTCCAGACGGTACGAGGCGCCTGCTACAAAAGGTACATACCATTTAGGTCATATCCACCAAGTGGACTGGACCTTTCGACAACTTCCGCGCAGGTCAGCGCACTCCGGCATCCGTGTAGTCCACGCCGTAACCAGGGTTCAACTCGAGATACTTCGAGTAGGTCGGCCGCCGGTCGATCAGTTCGCCGTACACCGCGCGGGACAGGGCGATCATCTCCGCGGCGAAGGGCCCCATCTCCCCCCGTTCGGACCAGCCGACGAGATTCCGCCAGCTCAACGGATTCCCGGCGATCGGGACGGCGACGATACCGGGGATCTCATGGAACAGCGGCTGGCACAGCACCACCGCGTGCCCCGATTCGACCATCTCGATACAGGTCAGCACGTCGGTCTCGTACAGCGAACGCGGCGTGAATCCCGACCGGGCGCACGCGGACGCGAAACAGTCGCCGAAACAGCCGTCCCCCGGCGTCGCGCACCATCTTTCCTCCGCCAGTTCACCGAGTTCGACCTCGTTCTGCTGCGCGCGCTCGTCACGCGCCGACATCAGCACGAACACCGGATGATGTGCGAGCGTCCGCCAGCGGAGACCGGGCTCCGGCGGCGGACCGGCGTCACCGCACACACCGACGAAGGCGAAGTCAAGCGCGCCCTCGAGGGTCATGTCCGCGAGTTTGTTGGACGACCACGACGTATGCGTCGCGACGTGGATGTCGGGATGGGTGGTGCCGAGGCGTTGCAGGAGTGCCCCGAGCATCGGTCCCGTCGCGGAACCGAGCCGCAGGGTCATCGGCTCGCCGGTGCCGGCGTGCTGGGCGAGGCGCGCGGCCTCGTCATGCAGCGACGACACGGCGGGGAGCACCATCTTTGCCCGGTCGAGGACAAGGAGGCCGAGCGCGGTCGGCCTGGTACCCGTGTGATCCCGGAGGAAGAGCTTCCCGCCGAGCGTCCGTTCGATGCGTTTCAGTTGCGCTGTCAGTGCAGGCTGCGCCATTCCGAGCGTGTTCGCCGCCTTCGTGATACTCCCGAGTTCAGCGATCGCGCACATGATGCGCAAGTGGCGCAGTTCCAGCTCCATCCCTCTACGTTAGTAGACATAACTGGACTGGACCAGGCAAACAATTGAGCCAAATGGCTTCGTATCGTCTTTGTTCGTGGTTGCCAACGATGTCAGCGATCTCGGGACCGGCGTGCGGTGGGACTCCTCATCGGCCACTCGAGGACCGGGACAGCGCAGGACATCCGGTCGATTCTCGACGTGGGCGGACGAAGTGATCGCGTAGTCGCGGATCACCGGATATCGCAAGGCCTGATCTGTATCCGGTACTACGATTCCACTGTGAACGCCGGCCCGCTTCGCCGGTCGGCCGGTCGCGCAGGCGGATCGCGAGCGGCAGATCACCCGCGACGCCGCGGGCGCAGGCCAGATCGTTCCGTGAGTTCAGCATGTCAGGGTGATCAGGACCCAGCACGCGCTCGCCGTCTTCCACGGAGGCCTCGAACAACGTGATCGCCCTGGTCAGGTCACCGGCACCCTGGTAAGCGGACGCCTCGGTGTTCCGAGCGCGCAGGGTGAAGGGATCGTCGGTAGAGCCGTTCACAACCGTTGCTCCCCCGTGCCGCGAGCACGATGGCCGTCGTGGGATCGCAGGACGGCTTGGAAGACTTCGATCGTTCCGGCGTCGGGGGTGATCGAGACAGGCCCTGGCTTGTTCGACAGCCAGTGGCAGCCACCCGAGTCCGGCGGCGTCGGCCAGTACCGCGTCCGGCCACCCGGCGCGGACCGTCCGGCCGAGCAGCTCGGCGGTGACACGGTGCTGACGTCCCGCCAACAGGAAAACCACGTCCGGCCGGGCCGGACGGCCACGTCGTACGACCACCGGATGTCGGCGGTCCGACGCTCACCGTCACGGGCGGTAACGGTTCGGGAACGGCACTCGTCCGCGTCGTTTCCACTCTCATAAAGTGCCTTTTTCGCACCCAGGGGAGGGTTCGTGCACATCCACGCGAGAAGGCGGTCCATCAGTTTCAGCGGCCGGACGGTCACGATCAAGGCGGCCGTCAAGGGGCTCAGCAACCGGAAGCACACGTTCAGCGTCGAGAAGATCAGCGGTATCAAGAACATCCCGCCGACGGCGTTCAAACCGGGAAGGCTCATCTTCGAAGTACCCGGCGCCCCCAAGACGATCGTCGAAGACGTGCCCATGTACGCCGACAAGGTGGACTTGAACACCTTCACCTACGGCGGCATGAATTCCAGGAACGTGAAAGAACTCGAAGCGGCGATCCGGAAGGTGATGGACACCTGAGTGTCCGGGTGGCAAGTCCGTGAAGGACTCCTTGAGGGACTCTGAGTCCCTCAAGGAGTCCTTCACGGACAAGGGAACTAGGTTTTCGCTTTGCGGTTCAGGAAGGCCGAAGCCCCGATCCCGTGCGCGGCGACGCTCGCCAGCACGGTCACCGCCATGACGCTCAGCGCGATGTCCGCCGCGTCCCCGTCGAGGGAGTTGTAGGCCAGCAGCCCGAACACGATCGACGCCGCGCCGCGCGGCGCCAGCAGGCCGATGGTCATCCGGTCCCGCCACCGGAAGTCCGTGCGCAGCAAGGTGAGCAGCACCGGGATCAGCCGGGCCACGGTGAGCGCGACGACGCTGACGATCACCACGCCCCAGGTGAGGCCGAACGACAGGACCAGCACCGCGGTGCTGCCGAAGACGAACCACATCAGCAGCCCGCACAGCGAACTGACGTCTTCGGCGAGCCCGAGTTCGTCCTCGTCGGGGTGCCTGGCGGTCTTGTAGGCGATACCGCAGATGAACGCGGCGACGAAACCGTTGCCGCCGATCGCGACGGCGGCGGTGTAGGTCAGCAGCGGCAACGCGACGGCCGCGACCCGCGCCGAGTGCCGGGTCGACCAGCCGTGCCTGCCGGTCACGTTCATCACCACCGCGGCCACCGCGCCGATGACCGAGCCGGCCAGCACGGCGAGCAGCGCCGCCGGGATCGCGGCCTGCAGCGCCTCACCCGGCGTGTTCGCCTGGTGTTTGCTCCCCGCCAGGGTGAGCGCGAAGATGAACACCGGTGCGACGACGCCGTCGTTGTACCCGCTTTCGACGTTCAGCAGGTGCCGCACGCGTTCGGGCACCCGGACGTCGTGCACCACCGATGTCGCCGGGGCGAAGTCGGTGGGCGCGATGATGCAGGCGATCAGCAGCACCGCCACCCAGCCGAGGCCCGGCAGCACCAGCAGGCCGACACCCATGACGATCAGGATCGTCAGCGGCAGCGCGATCAGCAGCAGCCGCACCGCGGTCTTGGCGTCGTGGCCGAGATAGCCGCCCTTGACCGCGGTGGCGTCGACGAACAGCAGCAGCGCGAGGATCAGTTCCGCCGCGTTGAGCGCGATCTCGGTGTTGAGCCCGTTGCCGAGATCGTTGCGGGTGCTGAACCCGATCGCCAGCCCCGCCGCGACCATCGCCATCGGCGCGGTGATCTGCCACCGTTCCAGCCGTGCCGCCGTCATCGTCCAAGCCAGCACGACCACCGCGCCGACGAGCACGCTCTGGATCATCTACCCCGCCCCTCGTTCCCGGTGGACTCCCCTGCCACCGGGAACGAGCATAGAGGCCGTCCACAAAGGATCGCCGATCACACCACCGCGCCGTTGTCGTCACGTTCCCGCGCCCGCGACGGTTTCCGAACCGGACGTCCTGCCCCTGGCCACCGCTTGTCGAGAAGAATCGCGACCGGGGCCGCGGTGGCCACAGTGGACACTGTGCCGGCGATGAGACCGAGCAGGAGCGCGAGGGCGAAGTCGGCCAGCGAACCGTCCCCGAGGAACAGCAGCGCCCCGAGCACGAACAGCACGCCGATCCCGGTGTTGATCGTCCTGGGCAGCGTCTGCAGCACCGCCGTGCCGACGACGCGGGCGAACGGCTCCTTGCGGCGCAGTCCCCGCACTTCCCGGACCCGGTCGAAGACCACCACCGAGTCGTTGACCGAGTAGCCGATCACCGTCAGCAGCGCGGCGAGGAAGACGCCGTCCATGGACTTGCCCAGCCAGGCGAAGATCCCGAGGATGATCAGGACGTCCTGGGCGAGCGCGGCCACCGTGGCCAGCCCGAGGCGCCAGTCGAACCGCACCGCCAGGTAGATCAGCTGCGCCAGCACCGCGAGGCCGAGCGCGATCACCGCCTTGGTGCGCAGTTCGGCGCCGAGGCTCGGGCCGATCTGCTCGTCGCGGATCTCGGTGGCGTCGCCCGCGACACCGGCGACGGCGGCCCGGATCCGTTCGGTGGCGGCCTCGTCGATCGGCTCGGTGCGGACGGAGATGTCCTTCTCACCGGACAGCTGGACGACGGCGCGGGGGAAGCCCGCGTCGGAGACCGCGTCGCGGACCTGTTCGACGTCGGCGGGCGCCGACGTGCTGTATTCGACCACCCGGCCGCCGGTGAACTCGACGCCGAGGCTCGGCCCGGCCACGAACAGTCCCGCGATCGCGGCGATGACGACCGCGCCCGCCACCATCAGCCAGCGTTTCGGTTTGCCGAGGAACTCCGGGTCACGCCGGTTCACCCAGTGGCGGACCTTGCCCTCGTGGGTGAGCCCGGAAAGCCGCGGTTTGCGCGCGATCACGCCCCGCATCGTCAGATGCAACAGCCAGCGCGTGAGCACGAGCGAGATGAACAGGGCGACGATCACGCCGATGGACAGCGTCACCCCGAACCCGCGCACCGGGCCGGACGCCAGCCAGAACAGGAGCCCCGCGGCGAGCAGGGTGGTCACGTTCGAATCGACGATCGCCGACAAAGCCCCGCTGAACCCCCGGCTGACCGACCGGGTCAGCGTGCCTCCTCGTTTGACCGAGTGTTCCTCTCTCGCCCTTTCGAAGACGAGCACCGTGGCGTCGACGGCCATGCCGATGGCCAGGACGAACCCGGCGAGCCCCGGCAAGGTCAGCGTCGCGCCGACGGCGAGCAGGGCGGCATACGAAACCGCGGCGTAGGCCACCAGCGCGCCCACCGCGACCAGTCCGGCCAGGCGGTACACGGCCAGCAGGAACAGCGCGGTCAGCGCCAGGCCGAGCACGGCGGCGCGGGCGCTGGCGTCGATCGCGGCCTCACCGAGGGTGGGGCCGACGGTCCGCTGCTCGATGATCTCGACCGGTGTCGGCAGCGCGCCCGCGTTGATCAGCAGCGCCAGATCCTTCGCCTCGGCCGGGGAGAACCGCCCGGTGATCTGGGTGCTCCCGCCGACGATCCCGACCCCGCAGGCGACCTGCGTGCCGACCTGCGGTGACGAGATCACCTTGTCGTCGAGCGCGATCGCCACCCGGCGGGTCGGATCACCGGGTGGGGCGCAGGCGGCCTGCCCGGTCAGCCGCTCCCAGGCGCGGCCGGAGTCCCCCTTGAAGTCCACGGAAACGAGCCAGCCGCCGCCACCCTGCGAATCGATCGACGAGCGTGCCTCGTCGACGCCTTCCCCGGTCAGCGCTGCCGGGCCGAGCGCGATCTGCTGACCGCTTTCGTCGGAAAGGACGCGGGCGTCCGGTGCGGCCCCCGCGCCGAGCACGGGATGGAAGGACAGTTGCGCGGTGCGGCCGATCACCTCGACGGCCTCACGCGGATCCCGCACGCCGGGCAGTTCGACGATGATCCGGTTGTCCCCGGAGCGGGCCAGCATGGGCTCGGCGACACCCAGCGCGTCGACCCGGCGGCGCAGCACCTCGAGCGTCCGGTCGGTGGTCTCCGCGCCGGCGGTGACGGTGGGCGAATCCTTGGTCTCCAGCACGATCTGCGTGCCACCACGCAGATCGAGCCCCAGACGAGGGGCGGTGGTCAGCAACAGGTACACGGTCGCGGCGAGGACGACCAGCGAGACGACGGCTCGCCCGGTCATGCCCCGCCGCGCGGTTTCGCGCGGCAAGAAGGTTTCTCCTCGATGAGTTCACCCGCGCGGAAAAGGCGCGCGGATTCCCGGTCCGGGCACGCGAAAGACGTGCCCGGCAGCTTCAGACGGCTACCGGGGAAGGAGGAGCGCGATCCCCCAGCGCGAGGCGGTTCGCCGTGCGCGAGGGAGGAGTGACGTCGTCGTGGAGTTCGCTGAGCCGGAGCAGCGTCGTCGACGCCGGTCCGTGCGGGACGGTGCCGAAGAGAGGAAGGTCACCGTGACCGTGCACACCCAGCAGCGAGGGTTCGGCGGCGAGCCTGCCCATGGCGCGCACCGGCGCCACGGCTTTGGAGACCGAGGAGTCGACCGTCGCGTTCGCCCCGCGCGACTCGTCCGCCGAAGCGGAATCACCCGAGTGGAGCGCGAGGAACAGGCCGAGCGCGGTCAGCACGGCGGCGCACAGGACCAGCACGGCCTGCCCGGCCGTCCGGTACCTCCGGCTCTCCAGCCGCTGCGCTGTCATCGACACACTCCCAGGTTCTCGCCGACACCATACCGATGACAGATACGGAAGTACGTATTAAAGTAGTGCTTCACTATGAAGCAAGTAGATGATTTCGCCCGTGATCGCGACAACCTGCTGTTCGACCCGCGGGTGCGGACCGCGCTCACCGGGTTCGCCGCCGACGGCGATCTCGGCGTCCTGGAGGCGGCCGCCGCGATCCGGGCGGCGGCCCGTGGCCTGGACAAACTGCGGTCGGCGGGAACCGACAGCCGCGGGCTCAGCCCCGGCGCGCTGGACATCCTGATCCGCTTGGCGGGCACCGGGACCGGCGTCAGCATCAAGGATCTCGCCGCCTCCGCCGGGGTGAGTTCGAGGAACGTGACCGGCCTGGTCGACACGCTGGAACGGGGCGGCCTCGCCGAACGCGTCCCCGCGCCGGAGGACCGGCGTTCCGTGCTCGCCAGGATCACTCCGGCGGGCAGGACCTGGCTCGACGAGTTCCGGCGGCCGTCACGGCTGGCGATGGCGGAGGTCTTCCGCGATTTCACGCCGGCCGAGACAGCCTTGGTGCGGCATCTCTGCCTGCGCGTGGTGGAAAACCAGGACCGACTGGCCCGTTATCTGGAGGAACGTTCATGACCGGCACGGCACGAGAGACAGTCCAGGCCTATCACCGGGCGAGATTCGCGGGGGACGTGCCCGCCGCGACCACCCTGCTCGGTGACGCCTTCACCTTCCGGAGCCCGATGATGACCGCCGACGCCGACGGGCACCTGGCCGGACTACCCGGTTTTCTCCAGGTCGTCACCGGCGTGGACATGATCAGCGAGCTGTACGGCGACGCGGAGGCCACCCTCGTCTACGACGTGCACACCGTCCTCCCGATGGGGATCCAGCGCACCGCCGAACATTTCCGGCTGCGGGAGGGCCGGATCGAGTCCATCACGCTGATCTTCGACGCGACTCCCTGGCATCCGGCGCTGGCCGCGGAAGGCCCGGCCTGATCAGCCGGAAGCCGCCCGCCGCCACAAGCGCGTGATCCCGGCGCGGACACGGTCCTCCCCCAGTTCGGGCAGCAGCGTGGTCAGATGCTCGGCCGCCAGCGGGGCCAGCAGTGCGTGCGCGGCGTGTTCGGGGTCGGGGACGCCGTCGAGCAGGATCGCCACGTGCCGGTGCCAGAACCGGTAGGCGCCGATGCGGTAGCGCGCGCCGGGCGCCGCCGTCTCCGACATCCGCACCAGGGGCAGGTGCTTGAGCACATAGTCGGCGTACGCGTCGGCGAAAGCCACGAGCCGCTCGACCGGCGGAGCACCGGGACCCAGCGGCGGCGGGCCGTGCAGGATCCCTTCCTGGAGCAGCCGTTCCCGCGCGTCCAGCAACGCGACTGCCAGGCCCGCCTTGTCGCCGAACCGGCGGAAAAGCGTCCCCTTGCCTACCCCCGCGGACGCCGCGACTTGATCCATGGACACCGTGTCGACGCCGTGCTCGGCGAACAGTGCCGCCGCCGCGTCCAGGATCGCGGCCCGGTTGCGCGCGGCGTCGGCACGCTCCTTGGGCGGCGGCGTGCGCAGGAGTTCCAGTGACGTTGCAGAAACGGACTGCGGTCCGCTATGGTCGGGAGGCACATACGGACTATAGTCCGATTAACCGGAGGTAGCGACATGACCGCACTCATCACCCGCGACGAGCTGAAGGCCGCGATCGACGCGAAGACCGTGACGGTCCTCGACGCGCTGGGTGGCGAGTACTACGCCAAACAGCATTTGCCCGGCGCCGTCCCCCTGGTCCTCGCCGACGTCGACGCACGGGCCGCGACCGTGCTGCCCGATCGCGGGGCCGCGATCGTCACCTACTGCTCGAACCCCGCTTGCCCCAACAGCGGACAGGTCGCCGACCGGCTCACCGCCCTCGGCTACACCGACGTCCGCAAGTACCGGGAGGGCATCGAGGACTGGGCGGACGCGGGACTGCCCCTCGAACAGGGCTGAGCCTCAGTCCTGCGGCGGGACACGCCGCCGCAGGATCGGGACCCCGTCGCCGCGGAGTTCGGGCAGATAGGCCGCCCGTCCGGTCATGGCCATGATCAGCGCCAGGGTCGTGCCAGAGACGAGCGGCCCGGACCCGGCGGCGAAGGGGCCGTCGGTCGCTTCCAGCCGCAGCCCGCCGATCCGGCCTTTCGCCATCACCACCAGGTCCGCGCCCTGGTAGTACCCGGCCAGCGCGGTGAGGACGGGAATCGGGTGCTCCCGGCGGATGCCGAGCGGTCGGCGGATGTCCTCGCCGTGGACGATCGCTTCACCGAGCATCGCCATCTTCGGCAGGGGCGGTTTCGTCGTGCTGCTGACGACACGGCGGAACCGTTCGAGTGTCTCTGCGCCGTCCTCGCCCAGCTGTTCGGCCAGTCGCACGGCGACCTGCTTGTCGAAATCGAACCGGCAGCGGATCACCCCGGCGAACCACCGCGCCGGGGTGAGGCTCGCCCCCGCGGTGAGGTGCGCGAGCACCTCCCGCACCGTCAGCCCGGCGCACAGCGACGGCGTCGCCCACTGCTCTTCGGTGAGCCCCGCCAGGTCGTTCGCCAGCGCCGCCCGTTCGGTGCGGATCAGCGGCCAGACCCCGGTCGCGGCGCGATCACGCGCCTTCGGTCCTGAATCCGTCATTCGGAGTCCCTCCAGTCTGCATTCGAAGGTGAGACTCCCGTCGCGGCACGGAATCATCGGTCCTCGATAATCAGCGGCGAAGCACGCCGTGCACCGAGAAAGTGGGGACCGATGATCCAGCGCTGGAATCCGGAGACCGTGGCGGCACCGATCGGGCTGTACAGCCATCTGGTCCGGGTACCCGCCGATCACGAACTCGTCGTCGTGTCCGGGCAGATCGGTGTGCTGCCCGACGGAGAACTGGCGGGACCCGACGCCGAGTCCCAGACCCGCGCGTTGCTCGCCAACCTCGAACGGCTGCTCGAAGCGGCGGGCGCCGGGCCGGAGCGCCTGGTCAAGGTGTTCAGCATGCTCTCCGGCACCGAGCACCTCGACGGCTTCCGCACGGCGATGCGCGAGACCTTCACCCGCTGGTACCCGGAAGCGGACTGGCCTGCCCAGTCGCTGATCGTGGTGGCCGCGCTGGCACGACCCGAACTGGTCGTCGAGGTCGAAGCGCTGGTCGCGGTGCCCAAGCTCGTCCCATGACGATGGGTACGGCGCTGCTCCTCCTCGGCGGCGGGATCCTCCTGGTCATCCTGCTGCTCCTCACCGTCGGGATGCTGCTGGGACGCCGGGTCCGGCGCGGCAGGAAGCGGGGTCGCTACCCCTACCGCTCCGGACCCGGCACCTACGACAACTCGTCGACAGGCGGCCCGCACTGAGCCCGATCAGGACTCCCGGCGCCTCCGTCCGGCGAGGAGGAGCAGGGCGCCGATGGCCAGCATCCCCAGTGCCAGCACCGACATCGTCTTCAACGGCGAGCCGGTGACGGCCAGTCCGGGCGGACGCGGGGTGTTCGGCGGCTGCGGGTTCGGCTTGTCCGGCGGCTGCGGCGTGGGCGGCACCCTGGTGTCGGTTCCGCAGTCGGGGTTCTCCGAACCCGGCGGGCAGTTGCCGCCGGGGGTTTCGGAGGTGACCACGTTGCGAAGGCGGTGGTCACCGGTCGCCGGCTTCCGCACGGTGACGGCGTAGGTGACCGTGGCCTTCTCCCCCGGCTTGAGCTCGCCCTTCCAAGTGAGCTTCGGCGCAGAGTAGGTGACGGTGCCCGTGCTCGCCTTCACGGTGCCGTCGAAGGTGGCGTCGTCCAGCACCTGGGTCAGGTCGTCGGTGAACGTCGCATCGTCCACCGCGGCCTGTCCGGTGTTCTCCACCGTGACGGTGAACGTGACGACCTCGCCCGGTTCGGCCTGGGTCTTGTCCACCGTCTTCTTGATCTTCAGGCTGGACAACGGTGTCGTCGTGCCGCACTTCGGATCCTTGCTGCCCGGCGGGCAGTTGCCGCCGGGGGTGTCGGTGGTGATCACGTTGGTGAGCTTGCCGTCGCCGCCGGTCTTGGTGACCTTGACGCTGTAGGTGACCGTCGCCGTCTGCCCGATCTCCAGATCACCGGTCCAGGTCAGCTTCGGCTCCTCGTAGGTCACCGAACCGATGGTCGCCGCACCGTCCTTCTGGAACACGGCGTCGTCGAGGACCTCGGTGAGGTCGTCGGTGAACGTAGCGCCGGTCAGTTTCGTCTTGCCGGTGTTGCGCACCGTCACCGTGTACTTGACGACGTCGCCAGGGTTCGCCGTGGCCTTGTCCGCCTTCTTCTCCAGTGAGATGCCGGGCACCGGGGTGACGGTCGAGCACGCCGGGTCGCCGGACTGCGGCGGGCAGGTGCCCGGAGTGTTGGTGCTGACGGTGTTCCGCAGTTCGTGGTCGCCCGTGACCGGGTTCTTCACCTTCACCGAATACTTCAGCGTGGTCGACGCCCCCACCGGGAGATCGCCGGTCCACACCAGGTTCGGCGCGGTGAAGGCGAACGTCCCGGCGACCGGCGCCGAAGCGGCGTCCTCCCGGTAATCGGCGTCGTCCAGGACCTCGGACAGATCGTCCGTGACCCGTGCGGCGTCCTCGCCGACCAGGTCGACCTTGCCGGTGTTGGTGACGGTCACGGTGTAGGTGACGACGTCGCCGGGGTTCGCGGTCTGCTTGTCCGACGTCTTCTTGACCGTCAGTTCGCGGGACGGCACGTCCGCGACACAGTTCGGGTCGGTCGAGCCCGGCGGGCAGTTGTTGCTCGGCGTCTCCGAAGTGACCACATTGGACAGTTTCTTGTCGCCGGTGTCCGGGTTCTTGATCTTGACCGTGTAGGTGATGGTCGCGCTCTGCCCGATGCCGAGGTCACCGGTCCACGTCAGTTTCGGTGCCGCGTACGAGACGCCACCGATGGTCGCCGCGCCGTCGTTCTGGTAGTCGGCGTCGTCGAGGACCTCGGTCATGTCGTCGGTGAACGTGGCGCCTGCCTGTGCGGTCTGCCCGGTGTTGGTGACGGTGATCGTGTACTTCACCGTGTCGCCGGGGTCGACCGACTTCTTGTCCGCGGTCTTCTTGATGAGCAGGCCCGACACCGGCGTGGTGGTGCCGCACTTCGGATCCGTCGAACCCGGCGGGCAGTTGCCGCCAGGAGTCTCCGACGTCACCACGTTCTTGAGCCGGTCGTCGCCGGTGTTCGGGTTCTTGACCTTGACGGTGTAGGTCACCGTCGCCGTCTCGCCGATCCCGAGGTCACCGGTCCAGGTCAGCTCGGGTTCCGCGTAGGACACCGCGCCGATCGACGCCGCACCATCGTTCTGGTAATCCGCGTCGTCCAGGACCTGCGTCAGGTCATCGGTGAACGTCGCGCCGGAGATCTTGGTCTGCCCGGTGTTCCGGACGGTCACGGTGTACTTCACGACGTCGCCGGGATTCGCCGACGACTTGTCGACGGTCTTCTCGATGAGCAGGCCCGACACCGGGGTTTCCGTGCCGCAGGCCGGATCCGTGGATCCCGGCGGGCAGTTCCCGCCCGGCGTCTCCGACGACACCGTGTTCTTGAGCCGGTTGTCACCGGTGTTCGGGCTCTTGACCTTGACGGTGTACGTCACCGTCGCCTTGTCACCGACTCCGAGGTCGCCGGTCCAGGTCAGCTTCGGCGAGGCGAACGACACTGCGCCGATCGTCGCGGCACCGTCGTTCTGGTAATCCGCGTCGTCCAGGACCTGCGTCAGGTCATCGGTGAAGATCGCACCGGTCAGCTTAGTCTGGCCGGTGTTGGTGACGGTGACCGTGTACTTCACCACGTCACCGGGGTTCGCCGACTGCTTGTCGGCCGATTTCTCGATCAGCAGACCCGACACCGGAGTCGTGGTCCCGCACTTCGGATCCGTGGAACCCGGCGGACAGTTGCCACCCGGAGTCTCCGAAGTGACCGTGTTGTTGAGCTTCTTATCGCCGGGGACAGGGCTCTTGACCTTGACGGTGTACGTGACCGTGGACGTGGCGCCGATCTCGAGGTCACCGGTCCACGTCAGCTTGGGTTCCGCGTAGGACACCGCACCGATCGACGCCGCGCCATCGTTCTGATAATCCGCGTCGTCCAGCACCTGCGTCAGATCGTCACTGAAGGTCGCACCGGTCAGCTTCGTCTGACCGGTGTTCGTGACCGTGACCGTGTACTTCACGACATCGCCAGGGTTCGCCGAGGCTTTGTCGACGGTCTTCTCGATCTTCAGACCGGAAATCGGCGTCGTCGTCCCGCACTTCGGGTCAGTGGATCCCGGCGGGCAGTTTCCGCCCGGAGTCTCCGACGACACCACGTTCTTCAACTGGTTGTCACCGGTGTTCGGGTTCTTGACCTTGACCGTATACGTCACCGTGGACGTCTCGCCGATCTCGAGATCACCGGTCCACGTCAGCTTCGGCGAAGCGAACGACACCGCACCGATCGACGCCGCGCCATCGTTCTGATAATCCGCATCATCGAGCACCTGGGCCAGATCGTCGGTGAACGTCGCACCGGTCAGCTTCGTCTGGCCGGTGTTGGTGACCGTGACCGTGTACTTCACGACGTCACCAGGGTTCGCCGACTGCTTGTCGACCGACTTCTCGATCGTCACACCCGACACAGGAGTGGTGGTGCCGCACTTCGGATCCGTGGACCCCGGCGGGCAGTTGCCACCGGGCGTGTCCGAAGTGACCACATTGGACAGTGTCTTGTCGCCGGGGTTCGGGTTCTTGACCTTCACCGTGTACGTGACCGTGGACGCCTGGCTGATATCGAGATCGCCCGTCCACGTCAGCTTGGGCGCTGCGTAAGACACCGCGCCGATGGTCGCCGTGCCGTCGTTCTGGTAATCCGCGTCATCGAGCACCTGCGTCAGGTCATCGGTGAACGTGGCACCCGGCAGCTTGG
The DNA here is from genome assembly GCF_000384215.1 of Amycolatopsis alba DSM 44262. Lineage (NCBI taxonomy): Bacteria > Bacillati > Actinomycetota > Actinomycetes > Pseudonocardiales > Pseudonocardiaceae > Amycolatopsis > Amycolatopsis alba. The sequence continues at coordinate 5,961,197 of NZ_KB913032.1, read as the reverse complement.
TCTGCCCGACGTTGGTGACCGTCACGGTGTACTTCACGACATCACCGGGGTTCGCCGACTGCTTGTCGACCGACTTCTCGATCAGCAGGCCCGACACCGGCGTCGTCGTCCCACACTTCGGATCCGTGGACCCCGGCGGGCAGTTGCCACCCGGCGTCTCCGAAGTGACCACATTGGACAGTGTCTTGTCACCAGGGTTCGGGTTCTTGACCTTCACCGTGTACGTGACCGTGGACGCCTGGCCGATATCGAGATCGCCGGTCCACGTCAGCTTCGGCGAAGCGAACGACACCGCACCGATCGACGCCGCACCATCGTTCTGGTAATCCGCGTCGTCCAGTACCCGCGTCAGGTCATCGGTGAAGGTCGCACCGGTGAGCTTCGTCTGGCCGGTGTTCGTGACCGTGACGGTGTACTTCACGACATCACCGGGATTGGCCGACTGCTTGTCGACGGTCTTTTCGATCTTCAGGCCCGACACCGGTGTGATGGTGCCGCACTTCGGATCGGTCGAACCCGGCGGACAATTCCCGCCCGGAGTCTCCGACGTGACCACGTTCTTGAGCTGGTTGTCGCCGGTATTGGGGTTCTTCACCTTGACGGTGTAGGTGACCGTCGACGTTCCACCGACGTCGAGGTCGCCCGTCCAGGTCAGCTTCGGTGCCGCAAAGGACACCGTGCCGATCGACGCCGCACCATCGTTCTGATAATCCGCGTCATCGAGCACCTGCGTGAGATCGTCCGTGAAGGTCGCGCCGACGATCTTCGTCTGGCCGGTGTTCGTCACCGTCACGGTGTACTTCACGACATCGCCAGGATTCGCCGACTGCTTGTCGACAGCCTTCTCGATCTTGAACCCCGACACCGGTGTCGTCGTGCCGCACTTCGGATCCGTGGAACCCGGCGGACAATTCCCGCCAGGAGTCTCCGACGACACCACGTTCTTCAACTGGTTGTCACCGGTGTTGGGGTTCTTGACCTTCACCGTGTAAGTGACCGTGGACGCGGCACCGATTTCGAGGTCGCCGGTCCAGGTCAGCTTCGGCGCCGCGTAGGACACCGCGCCGATCGACGCCGCACCATCGTTCTGGTAATCCGCGTCATCGAGGACCTGCGTCAGGTCATCCGTGAAAGTCGCACCGGTCAGCTTCGTCTGGCCGGTGTTCGTGACCGTGACGGTGTACTTCACGACATCACCAGGATTCGCCGAGGCTTTGTCGACAGCCTTCTCGATCTTGAACCCCGACACCGGAGTGGTCGTGCCACACTTCGGATCCGTCGAACCCGGCGGACAATTCCCGCCAGGAGTCTCCGACGACACCACGTTCTTGAGCTGGTTGTCACCGGTGTTCGGGTTCTTGACCTTGACCGTGTAGGTCACCGTGGAAACCGCGCCCACAGCGAGATCGCCGGTCCACGTCAGCTTCGGCGAAGCGAACGACACCGCACCGATCGACGCCGCACCATCATTTTGATAGTCCGCGTCGTCCAGGACCTGCGTCAGATCGTCGGTGAAGGTCGCGCCGGTCAACGTGGTCTGACCGGTGTTGGTGACGGTGACCGTGTACTTCACCACGTCACCGGGATTCGCCGACTGCTTGTCGGCCGACTTCTCGATCGTCAGACCTGAAACCAGTGTGGTGGTACCGCACTTCGGATCGGTCGAACCCGGCGGGCAGTTGCCGCCGGGCGTGTCCGAAGTGACCACATTGGACATCTTCTTGTCGCCGGGGTTCGGGTTCTTGACCTTCACCGTGTACGTCACCGTGGACGTGGCACCGATCTCAAGATCGCCTGTCCACGTCAGCTTCGGCGAAGCGAACGACACCGCACCGATCGACGCCGCACCATCGTTCTGATAGTCCGCGTCGTCGAGAACCCGCGTGAGGTCATCGGTGAACGTCGCACCGGCGAGCTTGGTCTGCCCGGTGTTCCGCACCGTGACCGTGTACTTCACCACGTCGCCGGGGTTCGCAGACTGCTTGTCCACCGATTTCTCGATCAGCAGCCCCGAAACCGGTGTCGTCGTCCGGCACTTGGGATCCGTCGAACCCGGCGGGCAGTTACCACCAGGAGTCTCCGACGACACCGTGTTCTTCAACTGGTTGTCGCCTGTGTTGGGCTTCTTCACCTTGACCGTGTAGGTCACCGTGGACGTCTCACCGACGCCGAGGTCGCCGGTCCAGGTCAGCTTCGGCGCGGCGTAAGTCACCGCACCGATCGACGCCGCACCGTCGTTCTGATAGTCCGCGTCGTCCAGGACCTGCGTCAGATCGTCGGTGAACGTCGCACCGGTCAGCTTCGTCTGCCCGGTGTTCCGCACGGTCACCGTGTACTTCACGGCATCGCCCGGATTCGCCGAGGCCTTGTCGACTGTCTTTTCGATCAGCAGACCGGAAACCGGCGTGGTCGTGCCGCACTTAGGATCCGTCGAACCCGGCGGGCAGTTACCACCCGGAGTCTCCGACGTCACCACGTTCTTCAGCCGGTTGTCGCCGGTGTTCGGGCTCTTCACCTTGACGGTGTAGGTGAATTCCGCGCTCTTCCCCGCCGCGAGCGTGCCGGTCCAGGTCAGCTTGGGAGCCGCATAGGACACCGAACCGGGCGACGCGGTGGCGTCGTTCTGGTAGACCGCGTCGTCGAGCACACCGGTCAGATCGTCGACGACCTTGAGATCCGCCGCGGTCACCCTTCCGGTGTTGGCGACGTTGACCGTGTAGCGGACGGTATCGCCGGGGTTGGCGGACTGCTTGTCCGCGGTCTTCATCACCGTGTAGGACGGAGCGGGCACCTTGGTCTTCGCGCACGCCGCGGCGGGATCGTCCGGGCACCGGTTGCCGGGCGGGACGACCGGCGGCGGTCCGGTCGGGACGGTCGCGCGGTTCACCAGTTCCTTGCCGATGGCGGCTTCGTCGACCTTCACGCGAACTGTCAGCGTGGCCGTCTCTCCGACGGCGAGGCCGTTGACGCTCCAGTCGATCGGCCCGGTCCCGGCCGCCGTGCCCTTCGAAGGAGTGGACGACACGTAGGTCGTACCCGGCGGAAGTGTGTCGCGCACCGTGAGCGCGGGCACGGGGATCACGCCGGTGTTCCGCAGGCCCACCTGGTAGGTCAGGGTGTCCCCCGGTATCGCCTCGGCGAGGTCGACCGTCTTCGTCAGCTGGTATCCCGGCGAGGCGACCGTGTTCCGCACCGTGTTCGACGTGCGTTCCTGCGGGCGGCCGGTGTCCTCGCCGCGGAAGGTCAGTTTCCCGGTGTTGTCGAGTTTGGTGCCGTCCGGCACCGAGGCGCCGACCTTGACCTTGAAGGCGACCTTCTGCGACTGCCCCGGATCCAGGTTCCGCACTCTGCAGGTGACCGCCTGCCCGACGGCCGAACAGTCCGGATTGGACCCGGCCACGAAGGTGACCCCGTCCGGCAGGGTGTCGGTGATCACCACGTTCGTCGCGGTGTCGAGGTCGGTGGTGGTGCCGTCGGCGTGCCGGTTGGCGACGTCGAAGGTGTAGGTGACGTCGCCGCCCTTGGCAACGTACCCCGGCGGGCTGTCGTTCGTGGTGCCTGCCGGGTCGTTGGCCTTGGTGATCTGCAGGTCCGGTTCGAGCGCGTCCGTGACGAGCCAGACCGTCTGCGGGTACAGCGCGTCGCCGACCGTCCCGATCTTCACCTGGAGCGCGCTGGTCCCCGCCGGGACCTTGCCGGTGATGTCGATGCTGCGGGCGTCGTAGCCGACGTTGTTGACCGGATTGGGGACACGCGTGGTGACGTTCGTTCCCGAGCCGTTGGCCGCGACCCGGTCGATACGGCTGCTGAACGCGTTGTCCGTCGAAACCCCCGCCGGCGAGGGCATGGAGACGGTCTGCAGGCTCGACGCGTTCGGGCCGACCTGGAGGTAGTCGCCGGTGATGGGCGCGTCGCCGTCACCCGCGACGATGCCGAGTTCGACGTTGGGCTGGCGCGAGTTCGGGGCCTTGATCCCGCTCAGCGCGATGGTCGCCGCGCTGGGCGCGCCGCCACCGGCGACGCGCTGCAGGCCATCCCACACCTGCAGGTAGCGCAGCGGTTCGCTGGGCAGTTCGTAGGCCACCACGAGCGACCAGCCGCCCCAGCAGCCCAGGTTGGTCCCGCTGATCGACTGCCCCATGCAGGCCTGGATGTCGGCGACCGTGTACTGGCCGACGCCTGCCTTGACCACCGCGTCCGTGACGTCGGCCGCGCCGCCGTAGGTGTACGGGACCGGGAAGCCGGACGTCGCCAGCGCGGGGAACCAGTCGTAGGTGTCGGCGGTGATCCGCTGATACGAGCTCGAACCGGGGGTCTTCATCGAGACCTGGTTGCCGCGGGAGCCGTCGCCGGAGATCCCGTCGGAAGCGACCGGGTTGAACTGCCAGTACAACCGGGCGTTGAGCACCTTCGCACCGGGCGGGACGATCAGGTTCGCCGCGGAGGCGGTGTTCCCCGGTGCGGCCGGGTCGGTCTTGATCCACGACACCGGGCTCGCGTTGCTCGCGGTCTCGTTGCAGATCACCCCGACGCCACACTGCACGACGGAGTTGGCGGCCATCGTGATACCGCCGTGCGCCAGGCCGGAGTACACCGGTTCCGGGCCGATCGGCCGTTCGGTGCCCGCTCCGCGCGGCTGCGTCTGGGCGGTCGCGGGCAGCGGGGCGCCCATCAGCAGGGCCACGACGATCACCGTGAGCAGCGCCATCGCCCGGCGCCACCGATTCCGCCCACGACGTTCCGCCATGCCGCCTCCGCCTCACCCCTCGCTCCCGTCGGCCCAGGTCAGGACGGCGGGGACAGCGAGTCCGATAAACGGTCATCCTGTGTCGGCAAGATCGTCCACGGCAACCGGGATCGACGGTGTCACCTGGATAAAACCCGTTGAGTGGCCCCAAAACCCCCGGACGGGTGATACACCGTCCACAGCGGACGGAATGCGAAGGGAGTGGCGTTTCACGGCGAAAACTGCCATTGTCGAACGCGTGATCGATCTTCCTTACCGTGGTTCCGGTCCTTATTGCTACACGAATTCCCTCGCGATGATGCTCGGCTCCGAAACCCCGCCGACGGACGTGCTCGAAACCGTGACCGGCAGCCCTTTCGGCATGCAGCTGGTCGGCGGTTCGTCGCCGTTCTTCGACGCCTTCGGCTGGGATCCCGACCTCGGCATCGGCGAGGCGCTCGACGTCCTCGGCTGGACGGCCGAAACCGTGAGCGAACCGGATCCGGAGGCCGCGTTCGCCCGGCTCGTCGAAAGCCTGGCCGACGGCCCGGTCCTGATCGGCCCGGTCGAAATGGGGCACCTGCGCCATCAGCCGGGGATGACCGGCCCGATCGGCGCCGACCACTTCCTCGTGGCGCTCGCCTCGGACGCCGGGTCGGTCCTCGTCCACGACCCGCAGGGCTACCCGTACGCGCGGATCCCGCGAGAGGATTTCGCCGCCGCCTGGCGTGCCGAAACCGTCGCCTACGGCAAGCCGCACACGATGCGCGCGAACTTCGCCCGCCACACCGTCGTCACCGACGAAGCCGCGATCAGCGCGGCGCTCCCACGGGCGATCAGGCGGCTGAGCGGCGAGGCCGGCACGGACCTCCCGCCCGGCAGTCTCGGCAACGCCGACGCGGCACTGGCGCTGGCCACCCGGATCGCCTCCGGCTGTGACCCGGACCTGCGCGGCATGCTCATCCACTTCGTGATCCGCGTCGGTGCCCGCAGGCTGTCCGACGCGGCGGTGTGCCTGCGCCGGGTCGGCCACGGCGTGGCGGCGGAGGTCGCCATCAGGCAGGCCCGGCTGATCGGTTCACTGCAGTACGACCTCGTCGTCGAGGACGACGTGCGCGCCGCCGGGACACTCCGGGCACTCGCCCCGGCCTACGAAGAGCTCCGGCTGGCCCTCACGTCATCCTGACGATCTCGCGCACGATCACCTCGGGTTCGGTCTTCGGGACGTAGTGCCCGGACAGCTCGGCGATCACGTGCCTGCCACCGGGCGAGAGCGCCACCCGGTGCGCGTGGGACGCGTTCGCCGCCGCCCGCATCCCGGCGGACATCCCGCCCCCGCCGCGTCCGCCCGACACCACGGTGAGCGGGATGTCCCCGAGCACCGGCGGATCGTGCCGCCAGACGGCCAGTTCGTCGAGGAAGGTGCGGGCCTGCTCCCGCTGGGTCCGCGTCGTCCCGACGGTGAACGCCTCACGTTCGAGGTCCCGGCGGACGTCGTCCGGGATGCCCTTCAGAAGGCCGCGAAAGAGGACTTTGAGCAGGCCGAGCCGCGCGAGTACGGCGCCGGTCCTGAGGATGACGCGTTCACCGGTGCGGAAGGCACGGCCGAAGAGCACCTCCGCCGCCTCGTCGGTCGGGTCGACCAGCACGAGCCCCGCGATCCGCTCGGGACGGCGGGCGGCGGCCTGGCGCACGATCGGCCCGCCCGCGCTGTGCCCGGCGAGGACGTACGGCCCCGTGCCGAAGTGGTCAAGGACGTCGTTGAGGTCGTCGGCCATCCGGCGCAGCGTCCGGCCGCCGGGGTCGGGTGCGCTGCGGCCGAGCCCGGAACGGTCGTAGACGATCGCACGGGCATGCCGGGCGACCTCCGGTTGGACCGCCGCCCAGGACGACCGCGTGGCGGCGGCCCCGGCTTCGAACACGACCGTCGGCCCGGTGAAGCCCTCAGGCCCGTGGAGCACCATCGCGTGGAGCCGACGGCCGTCGCGGGTGACGACCCATTCCGGCTCGCCTTGGGTGTGGCTCATCGCGCGGCGATCCTCCAGCCGGTGGCGTCGAGCTGCCGCCGCCAGAAATCGGCGAAACGTCCTTGCCGCGCAAGGAGTTCCTCGACGGTGCCGTCCTCGGTGAGCTGCCCGTCCTCCAGGAAGACGACCCGGTCGGCGTGCCGGATCCCGGCGATCCGGTGGGTGACGATCACCCGCGTCCTCGGTACGGGATCGGCGCTGAGGGACCGGACGACGGCGTCCTCGTTCTCGGTGTCCAGCGCGCTGGTGGCCTCGTCGACCAGCAGTACCGGCGCCGGTTTGAGCAGCGCGCGGGCGATGGACACGCGTTGCCGCTCACCGCCCGACAGCGCGCCGCCCGCCTCGCCGACGGCCGTGTGGTCCAGCAGCTCGTCGACCCTGGCGAGCGTGACGACCTCGGCGATCCTTTCCTCGCTCGCCGAGGGATCACCGGCCAGGACGTTCTCGCGCACCGAACCCTCGAACAGGTACGGCTGCTGGAAGACGACGGTGACGAGCTCCCGGCGGCCGGCCGCGGACAGCTCGGCGAGATCCGTCCCGTCGGCGAGCACGCGTCCGCTGGTGGGCTGGTGCAGCCCGGCGAGCAGGGCGAGGACGGTGCTCTTGCCGGAGCCGGACGGTCCGACGATCGCCGTCGTCATCCCCGGTTCCAGGGTGAGGTCGAAGTTCTCCAGTACGGCTTCGGTTCCGGGTGAATACCGGAAACCGACGTTCTCGAACCGGATCCGCGGAGCCCGCTTCCCCGGCTGGACGGCCTCGCCCGCCGGGGCGACGGGCGCGGTGAGCACGGTGCGGATGCGGCCGAGCGTGGTGGTGGCGGTCTCGATGCCGGGGGCGAGATCGCCGAGCGCGCTGAACGGCTCCAGGTACCGGGCGATCACGACGATCAGCGCGATCGCCTCGGGCACGCTCAGACCGTTTCGCGTGGTGAGGAGGACGGTCGTCCCGGCGAGCAGGACCAGTGCCAGCTGACCGGCGACGCCGAACAGCACCTGACCGGGGATCTGCAGGCGCAGCAGCCGGACGGTCGCGCCGTGGTGCGCGGCGAGCGCGGCGCCGGCGTGACTGCGCGCGGGTTCGACGCGGCGGGCGGCGCGCAACGTCTGCTGGGTGCGGGCGAACTCGACGATCCGCTCGGTCAGCGTGGTGTTCGCCTCGGCCGCCGCCCGGTCGGCGCGCCGGGTGATCCGCCCGGTCGCCCACAGCGCGCCCAGCAGCACCGGGACCCCGGCCAGCGCGGCGACCCCGAGCGGCCAGGCGATCGGCAGCAGGGCCAGCGCGATCGCGACCGGCAGCAGGACCGCGCCGATGAGCGGGGTGAGCAGGTAGCCGACCAGGCCGACGAGATCGGGACCGGTCGCGGCGATGGCCTGGCGGGCGGTCTGGGTGTTTTCACTGTCCAACCAGGACAGCCGGACGTTCGTCAGATGCTCGGCGACGTCGTGCTGGGCGTGGTCCAGCACGCCGAAACCGAGTTCGAACCCGAGCCGTCCCACGACCGCGTCGACGGCCCAGCCCGCCGCGGTGACGGCGGCGAGCGCGCCCAGCCAGGGCAGCGCTGCCCGGTGATCGGCGCCGAACAGGGCACCCACCAGCGGTACGAGCAGGACGACACCGGTGGCGCGCAGCAGCACCGAAAGCACGGCGAGGACGAGGTAACGCCGGAACGCCGGGCGTTTCGCCTCGGGGATCAGGCCCAGCAGCGTGCGGATCACGCGGTCACCCCCGCACCGGCTCCGGCCTGCCACAGCCGGGTGTAGCGGCCGTCCGACGCCAGCAGCTCTTCGTGGGTCCCGCTTTCGGCGATCTTCCCGTGGTCGAGGACCACGATCCGGTCGGCGCCGGTGACGGTGTGCAGGCGATGGGCGATGACCAGGACGGTCCGGCAGGCGGTGAGCCGGTCGAGTGCTTGTTGCACGAGGTACTCCGACTCGGGATCGGCGAAGGCGGTCGCTTCGTCGAGGACGAGGACAGGGGCGTCCGCGAGGATCGTGCGGGCGATGGCGACCCGCTGGCGTTCCCCGCCGGACAGCTGGGAACCGGCGCCGAGGACGGTGTCGTAGCCCTGGGGCAACCGCAGGATCCGCTCGTGGATCTGCGCGTCGCGGGCAGCGGCGGTGACCTGCTCTTCGGTGGCGCCGGGGACGGCGAGGGCGATGTTCTCCCGCACGGTCCCCTGGACGAGCTGCGGATCCTGCAGCACGAACCCCACCCGGCCGTAGAGTTCGTCGGCGGCGAAGGACCGGACGTCCCGGCCACCGACCCGGATCGTCCCCTCGGTCACGTCGTGGAACCGTGCGACCAGGGCGGCGAGAGTCGACTTCCCCGCTCCCGACGGGCCGACCAGCGCGGTCACCGTGCCGGGTCGCAAGGTCAGGGAAACGTTCTCCAGCACGGGAACCCCGGTGCGGTAGGCGAAGCCCACGCGGTCCAGCTCCACCGTGCCCGGCTCGACACCGTCCCTGACTTCAAGCTCCACTGTGGACAGTTCGGGTTCGTCGAGGACGACCTGGATCCGGCGGGCGGCGAGCATCCCTTCACGGACGCCGCCGAGGCCGTAGCCGATGCCCAGCAGCCGGGCGCCGAACGTGGTGCCCAGCAAGAGGAACGAGATCAGCGTCACCGGCTCCATCGCCATCAGGATTCCGGCGCCGGTGATCAGCAGCAGGAACGTGGCGGGCCGGGTGGCGAAGTCCAGCATGGTCTTCTTGCCGGTGAACGGGCGCTGCCAGTCGCCGAGGAAGCCGATGTACCCGTCGAGCCGCCGCCGGAACGACGACGCCGCCGCGCCGCCGAACACCCGGATCACCGGCTGTCCCTCCAGGTACGCGCCCGCCTCGCCCGCCATCCGTTCCGCCCAGCGCATCGCCTGGCCGGTCTTGGGTCCCGATTGGACGACCATGATCGACGTGGTGACCAGGTAGACGAGGATCGGGACGAGCAGGACGAGGGCGAGCCGCCAGTCGACCGCGAACAGGTACACCAGCACCGCGACCGGCGCGACGACGGCGGCCACCGCGTCGGGAACGGCGTGCGTGACCAGGTAGTGGAGCGAGAGCGTGTCGCCCTGCACGAGTTTCGCGACCGTTCCCGAACCGCGGGCGGTGAACCAGCCCAGCGGAAGCCTCGCGAGCTTGCCCAGCAACCGCTGCCGCAGGTCACGGGCGAACCGCGCGTCGGCCGCGTGCAGCCAGAGCACGAGCGCGGACTCGAGCAGTGTTCCCACGCCGAGCAGCACCAGCGCCGCAACACCGATCGCCCACAGCGATTCGCCGCCCGTGAGCAGCCGCCGGACCAGCTCCACCAGCAGCACGAACGGCGTGAGACCGATCAGGGTCACGATGGCCTGCAGGATCCCGGCGAAGATCAGCGTGCGCCGCACCGGCGCGAGCAGCCGTCCGGCGGCCTGTGCCCGCCAAGCCCCCTTGGTCGCCTTCTCGACCGGCTTCGGGGCCTCGGGCGCCGGTGCTTCCTTCTCGCCGCGGAACCCGCCCATGGCCCGGCCGTAGTACCAGTACGCCCGGCCGTGCACCTCGGACTTGGGGAAACCGAACGTGTCCCGCAGGCGGGTCTTGAGATGTTTGAGCGAGCCCGCTTCGGGTGCCAGCCACGCCTGCCAGTCCGACCAGTCGCGCGTCTCGATCGCCGCGGCCAGCGACGTCGCGTCCAGGCGCGGCACCCAGTGCACGGCCAGCCTCGCGTGGTGGCCCAGCGGGATCAGCCGGTCGGTCTCGTCGTGCTCTTCGAGATAGAGCTCGACGGGGAGGTCCGCCGGGACCACTTCGAGGATCGCGTTGATCGCGGGGATCGAGGCGGAGTCGCCGATCAGCAGATAGCCGGCGGGCGGTTCGGCAGGCACCGCGAAGGACGACGAACCCAGCGACATCACCGGAACCGTCGACCCCGGCCGCGCTTCCCGCAACCAGTGCGACGCGGGACCGGCGGGTTCGTGCAGGACGACGTCGATCGCGAACCTGCCCGACTCCGGATCGGCTTCGGTGAGCGTGTACGCGCGCTGGAACTCCGTCTGGCCGCCTTCCGGGTCCGGGAACCAGAACCGGAGCCAGGCCGTCGGCTCCACGACGACGTCTTCGAACAACGTCGGCGAGACGAACCTGACCCGCACGAAACCCGGCGTTATCTCTTGGGTTTCGACGACGGTCGCTTCGTGGTCCCTGGCCCCGAAACCCCGCATCACCGCGCCTTGGAACCCGCGCGCCATCACAGCCCCTTCCCGGTGGACGCCAGATCGGCCACCATCTCGGCGACCGGCCTGCCCGGCGGGCAGGACCCGATCAGGCCGCGGATCGACGCGGTCAGCAGCAACCGCACGTACTCGGGCCGCGGCACCTGCGGCAACGCGGCGGACGGCGCGGCGAGCCGATCGTCGACGGCCAGCCGGTCGCGGACCGCCTGCCGCTCCCGGTCCAGCCCGTCGCCGTCGGCCTCCTCGGCCGCCATGCTGTTCTCCTCGGACGCCGTCATCGCGATGGTCAGCGACGCGACCGCGCCGCTGAGCACGATCGCCTCGGCGGGCGCGTACCCCCGGCGGACGAGCGCGTCGACCTCGGTGTTCAGCAGGCGCTGACCGCCGTCCCCACGCGGGAACAACAGCTGCAGATAGGTGACCAGGCCCGGCTTCTCCAGCACGAAGGCCCGCATCTGCAGGGCGAACGACAGCAGGTGCTGTTCGAGGTCGTGGTCATGATCGTCCTGAAGCCGCAGCTCGGCCAGGATGCTCTCCCCGACCAGCCGCTCCAGCCCCCACCGGCCGTCGACGTGCCGGTAGAGAGCGGTCGCGGTCACCCCCAGCCGGGCCGCGACCGCCTTCACGCTGAGCCGTCGCATCCCGAGCTCCCGTCCGGCGCGCAGGATGTCGTCCCTCGCGATCTTGGCCGGACGGCCCCCGATATTGGACATCCCACCCCTAGCCCTAGAAAGTTACAGGGGGAAACTAAGGGTAGACTTACTTCGCTGTCAAGTGTCGGCTCACCCGAGGGCACCTGAGCACTTTGCCCGGCTTCACAATGGGGTCGTGAGTGGCGATTCGGGTTAGAACGGACCCGTATTTGTCTACCCGCTGGTGCGACTGGCGGTCGAGTGTGGAGGATTCGGGACGTTCAACGTCCTGATTCCTCCACGCTCGGTCTCGGTGATGAGGGATTCGGGACGTTGTACGTCCGGAAGCTTCCCCCGTCGCGTATCTGCCACCGGTCGTGACCGGTGCGACCTTGATCAACGGAGGATCGGGGACGGTGAGCGTCCCGGATCCTCCGTTGATCAAGATTCAAGACCGGGCGACCGCCCGACAGCCGCGGAACCGCCACCCACGCGCAGGTCAGGCGCGGGTAGGCAAATGCTGGTCCGCTCTAACGCCCCTTACCACTCACGACCCGTCACTCACGACGGCACCGGCGGGGCAGCCGAAGCGGGCCCCGCCGGTGCTTCCCTCCCCGCCCTGCCGGCGAGTCTCAGTGGGTTCAGAACGTGACGGTGAAACCGTCGATGCTCCCGGTGTCGAACCGGTACACGTCCTGCGCGCTCAGCTTCCAGGTGCCGTTGGCCGCCTCACCGGAGGCGTCGACCGTGAAGGTCTGGTGCACCCCGTCTGCCGAGCCGACACCGCCGGAACCCTTGAGCCGGTAGGCCTTGCCGCTCGGCCCGATCAGGTCGAGGACGAGGTCGGCGCTGTAGGTGTGCGACACGTCCACCTTGACCGGCAACGACGCGGAAGCCTTGCCGTCACAGCCTTCCTGGGTCACCGAACTGGTCACCGCCGCCCCGGCGTCCGGAATGGACACCGGCGTGGTGTTCGACTTGGCGCCGCACTTCGGGCCGGGGCCGCCGCTGCCGATGGACGACACGTTCAGCAGCTTGTTCGGCGAACCGCTGCCCGCGTTCTTGATGACACCCGAGCTCGCGCCGTTCACCAGCGCGTCCCGGACCTGCTGCGGCGTGGCGCCAGGATTGGCCGACAGGTAGAGCGCGGCCGCGCCGACGACGTGCGGCGTCGCCATCGAGGTCCCGCTCATACCCGCCGAACCACCGTTGTTCGGGCTCAGCGACGTGATGTTCGTGCCGGGCGCGAAGATGTCGGTACAGCTGCCGTAGTTCGAGAACGACGACCGGTTGTCGCTGGAGTCCGAAGCGTTGACCGTGATCGCTTCCGGCACGCGGGCCGGGCTGGTGTTGCAGGCGTCGGTGGAGGCGTTGCCCGCCGCCACGCCGTAGACGACGCCCGAGGCGATCGACCGCTTGAGCGCGTCGTCACCGACGCCGGGAGCGTCCATCGTCAGGCTCATGTTCGCCACGGCGGGCTTCTGCGCGTTGGCCGTCACCCAGTCGACGGCGTCGATGATGCCGGAGTCCGGACCGGTGTTGTCGCAGCCCAGTGCCTTCAGCCCGACGATCTTGACCTTCTTCGCCACACCGTAGGTCTTGCTGCTGATCGTGCCAGCCGTGTGACTGCCGTGCCCGTTGCAATCCTTGCCGTCTCCGCCCATGAAGTCCTTGCCGAGACTGGCGCGGCCTTCGTACTCCGGGTTCGACGGGTTGATGCCGCTGTCGATGTCGTAGGCGGTGACGCCCGCGCCCTCGTTGGGATAGGTGTAGGCCTTGTCGAGCGGGAGGTCCTTCTGGTCGACCCGGTCCAGGCCCCACGTCGGGTTCTGCTGGGTGCCCGTGCCGCGTGCGGTACCGTCTTCGTAGACCGCCTTGACCGACGGGTCCGCGGCCAGTTTCCGCGCTTCGGCCGGGGTCATGTTCTTGGCCGAGAACCCGCGGACGGCCGTGGTCCACACCGAGCGGACCTCGCCGCCGTACCGCTTCGCCAGATCGGCGGACACCGCCTGCCCGGCCGCGGCGACGTCGTGAAGGACGACGATGTACTGGTCGCCGTAGTGTTCCTTGGCGGGAATCACCGCACCTTCGGCGGCGACGGCGGTTCCGGCGCCGAGTGCGAGCAGCGGGATCGACAAACCGAGTGCCAGCAAGGATTTCGTCTTGTCACGCATGGTGGTCACCTCTGTTTCGGCGAAGTTCACTGGACGGTGAGGGTGTACGTGGCGGTCGCGGTCTTGCCGCCGCTGTCCTTGGCGGTCACCGTGACCGGGTACGTGCCCGGCCGGAACGGCGCGAAGACCTGCATGGTCGAGCTGCCGCCGCTGGACACGCTCCGCGGCGAGAACATCGGGTTGATCGGCAGCCCGGAACCACTGGCGGACAATGTGATCGAGCCGCTGCCGCCGGTCGCGGTGACGGTGGCGCTCACCAGCGAGCCCGCGCGGCCGGAGCCGGACGACGGGTTCACGGTCACCTTCAGGTCGCCCGCGGGAGGTTCGCCCGACCCGACGGTGAGGGTGAGCCCGGCGGTGGCCGTCTCGGTCGTGCCCTTTCCGGAAATCGTGACCTGATAAGCTTTTTCCGGCGTTCCGGCGGCGGTCTCGATGGTCAGTTTCGCCACTTCGCCCGCCTTGATCGTGGCGGGCTGGAACGTGGCCTTGGCGCCCTCGGGCAGCCCCGATGCCGAAAGCGTGACGTTCTCCGCGCCGTTCTTGCCCGGCTTGCTCGTGACACTCGCCGACACGTACTTCCCCGGCAGCACCTTCACCAACGAAGGCGACGCGGCGAGGGTGAAGGCGTCTCCCGGCTGCTCGCCGCCGATCTGCTCGGCGACCCAGTCCCCCATGTCGTTGTTGAGCCTGCTGTAGACGCTGTACCAGCGGAAGTCGCTGCGGCTCCAGGAGGTGATCCCGACGACCTTCCCGCCGACGACGAACGGGCCGCCGCTGTCACCGGGCAGGACGGTCTTGCGGCCGTCGGAGTACCCGGCGCAGATCATCGTCTTCGGGTCGACGCCGTTCTCCACGCCGGTGCACTGGCTCGCGTCGACGATCGGCAGGGTCAGCTTGTGCAGGGTGACGTCCTGAGCGGAGTCGTTGATGTCCTTCTTGCCGTAGCCGAGGCTGAACCCGTCCTTGCCGGGCGTCTCCAGGCCGGTGTCGGCGGAGGTGGCGACCTTCGCGTAGCCGCCCGGCGGGGCCGGGATGTCGCCGTCGACGGTGATCACGGCGACGTCGTAGCCGTTCCAGGGCTGGGTGAACTTGGGGTGGAGCTTGTAGTCGACGGCCTTCAGCTGCGTGCCGCCCGCGCTCTTGAGGTCGTCGAGTCCATAAAGGACGCTCTTCTCGCCCGCCAGTTCCTTGCAGTGGGCCGCGACCATGACCTTCCGCGGCGCGATGACGGAGCCGGAACAGCTCTGCCCCTTCGGCCGCGAGCCACCTTCCCGCAGGGCGGCGATGACGTACGGGTAGTCCTTCACCGACGCGGGCGAGCCGCCGATGCTCTGGCCGTGGACGCCGCCCGAAGGCAAGGACGCGACATCGGTGGGGGCGACGGCACGGGAGGAGTCGGCCGCGACGGCGATACCCGCCGCCGGTGCCAGCGCGGCCAGGGTCAGGGCGACCACGCCGAAGATCCGTTTTCTGCTCACGGTGATTCCTTTCAGGGAAATCGCGAATGCAGGACAACTGTCGGCCGACGGCGGAAACGGAACAATAGTGGAGCGCGGCACCGGATCCACTATTTAAAGAAACAGCCTCTCACCTGGGGTTTCTTCACGAATTACCCAGCGAATCGCCGAATACGGACCCCTAGGGAATGGGGTCAGGCGGTTTTGGAACCTTCCCCGGTCGCGGTACGGAGCAGGTCCTCGGTCAGGACGGTGCGCGACGGCAGTCCCAATTTGCGCAGCGCCCGTCCGACGTGGATCTCGACCGTCCGCGGCGAGAGGAACAGCCGCTCGCCGATCTCCCGGTTGGTGAGATTCTGCGCGGCGAGCCGGGCGACCTCGAGCTCCCTCGGCGACAGCCCCTCGCCGTACCCCTTGCGGCCGCGTCGGGGCATTTCCGGATCACACCGGCGCAGTGACCGGCGGCAGCGGAGCGCGTCGACGGCGGCACCGAGGCTCGCGTACACCGTCTCCGCGGTGGTGAAAGAAGCGACGGCGCGCGCCTGCTCTCCCGCTTCCGAGAAGCAGACGGCCGCGAGTTCGTCCGCGTAGGCGGCGAAGTACGGGAACGGCAGGGCGCAGTACGCTTGCGCGGCGCCAAGCAGCAGATCACCGGCGGCCAGTGTCTCGCCGCGCGCCTGTGTCAGCATCCCCCGGCACAGCAGCGCCGACGCGTTGGCGACGGGCGCGTCCTTGCCGTCGATGCCCTGCCGATACTCCGCGAGCAGTTCCCTCGCCTCGACGTGCTGTCCCAGCCCGAGCATGGTGCGCACGGCGAACGGCATCAGTTCGGCCGCCCAGACCCAGTTGTTCTTGCGGCGCACGGTCTCCAGGCCGTACTCGGCCAGGCGCCGGGCGGCTTGCAGGTCCTTGCCCGCCTGATGGACCGCGACGCGGCCCGCGTACGCCGAAGCCTGCACCGGAACACTGCCCGCGGAAAGCGCGAACGCCGCGTCGAAACTGCGCAGTGCCGCCGTCGGCCGGTGCTGCCCGTACTCGTACCAGCCGAGCACGAGCAGCGGCTCGGCGGCCAGCGAGCTGTCCTTGTCGACCCGCGTCAGCATCGCCCGAGCCTTCTCGGCGACACTCGCCCACTCCCCCATCGCGAGGTCGAGGCGCAGTTCCGTACCGTCGGCCAGCGCGTCGAGATAGGGCTGGTGGTCGTCGCGGATCAGCCGCCGCGCGGTCGAGAGGTAGGCCCGCGCGACCGGGTAGTGCCCGTTCCACGCCACCGCGTCGGCGAGGTTGATGTAGGTGCGGGCCACCTGGCGGCAGACTTCGGCCGATTCCGGGGCCCTCGGGAGGTCCGCGATGTCTTGCCAGGCCTCCGGATCGGCGATCTGCATCCGCGCCGAGAGCCGGTTGGCGGCGATCGCGGCGAGCAGCCCGGCGTCGTGCTCCCCCTTGCTCGCCCGTTCGGCCTCGTCGAGCCAGCGGAAGTTCTCTTCGACCGGGACCGTCCCGATATGCGGCAGCGCCAAGGTGACCAGTCCCCTGGCGAGCAGCGCCTGCCGCCTGCCGAGGTCGGCCGCGCCCAGTTCGATCTCGAGCCTGCCCGCTTCCACCTTGCCGACCTGGTTGATCAGCACCTGGCCGAGGTGGACCCGGATCTCGCCCCGCGCGGCCTTGCTCAGCGGCCATTCGCGCAGGATCTCCCGCAGCAGCCGGACCGTGCCGGCGTGCGCGATGCTGCGCGGCAGTTCCCGGCCGAGCCGGACGGCGAACGACTCGCGCGCGCTCCGCGGCAGGTCCGTGTCCCGCAAAGCGGCTTCGAGCAGACGGCTCGCTTCCTCGGTCCGGCCGTCTTCGATGGCGTTGTCGACCGCGACGCCGGTCCATTGTGTCCACGCGTCGATGTCACCCGCGAGCCGCGCGTGGCGGGCGATGAGCGACGCGAAGGGCTCGGCACCGGACGCGAGCCGGGCGGCGGCGCGTCCGTGCATCGCGCACCGCGAAGGACCGGGAAGCAACGCGTAGACCGCTTCGGCGATCAGCGGGCTCCCCGAGACGTACCGGCCGCGGCCGAGATCCCGCAGCAGTCCCGCCTCCACGGCTTCGGTGACCGCTCCGGAGATCCCGCCGGACGACGCCGACACCGCGCCCAGATCCGGTTCCCCGGCGGATGATCCCAGCACCGCGGCCGCGCGGACGACGTCCTGCGCGGCCTGCCCGATCGCCGTCATCAGCCCGGCGACCCGGCTCCGCACGATCGGCGGCACGGTCGCCGATGCCAGCCTGTCCGCCGAAAGCGCCTCGGCCGTGTCACCGACGCTCTGGACCAAGGCCGTCAGGTCGACGGCGATCCCGGACGTCCGCCGGTGCGCCGCTTCGGCGAAATCCGGCGCGCAGCGGCCGAAGGAGGCGTCCAGCAGTGTCCGCACCTGGTCGGCGGTGAACGCCGGGAGCGAGAGCTGCGCGGCGGTTTCCCGCAGCGGCGGGAATCGGCGCGGACCGCACGCCGCCGCGCTGACCACCACGCTCAGCGACGTCGCCGGGGACGCCGCGAGACCGCGCAGGAACTCCCACGTGTCGTCGTCGGCGGCGTGGACGTCGTCGAGCACCAGTACCGCCGGACCGCAGCCGGTCAGTATTTCGCGCACGGCGCGGAACTCCTGCTGCCGGACGGTGTCGGCGTCCGCGTTCTCCGGGAACGACGGCAGCCACGGCGACCATTCGGGGATCAGCCGTCGCAGGACGCCGGTCACCGGGGAGAAACCCGCCGCATGGGCGGCGGCCACCTCGCTCTTCCCGAGCAGCGCGTCGACCAAGGGCGCCAGACGGCACGGTCGCGCGAAGGAACCGCATCGGGCGGACCAGACCACGCGCGACGCGATCACGGGATGGGCAGCCAGTTCTTCGAGCAGGCGGCTCCGGCCCACACCCGGTTCGCCCTCGACGACGGCGACCGACGGCGGGCTAGCGGCGACGCGCACCAGTTCGGCCAATTCGGTGTCGCGGGCCACGAACACCGGTGCCGCACCGATCGTCGGCATGCTCGGGACCATACCGATAGGACACCCGCCGAAAGGCGGGAACACGAACAGTGACCACGGGCCGGGGGCTTTCCGCTGGTCCACACCACCGGAGTCACGACGTTAGCTCGATCGGGCGACGCCGACCTGCGCTACGCGAAGGCCCGCATCGGCAATACGGACCCTTAGGTATTGCCGCGAACCTTGCCACGAGGCCACCAGAGGGTGAATCTCAGACTGTTCACAGTGCCCCTGTGTCACCTCGTCACAGCGCAAGTCCCCTGCTCGCGCCGGTCGGCCACCCAGTCGGGTAGCCGAAGTCCCCACCAGTCTCTTCCGGGTAGCCGCCCGCGCGTGCTTCGCGTTCGACCATCCAGTTAGGAGTGTTCCGACGGTGAAGATCTCACTCAGGCGCGGGCTGGCCACGGCCTGCGCCGGTGTCGCCGCGATGGTCGCCCTGCAGGCGCCCGTCTCCGCGGCGCCCGCGATCACGGCGGCCACCACGATCCCGATCAAGATGCAGGCGCAGGAGAAGAGCAACTGGTGCTGGGACGCCAGCGGCAACACCATCGCCGCGTACTTCGGGCACTCCATCTCCCAGACCAAGTTCTGCCAGGTCGCGCACAACGAGTCCGGTTCGGACTGTGCGAACAACCAGGGCTACCTGAGCGATCAGCAGCGCGTGTTCCGGTGGCTCGGGTTCAGCAACGTCGGCAGCTACAACTCCTCGGGCCAGACGCTGAGCTTCGCGACCATCAAGGCCCAGGTCGACGCGCGGCAGCCGATCGGCACCCGGATCGGCTGGACCAACGGCGGCGGCCACATGCACGTGCTCTACGGCTACGACAACACCAATGGCGCTACGACGGTGTACTACGGCGACCCGTGGGGTTCGAGCCCTCGCTACAACCAGATGAGCTACAACGCCTACCGGTCCAACAACTCGTTCACCTGGACCCACACCGTCTACGGGATCAAGGACTGAAACCATGAAGCGAACCTTCTTCGGCGCCACGATCCTCGCCATCGGACTGTCACTGGCACTCGGCGGCCACGCGTCCGCGGCCGACGCCCCCAGCGGCGCGCCCACCACCGCCGACCTCGCCGCGGTGTCCACAGTGGTCACCAGTGACGCGACCACCCAGCGGCTCGCCAAGGCGGTGTTCCCCGGCGCCGCCAAGGCCGACACGGCCATCGCGGCCAGGACCGCCAAGGCCGATCCGCGCACGCCGGTGGCGGTGTACCAGCCGACCGCGGGCTTCATCGCCGGAACGTCGGCCGTCCCCGCCGAACTCGCCTACGTCGCCACGCCTGCCACGCTGGGCAACGGCGACGCGGCGACCGTGTGGTCGCAGCGTGAGGGCTCGGGCTGGTCGGTCTACAACGTCGCCTCGGGTGACGTCGAAAAGCGTCTCGCGGCGCGGGCGGGCAAGGGCTATCTCCTGAGCGAGCCCCAGGCAGGCGCCTGGTACTCCGTCGACGGGGACACCGTGACCGTCCTCGACGGCTCTTCGGTCGCGAAGACCGGCGAGAAGATGACACTCGCCGCCTACCGCGAGGCCCTGCAAAGCCGCTACGGCGACAAGCTGCCCGGCTCGACCTACGACCGCACCGGTGCCGCCGGTGGTTACGGCGCCGCCCCGGTGGGCGACACCTCGGTGCCGTGGTGGCCGTACGCACTCGGCGCGGTCTTCCTCGCCGCGGCGGGCGCGCTCGTCACTCTCCGGCTCCGCAGGCAGTAAGCGCCAAGGGTGCCGGGACCGCGCGGGGTCCCGGCACCCTCGCCACTAGGCGAACGTGTAGTCCTCGACCGGGAAGTTCTGTGCCTCCTTGATGGCGTTCAAGGTGGACGACGGCCTCAGCAGGGTCGCCTCCCCGTGCGGGTTGAAGTAATAGCTGTTCGCCGGGGCGCAGTTCCCGAGGGTGAAGATCGAGTCGCCGAGGCGTTCGGTCATCCGGTCGAGGAACGCGTCGTTGGCCTCCTGGGTGACCTCGAACTCGGTCGCGCCGCGCCGCCGCATCGTGCCGAAAAGCCGGTCCATATGGCGCATCTGCGTCTCGATGGTGGTGAAATAGGACAGTCCCGAGTAGGAATACGGGCTGTTGAGTGAAATGAAGTTGGGGAACTTGGGGATCGCGACCCCCTCGTACGCCTGGAACCGGTTCTCCCGCCACCACTTCCCGAGATCCCGGCCGCCGCGCCCGATGATCTCGACCGCCGGGAAGTTCGCCTCCCACAGGTCGAATCCGGTCGCCAGCACCAGGACGTCGATGTCCCGGCGCTTCCCGTCCGCGGTCTCGATCCCGGTCTCGTCGATCCTCGCGATGGACGTCGTCTCCAGATGCACGTGGTCCTTGGTGAAGGCCGGGTAGTACTCGTTGGAGAACGTCGGGCGCTTGCAGCCGAACGAATAGCGCGGCGTCAGGTCCGCGCGCAGTCCCGGATCCCGCACCTGACGGCGAAGGTGCGCCTGGCACCACAGCCTGCCCAGCCGGTTCGCCACCGGGAGCTGCTTGTAGTGCAGGACACCGGAGACCATCATCAGTTCCAGCAGCGCGGTCCCGGTCAGCCGGGCGATCCGCTGGGTGAACGGGACCGCGGCGAACGCGCGCCGGACCGCCTTGGGCACCGGGAAGTCCAGTTTCGGGCTCACCCAGATCGGGGTCCGCTGGTACACGGTGAGCTCCCGCGCGACCTTGGTGATCTCGGGGATCAGCTGGACCGCGGTCGCGCCGGTGCCGATCACCGCGACCCGTTTGCCCGCGAGGTCGTAGCCGTCGTCCCATGCGGTGGTGTGGATGACCTTGCCGCCGAAGGAATCGATCCCGGCGATGTCGGGCTTCTTCGGCTGGGAAAGGAATCCGGTCGCGGTAAGGAGGTACTTCGCGGTGACCGGCTCGTCTCCGGCCCGTGACACCGTCCAGTGCGCGTTCGCCTCGTCCCAGACCGCGCCGGTGACCACCGAGCCGAACCGCATGTAGCGCCGCAGCCGGTACTTGTCGGCGACGTGTTCGGCGTACCGCTTGAGTTCCGCGCCCGGCGCGAAGAGACGCGACCAGTGCGGGTTCGGCTCGAACGAGTACGAGTAGGTGGCCGACGGGATGTCGACGGCCAGCCCCGGATAGCGGTTCACATGCCAGGTGCCGCCGAGATCGGACTCGCGGTCCAGGATGAGCAGATTGTCGTAGCCGAGCCGGTTGAGCTGGATCGCCGCGCCCATCCCGCCGAAACCGGCCCCGACGACGACGGCGTCGTACTGCGTGGTCATGCGTTTTCCTCCCGGTGGGTGTCCTGGTGGAGGCGGGCGCGGTAGCCGTCCCGCTCCGGCGGATCGGCGCGCAGTGCCCGGTCGTCCCGCACCAGCCGCCGGAAGGCGTTGAGCGCCGGTTCGGGAGTCACGGCCGCGAGGGTGGCGAGCGCGCCGACGTAACCGGGCACGGCGATCTCCGCGGCGCGGGTGCGGACGGACGCCACGACGGCGTCGGCGATCCGGCCCGGTTTCACCTTCGGGATCGGCCGCATGTCGAGCCCGGAAGCGAGCGCGGTGTCGACCGCCGACGGCAGCACGGCGGAGACACTGATGCCGTGCGGCGCGTACTCCAGCCGGGTCGCCGCGGTCAGCCCGACGACGGCGAACTTGCTGGCGTTGTAGATCGCCAGTCCCTTGACGGGGAACTTCCCGGCCAGCGACGCGACGTTGACGATGTGTCCGCGACCGCGCTCCAGCATGCCGGGCAGGGCCAGCCGCATACCGTGGACGACGCCGAAGACGTTGACCTCCATGGTCGCCCGGTTCAGCGCGTCGGAAAGGTCGAGGAAACCGCCGTTGGGCATGATCCCGGCGTTGTTGACGAGGACCGCGAGCGGCCCGTTCGCCTCTTCGGCCTCGCCGACGAAAGCAGCGAAGGAGGCCTGGTCGGCGACGTCGAGGTGATGCGCTGTCCCGCCGATGTCGGCGGCGGTGCGCTTCGCGGCTTCGAGGTCGAGATCACCGATGGACACGCGGGCGCCGAGTGCGGCCATGCGTTCCGCGGTCGCCCTGCCGATGCCCTGCCCCGCGCCGGTGATCGCGACATGCGCGCCGTCGAGGTCGAGGTCCGGGTACTTGCTCATGCGCGTACTCCTTCTCGTTCGAAGGCGTCGGCGACCAGGCCGGGCGCCGTCCTCGACGCCGTGGCGAGCACGTGCTCCCGCCGGCGTCCGTCCATGAAGTTGGCGCCCATGGCGGCGAGATCGGCCGGTGCCGGCTCGATCCGGACCACCCGGACACCGGCCGCGCGCAGTTTCCGCGTCTCGTCGTCCACCCGCTTGGTCATCGCCGTCCGCAGCAGGCGTTCCAGCCGGGCCGGGCCGCGTGCCGGAGCGCCGCCTTCGCTGCTCATCGGCGCGATCAGCACGACCTCGCCGACGTCGTGGGTGAGCAGGAGATCGGCCGAGGTCGGCGAAACCGTGCCACCGTCGAGCAGCGGTTGTCCGTCCACAACGGACGGCGGGAACCAGCCGGGGATCGCCCAGGACGCGGCGATCGCCTCACCGAGCCGGGCGGGTGGCGCGTCCGGAGAGCCGAGCGCGACCCGCTCGCCCGACGGATCCGCGGCGATCAGCCAGGTCGCGGGATGCGGGACCCAGCCGCCGGGGGCCAGCGCGTCCCCGAGTTCACAGAGCCGGCCCGCGTCTCCCCTGCCACGGGGCAGAAGTCCGGCAAGACCGGCAAGCGTGTCGACGTCCCGACGAAGCGCGGCGCGGACCAGCCCTGTCGCGGGCCAGCGCGGGGACGGCACGGGCGGGAACCGGTCCGGCACGCGCCGGACATGCGCGGCGACCACGGCATCGCCGCCGGGCGCGCCGGACACCGCGTCGAGGATCGCCTTCGCCTGGATGCCCGCCCCGAGCATGGCGACCGCCTCGGCGCCCGCCGAGGTTCCGACCAGGACTTCCGCTTCACGGGGGTCCCAGCCTGCACGGGTGTGCAGTGCGTCGAGGACCGCGGCGGTCCAGGCGAAGCCCAGGGTCCCGCCGCAGCCGAGCACCAGCGCCCTCGCGGAATGACGTGTCATTTCCGGAACGGTATGTCATTTGAATGCGCGGGGCAATAAGCTGGCGGAATGACGACGGAGACCCCGGTCAGCAGGGCCGCACGGAAGAAGCAGGAACTACGGCGCGAGATCGTGGAGACCGCGTTCGACTGTTTCGCCGAACGTGGCTACCACGCGACCGGGATCGCCGACATCGCCGCGCGGCTGGGCATCGGGCACGGCACCTTCTACCGGTACTTCCAGAACAAGCGGGACATCGTCGACCACGTGATCACTGACCTGGTCGAGAAAGTGGTCGCCGCGCTGGCCGCGGACAACGCGCCGGACGCGGTCAACAGCCTGGCCGAATACCGCAGGCAGAGCGCCCGGATCGGCGACGCGCTCGCCCGGATCTTCGGCAGCGACCCCCGGATGGCCCGGTTCCTCCTGCTCGAAGCGGCGGGCATCGACGCCGAGATGCGGGAACGAGTACTGGACTTCTACGGGACCGCCGCCGAGCTGACCGCGGGCTATCTCCACCACGGTGTCCGCCTCGGGTATCTGCACGAGGATCTGGACGTGGACTCCACCGCCCGCGCGATCAACGGGATGATCCTCGCGTCGGTGCTCTCCGAACTGCGCGATCCGTCACCGGAACGGCAGGCGGCGATGAGCCGAGCCGTCCGTCGTGTCATGTACGACGGGATCGCGGCGTCCCGCTGAAGGAACCGGCCGGCCGGTCCGGGAAGCGACGCACCAGCGGGCGGGGTCCGGGCCGTGCTGGTGGACAGGGTCCATGAAACCGCTCGCCCCTCGCGCGGGTCTAGCGGCGAAAACGCACAGCGGAACCGACGAAAACGAACGTCAAGGTCTCCGCAGGGTTTGGCTGGGCGACTCGCCGAAGGCCGCGCGGTAGTGCGAGCTGAACCGGCTGCCGTCGAGGAAGCCCCATTTCGCCGCGACACGGGTCACCGTCGTGCCTTCACCGGCATCGCGGAGCTCCGCACGGGCCCGGTCCATCCGGACCTGGCGCAGATACGCCATGGGGGTGATGTCCAGATGCCGCCGGAACGCCAGCTGCAGGGCGCGCACCGAGACCCGGCAGGCGCGGGCGATGTCGGCGACACCGAGATCGAGATCCGGATTCGCCTCCATGAAGGCGATCCCGCGGCGCACGGTTTCCGGGACGGCGTCCCGGCGGTCACAGGGCCGGTCGTCGCCCGCACCCGCGGTGAAAGTGTTCAGCGCCATCGCGGCCACCAGCCGCCCCGCCGCGCCGAGCACCAGCGGGCCGTTCACCACGTCCGGCGAGGAGAACAGCCCGGTGACGTATTCGACCGTGCTGCGCCATCGCTGCGCCTTCTGCAGGCTCACCGGTTCGTAGCGCAACCGCTCGATCGCTCCGCCGTCCTGTGCCGGGTCGATCCCGGTGAACAGCGACAGATCCATACTGGTGATCTGCAGGCGCGCGCCCTGCATCCCGGTCCGGTACCCGGTGCCGGGGTGCGCGGCGACGAACACGTCGCCGGTGGCCAGTCTGCGGTCGCCGAGATCGTCCTCGACCTGCACCTCACCCCCCAGCACTCGCAGGAGCACCACTTTGCCCAGCGGCTGGATGACGACCTCGGTGGTCAGCGTGTTGTGCAGCAGGTCGAATTGCAAGTCCCCCACGTCGCAGCGGTTGTGCTCGAACCGGTAGTTCGAGACAGCGCCCCGTACCCGCAGCCGGTTGTCCTGATAGGCCGCGGCGATCAGGGCACGCGCCTGTTCCGGATCGGTGGTCACGAATTCCGTCACCAGCGGTTCGTGCATCGGACCACGCCTCCTTTCCGTTCACCGTAACGAAAAGTCCGCTCGACGGAACGCTACCGCCATGCGGCGGGCACTACCAGGACGGATCGGCGTCATCCGGCTGGTCGGAATGGCTCACCCGCGCGGTCGAGGATCGCCCTGGCTCGCAGTTCGACCGGCTTGTCCACCAGCTGACCGTCCGCGACGGCCACCGAGCCGTCGCCCACGAGTCCGGCCACGCTTTTCGCCCACTCGATTTCGCTTTCCGACGGGGCCAGCTCCCGGTCGGCGACGGGGACCTGGCGCGGGTGCACGCAGAGTTTTCCGGTGAAGCCCAAGGTCTTGGCGTGACCGAGGTCCGCGATGAGCGCCGCCTCGTCGTCGAGTGCCGTGGTCACGCCGTCGATCGGGGCCGCCCTGCCCGCGGCCGCCGCGGCGACGACGAGCGCGGATCGCGCGTACCGCAACGCCTCGTGCGATCGATGGTCGACACCGAGCTGCGCGGCCAGGTCGACACTGCCGAACGCGGGGCGCACCACCGCGTCCGCGCCGCAGACCGCCACCGCGTCGGCGATCCCGGCCGCCGTTTCCACCAGCGGAAGGATCGGCATACCGGGCAGCCGTCCGGCGAGGGCGTCGATCTCGGCGCGGTCTTCGGCCTTGGGCTGCATCACCGCGAGCGCGCGTCCGACGCCCGCGACATCCTCGTGGTACCAAGGGGTTCCGGCGGCGTTGATCCGGACGACCGCCTGATGGCCTTCCGCCAGCCAGGCCCGGACGTGCTCGCGCGCCGCCCCTTTCCGGTCGGGCGCGACGGCGTCTTCCAGGTCGAGGATCACGACGTCGGCACCGCAGGCGGCGGCTTTGGCGAACCTGTCCGGCCGGTGACCGGGCACGAACAGGAAAGTCTTCGCACTGACGAGAAGATCACTCATCGGCGCACCGTTCCGGTGGCTGTCCGCCGACCGTGGCGATCACGGACGGCGGTGACGGTCTCTTCTGCTCCGGCTTCGGCCTGGACGACCATGCCCTGATGGTCGAACAACGGCGAGACGAGACGGTAGTCGAAGGCCAGCCTCCCGCTGATTCCCTGCCGCCGCGCGGCCTCGGCCATCGCGAGTGCCTGCAACGGCCCGTGGGTGAGCAACCCCGGATAGCCCTCGACGTCCCGCGCGTAGTCGCGGTCGTAGTGGATGCGGTGCGCGTTGTAGGTCAGCGCCGAGAACCGGAACAGCAGCGTCGGCGAGATGTCGATCGCCCATTCCCCCTCGGCCACCGGCACCTCCGGTTGCCCGCCGTCCACCTCGGTCCGCCCGGACGCGGCATCGCGATAGACGAGGTCCAGCTCCTCGTCGACCACGACCCGGCCGTCCTGGACGATCTTGTGGCCGGTGACGACGAAGGTCAGCCGCCCGGTCCTGCCCTGTTTCTCCCGCACGGAAAGCACTTCCGTGTGCCGGGTGGCGGACAGCCCGCAGCGCAGCGGCCCGAGCGTCCGCACCCGGCCGCCCGCCCACATCCGGCGTCGTCCGGGCTCCGGCGGCGTGGGGATCGTGGCGCGGAACGGATGCCCGTCCGGCCCCAGGTCTGCCTGCGCCGGCCGGTCCAGCAGGTAGAACCAGTGCCACAGCAGGGGCAGGCCGTCGCGCTCCACGTCCGGCAGTTCGACGTCGAGCAGCGAGGCCAGCGCCTCCGCCGGGCCGGACTGCAGAATTTCCTTCACGCTCGGTCCTCCTCATCGGGGCCGAACTCGGCCCGGATCGACTCGTTGTGCGCCCCCAGCGCGGGAACCGGTCCCATCACCGGTTCCCGGCCGTCCACCTCGACCGGCGGCAGCAACGCCTCCAGCGCGCCTGCCGGGGTTTCCACCGCGCGCCAGCGATTCCGCGCGGCGAGCTGCGGATGCCGGGTGAACTGCTCGGGCGTCCGCAGCCGGGCGTTGGCGATCCCGGCACGCTCCAGCAGGTCTTCGACCTCGTCGGCGGCCAGGCAGGCGAAGGTCTCTTCCAGGATCGCGGTGAGTTCGTCGTCGTTGCCGACGCGGTCGTCGTTGGTCCGGAAGCGCGGATCCTCGACGAGTCCGGGGCGCCCCAGCACGTCCCGGCAGAGCACGACCCATTCCCGTTCGCTCTGCACGCTCAGGAAGACCTTGTCGTCACCGGTGCGGTACGGCCCGTACGGCGAGATCGACGGATGTGCCGCGGCCGTGCGCCGCGGTGGCTCCTTGCCGTAGCGGGAGAAATAGGCGGGCTGGCTCATCCACTCACCGAGCGCGTCGATCATCGCGACGTGCAGGCTCGCGCCCTTGCCGGTGCGCTCGCGGTCGTACAGCGCGGTGAGGATGCCGGTGTAGGCGTACATCCCGGTGGCGATGTCGGCGATCGAGATCCCCGCCTTGGCCGGGGTCTCCGGCGTGCCGGTGGACATCACGAGCCCGGTTTCGCACTGAACCAGCAGGTCGTAGGCCTTCTTCGTCCGATATGGGCCTTCGGGGCCGTAGCCCGAGATCGAACAGTGGATCAGCTCCGGACGTTCCGCGCGCAGCGTCGCGGCGTCGAGGCCGAGCCGTTCCACGGCGCCGGGCACGAGGTTCTGCACGAAGACGTCCGCCCG
The DNA here is from genome assembly GCF_000384215.1 of Amycolatopsis alba DSM 44262. NCBI lineage: Bacteria > Bacillati > Actinomycetota > Actinomycetes > Pseudonocardiales > Pseudonocardiaceae > Amycolatopsis > Amycolatopsis alba. Next base: position 5,933,543 of record NZ_KB913032.1, on the reverse strand, counting down.
GCCGATCATCGCGTCGAGCAGAGCCCGGTCGGCCGGATCCTTGATGTCGAGTTCGACGCTTTCCTTGCCCCGGTTGAGCCAGACGAAGTAACTCGACTGCCCGTGCACGGTCCGGTCGTAGTCGCGCGCGAAGTCGCCGGCGCCGCGGCGTTCGATCTTGATGACCCGCGCGCCGAGGTCGGCGAGCTGCCGCGACGCGAACGGCGCGGCGACGGCCTGTTCCAGCGCGACGACGGTGATTCCCTCGAGTGGTGGGCGCATACTGCCTTCCTCGCTGTTCAGGACGGGATGCGGTGCCGTTCGACCAGCTGGCGCGCGATCACGCCGCGCTGGATCTCGTTGGTGCCCTCACCGACGATCATCAGCGGCGCGTCACGGAAGTACCGTTCGACGTCGAACTCGGTCGAGTAGCCATAGCCGCCGTGGATCCGGACGGCGTCGAGCGCGATCTCCATCGCGGCCTCGGAGGCGAACAACTTCGCCATCCCCGCCTCCAGATCCGCGCGCTCACCCGAGTCGTGACGCCGCGCCGCGTGGTGCACCAGCTGACGCGCGGCCTCGAGCTTGGTCGCCATATCCGCAAGATAGTTGCCGATCGACTGGTGCTGCCAGATCGGTTTGCCGAAACTCTCCCGTTCCTGGGCGTAACGCAGGGAATCCTCCAGCGCCGCGCGGCCGACGCCGAGCGCCCGGCAAGCGACCTGGATCCGGCCGATCTCCAGGCCCCGCATCATCTGGGTGAAGCCGCGTCCCTCCTCACCGCCGAGCAGCGCCGTGGCCGGGGCACGGAAACCGTCGAAGGACAGCTCGCAGCTCTCGACGCCCTTGTAACCGAGCTTGGGCAGATCCCGCGAGACCTGGAAACCGGGTCCCTTCTCCACCAGCAGGACGGAGATCCCCTTGTGCGCGGGTTCGGCGGCGGGGTCGGTCTTGCACAGCAACGCGACCAGCTGGGACCGGCGCGCGTTGGTGATCCACGTTTTGCTGCCGTCGACGACGTACTCGTCGCCCTCGCGCCGCGCCGTGGTGCGCAGCGCCTGCAGGTCCGAGCCGCCACCGGGCTCGGTGAGCGCCATCGTCGCGCGGATCTCACCTGTCGCCATCTTCGGCAGGTAGGTGTCCTTCTGCTCCTGCGTGCCATACATGGCAAGGAGTTTCGCGACGACGGTGTGGCCGCCCATCGCGCCGGCAAGGCTCATCCAGCCGCGCGAGAGCTCCTCCGTCACCAAGGCGTAGCACTGGGCGGAGACCTGCGTCTCGCCCCAGGGCTCGGGCACGGCCAGGCCGAAGACACCCATCGCCTTCATCTGGTCGATGAGTTTTTCGGGATAGGTGTTCGTGTGGTCGAGCTCCTGGGCGACGGGCCGGACCTCGCGATCCACGAATTCGGCCACGAGCGCGACGATCGCAGTCTCTTCCTCGGTCATACGGCTATCATGAGCGATGATGACAGGTTAAGTGAAATACCTAATGGTGATAGCCGCATACCGGACCGCGATGTGAAGGGGCGACGGTGGACTTCAAGCAGCTCAAGGCGTTGGTGACGGTCGCCGAGGTCGGCAGTGTGACCCGCGCGGCCGAACTGCTGCACCTCGTCCAGCCCGCCGTCACCCGGCAGATCCGCACCCTGGAGCAGGAACTGGGGGTGCCGCTGTTCGAGCGGACGCGGCACGGGATGCGCCCGACCGAGGCGGGCGCGACGCTGGTCGAACGCGCCCGGCGAGCGCTCACCGAACTCGACCGGGCCCGTGCCGAACTGACCCCGGCACCCGGCGTGGTCACCGGAATCGTCACGGTCGGCCTGCTGGAAAGCGCCGCCGAACGGCTCGCCGCGCCACTGACGGCGGCCGTTCTGCGCGACCATCCCGGCATCGAGCTGCGGCTGCTCACCGCGTACTCGGGGCATCTTCAACGGTGGATCGACGACGGTGACGTCGATCTGAGTCTGCTCTACAACCTGACCAGCACCCCGTCGCTCAATGTCCGCCCGCTGGTGCGCGAACGGCTGTGGGCGGTCGCTCCCCCGTCGGCCGGGCTGGAGCCCGCGAGGGCGGTCCCGTTCACCGAGGTGGCGGCGCATCCGCTGGTCATGCCCTCCGAGGGGCATGCGCTGCGCACTCTCATCGACGGCGCGGCCCGCGAGGCGGGCGTCGAGCCGGTGGTCACCGTGCAGACCAACTCGATGACGCTGCAGAAACGCCTCGTGCTCGGCGGGCACGGCTGGACGATCCTGCCCGGCATCGGCATCGCCGCGGACGTCGCCGACGGCACCCTGAGTGCCGCGCCGGTCAGCGCACCGGAGGTCTGGCGCACCGTCGTCCTCGGCATGCCCCGGACAGGCCGCGTCACCCCCGCCGTCGACGCCGTCGCGCGGGCCCTGGTCCAGCAGATCCACCGGACCGTGCACGAGGGCGAATGGCCTTCGGCGCGGCTCTGGGACGACCGAACAGGAGAAGGATGACCACGCTCCCCCGCACCGGCCACGCCGTCGCCGCCGACGGCACCCGGCTGGCCTACCAGTGGCACGGCACGGGCAGGCCGCTCGTGCTGCTGGCCGGGCAGGCGAACGACCACACCTGGTGGGACCGCACGCGCGGGGACTTCCCGAGCACGATCACCATGGACTACCGCGGCACCGGAGCCAGCGACGCACCCGACTCCGTCTATTCCACAACGGGTTTCGCGGACGACGTGCTCGCCGTCCTCGACGAACTCGGAGTCACCGAAGCCGATGTCTACGGCACCTCGATGGGCGGCCGCGTCGCGCAGTGGGTCGCCGCGCGCGCTCCCGGCCGGGTGCGACGGCTCGTCCTCGGCTGCACTTCGCCAGGCGGCAAGCACGGTGTCGAGCGGTCGAACGACGTGCGGCTGGCGCTGGCCCGCCGGTCCTCTGTGGAGGCTCGGGAAACGCTGGAGGATCTGATGTACACGCCCGCCTGGCGGGCCGCCAACCCAGGGCCGTACCGGGTGCTGGGGGCGCACGGCATGCCGCCGCACGCGGTGCGCGGGCACCTCGTCGCGAGCAACAGCCACGACGCCTGGGACGTGCTCCCGGAGATCACCGCACCCACTCTCGTTCTCCACGGCGACGACGATCTGCTCGCGCCACCGGCGAACGCGCCCCTGCTGACCGGACGAATTCCCGGCGCGCGCATGCATCTCTTCGCCGGGGCACGGCACGCCTACTTCGACGAGTGCCGTCCCGAAGCGAGCGATCTGGTCGGCGACTTCCTGGGATAGACCATGCCGACCGGGTATGTGCCCATCGCGGATTTCTATTTCTCAACCGCAGGGATCACAGCTCATGATGGTCGGCATTCCCGGAGCGAAGGAGCTTCCCTTGCCGCACAAGAACCCCGGTGTCGTGGCGAACGTGGTCCGCGGCTGCCTCGGCAACCTGGTCGAGTGGTACGACTGGTTCGTCTACGCCTCGTTCAGTATTTATTTCGCGGCGAGTTTCTTCCCCGAGGGAAACCTGACGGCCCAGCTGCTGTCCACGGCCGTCGTGTTCGCGGTCGGCTTCCTGATGCGCCCGCTCGGCGGCTGGCTCCTTGGCCTCTACGCGGACAAGTTCGGCCGCCGGTCGGCGCTGACCCTGTCCGTGACGCTGATGAGCTTCGGTTCGCTGACCATCGCCCTCACGCCCGGCTACGCGTCGATCGGCATCCTCGCACCCGTGATCCTCGTGGTCGCCAGGCTCGCTCAAGGCCTCTCGGTCGGCGGCGAGTTCGGTTCGAGCGCGACCTACCTGTCCGAGATCGCCACTCCGGGGCGACGCGGGTTCTACTCGAGTTTTCAGTACGTCTCGATCACCGTCGGCCAGCTCGCGGCCCTGCTGGTGATGATCGTGATGCAGTCGCTGCTGACCGAGGCGCAGATGTATGCCTGGGGTTGGCGGATCCCGTTCGTGCTCGGCGCTATCGCCGGACTCGTGGTGAGGTACCTCCGGCGCAGCATGATGGAATCGGAGCACTTCCAACGCTCTTTGGCCGACAGCTCGCCCTCCCGCGGTGGTCTGCGGGTCCTGCTGCGTTCGCATCGCCGCCAGGTCTTCGCCGTCCTCGGCCTCGCCATCGGCGGGACGGTGGCTTTCTACACCTTCACCAGCTACCTGCAGAAGTACATGGTGAACACGGCGGGAATCCCCAAGCCCACCGCTTCGCTCATCGGTTTCGCCGCCCTGTTCCTGTTCATCTTCATGCAACCGGTCGCCGGCGCCCTCTCCGACCGCTGGGGCCGCCGCCCGGTCATGTTCGGCTTCTCCGTCGGCGGCATGCTCCTGACCGTGCCGATCATGACGCTCGTCGGCAAGACCGGGAACCCGTGGATCGCCTTCCTGCTCATGATCACGGCGCTGGTGTTCCTCAGCGGCTACACGGCTTTGTCGGCGATCATCAAGGCGGAAATGTTCCCCACCAACGTCCGCGCCCTCGGCGTCGGCCTTCCGCACGCACTGGCGACCGCTATCTTCGGTGGGCTCTCGGAACCGATCGCCTTGGCGCTGAAGCAGGCCGGGCACGAGAGCGTGTTCTTCTGGTGGGTCACCGGCTGTATCGCGCTGACTTTCGTGGCTACGTTGGTGGTGCGGGAACCTTCGCGGGGATCGGCTTTGGAGGTTACGGCTTTGCCTGCTCGGGACTCTGTCGCGGGGTGAGGTTTTGGTGGGGCGGGTTGTGGTCGGTTTTCGGCAACGGCCGCTTTCGTGGGATGGTGGCGTGCCGCGGCGGGCGGGTGGGGCGTGGCCGTTTTTCGGCAACGACTGTTTGGCCGGGGCACTCAGGGTGCAGGTCGCATCATCGGGTTGGCGCGCTGCGGGTGTGACAGAGGTCGGTTGCGGAGGGGGCGTGTGGTCGGTTTTCCGCGACGGCCGCCAACCAAAGTGACGAGTCGTGGCCGGTTTTCGGCGACGGGGTTCTGCCAGGGCAACGTAACGGGTCCCGTGTGGAGGCGGCTCGTACGCTCGGCATCGTCGTCGTTTTCCGGCGACGGGCTCAGAACGGTGGTGGTTCGTCGGCGGTGGGCGCCGGTGGCCGGGGTTCGTGCAGTGGTGGTGGTGAGCTGTCGTAGGTCTGCCCTGTCGGGGTGGTGACAGTGAGCGTGCCATCAGGAGCGAGCGTGTAGATCCAGCCGGGTTCGTCCTTGAGCCGGTGATCGCGGCGGCACAGGTCGACCAGATCGTCAGCGCTGGTATGGCCACCGAACTGCCACGGCACGGAATGGTCGAGGTCGCAGGCCTGCGCGACCCGGTGACAGCCGGGTCTTCGGCACTCACGATCCCGCACCCGCACGAACTCACCCAACCCGGCAGTGGGCCGGTACCGCTCCCGCCCCAAGTCCAGTACCTGCCCGGACAACGGGTCGGTGATGATCCGCCGCAGCACCGCGTCCGGACCCGAAGCGATCTCCCGCGCCAGCGACGCCGGGATATGGCCATGCCCGGCCAGATCCGCGGGATCCTCGTTCAACCCGAGATAAGTATTCAAGTCCATATACAGAAACACCTCCGACCGTTCACCGGGCCCACCCTGCCCACCGAGCAGGAGATCGAGAGCGACATCGGCACGCAACTGGTCCAGCGTCCGGGTCTCACCACCCGCCCGCAGCGCCCGCGCCTCCCGGTCGATCCGCGTGTAAGCCGCGGCCACCCTCTCCACCGGGCCGTCCTCGACCTCGATCGACGCGACCCCGGCCTCGCCGTGGCGCACCCGGAGACGACGGCCCGCACGATTGTGCTCGGTACGCCGCTCCGCCCCTTCCCGATCCACGATCCCTGCCACGTGACTCGCCGCTTTCCGGATCTGCTCGGTGTTCTTGCCCTCCAGCCGATCCTCCAGCAGAGCGTCGGCAGCGCGGGCGTCGTCGTCGGACAGCCATCCGGTCGCGGCGGCGACCTTCGCCGCACCCGCACCACTCACCAGCCCCCGGTCCATCAACCCCAACGTGCGAGGCAGCCGGGTCGTCAACGCCTCCGCCGTCGACACCAGCGCCCCCGCGTGACCGTCCACAACAGACAATTCGAAAGCCACCTCCTGCACCACGCTGGAAGCTCCGTCACGATGACGGCTCAACTGTGCGATCGCCCGGAACCGGACCGCCTCCAACCGCGCGATATCCGCCGACGCCTCCTTCGCGACAGCGACGCATTCCACGTCGGTCAGAGCAGAACAATCCTTGTATGAAGCCGAAAAGGCCGAGTAGTCTTCCACGAGAAGAACCGTACAACCGCCCACCGACAATTCCGGGCCACAACGCACATCGCCGTATTTCGGCAACATACCGCGGAAGCAGGGACTCTCAGCAAAGGCAGTCCGGCGGTGAGCAAGCATCCAGCAACAAGGTCGCCGATTTCCGGCAACGATCAGTCCACTTCGAGCAGACCCGCCACACCGTTCTCCAGCCGCCGCGCGAATTCCTCCGAACGGGGAAGCATGGTCTTCTCGTAGACCGCGACCGCCTCGCCGAGACTGGCGGAACCGGCCAGCGCGAGAGCGAGTTCGCAGGCATCGAGCATGGCCAGGTTGACGCCGACGCCGAGCGGAGGCATCAGATGGGCGGCATCGCCGAGCAAGGTCACCGACGGCGTGTGCTCCCACGCGTGCGGGACCGGCAGGACATACAGCGGCCGATCCACATACGGTCCGTCGTTCTCCGTGATCATCCGCAACATCGATGGCGACCATCCGGAAAAGGCGTCAAGCAGATGAGCGCGGATCTGCGAGGTGCCACGGGAACCGACCCAATCCGCGGGGAGGCGCTGGATGATGTAGACCCGGATGTGGTCGCCGCTGTTGCGCTGGGCGAAGAGGCAGCGGTCGCCGTCGGCCGCCGTCGCGCCGCCTTGGCCGACGAGCGCGGCGAGTTCGGGATGCGCGTTCTCGACGTCGTCGAACCAGGCCTCCAGGAAGGTGAACCCGGAGTACTCGGGCACCGCAGCCGACACCGCCGGGCGGACCCGTGACCACGCGCCGTCGGCACCGATGACCAGATCCGTTTCGACGGTCGTCCCGTCGGCGAACCGCAGACGCCCCGGAAGGTCGACCCTCTCCAAAACAGAACCCCACCGCACGGTGCCCGGCTCCAGCGAGTCGAGCAGCAGGCCACGCAGCTGGCCTCGGTCGATCTCCGGTTTGAACAGCTCCCCTTCGGCCGGGACGTGGTGTTCCAGGAGCCGCCCGTTCGCATCCAGCTTGCGCATCTCCTGCCCTTCCGGGCGGGCGAGCGCGTAGAACTCGTCGAGCAGACCGGCTTCGCGCAGCGCGAACTGTCCGTCGTTCGCGTGCAGGTCGAGGTTGCCGCCCTGGTTACGGGCAAGCGGATGCGGGTCGCGGTCGTAGACCGTCACGGGGATGCCGTGCTTCTGCAGGATGCGGGCGCAGGTCAGGCCGCCGGGGCCCGCTCCGATGATGCTGATCGTCATGAACCCAGAAAAGCAGAACGACTTAAAAAGTGCAATGAGTCAACTTAGTGACCGTGACAACTCATGAGGTAGAGTGCAGCGTATGGAGACACCGGGACGGCGCGAACGCAAGAAGGCGGCCACCCGCCAGGCCTTGGCGGACGCCGCCCTGAAGCTGTTCCTGGAGCGGGGCTACGACCAGGTGAGCATCCGCGACATCGCCGACGCGGCGGACGTGTCGACCACGACGCTGTTCAAGCACTTCACCGGCAAGGAAGCGTTGGTCTTCGACGAGGCTCAGGACCGCGAAGCGAACCTGATCGCCGCCGTGCGAGAGCGCGAAGCAGGGCAGAGCGTCGTCGAGGCCCTACGCGAGTACGTGCTCGCCACTTGGCTCCCGCTCACGGCCCATCCCCAGTACCCCGAGTTCACCGCGCTGGTGAGCGGCACCCCCGCGCTGCAGGAGTACGGCGAACGCATGTGGACCCGGCACGCCGCGGCCCTCGGCGCCGCCATCGCCGAAGACGCCGGCGCGGACCACGACGACGTGGCCTCCCGCGCACTCGCGCGGTTCGTCTTGGACATCCCGGCGCTCACCCGCGGCACATCGGACCCGAGGAAGGCCGTCGAGGAGATCTTCGACCTCCTCACGCACGGCTGGCGCTAGTCCTCTTCGGACGGACGAGAGCCGCGCAGCGACCCCGGATGCGCCTTGGCGGAGGGATCGTTGCGGGTCTTGAGCAGACTCGCCACCGTCACCACGACGAGGATGCCGATGATCACCGCGAGGCTGACCGGCGTCGAGATCTCCGGGACGTTCTCGTTTATGTCCACATGGGCCCAGTGCAGGATCAGCTTGATCCCGATGAACCCGAGGATCACCGCGAGCCCGGCCGACAGATACACCAGCCGGTCCAGCAGGCCCTTCACGAGGAAGTACAGCGCGCGCAGGCCCAGCAGGGCGAAGGCGTTGGCGGCGAAGACCAGGTACGGCTCGTCGGTGACACCGAAGACGGCGGGGATCGAGTCCAGCGCGAACAGCAGGTCGATCCCGCCGATCGCGAGCAGCACCACCACCAGCGGCGTGCCCACCCGCTTGCCTTCGAGCCGGGTGAACAGCTTCCCGCCGTCGTAATCCTGCGACAGCGGCAGCAGGCGGCGCGCGGTCCGCACCACCACGTTGTTCTCGACGTCCGGATCCTCGTCCCGGTGCCGGAACAGCTGGATCCCGGTGTAGATCAGCAGCAGCCCGAACAACAGGAACATGAAGGAGAACAACGAAAGCAGCGTGGCACCGAGCGCGATGAAGATCGCGCGCATGATCAGCGCGACGACGATGCCGAACGTGAGCACCTTGTGCTGATGTTCCTCTGGCACCGCGAAGGTGCTCATGATGATCACGAAGACGAAGAGGTTGTCGACCGACAGGCTCTTCTCCACGATGTAACCCGCGAAGTACTGCTGCCCGAAGTCGCCGCCGTGCGCGAGCGTCAGCCAGACGCCGAACGCCACCGCGACCAGGATGTAGCCGATCGACCAGGCCACCGCCTCGCCGAAGCCGACCTTGTGCGGCCGCACGGCCGCGAGAATGAGATCCAGTGCCAGGAGCCCGAGTATCAACCCGATCGTCAGGGTCCAGGTGAGGCCATCGATCTGGAGCATCCGCACCCTGTCTTTCCTCCGACGGCAGGTGCCAAGATCCTAAGTGCGACTCCCCCGGTCCGCATTCGCATCACCCGGCGCCGCGTCCAGCAGGGCCGCGAGCACGGCCTTGATCAGCGGGTGATCCGCGCTCCCCCGGCGGACAGCGGCGAACACGCGGCGCAGCGGCGGCTCACCCCGCAAGGGGATGGCGACCGAACCGGGGACCGCGGTGAAAGCGTTGCGCGGCACCAAGGCCACGCCCTCACCCGCGGCGACCAGGGTGGTGATCGCGCGGAAATCGTCGGAGACATGCCGGATCTCCGGGTTGGCGCACGCGATCATCAGCACGTCGCGGCAGGGATTCCCTGGCTTGGGGGCGATCCAGTCGTCGTCGGCGAGTTCGTCGATGTCCACTTCGGACGCTTCCGCGAGCCGGTGCGCGGTGGGCAGCACGACGTCGAACGGCTCCACGTACAACGGGAACCGGGTGAGCCTGCTTTCATCCGTCCGTGGCGAGAGCCGGTACTCCTCGGTGATCGCCAGATCGACCTCGCCGTCGAGCAGCAGCGGGATGCTCGCGTGCCCCTCGACGTCCTGCACCTGAATGGAGACCCCTGGCGAACCGGCGCGCAGCGAGGCGATGGCCGGTGCGACGACCATGGTGATCGCGGAGGCGAAACTCGCCAGCCGCACCATCCCCTGGACACCGGAGTCGAGCGCGGCCAGCGTGGCGTGCGCCCGTTCCAGTTCGGCGGCGACGGCGTTGGCGTGTACCACCATCAGCTCGCCGGCGGAGGTCAGCGAAACCCGCCTGCCCCACCGGCGGAGCAGCTGCTGGCCGCACTCGGCTTCGAGGGCGGCCAGCTGCTGGGAGACCGCGGACGGCGTCAGGTGCAGCGCCTGTCCCGCCGCCGTCACGGTGCCGTGGTCGGCGAGGGCGCGCAGCACGCGCAGCCGTCGCGGATCGATCATTCCTCCATCATGGACCTTGCTGTCACGAACGCGTCGACGGCCCGGTTCACGTCCTCGGTCGAATGCGCCGCCGACATCTGCGTCCGGATCCGGGCCTTACCGTGCGGAACCACCGGGTACGAGAAGCCGACCACGTAGATGCCCTGGTCGAGCAGCAGATCCGCCATCCTGCCCGCCTTGGCGGCGTCGCCGATCATCACCGGGATGATGGGGTGCTCGCCGGGGAGCAGGTCGAAGCCCGCTTCGGTCATCCGGCGGCGGAACAGCTCGGTGTTCGCCCGCAGCTTGGTCAGCAGCTCACCCGAGGAGCCCAGGAGTTCCAGCGTGGCGAGCGCGGCGGCGGTGATCGACGGCGCCAGCGAGTTCGAGAACAGGTACGGCCGCGAACGCTGGCGCAGCATCTCGACGATCTCCGCGCGGCCCGAGGTGTAGCCGCCGCTCGCCCCGCCGAGCGCTTTGCCGAGGGTGCCGGTCAGCACGTCGACCTTGTCCTGGACGCCGAACAGCTCCGGCGTGCCACGGCCGGTCGGGCCGGTGAAGCCGACGGCGTGCGAGTCATCGACCATGACCAGCGCGTCGTAGCGCTCGGCCAGCGCGCAGATCTCGTCGAGCGGCGCGAGGTAGCCGTCCATCGAGAACACGCCGTCGGTGGCGATCATCCGGTACCGCGCACCGGAGGCCTCCTTCAGCCTGGCTTCCAGGTCCGCGACGTCGCGGTTGCGGTAGCGCATCCGCTTCGCCTTGCACAGCCGGACGCCGTCGATGATCGACGCGTGGTTGAGCTCGTCGGAGATGATGACGTCCTGGTCGGTCAGCAACGTCTCGAAGAGCCCGGCGTTGGCGTCGAAACACGAGCTGTAGAGGATCGTGTCCTCGGTGCCGAGGAACTCCGAGAGCTTCGCCTCGAGTTCCTTGTGCGGCTGCTGGGTCCCGCAGATGAACCGCACCGAGGCCATGCCGAAGCCCCAGCGGTCCAGTGCCTCTTGCGCGGCCTTGACCAGCACGGGGTGGTCGGCGAGACCGAGGTAGTTGTTGGCGCAGAAGTTGAGGACGTCGCCGTCGGCGACACTGACCGAAGCCCGTTGCGGTCCCTGGATCACCCGTTCGCCCTTGTACAACCCGGCTTCCCGGATCTCGGCGAGCCCGGCCTTGAGGTCGTCGCGCATCGCGCCGTACATCAGTTCTCCGTCCAATCCAGGATGACCTTGCCGCAGCGGCCTTCCCTGGCCGTCGCGAACGCCTTTTCGTACTCGGTGTAGCCGAACCGGTGGGTGATCACCGGCGAGATGTCGAGCCCGGCCTGCAACAGCACGGACATCGAGTACCACGTCTCGAACATCTCACGCCCGTAGATCCCCTTGAGCTGGATCATCTTCAGCACCACGGACGCGATGTCGACCGACACGTCGGACGCGGGCAGGCCGAGCAGTGCGATACGGCCGCCGTGGGACATGTTCGAGATCATGTCCCGCAGCGCCTCGGGGCGTCCGCTCATCTCCATGCCGACGTCGAAACCCTCGGCCATGCCGAGCCGTTCCTGCGCCTCGGCGATGGTCGACGAGGAGACGTCCAGCGCGAGATCGACGCCGACCTTGCGGGCCAGTTCCAGGCGGTGCTCGCTGACGTCGGTGACGACGACGTTGCGCGCGCCCGCGTGGCGCGCGATGGCGGCGGCCATGATGCCGATCGGGCCGGCGCCGGTGACCAGCACGTCCTCCCCGATGACGGGGAAGGACAGCGCGGTGTGCACGGCGTTGCCCAGCGGGTCGAAGATCGCGGCGATGTCCAGGTCGACCTTGGTGCGGTGCACCCAGGCGTTCATCTCGGGCAGCACGGCGTACTGCGCGAACGCGCCGTCGGTGTGCACGCCGAGGCCCTTGGTCCTGGCGCACAGATGACGCCGTCCGGCCTTGCAGTTGCGGCAGCTTCCGCAGACGAGGTGCCCCTCGCCGCTCACCAGGTCGCCCACCTTGACCGTCGTCACCGACCGGCCGATCTCGACCACCTCGCCGACGAACTCGTGGCCGATGACCAGCGGCGCGGCGATGGTGCGCGCCGCCCAGTCGTCCCAGGAGTCGATGTGCAGATCGGTGCCGCAGATACCGGCGCGCAGCACGCGGACCGCGACGTCGCCGGGGCCGACGGCGGGGTCCGGAACGTCGGTGAGTTCCAGACCTGGTGCTCGGTCGGCTTTGACCAATGCCTTCATGGCGCGAAGTCTGGCCTGGCGGCGCTGTTCAGTCCATCGCGAGTTTCTGAAATCCCTCGTTAGCGTATCTTCACAAGGGCGGGTACCAGCGCTTCGCCACCTTCGGATGCGAACGAAGCCACCCGATCAGGGCGTTCTCCCCGTAGGAAGCGAGCAACGGGTTGTCCTCGTCCTGGCTGACCCCGCGGGCGGCCGCCGCCAGTTCGGCGGGCAGCTCCAGCGGTTCGACGACGGCGTCGAGCCGTGGCGCGAGGAAGAACGGCACCGAGTAGCGGTCCACTCCGGCGGGCGGGCTGAGCACCCGGTGCCGGGTCGCCCGCAGGTAGCCCTGGGTCGCGATCTCCAGCATCTCGCCGATGTTGACCACGAAACCGCCGGGGATCGGGGTGGCGTCGATCCACCCGCCGTCGTCGTCCAGCACCTGCAGACCACCGATCTCGTCCTGCTGCAGCAAGGCGAGATAGCCGTAGTCCTTGTGCGAGCCGACGCCCTGTTCCTCGTCGGCGGCCTGCCTCGGCGGATAGTGGACGATCTTCAGGTGGGTAGCGGCTTCCTCGTCGAACCAAGCGTCGAAGTAGCCCTCGTCCTGCCCCAGGCTCGCCGCGAGGGCCCGGAGCACCTCCCGGCTCACCCGTAACGCCTCCGCTTGCCACGCCAGCGTGATCTCGCGCAGCTCCGGTACCGCGTCAGGCCACTGGTTCGGGCCGATCAGCCGTACCCAGGCCGGATCGCCGGGCGCGGGTTCGACCGCTTCGCGTTCCGGGCCGACGTCGATCTGTTCACGCCAGTCGCGGGAACCGCCGGTGTATTCGTTGCCGGTCCGGGTGTAGCCCCGGAACTGCGGCGACCCGACGTTCTCGATCGTGAGCTTGTCCGACTCGGGCAACGCGAAGAAACGGCGTGCCACCGAAAAGATCTCTTCGCTCAGCTCCGGAGGCACCCCATGCCCGACGATGTAGAAGAACCCGACCTCGCGAGCCGCCCGGCGGAGGTCGGCGAGGAATTCCTCACGATCACCGGGGTCGCGGAAGCGTGAGAGATCGAGTACGGGCAAGGTCGTCATGAGAGCTTCCTTCCGGGACACGGACCAGCACGAAGTCCGGCCGGGGCACGAGTTCGAAACCGATCGACTGGTACAGGCGGATGGCCGAGGTGTTCGACGCCGCCGCGTGCATCATCGGTGTCTCGCCGCGGGCCCGGATCCCCGCCGCGACCGCGCGGATGAGCCTGGTCGCCAGCCCCTGACCGCGATACGCGGGGTCGGTGCAGACGGCGCTGATCTCGGTCCAGCCGGGCGGGTGCAGCCGCTCCCCCGCCATCGCGATCAGGGCGCCGTCTCGCCGGATTCCCAGATAGGTCCCCAATTCGACGGTCCGTTTCCGGAACGGCCCCGGTTTGGTCCGCTCGACGAGGTCCAGCATCTCCGGGACGTCGTCCGGTCCCAGCCGGATGGCTTCGGGATCTTCGGCGGCTTCGAGCGCGACGTCGACCAGCCGTACCCCGCCGATCCTGTCGACGACCTCCCACTCCGGCGGGACGGGCAGCGAGTTGTGCACGGTGACCGTCGCGCCCGGACCCGCCAGCGCGGCGACGTCGGCCCAGACCCCGTCGTCCGGTTCGGGTGGCAGGGCGAGGAAGGGCGCGACGTCGACCTGGTAGCGCAGGACCTGGCCGGAACGTTCGGCGAAACGTGTGTGCTGCCCGGTCAGCGAAGCCCAGACCGGATCGTCGAGAGGGATGACCATGACGGCTGCGACATCGGCGGGCGGGCTTTCATTCCCGCTCCCACATCCTGAACAAGCGTGCGCGACACCGGTCCGGCCGTTAACTCTCGAAAGATCTGGACGAGAGGCGGTATGCGATGACTTCCCGGACTGACGGCAGCCCGGTGCGCCTCGCGGTCGAACTCGACGGCGACGGCGCACATCCCGCGGCGGGACTCGGTGACGAGCGCCCGGTCGCCGAACGACTGAGCCCGCACACGCTGGTCGATCTCGTCCTCGCGGCCGAGATCGCGGGGTTCACGCTGGTCACCTTCGACGATTCGCCGCTGCCGCCGCCGAGCGGTCTCCGGCTGGAAGCGCTCGGCCGGGCCGCGTACGTCGCCACGCGGACGAACCGGATCGGCCTCGGCGCGACCGCGCACGTGACCACCACCGAGCCGTTCCATGTCGCGACCCAGCTGGCGAGCCTCGACCACGCGTCGCACGGCCGGGCCGCCTGGCTGGTCGGCGCGGCCGACGACGCGGACTCCCTCGCCACCGTCGGCGTCGGTCCGCTGGATCCGGCGGGGCTGAGCCGGGAGGTCACCGACGTCGTCGACGTGGTGCGGCGGCTCTGGGACTCGTGGGAGGACGACGCCGTCATCAAGGACGTCGAGTCCGGCCGCTACCTGGATCCCGACAAGGTCCACCACGTCGACTTCGAGGGCACGGCGTTCTCGGTCAAGGGCCCGCTGATCACGCCGAGGCCGCCGCAGGGCCTGCCGGTCGTGATCGCCCCGGAACACCTGGTGGACGAGGCTCGGCCCGACGTCGTCCTGGTCGGCGGCAGCGGACTCGACGACCTGCGCCGCCGGGTCCATCGGGCGCGGGAATCCGGTACGCCCCGCGTCTTCGCCGAAGTCGAGGTCCTGCTGAACACGAAGGAGACGGCCGAAAAGCGGCTGCGGCGCCTCGACTCGTCGATCCGCTGGGAGCACACCGAACGCCTGCGGTACACCGGTTCCACCGACGGTCTCGCCGATCTGCTCGCGTGGCTGGGCACGGTCGTCGACGGTGTCCGGCTGCATCCGGCGGAGCTGGCGGCCGATCTGCCGCCGCTACTCGAAACCGTGCTCCCGAAACTCCGCACCCAAGGGGTGCTGAGCGTGCCCGAGCCGGGCACGACCCTGCGCGCGGCACTCGGCCTGCCCCGCCCCGTCAACCGTTTCGCCGCTTCGAGGGGATGATCGTGAGCGAACACGCGCAGCTGCACCTCGGTGTCTTCTACGTCGGTGTCGGCGCCCAATACCTGTGGGACGACCCGTCGAACGGGGCGCACACCGAGATCGAAACCTACGTCTCGGTGGCCCGGACGCTGGAACGCGGCCTGTTCGACGCGTTCTTCCTCGGCGACGGCCAGCGCGTCCGCGAGAACCGGGGACGGATCCTCGCCCTCGACGTCGCCGGGCGGCCGGACGCGATCACGCAGCTTTCGGCGCTCGCCGCCGCCACCACGCACATCGGCCTGGTCGCCACCCAGAACACCACCTACAACTTCCCCGCCGACCTCGCCCGCCGTCTGTCCACACTGGACTTCCTGTCCGGCGGGCGAGCAGGCTGGAACATCGTCACCACCGACAACGCCTGGACGGGCGCCAACTTCCGCCGGGGAGGCTGGCTCGACCACGAACGCCGCTACGACCGGGCGGACCAGTTCGTCGAGGCCGCCTCCGCGTTGTGGGCGGGCGATCGTGCCGTGATCGAGCGGCGGACCGACCTCGTCGGCCTGCGTGCCGCGGCGACGGTCCCCCGCAGCCCGCAGGGGCGGCCGGTGCTGTTCCAGGCCGGTGATTCCCCTGGCGGACGCGAACTCGCGGCGAAGCACGCCGACGTCGTCTTCTCGGCGAACACCGCGTACGACAAGGCGCTCGCCTACGCCACCGATCTCCGGGCGCGGCTGGCCAGGCACGGGCGTCCCGCCGACGCCGTCCGGATCCTGCCCGGCGCCACCGTGGTCCTCGGCGACACCCCGGCCGACGCGGCCGAACGCAGCGAGGACATCCGGCGGCGGCAGCTCAACCCGCAGCGCGCCATCTCGTTCCTGGAGCAGTACTGGGGCCGGGACCTTTCCGGGTACGACCCGCACGGCCCGCTGCCGGACGTCGAGCCGACCGAGGAGGAACTGGATCCCTCACGCGGGACCCTCTCCGTCGAGCATCGCACCGGCAAACTCGACCGCATCCGGCAGTGGCGCGAGCTCGCCGAAAGCAAGAACCTCTCGATCCACCAACTGGTCCTGGAGGTCCAGCCGCGCGAGCACTCCTTCGTCGGCACGCCGGGGCGGATCGCCGACGAATGGGCCCGCTACGTCCGGGACCGCGCCGTCGACGGGTTCAACATCAGCCCGCATCTGGTCCCCGCGGCGCTCGACGACATCGTCGACAAGCTGGTGCCGGAACTCCAGGACCGAGGGGTCTATCGCACCGCGTACGAAGGCACGACGCTGCGCGAGCACCTGAAGCTGCCGAAGGCCGGCCTACGCCGATGAAACCGTGAGGTCCGCGCCGGGGTTCGGCCCGAACCAGTCGAGGCAGACGACCATCGCGTCGTCGGCGGCGGGCCCGCCGCCGCGGTGCTCGCCCAATTCGGCGAGCACCGCCCTCGGCACGTGGGCCGCGGGCAGATCGGCGGTCGCGACGATGGCCTCGGAGAGTTCACGGTCGCCGTAGAGCTCACCGTGCGGGCCGGCCGAGTTGTAGACGCCGTCGCTCACGAACACGAAGCGGTCACCGGGCGCCGCCTGCAGGCGTTCGACGGTGTACGAGGTGTCCTCGAAGGTGCCGAGCGGCAATTGCTCGTCGAAGGTGACCCGCTCGGTCTCCCCGTCGCGGAACCGCCACAGGCGGGGCGATCCGGCGTCGACGGCGTCGATCGCGCCGGTGGCGAGGTCGAACTCCAGCAGGAGAGCCGCGACATGCTCCTGGCCACGATGCTGGGCGTAAAGGGCCTGGTCGGCGAGTTCGGCCTGGGCGTCGAGCGGGATACCTGCCCGCCGGGCGTTGCGGAGCGCGTTGACGGCGAGGTTGGTCAGCAGTGCCGCGCTCGCGCCGTCCCCCATGCCGTTGACCAGCGTGACCGACAGCTTGTGCGCCGAGGCCGACCAGTCGAAGCAGTCGCCGTAGATGGCGTACGCGGGTTCGAGCTGCCCGCCAAGGGCGAATTCGGGGCGGGCGCAGGCGCGGCCGGGGAGCAGCTGCCATTGCATCTCGGCGGCGAGCGTGAGCCGGGACGACCGGCGTGCCTGCACGTAGAGGTCGGTGTCGCGGTCGGCGACGAAGACCTCGTGCGCGAGCGCCTCGGCGAACCGGCCGAGTTCCGCCCACACCGGCGGCTCCTGGTCTTCGGGGAGGGTGACGACGAGGACGCCGAGCCGGTCTCCGCGCACGGACACCGGGAGGTGGGCGCGGATGCCGTCCTCGACGGTCTCGAACGTCGCGCCCTGCGTGGTGAAGGCCTCGCCCGCTGTCGTGTCCGCCACCGGCACCGGGTCGGTGGTGTAGGGCAGCACGGTCACCCGGCGCAGTTCGGCGAGACTGTAGTCGGCCATCAGCAGGTCGACGGCGACGGCGTCGAAATGCTCCTTGAGCGCCGAGCGCAATCCGTCGAGCAGCTGATGCGGCTGAACGCCTCTCAGAATCCGCTCGACCGCCAAGGATCTGTCCACCTCATCGCCTCCCGCACCACGCCGTGCGGGCCGGCCGATGGGCGTACCGCGACCAGCTGAGCTGACAGTTCAGCATAAGGATGCGAGAGTGGGTGTCGTGAATCGGTCCTCCGAGCCGCCCGGCACCGAAACGGTGGCGGCGGCGGTGGCCGAGACGGCCGAGTTGCTCGAGATCATGTTCGAACGCGCTCGCGAGGCGTCACCGCGTCCGCTGTCGACGTCCCAAGTACGTGCCGTCGTGGCGCTCGACCACCACGACGGCCTGAACCTGCGCGCGCTCGCCGAGCTGCTCGGTTCGACCCCGCCGCTGGTGAGCCGCCTGTGCGACCGGCTGGAGGCGGTCGGATTCGTCGACCGGCTGCCCGGTACGAACAGCCGGCGGGAGCTCACCTTGCGGCTCAGCGACCGAGGCCGCGCCTACCTGCGTGACCTGCGGGCACGCCGCCGCGAAAGCCTGGGGGCGGTGCTTGAGAAGCTCACCCCGGAGGCCAGGACCGCGCTCGCCACCGGGCTTCGCGAGTTCCGCGAGGCGGCGGAGTTCTGAAGCCGGGACGGTGGTTTGTCCGCCGCTGGAGTAGGGTCACTGTTGTCATATGACAACAGTCGTGCCACCGTGGACGCGGGTGCGACACGAACACCCTGGAGGTGTGGTGCCGGAGACCGACGACTCCGCCGTCCGGGACCTGCTGTCGCGGATCTTCGACGTCGGCCAGGAAGACCTGATCGACGACTGGGTCCGCCGGCAGCTGACCGATTCGCCCGCCTGGACCGGCGAGCAGGAACTGCGGCGCGAGGCCAAAGAACTGCTCGGCGCGCTCCGCGGGGCCCTCGACACCGAGCTGCGCCTGGAACGGATCGTCGACCGCGACGAAGCCGTCCGCGCCGCGCTGCGGGGGTTGTCCGAGCGACGGGCGCGGGCCGGTGCCGCGCCGACCTCCACCGCGATGGCGATCCTCGGCCTCAAGCGGACCACGCTCGCCGCCATCGAAAGCCACACCGGGGACCCCGAGGTCCGCTACCGGGCTTCCTTGCAGGTCAACCGGTTCCTCGACGCCGCGAGCCTGCTCACGTTCTCGGTGTACGTCGAAGGCCGGGAAGAGATCATCCGGCGGCAGCACCAGCAGATGCTGGAACTGTCCACCCCGGTGGTGCGGCTGTGGCGCCAGGTGCTGGCCGTTCCCCTGATCGGCACCCTCGACAGCTCCCGCACGCAGGTGGTGATGAACAGCCTCCTGGAGGCGATCCAGGCCCACGAGGCCAGGGTGGCGATCATCGACATCACCGGCGTGTCCACAGTGGACACCGCGGTGGCGCAGCATCTCCTGCAGACGGTCAGCGCGGTCCGGCTCATGGGCGCGGAATGCCTGATCAGCGGTGTCCGGCCGTCGATCGCGCAGACCGTCACCCAGCTCGGTATCGACCTGTCGCATATCGAGACCCGCGGTTCGCTCGCCGACGCGCTGGCCACGGCGATGCGGCTGATCGACGACCACTCGCGGCCCGGCGTGGTGACCGGGTGAACCCGCGCGCGGGTCTGCCGATCCTGCGGCTCGGGGACATCCTGATCAGCGGGCTGCTCAGCGATCTCGACGACACGACCGCGCTGCAGTTCACCGACGAGCTCACCACCCGGATCTCCGACGAGGGGATCCGCGGGGTCATCCTCGACATCTCCCGGCTGGAGATCATCGATTCGTTCGTCGCGCGCGTGCTGATGGAACTGGCCGCGACCGGACGGCTTCTCGGCGCCAGGATGATCGTCGCCGGGATGCGCCCGGCCGTCGCGATCACGCTGTCCGATCTGGGCTTGCGGCTCACCGGCGTCCAGACCGCGCTCAACGCCGAACAAGCCATGGAACTCCTGGGATGGCGACGTCCCGCCGAGGCCGCCGAAGAGGCGCCTCGTGCTTCCTGACGAGCTCATCACCCCGGAAGCGCGTGACCACGCCGTGCGCGCCGAAGAGGATCTGCTCACCGCCCGCCACGCGGTCCGGGCCGACGCGGTCGCGGCCGGTTTCTCGATCGTCGACCAGACGAAGATCGTCACCGCCGCGAGCGAACTCGTCCGCAACGCCTACATCCACGGCGGTGGCGGCACGATGACCATCGCCGCCGTACGGGACCGCCGGGGACGCGTGGGGATCGCCCTGTCCGTCCGCGACGAAGGTCCCGGCATCGACGACGTCGACCAGGCCATGACCGACGGGTTCAGCACCGGCGCCGGCCTCGGGCACGGCCTCGGCGGCACCCGGCGGCTGGTCGACGAGTTCACCATCGACACCAGACCCGGCGAGGGCACCACGGTCACCGTCGTCCGCTGGAAGCCATGACCGTCGTCGACGCGGCACTCACCCGGCTGATCCACATCGACCACATCAGCGCGGTCTACGCCGCGACGAGGGCCGCTCGCGAGGTCGCGGCCGAAGCGGGTCTTCCCGAAGTCCTCGCCGAACGCACCGCCGTCGTCGCCTCGGAGCTGGCGACCAATCTCGACAAGCACGCCGCCGACGGCGCCGTCTTCGTCCAGCGCTCGCTGGCCGGGCCGGGAGTGGAGGTCCACGCCGTCGACACCGGCCCTGGGATGGACGATCTGGCCCACTGGCGCGTCGACGGCAACACGACCACCGAAACGCTCGGCACCGGCCTCGGCGCCGTCGGCAGGCTCGCGACCGAGTTCCGCATCCGGTCCGCGGCGGGCGTCGGCACCGTCGCGGCCGCCAGGATCCTCGCGCCCGGACACCAAGGCGCCGATGTCGCTCACGTCCGGCTCCCCCGCGAAGGCGAAGAGCGGTGCGGAGACGCGCTGGCCGTCTCGGCGATGCCCGGCGTCCGCACGGCCGTCCTCGTCGACGGGCTCGGTCACGGTCCCGAAGCGAGCGACGCCGCGGAAGCTGCGATCGCCGTGTTCCGCCGCGATCCGGACCGGGCGCTGCCCGAGCACCTGAACGCCATGCACCGGGCACTGCGGCAGACCAGGGGCGCGGCGGTCGCGCTCGCCCGGCTTTCCGAACGCGGGCTCGAGTTCTGCGGTGTCGGCAACATCAGCGGGCTCGTGCTGACGCCGGGGCACACCAGGCCGTTGCTGAGCGTTCCCGGCGTCGTCGGCCTCACCCTGCCGCCTGTGCGGGTGCGGACGCTTTCCTTGACCGGCCAGGAACTTCTCGCCCTGCACACCGACGGGATCGGCACCGCCTGGCGCGGGCAGGCCGCGCTCGGCCCGCTTCCGGCGACGGCGCTGTTCGCCGCGGATCTCGCGCACCGGCACCGCGACCTGCGCGACGACGCCGCGCTGATCGCTTTCGGACCGGGAAAGGGACTTTCGTGACAGACGTCGTCCGGTTGCGCCGCCGGGTGCGCGAGGCGTGCGCGGCCGCCGGTGTCCCGGCCGATCAGCGCGCGCGGCTGGTGCTCGCGGTGACCCTGCTCGCCGAAAGCGGTCCCACGACGGAACTCTCGTCGGCCATGGCCGACGGCAGGCTGTCCGTCACGCTGGAGTCCGCCCGGCCCGTCGGGCAGCCTGAGCGCAACACCCTTCCCCTCCTGCCCGCTCCCGGCGACGGCGCGAGCCTGACCTGGCATCTCGACGCGGGCACCGGGCCGCTGCCGGTGCCCGGCGACGACGAGACGGCCACACGGGACGAAATGCTGGCGCTGGTCGCCCGCGCCGACGCGGTCGCCAAGGAGCAGCGCGAGCTCAAACACGAACTGGCCGAGACGAACAGCGGCGTGCTCGCGATGTACGTCGAGCTGGAGGAACGGGACGAACAGCTCCGGAAGGCGCACGCGGTGATCTTCCGCGAACTGGAGGACGCGCTGCGCCCGCCGCCACCGCCCGCCGGGCCCTTCGAACTGGCCGTGCACTACGCGCCGAGCCAGCAGGATTCCCCGACCGGCGGGGATCTCTACGACTGGTTCGTCCTTCCTGACGGCTGTGTCCACATCACGCTCGTCGACGCGGTCGGGCACGGTGTCACCTCGACCCGGCACGCCCTGACCGTCACCCACGCGATCCGCACCCTGGCGCTGGAAGGCCATCCGTTCCGCGACCTGATCGGCCGCACCGCCCGCACGCTGGCGACGATCGAACCCGAGCTGATGGCGACCGTGCTGCTGGCGCGGCTGGATCCGGCGACCGGCGGCGTCACCTTCGCCAACGGCAGCCATCCCCGTCCCGTCCTGGTCACCGCCGACGGCGGCACCGAACTGCTCGCCGCCGCGACGTCGGGCCGGGGCGTCGGTTTTCCCGACCCCGGCAGCGAAAGCCTCATCCACCGCACCCTCGCCGACGGCGACCTGCTCGTCATCTACACCGACGGGCTGGTCGAAAGCCGCAAAGACTTCCAGGAAGGAGAAGAACGACTGCTCGCGGCCGCGCGGCGCAACGCCGGACGGCCGACCGCGGAGATCCCGGACGCCCTCGCCACCGAGATGCTCGAAATCGTCCTGCACGCCGACGACACCGTGGTCATCGCGATCCGGCACCGTCCGGGTTACGGTGACGCGTGATGAGGGAAGACGCCGAGCGCGACGCAGCGGACGCCGCGCTGCTCGACGCCCTCCGCGCCGGTGACATCGCCGCCGGCGAAGCGCTTTTCCGGCGGCACGCCGAACCGCTCCGCCGGATCGCGGCGGGCTGGGTCGCCGAGCCCGCCGAACGGGACGATCTCGTGGCCGAGGCCTTCGTGCGCGTGCTGAGCGTCATCCGCTCCGGCGGTGGCCCGCGGGAGAACCTCCGGCCCTATCTCGCGGTGACCATGCGGAATCTGGTGGTCAAATGGAGCCACCACCACAAGCGGGTCGAGTTGTACGGCACGACCCCGGCGACCGAGGAGGCCATCGGGACCGTGGGCGCGGAAGAACTCCTCATCCTCCGCTCGAACGCCCGGCTGGCGTGGACCGCCTACTGCGCGCTCCCCGGCCGCTGGCGGACCGTGCTGTGGCGGACCGAAGCCGAGGGCGACTCGCCGAGGGTGGTGGCCCCGCTGCTGGGGGTGTCTCCCAACGGCGCTTCCGTCCTGGCCCTGCGCGCCCGTGAAGGACTGCGCCAGGCCTTCCTTCAGGCGCAGGTCCCCGAAACGGGAACGCCGTGCTGCCAGGAGGCACGGCGCCGGATGGGCGCGTGGCTCCGCGGCGGGGTTCCCGGCCGCCGGGCGGATCTGATCGCCGGGCATCTGGCGGGCTGCGAACCCTGCCGGACCGTCGCCACCCGGCTCGACGAGGTCAATCGCGAGATGCCCCGCTCCGTCTCGGCCTGATCGCCTCAGCCGGGAACCGGGGTGCTCTCCCCCGCGATCCGCAGCGCCTCCACCAGTTCGCGGTACAGCGTGTCGGTGGCGAACAACTGTTCGTGGCTCCCGCTCGCCCGCACGCGGCCGTCCTCCATCACCACGATGGTGTCCGCGTCGATCACCGTGGACAGCCGGTGCGCCACGGTCACCACGGCACCCTCGCGGGCCAGCCGCCGGATGCAGCCGTGGATCGCGCTCTCGGTCCGGCCGTCGACCTGCGCGGTCGCCTCGTCGAGCAGCACGACGTCCGGCGTGCGAAGGATCGCCCTGGCCAGCGCGATCCGCTGGCGTTCCCCGCCGGACACCGACGTCGACGAGAGCGGCGTGTCCAGGCCGTCGTCGAGTGCGGCGATCTTGTCGCTCAGCCGGACTTCGGCGAGCGCCCGCCGCACCTCTTCCCCGGTCGCGTCCGGATGGGTGAAGAGTAGGTTCTCCCGGATCGTCCCCGGCACGATCGGCGTCTCCTGCTCGACGTAGGCCAGCCGCCTCCGCACCTCCGCGTACGGCAGGTCCGCGTACTCACGCCCGTCCAGCAGCACGGACCCCGACAGCGGATTCACGAACCGCATGATCAGCGACAGCATCGTGGTCTTGCCCGCGCCGGAAGGCCCGACGATCGCGGTGTGCCCGCGTCTCGGGATCGTCAGCGAGACCTCCCGCAGCGCCGGATCGCCGCCGTAGCCCGCGGTCACTTCGCGCAGTTCCAGTACCGGGCCGTCCAGCTCGCCCGACGGCCGCGAGCGCGCGGAGGCCTTGTCCTCTTCGTCCTCTTCGACCTCCAGCGCGTCCATGTCCCGGATCCGCCCGGCCGCGGCGAGCCCCGCCTGCAGCGCGGTCATGTTCTGGCTCAGTTCGGTGATCGGCTCCATCAGCGCGAACGCGTACAGCAGGAACGCGATGAGGCTCGACACCTCCAGCAGGCCCGCGTCGACGCGCCAGGCGCCGAGGCCGAGGATCACCAGGATCGCGCCCTGGATCCCGGACCAGGCCACCACCCAGGCGACCGCCTGTCGCCGCACCGCGCGAACGCCGTGCACGGTCGCGGCCTCCGCGTCGACCAGGATCCGTTCGGACTGCCGGGTTTCGGCGCGGCTGGCCTTCACCGTCCGGATCGCCCGCAGCGCGCCTTCCAGCACACCGCCGAGCCTGCCCACCCGGTCTTGCGCCTTCTCCTGTTCCTTCGCGATGGCGGGCATGAGCCACGCGAACAGCGCGATCACCACGAGCACGGCCGCCACCGTCGTCGCCAGCAGGACCGGGTCGAGCACGCTCATCAGGACCAAGGTGCCCGCGAGCATGACCACACCGTTGATCAGGCCGATCACGCTGGACGACGCCGCTTCGCGCAGCAGCACCGTGTCCGAGGTGACGCGGGTGACCAGCTCCCCTGTCGGCCTCTTGGTGATCGCCGGGATGGTCGCGCGGAAGAACCGCCGCACCATCGATTCCCGCGCCTTCAGCACCACCCGCTCGCCGACCGTGCCGAGCAGGATCCACTGCGTCAGCCAGATCACCGAACCGACCAGCATCAGGCCGAGCAAAGCCAGTACGGGTCCGGCCGGCGACGTCGACGAACCAAGCGAGTCGAGCACCCACTTCGTGACCATGGGCGTGGCGAGACCGGTCGCGGAGCCGAGCAGGGCGAGCACCAGGCCGATCGCGAGTGCCCCCTTGTGTGGTCTCGCGAACGACCACAGCACCTTCAATCGTGGAGTGTTCATGGTTCCTAATGGAACACGCATGTTCTAAAATCGTCAAATGAGTTCCATATCGGCAATCGAGGTACGGTACTGGCCATGAGCGAGGGTGTGGTCACCGAGACGGGTGTCCGGGCGAGGACCCGGCGCGCGATCCTGGACGCGGCCATCGAGACGTTGACGAAGCAACCGGGCGCCACGCTGGCCGACATCGCGGCGGCGGCGAACGTCGGGCGCACGACGGTGCACCGGTACTTCGCGGAACGCTCGGACCTCATCGACGCCATCAGTCACGACGCCCTCGACAAGATCTCCCGGAGCACCGAACGGGCCCGGCTCGACGACGGCCCCGCTCCGGCCGTGCTGGCGAGGCTGTGCCAGGAGTACTTCGAGCACGCCGACGTCTTCCAGCTGCTGTTCACCATGCCGGATCTGATGACCCGCCCCGAATGGGAAGAGGAGAGCGACGACGACCGTGCCCTGCTGGGGGTCATCGAACGCGGGCACGCCGAGGGCTCGATCGATCCGGCGATGACGAAGGAATGGCTGCTGCAACTGCTGTGGAGCCTGCTTTACACGGCGTGGGGCCTGGTGCGCGAGAAGACACCGAAGCACGACGCGCTCACTTTGTGCTTGCGCAGCCTGGAAAAGGTCATCGCGGTCGGCTGAGGTCCTCAGTAACCGTATGCGCCGCCACGCAATGCCGTGGCACCGCCGGGGCAGGTGAAGATGATCCGGTACTCCCCCTGGCCCCGGCCGTAGGCGTACCGGTCACCGTTCGAACAGTCGACGAAGACGTGGAAGTCCGTTCCCGAGCAGGAAAGCGCGTAACCCGATCCGGAAAGCCACGGATCCCGGCAATCCAGCGAAGGGCCACGTGGAGGTACTTCGGCTTCGGTCCCGGACGACCGGGCGGTGGTGCCGCTGTAGCCCCGTCCGGTGATCAGGTCGAGCCACGTGTAGCCCGCCTCGGCCGCGGCATCGGCCGCCGGGGCCGATCCCACCGCGATCGCGACGGCGCACAACACACTGATTCCCAGCGAATTCCGGAACTTCATACCGATCACTCCCCCTTGCCTGTCCGGGACAAGAGCAGCTTGGCGAGGACGGAAAATCAGGGCAAGAGCCAAAAGGGCCGTCCGGAAGGGAAGACTTGTCGAGGGCAAGCCAAATATGGCGCACTGCCGAGTTCCTGGCGTGCGCCCATCCGGCCGCGACGCACCTCTGAGCCTCCGTCACCTGAGAACCACAAGACCCGAGGCGAAGGACACCTTCCATTCGTGCAATGAGGGGAAAGCCCCCTTCCGCTCACTCATCGCCGACAAGCACCCATCCGCGTCCCTGGCACGACACCTTGCCTTGCCCTTCGATAAGTCCTCCGAAGGGATGACGCGGACGCGCGCCGCTTCGATGATCCTTTCCCGGTGATGGAAAAAACCGACACCCGCACGGGTGCCGCCTGGGGAATCCTCTTCGGAGGGCTCGCGGTCTTCGTGGCCGTGCCCGCACTGCTGCTGGCGACCGGGTACGACACGATCAAGCCGTCCGCGGATTCGGCCGCGGAACTCTCCCTCGCGGGCGCACTGATCCCCGCGCTGGCCGGGATCCTGCTGATCCGCGGGATCCCGCTCCACGCGCCGAGACTGCTCCCGCGGGTGCCCGACAGGCGCGCGCTGAGCAGACAAGCGACGGCCTTGGCGTTGATCGCCTTCCTGTGGCCACTGGCGTTGTTCCTGGTGTCCGAGATGGGACAGCACGCTCTGGTCCGCGACATCTGGGCGCTCGCCAAACCGCTCGTGTTCCTGGTGCTGCCACTGGTTCTTCTGCGAACCCTCCGGCCGCGCGAGGAACCGGATCCGTTCCGGCTCACGTGGCTGCCCCGGCAGGCCTGGCAATGGCTCGCGCCGATCCCGGCGGTACTCGTGTTCGGCTGGCTCTACATTCTGGGACCATTCTCGCCGCCGCTCCCCAGCGCGGACGACTATCCCGATCCGGTCTACCTCGCAGTGGGCGCGACGCTGACCTTCTTCACCGCGAACGTCCTCGAAGAGGTCTTCTTCCGCGGCATGCTGCAGACCCGCTCGAAGCGCTTTTCGGGCGCTGGCCCGGAATCCTGCTCTCGTCACTGCTGTTCGCGTGGCTGCACCTGCCGACGCACGGCCAGGGAACGCTTCCGCTCACCCTCGGCGCGATCGTGGCCTTCCAAGGGTTCTTCGGCCTGTTCACCGGCTACCTGTGGTCGCGCTACCGCAACCTGTGGGCGCCGATCGCCGCGCACACCGCGATGAACACCCTGCCCCTGCTGTTGATGTGAGCCTGCGACTCGGTCGCGTGCCTGGTCCGTGAAGGCCTCCTTCCCTACCTTCAGGGTAGGCAAGGAGGCCTTCACGGACCGAACCTGCGATTATGACCGGCTGGGCCGGTTACGCGCCGATGGTGGCCGCGTCGATGACGAACCGGTAGCGGACGTCGCTGTTCTCGACCCGGTCGTAGGCCACGTTCACCTGGTCGGCCGAGATCGTCTCGATCTCCGCGCCGATCCCGTGCTCGGCGCAGAAGTCGAGCATCTCCTGGGTCTCGGCGATCCCGCCGATCATCGAACCGGCGAGCACCCTGTTCCCGCCGAGCAGCGAGAAAGCGTTGTAGGACAGTGGTTCGCCGGGCGCGCCGACGTTCACCATCGCGCCGCCGACGCGCAGCATGCCGAGGTAGGAGTCGACAGGCAGGGTCGCCGAAACGGTGTTGAGGATCAGGTCGAAGCGGCCGCGCAGCGTCTGGAACGTCGACGCGTCACCGGTCGCGAAGTAGTCCTTCGCACCCAGCTTCAGTCCGTCTTCCTGCTTCTTCAGGCTCTGGCTGAGCACGGTGACCTCGGCGCCCATGGCGACCGCGATCTTGACCGCCATGTGGCCGAGCCCGCCGAGGCCGACGACGGCGACCTTCTTGCCGGGTCCGGCGCCCCAGCGGTTCAGCGGGGAGTAGGTGGTGATGCCCGCGCACAGCAGCGGGGCGGCGATGTCGAGGCCGATCCCCTCCGGGATCCGGCAGACGAAGCCGTCCTTCACCACGATCTGGCGGCTGTAGCCGCCGTAGGTGTTCTCGCCGTCGAAGCCGACACCGTTGTACGTCTGGATGTTGCCCTTGACGCAGAACTGCTCGGTGCCCGCAAGGCAGCACTCGCACTCGCCGCAGGAATCGACCATGCAGCCGACCCCGACACGGTCGCCGACCTGGTACTTCGTCACCCCGGAGCCGACCGCGGCGACGACGCCGGCGATCTCGTGGCCGGGCACCATCGGGAAGATCGCGCTGCCCCAGTCTTCCTTCACCTGGTGGATGTCGCTGTGGCAGATCCCCGCGTACGCGATGTCGATCAGCACGTCGTCCGGACGCAGGTCGCGACGCTCGATCGTCGTCGGCGACAGGGCGGCGCCAGGGGATGGCGCGGCGATGGCGTGCGTGGTCGTCGTCATGAAACCCTCCGAAGGAAAACAGTGAGACCATGTAAGAGGTCACTTACAACTACGTAAGAGGGCTCTTACATATTCCACGACCGGGACGGTGTGATCCACGACATGGGCGGCAAGTACCACCACGGCGACCTCCGCGCCGAACTCGTGCGGGTCGCGCTCGACCTGATCGCCGAGCAGGGACTGGGCGCGTTCTCCGTCGCCGAGGTCGCCCGGCGCGCGAAAGTCAGCCCCGGCGCGCCCTACCGGCACTTCCCGGACAAGGAGAGCCTGCTGGCCGCGATCGCGGCCACCGTCGCCTGCCAGCTGGCCGACAAGGTGCACGACGCCATCGAGGCCGAGGCTGAGCCCGTCGCGGCCCTCGCCGCCGCCGCCGGCGCGTACACGGAGTACCTGATCGAGCGCCGGGCCGGGATGAACATCATCTACTCGGACGGCCTGCAGGGCCCCGAGCACGCCGGACTGCACGAGCAGACCCGCCGCCTGACCGACCAGTTCGTCATGCTCTGCCTCACCGTCGCCGACCGGCCACAAGACGGGCTGGAGCTGATGGAGCAGTTGTTCACCCAGGCACACGGCTACGGCACGTTCTATCTCGACGGCGTCTTCACGAAACAGGGCTACTCCACCGAAGTCGTCGTCCGGAAGTCGGTCGAGGCCGCCCGCGCCGCGATCGAGGGCCGCGCGAAAATGTGACGTGATTCACGTCTGATTTGTCCGATTACCGGGGCTCCCCGCGCCGACAGGATGCAAAGCGCAATCCACTCGACAGCGAGGAGAAGCGCGTGAGCATCGGGCAAGACATCGGATCGTGGCGGGAACTGGGCCGCCATACGAGTACCGCGGCGGTACTGGCGGGTGGTGTGCTCGTCGGCGCGATCACCATCTACGTGGCGGCGAGCCTGCTGCCGACGGCGATCGAGGAGATCGGCGGACGGCCGTTGTACGCCTGGACCATGACGGCGTTCCTCATCGCCCAGGTCGTCGCGACCATGCTGGTGGGCCAGTCCCTTTCCCGGTTCGGGGGCAAGGGTTCCTATCTGATCGGCTTCGGCGTCTTCGCCGCGGGCTCGGTGCTTTGCGCGGTGAGCCCGTCGATGCAGGTCCTCCTTCCCGGCCGTGGGATGCAGGGGCTCGGCGCCGGTCTGCTGACCGGACTGGGCTTCGCGCTCATCCATTCGGCGCTGCCGTCCCGGCTGTGGAGCCGCGGAAGCGCCCTGATCTCCGCGATGTTCGGGGTCGGCAACTTCGCGGGCCCGGCACTCGGCGGGTTCACCGCCCAGTTCGGTTCGTGGCGGTCCGCGTTCGTTGCCCTGGCCGTGGCGGCGGCCGTGCTGGCGATCTTCGTGCCACGGGCGCTTCCCGGCGGCGAACGGGCGGCGCAGGCACCGCCGGTCCCGGTCGCGTCGCTGTCCCTGGTCGTCGGTGCCGCCGGAGCGGTGAGTGTGGCCGGGATCCTCTCCGACACCCTCGCCATGGCGGCCTTCATCGCGCTGGGTCTCGTCCTCGTGGCCGCTTTCCTGGTGACGGAGAACCGCGCGACGGCGAGTGTGCTGCCGGGGTCGGTGTACCGGCGGGGTTCGCGGCTGCGGTGGATCTACCTGACGATCATGGTTCTGGCGTCCGGTGTGGCCGTGGAGACGTTCTTGCCGTTGTTCGGCCAGCGGCTGGGCGGGCTCCCGCCCGCGGCGGCGGGATTCTTCGCCGCAGCGCTTTCCCTGGGCTGGTCCGTGAGCCAGCTCTTCAGCGCGTCGGCCCATAAGACCCGGCGGCTCGTCCTCGCCGGGCCCGCCTGCCTCGCCGCCGGGTTCGTCCTGCTGGGACTGCTGCAGGCCGATCGGCCGTCGCTGCCGGTGGTGCTCGCCTGGCTGCCGGTGCTCTTCTTCGGTGGCACGGGAATCGGCATCGCGATGCCGCATCTGTCCGTCGCGGCGATGACTTCCGCACCGGACGGCGAAGGCGGGAAGGCTGCCGCCGCGATCGCGACGATCCTGACGATGTCGACGGCGTTCGGTGCAGCGGTCGCCGGCCTGCTGGTCAACCTTGGCGGGTCTTCGGTGGTCACCTCGGCCCGATGGCTGCTGTTCGGCTTCGCCGCCGTCTCGGCCCTCGGCCTGTTCACCGCGCGCCGGGCCGTCTGAGTCCGATCAGCTCCGGGAGCGCTTCCCGCGCACGCGCGGGGGCGCTTCCGGGCAACGGCCGTCACAACGGATGTGCGCCCAGACGATCTTCCCGCCGCGCAGCCGCTCGCGCCGGACACCCCACTGCACCGCCACCCCGTCGACGACGAGCAGACCCCGTCCGCGGGGATCCTCGATCTGCGAACAGCGCGCCCGTGGCTGCTCGATGCTGACGTCCGCGACCTCGATGCGGACCGCGCACGGGGTGACGCCGCGCCACAACTGGATGTGGCGTGCGCCACCACCGTGCACGTAGGCGTTGGCGACCAGTTCCGTCGCCGCCAGCAGGACGTCGTCACGATGGCCCTCGCCGAGATCCGGCAGGCATCTGACCACCCAGGCGCGCATGTCCGGCAACGCCCGTGGCGTCGTGGCTCGCAGGTCAAGCACCCAGGTTCCCGGCACCGGATGCTCCGCGATACTGATCATGGAGCCACCCTTCCCCGTTACGCGACCTCGCTGCTGAAGTCGCACGTTCGGGTTACCCAGAACACCCGTTGGTCAACCACGGCCGTCAGGGCGCGATGCTCCGGAACCCGCGCAAGCGCAGGCTGTTGAACACCACGAAGACCGAGCTGAAGGCCATCGCGGCACCGGCGATCATCGGGTTGAGCAGGCCCGCGGCCGCCAGCGGAAGCGCGCCGACGTTGTAGGCGAAAGCCCAGAACAGGTTGCCCTTGATGGTGCGCAGGGTCCGCCGGGAAAGCCGGATCGCGTCCGCCGCCGCCCGCAGGTCACCGCGGACCAGCGTCAGGTCACCGGCCTCGATGGCGACGTCGGTGCCGGTGCCCATCGCCAGGCCGAGGTCGGCCTGTGCCAGCGCGGCCGCGTCGTTGACGCCGTCGCCGACCATCGCCACGACCTTGCCCTCGCCTTGGAGCCGCTTGACGACGTCGACCTTGTCCTTCGGCAGCACCTCGGCGATCACCGTTTCGATCCCGACCTCGGCCGCCACCGCGCGGGCGACGGCCTCGTTGTCGCCGGTGAGCAGCACCGGGGTCAGCCCCAGCCCGCGCAGCCGGGAGATCGCCTCGGCGGACGACGGCTTCACGGTGTCCGCGACGACCAGGACCGCCCTGGCCTCCCCGTCCCAGCCGACCACGACCGCCGTGCGGCCGAGCTTCTCCTCCGCGGCCTTGGCTTCCGCCAGCGCGGGCGTCAGGTGATGACTCCACTGCTCCAGCAAGGCACTCCGGCCGACCAGCACCGCCGAGCCGTCGACGATCCCTTGCACACCAAGGCCTTCGAGGCTGGTGAACTCTTCGACGGCCGGGAGTTCCCCGGTGCGTTCCCGTGCCGCGCGGGCGATGGCTTGCGCGATCGGGTGCTCCGACGCGTCTTCCAGCGCGCCCGCCAGCCGCAGCGTCGTCTCCTCGTCGGCACCTTCGGCCACGTGGACGGCCACCAGCGACATCTGCCCCGTGGTCACGGTGCCGGTCTTGTCGAGGACGACCGTGTCGACGGCGCGGGTCGATTCCAGCACTTCCGGGCCCTTGATCAGGATCCCGAGCTGCGCGCCCCGGCCGGTGCCCACGAGCAGCGCGGTCGGCGTCGCCAGGCCCAGTGCGCACGGGCAGGCGATGATCAGGACGGCGACCGCCGCGGTGAACGCGGCCGCGACCGAACCGCCGGTGCCGAGCCAGAACATCAGCGTGCCGACGGCGAGCGCGATCACGATCGGCACGAACACCGCCGACACCCGGTCCGCCAGCCGCTGAACCTGGGCTTTTCCGGTCTGGGCCGCCTCGACGAGCTTCGCCATCTGCGCCAGCTGCGTGTCGGCGCCGACACGGGTCGCACGGACGACGAGCCTGCCGCCCGCGTTGACCGTCGCCCCCGCCACCGGGTCACCGGGGACGACCTCCACCGGAACACTCTCGCCGGTGAGCATGCTCGCGTCGACCGCCGACGCGCCTTCGGTGATCACGCCGTCGGTCGCGATCTTCTCCCCCGGCCGCACCACGAACTCCTCGCCCGTCGCGAGTTCGCCGATCGGGATGCGGACTTCCTTGCCGTCACGGAGCACCGCGACGTCCTTCGCGCCGAGTTCGAGCAGGGCACGCAGTGCCGCACCCGCCCGCCGCTTGGACCGCGCTTCGAAATAGCGTCCGGCGAGGATGAACGTCGTGACACCGGCGGCGACCTCGAGATAGATGTTGCCGTCGCCCGCCATCCGCTGGACGGTGAGCTCGAAGGGATGCGTCATCCCCGGCGTTCCGGCCGTGCCGAACAGCAAGGCGTACAACGACCACAGGAACGCGGCCAGCGTGCCCATCGAGATGAGGGTGTCCATTGTGGCCGCTCCGTGGCGCAGATTCGCCCATGCCGCCTTGTGGAACGGCCAGGCCGCCCACACCAGCACCGGTGCGGCCAGCGTCAGCGAGATCCACTGCCAGTAGGTGAACTGCAACGCGGGCACCATCGCGAGGAGGATCACCGGCACCGACAGCACGGCGGAACCGATCAGCCGCTGCCGCAGCGGAGCGGTCGGATCGCTCTCCTCGGCGGGTTCTTCCGTCTCCACCGCGGGCAACGCGGCGGAGTACCCGGCCGCCTCGACCTGTTCGATCAGCAGGCCCGGCTCGATGTCGGCCGGGTAGCTGACCTTCGCCTTTTCCGTTGCGTAGTTGACCGTCGCGGTGACACCGTCGAGCTTGTTCAGCTTCCGCTCGATGCGCATGGCGCACGAGGCGCAGGTCATCCCGGTGATCGCGAGTTCGACCTCGGCGTCGGCCACCCGTGCGGTTCCGGTGCTCATCGGTGGCTCCCTTCCCCTGTCGCGACGGTGAATTCGGCGGTCCGGACCTTGCCGTCGTGCTGGAAGTCCAGGAACAGCCGGTAAGTTCCGCCCGTCGGGACCTCCGCGAAGAACGTCACCGCGGGCCCGGCCGGGGTCCGGCCGTCACCGGGTTCGCCGTCCGGGTGGACGTGCAGATACGCGAGGTCGCCGCCGCGCAGCGCGACCAAGTGCCCGTAGGCACCCAGGTACGGCTGCAGATCGGTGACGTCGCGGCCGTTCTTGGTGACGGTGAGCGTCACCTTCGACGACGCGCCCGGCGCGAGTTCGCCGTCGAGGTGAACCTGGTAGCCGTCGACCTCCGCGACGTGCGAGGGCCGGTACCCGGCGGGCTGGAAGTCACCGGCGGCGAAGACGTCGGCGCCCAGGGTCGTCGCCTCTCCGCCGCTGGGCTTGAAGTCGGCGAAGACGCGGTAGATCCCCGCGTCGCCGACGGTCAGCGGCACGGTCCACGTGCCGTCCTCGCCGAGTTCGGGGTGGATGTGCTGGAAGCCCGCGGTGTCGCGGCGGACGACGATGAGATGCATCCGCTTTTCGTGTTCGACGTCGTAGGCGGTCACCGGCGCGCCGTCGGCGCCGAGGATCCGGAAGGTGAAAGGGGCCGTCGTGCCGGGAGTGAGCGTCGTGATGGTGGGCGTGAGGGTGTAGCCGCCCCTGGTCGACGCGAGCCCGGCGGGTTCGTGGTCCTGTTTGCCGTGCGCCGCTTCCGTGACGGTGCCGCCGTGGGTGTCCGAGTGCCCGGTGTCCTCACCACCTGGCACGCCGGCGGCGCCGGCAAACGGACCGACAGCGGTGCCTGCCGCCCAGGCGCCACCGGCGACCAGGGCGAGGACCACACCGTAGACGGAGAGCTTCGCTGCTGTGTTCATCGTGGAAGTCCTTAGTGCGGGTGCCAAGCCGCTCAGGCGGTCAGCTGATATCCGGCTTCTTCGACGGCGGCGCGCACTTCGGCGGCCGCGGGTTCACGGGAACCGGTGACGGTCACGGCGCCGGTCGGCAGATCGACCCGGACGCCGGTGACGCCGTCGATCTTGGAGACCTCTTCGGTGACCGAGGTCGCGCAGTGGCCGCAGGTCATCCCGGTGACGGTGTAAGTCGTTTCGCTCATGGACCCAACGTACATACCCCAGGGGGGTAACGCAACGGCCTAAAGGTACCCCGGCAGGGTATCGTGCGTCACATACCCCTGAGGGGTAGCCTGGC
This sequence comes from Amycolatopsis alba DSM 44262, assembly GCF_000384215.1. Classification (NCBI taxonomy): domain Bacteria; kingdom Bacillati; phylum Actinomycetota; class Actinomycetes; order Pseudonocardiales; family Pseudonocardiaceae; genus Amycolatopsis; species Amycolatopsis alba. The sequence goes on along the minus strand of NZ_KB913032.1, from coordinate 5,899,260 downwards.
GATCAGCCGCGCGCCCGGATCGCCGTCCGTCGCGCGCAGCGATCCGCCGTGCCGGACGGCGATGTCGCGGGCGAGCGTGAGGCCGAGGCCGGTACCTCCCGCGTCCCGCGCGCGGGCGTCGTCGAGCCGGGCGAACCGGTCGAAGACGCGCTCGCGATCAGCGGCGGGAATGCCGGGACCGTCGTCGATCACTTCGAGGACCGCCTCGCCCGCCTCCCGCCGGAGCCGCACGGTGACGGACGAGCGCGCGTGCCGCACCGCGTTGTCGAGCAGGTTCCGCAGCAACCGTTCCAACTGGACGGGTTCGCCGGGCACCGGCGCCGGACCGTCCACATCGGACACCACGATGGGACCTGGTTCGAGCGCGCGTTCGGCGACCTGCTCCCCCACCACGTCGGCGAGGTCGACGACGTCTTCCGGGATCGCCGCCGGATCGACGGCCAGCTGGAGGAGATCCGCCGTGATGCGCTGCAGTCGCTGGACGTCGAGCAGCGACCGGCGGGCGACGGCGGGCCAATCCGCGCGATCGGCGTGGGTGAGCGCGACCTCCAGGCCGGCGCGGAGGCTCGCCAAGGGACTGCGCAGTTCGTGACTGGCGTCGGCGACGAAGCGTTCCTGCTGGTCATACGCCTGCTGCAGCCTGTCGAGGGTCGCGTTCGTGGTGGTGGCCAGCCGGGCGACCTCGTCACGGGACGGGGGCACCGGGACCCGGCGGTCGAGCCTGCTCCCGCTGACCTCGGCCAGTTCACGGCGGATCGCCTCCACCGGGCGCAGCGCCCGCCCGGCGGCGAGCCAGGCGGCCAAAGCGGTGATCAGCACCGCGAGCGGGACGAAGAACCGCAGGGTGTCGTCGAAGGTCCCCAACGTCCGGAGCGTCTCCCACGGCAGCACGAACAGATAGACCGTGAGCCGACGGCCACCGCTGTCGATCACCTTCCCCACCACGGTGTATTCGCGATATTCGCGCCACTGCGGATGGTCACCGGGCTTGAGCGTGGCCTTGGTGGTGACCTCCCAGTCCGCGGGCGCCCCGGTGGGCGCGGGCGGCAACGACGTCCACGCTGGATCCCAGCGGCGCAGGTTCTCGCTGCTGGCGACCGGTCGCCCGGCGTCGTCGACCACCTCGAACAGGGCGTCACCGGCGAGCGGCACCGGTTGCCCGGTCCGGTAGCCGTCGGCGAGGCTGGTCAGCTGAACCCTCGTCGCGTTCACGGCGCTGCCCGACAGTTGCGAGCTCAGCAGCTCGCGGGTGCTCAGCCAGCCGAGGGTGAACACGATCGCGCAGAGCAGCGCCGCCGAGAGCGCGGTGCTCCTCCGCACCGACGAGGGCCACCAGCCGGTCATTCGCTCACCAGCCGGTAGCCGGCGCCGCGCACGGTCGCGATGGTGTGCCGCCCGAACGGCGTGTCCAGTTTGCGCCGCAGCGCGCTCACGTAGACCTCCACGATGTTCGGGTCGCCCCGGTAGGCCAGATCCCAGACCTGGTCGAGGATCTCCCGCTTCGTCACCAGCTGCGCGCCGTTCCGCACCAGGCATTCGAGGACCGCGAACTCCTTGGTGGTCAGCGACACCGGCGTCCCGGCGCGGCGGCACGTCCGCTTGGCCGGGTCGAGCACGAGATCACCGAACTCCAGCACACCCGCGGACCCCGAGGCGCCTCGCCGGATGAGGGCCCGCAGCCGGGCGGTGAGCACGACGTACGAGAACGGCTTGCTCAGATAGTCGTCGGCGCCGGTGTCGAGCGCCTCAGCCTCGTCGTACTCGCCGTTCTTCGCCGTCAGCATGAGGATCGGCGTCCTCACCCCGCGTTCCCGCAGCGCCGCGCAGACGCGGTAGCCGTTGAGCTTCGGGAGCATGATGTCCAGCACGATCACCTGATACGGGTGCAGCTGGGCGAGTTCGAGCCCTTCGAGACCGTCGTGGGCGAGGTCGACCGCGTAGCCGTCGGCCTCGAGTCCCCATTGGAGGGTTTCGGCCAACCGCATTTCGTCTTCCACCACGAGCACGCGCATGCCACGATCTTCGCAGATCGCCGCCACTGTTCCTGAAGCGTTCTTCAGGTTGTTTCAGGAACCGTTCAGGTGCTTCCCGCCATGATCGCGGAATGAACACAATGGACGGACACGCCGCGAGCGCGGTCGATGTCGTGAAGGTCTACGGCCGGGGTGACACGGCGGTGCGGGCGCTGGACCACGTGACTTTGGACTTCCCGCGAGGCCGGTTCACCGCGATAATGGGGCCTTCGGGTTCGGGCAAATCGACCCTCATGCACTGCCTCGCCGGACTGGACACCGTCGACGGCGGCCGGGTCCACATCGGACGAACGGACCTCACCGGCCTGTCCGACGCCGAGCTGACCAGGCTGCGCCGGGACCGGGTCGGGTTCGTGTTCCAGTCGTTCAACCTCCTGCCGACCATGAACGCCGAGGAGAACATCCTGCTCGGGCTCCGGCTCGCGGGCCGCCGCCCGGATCCGGCGTGGTTCGACACCGTCGTCGGCACCCTGGGGCTCCGGCAGCGCCTGCGGCACAAACCGGGTGAACTCTCCGGCGGCCAGCAGCAGCGGGTGGCGTGTGCCCGCGCGCTCGTCGGCAGGCCGGACGTCGTGTTCGCCGACGAGCCCACCGGCAGCCTCGATTCGCGGTCCGGCGCCGAGGTGCTCGACTTCCTGCGCACCTCGGTCCGCGAACTCGGCCAGACCGTGGTGATGGTGACCCACGACCCGGTGGCGGCCTCGTACACCGACCGCCGGGTGGTGCTGGCCGACGGCCGGATCGCCGAGTTCTCCGGGCTGGGGGCGTGATGCTGCGAACCGTGCTCGCCGGGTTCAAGGCCCGGCCGCTGCGGCTGCTGCTGTCGGCCATCGCCGTCACCCTCGGCGTGACCTTCGTGGCCGGTTCCTTCGTGCTCACGGACGCCGTCGGCGCGGGACTGCGGGCAGCGGTCTCCTACGAGACGCGCGGGGTGGACGCGTCGATCGAGGCGAAACGGGGCGCCGACCTCGACGACGCGACGCTTGAGAAGGTCCGTCAGGTACCGGGGGTCGCCGCCGCTGAGGGCCGGACCACCATCAGCGCACCCTTGCTCGGCCCCGACGGGCGTCCGCGAGACGCCGCCGCGACCGCGTTGAGCACCGACGAGAAGCTGCGGCCGTACGACCTCGCGAACGGCCGCTTTCCTGGTACCACCGGGGAAATCGCGATGGAACGGGACAGCGCCGACGGCTTCGAACTGGGCAAGCCCGTGACCGTGCTGGACGAAACCGGCGGCCGTCACACGCTGACACTGGTCGGCACGTTCCACCGTCCCGCCGGTCTTGGCGGGACGAATTTGCTGGTGTCACCGGAAACGTTGCGGCAACTGGTCCCCAAGGCGACATTCGGCCAGATCGTCGTGCGTGCTTCACCCGGCGTCGGCCAGGCACAGCTCGTCGCGGACCTGAAGAAGACGCCGGGCGTCTCGGTGATGACGGGGAAAGAGGCCGCCGCGCAGCTGCTGCGGGAGACCGCGCCGGACACGGCCGGGCTGGCGAAGTTCTTCACCGCCTTCGCTGTCCTCGCCATGGTGGTGGCCGCGATGGTGATCACCAACTCGTTCACCATCCTCGTCGCCCAGCGATCGCGCGAGCTGGCCTTGCTGCGGTGCGTGGGCGCCAGGAAACGGCAGGTCTTCGGCAGCGTGCTCGCCGAGGCGGCGGTGGTGGGCGCGGTCGCGTCCGCGGTCGGGCTGTTCGGCGGGCTGGGTGTCGCCGCCGCGCTGCAGGCCGTCGCGGGTCAGGAGACCGTGTACCTTCCCTTGACCACTCGGACCGTGGTCGCCGCCGTGGCCATCGGGATCCTGGTGACCGCGCTCGCGGCGGCGATCCCGGCGTGGTCCGCGACCAGGGTCGCGCCGATCGAAGCCCTGCGGACGCCCACCGAAGCCAAACGCGCCGGACGGCCTCGCGCGATCGTCGCGGTGATCCTGTTCGCCGCCGGTGTCGGAACGGGCGTGCTGGCCCATCAGTCCACAGTGGAGGATGGCGCCGCCCTCGCCATGGTGGCGATGGTCGCCTTGCTTGGCGCGACCCTGGCCGCCGGACCGCTGGTGGTGGGACCGATCGTCCGCGCGCTCGGCTCGCTCGTGCCGGGGCGGCCCGCCGACCTGGCCGCGCTCAACGCCGGCCGCAACCCCAAACGCACCGCCGCCAGCGCCGCCGCGCTCACCATCGGCCTCGCCGTCGTCGCGCTCGCGACCACCGTGGCCGCGGGCGTCGAGGCTGGCCGGAGCCGAGGACTGGACGACCAGCTCGCCGCGGATTTCACCGTCACCTCGGTGGTCACGACGAAGCCTCTCCCGGCCTCGCTCGCGGACACCCTCGCGGCCGTGCCCGGCGTGACCGCCACTTCGGTCCGCCGCTCGTTCTCGGGAGACTTGGGCACGTACGGCACGTATCAGCTGACCGCCGTCAGCGGCGACCTCCTGCGCCCGACGGTGCTCTCCGGCCGCCTCGGCAGGCTCGGCCCCGGCGAGATCGCCATCGGCAAGGACCTCGCCGACCAGACCGGGCTCGCCGTCGGCGACACCGTGCGCTCCCTGCGCGTGGTGGCGGTCTACGACAGCGTGGACGCTCCGGGAGTCGATCTGGGATTCGCGGTGGTCGATCTCGCGGAGCAGCGAACGCTCGCCATGAACGACGAGAGCTACGACGGGAGCGTGCTCGTCAAGACCGCCGATCCCGATCAGGCCAGGACGGCACTGGAGCAGGCGCTGACCGGCACGCCGCTCGCGAAACTGAGCAGTGTGCAGGAGATCAAGGAACAGGCGGCCGCGCCGTTGCGGGAAACGCTGAACCTCATGTGGGCGCTGACCGCGCTGGCGGTGCTGATCGCTTTCGCCGGGATCACGAACACGCTTTCGCTGTCGGTCCTGGAGCGGACGCGGGAATCGGCGCTGCTGCGCGCGCTCGGTCTCACGCGCGGCGGGCTCGGCGCGGCGCTGACCGCGGAGTCGGTGTTCGTCGCCGTTCTCGGTGCCGCTTGCGGGTTGTCGGTGGGGATCGCCTCCGCGTGGCTGATCACGGAGGTCGCGTCGGGCGGCGGTGAGCCGATCGTGTTCGCGCCACCCTGGGGACGGCTGGGGGTCCTGGTCGCGGCGGCCCTGCTCGCGGCTCCGCTGGCAGCCTTGGTCCCGGCCCGGCGGGCCGGACGAGTTCCCGTCACCGCCGGCCTCGCAGCGGCTTGAGCGCGATGTCCCCAGCGCCACGTTCGAGACGCTCAGTGTCCCGAGCGTGGCGCTGGGGACATCGCCGGCAGGCTCAGGCCAGCCGGAGTTCCCGGCCCGGCAGGGACCGCCGCCGATCCGTCACCAGGATCATGGCGAGGGTCCCGATTCCCAGCCACACCACCAGCTGCACGATCCCCGACGTCAACCCGTCGATGCCCGTCAGCAGCGACCGCAAAGCGACCAGGGCGCCGTTGGTCGGCAGGATGCCCAGCACGGTCCCGAAAAACCCAGGCACGGTCGAGACCAGCGAAGCGCCGACAGTGAGGACGAGGATCGCGAGGGCGGCGAAGCGGCCGGGACGCTTGAAGATCGCCACCAGCGCTTGGTTGACCACGGTGAACGTCCCGGCCGCGAGCACGAGCACCACCAGCAGGGTCACCGCCTTGCCGAAGCTCAGGCCGAGGAACGCCCAGAACACCCCGGTCAGGATCAGGGCGGTCAGCATCGCGAGCGTCGCGCCGGGGACGGCCGCGGCGAGGATGATCCGCCAGCTCGGTTCCCGTGTGGTGCGCACGCTCGGCGGCACCGCCTGGATCACCTGGTACGTCGCCAGCGCGCACACCCACAGCGCCAGCACGAGGATCAGCGCCACCGCGCCTTCGCCAAACGTGCCCGAACCCGCGGTGTCGGCGATCGCGGGGGTGGCGGCGACCTGCTTGAGGTGCTCGCGTTCGGCCTGGGTGTAGTCGGGCACCTTGCCCCGGCCGTCGTTCAGGCCCTTGGCCAGTTCCGAGGCGCCCGACTCGGCACGTTTGCTGCCGTCGGCCGCGGCGCGGGCGCCGGTGGCGAGATCGCCCGCGCCGGTGGACAGGGTGGTCGCGCCGCCCGCGAGCTGACCGGAGCCGTCGGCGAGCTGCCGCGCTCCGGAATCGGCCGCCTTGACACCGGCGTCGAGTTTCCGCGCGCCGTCGGCGGCCGAGCCGATGCCGCTCGCCAGCTCCTTCGACTTGTCCGCGAGCTGCTTGTTCCCGTCGGCGACCTTCTGCGAGCCCGCCGAAAGGTCTTGCACCGCCTTCTTCGTCTGCACGACGGCGTCGCGGATTTCGGCGCGTTTGCCGTCGAGGATCGCGGCGTCGGCCGTGAGCTTCTCCGAAGCGGCTTTCAGGTCGGCGCAGAATTTGGTGTCACCGGTGCATTTCTGCGCGAGTTCGGCGAACTTGCGCGCCGAATCGCCCGCCGTGGGCAGCGCGTCGATGATCCCGACGGCCTTGTCCGCCAGCGGCGAGATCTTGTCGGCCAGCTGCTTGTTGCCGTTCGCGACCTGCTGCGCCCCATCGGCCAGTTCCCTGGTCAGCCGGGGTAACTGGGCGGTGTCCTTCTCGGCCTTGGTCAGCCCTGACGACAACTGCCCGGACCCGGCGGTGAGCTGTCCGGTCCCGTTCGCGAGCTTGCGCGCCCCGTCCGCCAGCTGCCCGGCCGCGCCGCTGAGTTTTCCCGCCCCACCGGCGAGTTCACCGGCGCCGGACGCGAGTTTCCCGGTCCCGTCGGACAGTCCCCGCAGCCCGACGACGAGCTGGTCGCCGCCGTCGGCCGCGGTCACCAACTGCTGATGGATCGAGGAGAACCCGACGTACAGATTGTCCACATAGGTCTCGACGATCTGCCGGTTGAGCGCGGTGAGCGTCGCGTTCGCGACCTCACGGCTGGCCACCGGATCGACGAGACCGGTGCGCTGCGACGTCTCGACGCGCATGATCGCCTGCTTCGCGTCGAGCGGCTTTCCCGTCGTCGACGTGGCCTGCGCGGAGAAGTTCGGCGGAATGGTCACGACCGTCGAATAGGTCCCGTCGGAGATACCCTTCTTCGCGTCCTCGGCGTCGGTGAGCACCCAGGTGTACGCGGAATCCTCGCCGTGCACGAGGTTTCCGGCCAGTTCACGGCCGAGCGGGATCAGCTGCCCGTTCACCGTAACCGGCTCGTCGGTGTTGACGACGGCCGCCTTCGCCGCGCCGTGGTTGTCATCGGGCGACCAGAACGCCCACGCCAGCCCGAGCGCGACGATCACCGGGACGAGCACGATCCCGAGCCAGGTCTTCCAGGTCAGCGGGCCGAAAGCGGTCGCACGGGCGGAACCGGTGAAGAAGCGGGACATCAGCGGACCTCGGCGGGGACGGGAGCGGGCGCCATGGCGAGGCCCGCGACGGCGGTGGTGGGCAGCAGATCCCGCACGATGGCGAGGCTCTGGCAGGACACGGCGAACGTCGCGGCCCTGCTCGCGAACGCCTCTCTCAACCCGGCGCGCTGCGCGGTGGCGACGACGGTGTCCAGATCGTCAAGAAAGACGAGGCCGACACCTTCGTCCAGCGCGCGGCGGACCTCGCCGGCGGGATCGTCGGTTTCCTTGCAGGCGACGAAGGCGACGTTCCGGCGGACGGCGTGCGCGTGCTGCGGCAGCACCCGGCCGAGGACCTTGAGATCGCCGCGGACGTGCGGGACACGGCCGGCGAGCGCATAGAGCAGGGCGCTCTTGCCCGCCGGGCCGGAACCGTGCACGGCCAGGATCTCCCCCGGTCCGATGTGCAGTTCGAGGTCGCGGAAGACGGTCCGGCCGCGGTCGTCGTCGACGCGGAGACCGGCGGCGCTGATCACTTCGAGCGAGCCGGGCGACGGCCAGTCGGCGAGCCGGAGTTCGTGGACGAGACCGTCGCCCTCGGCGTCGAACACCGGGAGTTTGCGGTCCAGCCACGGCGGCAGGCCCCAGGCGCGCGGCCCCAGCAGCGCGAGGATCGCCGGGACCAGGGTCATCCGCACCAGGAAGGCGTCCACGAACACGCCCACGGCGAGGCTGAACGCGATCGGCTTGATCGTCGCGCTGCCGTCGGGGACGAACGCGGCGAAAACGCCCAGCATGATCACCGCCGCCGCGGTCACCACTCTCGACGCGGACACGAAACCCGTCTCGATCGCTTTGTGCGCGTCGCCGTGGTGGACGTAGTCCTCCCGGATCCGGGACACGAGGAACACCTCGTAGTCCATGGCGAGTCCGAAAAGGACACCCATCAGGATGATCGGCAGGAAGCTGATCACGCTGCCGGTACGGGTCACGCCCAGCGCGTCGGCCAGATGCCCCTGGCCGAAGACGAACGACGTGGCCCCGAAGGCGGCGCCGATCGAGAGCAGGTAGCCGAAGGTGGCCTTGAGCGGAACCAGCACCGAGCGGAACACCATCGCCAGCAGCACCAGGGAAAGCCCGACGACCAGGATGCCGAACGGCAGCAGCGCGTCGCCGAGCTGCGCGGACACGTCGATGCCGACGGCGGTGAACCCGGTGACCGCCGTCTGCACGCCGTACCGGTCCTTGAACTGCCCTTCCATCGACCGCAGCCGCTCGACGAGTTCGTCGGTCGCCGCGTCGTAGGCGCCGGTCGTGGGCACGACCTGGATGATCGCGGTGTCGCCCTTGGGATTCGGCGTGGCGAGCGGGACGACGGCGACGCCGGGGACCTTGCGGATGTCGTCGGCGATGCCGTTGGTGATCCCGACCGGGTCGGTGGTCGACAGGATGTCCGCGGTGACGACCAGCGGCCCGTTGAAGCCGGGCCCGAAATGCTCGGCGACGACGTCGTAGGCGACGCGGGCCGGGGTGCCGTCCTCGTCGGTTCCGTTGTCCGGCAGGGCAAGGCGGAGATCCAGCGCGGGTATCGACGCCACCCCGAGCACGCCGACGATCAGCGCGATCGTCACCCACGGGGACTTCGTGGCGAGCCGGACCCAGCGCAGGCTGAACCGCGCCTTCTTCTTGCGCTTGACCTTGCGCGGTTTCTTGGGCCGCAGCCGCTCGCCCGCGAACGCCAGCAGCGCGGGAATCAGCGTGATGGCCACGATCACCGCGACGGCGACCCCGCCCGCCGCCGCGACACCCATCACGGTCAGGAACGGGATCCCGGCGACGAACAGGCCCAGCAGCGCGATTACCACGGTGAGCCCGGCGAAGATGACCGCGGACCCGGCGGTCGCGGTCGCCCTGGCGATGGACTCCTCGACTTCGAGTCCTTCGGCGAGCTGGTCGCGATGCCGGGACAGCAGGAAGAGCGCGTAGTCGATGCCGACGGCGAGCCCGAGCATGACCGCGAGCATCGGTGCCGTGGAGGACACCGTCGCGACCGAAGTCGCCGCGTAGACAAGCGCCACCGAGACACCGACGCCGAGGATCGCCGTCAGCAGCGGCATTCCTGCCGCGATGAACGAACCGAACACCATCAGCAGCACCACGAGCGCGATGACGAGACCGATCCCCTCGGTGGGGCTGAGCTTGGGCACCTTGTCCGAGAACGCGTCGCCGCCCGTGAGCACCTCGGTGCCGTGGCCGATCCGGTTCTCCAGGTCCTGCGCGATCCCGGCGAGCGCGGTCCGGGTCGACGGCTGGATGTCGGCCAGCCCGACGTCGAGCTGCACGGTGACCAGCGCGGCGCGGCCGTCCTTGGACACGGCGTCGTGGACCGCCTCGTCGAAGGGATTCACCACCGTCGAGACCTGCGGCGCCCTGGTCAGCTCGGGTGCCACCGCGGTGACGGCGTCGCGCACGGCGGCGGAGTCGGCCCGCTGCCCTTCGGGGACGAGCACGACCAGTTGCGCCGAGGTGCCGCTCACCTGCGGGAAGACCCGGCCGAGGTGGTCGAGCGCTTCCTGGGACTCCGAGCCGGGGATCGCGAACGTGTCGTCGGTGCCCTGGCCGAACAGCAGCGCCGCCCCGCCCGCGACGCACAGCACCACCAGCCACAAAGCGGTGACCAGGACGCGTCCGCGAGCGGCCAGCCTGCCGAGGCGGTAGAGGAATGACGACACGATCGGCTCCCGGCGCTCGTTGGATACAACGCGTATCGTAATGCACTCTGTATCCGATTCACGATGTATCCTGTCCCACAGCCGGGTGAACCGGGGGCGTACGAAAGAATGGCGAAATGACCGAGGAGCGGGGCGCCACCATGACCAGGCGCCGGGCGGACACCCGCCGACGGCTGATCGACGCGGCGTACGAGGCCTTCTCCGAACGCGGCATCCGGGACACCCCGGTCGAGCTGATCTGCGAGCGCGCCGGCTTCACCCGCGGCGCCTTCTACTCGAACTTCAGCAGCAAGGAAGACCTCTTCCTCGCCCTGTTCCAGGAGGAGACCACGGTCCGGCTCGAGCGCTTCCGTGGCGCCACCGAGAGCGTGCTCGGCGAGGTCGTCCTCCGCGCGGACGACGGCCTCTCCCGCACCCTGGGGCGGATCGCCGACCTGTTCATGGTCGCCCTCAGCGCGGACAAGAACTGGTACCTGCTGTGCGCGGAATTCCGCACCCAGGGCCTGCGGCAGCCGGAGATCCGCGACCGGATCGCCGCCGCCTTCCGGTACTTCCACACCGAACTGGGCAAGGTCCTCGTCGGCGCGCTCGACCGGATGGGCCGGGAACTGACGATCTCGCCGGACGACGCGGTGCTCGTGCTGATCGCCCTCTACGAGCAGGGACTGCAGAACTACCTGCTGGACGGCAGCGAACTCCCCGCCGACGGCCGGTTCGTCAGCGAGCTGATCCCGAAGGTGATGGCCTCCCTCATCGTCCCCGCCCGAAGCTGAGTCACCGCGAGCCTCGCGAGTGGTGAGTCGCGTTTGACCGCACTTCCCACTCACGACCACCCCGAGGCCGTTGCTCAAGACAACCCGGCTCAGGTTGTGAAAGCCACTTTCGCAACCTTCAACGTTGCGAAAGTGGCTTTCACAACACCAGCGCGTTCCGGCAGTGCCGGCGTTTCATCGGGATTTCATGACTCCGACCTACGGTCCGGGCACGGATCCGCACCAGCGGACCGGAAGTACCCGAGGAGACGTGCATGAGCCCGGCAGGCCGGACCCCGTACAACATGGTGACACCACGGGACGACGCGCCGAGTCCCGGTGAACAGGACGGGCTGGTCGGACCGGGCTGGAGCTGGGCCGCGTTCTTCACCCCGTGGGAGGACGGCCGCCCGGCGCCCAAGTACCGGTGGACGCTGTTCGACACGGCCGCTCACGCCGTCGAAGACCTTCGTCGCTGTCTCGAAGACGGCAGCGTCGGCAGGCGCGGTGCCCTGTGCTCGTCCGTGCTCCGGAAACGCGGCGCCCCACGGGAACTGGTGCTGTGCGACGCCGCGGACTGGGCGTACGTCGTCCACGAGGTCCGCGCCGGAGTACACCTGGCCGACGCCGCCGACACCTACTTCGCGCGCTGGCGCCGAGACATGACGGGACACCGCTTCACGATCATCAACGCCGGCGTGCCGACCGTCTGGTGAGGTCCAGGCCTTCCAGCGCGAGCGTGCGCTGCTGGGCGTCACCGTCGGGTCCGATGGTGGTGAGCACCCATTCGAAGTGCTCCCTGGCGGCCACGGGTTCGCCCGCGGCGAGATGGGTGCGGCCGAGCCGGTTGCGGATCTCGGATTCCATCCCGACGATGGTCTCCTCGGTGACCGCCGTCAGCGCCCGCCGCTGGAGTTCGAACGCCTGGTCAAGATTCCCGAGTTCCAGTTCCGCCGCGCCGAGCCGGACGAGACTGGTCGCGATCAGCAGGCCGTCCGTAGTCTCCTCGGCGAGTTCGACGGAACGCCGGAGGTCCAACGCGGCTTCGGCGAACCTGCCGGTTTCGAGGCGGACGGTGCCGCTGTGACACAGCACCCGCGCCAGCATCCCCGGACTGCCGATCTCCTCGCTCAGCTCGCGGGCGCGACCCAAGTGGGCGAGCGCGTCCTCGTGCTCGCCCCGCAGGTAGGCGAGATAGCCGAGCGCGGACATCGCCCGTTCGGCGATCCACCTGTCCCCCACCTCGTCCGCCAGGACCATCACCCGCTGCATCCCTGGGATCGCGCGCTCGTGATGCCCCTCGATCAGGTCCGCCATGGTGAGCCCGCCCAGTGCCCGCGCCTCCACGCCGCGGTCGCCGGAGGCCTGACCCGCCCGCAGCGCGTCGTCGAACCAGCCTCTCGCCCGGTCCAGCTGCCCTTGCATGGCGTAGGCGTAGCCGAGGCAGAATCGCAGCGACGAGATCAGGCGTTCGTCCTCGGCCTGTTCGGCCAACGGCAGCGCGACCTGGAGAGCCGTCCGGCATTCGTGGTACCGCTGCTGGCGCGCGAGATAGTCGACCAGCCCCTCGGCGATCGAGCACGCGAGGCCGTCCAGCCCGGCTTCGGCCGCTTGGGTGACCACCTCGGGCAGGTCACCGGCAGCGTCCAGCCAAGCGGAGGCATCACGCTGCCCGGTGAACGGCCCTCGGCCGGACTCGACCGGGAACCGCGCGACGCCCCATTCGCTCGCTTGGCGGGCGGCGCTGACGTACAGCCCGTACACCCGTTTCCGCGCCGCTTCGGCGGCCTCCTCGGGCATCTCCCCCGCGAGCCTTCGCGCGTAGACCGCCACCAGGTCGTGCAGCCGGTAGCGGCCGCTCGCCGGTTCTTGCACGAGGCTCGCGTCGACGAGGCTTTCCAGCAGGCACTCGGCTTCGGCGGGCGAGCAGTCGAGCAGGGCGGCGACCGAGAGCCGGTCGAATTCCGGCGTCGGGGACAGGCCGAGCACGCGGAAAGCGTTCTGTTCGGCGGGCCGCAGCTGGTCGTACGACAGGCGCAGCGCCACCTCGACGCTGCGATCCTCGGCGGTCAGTTCGCCGAGCCGCCGCTCGTCGTCCGACATCCGGTCCACCAGGTCCTTGAACGTCCACATCGGACGGTTCTGCAACCGGGCGCCCGCGATCCGCAACGCGAGCGGCAGCCGCCCGCACAGTCCGGCGAGCGCGCGCACGGCGAACCGCTCACCCTCCGCCCTCGGCGCACCCACGATCCGGCCGAGCAGCTTCTCCGCCGCTTCGAGGCCCAGCGCACCAAGGGAAACGCGGTGATCGGCGTCCAAACCGGACAGACGGCGGCGGCTGGTCACCAGCACACGGCTACCCGGTCCCGACGGCAGCAAAGGGCGCACCTGGCCTGCGGACTCGGCGTTGTCGAGCACCAGCAGCAACCGCAGGTTCGCGGTCGCCGCCCGCCACGACGCGGCCAGTTCGTCGAGATCGTCCGGCATCACGCCGTCCTCGACACCGACCGCGCGCAGCAACCGGCGCAGCGCGCGTTCCGGCGTCACCGGCTCACGGCCTTCGGTGTAGCCGTGCAGATCCACGAACAACGCGCCGTCCGGGCAGCACTCGCGGAGCCGATGCGCCGCATGTACCGCGAGCGTGGTCTTCCCGGCGCCGGGAACCCCGTCGACGGCGTCGACCGAGACCGCCTCCGGCTCGCCGTCCTCGACGAGCAGCGCGAGTTCCCGGTCCCTGCCGACGAGTTCGCCGTTGGTGGCGGGCAGTTCGTTGCGGATCCGGCGCGGCGTCTCCCGGCGCTGGGCCACGCCGAGCACGGCGTCGTCACCGCGCAGGACGGCTTCCTGGACCTGCCGCAGCTCCTCGCCCGGCTCGACACCGAGCTGCTCCACCAGCCGCGCACGGACGTCGGTGAACACCTCCAGCGCCTCCGCCTGACGCCCGCCGCCGTAGAGCGCGCGCATCAGCAACGCGGCAAGCGGTTCGCTCGGCGGGTCGGCCGACACCAGGGCCGACAGTTCGCCGATCACCTCGTCGAACCGGCCGAGTTTCAGCTGTGCCCACAGTTTCCGGCGCAGCAACAGCAGCCTGCGTTCCTCCAGCCGCCGCCGCTCCCCCTGGACGAACGCGCCGGGCAGCCCCGTCAACGGCTCGCCGTGGAACAGGCGGAGCGCGTCGGCGAAAGTGTTCACCGCGGCGACGAGATCACCCTGTTCCTCGGCGGCCGCCGCGACGACCGCGACCTCTTCCAGCCGCGCCACGTCCAGCCGCACTCCGCCGCTGGCGAACCGGTAGCCGCCGCGGTCGGACACGATCACCGAGTCACGGGGCTTCTCCCCGGAGGTGTCCAGGCATTGCCGCAGCCGCCGGACGTACACCGGCAGCACATTCGACTCCGGCGGCTTTTCCCAGAGCCCGTCGGTGAGTTCGTAATGGCTGACGGTCACGTCCGGGCGCAGCAGCAGCGCTGCCAGCACGGCCTGCTGCCGGACCGGGCCGAGATCCAGCCGTTTCTCTCCGTGCCAGGCCCGCAACGGGCCGAGCACCTCGAACCGAAGGCGCGATTCGGCCATGATCCCCCCGTCGTCGATCATCAGCCCGGCACCACGATCCCGTGATCGAACGCGTAGACGATCGCCGCCGCCCGGTCCCGCAGCTGGAGTTTGGTGAAGATCCGGCCGATATGGCTTTTCACGGTCACCTCCGAGATGACGAGTGCCGAGGCGATCTCCGCGTTGGTCAGCCCTCGGCCGATCGCGCGGAGCACGTCCTGTTCCCGCGGTGTCAGCAGTTCGGGTGACCGGCCGCCGCTGCCGTTCCCGGCGGCCTGCCGGTACGCGACGAGCACCCGGCCGGTGACCCCTGGATCGAGCCAGGCGTCGCCCCCTGCGACCGCCCGCACCGCACGGATCAGGTCTTCGGCGGGGGAATCCTTGAGGACGTAGCCCGCCGCGCCCGCCCGCAGCGCGTCGGCCAGCAGGTTGTCGTCGTCGAACGTGGTCAGCGCGAGCACCGGCGGATGGCCTGCCGACCGCCGCAGCCGCCGGGTCGCTTCGACCCCGCCGACGTTCTTCATCCGCAGGTCCATCACGATGACGTCGACCTCGTGCGCGGCCAGCGCCGCGGGCACCTCCGAACCGTCGCCGCATTCCCCCGCGATGACGAATCCGTCGCGGCGCCGCAGGATGCGCCGCAGCCCGGAGCGGACCAGCTCCTGATCGTCGACCAGCAGCACCTGGATCTCGGCGGCGGTCACGGCTTGGTCCCCGGCACGGTGACTTCCACGATCCACTGCCTGCCCTGAGGACCGGCTTCGAGGTCGGCGCCGAGCTGGGCGGCGCGGACGGCCATCCCCGCCAGTCCCGAGCCGTCCTCGGCCGTGCGCCGGACCGTCCCGGAAAGGGTGTTGCTGACGATGAGCTTCACCCCCGGCCGGCCGGCGTTCAGCCGGACCTCCGCGTTCGCGCCAGGGGCGTGCTTGACGACGTTGACCAGTGATTCCTGCACGATCCGGTAGAGGCCCAATCCGTCCGAGGCGCCTACCCGGCCGAGGTCGCCTTCCTGTGTATAGCGCACGTCCAGCCCGGCGGCCCTGGTGCGTTCCACCAGCGTCGCGATGTCCTCCACGCCCGGCAGCGGCGCGTTTCCCGACGGCTTGTCGGCGAGCAGGCCGACCGTGCGGCGGATGTCGGCCATCGCGGCGCGTCCCACCTGCTCGGCTTCGGTGAGCGCTTCGATCGCCTCGTCGACGTCGCGGTCCTGCTGCAGCGCGTGCCGGGCCCCGGTCAGGTGCAGCAACGTGATGCTGAGCGAGTGCCCGACGACGTCGTGCACCTCGCGCGCGATCCGCTGTCGTTCGGCCAGCAAGGCCTTGTCACGGGAAGCGTCACGGTTGTCGCGTTCGGCGTCCAGCACCCTGGTGTACCAGCGGACCATGAGCCCGCCGCTCAGCCCGAGCAGGATCGCCACCATGTACACCGGCCCGCCGACGAGCCCGCCCCAGATCCCTCCCACGACCAGGACCAGTTCACCCGCGACGGTGACGACGGCGATCCCCCACGTCGTCCGCAGGACACTGCCCGCCTCGGTGGCGGCGACCAGCAGCAGCAACGGCGCGAAATCCGGGAGCACGGGCTCGATGAGCAGGACCGAGGCGGCGGTGATCAGCGCCGTCATCCGCACCCACGGCATGATCCAGTCGGTGGCCACCCAGATCACCGACGGCGCGATCACGATCAGCCCGACGAGCGCCATCGGCTCAGGGGGCAGCAGGGCGTCCCGCTGCACCAGCGCGACCGCCGTGAACACGAAACTCACCGCGCTGGCGCACAACGCCCCCCACCAGGGCAGGGACAGTCCGGCACGGGTGAGGCTGACCTGCACCCGTGCCCGGAACCGGTCCCGCAAGATCTCCAGCACGGCTTCAGCCTAGGAAGTGCGGGGACGCCCGTCATCGTGCGGTGGGCGGCACCCGTCTCCGCCCACGGTAGGAGGCCGGGAAACTCACTCCTTGCCGAGCGCGACCCACTTCAGTTTCTCCTGCTCCCGTTTCGGCAGGCCCGCGACGACCAGGTCGTAGGAGTCCTCGATCAGCTCCCGGACGAAGTCGTCGGTCAGCGAACCGTCCAGGTGGACGGTGTTCCAGTGCTGCTTGTTCATGTGGTAGCCGGGGATGATCGCCGGATGTTCGGCGCGCAGCCGGACCGCCAGGTCGGGCTCGCATTTGAGGTTGATCCGCAGCGGTTTTGCCTTGAGCGGGCTGAGCGCGAACATCTTGCCCGCGACCTTGAACACGCTGGAGTGCTCGTCGAACGGGAACTCCTCACGGGCACCAGGGAAGCCGAGGCAGAGCTTCCGGAGAGCGGCTGGGGTCATGGCGTTCAGCCTAAGCGCCCCCACCGACAGAAAACTGTCCTGTCGTGCTCATTGACCGGCCGTCGGTGATTCCTTGACGATGAACGGAGCCGACTGGGTGGAGGCGGAACACATGCGCGTGAAGCATCTCGCGGTGGCGGGGATCCTGCTGCTGGGCATCGTCCCCGGAGTCGCCGCGGCGGCCCCCGAGACCCCGGTGGAAAGCACTGCCACGAGCGGCTGGGTGGGCACTTGGGCGGCGGCGCCCGCGGCCGGGGTGGCCGGGACGGACAACGGCTACCCGAACTTCTCGATCCGCAACATCGTGCACACCAGCGCCGGCGGGCACGAGGTGCGGGTGCGCCTGTCCAACGCCTTCGGGCGGACGCCGGTGCTGTTCGGCCGGGTGACCGTCGCGGTCGCCGCGGGCCCGGACACGCCGCAGGCGGTCCCCGGCACGATGCGCACGCTGACCTTCGGCGGCGACCGTGAGGTCACCGTGCCGCCGGGCGCCGACATCCTCAGCGACGGCGCGGCGCTGACCGTGCCGAGGGACGGCGACCTCCTGGTGACCACGTACACGCCGACGCCGTCCGGCCCGGTCACCTACCACCCGCTGGCCATGCAGAACTCGTACTTCACCCGGAACGGCGACAAGGCCGCCGACGAGTCGGCCGCGGCGTTCCCGGAGAAGACCGCGGTCTGGCACTACGTGTCCGGAGTGGACGTCCGGGGTCCCGGTCTGCGGGGCAGTGTCGTGGCGATCGGCGACTCGATCACCGACGGCGCGAACTCGACCTGGGGCGCGAACCTGCGCTGGCCCGATCAGCTCGCCGACAAGATCAGCGCGCGCATGGGCGTGCTCAACGCCGGGATCAGCGGGAACCGGCTGCTGCTCGACGGCGGCAACTACGGGGTCAACGCGCTGGCCCGGCTCGACCGGGACGTGCTGAGCCAGTCCGGCGCGCGGACGGCGATCGTGTTCGAGGGCATCAACGACATCCAGCAGACACCGCATCAGGCCGATCCGAACAAGATCATCTCGGCGCTGAAGCAGATCGCCGGACGGGCGCACGACCGCGGCCTGCGGGTGCTGGGCGCCACGATCACGCCGTGGAAGGGCTGGGGTTCGTACACGCCGCAGCTGGAAGAGACCCGGCAGGCGGTCAACCGGTTCGTCCGCACCAGCAAGCTTTTCGACGGATACATCGACTTCGACGCGGTGATCCGTGATCCGGCCGACCCGCAGCGGATGAAACCCGAGTACGACTCCGGCGATCACCTCCACCCAGGGGACAAGGGTTTCACCGTCATGGCGGACGCCGTCCCGCTGCAGCGGCTCAAGTAGGAAAATCAAGGGCTGCGCCAGGCCGTTCCGTGGGGCACGATGAGCTGATGGCGATCACGAATGACTAGCGGCGAAAGCGGTATCCGAGCGACGGCGCGATCGGTCCGGTTCGCCGAACACGAAGCACGCGCGGACACGCTCCGGGCACAGCTCACGGATCTCCACGGGACGATCCGGCTGGCGAAGCGGACGTCGAACCTGTTCCGGGCGCGGACGGCGACCAGCACACCGGGGCTCGACGTCTCGGGGTTCACGAACGTGCTCGACGTCGACCCGCTGGCGCGCACAGCCGACGTCGAGGGCATGGTCACCTACGAGCAACTGGTGGACGCGACCCTGCCCCACGGGCTGATGCCGCTGGTCGTCCCGCAGCTCAAGACGATCACGCTCGGCGGCGCGGTCACCGGCCTCGGCATCGAGTCGTCCTCGTTCCGCAACGGCCTCGTGCACGAGTCGGTGCTGGAGATGGAACTGCTCACCGGTGACGGCCGGATCGTCGTCGCACGGCCGGACAACGAGCACCGCGACCTGTTCCACGGCTTCCCGAACTCGTACGGGACGCTCGGCTACGCGCTGCGGTTGAAGATCGAACTGGAGCCGGTCAAACCGTACGTGCGGCTCGACCACGTCCGGTACGAAGACACCGGAGAGTACTTCGCGGCGCTCGGTGAGGCCTGTCGGGACGGGTCGGCCGACTTCGTGGACGGGACGGTCTTCGGGCCGGGCGAGCAGTACCTGACGCTGGGCACGTTCACCTCCTCGGCGCCCGCGACCAGCGACTACACGTGGCTCGACATCTATTACAAGTCGATCCGCGAACGCGGGACCGACCATCTGAGCGTCCGGGACTATCTGTGGCGCTGGGACACGGACTGGTTCTGGTGCTCGCGGGCGTTCGGCGTCCAAAGCAGGCTCCCCCGGCTCCTGCTGGGCAGGAAACTGCTGCGGTCGTCGGTCTACTGGAAAGCGGTCGCGCTCGACCGTCGCTTCGGGATAGCCGCGAAGCTCCTCAAGCTGCGCGGGCTTCCCCCGGAGGAGACCGTCGTTCAGGACATCGAAGTGCCGCTGTCGCGGGCCGCGGAGTTCCTGGACTTCTTCCGCCGCGAGATCCCGATCAGCCCGGTGTGGATCTGCCCGCTGAAGCAGCGGCCGGGTGGCGTGAACTCACCGCTGTACGAAATGGACCCCGAAACGCTGTACGTCAACTTCGGGTTCTGGTCCGCGGTCCCGCTGGACCCAGGCGAGGCCCCGGATACCCACAATCGGCTGATCGAGGCCGAAGTGACCCGACTCGGCGGGCGGAAGTCGCTGTACTCCGACAGTTTCTATACCGAAGACGAGTTCTGGCGGCTGTACAACGGCGACGCCTACCGGAAGCTGAAGACGGTTTACGACCCCGACGGCCGCTTGCTCGACCTGTACGCGAAATGCGTGCGGCGGCGGTGATCGGGTCCGGGAAGAGAGAGACGAACATGGCTGAGACGACGACCGTCGGGAAGATCTTCGAGCGGTTGCTCGGCCCGAACGCTGAAGTGTCCATCACCGCCTACGACGGCAGCAGGAGCGGCCCGGCCGACGCGCCGGTCTCGATCCAGGTGCGGTCACCGCTGGCGCTGACGTACCTGCTGTCGTCCCCCGGAGACCTCGGCCTGGCACGTGCCTACGTCGCCGGCGCGCTCGACGTGGACGGTGATCTCTACTCGGCGTTGCGCGCGCTCGTGGCGCAGGTCGATCAGCTCAGCCCCGCGGACCGGGTGTGGCTGCTGCGCAAACTCGGTCCCACGCATCTGCGCCGCGTCGCCCCGCCCGCCGAGGAACTGCCGAGCAGGCTCAAGCGCACCGTCGACGGGTTGCGGCACTCGAAAGCGCGCGACAGCAACGCGATCTCGAATCACTATGACGTCTCGAACCGGTTCTACGAACTGGTACTCGGCCCGTCGATGGCCTACACCTGCGCCGCGTATCCGTCCGACGTGTCTTCGCTGGAAGAGGCGCAGGCGCACAAATTCGACCTGGTGTGCCGGAAACTCGGCCTGCGGCCAGGCATGCGGCTGCTGGACGTCGGCTGTGGCTGGGGCGGGATGGTCGAACACGCCGTCGCGCACTACGGCGTCGAGGCGCTTGGTGTCACCCTTTCGCGCGAGCAGGCGCAATGGGCACAGAAGGACATCGTGACCAAGGGCCTCGCGGACCGCGCCGAGGTGAGACACCTCGACTACCGCGACGTCACCGAAACGGGCTTCGACGCGGTGTCGTCGATCGGGCTCACCGAGCACATCGGCGCCCGCAACCTGCCGTCGTACTTCCGTTTCCTCGCCGGGAAACTGAAGCCGCACG
Organism: Amycolatopsis alba DSM 44262; assembly: GCF_000384215.1. NCBI lineage: Bacteria > Bacillati > Actinomycetota > Actinomycetes > Pseudonocardiales > Pseudonocardiaceae > Amycolatopsis > Amycolatopsis alba. The sequence goes on along the minus strand of NZ_KB913032.1, from coordinate 5,878,919 downwards.
GGCGCATGCTGAACCACTGCATCACCAACCCGGACACTTCGGTGGCGCACCGGTCACGAGGGTTCATCGACCGGTACGTCTTCCCCGACGGCGAACTGGAGTCCGTCGGCGAGATCGCCACCGCGATGCACGACAGCGGGCTCGAAGTGCGGCATTCGGAGAACCTCCGCGAGCATTACGCCACCACCCTCGGCGCCTGGTGTGCCAACCTCGACGCGAACTGGGACGAGGCCGTCGCCGAAGCGGGCGCCGGGCGAAGCCGCGTCTGGGCGCTGTACATGGCCGCGTGCCGCCTCGCGTTCGAGCGGCGGGAGATCGAACTGCACCAGGTGCTCGGGGTGAAGGTCGGCGAGGACGGTGACGCGGCCATGCCGTTGCGGCCGGACTGGGGCGTTTAGCTTTCAGTGGCGAAAGGCTTCGGCGAGCCACCACGAGCCGCCGTCGTCGGCGATCTTGGCGTCGATGACGAGCGGCGCGTCCCGTGGCCCGCCGAGCCATTCCTTGACGGCGGCCAGATCACCGACCGACCGCACGGTGACGCCGTCGCAGCCGAACCCGCGGCCGATCGCGGCGATGTCGGTGTCGGGGAACCGGACGGTGGTCATGTCGGCGTCACCGAAGTGGTGGATCTCGGCACCGTACGCGGCGTCGTTGTAGACGACGATCACGAGTGGGATACGTAGCCGTACCGCGGTTTCCAGCTCGGAAACGGCCATGTGGAACCCGCCGTCGCCGACGCCGAGCACCGGTAGCCGATCCGGCCGGGCCAGCGCCGCGCCGATCGCCGTCCCGAGACCGAGCCCGATACTCTGGAACGCCTGGGTGAAGCAGAAGCCGTTCTCGTCGGGGACGGACAGGTACGCACTCGGATAGCCCATGAAGTTGCCGGAGTCGATCGAGACCATACGTTCGGCGGGCAGGATCTCGTCGAGCCGTCGGCTGAGCGTGCGCGGATCGATACGCCCGTCGCCGGATAGGTCGTTATACGGGACGTCGTTCCATCGTGTGCCTGTGGGGGCTTCGCGGCTCCTTTGGTGGCCGCGCTTGTCGAGTTCCGCGTGGACGTCGACAGCGGTGCCGGCGACGTCGCCGACCACACCGAGGTCGATCGGGCGGTGCGCGCCGAGCGCGGCCTGTTCGACGTCGACCTGGACCAGCCGGGCGGCCGGGCCGAGGAGCGTGCCGTGCCGGGTGGTCCACATGTTCAGCGCGCAGCCCCAGCCGATCACGAGGTCGGCGTCGACGATGAGGTCCGCCGTTCGTGGTGACGAAAAGCCGCCCGAGATCCCGAGTGAGAAGGGGTCGTCGTGGAAGAGGCCGTGTGCCACCGCCGAGGTCGCCAGCAATGCACCGGAGATCTCCGCGAGTTCCCGGAGGGGCACCGCGCTCGCCCGCGCGCCGCGGCCGGCGATGAACACCGGCCGCCGCGCTTCGGCGAGAAGATCGGCCAGTTTCGCGACCATCCCCGCGTCCGGCCTGATCGGCGCCGGACCGCGGACCTTCGGTATTTCGACCGCTTCGGGCGCTTCCTGGGCTTGGACGTCGAGCGGGAGGTTGAGCAGGACGGTCCGGCGCTGCTGCACGGCCGTCCGGTACGCGCGGACGGTGTCGGCGACCGCGGTGGGCGCGCTGTGGACGCGTTCCGGCACGGCGCCGACGGCGGTCGCGAGCGCGTCCTGGCCGATCCGGAAGTTCGACAGCACCGCCGACGCCGCGGTGTCACCGGTCAGGACGATCATCGGGGTCCGGCTCTTGGCCGCCTCGGTGATCCCGGTGAGCGCATTGGTCAGCCCGCAGCCCTGGTGGAGACTCAGCACCGACACGCGGCCGCTCATCCGCGCGTACGCGTCGGCCATACTCGCCGCGCCGCCCTCATGCCGCGCGGCGACGAACCGCACTCCGCCCGCCCGCAACCCGTTGGTGACCACGAAGTTGCCGCTGCCCACGACCCCGAACGCAGCCCCAACGCCAAGCTCCGCCAGCGTGCGGCCGACCAGCTCCGCGACGTTCATGCCCGCTCGACCAGTGCGTAGACCCTGGCCGGGCTGCCGGAACCGCCGACGATCGGGAGCGGGCTGACCACCAGCAGGGCTCCGGTCGGCGGCAGGCGCACCAGGTTCCGCAACTGGGTCAGGCCATGTTTTCCCGCCCCCAGAAGGAGTTCATGGCAGGGGAAGGCCGGTTCGAGAGCCGGCGCCTGTCCCGCGTCGGTGCCGACGGTCTCCACCCCGAACCCGGTGATCGGCGCCTCCTCCGCGAGCCAGCGGGCACATTCCGCCGACACGCCCGGCGTATGCGGACCGTTCTCGTCGTTGTTGAGGAAGGTCTCCTGATCGTGCGAACGAGCGTCCCAACCCGTGCGGTAGAGCAGCCAGCCGCCGTCGGGCAACGGCCCGTTCTCGCGCTCCCACTCGCGGATGTCTTCGATGGAGAGCAGGAAGTCCGGATCCTCAGCCGCGCGAGCCGACGCGTCGAGCACCACGGCCGGGGCGACCAGCGAGCGCAGCGGCACCTCGGAAACGTCGTGGCCGTCCTTGCCCGACAGCCAATGCACGGGAACGTCGAGATGGGTCCCGGTGTGCTCGCCGGTGTGGATGTTGTTCCAGTACCAGCGCGGCCCGCGTTCGTCGTAGCGGCTGATCTCCTCCAGGCCGAACGGGATCGTGTTCGCGAACGGCTCCGGCAGCTGCAGGATCGGGGTGCTCGCGCTCAACGGGGCGGTGAGGTCGACGACCTCGATCGTGCCCGTGGTGATCGCGGTGGTCAACTGGGCCAACAACGACATGCCTGCCTCCAGGGGGTGACTGCGGCGTCTCGGCCACCTTAGACGCGTGGTCCGACAAGATTGTCGGATGTCGCTGATACGTTGCGCCGCGGATTCAGGCGAAGTGAGGAGAACATCAATGGCAGAGGTGGCGCTGCGGCTGGTCGAGGATTCCGATCTCGACACCCTGTTCGAACAGATGCGTGACCCCGAGTCGGTTCGGATGGCCGCGTTCATCTCCAGGGACCCCGACGATCGCGAAGCGTTCGACACGCATATGGCGAAGTTGAGGTCTTCTCCGGACATCATCCTGCGTGCGGTGACCGGTGAGGGACGTTTCCTCGGCACCGTAGGCAGTTTCGTCGTGGAAGGCGACACTGAAGTCACCTACTGGATCGACCGTTCGGCGTGGGGGCAAGGAATCGCCAGCCAGGCACTCGCACTGTTGCTCGACATCGTCGAGGTCCGGCCCTTGTATGCCCGCGCTGCCGGCGACAACCTCGGATCGCTTCGGGTTCTGGAGAAGGCAGGTTTTACGATCATCGGCACCGAGAACGCCTACGCGTCCGCGCGGGACACCGAAATCGAGGAAACCATCTTGCGCCTCAGCTAGTTTTCCTCCCGGCCGGAGATCATCTTCGGACAGATTCCGCTGTCTTCAAGGGCAGACTCATAGCAGCGATGCGGCAGGCTCGGGCGGTGTGGTTTTCGTATCCGGCAGATGTCAGGCTGGATCACCACAGAGAGCCAAGGAGCGAGAGATGTCCATGATTCGTCGGATCGCCTCAGCAAGCGTGCTTGCCGCGACAGTGGTGGGCGCCGTCCTGTCACTGGCCGAAGCGCCCAGCCTGGAGACCGGCTGGCCGAGTGCAGCGAGCAGCGCCCCTGACGGAAGCAGCCTGTCTGTCACCTCGCTGAATCCCGACACCGACTATCCGCATCCGAAAGCTGAGAACTCGGCCATACCGCGTGATCGTCGTCAACCGACATCGGTTCAGGTGGCCCTGGCCATCTGAACCGCTCGGCACAGACAGTCGGACGCACGCTGCGGTAGGGGCGGATCCAGGACATGGGTGCCGAACGGGTCGCCCGCCTGCCAGCCGGGAATGCACACTCGACGCCATCGTCGGCAACCGTCCACGCGAGACCATGGGCTGACTCAAACCTCCTGCCGAGGCAGGTGGCACACCAACCCTCGAATTTCGCCCAACAGTTGATCGCGTTCTTTTGTGACCCGCGCTCACCTTGGCAGCGCGGCAGCGACGAGAACACCAAGGGATTACTGCGCCAGTACCTTCCCAAAAGAACCGACCTGTCCGGGTATTCACAAGGCGAACTCGATGCCATCGCAGACGAACTCAACGACCGGCCACGGCAGACGCTGAACGACTCAAGCCGATCGAAGCGTTCGACAAAGTGTCGCCAGACCAGAGGCGGTGCACTCACCAGTTGAAACCACCCAAGAATACTTTTCACATTCGCACACTTGTTCGATTCTTGGTATTATCGTGGGGTGTCCAGCCAACGAATCCTCGAACCGCCACACGAGCTGTGGCGTGCCGGTGCGCGGGAACTCGCGCACGGTGTGGTCGAGCGCATGTCGGTGGCACGCCAGGCGTTGGCGGAGGTCGGTCAGTTTCTGGTGGAGATCGAGTCCCGTGGTCCGATGGAGTTGTTCGGGCATGGTTCGACGGCGGGCTGGTTCGCCGAAACCGCCCGCATCAGCCCAAAGGAAGCCCGCGACACCGTAGCGCGGGCGTTGGCGCTGAACGAGGGCCGGAACTTGGACGGCACCCCCGCGCCTGCGTTTGCTCCGCTCGCGGGTGCGGCCGCAGCTGAGGGGGATCTTGGCCCTCAGCAGCTGGACCCGCTGCTGGCGGTCTTGAAGAGGATCCCGCCTGAGGTGTCGGAGGAAGACCGGTCAGGGGCGGAACAGATCCTGGTGAACCTTGCCCGCCATGCCGGTCCGCAGCAGATCGTCAACGGCGGGGCTGAACTGCTGGGCCACCTCGACCCCGACGGCAGCGAACCCAAGGACGAGGACCTCAAACCACCGTCGCGTGAGGTGCACTTACGCAAACGTGACGACGGCTGGTGGCGCTTGAACGGTCTGCTGGATCCGGAGTTCGGGGCTCGCGCGAATGCGCTGTTCGAGACCTGGGGGCAGCGAAGACCCGTCGACGAGGACGGCAACCGCGACCCCCGCACCCCCGGCGAACGCCACGGCGACGCACTCTTCGACGCCATCCACTACGCGATGACCAACGACAAAGCACCAACCTTATCCGGGGACCGCACCACGATCGTGGTCACCATCCCCCTGGAGACCCTGACGTCGGGACTGGGGTCAGCGTGTGTGGACGAGGTCTCGCAGATCACCGCACGTCATGCCCGGATGTTGGCCTGTGACGCCAAGATCATTCCCGCTGTGCTCGGGTCGGAGAGTGAGCCGCTCGACATCGGCCGCGCCGCCCGCACCGTCACCCCCGCGCAACGCCGGGCCCTGAACCTTCGGGATCACGGCTGTGCCTTCCCCGGCTGTCACCGCAAACCCAAACATTGCGAAGCCCACCACATTCTTCCGTGGGGGCACCTGGGCGATACCGACCTGACCAATCTGTGCCTGCTCTGCCGCTACCACCACATGGTCATCCACGGACAATCCGGCTGGACAGTCCGCATGGCCGCCGACGGACGGCCGGAGTTCGTTCCGCCGCAATATCTGGACCCGCTACAGAAGCCACGACGTAACCATCGCTGAACCCCGAGGGAGCCCGCCACCACCACCGGCGACGGGCCCCTCGGCATGCCCACACCCAGGTCCACCCCCAGCCGCTTCCCGAGATCGATGGCCTGTCGAAGAGGAGCCGATGATCCTCTTCTGTCCCTCCTGGTCGACCTCCACGTACGGCGGCTCATCGAAGAGCCGTACCGCCTTCACGAACCGGGTGAGATGCCCGCCGGGCCGCCCGATCGATAGCACAGGTGTCGCACAAGTCTTCGGCCCATTTGCGCAACCTTCAGGCTCTGCATGAGCCGGTTGTGCAGCACCAGTCGCTCGTTGACCGCGGCAACCTCCGCCACCCCGCCACCCCGCCAGTCCGATTCAGTCCACAATCACCAGATCCAGCCCCTGCAGCCGATCCCGGTCCGCGATGACGTCGATCTCGGTGATCTTCCCGTCCTCGAACGCGAACGCGAGCACCACCGAAGGCCGTCCCTCGTCCGCCATCACCAGGCCGACGCCGCCGTTCACCAACGCGAGCTGAGTGACAGCCGCCCGCACCGACGCGGCAGCCGCACCACGCGCGACAACAGGCGCGCCACGCAGGAAGACCGGCGTGCGCGAGGGGCCCGCCGCCTTGTCGGCACGGAGGACGACGTCGGGGTGGAGCAGTTCCAGGAGTGCTTCGAAGTCTCCGCCGCGGGCCGCGGCCAGGTAGGCGTCGACGACCTGGCGCCGTCGTGCGAGGTCGGGTTCCGCGGCGGTGGAACGGCCTTGGACACGGCGCCGGGCGCGGCTCGCGAGTTGCCTCGCGGCGGCGGGGGTGCGGTCGATCAGCGGCGCGATCTCGTCGAACGGCACCGCGAACATGTCGTGCAGGACGAACGCGAGCCGCTCGGCGGGGGCCAGCGTGTCCAGGACCACCAGCATCGCCAGCCCGATCGAGTCGGCGAGCTCCGCGTCGGCGGCGGGGTCGACCGAGGTGTCCGCGGGCTCGGCGGACGCGGCGTCGAGTGGTTCTTCCCGCCGGTGGTCGCGCGAGCGCAGCACGTTCAGGCACACCCGCGCCACCACGGTGGTCAGCCAGCCGCCGAGGTTCTCGATCTCCGCCGCGTCGGTCCGGTTGAGCCGCAGCCACGTGTCCTGGACGGCGTCCTCGGCCTCACTGGCCGAGCCCAGCATCCGGTACGCCACCGCCCGCAGCCTGACGCGGTGCTCCTCGAAACGTTCCGTCAGCCGATCCACCGCACTCCTCGTTCCCGCAGAACCCCGAGCACATTTAACAACCACCGAGATCGTCGGCGAACCGCACACCCGACGATCGGTACGCGGCGGCCCGGTCGGCGGCCGCCTGCGGTGTCAGGACCTCGTTCTTCGCGTAGTAGACCCAGTCCACCTGTTCGAGGTAGGTGCTCGTGCCGCCGGAGTGCTGGGTGAGGTCGATGAACCACTGGTTCACATTCAGGGACATGTCCTGCCGCGGGTACACGTCGAACGGCCCGCCGCGGTCGTGATCCGCGACCAGCGCGCCGTCGATGTAGTACCGGACATGGCCGTCGGACACGGTCGCGGCCACGGAGTGCCAGCCGTCGATACTGCGGCGCTGGCTGTCGCTCTTGTTCTCGGCGTACCACGGGTCCGGCGTGTAGGTGTGCCAGCTGGTCTGGAAATTCACCGGTCCCGCCTCGCCCCAGCCGCCGTTGGGCAGATACTCGGAGAAGTCCAGTTCGCTGTAGATCGGGTCGTTGTCGTAGCGGAGCGGGCTGATGGTGAAGAACGTCTGGTTGATCCGGTCGCCGTCGGGGCCGGACGACGGCGCGTCGGAGAAGCGGATCCGCGCCGCGTAGGTCCCTTCGAAGAACCGCCGGTCGGGCTGCATGACCTCGGTCTGGGTCGTACCCGCGGGCGTGCCGTCGGTGGCGGAGGCGAGTTGCAGCACCTTGTCCCCTCCGGATGTCGGGAACGTGATGCCTTCCGGAGCCCATCGCGCACCACCGACGCCGGGCCCTCCCACTCCGGAACGCGCCTCCCAGCCGTGCTGAGCAAGGAGACCGTCGGTGTGCGAGGCGTAGTGGAAATCGTCGAACAACGCCCCGCAGGCGGCCGCCCCGGTCGCGGTCCCCGGCGCCATCCCGAGTGCGGCCACCGACAAGGCGGCGACGGCCACAAGACGCAACTTCCCCGGTGCAGACATCGTCGTCTCCTTTACCACTGGTCAGTTTCCACCAAGGTCGCCCGGCGAACTGGTAAAGTCAATAGGTCTAGACAACTTGTCCACCAGCCAATTCCCGGCGACCACTGGGTAGGCTGCGCCTCATGCGGCGAACAGAGGTCAAGGAACGGCTGCGCCACCTCATCGAGCGGCGGCAGCCGGGCGAAGTCCTGCCTTCGGAGCGCGCGCTGAGTACCGAGATCGGCGTCTCCCGTCCGACCCTGCGGGCCGCGATCGACGAACTGGAACGCGACGGTCTCGTGGTCCGCGAGCACGGCCGGGGCACGTTCACCGCACCACGCAAGATCTCCCAGGACCTCGTGCCCGCCACTGGCGGCGAGCAGTTCGCGCCGCCCGCCGAGGGGCATTGGAGCAGCCGGGTGATCGACTTCGCGACCACACCGGCGGGCGCCCGGCTCGGCAAACGGCTCGAGGTCTCCCCCGGTCATCCGCTGGTGGCCGTCACCCGGATCCGCGTCGTCGAAGACGCGCCGATGGCGATCGAGCGGATCCTGGTCCCGCGAGACCTGGTGCCGGACATCACGGCCGCCGGCTTCGAGTCCGGCTCGTTCTACGAACTGCTCCGCACGCGGTACGAGGTCGTTCCCGCGACGGCCGTGCAGGTCATCGAACCCACCGTGACCGACGCCGACGAATCCGGCCTGCTCGACGTCCCGCTGCACTCCCCCGCGCTCCTGTTCGAGCGCACCACCCGCGACGCGGACGGCCGCGTGATCGAGTACACCCGCTCGATCTACCGGGGCGACCGCTACCGCATCACCTCGCACCTGAAGTTCGACCACACCTCCGGCTGACTCCGGCGTGCCGGGGCGGCCCGCCGGAGCGTCCATGTAAGACTGCCGGGCGATGTACACCCCGTCCGATCTCGCCGACCTGCTCGAATGCGAGCACCGCAGCCTCCTGAACCAGGCGCTGGCCGCCGACCTCCCCGGAGCGCCGCGGCCGGGCTCCGGGCCGGATCAGCTGGCCGTCACGCACGGGCGCGCGCACGAGGCCGCGACGCTGGACAAGCTGCGAGGCGAGCGGAGCGCCGTCGTCGAGATCGACGAACGTGACCCGGTCGTCGCCGCGAAGGCCACCGAAGAGGCGCTACGGGCCGGTGCGCCGGTGATCTACCAGGCTGTCTTCCACGACGGCGAGTTCTCCGGCCGCGCCGACTTCCTGATGCGGGACGACGAAGGCCGCTACGAGGTCTACGACACGAAGCTGGCCAGGCACGCGAAGCCCGCCGCGGTGGTCCAGCTGACCGCGTACGCCGACGCCCTGCGCCGGGCAGGCTGGCCCGCCGGTCCGCAGATGCATTTGCTGCTGGGCGATCACAGCACCCGTTCGTTCCGCGTCGACGACTTCCTCCCGCTGGTGGACCGCCTCCGCGCCCGGCTGCGGGACCGGCCGCCGAAGCTGCCGGTCCCGATCTGGGCCGACGAACGACCCGCCTGTGGCGGCTGCTCCTTCTCCTCGCACTGCGCGAGCGCCCGCGAAGCCGACCGCGATCTTTCGCTGGTCGCGGGAATGCGCGGTGACCAGCGGCGCAAACTCGTCGCGGCGGGCCTCGAAACCATCGACGCGCTCGCGGCGGCGGAGCCGGAAGACCGGCCGCGCGACATCTCGACGACGTCGTTCACCACGCTGCGTGCTCAGGCCGCGATCCAGGTCCGGCAGGACGCCACCGGGCAGATCGCCTACGAGATCATCGATCCGGACGCGCTCGCCGAGCTTCCCCCGCCCGCGCCCGGCGACGTCTTCTTCGACATGGAAGGCGACCCGTACGCCCTGGCAGGCGAAGGGCTCGAATACCTCTTCGGCGCGGTGACGGACGAAGACAGCACGAAGTTCACGCCGTTCTGGGCGCACAACCGGTCTCAGGAGAAGCGGGCCTTCGAGGAGTTCGTCGACTTCGCCACCGCGAGGCTCACCGAACATCCCGGCTCGCACGTCTACCACTACGCCCCGTACGAGGTCACCGCGATCAAGCGGCTCGCCGCCGTGCACGGGACCCGCGAGGACGCCGTCGACCACCTGCTGCGCAGCGGCGGCCTGGTAGACCTGTATTCCGTGGTGCGCAAGGCACTCCGGGTCTCCCAGCGGTCGTACTCCATCAAGTACCTCGAACCGCTCTACATGCCCGAAGCCCGCGACGGCGACGTCAAGACGGCGGTTTCGAGCATCGAGGCGTACGAGGAATACCTGACGCTCACGGCCTCCGGCGAGACGGAACACGCGGACGAAGTACTGCGCGGGATCAGCGACTACAACGAATACGACTGCGTCTCCACCCTCCGGCTGTTCGAGTTCCTCCACAAGATCCGGGTGCAGGAAGGGATCCCGCTCGCCGAGCCGCCGGAAGAGTCCGATGTGGACGCTCTGCTCCGCCAGACCGAGGAAGACGTCGCCGCGCAGAAACGCGCCGAACGCGCGGCGCAGCTGGCCGCCCTGGTCGATCCGCTGCTGGACGGACTGCCCGACGATCCGGCCGAGTTCACCGGTGAGGACCGCGCCCGCGCGCTGCTGGCCGCGTCCGTCGGCTATCACCGCCGCGAGACGAATCCGGCGTGGTGGGAGTACTTCCGCCAGCTCGCCGCCCCGCTCGGTGACCTGGAGACCGACAACGCCTGCACCGTCCCGGTCGCCATGGAGGCCGGGGAATGGGTGCCGCCTTCGGGCCGGGTCCGCAAGGCGAAGCGCTCGCTGAGCCTCCGCTGCGACCCGGACCGGCCACATCCCTTCGCCCCCGGCGACGACGTCCGCCTGCGGTACGGCGCCGCCGCACGGGACGCGAAGGTCGTCTCGGCCACCGCCGTCGAACTGACCCTCGAAGAAAGCTGCCCGCCCGACGAGACCACGGCCGACCGGCCGGTCGCGGTGCTGCCCGGCAGTCCCGTCCGGCCCTCCCCCAAGGACGACGCGGTCGCGGATCTCGCCCGGCTCGTCGTCGAAGCGCTGCCGGTGCTGCCCGCCCATCCCGGCGTCGACCTGCTCCGCCGCACGACACCCCGGCTGCGCGACGACGGCACCCTGCCCGAGCCGGGAACGGATCTGGTGAGCACGGTGATCGAGGCCGTCGAGGCGCTCGACGGCTCCGCGCTCGCCGTCCAGGGCCCGCCGGGCGCGGGCAAGACCTACCTGGCAGGCAGGCTGATCGCGAAGCTCGTGCGCGCGGGCAAGACGATCGCCGTCACCTCGACCAGCCACAAGGCCGTGGAGAACGTGCTGTCCGCCGCGCTGAAGAACGCGCCGGACCTGCCGTGCGCCAAACGCGCCAAGCGGACCCCGGATCCGGCCGCGCCCTGGGAGCAGCCGAAGACCAACCCCGCGCTGGTGAAATGGCGTGAGGAGCACGACACCGGCCATCTGGTCGGCGGGACCGCGTGGACGTTCGCGAACGCCGCGATCCGAGAAGAGCCGTTCGACCTGCTGATCATCGACGAGGCGGGCCAATTCGCCCTCGCCGACGCGCTCGCGGTGTCGATGTGCGCCAAGAATCTCCTGCTGCTGGGTGATCCGCAGCAGTTGCCGCAGGTCGTGCAGGGCACGCATCCCGCGGGGGCCGAGGCGTCCGCGCTCGGGCATCTGATCGGCGACGCCGACATCATCCCGGCCGAACTCGGCTACTTCCTCGACGAGACCCGCCGGATGCATCCGGCCGTCTGTGCGCCGGTCTCGCGGCTGTCCTACGCGGGCCGCCTGCACTCGCATCCCTCGGCGGCCGAGCGGGCGATCAACGGTGTCGAAGCGGGCCTGTATCTCGCCGAAGTCGACCATCACGGCAACACGACGCGGTCGGTCGAGGAGGCCGAGGCGGTCACCGCGCTCGTCGCCGATCTCCACGGCCGCGCCTGGACCGATCACGGCGATCCCCGGCCGCTCGGCGACGAGGACATCCTGGTCGTGGCTCCCTACAACCTCCAGGCCCGCGTGGTCGCCCGCGCCCTGGACCAGGCCGGGCATCCCGGCGTGCGGGTGGGCACCGTCGACCGGTTCCAGGGCCAGGAGGCGCCGGTGGTGATCACCACCATGACCTCGTCGTCGGCGATCGATCTGCCGCGTGGCCTGGACTTCCTGCTCTCCCGTAACCGGCTCAACGTGGCGCTCTCGCGGGCGCAGGCACTCGCGATCGTGGTCTGCTCGCCCCGGCTGGTCGAAGCCGACATCCGCACGGTCGACCAGATGCGGCTGGTTTCGGGCATGCTCGGGTTGATGACCGAAGCCGTGCCTTGGCACGCAGGACGGAGTGGACGATGACCGAGAACAGCCCGGACAAGAAGCCGGAGATCCTCGACGCCGAGATCGTGGAGGACGCCCCCACGCCGCCGGTCGAGGTTCCGGAGCCGGACTACAGCGAATCCGGGGTGCCCTCGTTCGACCACGTGCGGGACCGGATCGAGCAGCGGTACACGACGTCGATCGGCTCGACCGAACTCGCCGGCCTCGGCGGCAAGGAGGACGTCGCCTCGCTGGACAAGAAGATCGCCGACCGCGACAAGGCCGCCAAGGACAAGCTCGCCGAGATCCGCCGCGCGATGCGAGAGCAGTGAGCTAACCCCAGTGCGGTGAGCCGGCCTTCATCGCGATGGCGCGTGCCTTCCGATAGTGCTCGGCGGCCGCCTCTCGCAGATCGAGGGCGGTGGCCAGCTCACCGAGGTAGTACGCGACCGGGCGGAGGGTGAGCATTCCGCTTCCTGCCCCGGCGATCTCGCCGTCGGCGGGGAGAAGCTCGGCGTAGAGGCGTTCCATCGCCGCACGGTCGCCGAGTTCGATCGCGACGACGGCGTGCAAGCAGGTGCGGGCTTCGTACAGCAGGTCCCGTGGAGAATCCGGGATCGGGAGGACCGGCCGGCACCAGCTCTCGTAGGCTCCGTAGCTCTCTTCGCGTGCTTCGGGCGGCAAGCCGCGCTGGATCCGGTCACAGAACAGCGCGAGGGCGAGAATCCCGTTGTCCACTCCGGACATCGCCGTCCCGGCGAGCCCCGCCGCCGCGGCCCGATAGGCCGCTTCCCCGCCTTCACCGGTCATCGCGGCCCGCATCGCGCGATACCACCGGGTGAACACGCCGACGAGCGGAAGGCCGTACCGTTCCCCGAGTTCGTCGGCGGCCGCGGCATGCCGGTCCGCGGCCGCGAAATCCGCGAGCGCGCTGTCGGCCTGCACGAGCACGAGGTGACCGAGCACCTCGAACGTCACCAGCCCGTGCCGGGTGGCGAGGTCGACCAGTTCCGCGCCGATCCCGGCCCGCCGCGAGGCGAGGCCCGCACGGTCGAAGGACTGCAGGAACCGGGCGTTGAGCGCGAAGGCCAGCAACGCCGGATCGTCGAGCCGCCGGGCGAGTTCCTCGGCTTCCCTTGCCGCCTCGCGAGCCCGCCGGCCGCCCGCGTTCCGCAGTTCGACGGCGAGTGTCGCCAGCAGACGGCATCGCTCGGCCACGCGTCCGGCCGGCAGCGCGGCGAGGGTTCGCTCGACGGCGTCCGCGATCCGGGAGGCCAGTGCCGGGTCGTCGTTTTCGGTCCAGACGGCGGGGACGTCGAAGGCGCCGATCACCCGCGCGGTCAGCAGCGGATCGGCCGGCTTTTCCGCCAGTTCCAGCGCTTCGGCGCGATGCCGCCGGGACTGGCCGAGGCCGCCTGCCACGGCCGACGCGCGGGCCTTGCCCATGATCAGCTCCAGCCGCTTCTCCGTGTCGGAGGCACCGGACCGGTCGTACGCGGTGAGCGCCGCGTCCCACAGTCTCGCCGCTTCCGCCTGCGCGAAACGCTTTTCCGCTCGCTCGGCGGCGGCCCGCGCGTAATGCGCGGCACGCTCGGGGTGCTCTTCGGACAGGAGGAAATGGTGTGCCAGGGCATCCACGTCGTCCGGGCGGAGATCCGCCAGCGCTTCGGCGATCTTGCCGTGCTCGCGGCCCCGCCGCGAACGGGAGAGATCGTGGTAGAGCGTGTCCCGTACGAGAGCGTGCGCGAACCGGAACCGGCGCGGTGCCCGTTCGATCAGGAACCCGCGCCGGACCGCGATTTCCGCCGCGTCAAGCGCGGTTTCCCCCACCAGGGCCTCGAGTACGTCCAGATCGACGTCCGTGCCGATCACCGCCGCCCGCCGCACCACATCGCGGACTCCGTCCGGGAGCACCTCCACCCGGTGCCGGACGACGTCGCGGACGCCCGGCGGCACCGCGGCCAGGGCGGCCGGGCCCTCGTCGGCCAGCAGGCGGGCGAGTTCGCGGACGAAGAAGGCGTTCCCGCCGCTGCGACGGTGCAGCGCCGCGGCGGTTTCCGGATCGATCTCCTCCCCGGTCGTGGCCCGGACCAGGCGGGCGATCTCGGTCTCGGGCAGGCCGCCGAGGTAGACGCGCACCGGCTCGGCCCGTGCGGCCCGGCCGAGGAACTCCGTCAAGGGGGCGGGCAGGTCGGTCCCGCGATAGGTCGCGACGATCAGCACCGGCTCGTCGAGTACCGAAGTCAGCAACGCCAACGTCTCCTCGCCTGCCCACTGCAGGTCGTCGAGGACCAGCAGCAGTGGCGTGGCACCGGCCAGATAGGACGCGACCGCCTGATGCCAGCGCCAACGCGCGGTCACGGGATCTTCGGTCGCCGGGTCCGCCGTCGGCGCGGCGCCGTACCCGGCGTCGGCGAGGGTGGCGAGAATCCGGCTCCACGCGTAGGCGGGCGGCAAGCCCTCACCGTCGGGATTGCTTCCCCAGGCTGTGGTCCAGCCTCGCGCGGCGAGACGGGCGGAGAACGCCTCGGCGAGCGCGGTCTTCCCCGCGCCGGGGTCGCCGGAGACGAGCACCAGCCGGGACCGGGCCGCGGCTTCCTCGAGTTTCGCCAGCTCCGTGTCGCGGCCGATCAGGGGCCGCTCGGCGATCTTGGGCACGGACGGCTTCAGCCGGGGTGCTTGCGCCAGGATGTCGGCTTCCAGGTCACGCAGGGCCGCGCCGGGGTCGAGACCGAGTTCGACGGCGAGCAGTTCGCGCGCGACGCGCAACACGGCGAGCGCGTCACCTTGCCGTCCCGATCGGTAGAGCGCCAGCGCCAGCAGCCGGGAACCGTTTTCCCGCAACGGGTATTCGCGTACTCGCGGTTCCAGCTCGGGGATCACTTCGGCCGCCCGCCCGAGCGCGAGGAGGGCTTCGGCACGGAGTTCCCCCGCCAGCAGCCGGAGTTCGGTCAGCCGGGAGACCTCGCCGCGCGCCCAGCCCTCCTCGGCGAACCCGGCGTACGCGGGCCCGCGCCACAGCGCGAGCGCGGTGTCCACTTGCGACAGTGCCGCGTCCGCTCGGTGGGCGTCGAGCAGTTCGCGGGCCATGGTGACGGCGGCCTCGAATTCCCAGGCGTCGACGGAGTCCGCGCGCAGGGCGTACCCACGGGCGACGGTGACGAGCAACCGCGCGGGCTCACGCGGCGCGCGATCCGGCTCCAGCGCGCGACGCAAGGCGCCGACGAAGGTCTGGACGGCGCCGACAGCGCCCTCGGGCGGCCGCTCCCACAGGTCGTCGACCAGGCGTTCCACCGGTACGACCCGGCCGCGGGCGATCAGCAGCCTTGCCAGCACCGCCCGGTGCCGCGGGCCCTTGAGCCCGACCTCACCCCGCGCGTCCTCGGCCACGAGCGGGCCGAGCACCCCGAACCGCATCGCCACCTCCCGCTTCACCGACGGTGATCATCGTGCCCCGGCCGCTCGGTCGCCGCTGACCGGGTGCTGATTCGGCGAGGGGACGCTGGTGATCACGACGACCAGGAAGGTACTCATGCGTATCACCGGATTCGACTACCAGCGCGTGCCCGTGGCGGACGGCGTGGCACTCAACGTCGCCGTCGCCGGGAGCGGCAGCCCGATCGTGTTGCTGCACGGCTTCCCCGAGACCCACCTCATGTGGCGGCACGTGGCGGCGGATCTGGCGGCGGACCACACCGTCCTCTGCCCTGACCTGCGAGGATACGGCGAGAGCGACAAGCCCGCCGACACCGGCGAGACCTACTCGAAGCGCTCGATGGCGGCCGACGTCGTCGCCGTCGCGCAGGCCTTCGGCCATGACCGGTTCGCCCTCGCCGGGCATGACCGCGGCGCGCTGGTGGCGCTGCGGGCCGGGCTCGACCACACGGACAAGGTGAGCCATCTCGCGATCCTCGACGTGCTGCCGACACTGGACATGTGGGATGTCCTGCACGGCGTCGGCGCGGCTGTCGGCTTCCACCTCTACCTGATGGCTCAGCCGCCAGGACTGCCGGAACAGCTGATCGCCGCCGCGCCCGACGCGTTCTTCGGTCACTTCCTCGACGCGTGGACACAGCAAGGCGACGCGATCCCCGCCGACATCCGGGCTTCGTACCTGGAGGCCTCGCGGAACGCGGTGACCTCGATCGTCGCCGACTACCGCGCGTCGGCGGGCATCGACGTCGAGCACGACAAGGCGGACCGGGAAGCGGGCAACCGGCTCGCCATGCCGCTCACCGTGCTCCAGCAGGACTGGGGCGCCGCGCTCGGCTACGACGCCGTCGCGCTCTGGGGCGCGTGGGCGAAGGACCTGGACCACCGGACCGTCACGTCGGGACACTTCATGGCCGAGGAATCACCGTCGGAGGTGGTGGAAGCGCTGCGAGCCCTGCTGACGCGCTAGGGACTAGCCCCTGGGTTTCGGCATGGATTTGCTCGGTGCGACGGTCGCGATACGTCCTTGTGTTTCGACCGGCGCCCGTGCGTTCGGGTAGCCGGGCACGGCATGGCCCTCCGCCCCGCAGACGACGGTCGCACCAGGCGTCGTCCAGCGGCCGCTCGCCGTTACAGCACCATCGCCCTCCCTCCGAACTGACCCGAACGGCGCAACCCTCGCATCCACCCGCGCCAATCCGAGGGACCTTCGCGTTTATCCCTCGTTGTGCGGGGTATCGGTTCTCCGCAAGACAGAACGAGGGGCCTGACATGAAACACACCGCCCGACGCGCGCACACCATCGCCCGCGATCTTCTTTCCCTCACCAGATCAGGTGAGGCCGACCGGCTCGCCACCGCGCTGGTGTCCATCGCGTCGTCCCACGGCCGGGGACCGGCGCTCGGGGACGTCGTCGGCCGCCTGGTCGACACCTTCTCCTTGGCGGCCAAGGATCGCCGTCGTTCGCTGCGGATCGGTGAACCGTTCACGCTGCGCCTGCGGGACCCCGCGGGCCTGACGGTCCGGCCCGACAAACTGGACCCGGGGGTGGCCGCGATCGTCCGCGCCATCGCCGCCAGCGTCCGCGACGACCGGGCCACCTGCGCCGACCAGATCGGCGAGGCCTGCGAGAACGCCGATCTGGCCCAGCGGATCCGGGTTCTGGCGCATTGCCTGGTCTGGACTTCGGATTTCCTCAGTACCGACACCACCGCCTATCCCCCGGTGCTGTCCTGCCTGAAGGGATCGCTGCCCGCATCGTCCACAGTAGACATTGCGCGGTTCGGATGACTTCCCGGCGAACAGGTGGACATCCCTTGCGCGGCACGGCAGGCTGGAAGACCGCGCACGAAGTCCGAGTCCCCGATGACGGGCGCACCTTGGCGGCAGTTCCCCCGACCCAGGAGCGCAGACGTGGACGAGGTAGCGCCATCGACGGTACCCGCGGACTCCCGTGCCGCCGCCACGGCGAGACGGTTGCCCAACCCGGACAGCAGACTCGTCCGGGCGGCCGTCGCGGGTGATCCGGACGCGATCCGGGAACTGGCCCGCTTCCTTTCCCCGCACGTGTTCCGCTACTGCGCCGTCAGGCTCGGGAGCGCCGGGACGGGAGCTTGCGACGCACAGGACTGCGCGCAGGAGGTGCTGCAGGCGGTCTTGATCGCCTTGCCCCGCTACCGGTACCGCCCGGACCGGTTCCTCGCGTTCGTCCTCGGGATCGCGGGACACAAGGTGGCCGACCTCCACCGGCGCCGCTCCCGCGAACCGGTCGCCTCCGTCCCCGAGGTCGGCGACGGCCTGGCCCTCTGGGCCCGCCGCGACCCGGACGAGCTCGAACGGCTGGAGCACCGCATGCAGGCCGGGGTCCTGCTGGCCCGGTTGCCGATGCCACACCGGCAGGTGCTCGTGCTCCGGTTCGTGTTCGGTCTTTCGGCCGAGGAGACGGCCGAACGGCTCGGCCTGCCGAGCGCGGGAGCGGTCCGCACGGCCCAGTTCCGGGCGCTGGCGCGGCTGCGCACCCTGCTCACCGAGCGGAACGCCCGTTACGCGACCGATGTCCCGATCATCGGACAGGCCGCCGTACCGGAGCTCGTCCCGGTATAGAACCGTCCACTTCGGACGAACGATTTCTTGTACGGCGCTTGTACGAGAGTCCTCCATCCTGTGCACCTATTCGGGGAAACACTGGAGGACAGAAATGAAGATCCGATCCAGGATCGTCAGAGGCGCCGTCGGCACGATCGCGCTGGCCGGGGCGATCATGCTCGGCGGCGCGGGTGAGGCGCTGGCGGCGTCGGGCACGGTGAACACCGACTCCGGGGTGGCGGTGACCGTGCGGTCGAGCCCGAACACCGGCGCGAGTTCCGTCGGCACGGTCGCGAGCGGCACCGCCGTCACGATCGACTGCCAGACGAACGGCTCGACGGTGACCGGCAAGTACGGCACCACCGACATCTGGGACTACGTGCCGTCGAAGGGCGGCTACATCAGCGACGCCTACGTCTACACCGGCTCGGACGGCCGGGTCGCCCCGGACTGCGCCGGCAGCACCCTCTCCTGCTCCACCGCGGGCACCGGAAACCCGAGGACCTGCGCCGAAGCCGTCGCGTGGGCGAAGGCGCACGTGCACACCAACAACGACCCGGACTACTACCGCTGGTGCGACCGGATCAATTCGTGGGCCTACGGCTGGACCGCGAGCGGCTCGGAGACCGCCTACGTCCACTGGACCCAGCTCCCCAGCTCCTACAAGCACCCCGGAGACACTCAGGTCCCCGCGGGCGGGCTCGCCTTCTTCAGCAACGGCGGCACCGGGCACACGATGATCTCCATCGGCGGCGGCAAGTTCCTGTCGAACGACATCCACGGCAAGGGCAGCTTCACCGAGACCACGATCTCGGAGATCAAGAGCGCGTGGAACTACACCTATCTCGGCTGGTCGCAGCCGTGGTTCAAGATCAACCACTGATCTCGGACCGCCTCGGGCGCTGCCGGACGAAGGGGGTCCTCGTCCGGCAGCGCCACTCCCGTTTGTCAGCCGCGCTCAGCACTCGAAAGCGCCCTTTCGTCGCATCGTGATAAAAAATGGCCACTCCATCGGGTTAGAGTTGCCGGATGGGCACCGGCGCTCTCGCCACTCCCGCACCACGGGAGCAGCGTGTGCTCATGCAGGCGATGCTCACCCGGCTGCCCGAGTTCAGCGACCGTCTCGCCCGGTTGCTCAGCGACGAGGACGAGTTCTACCACCAGGTGGACAGCACCGCGCCGGACGAGTTGCGCAAGGTCTGCCGGGCGAATCTCGAACGGGCGCTGACAGCGCTCGTCGAGGGGCGCGGGCTCCCGCTCGACGCCGCCCGCAAGACCGGGCTGGCGCAGGCCCGGCAGGGTATCCCGCTGCCGTCGGTGCTCCGCGCGTTCCGGATCGGCGGGATCTTCGTCTACGAGCGCCTGCTGGAACTGGCGGGCCCCGGCTTCATCAACCCGGCCCGCACGGTGGAGATCAACTCGAACGTGTGGAAGACCATCGACCTCTACTCCGACGCGCTGACCACCGCGTACAGCGAGGTCGCCGCCGAACTCTCCCACGAGAAGCTCGCCCTGCTGGACGGCCTGCTGCAGGGCCGGTTCGCCACCCAGGCGGAACTCGAGAACGCCGCGAAAGAACTCGATCTCCCGGCGGCGGGCACGTTCGTCGCCGTCGTGACCGAAGCCGTCGAGCCGGACGAGCGCCCCGGCGTCGAGGCGCTGCTGCGGGCCCGGCGCTGGAAGTCGGTCTGGCGGCGGGGATGAGCAAGCCGTTCAACGGATTCCTCGAAACACCGGACGCGGTGCACCGGGCAAGGATCGCCCGTCGTTCGCTGGCCACCGGCGCCACCGGGGTCGCCGTCTTCGGCGACAAACCGGTCACCACGCTGGTCGCGAGCGCGCCGGCGATGTCACGAGACGTCGTGCGCTCGGTGCTCACCGGGCTGCTGGTGCTGCCCAAGGCCGAACGGCAGGTCCTGCTCGACACGCTGATCGCGTGGTTCGCCGGGCACGGCTCCGCGAAGGAGGCCGCGGACCGGCTGATCGTCCACCCGAACACGGTCCGGTACCGGCTGCGCCGGGTGCCGGAACTGACCCGGCGCGATCTGACCGACCCGGTCGACGTCGGGGAACTCTACGTGGCGCTGGAGGCGGTCCGCCTGGCGGACGACCGGGGTTAAGGACGCCTGTCCGGCGCCATGTCGGCGTCGATGATCCTCGCGAGGTCCAGCAGCGTGTGCCCGAGACCGGGCCGCGCGCGGTCGTGGAGACCGGCAAGGTCACCTCGGGATTCGCCAACCTCGTCCACTGTGGACGGCGGCAGGCCGCGGACAGGACGACGTCGGGATGCGGGGACCGCCGTCCGGGACGCCATCGTGATCTCCTGGCGCCGAGGTCACGGATCACGTTCCCGTGCAACGAAAGCAGCGCGGCGACGTCCGCGACCGCGTCACGGAGTTCGACGTCGGTGATGGAATCCGAGTAGGCGCCGATGTCCAGCGCGCGGGGATCGTTCGGGTCCTGCGGCACAAAGTTCCTTTCCACGCACCGGAAGTCGTCCGATGGTGGTCCCGCTCACGTTGTTCCAGGGAACAAACATGTTTGGCTGCCTGCGCCGAATGGCGGCACCCGTGCCGCCAGCGGATCCCGTGCCGGATCCGGCATCCCGACCGGGGAGTCGTCGAGAATCTCTTGCCAGGTCGGAGTCTTCCCCGGCCAGCCGAACCGCCGCGCGGTCTCATCGGGAAGTCCCAGCACCACCGGGGAATTCGCCACCGGCTGACCGGATTCCGGCAGGTTCCACGCACCGGCGTCCCTGGCCTGCGACAGCATCGTGCTCGACTCGGGGACCCAGACGTCGGGCCCGCCGGAGGTGGTGGTCCCGAGCAGGTCGGCGGTTTTGGCCGACTCGCTCGCGGTCACGGTGACACTGAAGCATTCTTGCTGCGGCACGGTCGCCGCGAGCCGCGTGAGCACCGGCGCGATGTCGGGCGCGGCGGTGATCCCGACCGGTGTCAGCGCGTCACAACCGTTGCCCGCCAAGCGGGCCCGGAGATAGTCGACTCCCCACCAGGCGCCGAGCGCGATCACCGGCAACAGGCTCAAGACGACGACGGGCGCGGTGAAACGCCCACCACGCCTCGGGCCTACCTGCATGCGCATGCCTCCGAGGTGCGGTGTGAGGACCTGGGATGTTGCCCAATCCGCCCGCGCACGTCAACCCTCGGGTAACTTAGCGCCCCCGAGTGCGGCGAATGGCCTAACCGAAGTAGCGTCCTGCCCCGATGTGGGCACCGGCCGACCGCCACCATCCGGCGTCGCCGGTGGAATCGATCCCGTCCGCGATCACCGTCGCGCCCGCCATGTTCGCGGTCTCGATGAGGTTCCGCAGCGACCGCTCCGCCAGCGGCTCCGTCCGCCGCTCGGCCAGCCGGGGAGCGATCCGGACCGTCCGGACGGGCACGTCCACGAGGCAGACGACGTCACCGGTCATGCCGAAGTCCTGCAGTTCGGCGTCGACGCCGATCTCGGCGAGGAGATGCAGGTTGTCGACGGTCTCCCCGAGTTCGGCGAGCACGGCACCGGCGGGGAACCCCAGCCGCAGCCGCGAAGGGCCGAGACCGGTCGCGGCGAGCACGCTCCGCACCGAGCCGACGAGATCGGGATCCGCGGCCTGATGCGGGGTCAGCCCCACGACCATCGGGAGCCGGTCGTCCGACTCCTCGCACGCGGTGCGGATGAGCCATTCGCCGAGCGGCACGATGAGCCCGGTCTCGTCGGCGAAACGGACGCAGGTGTCGTGACCGATCCGGCCGTGGCGGGGATGGTTCCACGCGAGCCGCGCCTCGATGCCCGCGGGCTTGCTGTCCGCGAGCCACGTCAGCGGCCGGAAGTCGACCGCGATCTCACCGGTTTCCCAGGCTCCTGCCATGGAGACGGCCAGGCCGAACTCGTGCCGTTCCCTGGTGTCGAGGGCGGAGTCGGACAGTGCCCACTGCCGGTAGCCGTTGGCCTGCGCCCGGCGCAGGGTCATGTCGGAGACGCGCAGCAGTTCGTTCGGCGCGATGTCGCGGGGCGGCCGGTGCACGACCCCGACGCAGGCCGAGACCGCGACCCCGCTGCCTCCTTCGAGGTAGACCGGTTCGGACAGTTCCTGGTTGATCATGCCGATCACGGTGGCGACGTCCGGGCTGGCGGCGGTGTTCTGGATGAGGATGCCGAACTCGTCGCCGCCGATCCTGGCGACGAGCGCTTCCTCGCCGCCTACGACGACCCGGAGCTTCGCGGCGACGTTCTTCAGCAGGTCGTCGCTCTGCTTCTGCCCGAGCCCGCCCGCGATCAGCGAGAATCCGTCGAGGTCGAGGTGGTAGACCGTGACACCGAAGGCCGGGTCGGCGTGCCGCAGCGCCTTCTCCAGGCGGGTGCCGAAGAACTGCCGGTTCGGCAGGCCGGTCAGCGGATCGTGCAGTGCCTGACGGCTCAGCTGCCGCTGGAGCAGCGAGACGTCGGTGTCGCCGTCGACGAGCGTGATCAGCTGCTGGGGTTCGCCCGCCGGGTCGCGGATGACCGCGCCGGTGAAGGCGGCCCACGTCGGTTCCTCGTCGTCGGTGACGAGTCTTCGCGACAGTTCGAGCCGCCGGCTCTCGCCTTCGAGCAGCTTCCGGTAGCCCTCGCGCAGGCCTTCCGCGTCTTCCGGGTGGATCAGGTCGTAGAGGTTGAGCCCGATCAGGTCGGTGACGGGCCTGCTGAGCAGGTCGGCGAACGCCGGGTTCACCCGCTGGACGCGGCCGTCCACCCTGGTGACGGCCACCCCGGTCTTCGAGCCGGTGAGCAGCTGCTCGAAACGCGCCTGCGTGAGGACCAGTTCACGCCTGGTCTCGCGTTCGAGGGTGACCAGCGTGCGACTCAGATCCTCTTGCTGCGTCTGGATGCTCTCGCGCAAGGCCTCGCCGTAGCCGGACGCGAGCGCGCCGAGCACCTGCAGCACCCGTTCGGGGAGCGACTTCACGCTCCGCAACTCCGGTTCGTGCAAGAGCCCCTTGCCGAGTACCTCCATCGTGCGACGCAGGCTGTCCGGCCCGACACACCTGAGCGCGACGAGCCGCGCGCCGGCCTCGGCGGCCTGCGCGGGCTCGGCGTCGTCACTCAGCACCGCCGCGAAGATCTCGTCCAGCAGAACGGAGAAATGCTCTTCGATCTGGGCGTGGGTATACGGAAGATACGCCGTACTGGTGACAAGGTACGCCCATTTGCGAGCGAGCGTCGCCCTGGTCGGCGCGGCATTCTTCCGCTTCGGCGATGCGGAGGATGAAGTTCTCTTCGAGGTGTCCGGCGATACGGAGATCTCATCGCCGTTCGGAAGTGGGGCAGTCACGTCCGCCGGTCCTGGGGTCGTTTTCGTATTCCGCGGTGAAGGAACATCCTCCACGATTTTCTGAGCGTACTCACGGTTTACCGGTCACCCAATCGGGTGGTAACGCTACGATACTGCAACACCGACCGTGTCCCTCAGCCATTCGCGTGTGGCGTCCCGGTACAGGGACGCGTTGCGGTGCAGCGCCAGCGAATGTCCGGCACCGGGCAGAACATACGTGGAAAGTTCGGCCTCGGGCCGGTAATACGGCGCTTCCGCCGGACGCAGCGTCGCGCCGCTCGAACAGTCCCGCAGCGCGAACAAACCGCAGAACAGGATGTCCTTCTCGCCGACCGCCTGGAAAACCGGCACCCGGATCGCTTTCGTCGCGGGCAGCACGATGCCGAACACGGCGACGGTGCCCATTCCGGGGACCGAAACCTGATCCTTTGTCGCCTCGTCCGCGGCAATGACCTGCGGGTCGGCATTTTCCGCCGCGTAGAACAGTCCGGCGCGCGCTCCCGGTTTCGTCGTGAAATAGAGCGGATCGCTGCCCAGTGAACCGAGCCTGTCGTCCGCGAACGCGGGCTGCAGACCGAAAAGCACGCCGAAGGTCAACGCGGGCACCGACGGCAGATGCGTCATACCGGTGAGGATCACGCCGTCCACGTCCTGATACGTCGACGCCTCGGCCGCGACGATGCCCGAACCGACCGAATGCCCGACGATCACGACCTTCGCGAACGGCGTGCCACCGACCCGCCCCGCGCGCAGGTGGCCGACCACCTCGTGCATCGATCGCGCCAGCGCCGGCAGCAGGAGCGGAAGGCTGAGCGGTTTGCTGCTCCCGCCCGAACCGAGCTGATCCGCCGCGAAGGTCGCGTAGCCGTGCTTGGCCATGTCGCGCTGGTACGAATAGTGGTCCGGGTCGTAGGGCAGGTCCCAGTAGGCGCTGTTGTAGGTGCCGCCGTGCACCAGCAGCTGAACGGCGTCGGGGGCCGGGCCGTCGGGCAGGCAGAACCGGCCGTGCACCGTGGCGGGCTCACCGAGCGGGCCGGTGACCGGCAGATCCAGGTCGGAACAACGGATTTCGACGGCCGCGGCCGGGGCGGCGACCAGGAAACCACCGAGGAGCGCGCAGCAGGCGGCCACCGCGGAGGCCAGTTTGAGCGGCATTCTCACAGAACCCTCTCCGGAATCGGAACGCTCGGAAGGAGCACGAACCCTACACCTGGTAATCGAACGCTCACCGTCAGCCCGTACTTCTCGGCACCACGGTCATCGGCAACCGGTTCGGCTGCATCGTCGCTTTGATCTTGGGAAAGACCTTCACCCCCGGTACCGGTTCCAGCCGCCACTTCGCGCCGATCGTCGCCGCCACCAAGGCGATCTCCGCGGGAGCGAACTGATGACCGGGGCACAGCCGGGCGCCGGCGCCGAACGGGATGAACGCGCCCTTCGGCACCTCGGCGGCCCGTTCCGGCTCCCAGCGATCCGGGTCGAACCGTTCGGGTTCGGGGAACCAGCGCGGATCGCGGTGCAGCGTGTGCTGGCTGACCGCGACCTCGGTGCCGGCGGGGATCCGCACACCGCCGAGTTCGACGTCCTCCCGCGCGCGCCGCATCAGGATCACCGGCGGGGTCCGGCGGACGACCTCGTTGATGATCCGCTGCGTGCGGACCAGGCGCGGCAGGTGGTCGAACCGCGCGGGCCCGCCGCCGAGCACCTCGTCGACCTCGGCGTGGAACGCGCGCTCGATGTCCGGCCGCATCCCGATCTCGTGGAAGAACCAGGCCAGCGCGACGGCGGTGGTCTCGGCGCCGGTGGTGAGGATCGTGATGACCTCGTCCTCCACCTGCCGGTCGGTCATCTTCTCGCCGGTCTCGTCGTCCTTGGCCAGCAACAACATCGACAGCAGGTCGCCCTGATCGCCGCCCTTCTCACGCGCCTTGAGCACCGCGTCGCCGATGACCCGCCGGAGCCGCGCGGCCGCGGCGTCGAACTCGCGGTTCGCCGGGATCGGCAGCCGTTCCACGAACTTCGGCGAGAAGGCCCGGACCATGACGTACTTCAGCATGATCGGGATCGACCGCTGGATTTCGGCGAGCGCCTCGTCGCCGAGTTCGGCGGAGAACAGCGTGCGCCCGGAGATGGTCAGCGCGAGATCCTGCATCCGCCGGTCGAATTCGACCACCTCGCCCGGTTCCCAGGAGTCGGCAAGGTCTACAGCGACCTTCGTCATCGTCGTCTCGGCGTAGAGCGCGATGCGGCTTCGCTGGAAAGCGGGCAGCATCATCCGCCGTTGCCGCTGGTTGAAAGCGCCGTTGGAAGTGGCGAGGCCGTCGCCGAAAAGCGGCCGCATCTTGTCGAACACGATGCCTTTGTCGAACTTCCCCGCGTCGACGGCGAGCAGCCGCCACGCCAGTTCCGGCGTGGTGACGAGATAGACCGGCATCGGGCCGAAGTCGAGGCGGACCACGTCACCGTGCGAGCCCAGTGACGACAGCAGCTTCACCGGGTCGCGCAGCATCGGCACGGTGTGCCCGAGCAGCGGCCAGCGGCCTGGTGCGACGGGGACGCCCAGAGGTGGTGCCATCGTGCTCTTCTCCCGGTACCTGGACGCTGAACCCGGTCACTTTAGGACCGCGGGGCCGCGCACGGGGTTCCGCGGCCGCACATCCACACGATCGGACGATGGTCGTCCGGTACCCGCTACACTCCTGTGCCCCAACGGATTCCAACCGAACGGCGGCGACGACGGTGACTTCGAACCTGAGCTGGGTGCCCCCCGAGGTCGACACGACGGTGCCGAATCCCGCCAGGGTCTACGACTACTGGCTCAACGGCGACCACAACTTCCAGGCCGACCGTGACCTCGGCGAACAGATCCTGCGGATCATGCCGGGGATCCGCGACGCGGCCAGGCTCAATCGCGCCTTCCTGCGGCGCGCCGCGCTGCACATGGTGGAGGCGGGGGTGCGGCAGTTCCTCGACATCGGCTCCGGCATCCCGACCGTCGGGAACCTCCACGAGATCGTCCAGGGGATCGACCCGTCCTGCCGGGTGGTCTACGTCGACCGCGAATCGGTCGCCGTGGCGCACGCCAAACTCCTGCTGCGCGGCAACGACCGGTGCGCGGCTATCCAGGCCGACCTCCGCGACGCCAACGACATCTTCGACGCGCCCGAAACACGGGAACTGCTGGACCCTGAGCAGCCGATCGGGCTGTTCATGTTGCTGCTGCTGCATTTCGTGCCGGACTCGTGGGATCCGCACGCGATTCTGGCCCGCTACCGGGAGCGCCTCGCCCCCGGTAGCTTCCTCGCCATCTCGCATGTCGCCGCCGACGCGGACTCGAGCGGTCTCGACGAGGCCATCGAGGCGTACAAGAGCACCCAGAACGACCCCATCCCCCGGACCCACGACCAGGTGCTTTCGTTCTTCGAAGGCTTCGACGTCATCGAGCCCGGCGTCGTCGGCTGCGCGATGTGGAATCCCCAGGGGGCGGGCGACATGTCCAACGATCCGGAGATCAACTCGCTCCCGTACGCCGGGGTGGGCCGGAAACCCTCGTGAGTGGCCGTGATCGAACACCGCACTCGCGTGATCAGAGACGGATCTCGCGTGAGTCACGCCTCAGGGCAGGACGTCGGTCACGGTGTCCTTGATGACCTGCCACTTACCGTGCTCACGGACCAGCGTCAGGCTGATCGTGTAGTGCCGGTCGATGTTCTGCGACGGAACCTTGTAGTAGGCGTCGAGGATCGCGTAGCCCATCGCGCAGTTCTCGACGACGGTGTGGGTCACCGTCCATGGCATGCTGTACTCGTACGGGACCTTGAACTGCTCGTTGACCACCGGGTCGACGTTGGCGTCGTAGCCGATGAACAGCTGCCCCCGGCGCCCGACGGTCACCATGTTCTTGTGGATGATCGCCCGGTAGCGGGCTTCGTCGCGTTTGTTGAAGCTGTCCATGTCCTCCCACACCGCGCGGTCGAACGCGCGCTGACAGGTTTGCCGTTCCCCCTCGGCCCGCTGATCACTGGCCGCCGCCGCCGCGGGCACGCCGATTCCCGCCGCCGCCACGACCAGCCCGGCCGACGCCGCGTAATACCGCTTGCGCATAGGGTTCTCCTCATCACGTCCCGTAATCCGTCCACCGGAAGATTCCCCTGACGGCGCATCACAGCTGCATCACTTCCGCACCGGCGCGGGCGCGAAGCCGGTTAACCTCGCCGGAGGGGGTGTGATGGAGTTCCGGATCCTGGGGCCGGTGCAGTGCCGGAACGGCGCACGGCCGCTGAAGCTGGCGGGTTCGCGGCAGGAGCGCATCCTGGCCGCGCTGCTGCTCGGCGCCGATCGCGTTGTCTCGGTCTCACGGCTGGTGGACGTCGTCTGGGACGAGGATCCGCCCGCCACGGCCATCCGCCAGATCCGCAATCTCACCACGGCATTGAAACGTTCCCTCGTCGCCGAGGGCGCCCCTGAAGACGTCTTGACCGCCGAAGGGCCCGGTTTCGTCCTGCGCCCGCGCGCTTTCGACCTTCGCACGTTCGAGGAGCACGTCTCGCGCGGCGAGTTCCGCGAGGCGCTCGGCTGCTGGCGCGGACCCGCTCTGTCCGGTGTGGACAGTATGGCTTTGCGCGGCGAGGCCGACGAGCTCGACGAGCGCCGTCTGTCCATTATGGAACGTTGTCTCGACGAGGAGATCGCCGCCGGCGAGGATTCCGTCGCGGAACTGACGGCCCTGGTCGCCGAGCACCCGTTCCGTGAGGCGTTCACCGGGCTGCTCATGCGCGCGCTGCACCAGCAGGGCAGGCAGGCCGACGCGCTGAACGTCTACCGGCGGACACAGAGGCGGCTGGCCGACGAGCTCGGGATCGATCCGGGCACGAAGGTGCGCGAACTCTACGAGCGGATCCTCCGCGACGAGCCGGAGTACGGCAAAGCCCGCTGTTTCCTCCCTTACGACGTCCCGGACTTCATCGGGAGAGAAGGCGAGATCGGCAGACTGCTCGACGCGGTCCGGCTCGGCAGGCCGGTGGCCGTCGACGGAATGGCCGGTGTCGGCAAGACCTCGCTGGCCGTCCACGCCGCGCACCGGCTCGCCGCCGATTTCCCCGACGGGCAACTGTTCGTCGATCTGCACGGCCATTCCCCGGCCCGCGAGCCACTTCCCCCCGAGGCCGCGCTCGAAGCCCTGCTCGGGCAATTGGACGTCCCAGCGAGCAGGCTCCCCGGCGGTGTGGACCGGCGAGCCGAGCTGTGGCGGACCAGAACGGCGGGCCGGTCCTTGCTCGTGCTGCTCGACAACGCCGCCGACGCCGAACAGCTACGGCCGCTTCTTCCCGGTTCGGCCACGGTCGCCCTCGTCGTCACCGGAAGGCGCCGTCTGTCCGCCATCGACGGCGCCACGGCGATCAGTCTCGAAGTCCTGCCGGACGAACAGGCGGGCGCCTTGTTCGCGGCCGCCTCAGGACGGCCGGACTCGGGAGTGGCCGCGCTGTGCGGCAACCTCCCGCTGGCGATCCGGCTCGCGGCCGCCCGATTGCAGAATCGTCCACACTGGACAGTGGAGACACTCGTCGCGCGGCTGGGGTCCGAACAGGACCGGCTGGCCGAACTGAAGGTCGCCGGACGCGACGTCGCGGCGGCGTTCGCACTGTCCTATCGGGAACTCGACGCCGGGCAACAGCGGATGTTCCGGTTGCTGGGCCGGAATCCAGGGGCCGACATCGGCGTTCCCGCCGCGGCCGCGCTGGCCGGTACCGGCGAACAGGAAGCCGAACGCCTGCTGGAGGACCTGCTCGACGCCCATTTGCTCAGGCAGCCGGCGCTGGGCCGCTATGGGTTTCATGACCTGATCGCCGAGCACGCCCGCACCTTGTCCCGTGACGACGAATCGGCTCCCGCGGTGAGCAGGCTGCTCGATCACTATCGCGACGGCGGCGGCTCCGGCTGGTACGAGACGGAACGGGCCAACCTGGTCGCGATGACCCGCCACGCCCTCGGCACCGGTCGCGACGAGCATGCCTGGCGGATCGCCGCGGCCACCGCGGAACACCTCCGGGAGAGCGGGCACCTCGACGAACTGCTCGCCGTGGCGCGAACCGGTGTCACCGCCGCCCGCCGGATCGGTGACGCGCACGCGATCCAGCTGAGCCTGGCGAGCCTCACCCTGGCGTTTTGGGAGAACGGACGGCTCACGGAGGGGATGGACTGCGCGCTGGATCGGCTGGCCGTCGTGCGCGGATCCGGCGACCGCGCGGCCGAGGCGATCGCGCTGTCCAGAGTGGGCGCCCTGCACGGCATGCTCGGCCGCTACCCCGAGGCGATCCGGTTCTATCGCGACGGCCTCACCGTCGCGGACGAGATCGCCGCCCCCGAGGTCACCGCCACGCTCTGGACCAACCTCAGCAACGCGCAGGAGGTCCTCGGCAGGCTTGACGACGCGCTGGCCGCCGCCCGGCGGTCGGTGGAACTGCGCGCGGAACCCCGCGGCCGGATCCTGAGTTCGGCCCAGCTCGGCCTTGTCCTCGCCCGGCTCGGCCGGTTCGAGGAAGCGTTCGAGGTCATCGGAGGCTCGATCGCCGCCTCGCGGGATCTCGGGTATCTGTTCGGCGAGGCGTGGAGCCGGATCGACCACGCCGACGCGCTGTTGCTCGCCGAGCGGCCGGGTGACGCGCGCGAGCAGGCCGAACGCGCCTGCGAGATCCTCACCCGGCTCAACCATCCGCTGCTGCTGGCCATGGCGGCCAACAGCCTGGGCACCGCCTGCCGCGCGCTCGGCGAGACGTCGGCGGGGCTCCGGCAGCATCGCCTCGCGCTCGAAACGGCGAGACGGATCGGCTACCGGCTGCAGGAAGCCCGCGCGCTGGCCGGGATCGGGCAAGCCGGCGCCGCGCGCGACCACTATGCCGCGATGGGCCTGCCCGCCGGACCGCTGAAGGTCGTCACCCGAGGAATTCGGTGAGCAGGCCGCGCAAGACGTCCGGCTGGCGGAGGACGCCGTGGTCCTGCCCCTCGACGGTGGCGTACCGGGCGCCGGGGATCGTCTCGGCGACCGCGCGGGCACCTGCCCGCATCCAGGCGTCGCTCTCCCCGCCGTCCATGACGAGCGTGGGCACGGAGATCTTGGCCAGCCTGTCGGCGGGCAGCACGTTGCCGGGACCGCACAGGGCGAGGTCGTAGGGCAGCGTGTGGGCGAGTCCGGCGAACCAGGCCCAGAACGCGTCGTCCCGCATCCCCTTGACGATCTCGGCCGGGGTGTTCGTCCCCTCGACCAGGAAGAGTTCCGCCGCGCCGTCGCGGTCGCCGTCGGCGATCAGTGCCCGGACGCGGTCGAAGAGGTCGGCGGCCGGCCTGGGGCGGCTGTCGTCGACGACGTACGGCGGCTCGTACACGGCGAGCCTGGTCATGGCGACGCCTCTGGCGGCCGCCTCCAGCCCCAGCACGGCTCCCGACGAGTGCCCGAAGACCGCCGCGGAACCGCCGACGTGGTCGATCAGCGCGGCGAGGTCCTCGACCTCGCGCTCCACCGAATAGACCGCACCCGCGCCGCTGCCGCCCCGCCCGCGCCGGTCGTAGGCGATCACGGTGAAATCAGGGGCCAGCGTCGCGGCGAGACCTGCGACCGTCGTCCGGTCGTTGAAGGCTCCGCCTGCCAGGATCACCGGTGCGCCCTCCCCCGTCCGATCGAAGGCGATCAGGGTGCCGTCGGCCGAGTTCACGGTCTCGAACGAGGTGGTCATCAGGTCCTCCACGGGGTCACTTCGACTTTAGCGTCGTCCGTGGGTCGGAGCCGACGACCACCGCTCGACATCAGTTCCGGAGATTCCCGAAGAACGCGCGGAGTTCGGTCACCACGTCGTCCGGGACGGCCATCGCGACCATATGGCTCGGGCTCTCGTGATCCGCCCAGCGCGCGACGTCGTTCTTGCGCGAGGCGATCTTGCGCAGGGCGGCCGGGCCGCCGTGCGAGACACCGGTCGGCACCGCCGTCTGGTCGACCGGCATCGCGGCCGCGCCCTCGTAGTACGGCCACAGCGCGGTCGCGCCGGTCCCGGTCAGCCAGTACAGCGTCGCGTTGGTGAGCAGCAGGTCGCGGTCGATCGGCTCGGCGGGCGCCGCGCCTTCGGGCCAGCCGTCGAACTCCTTGAACCGTTCGACCAGGTAAGCCAGCTGCGCGACCGGAGAGTCGAGGAAACCGAAACTCAGCGTCTGCGGCCTGTTCGTCAGGTACGGCGCGTAGCCGCTGCCGCCCGCGAACCGCTCCATCAGCCCCGTCAGATCGGCCTGGTCCTGTTCGGTGAGCCCTTCGAAATCGGCCGGATCCCCCATCGGGACACCGAGTCCGGACGTGATGTGCGAGCCGATGACGTGCTCGGGCGCGTGCACCGCGAGACAAGGCGTCACCAGCGCGCCGGCGTCGTTGCCGTGCGCGCCATAACGTTCGTAGCCGAGACGGCTCATCAGCACGGCCCAGGTCCGCGCCACCCTCGCGATGTCCCACGGCTGCTCGTCGGCCGGTTCGGGGAACGGCGAGAAGCCGAAGCCCGGCAGGGACGGCGCGACGACGTGGAAGGCACGCGACGGGTCGAGCCCGTGGGCCCGAGGGTCGGTGAGCGGCCCGAGGACGTTCAGGAATTCGGCGATCGAGTTGGGCCAGCTGTGCGTCATGATCAGCGGGATCGCGTCCGGTTCCGGCGACCGGACGTGCAGGAAGTGCACGCGCTGGCCGTCGATCTCGGTGGTGTACTGCGGGAACTCGTTGAGCTGCTTCTCCCACGCTCGCCAGTCGTAGCCGTCTCGCCAGTACTCGGCCAGGTCCTTGAGGTAGGCGACCGGGACGCCCCTGCTCCACTCGGCACCGGGCAGCGCCGACGGCCAGCGGGTGCGGGCCAGCCGGTCGGTCAGGTCGTCCAGATCGGACTGCGGGATGTCGATGCGGAACTGCTCGATGTCGGTCATGAGCCGACCATACGGACCATTCAGGCCAGAAACTGACCTGAATGGTCCGCATTCGGTCGGCTAAACGCGGACGATCTGGGTCGCGCCGAAGGTGTCCTTCACCGGCACCTCCACGGTCTTGCGCCGCACGGTCACGCGCAGGACGTCCTGCCGCTGCGTCGGATCCGAAACGGCCAGCTGCCAGCCGTTCCCCGTCCGTCCCAGCGCCACCGACGCCGGACCGGACACCGACACCTCGTCGACCGAGCCTGCGGCGAAGAAGTTCGCCAGCAGCGTCGCGTTCCACAGCCGGACGGCCTGCACGGTCACGGTGTTGGACCGCACGCGCCACGTCCAGGCCGAGGCGATCGTCTCCAGCACCGACGCGGCGGGCAAGACGGCGTACGCGTAGCTCGCGCCCGAAGGCCTGGCCCCGTGCTCGATCACCAGCTTCTGGTAGCGCCGGGTGTAGGGCACGGTGGTGCCCTTGGTGTTGGCACCCTTGTCGACGTCGCGCCAGGTCCCCGTCCGGTCCTCGCGCAGCGCGGTCACCTCGGCGTCGTCGAGCAGGACGTACCCACCGACCTTCTCCAGGTGCAGCCATCGCTTGCGCCGCAAGGACTCCGAGCCGCCGACGAGATGGCCGTCGGCGAGCAGGACACCCGAGCCGTTCTCGCCGAGGTTGCGGTTCTCGATCGTGGTCCGGATCCACTCGCCCGAAGTGTCGGTGATCCCGGCACCGAGGCACACCACCCCCGACGGCGTGAAGAAGTACGACTTCTTCACGGTCAGAGTGCCGTCCTGCGAGACGAAGTCGAGGGCGTGCGCGCCGTGCCGCGCGTCCCAGCGAACGCCGCCGCAGTGGTCCTTGCCGGTCAGCGGCACCTGCTCCAGCGCCGGGGTGGCGCCGGTCTTGGTGGTGGTGCCCGGCAGCAGCCGCGGGTCGACGGTCGGCCAGTATGCGTCGGTGAAGTGTCCCTTGGCCTTGGGCAGGAACAGGTACAGCGAACCGTCGCCGGTGTACCAGCCGTGCAGGTTCATGGAGTTGACCGACTCGTACCGCGAGATCCGGGTCGAGGCGACGCCGAGCGAGGCCGACCAGCCTTCGCTGATGTGCACCATCCGGTCCTGCTGGCCGAACACGCGGTGCGTCGCGACCGTGGGTGCCGGGCGGATCCCGGTCGCCAGCAGCTCCTGCGCGAATTCGATGCCGGGGATGCCGACGAGGTCGGGGCCCGGCGCGAACCGTTCGGGATCGGGGATCTTCAGGTACGGCGCGAAGGTGTCCTCGGTGATCCATTTCGCGGCGAGCCCGCCGAGTTCTTCCTTGCGTTTCCCGTTCGCCGACCGCGCAAGCAGCACGATCGCGCCGGTGAGCTGATGCCCGATGTCGTGCGCGGATTCCCCTTGCCGGGAAAGGAACCGGCCGCGGACCGACTCCATCAGCGCGCCCGCGTAGACGAACGGCGCGAAGGTGTCGGAAACCAGTCCGTACGCCGCGTCGCGGACGTCGGCGGGCAGCTCGAACTCAGTGCCCTTGGTGACGTGGATGGCGGACGCGACGGCGGTGAGCAGGACGATCCCGTAGTGGCCTGGATACGGCACCGAATCGTGCTGGATGAACGAGCCGTCGGTGTGGAAGCCGTCGCCGGCCGCGCGGTGGAGTTTGGCGATGACGCTCGCCACTCCCCCGCCTTCGACGTCGGTGAAGGCCCCGACGCCGCGTTTGATCCGTTCGGCGTCGCCGAGCATCGCGCCGGACACGATGGAGATCGTCGACTTGTCCGCGCGGTTGGCGCCGGTCTCGACGACGCTCGGGTTGTTCGTGCGGAGGTTCGGGTTGCCGGAGAACTTCAGTACCGGCTTGAGGTACTTGGCGAGTTCGTCCTGGGTCAGCTCGTCGGCGACGGTGGCGAGGATGTGCAGCAGATAGAGCGGGATGCCGATCTCGTAGGTGTACCAGTTGCCGATCTCGGCGGTCTTCTCGCTGTACTGATCGCTGGTGTACAGCAGTTCCAGCGCCGCCTTGATGCGGCCGAGCACGGCCGGGTCGCCCGCCAGCGCGCCACCGGGGGTGCCCCAGTTGACCGCGATCGCGCGGAGCCTCGCGTACATCGACGTCGTGAACTCGCTGCCGGGACCGAGCGGGAGATCCTTCCACAGTGGACCGCTGCCGCTTGTCATGCTGTCGTGATAGGACTTCGCCACCCGGTCCAGGTTCGCCAGCGCGGCGGCGCGTTCCGCCGACGGCCGGTCGATCCCGGTCTGGAGTTCGCGGTAGCCGGTGATGATCGAAGCCATACCCGCCGTCCCCGCAGCCTTTGCTTGAGCTGACGAGGGACTCGCGAGAGCGGTCGTGAGCGCTACCGAAGCGGCCGCGGCCGCGCCTCCCCGCAAGGCCGTTCTCCTGTCGACGTAACCGAATCCGGGCATGGCGAAGCCTCCCAAGGGGTCGAAGACGCGTACTGAGGGCGGCGGCGGGTGCTGCGTCTCGTGAGTGATTTGGGCCGTTGGAACGACCCAAATCACTCACGAGCGTTTCTAGCGTTTCCCGTCGGTCCTGCGGGGCAGGTCCCACGGGTTGTTCTCCTGCAACGGTTCCGGCAGCAGCGCGTCGGGGAAGCCCTGCCAGGCGATCGGCCGCAGGAACCGCTCGATCGCGGCGGTGCCGACCGAGGTGCTGGTCGGCGCGGTGGTCGCCGGGTAGGGACCACCGTGTTCCTGTGCCCAGCTGACCGTGACCCCGGTCGGCCAGTCGTTCCACAGCAGGCGACCGGCGACGCGGGTCAGCGACGGGAGTACCGGGCGGATCCAGTCCACATCGGACTCTTCGCCCTGGATGGTCGCGGTGAGACCGGGTTCCATCACGCCGAGCAGGCTGACCAGCTCGGCCTGGTCCGTGTAGGTGACGATCAGCGACGCGGGCCCGAAGCACTCCTCGCGGACCGTGTCGGCGTCGGACAGGAAGGCCTTGGCGGTGGTGGCGAGCAGGGTCGCGCCGTGCGAGATCCCTTCCGCGCCACCGGATTCCGACAGCACCTCGACGCCATCGACGTCGCTCAGCTTCGCCAGTCCGTCGGCGAAACCGGCCGCGATGCGCTCGTTGAGCATCGGCTGCGCCGGGATCGTCGAGACGGCCTCGCGCAGGGTGTCTTCCAGGCCGTGGCCCTCGGGCAGGAACAGCAGTCCCGGCTTGGTGCAGAACTGCCCGGCACCGAGGGTGAACGAACCCGCGTACGCCTTGGCGATCGCCTCGCCGCGCGCGTCGATCGCCGACTGCGTGACGACGACGGGGTTGACACTGCCGAGCTCGCCGTAGAACGGGATCGGCGACGGACGCGAAGTCGCGATGTCGAACAGCGCGCGCCCGCCCGGCACCGAGCCGGTGAACGACGCCGCCTGGATCCGCGGGTCCTTCAGCGCGGTCACGCCGTTCTGCTGGCCATAGACGACCGCGAAGATCCCTTCCGGCGCACCGGCCTTGATCAGTGCCTCACGCAGGATCTCGCCGGTGCGCGCGGACAGCTCCGGGTGACCGGAGTGCGCCTTGAGCACAACGGGGCATCCGGCGGCCAGCGCCGACGCGGTGTCGCCGCCCGCGACGCTGAACGCGAACGGGAAGTTGCTGGCGGCGAACACCAGCACCGGCCCGATCGGGGTGAGCAGACGGCGGATGTCCGGCCGCGGTCCCATCGGCCACGCGGCGTCCGCGTGGTCGACGGTGGCGCCGAGGAACGAACCGTCGGCCAGCACCTCGCCGAACAGGCGCAGCTGGAACGTCGTGCGCTTGAGCTCACCCTGCAGCCGCGGGGCGACCGGGAGATGCGTCTCCTGGTTGGCCAGCGCGACCAGCTCGTCGGCGGCCGCGTCGAGGGCGTCCGCGGCCGCGTTCAGCCATGCGGCTCGCTGGACTGGGGTCGCGGCCGCCGCCGTGCCTGCCGCATCGGCGGCAGCCGCGAGGATCTGTTCGAGCGTGGCGGGATCTGTTGCCTGGCTCATGGTTTTCTTTTCTCCTCAACGAGTTCTTGTGCGGCGCTGACGGCGGCGATGAGATCCGCCCAGCGTCCAGGGCCGGCGAGGCCGAGGTGGTACAGGTGCAGTTCGGTGGCGCCTGCCTTGCCGAGTTCGGTGGTGTAGGCCTCGATGTCGGGCACCGGGCTCGCCGCCACAGCGGTGATGTAGCTGCCGACGGCGACCTTCTCCGGCAGCTTCGCCCGTGCCGTCGCGACCGCGCCCACGCTGGGGTGACCGGGTACCCAGTTCTGCAGCACCACCGCGTCGACGTCGTCCGGCGCCGACGGCGTCAGCCCCGGCAGCGCGCCGGTGACCCACGGGTCCATCGCGCCGTGCAGCACGATCCGGGGGCCGGACGGGATCTTCGCGAGCACTTCACGCCGGAGCGCGTCCGTCGCCTTCTGGCGGGCGTCGAGCAGAACCTGCCGCAAGGTGGGCAGGATCTTGTCCTCGGTGGCCCGGAGGTCACCGCTGTCGATCAGCCGCCGGACCTCGGCCCGCAGCTTGCCCAGCGCCTTCGCCGGGTCCTGACCGGCGGCGGCCCAGGTGTCGAGACAGGCGTCGCAGCAGCAGATCGACAGCAGCCGCGCCACCGCGGGCGACCAGACGCCGTCGGTCTTCTCGTGCTGGTGCTGGTGCACGGCGCCGAGCGGGCCGCAGGCTTCGAGGATCACCGTGGCGAAGCCGAGTCCGGCGAGGCTTTCCGCCGTCACGTTCGCCGCGTACTCGCGCACCGCGGGCTGGCCGGGGCACAGCGCCCACGGGTACCGCTCGCCGAAGCAGTTCCGCACGGTGTAATCCGGGAACTGGAGGCCCAGCTGCGAGTTGTGCGTCAGCACGATCCACGCCGCGGCCGGGATCCCCGCCTCGTTCAGCAGCCGGACGGCGTCGCCCGCGCTGTCGCGGCTCTCCACCCAGTCCGGTTCGGCGGGCTTCAGCTCACCCCAGGCCTCGTCGCGTACCGGCCGGTACAGCGCCGCGTGGCGTGCGACGACCGAGGTGCGCTCGGGCGACCAGGGCGTCGCCGCGCGGGCGCTGTGGTACGACACCGCGACGGCGACCTCGTCGACGCCGAGTTCCCGTACGCGCTCGACGAAACCGGGATCGTCGACGACGTCCCAGGGGTAGGCGTATCCGGTGACCTTCACCCGGTCACCACCGTGCTGTGTTCGGTTCGAAGTTTCCGACGAACTTCCGCATATAGGTCACGTCATCCCGTTTGGTCTGTCCACTGCGGACATAGTCTTCATGGGCCCGTGCCAGCGCGTCGGGGTCGAGCTCGATCCCCAGCCCCGGCTTGTCGGGCACCGCGACCGCACCGTCGACGAACTCCAGCGCACCCGGCGCGATGACGTCGGCCGTCTTCCACGGCCAGTGGGTGTCGCAGGCGTAGGTCAGGTGCGGCGTCGCCGCGGCCACGTGCACCATAGCGGCCAGGCTGATCCCGAGATGACTGTTCGAATGCATGGAAAGCCCCACGTCGAAGCATTCCGCCGTGATGGACAGTGCCTGAGTGTCCCGCAGGCCACCCCAGTAGTGATGGTCGGACAGGATGACCCCGACCGCTCGCTGCCGGAAGGCGGGCTCGATGTCCGCGAAGCGCACGACGCACATGTTCGTGGCCAGCGGCATGTTCGCCTTCTCGGCGACCCGCGCCATGCCTTCGATACCCGGCGTCGGGTCTTCGAGGTACTCCAGGACGCCGTCGAGCTCCTCGGCGACCCGGATCCCGGTTTCGACGGTCCAGGCCGCGTTCGGGTCGATGCGGAGCGGGTGGTCCGGGAACGCCTCGGCGAGCGCGCGGATCCCGGCCATCTCCTGGTCGGGGTCGAAGGCACCGCCCTTGAGCTTGATGGAGCGGAAGCCGTACTCGTCGACCATCCGCCGTGCCTCGCCGACGAGTGCCTCCGGCGTGGTCACCTCGCCCCACGAGTCCGCCTCGGCGCCGATGTGGGCGCCGAACTTGTAGAACAGGTACGCGGAGAAGTCGACGGCGTCCCGCGCCTTGCCGCCGAGCAGGTCCACCACCGGCCTGCCGAGGTAGTGGCCCTGCGCGTCGAGCGCGGCGACCTCGAACAGCGAGTACACGCTGGCCACGGTCTTGCTGACGGAGAATCCGCCGGTGAGCCCGTGCGCGTCGGCGAAGACGACCTCGCCCAGCGTGGTGGCGACCTTCCGGCGGAGGCCCGGCAGGTCGAACACGTCGTGTCCCTTGAGCTCCGGCAGCACCTTGCGGACCTGTTCGAGGAACGCGAGGTCACCGTAGGACTCGCCGAGGCCGACCACGCCGTCCTCGCAGATCAGCTGGACGACACCGCGCAGCGCGAAGGGCTCGTGCACGCCCATCGCGTTGAGCAGCGGCGGGTCGGCGAAGGCGACCGGGGTCAGGACTACGTCGAGAACCTTCATCTTCAGGCACCGGCCTCGACGGACTTGAGGACGGCGAATCCGTCGTCGACGATCTTCTCCAGGCGGGCGATCTGGTCGCCCGTCGGCTCGACCAGCGGCGGCCGGACCGAGCCGACCTTGTCACCGCGAAGCCGCGCAGCGGCCTTGACCAGCGACACGGCGAAACCCTGTCCCTCGTCCCGCAGCGCCACGAGCGGCAGGTAGAACCCTGCGAGCAGCGCCTCCATGACCGCGTCGTCCTTCTCCGCGAGCGCGCGGTGGAAGCGGGCCGCGATCTCGGGGGCGAAGCAGTGCACGGCCGAGGAGTAGCGCGCCACGCCGACCGCGGCATAGGCACGCGCGGAGACCTCGGCCGTGGGAAGACCGTTGAAAAACAGGAAATCACGGGCGCGGTCGGTGTCGACCGAACGGATCGTGGTGATGATCCGGCTCATGAGTTCGACGTCGCCGAAGCCGTCCTTGAGACCGACCACCGACGGGATGTCGAGGAGCTCAACGGCGGAGTTCGGGGTGAACACACCGGTCGAACGGTGGTACACGATCACCGGGATCGAGGAATCCCCGACGGCGTACCGGACGTGGTCGACCAGTCCGGAAGGCGGACCGGTCACCAGGTACGGCGGCAGGAGGAGGACGCCGTCCGCGCCGCCCGCCTCCGCCGCCGCGATCCCGGCACGAGCCGTCGCGGCACCACCGCCGGCGCCGACCCAGACGGGCACCCGCCCGGCGACGACCTCACGAGCCTTACGCAGGATCGCTGCGTGCTCGTCCGGGGACAGCGAGCTGAATTCGCCCGTACCGCAGGCGACGAACAGTGCGCCGGCTCCGGCGGCCACGTGGCTCTCGACGGTTTCCGCGAACACGTCGAGGTC
Source organism: Amycolatopsis alba DSM 44262 (assembly GCF_000384215.1). Taxonomy (NCBI): domain Bacteria; kingdom Bacillati; phylum Actinomycetota; class Actinomycetes; order Pseudonocardiales; family Pseudonocardiaceae; genus Amycolatopsis; species Amycolatopsis alba. Next base: position 5,839,439 of record NZ_KB913032.1, on the reverse strand, counting down.
GAGTTCCAGCCCCTCGGTGAAGGGGGTCAAGGGGAACGCCAGTAGGCCGTCGAGCTCAATCTTGGTCTGCGCCATGGATTTCTCTTTCGTTCTTATCGGTTGATCACGGGTTCGGGTCCCGTTCAGGCGGGCACGGTGGTGCCCTCCTGCGACTTGCGAGGGGTGACGTCGTCGTCGCGGTCGATGGTGTCGATGATCTCGTCGGTGGTGGCCTTGCGCTCGGGCATGAGGTAGCCGAGCCCGATGAACAGCGCCAGCGAGACCAGGATCGGGGTGGACACGGTGACCGCGAGGGTGGCGTTGTAGCCGTAGTAGGCGATCGCGTAGGCGATGAGACCGCCCGCCCACGAGATCAGCGCCGCGCGGGAGCCGGAGCGGCGGAACGCCGGCAGCATGCCGAGCAGCAGCGGTACCGAGATCGGGCCCATCAGCGCCGCGACCCAGAGCACCACGATACCGAGCACACCGCCGAGTTTCTCGGCCTGCGTGGCCACCGCCATGGTCAGCACGACGAAGATCACCGTCGAGATCCGCGCGGCGAGCAGCCCCTGCGATTCGGTGAAGCTCCGGGCCTTCTTCCACAGCACCGGCATCATGTCGCGGGTGATGACCGCGGAGATCGCGTTGGCGTCGGAGGAGACCATCGCCATGGTGTGCGAGAAGATCCCGGCCAGTACCAGCCCGACCAGCCCCGGCGGGAGGAACGTCGTGGTCATGATCGCGTAGGCGTTGTTGGGGTTGGAGATGTTCGGGATCAGCAGCGGGGCGGCGAACATCGGGAACATCATGACCAGCGGCCACACCAGGTACAGGATCGAGGAGAGCCGCGCGCCGCGACGGGCTTCGTAGGTGTTCGGCGCGGCCATGTAGCGCTGCGCCAGGTTCCACATACCGCCGTTGTACTCCAGCGTCTTCACCAGCACGTAGACGAGCAACACCACGGTGGTGAACTTCGACGTGGTCGGGTTGAGGTGGGCGGGCGGGAGGTCTCCCCACACGGTCCACAGGCCGGAGACTCCGCCGAGCTTGTCCAGCACGACCCACAGCATCACGATCGCCGCGATGGCCTGGATGACGAACTGGCCGAAGTCGGTGAGCGCGTCGGCCCACAGGCCGCCGACGGTGCAGTAGATCAGCGTGATCGAACCGGTGATGACGATGCCCCAGGTGTAGGGCACGCCCGCGAAGACGTTGAGGATCGTCGCGACCGCGAACCACTTCGCCGCGATGTCGAAGATCTTCAGGAGGCTGCCGCTCCAGGCCAGCGCCTGCTGGGTGGGCACGTTGAAGCGCTTCGCCAGGTACTCGAGCGGCGAGGCGACACCGAGCTTCGAGCGCAGGCGGTTCCAGCGCGCGGCGAACAGCCAGCTGCCGATGCCGACGCCGATACCGATACTGGCCATGCCCCAGAAGTAGACGGTGATGCCGTCCGTGTAGGCGACGCCCGCGTACGCGACGAAGAGGACCGCGCTGTAGCCGGACATGTGGTGGGAAATACCGGCCAGCCACCACGGCATCTTCCCGCCGGCGGTGAAGAAGTCGCTGACCGTGTTGACCCGGCTGTGCGACCACAGCCCGATCACCACCATCAGCACGAAATACGCGGACACCATGATCCAGTCCAGCAAATGCACCGCTGACTCCTTTCCGCGTTCACGAAGGTCCAGCCCGACCTGTTCACATTCATGAACGGAGTCTGTTATAGTGATTATGTTCATCTATAAGAACGCTGTTCGGGACGCTAATATGGCCAGGGTCACAAGTCAACGGCCGGTTGGAGGAGTGCGGATGCCACAGCAGGGAGCCCCCGCTGTCACGGTGGAGAACGGCGCGTCCGCGGCGCCTGAGCCCGCCGGGGTCAAGTCGGCCCGGCGGGCGATCGATCTCATCGAGACCTTCGCCGCGAACGACGTGTGGCTTTCCCTGTCGGATCTCCACGCGCGGACCGGTTTCCCCAGGTCGAGCCTGCACGGACTGCTCCGCACGCTGCTCGAAGCCGGCTGGCTGGAAGTCGACACCAACACCGCCCGCTACCGTCTCGGCGTCCGCGCGCTGATCTGTGGCACGGCGTACCTGGACCGCGACCCGGTCGTCCCGTACGCGACCGAGGCGCTGGAGCGGATCCGGGAGAAGACCGGTTTCACCGCGCACTTCGCGCGCCGCGAGGGCACCGACGTCGTCTACCTGGAGACACGCGAGTCACGGCACTCGACGCATCTCGTGTCCCGCGTCGGCCGCACGCTGCCCACCCACGCGACAGCGCTGGGGAAGGCTTTACTGGCCGAACTGACGCACGACGAGATCGACGGGCTCCTGACCGGGGAACTGTCGGCGCTGACCCCGAACACCATCACCACGGCCGAAGCGCTGCACGCCGAATGCGCGAAGACCCGCGAACGCGGCTATGCGGCGGAAATCGAGGAAGGCAGCCTCGGTGTCCGGTGCGTCGCGGCCGTGATCCCGTACCGCATCCCCGGCACGGACGCGATCAGCTGCTCCATGCCGATCACCGAAGTCACCGACGCCGACGCCCGGCGCGTCGGCGAACTCCTCGCCGAAATCACCGCGGAACTCGGCCAGCAACTGCGCCGCGCCGGCATCCGCTGATCATCCCGCACTTCCTTTACTGACAAGGGGTTCACATGGCAGACCAGCGCGTCCTGATCACCGGCTCGGCGGGCATCGTCGGCACCCTGATGCGGTCGAGGCTGCGCCGTTCCGGCCGGGTGCTGCGGCTGCTCGACCTGGCCGCGCAGCCCGAAGCCGCGGGCGGCGAGGACGTCGAGCTGATCATCGCGTCGGTGACCGACCCCGAAGCGATGACGAAGGCGTGCGCGGGCGTCGACGCGGTGATCCACCTCGGCGGGCACAGCCGCGAGAGCTCGTGGGAAGCCACGCTCGACGTCAACATCAACGGCACCCACACCGTCCTCGAAGCCGCGCGGGCGGCGGGCGTGCCACGCGTGATCCTGGCTTCCAGCAACCACTCCGTCGGCTTCCGCCGCAACGACGAGGCTGGCGAGAACGGCCTCCCCGCCGACTCCACCCCGCGACCCGACACCTACTACGGCGTCAGCAAGGCGGCCATCGAAGCGCTCGGCAGCCTGTACCACTCGCGGTTCGGCATGGACGTGATCGTCATCCGGATCGGCTCATGCTTCGAAAGTCCGCTCGTCCTCGGCCCGCGCGGCCTGACGACCTGGCTCTCCCCCGACGACGGCGCCCGCCTGTTCGAGGCCTGCCTGAGCTACCCCTCCCCCGGCTACCGGCTGATCTGGGGCGTCTCCGACAACACGCGCCGGATCTACTCGCTCGCCGAAGCCGAGGAGCTGGGCTACAAGTCGCTCGACAACGCGGAAACCTACGCGGACCAGCTGGCGGACATGCCCGCTCCGACCGGGGTGGCGGCCGAGTACGTCGGCGGTCCTTTCTGCACCGCTCCGCTGGGGGCGTACAACCCGCTCTGACCGCTGGTCTCGTTCGGAAGTCCGTGAAGGCCTCCTTGAGGGACTCAGAGTCCCTCAAGGAGGCCTTCACGGACTTGCCACTCACGGCCAGCCGGGGCGACCGAGTTCCCGCAGCGCGGCCAGTTCCGCCGGTGGCCGACCGGGGTGCACGATCCCCAGCCGACGGGTGGCTCTGGTCATGGCCACGTAGAGATCGTTGTGGCCTTGCGCCGCGGCGCCGAGGATTCCGGCCGGGTCGGCGATCAGGACCGAATCGAATTCCAGGCCTTTGGCCTGCGCGGGGGTGAGCAGGACGGCCTCGCCGGTCAGGTCCGGCGGGACGGCGAGGGACAACGCGGCGGCCAGCGGCTCGACGAGGTCGTTCGGGGCGATGATCCCGAGTTGACCGTCGGTGTGCACCGTGGCGAGGTCCGCGACGGTCGCGATCAGGCCGGTCCTGGAGGTGCCGATCCGCCACGGTGGCTCACCGGTCGAGCGGACCGACCGGAGCGGGGGCGTTCCGGGATGGTGGACGGCGAGCAGATCCGCGGTGGCGGCCATGATCTCCGACGGCGTGCGGTAGTTGACCGTGAGCCCGGCGAGCCGCCACCGATCCCCCACATGCGGCCGCAGCACGCGGTCCCACGACGCGGTGCCCGCCGGGCTCCCGGTCTGGGCGAGGTCCCCGACGACGGTCATCGATCTGCTGGGGCACCGGCGCATCAGCATCCGCCAGTCCATTTCGGACAGTTCCTGCGCCTCGTCGACGACCACGTGCCCGAACGTCGCCTGCCCGGCGCCGAGCAAGGCCGCGGCCTCGTCCAGCAACGGGATGTCCGCGGCGCTCCAGCCGTCCGCCCGTTCGCCGAGGAGGTCCGACACCACACGCTCCGGCGTCAGCGGCGGCCACAGCATGTCGAGTACGGCCCGGACGCCGGTGTCGGCGAGCAAGGAGTCCCGCAAACCGGTCCGGTCGATCTCGTCCGACAGGGTCCGCGGCCCGTCGTCCTGGTCGATCACGACGCCGGCGGCGGCGAGCGCGCGCAGATCGGCCTCGCCGAGGCGGCCGTCCGGGCTGCCGCCATCGATCGCCTCCCCCGTTTCGGTGAGCACGACCGCCTCCATCTCCGCGATCAACCGCCGCGCGAGCACTTCCACGATCTCCCGGTGGAAGACCAGCCTGGCCTGGTTGTGCGGCAGTCCGGTCCGCCTGGCTTTCCGCAGGGCACGGCCGCACTCGCGCGGGCCGAGCCGCAACACCTGCTGCTCGAACTCGATGTCGACCGGGTGATCCGGGACCCGGACCCGCGACCGCACCGCCGCCGCCAGCCGTTCGGCCATGACCGCCGCGCCCTTGAACTCGACGGTTCCCGGCGGATCCACCCGGCTGACCTCGACGTCCGGTCTCAGGTCGGCGATGGTCGTGGTCACCACGCTGTTCTCGCCGAGGCCCGGCAGGACCTGGCCGATGTAATCGAGAAAGACCCGGCTGGGACCCACCACCAGAACACCGCGCGTGCGCAGGAGCGGACGGGTGTAGAGCAGGTACGCGACCCGGTGCAGCGCGACGGCCGTCTTCCCCGTGCCGGGACCGCCCTGCACCACCAGCACCCCGCCGGACTCGTGCCGGACGATCCGATCCTGTTCGGACTGAAGGGTGCTGACGATGTCGCGCATCCGACCGGTCCGCTCCGCGGTCACGGCGGCCAGTAACGCGGCCTCGCCGACCAGGCCGTCGTCGACGGCACCGTCCGGGTTCAGCAGTTCGTCGTCCAGCGCGACGACGGTCCGGCCGCGTGTGGTGATGCGCCGTCGTCTCCGCACGCCGTCGGGAGCGTTCGCCGTCGCGGTGTAGAACGCCTGCGCCACCGGCACCCGCCAGTCCACCAGCAACGGTTCGCCGCCTTCGCCCCGGAACAGGCCGAGCCTGCCGACATAGACGCGCCTGCCGTCGTGCAGGTCCAGCCGCCCGAAACACAGCCCCTGCTCCACCGCGTCCAAGCGGGCCACCTCCGCCCGCCAGACACCGGCGGCTTCCCGGTCCCCGGCCGCGGCCAGCCGCTCGGCCGCCTCCTCCCGCATGGCGTCCAGACGGGCGTACAGGGTCGCCACGTATTCCTGTTCCCTGTCGATCTCACTGCCGGGCACGCGTCCCCCTCGGGTCGGCGATCAATGCCATCGAGCGTGCACCGCGACCTCCGGGAGAAACAGTCTTGTTCTTTTCCGCCGCCTCAGCCGGGTTGCTCGACGATCACGGCGAGGACGCGGGCGACCTGAGCCGTCAGCTCTTCGGGGTCGGCGTCACGCAGCGCGGGTGTGCCGATGATCCGGCGCATCAGCCAGGTGCCCGCCAGCAGGGCGAGCCCCAGCTCGGCGCGTTCCCCGGCATGAGCGCCTTCCAGCGCGCCGGTGAAACGCGCGCCGACGTGGTTGCCGATGCCTGCCCGCATGATTTCCGCCGCTCTCGGATTGGCCGCCGATTTGAGCAGCAGTTCGAACGGGCCGAGATGGTCGGCGTCCGGGGCGGTGCGGGCGACGAGAGCGCGGGCGGTCAGCTCGGCGAGGTCGGCCGGGTCGCTCGGGATCATCGTGGGCTGCGCGAACGAGACATCGACGACCTCGGCGAACAAGGCTTCCTTGGAGCCGAAGTAGCGGTTGATCAAGATCGCCGTCACGCCTGCCTCGGCCGCGATCTCGCGGAGGCCGACCCCGTCGTAGCCGTGGCGGGTGAACGCCGTGATCGCCGAATCGAGGATGGCCTGCCGGGTCGCGGCCGCGTTGCGGGCTCGGGGTGTGGTGCGGCTCATGCGAGCAAGTCTACAGGTGGTTACATAACTGAGCGTAGTATACAGCTGTAGACATAGCTCGCCTCGGAAGGATTTCTCATGGATCTGCAGCTCACCGGACGCCGGGCACTGATCACCGGCTCGACATCCGGGCTCGGGGAGGCCACCGCCCGACTGCTCGCCGCCGAAGGTGCCGAGGTCGTCATCCACGGACGTGACACCCGACGCGCGCAGGCGATCGCCGGCTCGATCATCGAAAACGGCGGGAAAGCGGTCATCGCGGTGGGCGATCTCGGCACCGACGACGGCGCGGACCGGACCGCCGAACAGGCACTCGACGGCGGCGTCGTCGACATCCTGGTCAACAACGCCGGCGCCTACGAACATCTGAACTGGGCCGAGGCCACCGCCGATGTCTGGCTGACCACCTACAACGTCAACGTCGTCTCCGGCGTGCGGATGATCCAGCGGCTCGTTCCCGCCATGCGCGAGCGCGACTACGGCCGGGTCGTCACCATCGGAGGCGGGCTGGCCACGCAGCCGTTCGACAGCCACCCGCACTACAACGCGTCACTGGCCGCCCGGCACAACCTGGCGGTCTCGCTCGCCCGCGACCTGGCGGGCACGCGCGTGACCTCCAACATCGTCGCGCCCGGCGCGATCCTCGTCCCCGCCGTCCAGGAGTTCCTGACCGCACTGGCGCCGGAACGCGGCTGGGGCCGGACCTGGGAGGAGATCGAGCACGCCTCGGTCCGCGAGATCGTGCCCAACGACCGCGTCCGCTACGGCAGGCCCGACGAAATCGCCGGCGCCGTCGCCTACCTGTGCGGCCCGCACGCCGAGTACATCAGCGGCGCGACGATCCGCGTCGACGGCGGCACCGTCCGCGGGGCCTTCTGAGGTCTCAGCCGATCACGACGGACTGGAAGGTCACCGGGATCCGCGGCGGGCCCGTCCCGTCACCGGTGCCTTGGGACTCGTCCACGCCGCCACTCGCGACCTTGTCCAGCACCTGCAGGCCCGCGTCGGAAATGCTCCCGAACACCGTGTAGTCCGGGGGCAGTTCCGCCGAACCGAAGACCATGAAGAACTGGCTGCCGCCCGAGTTCGGTGCCTGGGTCTTCGCCATGGCGAGGATCCCGCGACCGTACTTGAGCTCCGGGAAGATCTCGTCCGGAATGGTGTACCCCGGCCCGCCCATGCCGCTGGCCTCCGGGTCACCGCACTGGAGCATCTGCAACCCGGACGTGCCGATCCGGTGGCACGAGGTGCTGTCGTAAAACCCTTGCCGCGACAGCGAAAGGAAGTTCGCCACGGTGCACGGCGCGAGCGCGCTGTCCAGGGTCAGCCCGATGTCACCCGCGGTCGTCCTGAGCGTGACCGCCGTCGTACCGGACGCCGGGGTCGGGCCCGCGGCGGGCGGGGTGGCCTTCTTCGGTACGTGGCCGCCGCTCGTGTCCGCCGGATACGCGCATTCGGTCGGATCCGCCAACGGCGTGGGGCGCTTCGGCAGCGGAAGCCGGTCTGTCGGGATCTGCACCGGGCTCTGCGTAGTCGTGTCCTGGGCACTCGACGTCGGAGCGGCCGACGAAGCCGCGGCCTCGCTCTTCCGATCCGGCAGGAAGAACCCCGGCGCCACGAAGCCCGTGATCGCCACGACGGCGACCACCACGACCAGTCCCAGCACACCCAGCCCGATCCAGAGCGCCGTCTTGTTCGACGCCGGCGGAGGCGGCTGTTGCGGTGCGCCGTACCAGCCCGGCTGCTGGTACGGCTGCTGCGGCGGCTGGGACATCTGTGCTCCTGTCATCCTGAGGATGTGCAGGTCCACTTTGGCCTATCACCACGAGGGAAGTCACGGCATCCCCCACGGAGCGGGGTCCCCGTTCGCCGGAACGGGCCGGATCTCGAGGTCTGGGTGGTCGCCCGCGCGATGCACGACGGCTTCTTCGCCGCGCCGCAGGTCGAGCTGGACGTCGCCGTTCGGCAGCCGCCGCCAGCGTTTCGGCCTCCCCCACCGGTCGCGGACGGTCAGCTCCCCTTCCAGGTCGGTCCGCAGCACACAAGGCGCCCCGGCCTCACTGGTCACCTTGACCCAGCGTGTCCTGCCACCTTGCCGTGAGGCGCTGAGCAGGAACGCGCCCTGCGTCCGGAAGTCGCGCAGCGCGGCGTCCGCCCAGCCGGCGGGTACGGCCGGGAACAGCCGGATGACCCCGCCCCAGCTCTGCACGAGCATGTCGTGCAGCGACTGCGCCGCCGAGAGCGGCGTCTCGATGACCGGGCCGGATTCCTTGTACATCGTGTTCGGCTGGATGTAGCGCCGCTGCAGCTCCCCGAGGTAGAACTCGGCCTTCTCGCCGCGCAGCATCTGTGCCGACATCGACGCGGCCCCGGTGAACGTGTAGCCCTGCAACGCGCCCTCGAAGCCCACCCAGTGGTCGAGCGAGGTCTCGATGACGTGCCGGTGCTCCGGCCGCTCCCAGGTGATCTCGTACAGCGGGTAGATCTGCAGCAGATGCGAGTAGTGCCGATGCGACTTCGCGAACGGCACCCCGGCGCCGATCATGTAGCCGTCGGCGTCGGCCGGATACGGGACCAGCGTGACCAGGACCTCCCGCCACCGCCGCGCGAGCGGGTCTTCGATCCGCAGTTCCGCCGCCGATTCCAGCAGCGTCTTGCATCCCCAGCGGATCAGCGCGAGATCGTAGTTGCAGTCGGGCGCGTTGACGCCGTACTCCGGGGAGAACGTCGGCGGCAGGTGCAGCTTCCCGTCCGGTCCGGGTGCGAGGAAATGCAGGTAGTAGTTGATCGCCTTGCGCAGCAACGGGAACAGCGTGTCACGCAGGAGGCGCCGGTCCATCGTGTGCCGATAGGACAGCCAGACGTTGTGCAGTGCCCAGGTGAGATTGCCGACCTCCGGCGTCGGCGTCTCCTGGCCGGGGACGCCGACCGGGAACCCGGAGTTCGTCCCGGCCGCGCCGTTGAGCAGGTTCATGTCGGTCGTGCGCGGGATACCCGCGGAATCGTGCTGGTACGGCTCGGCGACCTGGCTCGTCAGGTTCGCGCGGTATTTGCCGAGCGAGTGGCTGACGGCGTCCAGTTCCAGGTGGTTCGAGCCGTGGATAAGCCAGTACTCCAGCTGGACGTTGAGGTTCCACCAGGTCGCGGGCCACGGGGTCGGTTCCAGCCACGGTCCGCAGGTCGCCATCACCGGCGCTTCTTTTCGCGCGGCCGAGGCGACCTTGTACAGCTGGATCCAGTAGAAGCTCTGGAGCCGGGTGTCCGGAATGGACAGGAAGCCGTGCCGGTAGTAGTCGTGCCACCAGCGGCGGTGATCGATCGCGAGGACGTCGAACGGCTCGGCCCGGCGGACCGTCCTCAGCGCTTCCCGTGCGGCCGTCCTCTTCGGATGTGACCAGGCGACGGACGTGTACAGCGTGCGCTTGGATCCCCTGGCGACCTCACGCCACGCCGTGACGTGCTCACCGCCCGCCAGCAGGCTCTGCACGGACAGCCTGCTGTCACCACTGGTTTCCAGGCTCGCGGGTGGATTGGCGACGTACCCGGCGGGCGGCGGCTTCCCGAACTTCGGATCCGTTCTCGGGCTCACCGCCTCGGCCGGGTGGAACACCCACGCGAAGCCGCGCTCACCCTCGGTCGGCTCGATCTCGACGGCCAGCAGCGACTGTCCGGTGTGGACGATCGCCCGCACCGAAAGACTGCCCGCGGCGGTGGTGATCGTTCCCCTGAGTTCGGCGTTCCAGAGGTCCATCCGCCAGTCGATCCCGGTGATGGCGCCGACCGGTTCGAGGGTGAAATGGCCGATCGGCAGCCTCGCGAGCCCGAACAGGGAACCGAATTCGGGCCGGTGATCCTGTACCTCGCTGTGCTGGACGTTGAACCGGACAGCGTTCCTGCCCGGTTCCGCGTAGATACCCGAGCCCAGGAAACCGTTGCCCAGGAACGGGCCTTCGTACCAGGTCTTCGGCATCCTCCGCCAGACCAGGTCCGCGGCGGCGAGGAAACCGGGCCAGTCGAGGCCGCTGTCGATCTCCGCCGCCGAGGCGGACGGCGCGAACCCGGCCGCCGCCACACCCGCCAGCGCCCCGCCGAGCACCGTCCTGCGCGTGATGTCCATGCTCAGACCTCCTGGTCGAGTCCCCATGCCGGAGTACCGCGGTCGCCGGGTACGTCGCGAGGCTCCATGACCGGACGAGTGCCGCGCCGCGTGACGACGGCCGTCCCGCCGCGGCCGAGCGGGATCGAGATCGCGCCCGGACCTTCGGCCCGCCAAGGCAATCGCCGCCCGCGCGCGTCACGGACCTCGATGTCACCGGGGATCCCGTGCTGGAGGGTGAGCGGCTCCCCCGCTTCGCTGCGGACGCGGATCCATTCGGTCGCGCCGTTCCGCCGGGAAGCGTCCACCAGGAAGGCGCCCTCCGCGCGCAGGCTTTCGAAGGAGGCGTCCGGCCAGGCCCGCGAAACCGACGGAAAGACCTTCAGGACGTTGTGATCGCCTTGGAGGAGCATGTCCACAACGGACTGCGCGGCGGTGATCGGGCTTTCGATCGCGAGGTTCGCGCCTTCGCGGTACATCGTGTTCGGCGTCAGCTGGGTGTCCGCGACGACGGTCCCGTCGAGGAAGATCTTCAGGTAGCGCAACGCTTCCTCGGGCGCGTCCATCACGGAACTCATCGACGACGCGGCGGCGAAACTGTAGCCGTGCCATTTGTCCTGGATGCTCGACCAATGCGCGAACGTACGGCGCATGACGTCCCGGTCACCGGGGCGGTCCCAGAGTTTCTCCCGCAGTGGATAGAGCCACAGCAGATGCGAGAAGTGCCGGTGTGATTCGGCGAGGGGCACACCGTCGCCGATCAGCACTCCCCGATCGGGATCTTGGTGATACGGAACCAGTTTCTCGCCGATCTCGCGCCACGCGGGTACGCGCGGGTCGTCGATACGCAGCTTGGCCGCGGATTCGACGAGGGTGCGCGCGGCCCAGCGGATCAGCGACAGGTCGTACGTGCAGTCGGCCGCGTCGGCGTACTCGGGCGACCGCGTCATCGGCAGATGCAGCCTGCCGTCCGGTCCGGTGACGAGGAAGTGGCGGTAGTAGTTGAGCGCCTTGGCGAGCGTCGGGTACAGGACGTCGCGCAGGATGCGGACGTCCATGCTGTGCCGGTACGCGAGCCAGACGTTGTGCAGGCCCCAGATCAGGTTCCCGGTCTGGTCGTTCTTCGTGGCCGGGCCGGGGATCCCGACCGCGCGGGTGCCGCCGGGCCGCAGCCGCCAGTCCCCCGGATGCGAGAGCGCGTACGTGTCGCCGTCCCGGTACGCGGGAGGGACCGAGAGTTCGAGATTGGCGTGGTCTCGCCGGAAGGTCTCCGTGACGGCGTCGAGCTCGGGATGGTTGCTGCTGTTGACGATCGGGTACGTGACCTGGACGTTGAGGTTCCACCACACCGCCGTCCAGCTGTTGCCGACCTCCGGGAACCACGGCCCCCATTCGGCGACGACCGGGCCGTCGGCGCGGGTGGCGCAGGCGGTCTTGTACAGCTGGATCCAGTAGAACCGCTGGATCCTTTTGTCCGGAATGGACACGAAGCTGCGCCGGTAGAAGGCGTTCCACCAGCGCCGATGGCGGGCGACGAGCACGTCCGGATTCGACGCCGACGCCCGGTGGACCGTCCTGATCGCTTCGGCCGTGTGAGTCGGTTCGGGAAACCCGTACGCGACCGTCGCCGCCAGGAGCCGTCGCGTACCGATGGTCCGCTCACGCCACGCCGTCGTGTAGCCGCCGCCCGCGTGCAGCGGCTGCTCGCAGTACCGGACAGCGCCCGCGCTGCCGAGCTTGGGAGCGGGATTGGCGGTGTACTCGGGCGGTTTGCGGATCGTCCTGGTCGTGGCCGACTCGATCGGCGTGAACCCCCAGTCCGCGGCCGCCTCTCCGGTGAGCGAGACGAGGAGGAGGTCCTGGTCGTTGTGGACCAGCGCGGAGAACCGCACCGAACCCCGTGTGGTGGTGATCGTGCCGCCGAGTTCGGCGTTGTACAGATCGAGGTGCCAGTCCACCGCCGTGATCGCGCCCGCGAAGGTGAGGGTGAGGTAGCCGATCGGGAGCCGTGAGTACCCGATGCCCGCTTCCCACTGTCCTCGCTGGTCCTGGACACGGGAGTGGCTGAGCATCACCTTGAGGACGTTCGGCGCCGCCCCCGCGTAGAGCTGGACGCCGAGGAAGCCGTTCGCGAGGAACGGCCCCTCCTGCCAGCTCTTCGGCATGCGCTTCCAGACCATGCGCGCGTCGTCGGCCACTCTCCGGTGGACGTCCCCGGACGCCTCCGCCGGAGCGACCCCTCGCGCCCACAGACCGCCGAGCGCGGCGGTCCCCGCGGCAGCCTTCAGCATCGATCGCCTGGACAGCCCGCTCATGGGTCGCCTCCAGATTCATACTACGTTTACCGCAGTTCAAGCCCTGGCGACCGGCATGTTTCCAGAGAACTGCACGCTTTGGCCAGAGCGCTCACCCGGAAAGCGGCAGATACATCCGACCATCGGCCAGTTGCGCGGCAAGCGCGAGCGGTTAAGCGGTACTCAGGCAGCACGACGCGCGCGTGCCTCAGCCGCGCGGTACGCGGCGGCCAGTTCGACGGCCACCTGCTTCGGTTCCGTACGGAGTCGGTTCGGCAGCGTCTGGAGCACCGCGATTCCCGCGGCGGTGTACCTGCCGTTTCGCGCCAGTGTCGCGGCGTACTGCTGCTTACCGAAGTGGAAGTCGTACGAGTCGATCTCCCACGCGAGCCGGACCTTGCCGAAGTAGCCGTCCGGCGTGCCGATGTACTCGCCGTTCTCCGTTCTCAGTTGCCGGTTCCAACTCGGTTCGGGCAAGCCGGAGAGCCGCCACACTTTCATCGCGTCGATCTCCGCGACCGACCGTGCGCCGGCCGCCACGTGCCGGAGCGCTGCTCGCGGGATCGCGGTGCCACGGTTGCTGCCGCCTTCGAGCTCCTCCAGTAATGTCGCCGGCTTTGCCCCGCCCGACTGCACTGCCTCGGCGAGCAAGGCGGAAACCACCGTCGGCGACTTGAGCCTGCGGCACAGGTCAAGAACTGCGCGAACGAGCGGCGCCACGGGAACGCCGTCCTCGAAGACCGCCGTCGGCATTCGGGTAGTGCGCTCGACGACCACGAATCCCGAGCTGCCGATCTTGTGTTCGTGTGGGACCAGGAGATGCACCTCCAGCGGCCCGGCAGGCACCGCACGCAGGCCTTGGCGACGACAGGCCGCCGCGCCGGTCACCACGGCGCCTGGTCCGGCGTACAGCAACGCCGCATCGACCGACTGCCGATAGCTGGGTTCACCGGCGGTGAGCAGGACAACGCCTGGCAGCAGCCTTCGCCAAGGGCGCCCAGGAAGACAGCGCCGATAGCAGGTTCTGGCAGGAACGCCGAGCTCCACGAGCCGGGCGACGGTTATCACCCCGCCACTACTGTGCTGGTGGAGCCGTTCGGGGTCGTCGGCCCAGTCTCCGATTTTCACCCCATGATCGTCAGCTCCTGGACAGCGCCGCCGCCAGCCCCTTCCGCGCCACCTGTGGACAACTCGCCACACCAGCACCACTGTGGATAACTGACCGGCTGTCCTGAAGGCCACCTTTGAGACGTTGATCGTCTCAAAGGTGGCCTTCAGGACAAGCGACTCAAGCCGGAAGCGGAGGCAGCGCCGGAGCGTCCAGCCAGGCGTCGAAGAAAGCGGCAAGCGAGCGCCCAGCGAAGCGTTCCGCGAGCGCCACAAACCCAGCGGTGCTCACCAGACCATGCCGGTTCTCCACCGCCCAAGCCTTCACCAGCGGGAAGAAGACCTCGTCGCCGACGAGAGAACGCAAGGCGTGCAACAGAAGGCCGCCGCGTTTGTACACCCGCTCGTCGAACATCCGCGACACTCCGGGGTCGGCGAGGCGCAGGTCCGCGGGCTTCGCCTTCATCCGCGCGTGCCACGTCTTCGCCCACGCGTGGGCGGTCTGCCCGCCGGATTCCTCGGACCAGAGCCATTCCGCGTACGTCGCGAAGCCCTCGTTCAGCCAGATGTGGCGCCAGTCGGCGACGGTCAGGCTGTTGCCGAACCACTGGTGCGCCAGTTCGTGCACGACGAGCCGCTCGTGGGTGCGCCGCCCGTCGACGTGGTTGGCGCCGAAGATCGACATGCCCTGCGCTTCGATCGGGTCGTCGAGGTCGTCGTCGGTGACCACGATGACGTATTCACCGAACGGGTAAGGACCGAACAGCCGCTGCAGCGAGTCCATGATCTTGCCCTGGCGCCCGAAGTCGCGCGAAAAAGGGCGGCGCAGGCGCGGCGGGACGGCGGCCCGTTGCGGGACCGCAGCGAGCACGGTGTCACCGTCGATGCTCATCCGGTACGCCGAAACCGACGGTTGCGAAAGCCAGCCGGGCTGCGGGCCGGAGACCAGTTCGACGTCGTCGTACCGTCCGATTTGGACACTCATCAGATACGTCGGCGTCGGCTCCGGGCGTTCGAAGACCCACCGCGTGGTGCTCGCGCGCGAAAGCCGCGACACCAGGTTCCCGGTGACGGCCACGAGGTACGGCGAAGACGTCGTCAGCGCGACACGGTAGGTCGCTTTGTCCGCCGGATGGTCGTTGCACGGGAACCACGACGGCGCCCCGACCGGCTGGCTCGCGACGAGCGAGCCATCGGTCAGTTCGTCCCACCCGATGTCGCCCCACAGTCCGGGAAGCGGCCGCGGATTACCGACATAGTGGATCTCCACCAGGAACTCGCTACCGAGAGCCAACGACTTTGCGGGCTTCACCTGGAGCTTGTGCCCGCGCCGCGTGTACTTGGCCGGTTTCCCGTTGACCAGGACCCGGTTGATCCGAAACTCGCCGAAGTCGAGTGTGAACCGCGACAGCGCCTGCGTCGCCTCCGCGGTGATACCCGCGGAGGCCGACAGCCGGTTGGGACCGATCTTGTAGTCCAGCTCCAGATCGTAGTGCCGGACCCGGTAACCGCCGTTACCGTGATGGGGCAGATAGGAGTCGCCGGAGGTGTCCGCGCCGGGCGAGGGCTGCGCGGAGGCCTTCGAAATCACCCGCGAAAGACCCCGCTTCCTCTACTTCGTCCAGGCCGAGATGGGATTGCCCAGCCAGCGCGAGTCGGCGGGAACCGCGTCACCCCTGGTCACCAGAGACCCCGGTCCGACGGTCGTCCGCGCGCCGATGCTCGCGCCAGGAAGCACGATACCGTGCGGCCCGAGCGTCGCTCCCTCGTCCAGGGTCACCGGCGACATCGTCATGATCCGGTCGTGGAACAGGTGCGTCTGCACGACACAGCCGCGGTTGATCGTCGCGCCGTCGCCGAGGCTCACCAAGTCCGACTCGGGCAGCCAGTACGTCTCCAGCCACACCCCGCGGCCGATCTTGACGCCCATGGTCCGCAGCCACGCCGGAAGCAGCGGAGTGCCGCCGAGCGAACCGATCAGCCACGGCACGGCGAGCGCCTCGACGAAGGTGTCGGCGAGTTCGTTGCGCCAGACGAACGAGCTCCACAGCGGGTGGTCGACCGCGCGGAACCGGCCGACCAGCAGCCACTTCATCGCGGTGGCGGTCAGCGCGGCGGCGGCACCGGCGGCCAGCAGCAGCGGCCCGCCGAGCAGCACCGCGACCAGGAACCCGAAGGACGAAGCGAGCGCGAAGATCCCGGCGGCGACCAGCACGGTCAGCGCGACACCGCACATCACCGGCACGATCCGGCACAGTTCGACGAGCGCGCGGGCCGCCTTCAGCCGCAGCGGCGGCGTGTACGTGCGGCTCGTGTCGGACTCGCCGACCGACCGGCGGACCGGCAGCGGCGGCATCCCGAGGTACGAGGAGCCCTTCTTCGCCTTCAGCGGAGCCGAAGACAGCACGCCGACCAGACCGCGTTTGGGCACCGAACGGCCGGGCGCGGCCATCCCCGAGTTGCCGAGGAACGCCTGCTTGCCGATCCGCGCCGGCGCGACGTGCAGCCAGCCGTGGCCGAGTTCGTAGGTGGCGACCATGGTGTCGTCCGCGAGGAACGCGCCACTGTCCACCTGGGTCATCTTCGGCAGCGCGAGAACGGTGGACGCTTCGACGTTGCGGCCGACCTTCGCCCCGAGCATCCGGAGCCACACCGGGGTGAACAGGCTGGCGTACAAGGGGAACAGCCCCTCACGCGCCATACCCATCAGCCGTTCGGTCGCCCAGACCTGCCACGCGACGCGGCCGTGCACGGGGTGGTAGCCCTCGACCATGCCGATGCTCAGCGAACGGACGCCGACGAGCACGAGCAGGGCGTACGCCAGGAAGTACGCGACGGTCGCCAGCGGCGTGAACAGCAGCGCCTGACCGAGCGCGGCGCCCAGCGAAGGCGTACCGGCGATCGCGTAGCCCAGCACCGCGACGGCGGGCAGGGCGGCGACGGCGGGCAGCAGCCCCAGCGCGACCGAGGTCGCGCCGTACACCGACGCCCAGAAGCGTGAACGCGGCGGGCGGCTCGACGGCCACTTCAGCGCGTCCTTGGCGGCGCGGGCGGCGGGCGCACCGGCCCAGCGCTGCCCGGTCGGCACGTTGCCGCGGACGGTCGACCCGGCCGCGATCTCCGCGCCCTTGCCGATCCGCGCGCCGGGGAACAGCGTGCTGCGCGCACCGATCCGCGCGTCGGCGCCGATCCGGATCTTGCCGATGTGCACGAGGTCGCCGTCCACCCAGTGCCCGGTCAGGTCGACCTCGGGTTCGATGGCGGCACCGCGGCCGAGTTTCAGCATGCCGGTGACCGGCGGCGGCGAGTGCAGGTCGACGTCCTTGGCGATCCGCGCGCCGAGTGCCTTGGCGTACGTCGTCATCCAGGAAGCGCCGGCGACACTGTCCGCGCCGCTGAATTCAGCGAGCTTCTCGGCCGTCCACAGTCGCAAGTGGACGTTCCCGCCACGCGGGTAGCTTCCGGGACGGACACCGCGCAGCAGCAGCCGCGCACCGGTCGCCGAGATCGCGATCCGGCCCGCCGGGCTGAACAGCGCGACCCACGCGACGGCGATCCACACCCAGTTCAGCGTCGGCGCCCAGGCGAAACCGGCCAGCGACAGCACGTTCGACAGCGTCGCGGCGATGGTCGTCCAGCGCAGGCCGACCAGGCCCATCAGCGGGATCGTCAGCAACGACTGGATGATCCCGGCCTTGCGCGGGGTCGGGGCGATGTCGCGTCGCTCGGTCTTCTGTCCGCTCAGCGCGTCCAGCATCGACGCGAGCGCGCCGAGCTTCGGGTTGGCGTAGATGTCGTTCACCGACACCTGCGGGTGCCGGGTGCGGATCCGCGCGATCAGCTGGGCGGCCGTCAGGCTGCCGCCGCCGTTGGTGAAGAAGTCGGCCTTCGGGTTGTCGACCGAGACACCCAGGATCTCCGCCCAGCCTTCGGCGAGCCAGCTCTCCGTCGGCGACAGACCGGATTTCGCGGCGTCCACAGTGGACAGCGGCCAGGGCAGGGCGTTGCGGTCGACCTTGCCCGAGGTCCGCGTCGGCAGGTCTTCGACCAGCGCCAGCAGCGGGACGAGCGCGGCGGGCAGCTGCTCACGCAGCCTGGTCGCGGCCTCGTCGTGGTCGAATTTCACGCCTTCGGCTGGCACGACGTACCCGACGAGCACCTGGTTGCCCGCCTTGGTGCGGCGGATCGCGGCGGCGGCACCCTGCACTCCGGGCAGCGCCTGGAGCGCGGCGTCGACCTCGCCGAGTTCGATGCGGCGGCCGCCGAGCTTGACCTGCTCGTCGAGACGCCCGAGGAACAGCAGGCCCTCGGCTTCGGCGCGGACCATGTCACCGCTGCGGTACGCGCGGCGCCAGCCCAGCGACGGCAGCGGCGCGAACTTCTCGGCGTCCTTCTCCGGGTCGAGGTAGCGGGCCAGGCCCACACCGCCGATGACCAGCTCGCCGGTCTCCCCCATCGCGACCGGGTCGCCCGCTTCGTTGACGACGGCGAGCTGCCAGCCGACCAGCGGCAGGCCGATCCGGACGGGCCCTTCCCCGGTCATCTGCGCGGCGCAGGCGACGACGGTGGCCTCGGTCGGGCCGTAGGTGTTCCAGACTTCGCGGCCTTCGACGGCGACGCGTTCGGCCAGCTCGGGCGGGCAGGCTTCGCCGCCGAAGATCAGCAGGCGGACGTCTTCGAGCGCGTCGGCGGGCCACAGCGCGGCCAGCGTCGGAACGGTCGAGACGACGGTGATGCCCTGAGCGACCAGCCAGGGGCCGAGGTCGACGCCGGTGCGCACCAGCGAACGCGGCGCCGGGACCAGGCAAGCGCCGTGGCGCCAGGCGAGCCACATCTCCTCGCAGGACGCGTCGAAGGCGACGGACAGTCCGGCGAGCACGCGGTCGCCGGGACCGATCGGCTCCTCGGTGAGGAACAGCTGGGCCTCGGCGTCGACGAAAGCGGCCGCCGAGGCGTGCGAAACCGCGACGCCCTTCGGCTTACCGGTCGAACCGGAGGTGAAGATGATCCAGGCGTCGTCGGTCGGCGCGGGCGAACCCTCGACGCCGCCCGGCGAGCCGAGGACGGTGATCACGCCGCCGTCGGTGAGGACGGCGGCGACGTCGGCCTCACCGAAGACCAGTTCGGCGCGCTCGTCCGGGTCGTCCGCGTCGACCGGCACGTAGGCGGCGCCGACGGACAGGATGGCGAGGATCGCGACGTAGAGCTCGGCGGTGCCGGAGGAGATCCGGACGCCGACCCGGTCGCCGACGCCGACGCCGTTGGCGGTCAGCTTGCGGCCGTAGGCGTCGATCTCCTCGACGAGCTTGCGGTACGACAGTGTGGTCTCGCCGTCGTCGATCGCGCCCGCGTTGGGGTGGCGGGCGGCGGTCTCGGCGAGGATGTCGATCAGTGTGCGCTCACCGGCGCCGAGACCGGACCAGAACAGGGCACGGTCGGCGACGGGAGCCGGGGACGGGGCGACGGTGACGTCGGCGACACAGGCGATCGGCCGGGAATCGGCGGTCAGTGTCATCGGCTCATCACCACGGGCAGGGCATAACCATGGGCGCGCAAGCCCATCACACACCTTTCGCGAAGTGCGTCATTCGGGCTCGCTCTCCGAATGAGGCGCCCGCTAGCAGACCAATCACTTTACCGCAGGTGAACGACATATCTCGGGAGGGTCTCGGCAGAGTGTCGAAGCTCACCGGCGGACACGCCGAAACCCGAGGTCATCGACGTGTCCACCCTGTGAACTATTCACCTACATAGTGAGAATTCAGCGAGTCTTCGGTTTTCCGGCCGATTTACCGGCCGCTTTTCCGCCGACCTTGGGCCGTTGCTTCTTTTCGCGTACCCGGACATTCACCCGTACGGGGCTGCCCTCGAAGCCGAATCGCTCACGGAACTTGCGTTCGATGAACCGGCGATAGCCCGCCTCGAGGAATCCGGTGGTGAAAAGGACCAGCGTCGGCGGCCGAATGCCCGCCTGGGTCGCGAAGAGCACCTTCGGCTGCTTGCCGCCACGCACCGGCGGCGGGGTCGCGGCGATGAGGTCGGCCAGCCAGCCGTTCAGCTGACCGGTCGGGACGCGCTGGTCCCAGGACTTCAGTGCGGTCCGCAGCGCGGGCGCGAGCTTACGGACGGACCGGCCGGTGAGCGCCGAGATGTTGACCTTGTCCGCCCACGGCACCCGGACCAGGCCGCGTTCCAGTTCGCGGACCATGGCGTGGCGGCGGTCCTCGTCGACGAGGTCCCACTTGTTGAAGGCGAGCACGCACGCGCGGCCCGCCTCGACGACCATCGTCAGCACCCGCAGGTCCTGCTCCGAAAGCGGTTCGGCGGCGTCCAGCAGCACGATCGCCACCTCGGCGGCGTCGATCGCGGTCTTGGTCCGCAGCGACGCGTAGTACTCCGCGCCATTGGCCGAGTTGACGCGCTTGCGCAGACCCGCCGTGTCGACGAACCGCCAGATGTCGCCGTCCAGTTCGACCAGCGAGTCGACCGGATCGACGGTGGTACCGGCGACCGAGTCCACGACGGAGCGTTCTTCGCCCGAGATCTTGTTCAGCAGGCTGGACTTGCCCACGTTCGGCTTGCCGACCAGCGCGACCCGGCGCGGGCCGGCGGTGGCGCGTTCGCCGTCGCGCGGCATCGACGGCAGCGCCTTGACGATGGCGTCGAGCAGGTCACCCGAACTGCGGCCGTGCAGCGCGCTGACCGGATGCGGTTCGCCGAGGCCGAGCGACCACAGTGACGCGGTGTCGGCGAGCAGGCGGTCGTCGTCGACCTTGTTGGCGACGAGCAGCACCGGCTTCTTCGAGCGGCGCAGCACCTTCGAGGCGGCCTCGTCGGTCGCGGTCGCGCCGACACTGGCGTCGATGACCAGCAGCACCGCGTCGGCGGTGGCCATCGCGATCTCGGCCTGCGCGGCGACGGAGGCCTGCAGCCCGGTCGCGTCCGGCTCCCAGCCGCCCGTGTCGACCAGGGTGAACCGGCGGCCCGCCCAGAAGGCGTCGTAGGCGACGCGGTCCCTGGTCACGCCGGGGACGTCCTGCACGACCGCCTCGCGACGGCCGAGGATGCGGTTGACCAGGGTCGACTTGCCCACGTTGGGCCTGCCGACGACGGCGAGGACCGGCTGCGCGAGCTGCGCTTCCTCCTCGGCCTCGCCCGCGGCGATCTGGGCGTCCAGCGCGGTGAATTCGGACTCGTCGGACCAGGAGCCGTCGACCTCGCCGACTCCGTCAAGCTCTGTCATTGCTTACTTCACATTCTGTCGCGTGTCTTGGAGCCCGTGCTCCAAGCGCCATTCGTCCAGTGCCTTCACGAGGTCCGCGAGCGCGAGGCGAAGCCGCTCGGTTCCCTCCTCCAGCCCTGTCCTTCCCTTCCCGATCTCGGGAGTGAAAGGTTCGCCGACCATGATGTCGACGCGTGGCCGCCAACGCCTCTTGGCGCCGGCGGGTTTGTACGTCCCCCGAGTGGCGACCGGAACCACGGTCGCCTTCCCGGCGCGGACCAGGAAGGCCGCGCCGCGCTCGAAGTTTTCGGCGTCACCGAGTCCTCGGGTGCCTTCGGGGAAGATCCCGACCGCACCGCCGTCCTCGAGCACCTTGACCGCCATCATCAGCGGTTTGCGGTCCACCGCACCCCGTTTCACCGGGATCTGGCCCAGTTTCGGGAAGAACCAGCCGACGAACCCCCGGAAGAGTTCGGCCTTGACCAGGAACGCGGTGCGCCGCGAGAACATTCCGAACAGCAGCGCCGGTTCCGCCATCGAGCTGTGATTGGCCATGAACACCACCGGCCCGGACGCCGGAACGCGCTCGGCGCCGTGCACCCGGACCCGGAACGCGGGCCGGACGATGAACTTCGAGATCCCCCGGCCGAAGGTGTGGTACGGGTCGCTCGCGCCCTCGGGCAGTCCTTTCGCGCTCACCGCGCGGCCTCGGCGGGGCAGCCTTCGAGAATGCCGCGGTGCAGGGCCAGTTCCGCCAGCGCGACGATCACCTGATCGATGTTGAGCGCCGAGGTGTCCACCTCGACGGCGTCATCTGCCGCGCGCAGAGGCGAAGCCGCCCGCGTGGAGTCCAGGCGGTCGCGCCGTTCCACCGCCGCCTTCGCGACATCCACGGTGGATTCACGACCGGCGGCGGAGTCCTGCGCGCTGCGGCGCGCGGCACGGACCTCGGCCGAGGCGGTGAGGAAGATCTTGAGCGGGGCCCCCGGCGAGACGACGGTGCCGATGTCACGGCCTTCGACCACGATGCCGCCGACCCGGCCGAGCACCTCGTCGATGATCTCGCGCTGCCGGGCGACCAGCAGTTCTCGGACCGCGGGGACGGCCGAAACCGGGGACACCGCCGTGGTGACGTCCGAGCCGCGGATCTCGGCGGCGACGTCCTCGCCCGCGAGGGTCACGGTCGCTTCGTCGGGGCTGGTCCCGATGCCGAGTTCGGCCTTCCTGGCGACGTCGGAGATCGCGTCCGCGTCGGCCAGGTCGGTCCCGGCGCGCAGGACGGCGAGGGTGACCATGCGGTACATCGCGCCCGTGTCGAGGTAGCCGGCGCCGAGCTTCGTCGCGAGCTTCCGCGAAACCGTGGATTTCCCGGTCCCGGACGGGCCGTCCATCGCGACCACACCACGCAGGGCTCCCGCCACCGAAACTCTCCTCAGCTCATCCGTCGCTCATCTGATCGACGTCCATTCTGCCTGGTGGCGAACGACACGCCTCAGCCGCCCACGGCGAAGTCGCCGAATCTGCCCGCTAGCGCCGCTAGACAAACTATCGACACTATTGCTAGCGTTCACATTGTTCCTAGCGCTGCTAGCTTCCGGAGTCGGAGACCATGACCAGAATCAAGATCGCTTACGGCCTGTCCATCGCCCTCGTGCTCTTCGTCCTCTACTTCGGCACCGGTTACGTGTTCTTCCCCGCGACCCAGACCGGCGGCTTCGGCCTGCCTGTCATGCCACCCGAAGGCGATCCGATCCTCGCGGTCAAGGGCGTCCGGGACATCGGCACGGCGCTCGTGCTGCTCGCGCTGCTCCTGTTCAGGAATGTCCGCGCGGTGGGCTGGGGGCTGCTGGCGCTGGCGTTCATCCCGGTCGGCGACATGCTGATCGTGTTGACCCACAACGGTTCCCCCGCCGCCGCGTTCGGCATCCACGGCGCGACGGCCGCGGTGATGGTGCTGATCTCGGCGTTGTTCCTGATCCGCCCGGCGCAAAACGGACAGTGAGTTATCGTTGTTCACGTGAACGTCGAAGTGACCCCGCTCCCCGGAATAGGCGTCCGCAAGGACTTCGCCACCCGCCACGGCCGCCGTGTGGGTGTGGTGACCCATCGTGACGGACACGTCGAGCTGATCGTGTCCAAAACGGACGATCCCGACGCCTGTCTGGCCTCGCTTCCGCTCACCACCGACGAGGCGGGCGCGCTGGCGAATCTGCTCGGCGCGCCCCAGCTGGTCGCCCAGCTCACCGAAGAGCACCGGGACCTGCCTGGCATCAACACCAAGCAGCTCCCGATCAAGTCGTCGTCACCGTTCGACGGGCGGACGCTGGGCGACACGGCCATGCGGACGCGGACGAGCGTCTCGGTCGTCGCGGTGATGCGGGCAGGCCAGGTGCACCCCTCCCCCAACCCGGACTTCAACCTCACCGCGGGCGACGTGCTCGTCGCGGTCGGCACGTCCGAAGGTCTCGAAGCCGCCGTCAAGATCTTGAAGTACGGCTGATCGCGGATGGATCACACCGCACTGTCCTTGATCGAACTCGGGGCGGTCTTCTTCGGGCTGGGCGCGTTGGGACGCCTCGCCGGGAAGATCGGGATGTCCCCGATCCCGCTGTACCTGATCGGTGGCCTGTGCTTCGGGCAGGGCGGGCTCATCCCGCTCGGCGACATCGGTGACTTCACCCACCTCGCCAGCGAGATCGGTGTCGTCCTGCTGCTGCTCCTGCTGGGCCTGGAGTACTCGGCGGCCGAACTGTTCACCGGGCTGAAACGCTCGTGGATGGCGGGCGTCGTGGACATCGTGCTCAACGCCGCGCCGGGCGCGATCGTCGCGCTCATCCTCGGCTGGGGCCCGATCGGCGCGATCGTCATGGCGGGTGTCACGTACATCTCGTCGTCCGGGATCATCGCGAAGGTACTCGGCGACCTCGGGCGGCTCGGTAACCGGGAAACGCCGGTGGTGCTGTCGATCCTGGTGTTCGAGGACCTGGTGATGGCGCTGTACCTGCCGATCCTCACCGCGGTGCTCGGCGGCGTGAGCTTCCTCGGCGGCCTGAAGGCCGTCGGGATCTCGCTGATGGTGATCACGGTCGTCCTGGTGATCGCGCTGAAGTTCGGCCGGTACGTCTCCGCGGCGGTGGACAGCCCGGACCGCGAGGTCTTCCTCCTCAAGGTCCTCGGCGCGGCCCTGCTGGTCGCCGGCGTCGCCTCGGCGATGCAGGTTTCGGCCGCGGTCGGCGCGTTCCTGCTCGGCATCGCGATCTCGGGTTCGACGGCCGAGAACGCGACACACATGCTCGAACCGCTGCGAGACCTCTTCGCGGCCGTGTTCTTCGTCGTGTTCGGGCTCAACACCAACCCCGCCTCGATCCCGCCCGTACTCGGCTGGGCGGTCGTGCTGGCGGTGGCGACCACCCTCACGAAGGTCGGCACCGGCTGGTGGGCCGCGCGGAGACAAGGCATCGGGAACATGGGCCGGGCGAGAGCCGGGGCCGCGCTGGTGGCACGGGGCGAGTTCTCGATCGTCATCGCCGGGCTGGCGGTGGCGGCGGGCGCGGTGACCGGCGAACTCGCGGCGCTCGCGACGGCGTACGTGCTCCTGATGGCGATCCTCGGCCCGACGGCCGCGCGGATCGTGGAACCGGTGGCCCGCGCCTTGCAGCGCCTGCCTTTCGGCTCGAAGAGCCCCGCCTCCCAAACCGGCTGACCCTTCGGTCCCGAGTGGCGATTCGGGTTCTACTGGGCCGAAAGTCAAAGGTGGCGTGTCGAGCGGATCTCGCGTGATCAGAGGCGGATCTCGCGTGATTGGAGACGGAACTCGCGTGATCAGACACCGCACACCCGAGATCGCCGTCTGATCACGCGAGTTCCGCCTTCAAGCACGTGAGTTCCGCCTCCAAGCACGCGAGTCACGTCTCCCGTCCCGGCGCCCCCCACTCACCTGAAGTACATGAAGGCCCCCTTCCTTGCGCCTAGGTACAGGAAGGGGGCCTTCACGGACTGGACCTGCGAACGACTTAGCCGCGTTCCAGGCCTGAGACGGTCGCCGGAGCGATCTGCGCCGGAGCCACCGGAAGCGCCGCCGGAACGGCCGACGGACCCGAGCCCACGACCGGCAGCGCCAGCGAGGTCTTGCCGAGGTCCACCGTGATCTTCGGGTACTGCGACGGCCCCGAGATGAACGAGCCGTCCGTCCCGCCGATGATCAGCGCGAGCTGATGTCCTTGCGGGACAACGTGATCCGTACTCGCCAGCCGGAACGTCATGGTGTA
This sequence comes from Amycolatopsis alba DSM 44262, assembly GCF_000384215.1. Classification (NCBI taxonomy): domain Bacteria; kingdom Bacillati; phylum Actinomycetota; class Actinomycetes; order Pseudonocardiales; family Pseudonocardiaceae; genus Amycolatopsis; species Amycolatopsis alba. The sequence continues at coordinate 5,814,199 of NZ_KB913032.1, read as the reverse complement.
CGGCTGCCCCGGCGTCAGCGGCGACTCCTGGCTCAGCGAACGGTAGTTGGCCAGATCCGCCCAGCCGCGGCTGATGACGTTCAGTCCCACCGAGACCGCGTCAGTGCTCGTGTTCAGGTAGCAGGCGTCGTTGCCCGTCGCGCTCGAACCCCAGCACGACTGCGTCAGCTCGTTCTTGATGCCTTCCTTGGGCCCGGTGTAGTTCCGGATGGTCGCCGGGCCGTAGTCCACCAGGATCGCCGAAAGCCGCGCCGTGGAGGTCGACGGCGTCGCGGTCACGGTCACCTTCGCCGTCCCGGACACCTGGAGGTCCTTCGCGAGCGCGCCGGTGCTGAACAGCACGCGTCCGCTCGCGGTCTCCGTTGGCCTCGCGGCCCAGCTGTTCGACGTCTGACCCGAGGAGTCCGTGAACGACGCCGTCCCCGTTCCCGCGGTCGTCCCGAGCGTGCCGACACCCGGAGTGCTGCCGGACGCGGGACGCAGGGTGACGGCGTTCCCCGCGGGCCACGCGGCCTGGTCCACCCAGACGTCGGGCTCGCGTTCCACGCTCGCGCCGGGGGTCTTCTCGATGCCGTTGTCGACGCCGAGCAGGTAGTGGTCGAACCACTTGTGCAGGGTGTCGACCCAAGCGGACCGCCGGTAGTCGAACGGATCGACGTGGCCGGCCTGCGTCAGCCACACCTTGCGCTCGACGTTGAGCGCTTCCCACCACTGCCCGAAGTTGATCGTCTTGACGTTCAGGTCACCCAGGCCGTGCGAAGCGAGCACACTGGCCTTCACCTTCGAGGCGCTCTGTACGTAGTCCCTGTCGAGCCAGAACGCGTTGTAGTCGCCGTTCGAGGTCGCGCCCGCGGTGAGCTTCTGGTTCGCCGCGCCGCAGTTCTGCCCGCCGTTGCGCTGGGACACGGTCTGTGCCAGCCCCGCCGGGCTGCCCTGGCGCAGGCTCGCGCCGTCGGAGCGGTAGTAGTCGTACCAGGAGCTGATGGCGCCGATCGGCACGATGGTCTTGAGCCCGTCGACGCCGGTCGCGGCGACACCGTTGGCCACCGTGCCGTCGTAGGACTTCCCGATCATGCCGACCGCGCCCGTCGACCAGGACGCGTTCGTCCTGGCCGAACCGGTCGCGGTCGTGTAGCCGTTCGCCCGGCCGTTGAGCCAGTCGACGACCTTGCGCGCCGAGTTGATGTCCGAGGGCCCGCCGATGTCGGTGCAACCGCGGGACTTGTTGGTACCGGCCAGATCCACCAGTACCACGGCGTAGCCGCGGGGCACGAAGAAGTTGTCGTAGTAGAGCGGGAACCCGACCGGCCTGCCCGACGGGTCGTAGGTCTTGAGCTCGCTCTCGTTGCCCCGCCCGCAGCACGAGTAGTACGGGCTCGCGTCCATGATGACCGGGACCTTCGTGCCCTGCGCCGCCGGTTCCTTCGGGCGGATGATGTCGGCGGCGACCCGGTCGGAGCGGCCGTCGCCATCCCCGTCGAGGCCGATGTCGACCCAGGCCGTCTCGCGGACGGCCTGGGCGAAGTCGTAGACCGGTTCGCTGCCCCGCGGTTTCGCCGCGGACTGCGGCGCCGCGACCACGGCCGCGGCGACCGCCAAAATCCCTGCCAGCACGACTGTTTTCACGGTTGAGCCCTTCCCCGTCGGCTGAAAGCCCGTCAAGAAGAGCTAAACGCGATGAACACCGGTGCAGTAGAGCGGAAAGTCTTAGAGATCGACGGCGCGGTAGAGCGAGCCGACCTCTCCCCGGTTCAGCCGCCGGACCGAGCCCGACCGCTGGTTGCCGAGCTGGACGTCGGCGAGCGCGGTCCGGACCAGTTTGCGCACCGGATGCCCGGTGGCCGCCATCAGCCGCCGCACGATGTGCTTGCGGCCCTCGTGGATGACCAGTTCGATCTGGGTCCGCCCGGCCAGCATGTCCTTGACCCGGAACTGGTCGACCTTGATGATGCCGTCCGGCAGCTCGAACCCGGCGCGCAGTTCCTTGCCGAGGCCCCGCGGAACGATGCCCTCGACCTCGGCGAAGTAGGTCTTCAGCACCTGGAACGAGGGGTGCATCAGCCGGTGGCCGAGGTCGCCGTCGTTGGTCATCAGCAGGAGACCTTCGGTGTTCTCGTCGAGCCTGCCGACGTGCACGATTCCGGGAGTCTCCTCCCACCGGCCGCGCAGGTAGTCGCCGACGCACGGGCGGCCGCGGTCGTCACTCATCGTGCTGTGCACGCCCTTGGGCTTGTTCAGCACGAGGTAGACGAGGTCCTCGCGGACCTGGACGCGGGTGCCGTCGACGTGGATCACGGAGTTGTCCGGATCGACCCGGCGGCCGAGTTCGGTGACCACCTTGCCGTCCACGCTCACGCGACCACGCACGATCAGGTCCTCGGCCGCGCGCCGCGAGGCGACGCCTGCCTGCGAAAGGACCTTCTGCAGCCGAATGCCGTCGGGATGCGGGTCAGATGTCATCGATGGTGTCCACTTCGGGTAGCAACGGAGCGATGGGCGGAAGGTCGGCCAAGGACGAGAGGCCCAGTCGCTCCAGGAACAGCTCGGTCGTCACGTACAGCGTGCCAGTGGTTTCGGGGTCGGTCCCCATCTCCTCGATCAGGCCGCGTGCCAGCAGCGTCCTGATCACCCCGTCCACGTTCACCCCTCGGACGGCGGCGACCCTGGCCCTGGTCACCGGCTGCCGATAGGCGATCACGGCGAGGCTCTCCAGTGCGGCTCGCGTCAGCTTGGAACGCTGGCCGTCGAGCAGAAGCTTCTCCACGAACGGGGCATAGACGTCCCTAGTGTAGAACCGCCACCCTTCGCCGACTCGGCGCAGGTCGATTCCGCTGGACCGGTCCGTGAACTTCTGCGACATCGTGCGCAGCGCCACGGTCACCCGCGACTCGGGCTGACCGACGGTCTCGGCGAGCGATTCCTCGTTGATCGGCGAGTCGACGACCAGCAGCAACGCCTCGAGTGCCGCTTCGAGCACCTCGTCGGAGGTGACGTCGGGGTAGTCGCCGTCACCGGCCGCCACAAGCCCTTCGTCAGCGGGCGGCTCGGCGACAGGCGCGTCGGGCTCCGAAGTCTCTTCGGGCTCCACCGGGGTCTCTTCGGTCTTCTCGGTCTCTTCGGGGCTCACCCGTACTCCTCGTCCTCGACGGCGGCGCGGTCGTGTTCGGCCGCCACCGACGCCTCCGCCACGGACCCGCCGGTCCAGCGCACATGCAGTTCGGCGAGCGCCTCCAGCTGCTCGAACTGGACCGAAGACTCCCGGTACAGCTCCAGCAGCGCGAGGAACCGCGCCACGATCTCGACGGTGTGCTCGCAGTCCTCGACGAGCTCGCTGAAGGTCGCTTCGCCCCGTTCCGCGAGCTTGAGCCGCAGCAGCGCGGCGTGTTCGCGCACCGAGACCCGGCCCATGTGGATGTGCGCGATCGACACCGTCGGCGGCGGCTTCGGCTTGAAGACCGCGACCGCGATCTCGGAGAACTTCCCCACGTCGACGCCGAGCATCACCTCGGGCAGCAACCCCATGAACCGGTCTTCGAGCGCGACCGAACGCGGGTAGCGCCGCAGCGCGCCTGCCTCCAGCTCGCCGAACAGCGCCGCGACCTGCTTGTACGCCCGGTACTGCAGTACGCGCGCGAACAGCAGGTCCCGTGCTTCGAGCAGGGCGAGGTCGTCTTCGCTCTCCACCTCGGCGGCGGGCAGCAGCCGTGCCGCCTTGAGGTCGAGCAGGGTCGCCGCGATGACCAGGAACTCGGTCGTCTCGTCGAGGTTCCAGTCCGTGCCGAGCGCGCGGGTGTAGGCGATGAAATCGTCCGTGACCCGGTGCAGCGCGACTTCGGTGACGTCGAGCTGGTGCTGCGAGATCAGCTGGAGCAGCAGGTCGAAGGGGCCCTGGAAGTTCGCCAGGTTCACCTTGAACTTGGACGTGCTCAGCTCTTCACTGGCCAGTCCTTCGGGGACCATCCCGCCGTGCACGGTCTCGTGCACGGCGGGGGTCTCGTCTGCTTCTGTCCGCTCGACCGGCTCCGGGCCGCTGGGAGCAGCCGCGGCCGGGTCGTCCATCAGCTCTCGGTCTCTTTCCCGTCCTCGCTGCCCGCCCGCAATCGCTGGACGAGTACCGACTCCTCGCCCGCCGCGTCGAAGTCGGCCAGCAGCACGGCCACCGCCTCGCGGACCAGCCTGCCGCGGTCGAGCACGAGCCCGTGCTTCGCCCGGAGGTTCAGCCTGGCCTGCTCCATCGCCAGCAGTTCGTCGCCGGAGACGTAGACGGTGATCTTCGCGTCGTGCTTGGTCCTCCCCGAACCGCTGCGCGCGGCACGGGTCAGCTGGTCTTTGTGCGCTGTCTCGTCCCCGGAACCGTTCCCGTTGCCGCTCCCCGTCGAGGGGGCCGGCTGCGCGGGCGCGGGCGGGAGATCGAGGGCCGGGCTGGAGGTGATCCTGAAAAGTTCGGACGCTCCGGGCAGGGAAGCTCGCCTGCTCACCGAGCGATCACCTCGCGTGCCAGCGCGCGATAGGCCGCCGCGCCGGCCGATTTGGGAGCCCACGTCGTGATCGGCTCGCCCGCGACCGTCGTCTCGGGGAACCGCACGGTGCGGTTGATCACCGTGTCGAACACGGTGTCGCCGAATGCCTCCACCACTCTCGCCATGACCTCCTTCGAGTGCAGGGTTCTCGGGTCGTACATGGTGGCGAGAATCCCGGTGATGTCCAGTTTGGGGTTGAGGCGTTCCTGCACCTTCTCGATGGTGTCGATCAGGAGCGCTACGCCTCGCAGACTGAAGAACTCGCACTCCAGCGGGATGATCACACCGTCCGCGGCGGTCAGTGCGTTCACCGTCAGCAGGCCTAGCGAGGGCTGGCAGTCGACAAGAACATAGTCGTAGTCGTTCATGACCGGACGAAGCACCCGTAACAAAGTGTGTTCGCGCCCTACCTCTGCGACCAACTGGACCTCGGCCGCGGACAGGTCGATGTTGCTCGGCAGCAGGTCGACGCCGTCCACCCTGGTCTTCCGGATGACGTCGGTGATGCTGACCGAGCGCTCCATGATGACGTTGTAGACCGTCTGGTCCAGTTCGTGCGGCTGAATGCCGAGGCCGACCGAAAGCGCGCCCTGGGGATCGAAGTCGACCAGCAGCACCCGGCGGCCGCATTCGGCCAGCGCCGCGCCGAGGTTGATGGTCGAGGTGGTCTTGCCGACCCCGCCCTTCTGGTTGCACATGGCCATCACCAGTGCGGGACCGTGCCGCTCCAGCGGCCGCGGTTCGGGGATCTCGCGCAGCGGGCGGCCGGTCGGGCCGATGCCTTCCCTTTCGCGTTCCTGCTGCTTCGTTTCTTTGGCGCGTTTGGCCTTGCGGCCACGGGAAGAGATCGTGTCCTCCGACGGTTCGTCGCCGTCGTGTTCGGCGGGGGTTGCGATGGTCACCTGGTGGAGGCTCGCCGCGGCCGAACCAGCGGACGCGGACGGCTTCGCCGGCTCGTTCGGTGTCGACATGGCGCGAAATCTCCTCCTCGGCAGGGTCGTCGGCAGCCTATGCGCGATTCGCGAGTCGTGACAAAGAGGCTCGCCGGGACCGACAGGGTCGATTAGCCGAGCGCGCGGGGATGTGCTGTCGCGTAGACCTCGCGGAGCGTGGTGACCGTGACCAGCGTGTACACCTGGGTGGTGGTCACCGAAGCGTGGCCGAGCAGTTCCTGCACGACACGGACGTCGGCGCCGCCTTCGAGCAGATGCGTGGCGAAGGAGTGGCGCAACGTATGCGGGGAGACGCCTGCCGTGATGCCCGCGGATTCCGCGGTGTCCTTGAGAACCTGCCACGCGCTCTGCCGGGAAAGCCTGGAGCCGCGGGCGTTCAGGAACATCGCCGGTGTCCCCCGTCCGCCCGCGGCGAGCGCCGGCCGCGCGCGGACGAGGTACGCGTGCACCGCTTCGAGCGCGGGACGGCCGATCGGCACGATGCGCTGCTTGCCACCCTTGCCGTCGAGCAGCACGGTCCGTTCGGCGTCGTCGATGTCGTCGACGTCGAGCCCGACGGCCTCGGAGATCCGAGCGCCGGTGGAGTAGAGCAGTTCGAGCAGCGCCCGGTCCCGCAGCGGCCGTTCGCCCTCGGGCGGCGGGGTTTCCAGCAGTCTCAGCACGTCGTCCACCGGCAGCGCCTTGGGCAGCCGCTTGGCCGCCGCGGGCGGGCGGACCTCGCGGGCCGGGTCGTTCTCGGTGATGCCGTCGGCGTGCGCGAACTTGTGCAGCCCGCGCACCGCGACCAGCGCACGGGCCGCCGAGGACGCGGCCAGCGGCTGATGGTCGTCGTCGCCCTCACGCAACGCGGCGCCGAACGAGGTGACGTGCGCCGGGGTGACATCGGTGAAGCGCTCGACGTCGGCGCCGCCGAGATACGCGGTGTACCGCCGCAGGTCACGGGAATAGCTGTCGAGGGTGTTCCGCGCGGTTCCGCGTTCGACCACCAGATGGTCGAGGTACGCGGCGACCACCTGGGCGACTCCGGCACCGCCAGCCCGTGACACACGGACACTCTAGGACCACCGGGCCACGATCGGGGGTTCGCCGCGCGTACCACGCCGCAGGTGTGAAACGGGCTACCTTGTGAGCATGTCCCAGCAACCGGACCCGGAGGAGATGCGCGTCGGCACCGCCGAGCGCGAAGAGGCGGCGCGTCTGCTCGCCGACCACTACAGCCAGGGGAGGATCACGCCGGACGAATACGAGGGCCGGGTCCTAGCCGCGTACGAGGCGGCGACAATCGGCGAACTCCGGCCGCTGTTCCAAGACCTGCCCGCGCCGCATCCGGCGTACCTGGGACGGCCGCGGTTCGAGCCGCCGCCGGTCGTCCCCGCCTACCAGCAGCAGGCCGTGCTCGTGCCGTACTCGCCGAAGTCGAAGGTCGCCGCCGGGGTGCTGCAGATCGTGCTGCCGTTCGGGATCGGGCGCTTCTACACCGGCCATGTCGGGATCGCGCTCGCCCAGCTGGCGGTCGTGGTGTTCACCTGCGGCATCGGGGTGGTCTGGCCGATCGTCGACGGGATCGTGCTGCTGGCGAACGGCGGCACCGACGCGCAAGGCCGCCGTCTGCACGACTAGGGCCTCCCCCGCAGACGTTGTGAAAGCCACTTTCACAACGCTGAAGGTTGCGAAAGTGGCTTTCACAACGCCACACACCGCCGGACAGCGTCGGTGCAGGGGTCGTGAATGGCAAGGCTGGTTAGAACGATCCTTGCCACTTACGAGTCCTAGAGGCCGCGCGAAGCGAACTTCGTCGGCCTGTCCTCCCAAGGAGCGTCCGAAGGCCGCGTCGAAGCAGCTCCCGTGAGCACCGCGTGCGCGGCGAGCACACCGCCGACGGTCGCCCCGTTCACCAGCTCACCGGCCAGCGCCATCCGGACCGCCTCGGCGAGCGGGAACTTCCGCATGACGAGGTCGGCCTCCTCCTCGCCGAGAACCTCCCTGTCCACTTCGGACAGTTCGCGGGCGAGGTAGACGCGGACGACCTCGTCGGTGAAGCCGGGCGACGCCGCGACGTCGACCAGGGTCTCCCAGCGCCCGGCGCTGAGCCCGACCTCTTCGACCAGCTCGCGTTTGGCCGCGCCGACGGGGTCCTCCCCCGCCTTGTCGATCAGCCCGGCGGGCAGTTCCCACAGCCGCCGCCCGATCGGGTGACGGTACTGGTGGATCAGCGTCACCGCACCGTCCTCGTCGAGCGCCAGGACGGCGACGGCGCCGAGGTGCTCGACGACCTCACGGCGAGCGGTGCCGCCGCCGGGCATCACGACCTCGTCGACCCGCAAGCCCACGACGCGTCCGATGTGGACGTCCCTTGTGGACGCGACGGTGAACTCGTGCTTGCCTGGCTCGGTCACCGGGCTCCCGTCTGAGCCGTCTCGGGCAGCTCGACCGGCAGCCGCTCGGCGACCTTGCGGTCCACGACCGCCTTCACGAACGCGCTGAAGAGCGGATGCGGCCGGGTCGGGCGGCTCTTGAGCTCCGGGTGCGCCTGGGTGCCGACGAAGAACGGGTGCTTGTCGGCTGGCAGCTCCACGAACTCGACCAGGTGGTCGTCGGGCGAGGTGCCCGAGAACACCAGACCGGCGTCGGAAAGGCGCTTGCGGTAGGCGTTGTTGACCTCGTAGCGGTGACGGTGCCGCTCGGAGACCTCGGTGCTGCCGTACGCCTTCGCGACCTGCGAGCCCGGCTTGAGCTTCGCGATGTAGGCACCGAGCCGCATCGTTCCGCCCATGTCGCGCTCGCCCGCGACGACGTCGCGCTGGTCGGCCATCGTGGAGATGACCGGGTTCGGGCCGTCCTCGAACTCGGCCGAGTTCGCGTCCTTGATGCCCGCCAGGTTCCGCGCCGCGTCGATCACCATGCACTGCAGGCCGAGGCACAGTCCCAGCAGCGGCAGCCCGTGGGTGCGGGCGTAGGCGATGGCGCCGACCTTGCCCTCGATGCCGCGCACGCCGAACCCGCCCGGAACCAGCACACCGTCCACATCGGACAGCGCGGCGGCCGCGCCGGCCGGGGTCTCGCAGGAGTCCGAGGGGACCCAGGAGATCTGCACCTTGGCGCGATGGGCGAAGCCGCCCGCGCGCAGCGCCTCGGTCACCGAAAGGTACGCGTCCGGCAGGTCGATGTACTTGCCGACGAGCGCGACCCGCACCGTCTCCGACGGGTTGTGCACGCGGTCGAGCAGGTCGCCCCACACGGTCCAGTCGACGTCGCGGAACGGCAGCCCGAGACGGCGCACCACGTAGGCGTCGAGCGCCTCACGGTGCAGCACCTTCGGGATGTCGTAGATCGACGGCGCGTCGGGGCAGGCGATGACGGCCTCGGTGTCGACGTCGCACATCAGGCCGATCTTGCGCTTGAGGTCCTCCGGCAGCTCACGGTCGGCGCGGCAGACGAGCGCGTCGGGCTGGATGCCGATGTTGCGCAGCGCGGCGACCGAGTGCTGGGTCGGCTTGGTCTTCAGCTCGCCCGACGGGGCGAGGTACGGGACCAGCGAGACATGGAGGAAGAAGCAGTGATCGCGGCCGACGTCGTGGCGGACCTGACGGCAGGCCTCCAGGAACGGCAGCGACTCGATGTCGCCGACGGTGCCGCCGACCTCGGTGATCACGACGTCCGGGCTGTTCCCGTCCTCGTCCGCGCCCGCCGCGGCGGTGATCCTGGACTTGATCTCGTCGGTGATGTGCGGGATGACCTGCACGGTGTCGCCGAGGTACTCACCGCGGCGCTCCTTGGCGATGACCTCGGAGTACACCTGTCCGGTGGTGACGTTGGCCTTGCCGTCGAGAGCCCGGTCGAGAAAACGCTCGTAGTGCCCGATGTCCAGATCGGTTTCGGCGCCGTCGTCGGTGACGAACACCTCACCGTGCTGGAACGGGTTCATGGTGCCTGGATCGACGTTGAGGTACGGATCCAGCTTCTGCATCGTGACCCGGAGCCCACGTGCGGTAAGGAGCTGACCCAGGCTGGAAGCCGTGAGTCCCTTACCCAGAGAGGAGGCAACGCCTCCGGTGACAAAGACATACTTGGTAGCCCGCGACTGAAGTCCCACGGGCTTCCACCTTATCGCACGCCCGCCGAAGCGCTCACCGGCCACGCCGCAAGCGTCCGATGGAGTGGAAAACCGCTACCCTCGCGACGTGACAGACGCGCACGACACCTGGACCGCACCGGTCGCGGAAGGCCCGCTGGACGCCGACATCCGCGTCCCCGGTTCGAAGTCGATCACCAACCGGGCCTATGTCCTCGCCGCGCTCGCCAGCGCGCCGACGCGGGTGCGGACCCCGCTCGACTCCCGTGACGCGCGGCTGATGCTCGGCGCCATCTACGCCCTCGGCGCGCACTCGCAGGGCAGCATCGGCGGCTACCTCGTGCACCCGCTCGGTCCCGGCCGCGTCCATCCCGACGAGACCGTCCGGGTGGAACTCGGCAACGCGGGCACGGTCGCCCGGTTCACCCCCGCGCTCGCCGCGCTGGGCACCGGCCCGGCACTGTTCGACGGCGACGAGGCCATCCGCCGTCGTCCGATCGGGCCGCTGCTGAAGGCGCTGCGCGGTCTCGGCGCCCGCATCGACGACGACCGCCGCGAGGCGCCACCGTTCACCGTCTACGGCGAAGGCGGCCTGCGTGGCGGCAAGGTCGATCTGGACTCCTCCGCGTCGAGCCAGTTCCTGTCCGCGCTGCTGCTCGCGGGCCCGTCGTTCCAGCAGGGCGTCACCGTGCGCCTGGTCGGCGGCGCGGTGCCGAGCGAGCCGCATATCGCGATGACCACCGAGATGCTCCGCCGCTTCGGGGCCACTGTGGACCGCGAGGGCGCCGAATTCCACGTCGCCCCGACGAGGCTCTCCTGCCCCGAGTACATCGTCGAGCCGGATCTCTCGACGGCGGCACCGTTCGTCGCCGCGGCGGTCGCGACCGGCGGCACGGTCCGGATCGCGGGCTGGCCGCAGCGGACGACCCAGCCTGGCGACTGGCTCCGCAGCCTGCTGCCCGTCCTCGGCGCGACGGCCGAACTCGACGCGGGCGGCCTGACGGTCACCGGCAGCGGCACGATTCCCGGCGTCGAACTGGATCTGCACGACGTCGGCGAGCTGACGCCGGTGATCGCGGCGCTGCTCTGCTTCGCCGAGGGACCGTCGATCATCTCCGGGGTGGCACATCTGCGCGGTCACGAGACCGACCGCCTGACCGCGCTCGCCACCGAACTGTCGTCGCTCGGCGCCGACGTCCGCGAGACCGAAGACGGGCTGCGGATCACGCCGGCGCCGCTGCACGGCGGGAAGTTCCACACCTACGACGATCACCGGCTGGTGATGGCGGCCGCCGTCCTGGGGCTGCGCGTCGAAGGGCTCGAAGTGGAGAATCCGGGGACGGTCGGGAAGACCTTCCCCGAATTCGCCGAAGCCTGGACCTCGATGCTCGGCTAGCCACCGGCGAACGGCGAGCCGCGCCACAGGGCGAGGGTCCGCAGCAGGTCTTGAGGACTGAGGTGCGGGTCCGGGTGGTCGTGAGTGGTAAGTGTCGTAGGGCGGAGCAGCATTTACCTGCCCACGCCTGACCTGTGCGTGGGTGGCGGTTCTGCGGATGTCGGGCTCGACGGTCGCAGGCTCGCGCCGGTCTCGTTCAACGGCCGGAATCTTCCCCGCTCGACCGCCAGTCGCACCAGTGGGTAGGTAAATACGAGTCCGTGAGAACGACACTTACGCTCACGACCACCCGGCGCCGATAGCCACTCCACGGACAGCCACCGGCGAGGGCGCCAGGCGGTTCAGCCCGCGGAGCGTTCTCCGTCGTCCTCCGGGAACAACGTTTTCAGCGTGACCGCGCGGTTCACCCGCACATGCTCGACAGCGTGGGCCCGCGCGCGATCCGCGTCACCCGAAGCGATCGCGTCGTAGAGGCGGCGGTGCTCGTCGAGCAGTTCGCCCCAGTGCTCGTTCTGGCTGGTGAGCCAGCGCAGCCTGCCCTCGAGCGGGCGGAGGATCTCGTGCAGCAGCCCGTTCCCCGCCAGCGCGACGATCTCGTCGTGAAAGCGGGTGTTGAGCAAGGTGATGCGGGCCGGGTCGCCACTGTCGGTGGCACGCGCGGCCTCGGCGAGCAGACGTTCGAGCACACGGAGTTCCGGTTTACCCGCCCGTTCGGCGGCCAGTCCGGCGGCGAGCCCTTCGAGCGCCTCCCGGACGTCGAACAGCTCCTCGACGTCGGCCTTGGCCAGGTGGCGCACGACGATGCGCCGGGGTGACTGGACGGCGAGGAACCCTTCGGCCTCCAGGCTGCGGATGGCCTCGCGCACCGGGACCCGCGAGACACCGAGGTCTTCGGCGAGTTCCCGTTCGACCAGCCGGTCCCCCGGCTTCAACCGTCCGTCGAGGATCCGTTCGCGCAGCTCGTCGCGGACCCGCTGCCGGGTCGCGGCCAGCGGCTGCCGCGGTCCTTCCTCGGCCACCCGACCCCCTCTCTCAACACTGCTGTAACAGCCCGTAACCCGAGTTTATCGGCAGAAACCTTGACGGCGGGCCACCGCGGGGTGATATTTGGGATGCCAAATTTTGGGATACCAAATCGACCGGAGTTACCCGTCGATCGGAGGCCCGTATGACCGCCGCCCCAGCCACCCGGACCGAAGGCCACGCAGCGGATCAGCCCGATCCCCGGCTTTGGAACGAGGATCTCGCCCCGGCGAAGGAACGCCGCTGGAAGGTCTACGACATCTTCGCGCTGTGGATGTCGGACGTGCACAACCTCGGCAACTACACCTTCGCGGCGGGCCTGTTCGTCCTCGGGCTGTCGGCGTGGCAGGTCTTCACCGCGCTGCTGACCGGCTTCGTGCTCATCTACTTCGGCATGAACCTGATGGGCCGGATCGGGCAGAAGACCGGCGTCCCCTTCCCCGTCGTCGCCCGCCTCAGTTTCGGCACCTTCGGCGCGAACCTGCCCGCGCTGATCCGCGCGATCATCGCGATCTTCTGGTACGGCATCCAGACCTACCTCGCCTCCGTGGCCATCACACTGCTCGTGCTCGCGATCGATCCAGGGCTGAAACCGTTGACAGAGGTGGGTTTCCTCGGTCTGCACGCCCTCGGCTGGATCTGTTTCGTCGCGCTGTGGCTCGCGCAGGCGCTGGTGCTCACCCGCGGTATGGAGGCCGTGCGGAAGTTCCAGGACTGGTGTGGTCCCGGCATCTGGGTCGTGATGATCGCGCTCGCGGTGTGGGTGCTGGCCGCGGCGGACTGGAACATCTCCTTGACGAGCAACCCGAAGTCACTGTCCACAGGGGAGCAAGTACGGCAGTGGTTCGGCGCGGTGGGCCTGATCCTGTCGATCTACGGCACCCTGATGCTCAACTTCTGCGACTTCTCCCGGTTCGCCCCGAACCAGAAGACGGTGCGGCGCGGCAACTTCTGGGGTCTGCCGATCAACTCGACGGCGTTCGCGCTGCTGTCCGTGCTCGTCACCGCCGGCAGCCTCCAAGTGTTCGGCCAGGCCATCACCGACCCGGCCGAACTGCTGGCCCGCATCGACAACACGCCGGTGCTGATCATCGGCGCGCTGACCTTCGCGATCGCCACCATGGGCGTGAACATCGTCGCGAACTTCGTCTCCCCCGCCTACGACCTGGCCAACATCTGGCCGAAACGGATCACCTTCACCATCGGCGGGATGATCAGCGCGGTCGCCGCGTTGTGCGTGCTGCCGTGGAAGCTGTACTCGTCGCCCGCGGTGGTCAACTACTTCCTCGGCGGCCTCGGCGCCTTCCTCGGTCCGCTGTTCGGCATCATGATCGTGGACTACTACCTGGTGAAACGCGGCCGGATCGACGTCGACAAGCTGTTCGTCGCCGGACCGGATTCGCCGTACCACTACAAACGCGGGTTCAACCCGCGGGCGATGGTCACGTTCCTGCCGACGGCGGCGTTGGCAGCGGTCATCGCCCTGGTGCCGTTCTTCGCCCCCGCCGCGCCGTACTCGTGGTTCATCGGCACCGGTTCCGCGGCGGCGCTCTACTTCGTGGTGTCACGCAAGCAGCGGGCCGCGTGATGCGGATCCTGGTGACCAATTGCAACACCACCGAGGCCATGACCAAGGAGATCGAGGCGGGCGCCCGTGCCGCGGCGAGCCCCGGCACCGAAATCCTGGCCAGAACGCCCTTGTGGGGCCCGGAATCGGCGGAAGGGTGGCTGGACAGCTTCTTGAGCGCCGCGGCCGTCCTCGACCTCCTGAACGGGCTGGACGAACCGTTCGACGCGCTCGTGATGGCAGGCTTCGGCGAGCACGGACGGGAAGGCGCCAGGGAACTGCTCGACGTCCCCGTCGTCGACATCACCGAAGCGGCCGCGCATCTGGCTTGCCTGCTGGGAAGACGCTACGGCGTGGTGACCACATTGGACCGGACGTGCGGGCTGATCGAAGACAGCCTGCACGCCTCGGGTGTCGCGCAGAACTGCGTCGGCGTCCTCGGTGCCGGGCTCGGCGTCCTCGAACTGACCGACGAACGCCGGACGGAATCGGCGCTCCTGACCGCCGGGCGCCGTGCACGGGACGCGGGCGCGGAGGTCCTCGTCCTCGGCTGCGCCGGGATGACCGGCCTCGATCGCCGCATTTCGGCGATGCTCGACATCCCGGTGATCGACGGCGTCGCCGCGGCGGTCCGCCTGGCCGAATCGCTGGTGGCGCTGAACCTCAAGACCAGCCGGGCAGGCTCCTACGCTCGCCCGCTCCCCAAAACCCGCACCTGGCCCACCCCTCGCCCACGCGATTAGTCACCTGGATGCGAGTCTCGGCAGGGCCCCGTGCGCTCACGTTGCGAAAGCCACTTTGGGGACGTCAGACGCTGCGAAAGTGGCTTTCGCGACACGCCCTCGGGCAGCGCCCACGAAGGTCAGTTGCCCGCGGCGGCGATACCAGGGGCCGGGGCCTGGGCGTTGCCCGCGATGCCGTAGCGCCCCGCGCCGCCTTCGAGCTGCTCGCGCAGCGCCATGATCGTGGTGACCCGGCCCGCCGCGGTGTCCGCGTTGTCCACAGTGGACAGAATGGAAGTCGACGAGGTGTCGGCGCGGACGACGCCGATCGCGCCGGTGCCGTCGGCGGATCCCGCGTCGCCCGCCAGGACGGTGCCCGCGCCGGAACGGTCGAGCTGCGCGGCGAACCGCGCGACGGTCGAGGCGCGGTCACCGGCGCCGTCGCCGGTGTACTTGGAGCCGGTGAGCACGATCGCGAGCTGCGCGGGCTTCACGTCGCCGCCGGTCTTGAGGAAACCGCCGTCGGTGAGCCCGCCGAGCGCGGCCGCCAGCTCCACCGGGGTGGACTGCGGCTGCGCGTTGTCCTTGTTCAGCAACGCCACCGAACCGAGCAGAGCGCCGGCGAGCGTGCCGGGGTCACCCGCGGTCGGGAACTGGACACCGGCGGGCTGCAGGCGGGACACGACGTCACGCAGCTGGTCGGACCGCATCGGGTCGGAGAACGCCTCGGTCAGCTGGATCTCACCGGTGACGGCCGCACCCGACTGCCCGATGAGCTGCTTGAGCGCGTCGCGGTCCGCGGGCTTGGCGTCTTCCGTGGTCACCAGCACCACGGAACGCTTGTCCAGCTGACCTGCGACGACCTTCGGCCCCATCGCACCGGCGAACGCGTCCGCGTCACCGAGCCGGGCGTTGAGCGAGTTTCGCTGCGCCTCCAGATCCGCGACCTGGGAACCCAGGTCCTCCTTCTGGCTTGCGAGGCCCGAAAGCAGCGAACCGTTCAGCGCCGTGGACCCGAGCACCACCCCGAGCGCGAGCGCCAGGAAGCAGGCGGCGATGGAAACGATGTGGTACCGCAGTGAAATCACGTGAAAAGTCCCTTGCCCCAGGCGATGAACGAGTTCCAGGTCTCGCGGATCCAGTCGAGGTAGACCGAACCGACGTCCGAGACCAGCAGCGCGGCCGCGACGGCCACCAAGGTCGCCACGACCAGCAGGACGATGGCGCCGATGGACACCCGGCTGCGGTGCAGGGTCGCGACCGCCTTGCCGTCGACCAGTTTCGTGCCGAGTTTGAGCCTGGTGAGGAACGTCGACGGGTTCGACCCGGACCGGCCGTGGTCGAGGAATTCCCGCAACGTCGCCTGGAAACCGACGGTGACCACCAGGCTCGCCTCGTGCGCGTCGGCCAGCAGCAGCGCCAGATCCTCGGCGTTGCCCGTCGCGGGGAAGGTGACCGCGCCGATCCCGAGGTCCTGGATGCGCTCGACACCCGGCGCGTGCCCGTCCGGCTGCGCCGGGACGACGACCTCGCCGCCGCTCCGCAGCGTTTCCGCGCCGATCCCGTGCGGGTCGCCGACGATGACGTCCGGCTGATATCCCTGCGCTCGCAGGGTGTCGGCCCCGGCATCGACACCGATCAGCACCGGCCGGTGCTCGGAGATGTACTTCTTCAGCTTCTTGAGGTCTTCGGCGTGCCCGTTGCCGCCCGCGACCACGAGGGCGTGCCGGTCGCGCAGCGGAACCCGGATCTCCGGAACGCCGACGCCGTCGAGGATGAGACTGCGTTCCCGGCGCAGGAACTCGATCGTGTTCGCGGAGAACGCCTCCAGCTGGGTGGACATCCCGGCCTTGGCCTCGATCATCTGATCCGCGACGCTCTCGCGCGTCTGCTGGATCCCCGATCCGAGCTGCCGCTCACCGATGTAGACGACGCCCTCGTGCAGGCGGAGTTTCGTGCCGTCCTTCACCTTGCGCAGCAGTTCGCCGCCGACCGAATCGACCAGCGGGATCCCCGCTTCGAGCAGGATCTCCGGGCCCAGGTTGGGAAACCGGCCGGAGATCGACGGCGACGCGTTCACCACCGCGGCGACTTCGGCCTCCACCAAGGCATCGGCCGTCGACCGGTCGAGATCGAGCTGGTCGAGGACGACGATGTCGCCGGGGCTCAACCGGCGGAGCAGCTCGCGCGTGCGCCTGTCGACCCTGGCGACGCCAATGATCCCAGGCAGGGTCTCTTGGTTACGCGTGAGCAAGCCGGTGAGCTTCATGCGACCGATAGTGACAAATCCGCGCGGCCTTCTGCGTCCGCCACGCCGATGAAAACACGCCGATTAACCCACACCGGATCGGGCTACACGGTCTTGACCGGTACTATTTCGACTTCTTTCGCTTTCCGCCGCGACGAGCCTTCGGCTTGTCCGGCGCGCTCTTGTCGGCCTCGGCGACGGCGAGCAATTCCTCCGCGTGCGCCCGGCCGGTCTCGGTGCTTTCCATTCCGGCGAGCATCCGCGCGAGTTCGACGACGCGCTCCGACTGCTTGAGCACGCGCACCCCGCTGCGGGTCACCCCGCCGCTGGTGCCCTTGTCCACCACCAGATGCTGATCGGCGAACGCGGCCACCTGCGGCAGGTGCGTGACCACCAGGACCTGGTGACTGCGCGCCAGCCGCGCGAGCCGCCTGCCGATCTCGACCGCCGCGCGGCCGCCGACCCCGGCGTCGACCTCGTCGAACACCAGCGTCTGCACGGTGTCCGCATGGGCGAGGACGACCTCGATCGCCAGCATCACGCGCGAAAGCTCACCGCCGGAAGCGGCCTTGTGCACCGGAAGCGGCGGTGCGCCGTTGTGCGCGCGCAGCAGCAGCTCGACGTCGTCGACCCCGTCGGGACCGGCGTGCACGAGCCTGCCTTCGACCTTCACCGCGTGCGAGTCGCTCTCGTCCACGGTGCGCCGCTCGACGGTGATCTCGATCTCCGCCTGCCCCATGGCGAGCCCGGACATCTCGGAAGTGATCGCCTCGGCCAGCTCGGCGGCGGCCTCGACCCGCGCCTCCGACAGGCGGAGGGCGTGCTCGGCCAGCGTCGTCGCGAGTTCGTCACGACGTTTGGCCAGCTCGGCCAGCGCCTCCTCGGAGGTGTCCATCGTGGACATCCGGCGGCGGGCGTCGTCGGCCCAGGCGAGCACACCGTCCACATCGGCCGCGTACTTGCGGGTGAGCCGCTTCAGATCGGCCTGGCGCGCGAGCACCTTCTCCAGCAGCGCCGGGTCGGCGTCGAGCGTTTCGAGGTAGCTGCCCAGCTCGGCGCCCACTTCGGACAGCAGCACCGAGGCTTCGTCCAGCCGGGGACCTAGTTCACGCAGCACGGCGTCCTCGGAACCGGTCAGGTGCCGCGTCGCCTCGCCGATCAGCCCCAGCGCGCCGGGCACGTCCGGATCCCCGTCCGGCGATCCGGCGACGGCGGCGTGCGCCGCGCTCGCGGCCCCGCGCAGCTCGTCGACCGCGGCGAGCCGCTTGATCTGCTCGGTGAGCTCGGTGTCCTCGCCGGGTTCGGGCGCGACGGCGTCGATCTCGGTGAGCCCGTGGCGCAGCAGATCGGCCTGCTGGGCCATCTCACGGGAACGAGTCGATCGCTCGGTCAGCTCGGCGACGACGGCGAGCCATTCGTCGCGCACCGCGCGGTACTGCTCGAGCGGTTCGGTGACGGCCTCGCCGGCGAACCGGTCGATCACCGCGCGCTGCTCGGCGGGCCGCAGCAGCCGGAGCTGATCGTTCTGCCCGTGGACCGCGATCAGCTGCTCGGACAGGTCGGCCAGCACACCGACCGGCACCGAACGGCCGCCGAGGTGGGCGCGGGACCGGCCGTCGACCGAAACCGCGCGCAGCGCGATGACGCTGCCGTCCTCGTCGACCTCCGCCCCGGCATCGGTGACGATCCGGGTGGCGCCCTCGGCACCGCCCAGCTCGAACCGGCCTTCCACGAAGGCCTTCAGCATTCCCGTCCGCACCTTGGACACTTCGGCTCGGCCGCCGGAGAGCAGGTGCAACCCGCTGACGACCATCGTCTTGCCCGCACCCGTCTCACCGGTGACCACGGTGAAGCCCGCGTGCAGTTCCAGCAGGGCGTCCTCGATGACTCCGAGGCCCTGGATGCGCATCTCGGCCAGCACGACGCCCACCGTAGCGGCCCACCCCGACCATTCCCGCACCCGGCACGTCGTGAACGGGCCTTTGACGACGAAAGTTGTCTTCAAAGGCCCTTTCAGGACATCCGTCAGCGGGCGTGTCGCTCCCGCCAGCCCTTGATCGGCAACGAGAACTTGTGCACCAGCCGGTCGGTGAACGGGCCTTCCCACAACCGGATCAGCCGCACCGGCACCCGGCCACAGGTGACCCGCACGGTCGCACCGGCGGGAAGATCGAAGGTCCGCGATCCGTCGCAGGTCAGGACGGCGGACGAGCCGTCCGGATCGATGGCGACGGTGATCTCCGAGTCGCGGGAGACGACCAGCGGCCGGGAGAACATCGCGTGCGCGTTGCTGGGGACCACCAGCAGTGCCTGGACGTCCGGCCAGATGATCGGACCGCCCGCGGAGAACGCGTACGCCGTCGAACCGGTCGGAGTGGCGCACAGGACGCCGTCGCAACCGAAGGACGACACGGGCCTTCCGTCGACCTCGATGAGCGCGTCCAGCACCCGCTCACGCGAGCTCTTCTCGACGCTGGCCTCGTTGAGCGCCCACGTGTGGACGGTCTCCTCGCCGTCGACACTGACCACGACGTCGACGGTCATCCGCTCTTCGACCTGGTAGTCGCCGTCGACAGCGCGCTGGACGGTGTCGGCGAGCTTGTCCGAATCGGCCTCGGCGAGGAACCCGACCCTGCCCAGGTTGACGCCCAGCACCGGGACGCCGTTCGGCCTCGCCAGTTCCGCGGCCCGCAGCAGCGTGCCGTCGCCGCCGAGCACGAACACCAGCTCGGTGCCGGCGGCCGGGTCCTGCTCCGGCGCCATGACCGTGCAGGGCGCGCCGATCCCGCCGTCCGCCTCCAGCATCTCCCGGACGTCCTCGTCGAGCACGCGCAGCCGCACACCGGCCTTGGCGAACCGGGCCGACACCTCGCGTGCCGCGTCCCGTGTCGCGTCCCGGTCCGGGTGCACGACCAGCAGTACCTCGCGATCGCTCATTGGGGTCCCTCCAGGACTGCGGTGCGCACGAGCCGCTCGGCGTCGGTGCCGAGGGTCTCCCCCGCCCCACGGGTAAGCCAGACGAAGTATTCGACGTTCCCGGACGGCCCTGGAAGCGGGCTCGCCACGACGCCGCGCAGGCGCAGGTCCAGCTTCTCGGCCTCGGCGAGCACGCCCAGCACCGATTCGGCCCGCAGCTCCGGGTCACGGACGACGCCGCCGCTGCCGAGCCGGTCCTTGCCGACCTCGAACTGCGGTTTCACCATCGGCACCAGATCGGCGCCGTCCCGCGCGCAGGCCGCCAGCGCGGGCAGCACGAGTTTGAGCGAGATGAACGAGAGGTCCCCGACCACGAGGTCGACCTGGCCGCCGAGGTCCTCCGGGGTCAGGTTGCGGACGTTCGTCTTGTCGAGGACGACCACGCGGTCGTCCGTGCGCAGGCGCCAGTCCAGCAGGCCGCGGCCGACGTCGGCGGCGATCACCGTGGCGGCGCCGTTGCGCAGCAGGACATCGGTGAAGCCTCCGGTCGAGGCGCCCGCGTCGAGGCAGCGCTTTCCCTCGGTGGAAAGACCTTGCGAGGTAAAGGCTTCGAGCGCGCCGAGCAGTTTGTGCGCGCCTCGGGAGGCCCAGCCGGGATCGTCGCCGTCGCGCACCACGATCGGCGCGCCGGACTCGACCCCGGTCGCGGGTTTGGTGGCCACCATCCCGCGGACGGTGACCTTGCCTTCGGCGATCAGCGCGGACGCCTGCTCACGGGAGCGGGCCAGACCCCGCCGGACGAGCTCCGCGTCCAGGCGGGCGCGTTTGGGCACGCGGTCAGACCTTGTCGATGGTGGACAGTGCCACCGTCAGCTCGGTGTGCACGGCTTCGAAACGTTCGACGTGCTCCGAGAGCGGAAGCGCGGTCAGGTCGTCGAGACCGGCCACGGCTTCGTCGATCCCGGCACGGGGATCCGTGTCCTGCTGCGCGAACTGGTCCGGCGGCGGCCCCGGCACCGGCGGCGGGCCGGGAACCGGGGGTCGCGGAACGGGGTGGAAGTGGTCTTGCACCCCACCAAGTTAGCAGCGCTGGTCAGGCGAGGCGCAGCTCGCCGAGCGCGGCGCGGGCGGTGTCGCCCACACCACGGACCTCGGTGATCTCCGACTCCCAGGCCACCGCGCACAACGCGCGCAGCAGGTCGAGGGCGTCGCCTTCACCTTCGGCCTCGAGAACGTCGCCCTGCGCGGTGACCCGCCAGCCGTCCTTGGGCCCGACCTCGAGCAGGTCCGCCCGGCTGCTCAGCCCGGACAGGTCCGCCGCGAGGTAGCGCGGACGCTCCTCGGGCCGCGCCTTCAGCAAGGACGTCGCGTCGGCGACACCGGTCAGAACGCAGAGCGCGTCGAGCCCGGCCGCGACCGCGCCCTCGATGTCGGTGTCCAGCCTGTCACCCACGACGAGCGAGCGCTCCGCACCCGCGTCCCGCGCCGCCGTGGTGAACAGCAACGGCGCCGGTTTGCCTGCCACCAGCGGTTCGACGCCGGTGGCGGTGCGCAGCGCGGCCACCATCGACCCGTTGCCCGGCAGCAGACCGCGTTCGGTCGGCAGGGTCGCGTCGACGTTGGTCGCCACCCATAGCGCGCCCGCGCGGATGGCGAGACACGCCTCCGCGAGAGCGGCCCAGGTGTTCTCCGGGGAGTGTCCTTGTACGACGGCCGCCACGTCCGGACCGGCTTCCCGGACCGTCCGCAGCCCCGCCGACTCGATCTGGGCGACCAGGGACTCCGTGCCCACGACGAGCACCACAGTGCCCTGAGGCAGCCGCTCGCCCAGCAGGGCGGCGGCGGCCTGAGAGCTCGTGTGGACCTCGTCGGGGGTCGCGGGGAGCCCGAGTGCCTCCAGATGCGCGGAGACCTCAGCGGGCGCTTTGGAGGCGTTGTTCGTCACCCACCGGACGGCGGTGCCGTGGTCCCGGAGCGCCCGGAGTGCTTCCGGTGCGCCAGGGACCACCTTGCTGCCGTGATAGACCGTGCCGTCGAGGTCGAACAGGACCGCGTCGTACCCGGCCGACAGGGCGTCAGCCATTCGTGAGCTCCGCGGCGCGCTCGGCGGCGTCGGTCTCGTCCTCCTCGTCGGCCTCTGCCGCGTTGAGGAACCAGCGGATCGCCTCGTCCTTGCGGTCGGCGGCGGCGAGGTTGTCGGCGTAGGCGTAGAACAGCCGGGCGCTCCACGGGTCGCGCTTCTCCGCCTTGAGGTCGTCGCCCTGGAGGGAGACGACGGCGGCGTCCAGCTGGCCGAGGTCGCGCCGCGCGCCCGCCGCGACGATCGCGAGTTCGATCTGGGTCGCCTTGGACAGGCTCTCCTTGTTGACTTCTTTCGCGAGGTCGAGTGCCCGCTCCGGGCGGCCGATGGCACGCTCCGCGTCGGCGATGATCGCGATGTGGTCGTCGGTCCGGGTCATCCGGCGGACGGCCCGCAGCTCGGAAAGGGCCTCCGACCAGTTGCCGGCGTGGTAGGCGACCAGGCCGAGCGCCTCACGGACGATCGGGACCCGCGACGCCTTGGCCTTCGCGTACTTGGCGTGCTCCATCGCGGCTTCGGGGTCTTCGTCGACGAGGCCGCCGGCCGCGACAAGGTGCTTGCCGACGGTTTCCGCGAGCGCCTTGGGCAGCGTGCGGAGTTCCCGGCGGACCTCCTCGTCGAGATCGGAGAACTCGATGCCCTCGGGCAGCTCCGGAGCCGAAAGCAGCTCGCGCGCCAAGGTCTCGTCGTCGACCGGCCGGTCGTCGACGCGCGGCGAGGAACGGAAGTCCTTGCGGCCCTCGGAACGGTCACGCTGGGGACGGTCGCCACGCTTGTCGTCGTACCGCTTCTCCGGACGGTCTCCGGACGGACGGTAGGACGGACGCCGGTCGTCGCCGCCCCTGTTGTCACGGCTGTCACGGCTGTCACGGTCGCCGTAGGACTTGCGCTCGTAGCTTCCACCGCTGCTGGGACGGCGGTCGCCCGAAGAGGGGCCGCGGCGGTCGTCACGGCGGTTGTCACGGTCGCCGTTGTAGCCGCCGGAACGGGAGCCACCGCGGTCGTCGCGGTAGGACGGACGTCGGTCGTCGCCGCCCCTGTTGTCACGGTTGTCGCGGTCGCCGTAGGACTTGCTCTGGGGGCGTCCTTCGTAACGGTTGCCGGACGGGCGGTCGTCGGAGCGGCCGCGGTTGTCCGAGCCGTAGCCGGAACGTGCCGGGCGGCTGTCGGAACGCTTCTCGTACCGGCCTTCGGAACGGCTGTCCGAGCGGTTGTCGGACCTGCTGTCGGAGCGGTTGTCGTAACGGCGCTCGGGACGGCTTTCGGACGAGCGGTACCCGCCGCGGTCGCCACCACGGCTGTCGCGGCTGTCGGAGCGGTACCCACCACGGTCACCGCCGCGGTTGTCCCGGCTGTCGGAGCGGTACCCACCACGGTCACCGCCGCGGTTGTCCCGGCTGTCCCGGTTGTCGGACCGGTAACCACCGCGGTTGTCGCTGCCACGGCTGTCACGACGGTCGTCCGAACGGTAGCCGCCCCGGTTGTCGCCGCCGCTGCGGCTGTCCCGGCGGTCGTCGGACCGGTAGCCGCCTGCCCGACGGTCGTTGTCGCGACCACCGGACCGGTCGTCACGACGGTCGCCGGAGCCCCGGCGGTCGTCGTTGTTGTAGCGCGGACGGCTGTCGTCACGTCCCGCTCCGGCGAACCGGCCGCCACCGGAGCGCTGGTCACGAGGACCGTCGCCACTGCGCGCGGGCTTGCCGGAGTAGCTGCTCGTACCGCGGGCGCCACGGTCGTCACGGCGCGGGCGGCCCTGGTAGCCGCCGTCACGGCCGCCCCGGTCCTGCCTGCCGCCGGCGGAACCGCGCCGGTCACCTCGCTGCGCGTCAGACCGGCCTCCGCGGGGACTGTCGTCCCGGCGACCCGACCGGCCGGACGCGCCATCATCTGAGTCACGTCGACCGAACTCGGACACCTGGCCTCCTGCCACTATTGAAAAAGTTTTCGACACTTGAGCCCACCCGTCGGGCGAGCCAACGGACCATTCTAGTCCGTCCGTGGACATGAAAAGAGACAGGGCCCTGACCGGGGAGAACCTGTCAGAGGTTCTCGACCCTGGTCAGGACCCTGTCCTGAAGTTAGTCCGGCGGTGTCCTACTCTCCCACAACCCTTCGGTTGCAGTACCATCGGCGCTGTCAGGCTTAGCTTCCGGGTTCGGAATGGGACCGGGCGTTTCCCTGACGCTATAACCACCGAAACACTACGAAACAACACACACTCGTTTGTTCCCACAAACAGTGTGGTGTTTCAGAGCTGTAGAGTGGATGCGTAACATCTTTGTGGGCAAGTCCTCGGCCTATTAGTACCAGTCAACTCGACAACACATTACTGTGCTTCCATTTCTGGCCTATCAACCCAATGGTCTGTTGGGGGCCTTAACCCACATGGGGTGGGATACCTCATCTTGGAACAGGCTTCCCGCTTAGATGCCTTCAGCGGTTATCCCTTCCGAACGTGGCCAACCAGCCATGCCACTGGCGTGACAA
The DNA here is from genome assembly GCF_000384215.1 of Amycolatopsis alba DSM 44262. Lineage (NCBI taxonomy): Bacteria > Bacillati > Actinomycetota > Actinomycetes > Pseudonocardiales > Pseudonocardiaceae > Amycolatopsis > Amycolatopsis alba. Next base: position 5,790,215 of record NZ_KB913032.1, on the reverse strand, counting down.
CTGGCATACCAGAGGTTCGTCCGTCCCGGTCCTCTCGTACTAGGGACAGCCTTCCTCAAGTATCCTACGCGCGCGGCGGATAGGGACCGAACTGTCTCACGACGTTCTAAACCCAGCTCGCGTGCCGCTTTAATGGGCGAACAGCCCAACCCTTGGGACCTACTCCGGCCCCAGGATGCGACGAGCCGACATCGAGGTGCCAAACCATGCCGTCGATATGGACTCTTGGGCAAGATCAGCCTGTTATCCCCGGGGTACCTTTTATCCGTTGAGCGACACCCCTTCCACCAGGTGGTGCCGGATCACTAGTCCCGACTTTCGTCCCTGCTCGACATGTCTGTCTCACAGTCAAGCTCCCTTGTGCACTTGCACTCAACACCTGATTGCCAACCAGGCTGAGGGAACCTTTGGGCGCCTCCGTTACTCTTTAGGAGGCAACCGCCCCAGTTAAACTACCCATCAGGCACTGTCCCTGAACCAGATCATGGTCCGAGGTTCAGATTCCCAATCCGACCAGAGTGGTATTTCAACAACGACTCCACCAACACTAGCGTGCCAGCTTCACAGTCTCCCACCTATCCTACACAAGCCGAACCGAAAACCAATACCAAACTATAGTAAAGGTCCCGGGGTCTTTCCGTCCTGCCGCGCGTAACGAGCATCTTTACTCGTAGTGCAATTTCGCCGGGCCTGTGGTTGAGACAGCCGGAAAGTCGTTACGCCATTCGTGCAGGTCGGAACTTACCCGACAAGGAATTTCGCTACCTTAGGATGGTTATAGTTACCACCGCCGTTTACTGGCGCTTAAATTCTCAGCTTCACCCCGAAGGGTTAACCGGTCCTCTTAACGTTCCAGCACCGGGCAGGCGTCAGTCCATATACATCGTCTTGCGACTTCGCATGGACCTGTGTTTTTAGTAAACAGTCGCTTTCCGCTGGTCTCTGCGGCCACCCACCCCTAGCCCGCGAAGGGCTTCAGAGTGTTTGGCCCCCCTTCTCCCGAAGTTACGGGGGCATTTTGCCGAGTTCCTTAACCACAGTTCACCCGATCGCCTTAGTATTCTCTACCTGACCACCTGTGTTGGTTTGGGGTACGGGCCGTGCACGCACTCGCTAGAGGCTTTTCTCGGCAGCATAGGATCACTCTACTTCACCTCAATCGGCTACGCATCACGTCTCAGCCTTAATGAATGGCGGATTTGCCTACCATTCGGCCTACACGCTTACACCAGTACTACCACTCACTGGCGGAGCTACCTTCCTGCGTCACCCCATCACTCGACTACTACGGAATCAGATCCCACGCTCCACACTCGCGCATTCACCCGAAGGCTTCAACACGAGGCTTTGGGTGGTTAGTATCAACCGCCTCATCCTGGGCGCACGTGCTCGGGTACGGGAATATCAACCCGTTATCCATCGACTACGCCTGTCGGCCTCGCCTTAGGTCCCGACTTACCCTGGGCGGATTAGCCTGGCCCAGGAACCCTTGGTCATCCGGCGGCAGAGTTTCTCACTCTGCATTCGCTACTCATGCCTGCATTCTCACTCCCGCACCCTCCACGACTGGCTTCCGCCGCCGCTTCCCTGGATGCAGGACGCTCCCCTACCCATCCACACGACTGGACACTCCCTCAAGGGAAGCATCGATCTGTATGTGTGAATGACACAGCTTCGGCGGTGTGCTTAAGCCCCGCTACATTGTCGGCGCAGGACCACTTGACCAGTGAGCTATTACGCACTCTTTCAAGGGTGGCTGCTTCTAAGCCAACCTCCTGGTTGTCTGGGCAATCCCACATCCTTTCCCACTGAGCACACACTTAGGGGCCTTAGCTGGTGTTCTGGGCTGTTTCCCTCTCGACGACGAAGCTTATCCCCCGCCGTCTCACTGCCACACTCTCACACCACGGTATTCGGAGTTTGGTTGATTTCGGTAACCCGGTAAGGCCCCTAGACCATCCAGTAGCTCTACCCCCGCGGTGAAACATGTGACGCTGCACCTAAATGCATTTCGGGGAGAACCAGCTATCACGGAGTTTGATTGGCCTTTCACCCCTACCCACAGCTCATCCCCTCAGTTTTCAACCTAAGTGGGTTCGGCCCTCCACGTCGTCTTACCGACGCTTCAGCCTGGCCATGGGTAGATCACTCCGCTTCGGGTCTAGACCACGCGACTATATTCGCCCTATTCAGACTCGCTTTCGCTACGGCTACCCCACACGGGTTAACCTCGCCACGCAGCACTAACTCGCAGGCTCATTCTTCAAAAGGCACGCCATCACCTCAACATCACAAGGATGTGCTCGGGCTCTGACGGCTTGTAGGCACACGGTTTCAGGTACTCTTTCACTCCCCTCCCGGGGTACTTTTCATCTTTCCCTCACGGTACTAGTCCGCTATCGGTCTTCAGGAAGTATTTAGGCTTACCGGGTGGTCCCGGCAGATTCACAGCAAATTCCACGAGCTCGCTGCTACTCGGGAACACCAGACAAACAATCCACAACGTGTTTTCGCGTACGGGACTCTCACCCACTCCGGTCGCCCATCCCAAGGCGTTCCACTAACACGCGCAATCATTCCGAGGACTGTCAGATCCTCGACGCTGGGTCCCACAACACCACACACACAACGCCTGACAGCTTGACATGTGCATGGTTTAGCCTCTTCCGCTTTCGCTCGCCACTACTCACGGAATCACGGTTGTTTTCTCTTCCTACGGGTACTGAGATGTTTCACTTCCCCGCGTTCCCTCCACACACCCTATATATTCAGATGCGGGTAACACCACATAACTGGTGCTGGGTTTCCCCATTCGGAAATCCTCGGATCACAGCTCGGTTGACAGCTCCCCGAGGCATATCGCAGCCTCCCACGTCCTTCATCGGCTCCTGAAGCCAAGACATCCACCATGTGCCCTTAATAACTTGACCACAAAGATGCTCGCATCCACTCTACAGTTCTCAAACACCACACCAGAAACAAACAACCAGGGTGTGAACCCCTCGGCGTGTTGCCTCAGGACCCAACAGCATGCCAGCGAACAATGCTTCCAACCTCCCAGGAGCACCCGTTCCACGCACCCGAAAGTGCAGTACTAGAGCGTCCCGGCAAAAGCCGGCGACACCATGACCAGTAGTTCCACAATTCCTTGAGCAACCCAGGCAGAAACACATTCGGTTTCTAGGCCCGAGCCACTCCACAGTCTTGGTCTCGGGTATCCCGAGGACTGTGGATGTGTTGCTCCTTAGAAAGGAGGTGATCCAGCCGCACCTTCCGGTACGGCTACCTTGTTACGACTTCGTCCCAATCGCCAGTCCCACCTTCGACCACTCCCCCCGCTTACGCGGTTGGGCCATGGGCTTCGGGTGTTACCGACTTTCATGACGTGACGGGCGGTGTGTACAAGGCCCGGGAACGTATTCACCGCAGCGTTGCTGATCTGCGATTACTAGCGACTCCGACTTCACGCAGTCGAGTTGCAGACTGCGATCCGAACTGAGACCGGCTTTAAGGGATTCGCTCCACCTCGCGGTATCGCAGCCCTCTGTACCAGCCATTGTAGCATGTGTGAAGCCCTGGACATAAGGGGCATGATGACTTGACGTCATCCCCACCTTCCTCCGAGTTGNCCCCGGCAGTCTCCCACGAGTCCCCGCCATGACGCGCTGGCAACGTAGGATAAGGGTTGCGCTCGTTGCGGGACTTAACCCAACATCTCACGACACGAGCTGACGACAGCCATGCACCACCTGTACACCAACCACAAGGGAAGCCCCATCTCTGGGGATGTCTGGCGCATGTCAAGCCCAGGTAAGGTTCTTCGCGTTGCATCGAATTAATCCACATGCTCCGCCGCTTGTGCGGGCCCCCGTCAATTCCTTTGAGTTTTAGCCTTGCGGCCGTACTCCCCAGGCGGGGCGCTTAATGCGTTAGCTACGGCACGGACAACGTGGATGTCGCCCACACCTAGCGCCCAACGTTTACAGCGTGGACTACCAGGGTATCTAATCCTGTTCGCTCCCCACGCTTTCGCTCCTCAGCGTCAGTATCGGCCCAGAGACCCGCCTTCGCCACCGGTGTTCCTCCTGATATCTGCGCATTTCACCGCTACACCAGGAATTCCAGTCTCCCCTACCGAACTCAAGTCTGCCCGTATCGCCCGCACGCTCCACGTTAAGCGTGGAGTTTTCACGAACGACGCGACAAACCGCCTACGAGCTCTTTACGCCCAATAATTCCGGACAACGCTCGCACCCTACGTATTACCGCGGCTGCTGGCACGTAGTTAGCCGGTGCTTCTTATCCAGGTACCGTCACTTGCGCTTCGTCCCTGGCGAAAGAGGTTTACAACCCGAAGGCCGTCATCCCTCACGCGGCGTCGCTGCATCAGGCTTTCGCCCATTGTGCAATATTCCCCACTGCTGCCTCCCGTAGGAGTCTGGGCCGTGTCTCAGTCCCAGTGTGGCCGGTCACCCTCTCAGGCCGGCTACCCGTCGTCGCCTTGGTAGGCCATTACCCCACCAACAAGCTGATAGGCCGCGGGCTCATCCTGTACCGCCAGAACTTTCAACCAACCCCCATGCGAAGGTCGGTGATATCCGGTATTAGACCCAGTTTCCCAGGCTTATCCCAAAGTACAGGGCAGATTGCCCACGTGTTACTCACCCGTTCGCCACTAATCCACCCGAAGGCTTCATCGTTCGACTTGCATGTGTTAAGCACGCCGCCAGCGTTCGTCCTGAGCCAGGATCAAACTCTCCAACAATGTCAAATTTGATCGAGGCAAATAATACTTGCTCTCAAAGGAACCTCATACGAGGTTACATATACATAAGCTCTACTGGCTTAGTTCACTAGCACACTGTTGAGTTCTCAAGCAACACACCCCGAATCGCACCACAACTAAGCGGCCTTATCCGAAGCAGTCATTCCTAGCAGTTTTTGGTGGGACACCCACTCAATCGCCTGAGGCGAGAGCTTGGTTCGTGTCCCGGTCGGCCACCCGGTTTCCCTGGCGACGAAGAGAACTTTACATGGCCGGAAACCCCCGAAAACAGGGGGGTACCTTAACGACATTCGCGCAGGTCAGAGGCCATAAACGGGCCCGCGCCCGGCGATCACGCGGTGATCGGCCGGGGAGACCCCAGGTGAACTCCCGTGCAAGAACATTGCTCCGAGTACATTGCACCGTATTGATCCCACCGATTGCTCCGATTAGCGTCGGGCTCATGAGTACTGCGGAACTCGACGGCATCTCCGTCGCTTACGACGACCTCGGCACCGGGTTGCCCGTCGTCCTCGTCCACGGCCATCCCTTCAACCGTTCGATGTGGCGTCCCCAGGCCGAACGCTTCAGCCAGGAGGGCTACCGGGTCATCACGGCGGACCTTCGCGGGTACGGCGAGACCACCCTCCCCTCGCAAAGCAAGAAGACGGGGCTCGACGTCTTCGCCAAGGACATCGCCCGCCTCGCGGATCGCCTCGGCCTCGGGCGCTTCGTGCTCGGCGGCCTCTCCATGGGCGGGCAGATCGTCATGGAGTTCCACCGGACCTATCCCGAGCGCGTCGCCGGGCTCCTGCTCGCCGACACCTCCGCACAGGAGGAGACGGAGGAAGGCAAGCGCGTCCGCAACGAGACCGCGGACCGGGTCCTCGCCGAGGGCATCGGCTGGTACGCCGACGAGGTGCTCACGAAGATGGTCTCCCCGGAGAACGTCCGCGCGATGCCGGACGTGGCGGCGCACGTCTTACAGATGATGCGCACGACTCCACCCGATGGAGCCGCTGCCGCACTAAGAGGACGCGCGGAGCGGCCCGACTACCGGGACAGCCTCACCCAGGTGAAGGTGCCGAGCCTGATCGTCGTCGGGACCGAGGACGAGTTCACCCCGGTCTCGGACGCCGAACTCATGCGCGAGCTGATCCCCGGCTCCACCCTGGCGGTGATCGAAGGCGCCGCGCACATGCCTAACCTGGAGCGCGAGGCCGAGTTCAACACCGTGTTCGCCCAGTTCTTGAAAGAGACAACCTGATGACCCAGAAGACCGTTTTCGTGACCGGTGCCAGCGCCGGGTTCGGCGTCGAGATCGTCCGCCGGTTCGCCGCCGACGGCGCCAAGGTCGTCGCGGCCGCGCGCAGCAAGGACCGGCTCGACAAGCTGGCCGACGAGCTGGGTGACAACGTCCTGCCGGTCGAGCTGGACGTCCGTGACGCCGACGCGGTGGCCGCGCTCCCCGGCGCGCTGCCCGCCGAGTTCGCCGAGGTCGACCTCCTCGTCAACAACGCCGGCCTCGCGAAGGGGCTCGAGCCCGCCCACCGGGCGAAGCTCGACGACTGGGACCAGATGATCGACACGAACATCAAGGGGCTCGCGCACCTCACCCGCGCGTTGCTGCCCGGCATGGTCGAACGCGGCCGCGGGCACGTGATCAACATCGGCTCGGTCGCGGGCACCTACGCGTACCCCGGCGGCAACGCCTACGGCGCGACCAAGGCGTTCGTGCACCAGTTCAGCCTGAACCTGCGCGCGGACCTGCAGGGCACCGGTGTCCGGGTGACCAACGTCGAGCCGGGCCTCGTCGGCGGGACGGAGTTCTCGGTCGTCCGGTTCGAGGGCGACCAGGGCAAGGCCGACAACGTCTACAAGGGCACGACGCCGCTGACGGCCGCCGACGTGGCCGAGTCCGTCTTCTGGGCGGCTTCGCAGCCGGAGCACGTGAACATCAACGTCATCGAGCTGATGCCGGTGGTTCAGAGCTTCTCCGCGCTTCATATCCATCGAGAGCAGTAAGACCGAAGAGGTCGAAGAGCGCCTGCTGTTCCGGGCTCCGCTCGGTCAGCAGGCGCCGCGTCCGCGGGCGGCCGCCGGTGGACGGATACCGCAGGACCGTCTCCCCTATCCCCGCGAGACTGTCCATCAGTTCGCGGACCGACAGGTTCATCCCGGCGCGGTCGGCGTCGCGCCGCATGAGGTGCGTGACCGTCGACGCGAGCACCGTGACCAGCGTGTGGATCGCGATCCGATGCGGGGTCCAGTCCCAGCGCGGGGCCGGGCCCGCGACGGCGGGGCCGGTCAGCCAGCGGAACGTCGAGTCGAGGTGGGTCCGGGCCCGGTACGCGGTGACGACCTCGGACACCGGCCAGTCGTGGTCGGTGACCAGCACCTGTTTGCCGAAGAACTCGTCGTGCAGCCGCGACACGGCGGCGTCGTCGACCTTCCAGGTCAGCCGGATCTCCCCTGGCCTGGTGCCCGCGAGTGAAGGTGAGAGCACCCGTTCGACGCGGCGGCCGCGCGTGATCCGGGCGATTTCGGCGTTCACCTGGCCTCGGTCGCCTCGATAGGTGCCCGAGGCCAGCGCGGCGTCGAGGCCGGCGAGCTCGCGGGTCGCGGTGCCGAGTTCCTCGCCGAACGCGCGGGCCTGCGCGTTGTGCAGGGTTTCCGAATGGGTCAGGATCACGCGCCGCCGCACACCCGCGACCGCGGCTCGGGTGTCGAAGGCGGTCAGCCCCGCGAAGCGCTCCGGGTCGACGGGCTTGCGCGCGGACGCCGGTTTCGCGAGCAGGTCCGGGTGCTCCGAAAGCGGCAACGCGCCGACGAAATGCCGTCCGAGGTCCAGTTGCGCGGCCTGGCCCGCGGTGAAGACCAGCGTGACGTCGTCCGCGGGATACAGCGAGCGCAGGTCGTCGGCGAGCGCGGCGAACGGCGGCGCTCCCTCCCTGGGGTACGCGTGCGACACCAGCGGGATCGCGCCGTCCTTGGTCACGACGAGGCCGAGCCCGGCGAGTTCGCAGCGGCAGGGATCGGCCGTGGTGAAGGTGGCGAACTGCGGGACGTCGACGGCGAGCGCGGCGTTCCCCGTCCCCAGTGAGGAGAGCACCGCGTCGGCGACGGTGGTCTCGATCCGTGCGATGCGCTCCGGCGTGAGGCGTTGCAGCGCCCGCCAGTGGTTCGGCGGGTCGGCTTTCAGGAACTCCCGCGCGACGCTGTCGCGCCACCAGTCGGCCAAGGGCGTTTCCGGCGCTGTCGCCCGGTGCAGGACGGCGAGCGCGAGATGCGTCCCCAGGGTGGTCGCGGCGCGCTGGGCTCCGACGGCGTCGTCGACGCGGCGCACGAAGTCGAGCCGTCGCAGAGTGGCCCACACCGCCGCGACGTCGCCGAAGGTCCTGTGCCGTGCTTCGCCGGGTGCGGAGACGTCGCCGTCCATCGCGCGCCCGATCTCCTCGGCTGTGCCGAGGTAGCGCTGGGAAACCACACGGGGCTCGCCGTCGACCCTGGCGGAGGTGACGAGGTAGTAGTAGGTCCGCCCGCCGACCTTCTTGCCGATCACCGAAGCCACACTTTAGGTAATACACTCCGGACAGGCGATGGGCAACCAGGATCGCGCCCTGACCAGCGGAAACGGTGAGCTTACCCACGTGGGTGACAGGGTGGCGGGATGCGCACTGGCAGCTGGAGCGAGTCCGGCCATAGCGTGCGGGAATGGCATCCCCTGCTGACGCGACCGCCCCCACCACCTCGGCGATGCGCCGTGCGCTCGCCAGGGCCCGCGACGGGAAGACACTCGACCTCATCGAAGCCTCGATCCTGCTCCAAGCGCGGGGCGACGATCTCAAGACGCTGTCCGAGCACGCCTCGCGCGTCCGGGACGCCGGGCTCGTCGCGGCGGGCCGTCCGGGCGTGGTCACCTACAGCCGTTCGGTCTTCATCCCGCTGACCCGGCTGTGCCGGGACCGCTGCGGCTACTGCACGTTCGCGACCGTTCCCGGCCGCGTCGAATCGCCGTTCCTCTCCCCCGACGAAGTCCTCGACATCGCGCGCAAGGGTGCCGCGATGGGGGTCAAGGAAGCGCTCTTCACCCTCGGCGACCGTCCCGAAGACCGCTGGACGGCGGCGAAGGACTGGCTCGACGCGCACGGCTACGACGACACGCTGTCCTACGTCCGGGCGATGGCGATCCGGGTCCTCGAAGAGACCGGTGTGCTGCCGCATCTCAACCCCGGCGTACTGACCTGGCAGGACTTCCAGCGGCTCAAGCCGGTTTCGGCGTCGATGGGCATGATGCTGGAGACGACCGCGAAGCGGCTGTACACCGAGAAGGGCGGCCCTCACTACGGCTCGCCCGACAAGGACCCCGACGTCCGCCTGCGGGTCCTCGAAGACGCCGGCCGCAGCTCGGTGCCGTTCACGACCGGCATCCTGATCGGCATCGGCGAGAACTTCGAGGAGCGCGCCGACTCGCTGTTCGCCATCCGCAAGGTCGCGAAGACCTACGGCGGCATCCAGGAAGTCATCGTGCAGAACTTCCGCGCGAAGCCGGACACGAAGATGCGCGCGACCCCGGACGCCGACCTCGAAGAACTCGCGGCGACCATCGCCGTCGCCCGGCTGGTGCTCGGGCCGAAGATGCGCATCCAGGCTCCGCCGAACCTGATCGGCCAGCAGTACGAGCTGATGCTGAACGCCGGCATCGACGACTGGGGCGGCGTCTCCCCGCTGACCCCGGACCACGTCAACCCCGAACGCGCGTGGCCGCAGATCGACGAGCTCAAGCGCCGCACCGAGGCGCTCGGCTTCACCGTGCGCGAGCGGCTCCCGATTTACCCGGAGTACGTCAAGACCGGCGAGCCGTGGCTGGACCCGCGGATGAACGCGCACCTCGCGCCGCTCACCGACACCGAGACCGGGCTGGCGATCGAAGAGGCGATCCCGGTGGGCATCCCGTGGCAGGAGCCGGACGGCGGCTGGAAGGAGGCCGGGCGCACCGATCTGCACGTCGAGGTCGACACCGTCGGGCGCACCGAGGACCGCCGCAGCGACTTCGACTCGGTCTACGGCGACTGGGCCGAGATCAAGGGCAACATCAAGACCGCGCCGCAGCGGTTCGACACCGACATCCGGGATGCCTTGCGCAGCGCGGAAAAGGACCCCGCCGGGCTGTCGGACGACGAGGCTCTGGCGCTGCTGCACGCCGACGGGCCCGAACTCGACGCCTTCACCAAGATCGCCGACGACCTGCGGCGAGAGGTGAACGGCGACGACGTCACCTTCGTCGTCACGCGGAACATCAACTTCACCAACGTCTGCTACACCGGCTGCCGCTTCTGCGCGTTCGCCCAGCGGCGCACCGACGCCGACGCGTACACGCTTTCGCTGGAGCAGGTCGGTGACCGGGTCGACGAGGCGTGGGCGGCGGGCGCGACCGAGATCTGCATGCAGGGCGGCATCCACCCGGATCTGCCGGGCACCGCGTACTTCGACCTCGCGGCCGAGGTCAAACGGCGTCAGCCGGGCATCCACCTGCACTCCTACAGCCCGATGGAGGTCGTCAACGGCGCTTCGCGGACGAACCTCTCGATCGAGGACTGGCTGGCCCAGGCGAAGGCGTCCGGCGTCGACTCGCTGCCGGGGACGGCCGCGGAGATCCTCGACGACGACGTCCGCTGGGTGCTGACGAAGGGCAAGCTGCCGACGTCGGAGTGGATCAACGTCGTCACCACCGCGCACAAACTCGGCATCACGACGACGTCGACGATGATGTACGGCCACGTCGACACCCCGGCGCACTGGGTCGGGCACCTGAAGCTGCTGGCGAAGTTGCAGCGCGAAGGCCTGGAGCGCAACGGGCGGCGCGGGTTCAGCGAGTTCGTGCTGCTGCCGTTCATCCACCAGAGTTCCCCGATCTACCTCGCCGGGCTGGCCAGGGCGGGTACGACGCTGCGCGAGAACCGCGCGGTGCACGCGCTGTCCCGGCTGCTGCTGCACGGGATGATCGACAACATCCAGAGCTCCTGGGTGAAACTCGGCGAAGAGGGCAGCCGCGCGGTGCTGCGGGGCGGGGTCAACGACATCGGCGGGACGCTGATGGAGGAGACGATCAGCCGGATGGCGGGCGCGGCCAACGGGTCGTACAAGACGATCAGCGACATGCGCGCGATGGTCGAGCCGCTGGGCCGTCCGCTGCGGCAGCGGACCACCGAGTACGGCACGCCGACGGCGGAACGGATCGCGGCGGCCGAGGCGTCCGACGGTGTCGCGACCGCGGTCCGGCGGCCGTTGCTGCCGCTTGTCACCAGCTGACGAAAAGTCCCTGACGGCCCCCTGAACCGCGTACAGGCGCGGGGAAGGGGGCCGTCACGTTCCGTGTGGCACCGCTCACAAGGCGCGGGGGTCGCGGGCGTTTTCTGTGCTAAACCCGAGAATCACTTCCGGGCAGCCGAGAGGACGTCGATGACCGCGAGCGCAGTCCAAGTGGCCGACACCGCCCGCTATCCGCTCTCCGAACCGGGAAGCCCGGCGTGGCGCGAAATCGTTTCCCGGACCCGCGCCGAACTGCGGGAAACGGGTTGCAGCGTCCTGGCCGACTTCATCCGCCCGGAGCTCAGAGACGTCCTCCGCCAGGAAGGCGCGAGGATCGCTCCGGAGGCGTACGCGAAGGTCGAACGCGTCAACGCCTACAACATCGCCATCGACACTCCGTTACCGGAGGACCATCCCGGCCGCACGATCATGGAGCGCGGCAACGCCTTCGTGGCGCGCGACCGGATCCCCGCGAACGCGATCATCCAGCAGCTGTACACGAGTCCCGAGTTCCAGCGGTTCGTCGCCGACTGTTTCGAGCTCCCCGCGCTCCACGAACTCGCCGATCCGCTGTCGGGCCTGGTGCTCAACGTGATCGAACCGGGCCGCTCGCATCCGTGGCATTTCGACACCAACTCCTACACCGTCAGCATGCTCACGCAAGAGGCGGCCGACGGCGGTGCCTTCGAATATTGCCCGAACATCCGCTCCGAAGCGGCGGAAAACTTCGACGACGTCCATGCCGTCCTTTCGGGCGAAGGGAGTCACCTGATCCGACGCCTCACGCTGCGTCCCGGTGATCTTCAGCTGTTTCGCGGACGCTTCGCCCTTCACCGCGTGAGTAGTGTTCAGGGGGCAGTCGCCCGCCATTCCGCGATCTTCGCGTACAGCGAGCGCCCTGGGGTCATCGGCAGTCCGGAGCGGACGAGACAACTGTTCGGCCGGGTCCTGCCGGAACACGTCGCTTCCGCGGCGGTCCGGGGCGATCAGCTGCTCGACTAAGTCAGGAGCTTGGCCGTGCCCTTGGATTCGACCGGCAAGATCAATTTCGACGACATCTACACCGAGCCTGATCCCCGTCCCTTCTTCGGCACCTTGCGCAGACTGGACTACGACATCCCCCAGCAGGCCAAGGCCTACTTCGCGAAACTGATCGACGAGTACCGCTCGGAGCGGGACGTCGAGGTCCCGACCGTGCTCGACCTCGGCTGCTCTTACGGTGTCAACGCCGCGCTGCACAGATGCGACACCTCGATGGAGCGGTTGTACGACCACTACGCGGCCGCCGGGTCGCTGAGCCGGGACGAGCTGATCGCGCGTGATCGCCGGATGGTCGAAAGGCTCGCCGTCAGCGACGAAGTCCGCTTCATCGGTCTCGACGCCTCCGCGCCTGCTCTGGACTACGCGCTCGCTGCGGGCTTCATCGACGAAGCGATCCACGCGGATCTGGAGAACGAAGACCCGACAGAGGCACAGCGCGCGCTGCTGGCCGATGTCGACATCGTCATCTCGACCGGCTGCGTCGGCTACGTCACCGAGAAGACACTCGTCCGGATCGCGCAGGAGAACCGGCCGTGGATGGCGCATTTCGTGCTGCGGATGTTCTCCTACGATCCGGTGGCCGCCGGCCTCGGCGAACTGGACTACGAGACGGCCGGGATCGACGGCGTCTTCCGGCAGCGGAAGTTCGCTTCGGAAGCGGAACAGGCCCAGATCCTGAACAATCTGTCGGTCGCGGGCCTCGACCCGCGTGGGCTGGAGGCCGACGGCCGGCTGTACGCGCGGCTGTTCGTCTCCCGCCCGACCGGCGCGGCCGGCGGGCTCGCCTCCGCGCTGAACGCCCTTCCCCTTCGAGATCAAGGATGATCGTGAGCAGTCCGGAACTGTCCACCCGCACGTTCGGCAACGAGGACGTCCTGCCGCGGGTCCCCGTCCCCAGCCTGGAGGACACCTGCCGCCGGTTCCTCGAGTGGTGCTCGCCGCTGCTCACCCCCGGTGAGCTCGCGGAGACCGAAGGCGCCGTCGCCGAGTTCCTCGCGGCGGGAAGCCCTGCACACGAGCTGCAGAGCGCGCTGGAGGCCTACGACAGCCGCGAAGACGTCCGCAGCTGGCTCGACACCTTCTGGCCGTACCGCTATCTCGGCCGCCGCGACCGGATCGCGCTCAACGCGAACTTCTTCTTCCTGTTCTCCGAGTCCCCGCTGGGGCAGCTGGAGCGAGCGGCCGAACTGGCCGCGTCGGCGGTGGACTACAAGCTGAAACTCGACGAGGAACTCCTGCCGCCGATCGTGCTGCGCGGGCAGCCGCAGTCGATGGTGCAGAACAAGTTCCTGTTCTCGGCGACGCGGATCCCCGGCGCCGTGCAGGACACCGCGCGGACGCCGTACCGCGAGGACTGGCCGGGGCCGTCGAGGGCGCGGCACATCGTGGTCTTCCACCGCGACACCCCGTTCCGGATGGACGTCATCGCGCCGGACGGCCGCCCGTACTCCCCCGACCAGCTGGTCGCGGGGCTGCAGGCGATCGTGAAGTCGGGAACCTTCGTCGAGGATCCGGAGACCGCCGCCGGGCATTTCACCACCAAGGCCAGGGCGGAGTGGGCGGCGACGCGTGAGGCGTTGCTGGCCGCCGGGAACGCGTCCGCGCTCGACGACATCGAGACGGCGTTGTTCTGCCTGTGCCTGGAGGACTTCACCCCGGCGGGCACGCAGGAGGCGTGCGACAAGCTGCTGCACGGCGACAGCGGCAACCGCTGGTTCGACAAGGCCGTCTCGCTGATCGTGTTCGAGGACGGCACGGCGGGGATCAACGTCGAGCACTGCGAACTGGACGGGACCACGATCCTCGGGTTCACCGACGCGCTGCTCAGCGGGACACGGCTGGAGCGGCCGCCCGCCGACGGCGTCCCGGCGTCCGAGGTCATCGAGTTCGTCCTGGGTGACGCGCTCCGCGAAGACGCCCGCGCCGCTGCCGCGTCCTTCGCCGCGTACGCCGACGCGACCGCTACGAAGACGGTGTCCTTCACCGACTTCGGCGCGAAGCGGGCGAAGGAGCTGGGGATGTCCCCCGACGGCTTCGCGCAGATGGCGTATCAGCTCGCGCACAAGCGCGCGAAGGGGATCACCGGAGCGACGTACGAGTCGATCGCGACACGGCAGTACCAGAACGGGCGCACCGAAGCGATGCGGGTGGTGACGCCCGAGGTGCTGTGGTTCGTCCAGGTGATGGAGGATCCGGAGGCCGACCGGCAGACGCGTCAGGCGGCTTTCCGCGCGGCGGCCGCGAAGCACGTCACGCGGGCGAAGGAGTGCCAGGCGGGCGACGCACCGGAGCAGCACCTGTGGGAGCTGCAGCTGATCCAGAAGCGGCGCGGCGTCGAGGACTCCCCGTCGCTGTACTCGTCGCCGGGCTGGCTGAAGATGCGCAACGACTACCTGAGCACCAGCTCGGCGCCGTCGGTGAACATCCGGTACTTCGGTTTCGGGTCGACCAGCCCGCAGTGCATCGGGATCGCGTACGTGCTGCTACCGGACAGCCTCAACATCTACCTGTGCACGCCGAAGCACGTGGCGCACGAGATGGAGCTGTTCGCGTCGGAACTCGCCACGGCCGTAACCGAGTTGCAGGAGCTGCTGGCCTGAGGCGTGACTCGCGTGCTTGAAAGCGGAACTCGCGTGCCTGGAGGCCGCACTCGGATGTGCGGCGTCTGAGCACGCGAGTTCCGTCTCCGAGCACGCGAGTGCGGCCTTCAGGCACACCCGCGCGGGTCGATAGGATCCGCTGGTGCTGGGGAAAGCGATCTTGATGGTGGCCGGGACGGCGCTGGTGGTGACGGGGTGCAGTACGCCTCCGCCGCCGCCACCGCGGCCGATCCCGACCATCCACACACCGGAGCCGGGGACGGTCGAACCGGCGGGTTGCCTCGGCACCGGGGTGACGGTGAAGTCCGGGCCGGTCGAGGTCGCGCTCGGGCACCGCGCGGTCGTGCTGACCTTGACCAACTGCGGCACGGCACCGCGCACGCTCACCGGCTATCCCGAAGTCCGCTTGCTGGACAAGGAAAAACGGCCGATGACCGTCGAGGTCGAGCACGGGTCGTCGTATATGGCGATCGATCCGGGGGTCAGCCCGCAGACGGTCCAGCCCGGCGGGACACTGCTGTCGGTGATCTCGTGGTCGAACACCGTCACCGCCGGTTCGCCGGAAGCGGGCGCCTATGTGACCGTCTCGGCCGCCAAGGGTGACCCGGAGCAGCGGATCGCGGTCGACACCGACCTCGGGACCACCGGCAAGCTGACGCTGACGGCCTGGAACGCCGCACTCAAGCACTAGCCGATCAGGAGCCCCTCGAAGAAGTCCGGCGCCGACACGATCACGAATCCCAGCAGTCCCATCGGCACCGCGGCAAGAGCGACCTTGGCGGCTTGCCGGGGCGAGCGGATTCCCCGCCAGGCGACGAACACGATGGCGATCACCGTCGCGACCAGCAAGGTTTCGACACCGAAGCGGTCGGACCGCCGGACGAGGTCGGCGACCAGCAGACCCAGGACGGCCGCGGTGGCCACGGTGCCGCGGCGATCCGTCCGGCCCAAGGCCTCGAACAGAAACCCGGCGACGACACCGCCGGCGACCGCCAGCCCGCACCACAACACGAGCTTCGACAGGTCGATCGTGTAGGGCATGCCCGCGTACTTGATGCTGTACATCACCGCTTTGCCCACGTAGAACGCGAGAACGGCCGCCACCAGCGCGCACACCGCCCGGACCACCGCCCGCCGCCGGGGCAGTCCGGGGACGACCGCGACGATCAGCACGATCCAGATGGTGAAGCTGTGCGCCAGCGGCCGCAACGCCTCGCTGTAGTAGGCGTAGGCACCGAGCGCGCCGGAAGCGGCACCGGCCACGAACGCCACCACATCAGGGAATCTGAAGTAGTCAGACGGGCGCTTCCCCACTTCGACCGGCATTTGTCCCCCTCGCTGATCACCGTAAGTCTTCCACGGGTGCCACCAGGGTGAGCCCACGCGGCTCGTAACCGTCGAAGTACGGCATCGGGACGTGCGTGAGGATCAGGAACAGAGTGGTCAGGACGGCCACCTGCGGGAGCTTCAGTTCGCGGCGGCCGAGCCAGAGCCACAGCACGACCACGAAGTTGGTCACCAGCAGGAATCCCCAGCGGGCGTCGTCCCAGCCGCCGAACGCCAGCAGCGTCGGTGCCGCGATCGCGGCGACGGGGATCACCGCGGTGAACGAAGGCTTGTGCAGGTAGAGGAACCCCGCGACCACCACGATCGCGATCGGCAGCAGGTACAGCAGCACACCGGTGATCGAGTACAGCCGCCAGCTCTCGGCCTGGGTGCGCCCGAAGAGGTTCAGCGCGTCGACCCGGTACTTGAAGTCCGTTGTGGACAGTGATCGCCGGAGAGCGTCGACGGTGCCGGGAGCGGCAGGCGGCAGTGCGAGGATCGTCAGGCCGAGCACCACGGCCGGGGCGAGCAGCGCGCAGGCGCGCCGGAACGGGACCTTCCGCAGCAGGGCGAAACCGAACACCGGAAGCACGGTGAGCAGTGCGATTTCGTGCACCGTCACCGAAAGCGCCATCATCGCGCTCGCGAGCACCGGCCGGTTCCGGTGCACTGCCCACAACGCGCCGAGCAGCAGGAGATACAGCGTCTGGTCGAGGTAGCCGACCTCGTGGAACAGATAGCCGCCGGTCGGCAGCAGGAGCCACGCGACGATCAGCAGCCGCCGGCTTTCGGTGCGGCTGCGGAAGAACGCGAGTGCCACGGCCGCCAGCACCGCGCCGAGGACGACGAAGCTCGCGACCGCGAGGACCAGGTAGCCGTGCCCGAACGGTTTCAGGAGTGTGCCCACGAGGAACCGGCGATGGAAACCGTCGGTCAGGGAAACGGCCTGCAGGGTCGCCGCCCACTCCCCCGGCAGCCGGAACCCGGTGTATCCCGCGACGAGGACGGCGATCCCGAACAGCGCGATGAGGCTCCGTCTTCGCGGAGTCTTCCCGAGAACGGGAGCGGGTTCCCGTTCGAGCAAGGTGGTCATGACGCCAAGCTAGGAACGGATCATGCAGCTCCCGTGACTGTCTCGCGACAGTCCCGCCACAGCTTCGTTACATAGTTGTCGAAGTGAGGAACGCTTGGTCCGCCCCGTCGGCGACGAACGCGGTCCGCGCCTTGCCGTTCGCGGGCAGCTCGCAGGAAAGCCACTTCACCCCGGACGGGACGAGTCCCTTCAAGGACTCGGGCACCGCCGGGGAACCCGCATGGCACTCGTGGTCGTCCAGCACCTTCGCGGCGGCGTCGCCACGCAGCCGTACCACCGCGGACAGCCGGTAATCGGTCGGCCCTGGCGCCGCGGCACGGCCTTCCGGAGCGCCCATCTTCTCTTCGACCCAGGACGCCTCGACGATCTCGCCGACTTCCGGGAACGTCTCGGCGACCGGCCCCGGATCGGTGTGGACGGCCGCTTCTTCCGGCGGTGCCGGGTCACAGGCCGCGAGCAGCAGGACCGCGGCCGTGATCACCGTCGTCTTCCCCATGGTGCGCATGGGGACATCTTGGCTCAGGCGGTGAGCTTCAGGATGTCGATTCCGCGAGTGTTGTCGGCGACGTAGACGTAACCCTTGTGCCAGTAGGGCGCCCACGCGGCGGCGTCCGCCGGGCGGAAGTAGGCGATCTGCTTCGGGTCGGTCGGGTCGCTGACGTCGAGGAACCGCGTGCCCTGCGCGTAGAACGACTGCACGAGGACCTTGCCGCGAACGTCGAAGTAGTGCGCGGAGCAGTCACCCGTCGTCGGGTCGCTGCCTTCCTGCCCGGCGACGCTCCAGGTGCCGACGGACTTGAGGCGGAACGGCTTCTCCGACGTCGAACGCCAGCCTTCGCCGTCGTACGAGTTCTGTAGCGACGAAATCGTCAGCACACCGTCACCGGCGCAGCCGTCGAGGAAGCTCTCTTCGGTGGCGTAGATGAGGTCGCGGCCGTGCCAGCGGTTCGAGTCCGCGCCGTCGGCCGAACGGTGTCCCGCTGGGTGGAAGCTGTTGTGCATGAACTTCGACGGCGCCGCCGTCTCCTCGATCCCGCCGCCCGCGTAAGGGATCGGCTGGAACGCGGTCGCCCGGCGGACCTTGCCCTGCACGGGATCGCGGTGATACCCGCTGGTCCAGTAGCCGCGGACACCGCCGCGCCCGGACACCCACGCCACGCCTTCGTCGTCGACCTGGACGTCGTGCACGTAGTCGGTCTTGCCGTCGTTGCGCGCGAGTTCGATCGGATCCGGCGCCGTCTTGGGGTTGCGCGGATCGCGGATGTCGGTCACCCAGATCGGGCGGCCACCCCAGTCCGCGGGCTGGTTCGCGGCCTTCGCCGGGCCGCCGGTCCAGAGGTACCGGCAGTCGTCGACGCAGCTGGTCGTGTGACCGGCGGGCACCTTGGTGTAGCTCAGGATGGCCGGTTTTTCCGGGTTCTTCAGGTCGATGATGTAGATGCCGGACTCGCCGGTCTTCGTGGTGCCGCCGAAGGCCCGCGGGTCCCTCGCGAGGAAGACGAGCTTGCGCTTGACGTCGACCTCGGTGTCCTCGGTCTCCCACAGTCCCGGCAGGCTGACCTCGCCGATCAGCTTCGGCGCCGCGGGGTTCTTCGTCAGGTCGTAGACCTTCAGGCCGAATTCGCCGGAAACCGCCATGACGTCGCGGTGGCCGTACTGCAGGAAGCCCATGGCGATGGCGCCTTGCGCGTCGGGCACGTTGCCCACGGCCTTGACGTTCTTCACCGCGCCGGGTGCCCCCGCGACCCGGACCTTCTCACTCGCCGGCTTGTCCTCCTCGCCGCAGGCGGCGGCGGGCAGGCCGGTGGCGATCAGGGTCGCGGTGACCGTGGCGATCGCCAGGCACGAACGGAGCAACCAGTTTCCTCGCACAGAAACCTCCCAGGCCGGTTCCTCATCCTATGATCACCACTTTGCTCGCACACTATGATCATCACTTTGCCCGCACAACCGCCATTGGTCGGGGCGGGACTGCTATGACATGACCATGCGCTTGCGTCTTCTGGCCCCGTTCCTCGTCGCCGCCCTGGTCGCCGCGGGCTGCACGGAATCCGGCGAACCGCCCGCACCGGACGTTCTTCGCGTGGGACTGCCGGTACCGGTCTCCACCAACCCGGCGGACGCCCGCGATCAGGCGGGCAGGCTCGTCACGAGCGCACTGTGGACGCCGCTGGCGGACTATGACCCGGTGACCGGGAAGGCGACACCGCGCGCGGCCGAGTCGATCGGCAGCACCGACCGCACGACGTGGACGGTCAAGCTGAAGGACGGCGGGCAGTTCCACGACGGCACCCCGGTCACCGCGCAGTCCTATGTGGACACCTGGAAGGTAGTGGCGGGGGAAAGCTGGGCGGGCTCGAAGGTACTGAAGGATCTGGTGCGGGCCAAGGAGATCACCGCGCCGGACCCGCTGACGATCCGGCTCGTCCTCGACCGGCCGTCCGGGCAGATCCCCGCCCTGCTCTCCTCCCCCGCGCTGGTCCCGCTGCCCGCTTCGGCCTTGGCCTCACGTGACTGGATCCGGTTCTTCGCCCAGCCCGTCGGCAACGGGCCGTTCCGCATGGACGGCGGCTGGCAGCCCACGGGCGCCAAGCTGGTCCGGGTCGCGGACGCGCCGGGTAAAGCGCGCGTGATCGAACTGAAGACCGGCGACGCGACGGCGCTGTACGACGCCGTCAAGTCCGGGAAGCTCGATCTGTCCACCGTGGTCCCCGGTGAGCGGCACGAAGCGATGCACGCCGATTTCGCGCAGCGGCACGTGATGTGGGCGCTCCCGAACGTCTCCTACCTCGGTTTCCCGTTGACCGCGCCACAGTTCTCCGAAGCCACCGTCCGGCACGGTTTCGCACTCGGCGTCGATCGCGCCGCACTGGAGGCCGGTGTCCTGGACAAGCAGGTGGACCCGGCGAAGTCCCTGCTGCCGCCCGCCGTCGCCCCCGGTGAACGCAGCAGTACCTGCCGCCCGTGCACGTTCGACGCCGGGGCGGGGAAGGCCCTGTTGACCCAGGCGGAGTTCCCCGCCGCTCCCGTCCACTTCGGACAGTTCCAGCCCCGCTGGCTGCGCCCGCTGGCGGAGCAGGTCACCAAGGCGGCCGGAGTCCCGCTCTCCCCGGATCCCGGCGAAGGCCCGTTCGCGATCGACGTGGACCTCGTGACGCCGAGCCCGCAGGAGGTGCTGGCCAAGATCGTCGAGCTCACCGGTTACACCAGTGACGGGTTCGCCGACCTGCTGAAATCGGCCGAGGAGACCGAATCCGCCGACAGCGGCGAGGTCTACCGTCTGGCGGAGAACCAGCTGCTGCGGGATCTGCCGGTCGCGCCACTGTGGTCCGGGCACGGGCACGCAGTCTGGGCGGAGCGGGTGGGCGAGGTGAAGGCGACGACGTTCGGGAGCGTCGATCTCTCAGCGGTGACCCTCCGGTAGCCCGAGCGTGCACTCGCCCGCGACGACGTCGATGAAGGCCGAGGTCAGCGGGTCGGGCGCGCTCCGGCAGTAGGCGGCCAGTGTGCGCCGGATCGCCGGTTCGGGCCGCAGGACCCGGCCGTGGAAGCCTTCGGGCAGCACGTTCGCCGGGACCAGCGCGGGACCGAGGCCCGCCGCCGCGAGCACCGGGGCCGCCGCGGTCTGTTCGGTCCGGACCGCGGCCCTCGGCTGGAATCCCGCCGCGGCGCAGGCCTGGTCGACGAGATCGGCGAGCCCGTTGCCCGGCGCGTAGTGCACCCACGCGCAGTCGGCGAGGGTCGCGAGGTCGACGACGCCGGTGCCGTCGTCTTCGCGGGGCCCGTCGATCGGCAGGACGACGACGAACTCCTCGGTGCCGAGTTCGCGGACCGGCCCGTCCCAGCCCGGCGGGACCGGGCCGACCGCGACATCGGCCTCACCCGACGCCATGGCGTCGCGGAGTTCGTCCGCGTGCCGGAACTCCACCAGCCGGACGTCGACCTCCGGCCGCTCCCGGCGCCACACCCGCAACGCGGCGGGCAGGACACCGAGACCGACCGAGTAGACCGTGGCGATCTGCAGTTCCCCGGCTTCCAGCCCGGACGCCTGCCGGGCCGCGCACCGCGCGCGTTCGGCGTCGGCGAGGGTGGCGCGGGCGTGCGGCAGCATGGCGCGCCCCATCGGCGTGAGGCGGACGGTGCGCGGCAGGCGTTCGAGCAGCGGCCCGCCGACCCCCTTCTCCAGCGCGCGCACCTGATGCGACAGCGCGGGCTGCGTCACGTGCAGCAACTCCGCCGCCCTGGTGAAGGAGCCGGTGTCGACGACGGTCACCAGGTATTCGAGCTGCCGCAGGCTGGTCATGAAGAGAGTTTATCGGAGCGGTGATATCTATGCCTTGGACTTATCTCGGCGCCGGGTCCAAGCTCGGTGACATGAACGAAGAACGCAAGGTCGCCCTGGTCGCCGGGGCCAACGGGGTCATCGGCAAGAACCTGATCGAACACCTGGAAGCCCAGCCCGGCTGGCGGGTCATCGGCCTGTCGCGGCGCGGCGGCCCCGGCCAGATCGCCGTCGACCTGCTCGACGCGGACGACACCCGCGCGAAGCTCGGCGGCCTGGACGACGTCACGCACGTGTTCTACGCGGCCTATGTCGACAAGCCGACCTGGGCCGAACTGGTCCCGCCGAACCTGGCGATGCTGACCAACCTGGTCGACGCGATCGAGCCCGCCGCGCCCGGCCTGCGCCACGTCAGCCTCATGCAGGGTTACAAGGTCTACGGCGCCCACCTCGGCCCGTTCAAGACCCCGGCACGCGAGGACGACGCCGGGCACATGCCGCCCGAGTTCAATGTGGACCAGCAGCAGTTCCTGGAGCGGCGGCAGGCGGGCAAGAGCTGGACCTGGTCGGCGATCCGGCCGTCGGTGGTCGGCGGCACGGCGCTCGGCAACCCGATGAACCTCGCGCTGGCCATCGCCGTCTACGCCTCGATCTCGAAGGAACTCGGCCTGCCGCTGCGCTTCCCCGGCAAACCCGGCGCGTACGACAGCCTCCTGGAGATGACGGACGCCGGACTGCTGGCGAAGGCCACCGTCTGGGCCGCCGGCTCGGAGAACGAGGCGTACAACATCGCGAACGGCGACCTGTTCCGCTGGAGCGAACTCTGGCCGAAGATCGCCGCGTACTTCGACCTGGAGGTGGCGCCCCCGCTGCCGATGTCGCTGGACGTCGTCATGGCGGACAAGGAAGAACTCTGGACCTCGATTTCCGCCAAGTACGGCCTCGAGGTGCCGTACAGCGCCGTCTCGTCTTCGTGGGGCTTCGCGGATTTCGTGTTCAGCTGGGATTACGACATGTTCGCGGACGGGTCCAAGGCGCGGCGGGCCGGTTTCCACGAGTACGTCGAGACGTCGTCGATGCTCTTCCGGCTGTTCGACGAGTTCAAGAAGGCGAAGGTGATCCCGTGACTTCGGGGGGCCGGCTGCGCGAGAGCGTGACTCGCGTGACCGGGCTTGGGGCAGTCGCCCGCTAGCCTCGCCCGATGTACGGCATCGCGGTCGCCGTGACGGTCAGGAACTGCACGTTCGCCTCCAGCGGCAGCCCGGCCATGTACAGCACGGCGTCCGCGACGTGGCGGGCGTCGAAGGTCGGCTCCGCCTTGACGCTGCCGTCGGCCTGCGGGATGCCGTCCGCCATCCGCAGCGTCATCTCGGTGGCGGCGTTGCCGATGTCGATCTGTCCACAAGCGACGTTCCAGGCCCGGCCGTCGAGGGAGATCGACTTCGTCAGCCCGGTGACCGCGTGTTTCGTCGCGGTGTAGGCGACGGACGCGGGACGCGGGGCGTGCGCGGAGATCGAGCCGTTGTTGACGATCCGGCCGCCGCGCGGATCCTGCGCCTTCATCAGCCGCACGGCCTGCTGCGCGCACAGGAACATCCCGGTCAGATTGGTGTCGACGGCGCGTTTCCAGTCCGCGAAGGACAGTTCGTCGACGGTCCCGCCCACGGACACGCCCGCGTTGTTCACCAGGAGATCCAGCCGTCCCCACTCCGCGCGCACCGTCTCGAACAACGCGGCGACGGAATCGGGATCGGCGACGTCGGCAGGCACGGGAAGCGCTTTCGCGTCCCCGCCCGCGGTCTCGGCCAGCGCCTCCGCGCGGCGGCCCGCGAGCGCGACCCGGTAACCGGCGCCGAGTAACGCGCGGGAGATCTCCCGGCCGAGCCCCGAACCCGCACCCGTGACGATCGCGGTCCTGCCGTTGTCCATCGATCCTCCTCGCAGACCGTGCCGGACCGATCCGGCTCGGTGATTTTTTTCCGATTACCCGCGTCCGTTCAGGCTAGCGCGCCGTCGCCGGGGCAAAACGTTCACCCGGCGGCCGTCGCGCCTTAAGGAAAACCGGTAACCCCTTCACCACACCGAGGCGATTCACCGGATGTGCCCAGGGGGAATTCACACCGTTCACTCCGACGCGGGAGCGCGGAACGGTGAAGAAGAATCCACGCTTCCAGCTGGTCCAAACCGGTGACCAGACCATCCGATGGCGGCTGCTCGGCGGAAACAACGTGTCGCTGGGTTCGGCCCCCGACGACTATCCGCGAGCCGAGGAATGCCTTGTCGCGATCGCCTGGCTCAGCACGAACATCACCGAGCTGACCAGCGATTTCAGTCATCTCAGCGGGGGTCGCTGGCGGTGGCGCCTGCATACGGAAGACCGCATCGTCGCGATCGCCACTCATGCGTACGGACGGCGTATCGAGGCCCAGCGCGGACTCGACCGCTTCCGGTCGGCCACCACCGAGGCGGCCATCGGAGAAGGGATCGAAACCATCGCCGACTGGCGGCGGAAATACCGTCGCGATTCCGGCGGACATTCACCGAATCGTTCTCCGTGACGGCTGATCACGGAAAGTGCGTTCCCCGGAGATTAACCACCATGACGTCGGGCGGGAACGCGAAGCACCGTAACCGGACAGTGTTGCGGAGCGAGGATTGTGCCAAGTCACGGAATCCCGTGACGACTTGGGGACTAGAGAAAGAGTGCAAACAAGATGCGTGCTCGTACCACTCGGTTTCTCGGCGCCACCGCGATCGCCGCGTGTGCCTGCCTCACCCTGACCGGCACCGCCTCGGCGGTCGCCCCGGCCAACGGCCTCTCCGAGGTCATCGCCGCGGCGGGCTCGGACACCACCGTCGACATCACCGGCGCGATCCTGGCCAACGCGAACAGCGGCGCCTGGAACAGCGACCCCGACAACTACGTCAACGTGCCGCCGGTGCTCGCCGCGGGCCAGACGTTCACCGTCCCGGCCGACCCGTTCGCCGACCAGGTCGTCTACAGCGCGAGCAACCCGGCCCCGAACGGTTCGTCGCAGGGCAAGGCCGCGCTGAAGGCCTCGGCCGAAGCGGGCGACGGCAAGATCGACATCGCGCGGTCGTCCTCGGCCCGCGGCTCGTCGGACCCGTCCACCTTCGAGTTCTTCGCCTTCGCCACCGACGGCGTCACCTGGTCGTCCTCGGCCACCGGTTCCGGTGCGGGCCTGACCCTGACGCTGGCGCAGCTGCGCGGCATCTACGACGGTTCCATCACCAACTGGAACCAGGTCGGCGGCGCCAACTCCCCCATCGCGGTCTACCTGCCGCAGACCGGTTCCGGCACGCTGAGCTTCTTCACCGGCACCGTCCTCGGCTTCGACCCGACCACGAAGCCGGTCACCATCAAGCGGTTCCAGGAGCACGACGGCAACTCCATCCCGGCCGCCGACCGCGCCAAGGCCATCGCGCCGTTCTCCATCGCGCAGTGGATCGCGCAGGGCAACGCGGTGACCGCCGACAAGCGCGCGGGCTTCACCGTCAACCCGCTGACCGGTGCCGGCTTCAACGGCTCCCCGGTCGCCGGTTCCGCCGGTAACTACACCCCGGCCTTCACCACGGCGTTCCTGGGCGCGCGCAGCGTCTACAACGTCGTCGACTCCCGCACCCCCAGCTACGACCAGGCCAAGCGCGCCGTCGGCTTCGACGCCGGTGACTCGGCTTCGACCGCCAGCCCGCTCTGCGGTGGCCAGCTCGCCACCACGATCAAGCGGTACGGCTTCCTGACCGTGTCGGGCCCGAACGGCCTGTCCTGCGTCAAGTCCTGAAGTAACGAAGAAACGGCCCGGTGCGCTGGTGCGCACCGGGCCGTTTTCCTTGGTGAGAACTACTTCTTGGGCGCGACGCCCAGCGCGGCGAGCGCCGGGTCGGTCATGATCACGCCCGCACCGGTGACCGGGTCGTAGCCAGGGGCGCCGAGGTCGATCGCGGTCGAGGTCAGCGCGTTCCTGATCTCCGCCGGGGTCGCGGCGGGCTTGCCCTGCTTCAGCAGCGCGGCGATGGCGGCGGCGCTCGGCGCGGCGGCGGAGGTCCCGAAGAACGGCTGGAACCCGGTCACCGAGGTCGCGACGCCGTCGGCCGCGGTGATGTCCGGCTTGTTCCGCGTCGCGCCACCGGTCGAGGTCACATTGCCGGGGGTGATCGCCGAACCGTCCGGGTTGTAGAACTGGTGACGGCGACCGTCCGAAGTGAACCGCTCCCACTTGCTGGCGGCGGTGAACAGGCCGGGGAAGGGACCGGCCGGGTTCGCCGGGTCACCGGTCTCGAGCGCGCGGCCGAAGGCACCGGCGGCCGGGGCGGCCGCGACACTGAAGGCGTTGACGGCCGCCGAGTGGCCGGAGGTGACACCGTTGGTGCTGAAGGCTTTCAGCGAGCCGGAGGGGACGAAGCGGCCGCGGATCACGTTGAGCGCGATGAACCGGTCGGAGCCGCTGTACTTGACCACGGCGACCTTGAAGCCCGAACCGCTGGCCGGGACCTGGGCGATCTCGTACGGGTTCTGGCTGCCGTTCTGCGCGTTCTCGCTGGAGGCGACGACCGAACCGGACGAGTTCAGGACGAACAGGTCGTAGTCGCTGGTGGCCTTGCCCCACGGGTCGGACCAGAACAGGGTGACGTAGCGGCCGACCGAGTTCGGCGAAAGCGCGTTGTACAGCTGGGTCGTGCCGCTCGGGTCGAAGTCGTGCGGCGTCCCGGTGATCCCGGAGATCTTGCTGGTCGAGCCGCGGAAGTCACCCTCGTAGTAGCCGCTGGTGCCGTCGGTCAGGTTGCCCGAGTTCCCCGCGGAGGAGAAGTAGAGCACGCCCGCGGCGGTCACGTCGTTGACGGCCTGCGCGACCGGGCCGTCCTGGAACGGCGACTCGTCGAAGTAGGACACGTCGTCCACGATGATCGTGCACTTGCCGGTGGTGCGCAGCGCGCGGATGTTGTCGGCGAAGCTCTGCTCGCTGGTGAAGGCGGTCGCGAAACCGAGCGTGGCGCCGGGGGCCATGTCGTGGATGATCTCCAGCATCGCGGTGCCCTCGTCACCGCTGCCCGCCTGACCGGGGAGGACGTCGACGGCGGGGAGTTCGCCGGCGGTCTGGGACGCCTGGAGCGACTTGACGCCGTCCGAGAGCACGCAGACCTTCTGCCCGGCGCCGGTGACGCCGTACTTGGTGCGCGCGGTGTCGTTGCCGTGCGCCTTGTCGCCCTCGGCGACCTGCAGCGCGGCGGCGGTCTGCTTGACGGCGGCCTGGCGCCGGTCCTGCGGCGCGGACTCGTTCCAGGTCATCGCCTGGGAAGCGGCCTTGACCTCGGCGACGTCCCCGCGTCCGGCGATCCCGTCGACGGCGTTCAGGGGAAGGTCGGCGCGGATCGAGCCGGTGGGCGAGGCGTACCGGACGGTGCCGCCCGCGGCCTTGACGGCGTCCACCAGCGACTGCCCGGCGCCCTTGATGTCCACCGCGACGGTGCCGGCGTCGCTGACGCCCAGCCCGGTCCGGTATTCGGGCAGCTTGCCTGCCAGGCCCTTGTCCGCGCGGAGGCGCTTTTCGACGACGAGCTGACTCGACTGCTTGCGCTCAGCCGGGGTGAGGCTCTTCTTGATGCTCTGCAGTGCGGTGATCCCGGACTGCGTGCGCGCCTCCTCCGACGGCTGGGCACCGGAAACCGCGGTCGACAGCAGCAAAGCGCCGACCGCGACCGGAACCGAGCATGTGACCACCCGGCTGAATCTGCTCATCGAACTCTCCCTGTTTTGAAACGACACAGCCCGTAACAGGAATCCCTTCGGTTGCCCGAATGAATTACCCTGACCGGGTGTATTGGGGAGAATCTAAAGAGCTACCGGTGATGAGTCCACCGACCAAAGTCTGGAACGGGCGAAGATCCACAACATGAGACGGATTTCAGTCCGAAAAGACCGAAATCCTGGATTACGCCCAGGCCGGGAACAATCGCCAAAGCGCCAAGGCCGCGAGCGCACCCATCGTGAGCAGCACCGGCCCGGTGATGACGTAGGTCGAAACCGGACGCCACCGGCGATAAAGGAAAGTCGCCCCGGCCGCCGCCGCCACGAAACCGCCGAAGGCCAGCACCAATCCGGCCCAAGCGGCGCCGTCACCGGTCCGGCCGTCCTGCGCGTCCGCCCTGCCGTTCTGCGGGACGGGCCGGAACGGCCGCCCCTCCAGCGCCGCGGTCACCACCGTCGCCTCTTCCGACGCCAGCGGCCACCAGGACGCCGACGTCACCAAGGTCAGCCGGTCGTTCTGGGTCTTGCCGTAGTCGGCGCCCTCGTCGAGCGGCCTGGTCGCCGTCTCGGTCACCCGATAGACGGACTTGCCCTGCGTCGTCGCGACGACGATCTCGTCACCTTGCCGCAGGCTGCCGAGCGCGCCGAACGGCCCGCCGTAGCCGGCGTTGCGGCCGGCGATCACGGCGTTGCCCGGCTGACCGAGCCCGGCCGTTCCCGGCACGTGACCCGGCCCGGACGCGGTCTCGCTGCTCGACGCGCCCTCGATGACCACCTGCTGCACCTTGAGCGCGGGGATCTCCAGGACGGCCACCGGTTTGCCGAACTCGGCCGGTTTGGCGGGCGGCCCGCCTCCGAACAGGCTCTGACTGGCGCCCAGCGCCACCCCGATCTCGCCCCGGATCTCGGTCAGCGCCTTCCGCTGGTCGCCCGACTGCAGCATCGGGCCCAGCGCGTAGACGACCAGCCCCAGCGCCACCAGGGTGGTGACCAGCCAGGCGAACACGACCGTCCCGATCCAGCCGGGGCCGAACCGCAGGAACTGTTTCTCTTCGACCTCCGTGCTCACGCCACGCCGCCCGAGGGCTTACGGCGCAGCAGACCGATCAGCACCGCCAGCACCCTGGTCAACCAGGCGGGCACCGGCCGCCCGGCCGCGACGTACGCCGTCGCGGACGGGAGGGTCGCCAGGATCACCAAGGCCACCAAGGGGATCAGCGCGCCGAGCGCACCGGCACCGGCGAACTTCGGGATGTCGATCGACTCGGCGAGTTTCTTCGCCGCCGCCACGCTTTCCGGGGTCGGGGCGACCGCGGGAACGAGTCCGGCGGCGGCAGGCGCCGTCGTTCCGGCCGACGAACCCTGACCGCCCGAAGGTCCGCCGAGCGAAGGGTTCGAAGCGGGCGTGACCCCGTTCGCCCCCGGCGGCGGCGGGTTCTTCGCCGCTTCCTTTTCCCCGCAGGCCTTTTCGGCGGTGCCGGTGCCGATCTTCGCGACCCGCGCGGACGCGGTGGTGGCCAGGCCGGGGCTCAGGCGGGTCATCCCCGGCGGAAGCAGCGCCTGCCCGAAGCCCGCGGCGAGCCCGGCGAACGACTTCAGCTGGTCCTGCTTCTCCTTCAGCGGCTTGCAGTTCGCGTCGATCAACGGGTTGACCGGGACGGCCATGTATTCGACGAAGGTGAGCGGGTACGCGCCGTCCTTGGTCACGGTGCCGGTCTCGACCGTTCCGTCGGGACCGGTCTTCATCGAATCGGCCGCCAGCTGAAGGCTCTGCTCGGTCGGCGCGACGAAGTTCCCCTTGCCGTCCGGGAGGGCCACCGGCGTCCAGCGATTGATCGTCGCGGTCGCGAGGTCGGTGATCACCCAGTTGACACAGCCACCGTCGCAGTCCGCGCCACGACCGGCGACGGCGTTGTCCACGGTTTTGCGCACCGCCAGCTGCCCGGTCTTCGCGTCGACGTTGTGCACCTTCGCACTGCCGGGGTCGAGCGCGCCCAGATCCTTGATCGTCCCAGGGGACTTCCCGTTCAGCTCGCCGAAGTAGGCCTTGCCGAGCGCGGGGAAGACCCAGTCCGCCGGCGCCGTCCCGGCGAGGACCTTGGTCAGGGCCAACGGGACCGTCCCCGGTCCCGACTCACCGGTCACCCCGAAGAAATCGGCGCTTCCGTTGTAGCCGGAGCGACGGTTCGCCGCGACCAGCCCGGCGGGCTGGCCGTCCTTGATCGCCGAAAGCGCGCCGTTGCGGGCGACCAGCGGCGAACCGTCCTTGAAGACGCCGCCCCGGCCACCGGCGTCGGGGTTCTGCCCGCCCTTCGTGAACATGTTCGCCAGCTCGGCGTTGGTGAACGCCATCGTGCCGGTGAGCTTCGAGCCGAGCGGGTTCCCTTCGTCGTTGACATCGGTCGGGGACCACCCGACCGCGGCGATCACCGCCGCGTTGATCGCGACGGGGACGTACTCCCTGGACCGGACAGTCTGCGCCGCCAGCGCGTTCCCGCTTCCGGTGATCATGAGATCGGAAGCGCCCTTGTCGAACGCGGTCAGCCCGGTGTCCTCGGTCTCGTTCACGATGTTGGCGGGCTGCTCGGCCCCCGTGGGAGCGCACAGCGCCTGGTTCCAGGCGACCGCGGTCCGGCCGAGCCGCTCCGGCATGCTGGCGTCGAGCGTGTTCCTGCCGATTCCCTTGCAGCCCTTGACCCCGATACCCGGCAGGTACGGGGTGAACTTGATCGAGTCGTCGACCCAGGTCACGCTCTTGCCCGTGGCATCCTGCGCGGTGATCTGGATCGTGACGCTGCAGGGATTGTTCTCGTCACAGGTGAAGGAGAATTGCCGCCTGGACTTCGCGCCGGTCACCGGATCGACGACCACGGGATTGTCCGCCCACGGGACCTTGGGGAATTTGTCCCCAGGATTCACCGCTTTCTCATAAGTGGTGTAAAGCGGATCCCAGGCGACGGGATGCGGGCGCAAGGTACCGCGCGGGATCGACGTGTCGAAGACGATGTCGCCGCTCGTGGCGCTCCGCACCCTTTCCATCATCTGCATACCCGCGTTCTGCCCGGCGAATTCGTCGCCGAACTGGTCCTGACAGTAGGACTGCACCCTGGTGAGCAGCGTGCTGTCCTTCTGCCACGGCGGGACGTAGACCTTCTTCATCAAATTGTCCGGCACGTCTTTCGGGCAGATGACGAGTTTCGCCCT
Source organism: Amycolatopsis alba DSM 44262 (assembly GCF_000384215.1). Classification (NCBI taxonomy): domain Bacteria; kingdom Bacillati; phylum Actinomycetota; class Actinomycetes; order Pseudonocardiales; family Pseudonocardiaceae; genus Amycolatopsis; species Amycolatopsis alba. Next base: position 5,759,825 of record NZ_KB913032.1, on the reverse strand, counting down.
CGCCCCCTTGGCCAATCCCGAAAGCGTGATCCGCAGCGGGTCGCCGTTCTGGGCAGCCGAGAGATCGGCGGGCTCGGTCTTGAGCCGGTACGGCGGATTGGTGGGCTGCTGCGCCTGCGCGGCGGGAACGGACACCCCCGCGACCGCCAGTATCCCGCAGATCAGCACGACCCCGGCTCGTCTTGCGCGGACCAGGAACACGGACGACTCCCCAGATTTCACGCGACCCAACGTCCCCGAGTCACCCGTTCGGGGTCAACGGGCTGGAACCGTATGCCCGCACTGATTCACACACGCCCCGTCGGGCGTTCTCCGTGTGGACACCTTTCCCGGCCACGGGCACCACATACTGGCCGCATCGAGGGGCGACGTGGTGTGCCCTGAACTCCTTTACTTGCCAACACGAAGGAAGGCCGCTCGTGACCATCGCGCCACCCCGGCCCGAACCGTCCCCACCGGGAGCCCCGGTGCGGCGGGCGATCACCGAAGTCCTGTCGCGGGCCGACCGCGCGTTCCGCCGGGTCACCACCGGTGCCGGGCTGACCATGCTGGCGATCCTCGTGGTCATCGGCTTCTTCCTCGTCTACCGGTCCGGGCCCGCCTTCGACACCGCCGGTTTCGGTTTCTTCGCCACCATCCGGTTCGATCCGGCCTCGGGTGTGCTCGGCGTGCTCGGCCTGCTCTACGGGACGATCGTGGTCGCGCTGATCGCGGTCCTGATCGCGGTCCCGCTGAGCATCCTGGCCGCGCTGTTCATCACCGAGTACTCCAGCGGGAAGATCCGCGGGTTCCTGACCGGGCTGGTCGACCTGCTCGCCGCGATCCCGAGCCTGCTCTACGGCCTGTGGGGCTTCGCCTTCCTCGGCCCGCAGATCATGCCGATCTCGTTGTGGCTGACCGAAAACCTCGGCTGGTTCCCGCTGTTCTCCGACAAGGAGAACGCGCTGTACATCCAGTCGATGTTCATCGCGGGACTGGTGGTCTCGCTGATGGTCCTCCCGATCACGACGTCGGTGATCCGGGAGGTGTTCGCGCAGACGCCGCCCGGTGAGAAGGAGGCGGCGCTCGCGTTGGGCAGCACCCGCTGGGGCATGGTCAAAACCGTCATGCTGCCGTTCGGGCGGGGCGGGATCATCGGCGGTTCGATGCTCGGGCTCGGCCGCGCGCTCGGCGAGACGATCGCCGTTTCCCTGCTGCTGCCGCAGGTTCCGGAGATCACGAACCACATCCTCCAGTTCGGCGGCGCGACGATCTCCGGGTTCATCGCCAACAACTCCGGCGCGTCCGGGCTCGCGCTGTCCGGCCTCATGGCGGCGGGACTGGTGCTGTTCGTGTTCACCCTGGCGACGAACTTCACCGCGTCGGTGATCATCTCCAAGAGCCGTTCGGGCGCGGGGGTGGACGCGTGACCACGACTCTGACTCCCCCTGTCGCGCCCGCCCCGCGCAAACTCGTCAAACGACGGCCGTCGGAAACCACCAGGCAGGACCGGCTCGCGGCGATCGGCTGCGCGGTGTCGGCCACGCTGCTGACCTGGTTCGTGATGCATCTGCTGCTGGACTCCCCCGGCTGGCTGGCCGACCTGATCGTCACGTACCTGCTCTACCTGGCGATGCTCTACCTGGTCACCCGCGACAGGCTGGGCAGGCTCGCCGCGTCGGACCGGCTCGTGTCCACCGTCGTCGTCACCGGGGCGCTGGTCCTGCTCGCCCCGCTGCTGTCGCTGCTGATCTACATCGTCGTCGAAGGCGCGCCGTATCTACGGCCCGCGTTCTTCACCCACGACATGTCCACGGTCGCGCCGACCGATCCGGTGACCGAGACCGGCGGTCTGCACGCGGTCGTCGGCACCCTCGAACAGACCGCGCTGACCCTGGTCCTGGTGGTGCCGCTGGGCGTGCTCACCGCGGTGTTCCTGAACGAGACGCGGTCCAGGTTCCGGCGCCCGGTGCGGATCATGGTCGACGCGATGAGCGGCCTGCCGTCCATTGTGGCCGGTCTGTTCGTATACGCGGCCCTGATCATCCCCGGCATCCAGGCGGGCGTGGGACTGTTCAGCTACAACGGGATGATGGCCACCCTCGCGTTGACGATGGTCATGCTGCCGACCGTGACCCGGACGGTGGACGTGGTGCTCCGCCTCGTCCCGGACGGCCTGCGCGAAGCGTCGTTGGCGCTCGGCGCGAGCCGGGCCCGCACGGTGTGGTCGGTGGTGCTCCCGACCGCGCGGACCGGGGTGACGACCGCCGTGATCCTCGGCATCGCCCGTGTGGCGGGTGAGACCGCGCCGCTGCTGTTCACGTCGTTCGGCGCGCTCGGGATGAACGCCAACCCGTTCTCCGACCCGCAGGAGAGCATCCCGCTGTTCATCTACCGGTTCATCAAACAGCCGCTGGAGAACGTCCAGCAGCGTGGCTACGTCGGCGCGCTCGTGCTGATCCTGCTCATCTTCGGCCTGTTCGCGATCGCCAGGCTGGTGGGCCGCGACCGGTCGAAACGCAAGGCGAAGAGAACCACCGTCAAGACACAGGAGAACCGGTGACCGACACTGAAGTGTCCTACGTGGACAGTCCGGCGCGCCCGCTGGTCGAGCTCACCGGCGGACCGCCGCCCGGTGCGGCGGCCCTCGAATCCCGTGAGATCGGCGCCTGGTTCGGTGACCGTCTCGTGCTCGAAGGGGTCTCACTGCGGATGCCCGCCAAGGAGGTGACCGCGCTCATCGGCCCGTCCGGCTGCGGCAAGTCGACCTTCCTGCGCATCCTCAACCGCCTGCACGAACTGGTGCCGTCGGCGTCGCTGACCGGCGAGGTCCTGCTGGACGGCAAGGACATCTACGCCGACGGGACCCGTCCGCAGCAGGTCCGGCTGCGGATCGGCATGGTGTTCCAGAAGCCGAACCCGTTCCCGGCGATGTCCATTCGCGACAACGTCCTGGCCGGGCTCAAGCTCGCCGGCGTCAAATGCGGCGACAAGGACGCGCTCGTCGAGCAGAGCCTGGAGCGGGCCGGGCTGTGGCGCGAGGTCCGGGACAGGCTGAGTTCCCCCGGCGGCGCGCTGTCCGGCGGGCAGCAGCAGCGGCTCTGCATCGCGCGTTCGCTCGCCGTGCAACCGAACGTGCTGCTGATGGACGAGCCCTGCTCCGCGCTCGACCCGACGTCGACCCGGCGGATCGAGCAGACTATCGCCGAGATCGGGCACGAGGTGACGGTCGTGATCGTCACGCACAACATGCAGCAGGCCCAACGGGTTTCGGATCACTGCGCGTTCTTCCTCGCGGCCGAGAACGAACCCGGCCGGGTGATCGAGCACGGCCCGACGGACACGATCTTCAACGCGCCGTCGGACGAACGCACCCACGACTACGTGAACGGGCGATTCGGATGATCCGCAGGCTGGCCGCGCTGGGCGGGGTCGCGGTGGCGCTGTCGCTGGTCATCACTCCGGGGGCGGCGGCGCTGACCCCGGTCACCGGCTCCGGGTCCAGCTATGTCGGCCCGGCGATGAACGACTGGCAGAACGGCGCGAAGTCGCGCGGTATCCCGATCAACTACTCGGCCAACAGCTCACCCGCCGGGGTCAACCAGTTCGGCGACCGGACGGTCGACTTCGCCGGGACCGAAGCCGAAGTGTCCTCGATCATCGCGGCGGGCGGCGGCGGACTGTCCGCGCAAACCCGCGGCTACCAGTACGTCCCGGACGTCGCGGGCGCGATCGCGCTGATGTACAACGTCAAGGACCAGGCCGGGAACCGCGTCGACTACCTGCACCTCAGCCGGGAGGTGATCGGCCGGATCTTCAGCCGGGACATCGTCCGCTGGAGCGATCCGGCCATCACCGCGACCAACGGCGGGAAGTCCCTGCCGGATCAGCCCATCACCCTGGTCGGCCGAACCGGCCAATCGGGCACGACGGCGTTGTTCTACGACTTCATCGCGCACGCCGCGCCCGACGCCTACAACCGGTTCGTCTCCCGCAACATCGGCAACGGCATGGGAAACCTGCCCGCGGGCGTCCGCCCCATCCAGCTACCGGGGCAGGGCCCGGACTCCGAGTGGTACCGGCTGCTCGCGGACTCGGACCAGATCGCGACCGCCATGAGTGACGCGACCATCGCGTTCTCCATCGGCTACGACGAGTTCGCCTACGCCCAGCGGCACCATGTGCCGACGGTATGGGTGCAGAACGGCGCGGGCCAGTACACGCAGCCCTACGCGGAGAACATCGCGGCCGCGTTGAAGCACGCGGAACTGCGGCCCGACCTGAGCCAGAAGCTGGACCGGGTCTACACGAACACCGATCCGAAGTCGTACCCGATCTCGGCGTACTCGTACATCATGATGCCGTGCACCAGCGGCCGCGACACCTGCCGCGGCGGCTACGGCGATCCCGGCAAGACCGAGACGATCACCTCGTTCCTGGAACACGTCGCGTGCGACGGCCAGATCAACATGGCCAGGGTCGGCTATTCGCCGCTGCCGCCGAACCTGTCGCAGGAGATCATGAACTCCAACACGCGGCTCACCGGGCAACCGCCGAAGCAGCTGAACGCGGACAACTGCGGTAACCCGACCTTCCGCGGCAGCCTCGGCGCCGGCGCGGCCAGCCCGCCCGACCCGCTCGTGACCGGCGGGATCATCAACCCGGACGGGAAGCCCAAGACAGGTCCGGGTGCCGCGGGCCCCAGCGCTTCCGCCGGTCCCAGCGCGGGTCCGGCCAGCGGCGACAAGACCTCCACCGCGACGGCGGGTCCCGACGACGAGTCCGCGGGCGGCGGCTCGAAGAACTGGCGTGAGGCCTCACCGGCGGCATACGACGAGGGCGGGTTCGGCGGCTTCGGGGGCTGGGCGGCGCTGGTGCTCTTCGTGGCGATCGTCGCCCCCCTGGCCATACGCGGCCTGATCCGAAAGATACGAAGTTCCTGAGCCCCGAGCGCCACGCCTGGGACGCTCAACGTCTCAAGCGTGGCGCTCGGGAGTTCAGGGGAAGGTGAGCACGATCTTTCCGCGTCCGTGGCCGGTCTCGATCTCCCGGTGCGCCGCCGCGGCCTGGTCGAACGGATACGTCCGCCGCACCAGGAAACGCAGCTCTCCCTTGGCGTACAACGACGCCAGCAGCCCCAGCCGCTCGGCCGACCGCGTACCGGTGACCACTCGCGCCCCCAGTTCGAGCGCGCGGGCGTGGTCGACCAGGGTGAGCACACGGTCCGGATCCCCGACCAGCTCCAGCGAGAGGTCGAAGGCGACCCCGCCCGCCCCGTCCAGCGCCGCGTCGACACCGGACGGCGCGAGGGCACGGACCCGATCGGCGAGGCCATCGCCGTAGACCACCGCCTCGGCGCCCAGCGAACGGACGTAGTCCTGGTTCGCCTCGCTCGCCGTCCCGATCACCCGCGCGCCGCGCAACGCGGCGAGCTGGACGGCGGCCGTGCCCACCGCTCCCGCCGCACCGTGGATCAGCAGTGTCTCGCCGCGGGCGATCCGCAAGGCGTCCAGCGCCAGGTACGCCGTCTGCGTCCCGGCGGTGAAACCGCCCGCGACCTCCCAGGGCATCTCCGCCGGCTTCGGCGTGACGTTCTCCGCGGGCACGACGATGTACTCGGCGTAGGCCTGCACGGCGGTGAAGCCGAGCACCTCGGCCCCCGCGACGAGGCCGGTAACCCCGGAACCGGCCTCGTCGACGACCCCGGCGAACTCGTTACCGGGGACACGCGGCCAACGCAGCTCGAGTCCTGCGGGTTCCCAGCCCGCCCGCACGGCCGCGTCGTACGGCTGCACCCCCGCCGCCTTCACCCGCACCCGGACCTCTCCCGCCCCGGCGTGCGGCTCCTCCAGCTCCAGCACCCGGAGCACTTCCGGGCCACCGGCTTCCGTGAACGCGGCCGCTTTCATCTCGTTCCTCCAGTTCGTTCCCCAGCTGTCGGAACCCAGCCTGATACCTCCAGTTAGCTGGAGGTCAAGAACTGTCGGTGTGACGTTCTAAGCTTCGGACGTGACGAGCTACCGCATCTCCAGGGCAAGCGCTTCCGACGCCGTCAAGGTGACAGCGCTGTTGCACGATTCGGCCGCCTATCAAGGGGAGTACGCGTCGATTCTCGAGGATTACCGGGTCACCGAGGACTACATCGCCACCCATCCCTCGTTCGTCGCCCACGCGCAGCGGGACGTGGTCGGCTTCTACAGCCTGATCGAGTACCCCGCCGAACTGGACCTGCTGTTCGTCGCCGACGCGGCTCAGGGCACGGGCATCGGCGCGTGGCTGGTCGAGCATATGCTCGGGCAGGCCGCGGACCTCGGCATGACCGAGATCCGCGTCGTCTCCCATCCGCCTGCGGCCGGCTTCTACGAGCGGATGGGCGCACGCCGGGTCGGTGTCCTCCCGCCCAGTCCGCCGAAGGTCACCTGGGAGCGCCCGGAACTGGTCTTCGACGTCAAGCGTCCACCGCGCGGCTGAACCGGCCGATCAGTTTGCGCAGGTGCCCGGCGAACTCCGGCGAGTCGACGACCTCGAAGTCGGCGTCGAGCAGGCCCAGGTAGAGCGCCAGGTATTCCAGTGTGTCCGCACCGGCTTTGAGCAGGCAGGTCCGCTCGTCGACGGCTTCGACGACGACGGCGGGCGGGACCTTGGCCGCGGCTTCGGCGGCCGGGGCGTGCAGCCGGATCGTCGCGTGGTGCCGCCACAGTGCCGCGCCCACACCGCGTTGGAGGTAGCCCACAACGCCGCCTTCGGGCGGTTCGCGCTGCTCGAAACGCCGCCCGTTGGGGGTGCGCGGCCGCACCCGGTCCGCGCGGAAGGTGCGCCAGTCCTGCTTGTCGACGTCCCAGCCGACGAGGTACCACCGGCGGCTCATGTGCACGACACGGTGCGGCTCGACCTGCCGTCGCGTCTCGGAACCATTGTGCCCCAAGTAATCGAACCGCAAGGTCTCGCTGTCACGGCAGGCGTTGGCGATGACCGTGAGCACTTCGGCTTCGACGGTGGGACCGCCGCCCTGCACGGCGAGCGTCGCGGAATTCAGCGCCTCGACGCGGCGCCGCAGCCGTGAAGGCAGCACCTGCTCCAGTTTCGCCAGCGCGCGCACCGAGGTCTCCTCGATCCCCGCGATCGTGCCGCCCGCGGCCGTCCGCAGGCCCATCGCCACCGCGACGGCTTCCTCGTCGTCAAGCAGCAACGGCGGCATGGCGGCGCCGGCACCCAGGACGTAACCACCGGAGACACCGGGAGTCGCGTCGACCGGATAGCCCAGCCCGCGAAGCCGCTCGACGTCGTTCCGGATGGTCCTGGTCGTGACGCCGAGCCTGTCCGCCAGTTCGGGGCCCGTCCAGTTCCGCCTGGTCTGCAGGAGCGACAGGAGTCGCAGCAGTCTCGCCGAAGTTTCCGCCATGGATCCCACCTTGCCCACCATTGCGGAACGAACCTTTCCGCAATGGCTTCTAGCTTAGCTCTCATGAACGACATCAAGCGCTTCCGCATCGCCATCGACCAGGCCGAACTCGACGATCTCAAGGACCGCCTCGACCGGACCCGCTGGCCGCGCGAGGTCACCGGTGACTGGAGCCGGGGCGTCCCCGTCGCCTACCTCAAAGGGCTGGCCGAGTACTGGGCCGACGGCTTCGACTGGCGTGCCCAGGAAGCGGAACTGAACGAAATCCCGCAGTTCACCACCGAGATCGACGGCCAGACCATCCACTTCCTGCACATCCGCTCCGCCAGGCCGGACGCGCTGCCGCTGATCCTCACGCACGGCTGGCCGAGTTCGCCGTTCGAATTCCGCGAACTCGTCGTTTCGCTGGGCGACGAGTTCCACCTCGTCATCCCGTCCCTGCCCGGCTACGGTTTCTCGACGTCACAGGGCCCCGGCTGGGGCAACCTGTTCCGCGTCGCCCAGGCGTGGATCACGCTGCTGGATCGCCTCGGCTACGAGCGCTTCGGCGTCCATGGCACCGACGCGGGTGCCGGGGTCGCGAGCATCCTGGGGATGATCGCCCCGCATCGCGTGGCAGGCGTGCACCTGACCGGCACCGGTGCCGCCATGCCGCTCGGCCCCGCCCTGGACCTCGACGGGCTGTCCGGCAAGGACCGTGACCGGGCCGAACAGTTCAACCGCAGGCAGCTCGACGGGTTCGGCTACCTGCACCTTCAGGCGACCAGACCGCAGACGCTGGCGTATTCGCTGAACGACTCACCCGTCGGCCAGCTCGCGTGGATGGTGGAGAAGTTCGCCGAATGGACCGACCCCGCCAAGAAGCTGCCGGAGGATGCCGTCGACCTGGATCACCTCCTGGCATCGGTGAGCCTGTTCTGGTTCACCGGCGCGGGCGCGTCGTCGGCGCACGCGATGTACGAAGGCATGCAGGTCTACCGGCAGATGGCACAGGGCGGCTGGGACAGCGACGGCGAAACACCCGCGGGCCCGCCGCGCGGCATCGCCGTCTTCGCCGGGGACACCACGATCCGGAGTCTCCAGGACGGTCCGGTGGCACACTGGACCGAGCATGACACCGGCGGCCACTTCCCGGCGATGGAGGTCCCCGGCCTGCTCGCCGAAGACCTTCGCACCTTCTTTCGCAGGCACCGCTGATGACGACGGAGACCTTGAGCCCGCGAGCGCTCAACCGGGCGACCCTGGCCCGGCAACTTCTGCTGGAGCGCTCCGGCCTGCCCGCCGTCAGCGCGATCGAGCGGCTGGCGGGGCTCCAAGCGCAGGCGCCCGACGCTTCCTACGTCGGCCTCTGGTCGCGGTTGCGGAACTTCCAGGCGGACGACTTGGCGAAACCGCTGGCCGCCCGCGAAGTCGTCCGGTCGACGCTGATGCGGGGAACGGTGCATCTCGTGACGGCCGAAGACGGCCTCGCCCTGTGGCCGACCATCAGACCGGTGGTCGAACGCGGTTTCCTCGGCCATTACTCGCGGGAGATCGCCGGGCTGGATCTCGGCGAGATCGCCGAGGCGGGGCGGGCTCTGCTGGCCGAAGGGCCGCGCACCCGCGCCGAGATCCGGAGCGCGCTGGCCGAGCGGTGGCCCGGCGTCGATCCCACCACACTCGCCTACGCGGTCGGCGGGCTTCTCCCGCTGGCACACGCGACCCCGCGCGGCTTGTGGCGGCAGACCGGCCCCGCCGCGTTCTCCCTGCTCGAAGACTGGGTCGGCGGACGGATCACCGACGGGATCTCCCTCGACGACCTGGTGCGGCGCTATCTCGCGGCGTTCGGCCCGGCGACCGTCCGCGACGCCCAGGTCTGGTCGGGACTCACCAAGCTCAAGGAAGTGTTCGAACGGCTCCGGCCGCGGCTGCGCATCTTCACCGACTCCGCGGGCAAGGAACTGTTCGACCTCCCCGACGCGCCGCGTCCCGATCCGGAAACCCCGGCGCCGCCCCGATTCCTTCCCGAATACGACAATGTCCTGCTCTCCCACGCCGATCGCGTGCGCGTGATCCCGGACGGCCGCCGCGTGCCACTGCCACCGGGTAACGGCGGCCGCCGGGGCACCCTGCTCGTCGACGGTGAATTCCTGGCCATCTGGGCGATCAAAGGGGCAACCCTGACGATCGAATCCCGGAAGCCCTTGCGAGATCAGGATTCGATCGCCGAAGAGGGGCTGCGGCTCTTGGAATTCGCAGTGCCCGGCCAAGACCACGACGTACGTTTCGGCATCGGCGGATAACAGTCCGGCCTTTTGCCGTAACGAAGGGCGCCGTTCGGGCGAAGCAGGCCCCAAAGAGCCTGAAGGGAGCGGGCCCGTGAACAGGAACTACGGATTCATGACGGTGCTGGCGGGGCTGAGCGCGCTCGCGGTCATCGCGGTGGCGGCGGTCTGGCGGTACCCGAACACTTCGGACGTCACGGCGGTGATCACCGCGGCGGGAACGGTGATCGGCACCGTGGTCGGCGCCTTCTTCGGCGTGAACGCGGCGTCCGCGGGACGGGTGAAAGCCGAGGAAAGCCGGGATCAAGCGACAGCGGCTTTGGTCAAGGTCGCCGGTGAGGCGGACAAGGGCAGCGACGTCGCGAAAGCGGCGATGGAAGGCGTGCGCTGACCGTCCCTTGTGGACGCTCAGCCGAGCGCGTCGAGCAGGGCGAGGTCCGGCGGGACGAGAGTGGTGGACAGCACCAGCTCCCGAACCAGGTTGTCGTTCAGCGCGTTGCCGACCGGCTCGCCGACCTCCTCGCGCCGCAGGCCGAAAACGCCGCCGGCGGACAACCGCGCCCGGACGTCGATGACGACGTGCTCGACGCGGCGGCTGGTCCACGTCTCGCCGGGGCGGAGTTCCGTGAGCACTTCGGCCGTCTGCTGGCGGGACAGCGGCTGCGGGTTGAGGTCATGCAGGAGGTAGCGCTGACCGAAGACGACCAGGACCAGGCGTTCCTCCGGGCTGAGGCGCCAGCGGCGGGGCGGCACGGTGACGTCACCGTGCCGGGTGACGGGCTGCCCTCCGTCGGCACCGGCGACGTACAACTCGAGCAGGTGCTCCCGCCTGCCCGACCCGCGAACGAACAACGGCGTGTACCCGTCCGACAGGGGGATCGGCTCCTCACCGCGCGAAAGCCAGCGGGAGTTCGGCATGCGAATGGGCAACTGGCCGGTGTTGCTGACCCACCACTGGCCGCCGGTGAAGTTCAGCAGCCCGTGCCTGCGGCTGACCTGCAGGTCGTTCTCCCCCACGCAGACGTCGACCTGCGGCCGATTGCGCCCGAAGGAGATCTCGCCGCCCTCGCCGGGGTCGACGGATACGCCTCCGGCGAGCGTCAGGGCGAACACCGCGCCAGGGACCGACCGGGGCACGCCGAGCGCCAGGCTTTCGTGCGCCGTCGTGAGCCGCTTCATCGAGCCTCCTCCTGTCCCCCGGCAGTATGCGGCACTCCGCCGGGGACGGGTCCCCCGTCGTGTTCGTCCGTATCGTGGAGACCATGATTGACTTCTCCAAGGACACCGTCTTCAAGCTCACGCCGTGCAAGCCGAAGGACATCGCGCCGACGGTGCAGCCGATCATCATCCCCGGCGAGGAGATCATCTCGTCGTTCAAGGCGGTGCGCGACTTCGTGGTGTTCACGAACAAGCGGCTGATCGCGGTGAACGTCCAGGGCATGACCGGCAAGAAGAAGGACTTCACCTCGCTGCCCTACAACAGGATCCAAGCGTTCTCGATCGAGACCGCGGGCACCTTCGACCTGGACGCCGAACTGGACCTCTGGTTCAGCGGACTGGGGAACGTGCGCCTGGAGTTCCGGGGCTCGGACATCCGGGCGATCGGCCAACTGATCGCGACCCACACGCTCTAGGTTTCTTGCGCGATTAGCCGACTACTTGCGGTCGGTCGATCGGTCGCGGGCGGGCGTGGGTCAGGTTGTCGTGAGTGTCTTGGGCCGTTCTAACGACACTAATCACTCACGACCCCCTGCACCGGCCGTCGGCTCCACACCTTCACTCTCGTCATACGCTCATGGCTGGCGAGGACGGTTAGAGCCAACCGTGTCTTAGGCACCCACAGTCGGACGACACACGTGTCTGAACGGACGACACGCGTGGCTAGGCGGACGACACGCGCGTGTCGTCCGCCTAGCCACGCGTGTCGTCCGTCTGATCACGCGCGCCGTCCACTCAGTCACGCGAAAGTACCGGCGTGGTCGTGAGTGGCAAGGATGGTTAGGACCATCCTCACCACTCACGACCAGCCCTGCCGACGGTCACCAAGCACACGCCCCGCTGGTCGCGTTGCGAAAGCCACTTTCGCAACCTTCAACGTTGCGAAAGTGGCTTTCGCAACGCGCACTCCCCGCCAGACCGCACTGGACCCCAGGGGATCGCGGGGTCTCGTGAGTGGTGAGGACGGTCGAGAACCGTCCTCACCACTCACGAGACCTACATGTTGATCTTTTGATCACCGGTCTGGGGCGACCTGGGCATGATCGCTACTTTGGCCGCTGACCTGCACGGATAGGGCTGGACACTTCTCACGTGTTCTCGCCCCTACTCGACGTCTGACGGCCTGGAGACGGCCTGGCCCTCGCCCACCCCTCCCCCATCTCCCCAATACGAAGCCATCCACGCGGCCTTCGCGTCGGGTCAAGGCACGCTTTCCCGCCTTGACCCGACGCGACGGCCGTTGTGACGATCTGACATCGGGGCGGTGGCTCCGCGTAACAGCCGTTGGGCCGTTTGCGACATCGCTGGCACGAATGTCTCAGCGAGGAGGCCGACGTGCTCATTGGCGTACCTGCGCGCCGCTGGCGGCGGCGACACCTGTCCACGGCTTCAGCGGGTGCACCGCCCGGCCGGTGGGCGGAGCGGAGCGGCAGCCCGCCGTGTCGGGCAAGGTGCGCCCGCAGGCGAGACGCGGACGCAAGGTGACCAGCGCGCCGCCGACGGCGGCGCGCCTTGATCCCATAGAGCCAAGTTCGACACGTACCTCAGTAACACTCCCAGAGACAACTATCGGACCATGAGCGCATTGATATGGAAAGGGTACGAGTGGACGACTCCTGGTATTCGCGAGAGCTTCCCGTCTTGGAAGCAGTGGTAGGAAAGTTTGAAGAATATACAAGCGGGACATACCCAGAGGTCTCGGACTTGGTAGAATCCACAGGATTTAAAATGGACCAGGTCATTAAGGCACTGGACGCTTTGGACGGCGAGTATTTAGAGGTTCGTCGCGGAGTGGGAAATCCCGCAAAATGGTACGTTCCCCGCATATTCTCATCCGCACGTCGCGCCGTGGGCCAGTGGCCGACTGGCGAAAACCTCGCCGATCGAGTAATCGCAGCAATCGATGAGACCGCAAATAACACTTCAGACCCAATAGCCAAGGGGCGACTCAAGAAAGTAAGCGAGACACTAGGCGGAGCAGCAAAGGAGATACTTACTAAAGCACTAGCAGAAGTTGTAGCCCGACAGGTTGGTGCATAGATATGACGTATGATCCCGACGAAAAGTCGGCCACTCAAATATGTCACGAGTTGATTGACCTATGGAAGAGCCGCCAGAACGGCGAGACGAAGTTTCGCGAGCGAGGTTCTCGACCAAACTTGAGAAAGTTCCTCTCCGTCTTCGGGCTCGTTGCTCATACTTACAGAATCGGCGAACAAGCTCTCGTCATGTACGAGTCGAGCTTGGTAATCGAGACCTTTCCCCTCTTGCGTGCGACCTATGAATCTGCACTGACCGCGCACTGGGTAGCACAAAGTTCAGATGGCGCCGAGGCCTTGCTAAATAAGGATGTACAGGGCCGCAAGGCGGCCGCAACAACACTAGCCAAGGCTCGATCAGCAATCTTACGCTCCGGCTCGCAGCAATTTCCAGGCGCAGATGCAGAGTTCCTTAAGACCTCGTCTGGCAACCAGGCGAGAAATTTTGAAAAGCTATGCGAAGATTTGGAACTCGCTGGAGCCGACGCCTACGCCTACTACAGGCTAATGAGCTGGTACACCCATCCCACGGCACGCCTCATCGACCTCTACATAGAGCCGAGCGACGACTTGACAGAGGTCGAATCTCTACGGCAAGTCCCAGAACAAATGGATGCTAATATGTGGGTTCACTTTCTCGCATACTCACTCATCTGGGCCGGTCGAGCTATAGACTTCATCGACGAGGAACACCTTCATAGAAGCAGGATTCGTGAGCTTGCTCGCCTATTGCACATCCCAGACGCCCTAAACCTTTCACCAGAAGCAATCCGTCGATCAGGAAGAGCGGCCAGAGAAGAAAGGAGAGCGAACTGGAAAGGCCCAAGAAAAGCTAGGTAAAAACAGCGGAATCTTGATTCCGTATCGCGTCTTCAATCCGCAAAAGTATCGAAGAATGAATCGACAGCCCACAAAGTTTTAACCTGCTAACCCAAACTACTTCTCGGCTCTCGTCACTAGTTTGCTCAGATCCCCCGATGCGACGAGCACGGAAACAGATTGAGAACTCTTGCCGCACCTCGCCATCGTCGTACGCGATGACGTGGTTCGGATTCGAGTACAACCCAATGACCCCGGTCACCTCGCACTCGATCCCGGTCTCCTCGCGCACCTCCCGAACAGCGGCCTGTGACAGGGTCTCGCCGAGTTCGAGCTGTCCACCAGGGATCGAGTACAGGTCGTTGTCGGTCCGCCGGATCAGCAGAATGCGACCTTCGTCGTCCTGGATGAACGCGGACACGGCGACCGCGATGCTGTTCGCCTTCGGCGCGTTCGGGTCGTTGAGATAGTCAACGCGTGCCATGGGTGGCCTCCCAGAAGGTGGTGGGCTTGGCGGCGAGGTTCCAGACGGCTTCGAAGCTCTCCGAGTAGGTCTCGAAGAGGTCCCCGGCGGATAGCCGGCGGAGGTGCAGGGACGGGGCGTGGGCTCCCTGGAAGCCGTAGACGTGAGTGTTGATGATCATTTCGTCGTCGAAGCGGAAGATCGAGTTGTAGAGCGTGGTGTTGTGGAAGCGCATCTCCACCCCGATCAGCGGCCGGTAGAACGCCAGTGCGTTGCGGATGCGCGCCGCAAGCGTCCCGTCGCCTAGCTGCTCCTCGTCGCCACGCAGAGCGATGCTCTCCCCCTCGGGATCTCCGAAAATCAGCCGAATCTTGGCCCCGGCCTGGGCTTTCGCGGTCAGGTCCTTGATGAACCGCGGGCGCTCCACCAGGAACAGCGCGGCGTGGACCAGGACCTCAACGGTGTCCGACGCTTCCTTGATCAGCCGGTCCCACAGTTCGACGGGGATGGCGTTGCGGTGCGGGAACACGCGCACGACCTCGGCGGCGGCCGTCTCGGCCTTGCGCTCCGGGGCCACCGAGTCCGGCCACAGGTAGGTCTCGGACTCGCGCGCCATCGCGGCGATCTTGTGCCGGTGCTTCGGGTACGGCGTCCGCCCCTTGGTGATCCACCGTTCCACGGTCTTCTGGTCAACCCCAGTGGCGTCGGCGACTTGTTCCAGCGTGAGGCCGTTGCGCAGCAGGGCGTCCCGCAGGCGTTCGTTCGGCATCCGCCCCCCAGGGACTTGCTGGGGCGTCTTCGACCGTACCAAGGACGTCCCTGGATGTCCTGCCATGCGGTTATCGGGTCCCACGGTCTGACGGAGAACAGAAGCAACGAGAGGTGAACGATGAGCCGCAGACACTCCGGGACGCGCATGCCGCCGCAACTGCTCGGCGTCCGCGGTCGGTCGCGGGCATGTCGGAGTGGCTGAAGTTCCATCAAGCCAACGCACGCATGTACAGCGAGGTGGACCGATGGCACCACCACGAACTCAAGGATCGGGTGGGTTTCGAGGAACGCAAGGCCGAGGAGGTGGCCGCACAGATCAGCTTGGTCAAGAACGGGTCGTGAGTGGTGAGGTCGGTCGAGAACCGTCCTCACCACTCACGAGACCTACATGTTGATCATGTGCCCGGCCAGCCCGTGGATGGCTTCCTTCACGGCTTCACCCAGGGTCGGGTGAGCGTGCACGTTCCGCGAGATTTCGTGCACCGTCAGGTCCCACTGCTGCGCCAGGGTCAGTTCCGGCAGCAATTCGGTCACCTCGGGGCCGATCAGGTGCGCGCCCAGCAGCTCGCCATGCGTAGCGTCGCTCAGGATCTTCACGAAGCCGACGGCCTCGCCGAGGCCGTGCGCCTTTCCGTTGGCGGTGAAGGGGAACTTCGCCACCTGGACGTCGAAGCCCTTTTCGCGGGCCTGCTCTTCGGTCCAGCCGAAGCTGGCGATCTGCGGCTGGCAGTAGGTGGCACGCGGGATCATGACGAAGTCGAGTTCCATGGTCTCGGCGCCCGCGATGGTCTCGGCGGCGACGACGCCCATGGACTCCGACGCGTGCGCGAGCATCAGTTTCGCGGTGACGTCGCCGATGGCGAAGATGTGCGGGACTCCTGTGCGGCCGCGCGAGTCGATGGCGATGGCGCCGCGGTCGGTGAGTTCCACGCCGGTCTTGTCCAGGCCATATCCCTCGGTCCGCGGCTGGAAACCGATGGCCTGCAACACCTTGTCCGCTTCCAGGACCCTGGACTCGCCGTTCTTCGACACGGTCACCAGCACGCGGTCGCCGGTGTCGTCGATGGCCTCGACCTTGGTCGAGGTCAGCACCTCGATGCCGAGTTTCCGGTAGCGGCGGGCGAGTTCGGCGGAGACCTCGGCGTCTTCGAGCGGGACCATCCGGTCGAGGTACTCGACGATGGTCACCTTGACGCCGTAGTTGTGCAGCACGTAGGCGAATTCGACGCCGATCGCGCCCGCGCCGGCGATGACGATGCTCTCCGGCAGCTCGTTTTCCATGATCTGCTGTTCGTAGGTGACCACGCGGTCGCTGCGGGTGGTACCCGGCAACAGACGTGCCGTCGCGCCGGTGGCGATCACGCAGTTGTCGAAGGTGATCCGCTCGCCGTTGACCTCGATGGTGTTGGCGTCGAGGAACGTGCCGTGCCCGTCGTATTCGGTGATCTTGTTCTTCTTCATCAGGAAGTGCACGCCCTTGACGCGACCGTCCGCGACCTTGCGGCTGCGGTCGAAGGCGGCCTGGTAGTCGAAGGTGACCTTCCCCTCGACCTGGATCCCGAAGGACTTCGCCTCTTTGGTCACGATGTGCGCGAGTTCGGCGTTGCGCAGCAGTGCCTTCGACGGGATGCAGCCGACGTTGAGGCACACCCCGCCCCAGTATTTCTCCTCCACGACCGCCGCGCTCAGCCCCAGTTGCGACGCCCGGATCGCCGCCACGTAACCGCCGACCCCGGCCCCCAGAACAACGACGTCATAGTGTGCACTCATACGTCGAAACCTACCCCTCACCGGAGCCGTCCGAAGGGTGAGACTGCCTACTCGGGGCGGGAGCCGCGGACCTCGATCAGCAGGTCGGTCACCGCGGCCATGATCCGCGCGGTTGCCTCTTCCAGCACCTCGCGCGACGGCGACGACGTCATGAGGTCCGAAAGGTCCACCGGCGGCCCCGCGATCAGGTTCACCGTCTTGCGGGGGAAGGCGCGCGGCAGCACGGCGTCCGACGGCAGCAGGTGGTGCGTGCCCCAGTTCGCCAGTGGGATCACCGGGACACCGGTCTCCAGCGCGATCCGCGCGATCCCGGTCTTGCCGCGCATGGGCCACCCGTCCGGGTGATCTGTGAAGGTCGCTTCCGGGAAGATGACGACGCATTCACCCTCACGGACGGCGCTGACGGCGTCGCGGTACGCGTCCGACGCGGTGGCCGCGCCTCGATACACCGGGATGTGCCCGCCCGAGCGCATCACCGAGCCGACCACCGGCGCGTCCCACAGGCTCGCCTTCGCCAGGTAGCGCGGCACGCGCCCGTGCGCGAGGCAGTACGCCGTGACCGTCGTCGGATCGGCGAACGAGAGATGGTTCGACGCGACCAGGAACCCGCCGGACGACGGCAGGTGCTCGCCGCCGCGCACCCGGAACCGGGTGAACAGCACCAGGAACGGCCAGACGACGTTGATCGCGAGGCTGAACCAGGCGCCCCGGCCGGCGCGGGCGAAGCGCCGGCCGAAGGCGATCATCTGGCGGAACGTCAGCAAGTCACCCGAGACGGGGCTCAGCGCGGTCCAGCGTTCACGGGGTATCGGCACCATGGACGTAATTCGTAGCCGAACCCGCCCCGGTTCGGCTGGATCCCCGCGCGAACGCGGCGCGGATCACACGCGTTCGAGGACCACCACGGGGATCTCGCGGTCGGTCTTCTTCGCGTACTCGTTGTAGTCCGGCCAGACCGCCGCGAGCTTCTCCCACAGCTTGGCGCGCTCTTCACCGTCGATGGTCCGGGCGCGCGCGGTGAACTTGTCCGCCTTGACCTGCGCCTTGACCTCGGGGTTCGCCTGCAGGTTCTTGTACCAGCCGGGGTCCTCCGGCGCCCCGCCCTTGGAGGCCACGATCACCGGGTTGTTCTCGTCGTCGAACTGGTAGATCAGCGCGAACTTGCGGTCCTCGCCGGTCTTGCGGCCCTTGGTGGTGAGGATCAGGCAAGGCGCGCCCTTCTCCCAGTCGTGGCCCACCTCGCCGTCGGTCTCTTCGTAGCGACGGACGTGCTCGTCACCGAAAAGCATGTCTGCGTTCCTCTCCTCGTGCTCGGGTGTGGCGCCCTGCCAGTCTGCCGCGAACCGGTCGGTCGCGCTGATCAACTCGTGCAGGATGCCGGCCTCATCGAACGCGTGACCGGCGTCGCCGACCATCATCAGTTCCGCGGTCGGCAGCACCTGGCTGAGTTCCCACGCGGTGATGGCCGGGGTGACCACGTCGTAGCGTCCCTGGACCAGAACGCAAGGAATGTCCCGAAGCTTCCCGGCGTCACGGAGCAGCTGGTCCTCGGCCAGCCAGCCACCGTGCCGGAAGTAGTGGTTCTCGATCCTCGCGATCGCGAGGGCGAATTCGGGATCGCTGAACGCGTCGATCACCTCGTCCCGCGGGCGCAGTTTGACCGTTTCCCCCTCCCAGCGGCTCCACGCGATCGCGGCGGGCCCGTGCACGGCGGGATCGGGATGGCTGAGCAGTTCGTGATAGACCTCGATCAGGTTCTCCTGGCGGCGCGAAAACGGCACCGGGGCCAGGAACCGCGACCACGCCTCGGGGAAGAGGAACGCCGCTCCCCCGCCGTAGAGCCATTGCAGTTCCTTCACCCGCAAAGTGGCCACCCCGCGCAGGACGAGTTCCGTGACGTGAGCGGGATGTGTTTCCGCGTAGGTCAGCCCGAGCACACTCCCCCATGAGCCGCCGAAGACCATCCAGTGTTCGATGTCGAGATGCTCGCGCAACCGCTCGATGTCGGCGACGAGGTGCCATGTCGTGTTGACCGAAAGATCGGCTTCCGGGGTGGCACAGTTCGGAGTGCTGCGCCCGCAGCCGCGCTGGTCGAAAAGTACGATCCGGTATCGCTCCGGATCGAACAGTCTGCGATGTCTCGGGCTCGAACCACCTCCAGGGCCACCGTGCAAGAAGATCACCGGTTTGCCCTCGGGATCGCCGCATTCCTCCCAATAGATCTCATTGCCGTCACCGACAGGCAACATCCCTTGGACGTAAGGTTCGATTTCCGGGTAAAGGCCGAGCATGTCCGCCACTATGCCCCAAACGCCAGCTTGGAGGATCGATGAAGGCCCGCCCCCACGTGACGCTGGAAGATGTGGCGCGCACCGCGGACGTGTCGCTCGCGACCGCGTCCCGCGTACTCAACGGCACCGCCACCGTCCGGGGAGATCTCCGCGAACGAGTGATCGCCGCGGCCGCCGACCTCTCGTATACCCCCAATGCTCACGCTCAGGCATTGGCCGGTGGCTCACAGCCCACCGTCGGGGTCATCTGTCACGACGTCGGCGACCCGTATTTCGCCGCGATCGCCGGCGGGATCATGCGCGTGGCGAGTGAAAACGATCTTCTCGTGATGCTCGCGAGCACTTTCCGCGATCCGGCGAAGGAGGTCGCGTACGTCTCGACGCTGCGCGCCCAGCGTGCCTCGGCCATTCTGCTGATCGGTTCCGCGTTCGAAGACAAGGCTTGGGAAAAGGCGATGGCCGCCGAACTGGAGCCGTACCGCCGCGGCGGTGGGCATGTCGCCGCGGTCAGCAGGCATCGCGGGCTCAAAGTGGACACCGTCCAGCCCGACAACCGGGGCGGCGGCGCCGAACTGGCGAAGGCGCTGCTGGACCTGGGGCACCGGCGGTTCGCCGTCCTCGCCGGACCGAAGAGCCTCACCACCGTCATAGACCGCCTCGAGGGCTTCGCCGCGGAGCTGCTGGAGCACGGCGTCGAGCTGGCCGAAGACGACGTCGTCGAGGCGGCGTTCACCCGCGACGGCGGTTACGAGGCGATGGAGAAGGTCCTCGCCCGGCCGCGGAAGCAGTGGCCGACGTGCGTGTTCGCGGTGACCGACGTGATGGCGATCGGCGCGATGGCGGCCCTGCGCGACGCGGGTGTCTCCGTCCCCGGTGAGATGTCGATCGCCGGTTTCGACGACATCCCGGTAGTGCGCGATCTCACGCCCGCGCTGAGCACCGTCGCGCTGCCACTGGAGAAGCTGGGCGAACGGGCCATGGACCTGGCACTCAAGGCCTCGCCAGGAACCCGGCCGCGCGTGGTGCGCATGTCCGGCGAGGTCGTCCTGCGCTCCAGCACCGCTTCCCCTGCTCGCTGAAACCCTTGTGCGGGGCCCGCGGCGTGACTTAACGTGGTCCGAGAAAGCGCTTTCTCACCCCCGCGCCACGGAGACCCGATGACCTTGATCGCCCTGCCCACCGCCGACGGCGGACTGGCGGAGTGGACGCCGCAAGGGGCGGAAACGCCCGCGAAACCGGTGTCACCGCCGACCTCCCGGATCGCCTACGCGGCCGCGCACGTGGTCGCCGACCCGCTCGCCGCCGCCGATCCCGAAGAGGGCGCGGTACTGGACTGGGAAACGACGCTCGCCTTCCGCGAACACCTGTGGTCCTGCGGCCTCGGCGTGGCCGAGGCGATGGACACCGCGCAGCGCGGCATGGGCCTGGACTGGGGCACCACCCAGGAGCTCATCCGGCGCACCGGCGCGCTCGCCGCCGGACGGCCGTGGGTGGCAGGCGTCGGCACCGACCAGCTTCCCGGCGGCGGCGCGACCCCGGAGTCCATTGTGGACGCCTGGCGGGAGCAGCTGGACCTGGTCGGGGAAGCCGGGGCGATCCCGGTCGTGATGGCCAGCCGGGCGCTGGCCGCGTCGGCGTCCGGGCCCGAGGATTACCATGCCGCGTACGGGAAACTGCTCTCCGGCGCGGACCGTCCGGTCCTGCTGCACTGGCTGGGCGAGCAGTTCGACCCGGCGCTGGCGGGGTACTGGGGCCACGGCGACGTCCGCGAGGCCGCCAAGGAACTGGGCAGGCTCTGCGCCGAACACTCCGGCGTGATCGCGGGCGTCAAGGTCTCCGTGCTCGACGCGTCGATCGAGACTGAATTCCGCCGCGCGCTGCCCGAAGGCGTCAAGTGCTATACCGGCGACGACTTCAACTACCCGGAACTGATCGCCGGTGACGACCAGGGCCACAGCGAAGCGCTTCTGGGCATCTTCGACGCCGTCGCGCAGGTCGCGGGCGCCGCGCTCGCCCGGCTCGACGAAGGCGACAAAGCGGGCTTCCACGGCCTGCTGGACCCGACGGTGGCACTGAGCAGGGCGATCTTCCGCGCGCCCACCAGGAACTACAAGACCGGTGTCGTGTTCCTCGCCTACCTCAACGGGCACCAAGACCACTTCCGGATGGTCGCGGGCCGCGAATCGGCCCGGTCCATCACGCATCTGGCCGAACTGCTCCGGCTGGCGGACTCCGCCGGGGCACTCACCGACCCGGAGCTCGCCGTCGCGAGGATCCGGCCGCTGCTGGCCGCGGCGGGGGTGGCGTGATGGACCGGTTGAGCCTGAACCAGATCACCACCAAGGCGTGGTCGCTGCCGGAGGCCGTGGCGGGCTGCGCCGAGGCGGGGGTCCGCTGGATCGGCCTGTGGCGCGACAAGGTCGCCGAGACCGGCGTCGAGGAGACGGCCCGGCTGCTCAAGGAGTACGACGTCGGCGTGTCGTCGTTGTGCCGTGGCGGGTTCTTCACCGGGATCACCCCGGAAGAGTCCCCTGTGGACGGTGTCGCCCAGACCAGGGAGGCGATCGACGAAGCGGCCGCGCTGGGCGCGGACGTCCTCGTCCTGGTAGTCGGCGGGGTCAACGGCGATCTCAAGTCATCGCGGCAGCGGGTCGCGGACGCGGTCGGCGAACTGGCCCCGTACGCCGGTGAGCGCGGCGTACGGCTCGGCCTGGAGCCCCTCCACCCGATGCAGTGCGCCGAACGCTCGGTGCTGTCCACTGTGGATCAGGCGCTGGCGATCGCGCTGGAGCATCCGGCCGAGCAGGTCGGGGTGATCGTCGACGAGTTCCACGTGTGGTGGGACCCGCGGATCGAGGAGTCGATCGCCGCGGCGGCCGGGCGGATCGCCGGTTTCCATGTCTGCGACCAGAAGGTTCCGCTGACCGACACGCTGCTGGGCCGCGCGCTGCCCGGTGACGGCCCGATCGACCATCGGCACCTGAAGGCGTGTGTCGAGGCCGCCGGGTACACCGGGCCGATCGAGGTCGAGGTGTTCGACGCCGACCTCTGGCGCCGTCCCGGCGGCGAAGTCCTCGCCGAGACCATCAAGGCGTACCGCGATCACGTCGCTTGAGACCTGACGAAAGTAAGGAGCACTCGCTGCCCTGGGTGGGCTGTCCGGGCGGCCGTGGTTTCCTACCGTTCGCGGTATGAAACCACGGTTGCTCTGGTGGCTGGGCACGGCGCTGCTCCTGCTCGCCGTCCACACCGAGTGGAACGTCCCCCTCGCCGCCTGGGTGTTCCCGATCTTCCTGCTCCGCTACGCCCGGCAGATCCCCGTCCGGCGCGCGATCCTCATGGTGGGCCTGTCCCTGCTGATCGGGCAGTTGGTCTGGCTCGGGGTCACCGGCCTGCTGTTCGTGCTCTCCGGTCTGCTCGCCTTCACGCTGCTCGCGGTGCTGCAGACGACGGCGTTCCTGGCCGACCGCCTGCTCGCCGACCGAGCGGGGCCGGTGAAGACACTGGTGTTCCCGGTGACGCTCGTCGCGGGCGAGTACCTCTTCAGGCTGATCACCGACTTCGGCGACTTCGGCGCGCTCGGCAGCACCCAGTCCGGGAATCTGCCGCTGCTGCAGACGGCGTCCGTGACCGGCGTGTACGGCCTCACCTTCGTCCTCGCGTGGTTCGCCTCCGTGGTGAACACCGGTTGGGCGGACGGCTGGCCGCGGGTCAAGCGCACGGCGCTCGTCCACGCTTGCGTGCTCGGCCTGGTGTTCCTCGCCGGTGGCGCGCGATTGCTGTTCGACGCCCCGACGACGCATACCGTCCGGATCGCGGGGATCAGTCCCTCGGCCGACGCCAACAAGGCGAGCTCCGACGCGCTGGAGCGGGTCGGCGTCAAGTACTGGCGTGCCGAAGAAGTCAGCGCGGCCGATCCGGTCGCGGTCGGGGCGGCGCTCGCGCCGGTCACCGAAGATCTCGTGACCAGGACCCGGCAGCAGGCGTCGGCGGGGGCGAAGATCGTTGTCTGGCCGGAAACGCATGCCCGTGTACTGGAACGCGACCAGGACGCGCTGCTGAAGCGGGTCGGCGCCGAAGCGAAGCAAGCGGGCATCCACGTGGAACTCGCCTACGCGCTTTACACCAAGCAGGCTCCCTATATCCGCAACGTGGCCGTGCTCGTCGGACCGACCGGCGAAGTGGCGTGGACCTACGACAAAACGCATCCGACGCCGATGGAACCGATGACTCCCGGCCCCGGCACGGTCCCCACCGCGGATTCGCCACACGGACGGCTCGCGACGGTCATCTGCTACGACGCGGATTTCCCCGGTCTGATGCGCCAGGCCGCGGACAAGGAGACCGCGCTGATGCTCGTCCCCGCCAACGACTGGCAGGGATTCGGCTCGCTGCACGCGGAAAAGGCCACGTTCCGCGCGGTGGAAAACGGTTACTCACTCTTCCGCCACTCCATCCACGGAAATTCCACAGCCGTGGACGATCAGGGCCGGATTCTCGGGCACGCCGACTATTTCCGCACCGACCAGCAGACGCTCGTCGCGGATCTCCCGGTACAGCCGAGAACACAGACCGTGTACAGCCGTGTCGGTGACGTGTTCGCCTGGCTGTGCCTCGCCGCCGCCGCGCTCTGTCCTTTGTGGACATACCGGCGGAGTCGCACAGGGAAACGTTAGCGCGCCGTTACGGACGGGGTGGTGTTCGTAACGTCTTGGCCGAAAAGAACAGTGTTCAACGGTTAAGCTCCCCCGCATGCCGAAACTGCTGGTGGTGGAAGACGACGACGCGATCGGTGGCGTCCTCGAATCGACCCTCCGCCTCCACGGTTACGAGGTTTCCTGGCAGCGCGATGGGCGCACCGCGCTCGCGGCCGCGGAGGCCGACGACATCGACTTCGTCCTGCTCGACCTCGGTCTGCCGGATCTGGACGGGGTCGAGGTCTGCCGTCGGCTGCGCGCGGCGCTGCCCGGCGCGGTCCTGGTCATCCTGACCGCCCGGCAGGAGGAGATGGACGTCGTCGTCGGCCTGGAGGCGGGCGCCGACGACTACCTCACCAAACCCATCCGCCTCGGCGAACTGCTCGCCAGGGTGCGGGCGCATCTGCGGCGCGGGACCGCTCCGCCGGAGAGCAGGCCGGCGATCGCCGTCGGCCATCTGCGGGTGGACACCGCCGGGCGGCGGGTCAGCGTCGGCGGCCGGGAGATCTCTTTACGGGCCAAGGAGTTCGACCTGCTCGCGCGGCTGGCCGAACAGCCGGGCGTCGCGGTCAGCCGGGACACCCTGATGTCCGAGGTGTGGGACGCGCACTGGTACGGCTCCACGAAGACCCTCGACGTCCACATCGCCGCGCTGCGCCGGAAGCTGACCGAATCGGCGCCCACCCCCGAGCAGGCGCCGAGGATTTCGACGCTGCGCGGCCACGGATACCGCCTGGAACAACCCTTCGAGGGCTAGCTTGCCGGCCGCGCGGTCGTGATCAGAGGCGTGACTCGCGTGATTGGACACGTGACTCGCGTGACTGGCCTTGGGGCTAGTAGTCGCGTAGGTCCGAGACCTCGTCGCGGGCGGCGAGTCGCGCGATCCACGCTGACGCCGCCACGCACGACACGATCACCACGGCCCCCAGCGTCGCGAGGTATCCGTGCGGGAAGGCCACCCATTCCACCGGCGTGAGCAGGACGAACAACACGCCGAGCAGATGCCCGCCGATCAGGCCACCGCCGCCGACGATGAGCGCGTCGCCCGCGATGAACGTCGCCACCTGACGGCGTTTCCCGCCGAGAGTGCTGACGATCAGCAGGTCGCGGCGCCGTTCGTTGAGCGCCAGCCCGAACGACGGCCCGGCCGCGGCCGCGGCGAGCAAGAGGGATGCCACCTTGTCCACCGTGGCCGCGGTGCAGCCGTCACGGGTGAGGGCGGACGAGATAGCGAACGCGACCGCCAGCGCGACGAGCGCCACCGATCGCGCCAGCAGCGCGCTCCGCCACGAAATGGACAGCGCGAGCACTCCCGCGAGTCCTGAGACCAACGGCCTGAGCGCCCCGCCGATCACCCGTTTGCCCTTGCGCAGCCCCAGTTCCACCAGGCGCCACAACAGCATCGTGCCGCCGGCCCAGCCGAGCAGCGGCCAGAAGAAGGCGAGCGCGAGCAGGACGAAGTCGAGGCCGTAGGGCGACCACCACGGCGGCCCGTCGTCGGCCGGGACGAAATACCACTCGCGTACCACCGGCGGCAGGACGGCGACCGTCGCGACGAGCAGCCCCGCGAACAGCAAGAGAACGATTTCCCAGGTGAGCACCAAGCCGGTTCCGGGGAGAAAACCGCACACCAGCGACAGCACGACGCCGGTGAGGCCACCGGCCAGTCCGGCGGCCGCGGCTTCGGCCGAGGCCAGCCCGAGAACCTGCCGTCCGGTCGCGCCGCGGGCGCGCAGGAGGTCCTGATCCCCCCGCAGCGAACGCTCCGACGGGGCGGCCAGCAGCACCACGAGCACCGTCGCGGGCACCCAGGGCGGCGCCGGATCCCAGGCCCAGCCGTGCACCGCGAGCAACGTGGTCACGAGCGCGGCCCCGGCGGCGGGCACACCGAGCCGCACGGGACGCACGCGCGCGATCCCGCCGACCCACAACGCCATCGCCGCGATCATCGGTCCCGCACCAGCTTCCCGTCGACCATCGCCCAGCGTTCGCCGAACAGCCCGGCCGGGGCCTGGTCGACCGTGGCCACCAGCAGCCCGGCGGCCAGCCGGTCCGCGGCCAGGACGAGCCTGCCGAGCAGCCGCTCCCCCGCCCGCCGGTCCAGCCAGCCCGCCGGATCGTCGGCGAGGATGAGTTTCGGCGCGGGCGCGAGCGCCCTGGCCAGGATGGCCAGCCGGATCTGCTCCCCCGTCAGGTCACGGGGTGCCTTCTTGGCGAAGCCGGTGAGGCCCACCAGTTCCAGCGCGCCGTCGACGGCGTCACGGACCGCGGTGCCGGTCCGGCCCGCGAGGACCAGCGGCAGGGCGACGTTGAGCCGGACGTCGAGGTCGCGCAGCAGCCCGCCGTCCTGCAGCACCAGCCCGATCAGGTCGGGCCCCGGCGGCGACGGCTCGAACGCGGGCCAGTCGACGGTGCCCGCCGTCGGCTTCTTCATCCCGGCGAGCAGGTGCAGCAGCGTGGTCTTCCCGGCGCCCGCCCTGCCGGTCACCACCGCGCGGGTCTCCGCGCCGATCACGCAGTTGACGCCGTGCACGGCCACCACCGCGGTCAGCCCGGAACCATAGGTGTGCGCCAGTTCGTCGGTGCGGACCAGTGGTGCGGTCACGCCACTCTCACGATCCGGTGCGCGGCCGCCGCGATCCCGTGATCACGGGTCGCCACGACGACGGCCGTCCCGCGGGTCGCGACGGCGCACAGCAGATCCATGAGTTCGAGGGCGGCGAGCCCGTCGAGTTCGCCTGCCGGTTCGTCGGCGACGACCACCTCGGGTGCCCCGGCCAAGGCGACGGCGACTCCGGCCCGCGCGCCTTCCAGCGCCGACAGCGCGTCCGGATAGACGTCGCCACGTCCGGCGAGACCGACGAGTTCGAGCAGGTCGACGGCGTTTTCGAGGGAGCGGCGGCCGGCGAGCCGTCCCGCCAGCAGGATGTTCTGCCCGACGGTGAGGTGACCGAAGAGGTTTCCGCGCCTGAGCAGCACGCCGACGCCGGGCGCACCCTCGGGTGCGTCGCCACTTCCGGCGGGCAGCACGGCCACACATTCGCCCGAGGCGGCGAACCGGACGAGGGGGACGGATCCGGGCCTCGGGCCGGCCAGTACGGCGGCACGTCGGCGCATGGCCCCAAGGTAAAGCGAACGGGGTCAACATCGCCTTGAACTCAGGTCAACGGACGGCAAAATATCGCGTCGGGTGGGTGATCCTCACCCTCGTCGGCCACACTCGGTCCGTGCGCCGCCGGATCGTCACCCTCACCGTGCTGGCCGCGGTGCTGGCGATCACCCTCTTCGGGGCGCCGCTGGCCATCGCGGTCGCGCGGTTCCACGAGGGCAACTCGACCCACGACCTGGAACGGGCCGCCGACACGGTCGTCCTCGACGTGACCGGCGAGCTCGCCAACGGCCGGGTCCCGGAACTCAAACCCGTCAAACCGGACAAGGGCCGGATCCGCGGCATCCGGGTCGGGGTCTACACCCCGACCGGCAGGCTCCTGGTCGGCGACGGTCCGGCCACAGAGGACCGGTTCGTCCGCGAAGCGCACTACACCGACATGGCGACCGGGACCCGCGAAGACGAGGTGGTACTGGCCGTCCCGGTGATCAGCGGATCGTCGCTGGTCGGCGTGATCCGCACCGCCCATCCCCGCTCCGAACTGGACGACCGGATCCGGCTGACCTGGTTGAAGATGGTCGGGCTCGCCGTCATCGCGATCGGCGCCAGCTGGCTGATCGCGCGCCGGATCGCCACCCGGCTGGCACGGCCGCTGGAGGATCTCGCCGGCACCGCGGAACGCCTCGGCGAGGGCGACTTCACCGCGCGCGCCCACCGCACCGGGGTCCGCGAGATCGATCAGGTCGCCGAAGCGCTCGACACCACCTCCGTGCGGATCGGCGAGACGCTGGAACGGGAACGGACTTTCTCCTCCGACGCTTCTCACCAGCTGCGGACCCCGTTGACCGGGCTGCGCCTGCAACTGGAGGCGGCACTGGAAAGCCCCGACCGCGACCCCTACGCGACGATCCGCGACAGCATCGCGTCGGCGGACAGGCTGGAACGCACCATCGACGACCTGCTGGCGCTGGCCAAGCAGACCAGGGCCCCACGCGCGCTGCTCGACCTGGGCAAACTCTTCGAAGAGGTCCGCCAGACCTGGCACGGCCTGCTCGCCGGACGCGGCCGCGCGCTGCGGATCAGCGGCCGCGAGGCCCTGCCGGCGCGGGCGGCGGACGCGGCCGTGCGCCAGGTGCTCGCCGTCCTGCTGGACAACGCGGCGACGCACGGGCGCGGCACGGTCACCGTCCTCGCGCGGGACGCCGGGGACGCGCTGGCCATCGACGTGAGCGACGAGGGCGTCATCGCGGACGGGCACGACCCGTTCGTGACCGAGGAGCAGAGCGAGGAACGCGAGGGCCACGGGATCGGGCTGCGGCTGGCACGGAGCCTGTCCGAGGCGGAGGGCGGGCGGCTGCGGCTGACGAGCCCCTCGCCGACGACGTTCACGCTGCTCTTGCCCGCGGAGCGCCCCTCACCGCGTGAAGAAGGCCCGGTCCTGGCGAGCTAGGGGGGGTTACTCGCCAGGCCGGGCCGGTAGGAGGCAAACGCGCCCCGACAGCGCGCACGGCATGCCACCTGAAAGAAGACGGTAAAGACCAGCGGGCCAACAGACGGTACACGCCGGATTAACTGACACTTTGCTTTTAAATGTCACAGAGATTCGATGACCACCCGGCCGGGCTGAATCGATCGTGGGAAGATTGGGCGTATGACCACCGAGCCGACGCCGAGATGGCGGAGACTGGAGCCGGACGAACGCAAGGAACAGATCTTCGCCTGCGCGGCCCGTCTTTTCGGGGAACGCCCGTACTCGGAAGTGTCCACATCGGACATCGCGACCGAGGCCGGGGTGGCCAGGGGTCTGATCAACCACTACTTCGGCACCAAACGCGAACTCTATCTGGAGATCATCCGGCGGGCGCTGACCGTGCCGCGGCTCGCGGTCGAGATCCTGCCGGAAGGCCCGCTCGAACTGCGCGCCGACGTCGCCATCGAATGGTTCCTCGACATGGTCACCAGCCAGGAGAAGATGTGGCTGGCCGCGATCGCGCCGGAAGGCATCGGCCGGGACCTCGAAGTCGAACGGATCCTCGAAGAGGCCGACCGCGAATCGGCGGACAGGGTGCTCGAAGCGGTCGGTCTCTCCCGCGAGAGCGAACACGGCCAGGAACTGAACGCGCTGGTCCGCGCGTTCGGCGGGATGGTCAAGGCGGCGGGCCGCGAATGGCTCGTACGCGGTTCGCTCGACCGCGCGCAGGTGCACACGCTGCTCAGCAAATCGCTGGTCACGCTGGTCGGCGAGGTCTTCCCCGAGATCCAGCGCGCCGCTCCGCGCGGCTGACGTGAGAAGCCCCCGGCACCTCGAGGGGGAGGTGGGTGCCAGGGGCTTCGGGACCGGTGACTGAGCACCGGTATCCCTCCACACTACGCCGATCCGCTGTCAGCGCTCTGTCAAACTTCCGAGCGCGGTCAGCTGGACGAGCCGGTGTTCGAGCCCGTCGAGGCAGCGCTCGACCGCGTAACCGTAGAGCCGCTCGTAATAGCCCGCCGCGAGATCGGGGTCCGCGACCAGCGCCGAGACCGACTCGCCCAGCGCCGCCATCCCCGGCAGATCCGTGCGGGTGCGGTACGCCGCGTAGCCCTCGGTCCGGTCGAGCTGCAGCGCCATCGCGCTCTCGCGGTCGTCCTCCATCGCGACGAACTGGCAGGCGGTGGCGAGCAGCAGGTTGTAGGCGAACGGCGCCTCGCCGCCGAAACCGGCCGCGAGCAGGCGGCCGATGCCGGTGTTCATGGTCGGCACCGCGGCGGCGACCGACGGCCCGAACAGGGCCAGCCGCCGCGCCGAACCGGGATAGCGCCGCAGCACGGTCCGCACGGTGGGCAGGAACCCCTCGAACCAGGCCCGCCACGGCAAGGTCTCGTCGGGCAGGGTCAGTTCGCCGACCACCCGGTCCAGTACCGCGACGACGACGGTGTCCCGGTCACCCACGTGGTGGTAAACCACCGCGGGGTAGGCGTCGACGGCGGCCGCGAGCTGCCGCAGCGTCCAGTTCTCCAAGCCGGACTCGGCCGACAGCTCCAGCGCGGCGTCGATGATCCGGGCCTTGGTGACCGCCGGTCTTCCGGAAGCCACGCGCGACCGCGGCCGGGAACCCGTGTCTTCGGAAAAAGTCGGCATGCGGGCTACCGTATCCGCACTCCGTTGGTACGAAAGTGGGGGCTTCGGGCAGGATCGTGGCATGC
Source organism: Amycolatopsis alba DSM 44262 (assembly GCF_000384215.1). Taxonomy (NCBI): domain Bacteria; kingdom Bacillati; phylum Actinomycetota; class Actinomycetes; order Pseudonocardiales; family Pseudonocardiaceae; genus Amycolatopsis; species Amycolatopsis alba. The sequence continues at coordinate 5,729,817 of NZ_KB913032.1, read as the reverse complement.
CCCGCGCGCGTGTGAACGGCCTCGAGCTCGAGTACGACACCTTCGGCTCCCCCGCGGATCCGCCGCTCGTCCTGGTGATGGGGCTCGGTGCCCAGATGGTCACCTGGGAGATCGGCTTCTGCGAACTGCTCGCCGGTGGCGGCTTCCACGTTGTCCGGTTCGACAACCGCGACATCGGCCTCTCGACCTATCTGGACGATCTCCCCGCGCCGGATCTGGCCGCGCTCGCCGCGGGTGACCTGACCTCCGCGCCGTACCTGCTGTCCGATCTCGCCGCCGACGTCACCGGGTTGTTCGACGCGCTCGGGTTCGACCGCGCGCACGTCGTCGGCGCGTCGATGGGCGGGATGATCGTGCAGCAGCTCGTGATCGACGCGCCGGAGCGGCTGCTCAGCCTCACCTCGATCATGTCGACCACCGGGGACCCCTCGGTCGGGCATCCGGAGCCCGCCGCGCTCGCCGGGCTGACCCGGCCGCCCGCCGCCACCCGCGAGCAGGCGATCGAGGACGGCGTCGCGTGGTTCAAGCTCGTGGGCTCGCCAGGACATCCCTCCGACGAGGAGTTCCTGCGGATGAAGGCCGCGCGCAACTACGACCGGGCGAACCATCCGGCAGGCGGGCTGCGGCAGGCCGCCGCCGTCGTCGCTTCGGGTGACCGCACGGCGAAGCTGCGCGAGGTCCACGTCCCGACGCTCGTCATCCACGGTGAGAGCGACCCGCTGATCAACGTCTCCGGCGGGAAGGCGACAGCGGAAGCGATCCCCGGCGCCGAACTGCTGCTGTTCCCCGGAATGGGTCACGAACTGCCGCGGCAGCTGTGGCCCGCGATCGCCGAAGCGATCATCGCGCACGCGCGCAAGGCCTGAGGCGTCAGGATTTCGTCAAAAAACACCGCCGGGGCGTAGGAAAGCCGTTCACGCGGGCGGCACGACCGGTTACGCGGAGTTGACTGGCCGGATGAGGAATCCCGAGTGCTTCGGTTTCCCGTTCGGCTGTGTGGCCGTCGTCTGCGCCGCTTCGGTGGCCGGTCTGCTCGGCTCGGCACGACATCACGGCTTTTCCTTGGCGGCCTTGGCTTTCGTCGTCCTCGTCGCCGGTGCCGTGACCAGTTTGGCGGCGGCAGCCGGGACCGGGCTGATCGCCTGGAGCGTCCACTCGGGCTTCACCGTCGGCGGGCTCGGCGAGCTCGAATTCACCCCCGAAACCGGCGTCGCCGCCGCCGTCTTCTGCGGGGCGACGCTCGTCGGAGCGGCTTATCGCGGCCGGTGGGTTCAGCGGGCGACGACCATCGCGACCACGGTCGTGAAGGATCCGCCGACGTTCAAGGTCAGCACGTTCCGCACGCCGTCGATCTGAAGCGGCCCGGCGGTTCCCGCGACCTGGCGCGCGGCGTCGTGCACCATCCGCACCCCGGTCGCGCCGACCGGGTGACCGAGCCCGAGCAGCCCGCCGCCGGGGTTCACCGGGAGGACGCCGTCCCGCGCGATCCCGCCGGATTCGACCAGCCGTCCCGCGCATCCCGGCGGGGCGGCGCCGAGGTGCTCCAGCGCCACGAGCGCGGTGATGGTGAAACAGTCGTGCAGTTCGACGACGTCGATCTCCTCGGCGCCGGGGACCTTCGCGCGCCAGTACGCGTCGAGCACCGCGCCCCGCAGATGCGGGAACAGGTACTCGTGCCCTTCGGCGCGATCCAGCTTGCCCCGCAACGACAAATGCGCCGTCCGGTGGCCGAAGCCAGTCAGCCGGGGGACGTCCGAGAGGTCGCGGCCGACGCGTTTCGCCCAGTCCGCGGCGAATCCGGCCGAGGCGAGCACGATCGCGGCGGCCCCGTCGGAGATGCGGCCGCAGTCGTTCTTGCGCAGGACTCCTTCCACGACGGGGTTCAGCCGGTCGTCCTGGCCGAACGAGCCGTCGGGGAACCGCCAGTCCCGCGCCTGCGCCATCGGGTTGAGCGCGGCGTTCGCGAAAGCGTTGCGGGCGAACAGGCCCAGATGTCCGTGATCGAGCCCGTACCGCCAGTCGTAGGCGTCGGCGACGTCGGCGAACAAGGCGGGCCAAGGGAATTCGGCCGTTTGCGCCTCTTCGCCGACCCAAGCCGCGGAGCCGAGATGCCCGGCCGCGGTCCGCGCGTCGGTGTTGCGCATGAGCTCCAGCCCGGTCACCAAGGCGACGTCGTAGCGGCCGGACTCGATATCGGCGCTCGCGGCGAGCACCGCCGTCCCGCCCGAGGCGCACGCGGCCTCGTGCCGGGCACTCGGCACGCCGTCCAGGTCCGGGACGGCCGCCACCAGCAACCCGCCGAGGTGGGCCTGGCCGGTGAACAACTCGGCGGCCAGGTTCGCGACGTGGGCGACACCGATGTCGTTCGCCTCGACCTGCGCGTCGACGAGGGCGTCGGGCACGACTTCCTCGAACATCTCGACGAGCCCGCCGCCCTCCTTCGCGAAGTTCCGTGCGAAATCGGTCTGTGCCCCGCCCAGTACGAAGACCGTCATCGGCCCGATCCACTCCGTTGTGCCGGGTCCGAGTCGCCCCACCCCCTGGAAGGGGCGACTCGGACGGCGGCTTTTCCGGCCCTTCGCCGCCTGCCCACACCCCTCCGGTGGGCGGGCGCGAAGGGGATCACTCAACTACAGGAAGGTTCCAGCTGGTCCGCCCGGACCCAGGTCGCGTGAAAACCGAGCGGGACACGCTGGGGCAACAGGACCCTGGCCACGGGTCCGGCAGCGAGATCGGCGGCGTCGAAGATGTCCAGCTCCGAGCGCCCCTCACGCTCGTCCTGGACAAAGGTCACCAGATAGCCGTCATCGGAATCGGCGGCCGCGCCGTCGCGAGGTGCGAACGGCGCCTCACTGCCCCACCGGCCCGGACCGAAACGGTGTTCGGTCTTCGTGCCGGCACGATTGTCGTAGCACACCAGGCCGTCGAACTTGAGCGTCGAGTCCGGCGAGATGTGCACCGCGTAGGAGAAGCGATTCCGGCCGCCGACCACCCTCGAGTCGACGGACGGAAATTCGGTGTTGTCGTCGTCGAGCTGGTTCTCCAGGCACTGTCCGGTCCGCAGGTTGAACCGGTACCGGTGCAGCGAGGCGTCCAGCCGCAGGTACGAAAGCATCTTGGCGAGCGGGGTGCGCGCGTCGGCGCGCGGTTGCGGACGCTGGACGCGGCAGACGTCGAGGACGATTTCCTCGCCCTGCTCCCAGGAGTTGACGACGTGGTAGATGTAGCACGGGCTGGCTTCGAACCAGCGGATCTGGCTACCGTTACCGTAGCGGGGCAACACCCCGAACCGGCTCGGCAGCGACCGGTCGAACAGCAGCTTGTGCCGTCCGTTGCGCGCCGCCTCCATGTCCTGGACCAGCGGTAAGTCCATCAGCACGGCGTAGTTCTCGGTGATCGCCATGTCATGCGGCAGGCGCGGGCCGGGGAGTTCGATCTCGGTCGTGCTCGCGACCTTGCCGTCCGCGCTGATCACGCCGTAGCGCAGGTACGGCGGCCGCGGCCCGTAGTCGAACCAGAACATCTCGCCGGTGCGCTCGTCGACCTTCGGATGGGCCATCATGTCGCCGACCAGCGTGCCGAGGAAGTCCTCGGCGCCCAGCGTCTCCAGCGAGAGCGGGTCGACCGCGTACGGCGTGCCGCACATGTACCAGGTGGAGAGCACCTGGCCGCGGTGGAAGATCAGGTCGGTGTTGGCGCTGTCCTTGACGTTCAGGCCGTGCGTGTTGCCGAACGGGTTGCCCTTGGGCGACTCCATGACGCCCTTCCAGAGCGCCTTGCCCGCCGCGGATTCGGCCTCGAAGGCCTTGGTGCGGACCCAGCGGTTGCGGTAGCGGGCCTTGCCGTTCTCCAGGTGGACGGCGTGGATCATGCCGTCGCCGTCGAACCAGTGGTAGCGGCCCTCCGGCTCGAACCGCGGGTTGGGCCCGTTGCGCAGGTACACGCCGTTGAGGTCGGCGGGGATCTGGCCGATGACCTCGAGATCGCTCGCGTCGATCTCTTCGCCGACCGGGGCGTAGACGCCCATCAGGTACGGGTTGACCTCGGGTTCCCCGGTGGCGGCTGCCACCAGGATCGGCTGCTCGGAGGTACTGGTCATCGGTTCTCCCCGGTTGGTTCGCGTTGACCGATTGGCTGAGACACTATGATTTCTGTAGTCAGCTGTCAATAGGCTTCTTTTGCTGTAGTCAGTAGTACGCTGACAGCGACACCATCAGAGAGGCACGTACGTGACAGAGGCGACGGCGCACCGCGTCAGGCCGGCGGGCGATCCGCTGCGCCGGGCGCTCGAACTGCTCGGCGACCAGTGGACGCTGCTGATCCTGCAGAGCCTTTTCCTGCGCTTCCGTCGTTACGAGGAGCTCCGGCTGCGGCTCGGCATCTCCCCCACCGCGCTGTCCGGGCGGCTGCGCGAAATGGTCGACGCGGGCATGCTCGTCCGCACGCCGTACCGGGACGCGCGCCGGACCCGGCACGAGTACCGGCTCACCGAACGCGGTCTCGAACTGTGGCCGCTGCTGATCTCGATCTGGGCGTGGGAACGGGAATGGGTCGAGGGACGGCGTGCCGTGCTGCCGACGCTGATCCACCTCGACTGCGAACTGGCCACCTCGGCACCGCTCGGCTGCACCTCCTGCGAACGCCGGGTCGACGCCCGCGACGTCCGCGCGCGACGGCTCGACGACACCGGCGTCGTCGAAGCGACCGCGACGAAACGCTTCCGCCGCAAGGACGCCGAGTCCCTCGCGGGCGATCCGCTGATGTTCTTCCCCGACACCATGGAACTCCTCGGCGACCGCTGGTCGACGGGCCTGGTGGTGAGCGCGCTGCTCGGGGCCCGGCACTTCTCGGAGTTCGAACGCGAACTCGGCATCGGGCCGAGCGTGCTTTCGGGCAGGCTGTCGAAACTCGTGGAGGTCGGCGTACTGCGGACAGGGATCGCGAAGACCCGCACCGACGCGCACGACTACCGGCTGACGGCGAAAGGCCTCGCGTTCTTCCCCGCCCTGGCCTTCATCGCCGAGTGGTCGCGGGGTTTCGAAGCGCCGGGGCAGGAACCCGACATCACCCTGGAACACGTGGACTGCGGCAACCGGCTGAAGCCGATCCTGCTGTGCGACCACTGCTGGCGGCCGCTGCTGCGGAACCGGATCCAGTTCGGTGGTCCGGTCCAGCTGCCCGCGCCGCCCAGGTGACGTAAATCGACTCGCCAATCCGGACCGTTCCTGACAGGCTGACGTGGTCACACGTCGTCACCTCGGAGGTAGCAATGACTGAACCCGCACCGTCCCCAGCGGATGGCGAAGAGGACGACACGAAGCGCAAGTTCCGCGAGGCGCTGGAGCGCAAGCAGGCCCAGTCCCGCTCCGGTTCGGCCCACGAGAACGGCGGCGGGAAGAACCTGCACGCGCACGGTCCGGCCGCGAACAAGCGCACCTTCCGTCGCAAGAGCGGCTGAGTCCCGCCGCCCGTCCGGCCTGCTGGACCATGACTCGAAAGCCACTTTCGAGACACCTGATGTCTCGAAAGTGGCTTTCGCGACGTTGAGCCCGTGACTGGCGTGATCAGGCTCCGCACTCGCGTGCTGCCCGCCCGACCACGCGAGTCCCGCCTCCAATCACGCAAGTGCGGAGTCTGATCACGCGAGCGCGGCCCCCGATGCCATGAACGGTCCGTTCCTGGCAAATTTTGCAAGGAACGGACCGTTCACGGCGTTACGGGACGGGAGACCTACACGGTCAGGATCGACCGCAGGCCGCCGACCTCGGTCATCCGGCGCTCGGCCAGCCTGTCGGCCGCCGCCGCCGGCGGGACCCCATCGGCCTTGGCCAGCGCGAACACCGCCTTGGTGGTGTCGAAGATGGCCGTCGTCTTGCGCTTCGCCCGCGCGAAGTCGAAGCCGTGCCGCTCGTCGTCGACCTGGATCACGCCACCGGCGTTGACCAGGTAGTCCGGCGCGAAGAGGATGCCGCGGTCGTCGAGCAGCTTGTCGACACCGGGGTGCGCGAGCTGGTTGTTGGCCGCGCCGCAGACGATCTTGGTGCGGAGCTCGCCGACGGTCTCGTCGGTCAGCACCCCGCCCAGCGCGCACGGCGCGAAGACGTCGAGTTCGGTGCGGATCAGCGCGTCGAGGTCCTCGACGACCTCGACGGCGGGGTACGCCGCGCGGGTGCGCTCGATCGCCGCCGGCGAGACGTCGGTGATGACCACCTGCGCGCCCGCCTCGATCAGATGCCCGACGAGGATGTGCCCGACCTTGCCGACCCCGGCGACGCCGACCTTGCGGCCCGCGAGGTCCGGGACACCCCAGACGGCGTCCGCGGAGGCGCGCATGCCCTGGTAGGTACCGAAAGCGGTGAGCACCGAGGAATCGCCGGCGCCGCCGTTCTCCGGCGAGCGGCCCGTGACGAACTCCGATTCACGGGCGACGATGTCCATGTCCTGCACGTAGGTGCCCACGTCGCAGGCGGTGATGTAGCGGCCGCCCAGCGTCTGGACGAACCGGCCGAAGGCGCGAAGCAGCGCTTCGGTCTTGTGCTTGTGGGGGTCGCCGATGATGACGGCCTTGCCGCCACCGAGGTCGAGCCCGGCGAGCGCGTTCTTGTAGGCCATCCCCTTCGACAGCGCGAGGACGTCCGCGAGCGCGGCTTCCTCGGACGCGTAGGGGTAGAACCGGGTCCCGCCCAGCGACGGCCCGAGCGCCGTCGAATAGATCCCGATGATGGCCTTCAGGCCGGTGGCCTGGTCCTGGCAGAAAACGACCTGTTCATGGCCGGTGCCTTGGCCGAACACTTCGGTCACTGTGGTGACTCCTTGTCATGGAGTGCACGCTGCTTGTGGCGCACGTGCGAAGTTCCTGGAACAAGCACAGTCCCCGCACGAAGGTCATCCGGCGGCGACGGTGCCACACTCGCAAACTTAGCCGACGATCTCGCCCAAGATGCGAAGTGCGGAGTCGAGTTGACTGTCGGACAGGTACGGTGCCGGGCCGAACCTCAGGTACGGGCCGCGGCTGTCGGTCCGGACGCCGCGTTCGGCGAGCGCGGCTTGCAGCGCGCCGGCGTCGGCGCACTTCAGCGACAGGAACCCGCCGAGGCGGTCGAGCGGTGTTTCCCGGTCGCGGGTGATGACGTCTTCGGGCAGCCCGAGCTTGTCGAAGCCCTCGGCGAGGAACCCGACCTGGTGCCGCGAGACCTCCCGCAGGAACTCGGGCGTGAGGCCCTGTTCGGCGAAGAACCGGAAGACGCGGGCGCCCCGGTAGTGGCTCGTCGGGTCGTAGGTCGCCCCGGCGAACCGGTCCGATCCGGAGGCGTAGGCGGTCTGACCGGAACGGCGCTCGTCCGCGAGCGCGCCGAATTCGGCGTACCAGCCGGTGACGACCGGCCGCAGTTCCTGCGCGTGCGCGGGCATCCGCAGGAAGCAGTTGCCCTCGCCGAGCTGGAGGTACTTGTAGCCGCCGCCGAGGACCCAGGCGTTGGTGAGCCCGAGGTCGTGCAGCGCGAACGGGACGGCGCCCAGCGCGTGGTAGGCGTCGACGACGAGGTTCACCGACTTCGACAGGCAGACGTCGGCGAGGTGCGCCAGGCCCGGCACGAGCCGGGAGGTCTCGAACAGCACGGCCGAGACGAGCACGGCGGCGGTGTCTTCGGTGACCTCGGCCGCGACGCGTTCGGCCAGCGTGCTGACCGGCGACGCGGGCACGCGGACGACCTCGACACCCTCTTCGGCCAGCCTGCCCAGCTGACGGCGCAGCGTGTGGAACTCCCCGTCGGTGGTGACCAGGCGCGGGCGGCGCGGGAGGTCCATCGCCGACAGGAACCGGATCACCAGATCGTGAGTGCTGGCGCCGAGCGCGATCCCGCCGTGCGGGTCACCGAGCAGCGTCCGGAACCCGGCTCGCATCTCGTCGGCCTTCGCGAAGGCGCGGTCCCACTTCGTGTCGACCTCTTCGGCCGCGTCGGCGAAAGCCTCGAGAAGGCCTTCGCGGGCGACGTCCGGCCAAGCCTGGTGTGAATGTCCCGTCAGCAGGATCCGGTCCGCCACACCGAATTCCGTGTAGTGCGCCGCGAGCGCGTTGGGGTCGCCGCGGAGTTCGTCGAGGGTCGTCACAGCCTGCTCCGCACTGCCCAGAGGTCCGGGAACATCGGGGAGAAAAGCGTCGTACGCAGGTAATGCGCCCCCGACGAACCCCCCGTCCCGGTCTTGTCTCCGATGGTGCGCTCGACCATTTTCACGTGCCGATACCGCCACTCCTGCATCCCTTCGTCCAAGTCGACCAGGTGCTCCGCCACCACGGACGGCCCTGTGTCGTCGCGGTAGACCCGCAGCAGAACCTCTTGGAGCGCCGGAGAGGGTTCGAGTGGCTTGGTGACATCGCGCCCGGTCGGGACGTCGTACCCCTTCACCGCGAGGTAGGCGGTGAAGGAATCGAAGAGCGACGGCCGTGCCATCGCGTCCGCGATCTGGGCACGCTGATCACCGCCCTCGGGGTAATGCGCGAACACCCGCTCGTCCCGGCGGCCGAGAACGGCCTCCAGAACACGGAATTGAGCCGACTGGAACCCGCTCGAAGCGTCGAGTCGCGCACGAAAGCTGGTGAACTGGCTCGGAGTCATCGTCTCGAGCACATCGATCTGCGCGACCACCACCTTGAAGATAGTCAGGATTCGCCTCAGTGTGCGCGTGGCGTGAGCCGTGTTACCCGCTTCGAGCTGCTCCTGCAGGTAAAGCGCCTCGTGGAGAACTTGTTTGAACCAAAGTTCATACACTTGGTGGATCACGATGAAGAGCAATTCGTCGTGCTCGTCGGACCGGGGATGCTGCGCGTCCAGCACTTCGTCCAGCGAAAGGTAGGACGTGTAGCTCAATGCGGCCTGGGTGTCGTTCATTTTTCTGTCACTCCATAGGTATCGCGCCGACCGCGGTCACCGGTCATGGTTCGGTCACCTCGTCGAAATGGCGTTGCGCCGCCGGAGCGAGCGCCTGATAGAGATCGTGGAAGAGTTCGACCGCGGCCGCCCGGTTCGGCGGAGCGGGGATCAGCCCGACCGGGAGTTCCGGATCGAGTGACGGGAAGGCGCGGAAGGTGTGCGTCAGCCAGGTTCGGACCCCGAACGCCTCGGCGTCAGGCAGGTCGCCTGAACATCCGCCGAAATCCCGGACGAACGCGTCGTAACGCGCTGAGAGACCATCGAGGTTCCAGGCCCTGGCGGCGAACCGCCGGACGTCGAGCCCTGCCGAAGGTTTGCCGAGCATCAGCCCGGCGTGTTCGGAGACGTCGAGTTCGGCCAGCAGGGCGAGCACCTCGGCCTCGCGGTCGTGCGGGGCGATCCAGGTGCCGTCCTGCACCGGGCCGAAGCCGAGGAAACGCAGGCGGCGCACGAGCCGTTCCCGCGCCTGGCGGCGGCTTTCCGGGATGCTCTGCCACAGCACGGTCCACTCCCCGGCCTCGCGTTCGCGCCTGCCGAGGGAGAAGATCCGGCGGTCACCGTCCTCCAGCAGCGCGATCGTGCGGCGGGTCAGCGAGTAGTGGACGAGCCTGCCCGCCTTGTGTCTCGCGAGCAGGTCGCGGCGGGCGAGCCTGGCCAGCGCGATCCGCGCGGCGCCGTCGGAGAAGCCGAGCCCGGCGAGCACGGCGACCAGGCCGCCGGACCAGACACGGCGGCTCTCGCGCGGCGACACGTAGGTGCCGAGCAGCGTCATCACCAGCTCTTGGGGGCCTGGGTCGCCGTGGGATTCGGGCATGCGCGCAACTCTATACACCTCAGGCCGCTGCGGTGTAGCTTGATTCGAGTGACGTACTTCGCGGATTTGAGCTCGCGTCAGGTCGCGGCGTTCGCGTCCGATGCGCGCGTTCCCGTGCTGCTGCTGCCGGTGGGCGCCGTCGAACCGCACGGACCGCACGCGCCGCTGGGCACCGACCCCCTGATCTCGCGGGGGATGTGCGAGCGCGCCGCCGCGCGGCTGGCGGGCGATCCCGGCGTTCGCGTGCTCATCCTGCCCGAGGTGCCCTACGGCGTCACCCGGTTCGCGGCCGGGTTCGCGGGCGGCGTCTCGATCGGCGAAGAGACCTTGTACGCGCTGCTGACCGAGATCTGCGGGGCGCTCGCCGAGCAGGGCCTCACCCGGATCCTGCTGGTCAACAACCATTTCGAGCCCGCGCACCTGGCCGTGCTGCGCCGGGTGGCGGAGACCGCGGGCGTCGGTTTCGTCGACCTCGTCCGCCGCCGGTACGCGGCCCGGCTCACCGACGAGTTCCGCTCCGGCGAGTGCCACGCCGGGCAGTACGAGACGTCGCTGGTGCTCGCCGACCGGCCGGATCTGGTCGACGCCGCCGTCCAGCGCGACCTGCCCGCGGTCCACGTCGACCTGGCACGCGGCGGGGTCACGGACTTCGCGTCGGCGGGGATGACCGAGGCCTACTGCGGAAACCCCGCCCAGGCGACCGCCGAGGAAGGCGAGAAGACCTTCTCGGTGCTCACCGACATCCTGGTCGAAGCGATCCGGGAGCTGGCATGACCTTCAACCTGGCGACCCATTTCGTCGACCGCCTCCCCGGCGAGCGGACGGCGTTGCTGTGCGGCGACGAGGAAGTCACGTACGCCGGACTGGCGGCGCTGGTGAACCGCGCCGGGAACGTGCTGCGCGACCTCGGTGTCCGAAGTGGACAGCGAGTCCTGCTGGCGCTGAACGACAGCGTCGAGTTCGTGGCCGTCTGGTACGCGGCGCAGAAGATCGGCGCGGTCACCGCCGAGGTCTACTCGTTCTTACAGCCCAAGGACTACGCGTACTACCTGGCCTATACTGAAGCCGTCGTCGTCATCGCGGACGGCTCGACGCTGCCCGCGCTGCGCGAGGCCGGGGCGCGGAACCTGCTGGTGATCGGCGATGTGGAGTTACTCCCCGGCGAGTACTCGTTCGCTTCGCTGGTCGCGGCGGCCTCGCCGGACCTGGAAGCCGCGCCGACCACCCTGGACGACATCGCGATCTGGAAGTTCACCACCGGGAGCACCGGTTCACCCAAGGCGTGTGTGCATCCGGCGCGCAGCGCGCTGGAGAGTTTCGACCGGTACGCGCTCGGCGTGCTCGGTCTCCGCGAGGACGATCGCGTCCTGGCCGTGCCGAAGCTGTTCTTCGGCTACGCGCGGGATCTGACCGCGTTGTTCCCGTTCGGCGTCGGCGCGTCGGGCATCGTGTTCGGTCAGCGCAGCACCGCCGAGCTGCTGTTCTCGCTGATCGAGCGCTACCGGCCGACGATCCTGGTCAACGTGCCGACGATGATGAGCGCGATGATCGCCCACCCGGCTGCGTCCACTGTGGACATGAGTTCGCTGCGGCTCGCGACGTCGGCGGGCGAGGCGCTGCCTTCGGAGCTGCACCGCAAGTGGGACGCCCTGTTCGGGGTCCCGGTGATCGACGGGATCGGCTCTTCGGAGGCGTACCACATCTATCTGTCCAATGTGCCCGGTGCGCAGCGGGTCGGCAGCCTCGGCCGCGAGGTCCCCGGTTACCGCGCGCGGATCCTCGACGAGAGCGGCGATCCGCTGCCGGACGGCGAGATCGGCACCCTGGAGGTCACCGGTCCGACGATCGCGCGCGAGTACTACGGCGACGAGGAGAAGACCGCGCGGACGTTCCACGGCGACACCCTGCGCACCGGCGACCTGTTCAGCCGCGACACCGACGGGTTCTTCCACCACCACGGCCGCGCCGACGACCTGCTGAAGGTGTCCGGAGTGTTCGTCGCGCCGAGCGAGATCGAAGACTGCCTGATCGGTCACCCGGCCGTCGTCGACTGCGCGGTGCTGGGCGTGACGGTCGACGGCCTGGTCGTCCCGCGGGCGTGCGTCGTCCTGGCGGACGACGTTTCGGTGACCGCCGAAGAACTGAAGGACCACGCGCGGGCGCAGCTGGCGAAGCACAAATATCCGCGCGAGGTCGTGTTCGTGACCGAACTCCCCCGCACCGCCAACGGGAAACTCGATCGGCGCGCGTTGCGCCGGGTGGAGGCAGAGTGAGCAGGATCGTCGTCGTCACCGGCGGGACACGCGGGATCGGCGCGGCCATCGCCGCCCGGTTCCAGGCCGCCGGTGACCAGGTGCACGCCCCCGGCCGGGCCGACTGCGACGTCACCGACGAAGCCGCCGTCGCACGGTATTTCGACGGCCTCGGCCCGGTGGACGTGCTGGTGAACAACGCCGGGATCTCGGCTAGCGCCCCGCTGGCGAAGACGTCACTGGACCAATGGCGGACTCAGTTCGAAGTCAACGCGACCGGCGCTTTCCTGTGCACCCGCGCGGTTCTGCCCGGTATGCGGTCGCGCGACACCGGCCGGATCGTCACCGTCGCCTCGACGGCGTCGCACATCGGCTACCGCTACACGGCCGGCTACACCGCGTCGAAGCACGCCGCCGTCGGCCTGATGCGCGCGACCGCCGCCGAGGTCGCGGGCACCGGCGTCACCGCGAACGCCGTCTGCCCGGCCTTCGTGCGCACGGACATGACGGCCGCCTCGGTGGCCCGGATCCAGGAACGCACCGGCCGCGACGAGGCCGACGCGGAAGCCGCCCTCGCCGCCGCGTCCCCGCTCGGCCGCCTGCTCGAACCCGACGAGGTCGCCCACGCGGTGACCTTCTTCGCGGCCGCCGAAGCCGCCGCGATCAACGGACAGACACTCGTCCTCGATGGAGGTGGGATCCAGTCATGAGCCCGTTCCGCGCCACGCCGCCGATCACGGCGAACTGGGAGCACTTCGAGTTCACCGTGGACGACGGTGTCGCCACGGTCACCTTGGACCGCCCCGAAAAGCTGAACGCGCTCACCTTCGACATCTACGCGGACCTTCGCGACCTGCTGGCCGAATTGCCGCACCGCGGCGACGTCCGGGTGCTGGTCATCACCGGCCGCGGACGCGGATTCTGCTCCGGCGGCGACGTCGAAGAGATCATCGGCGAGCTGCAGAAAATGGAATCCGCGGAATTGCTCGAATTCACCCGCATGACCGGCGCGGTGGTGAAGGCGCTGCGTGAGTGCCCCATCCCGGTGATCGCCGCGGTGAACGGCGTCGCGGCGGGCGCGGGTTCGGTGATCGCGCTGGCCAGTGACTTCCGGCTGCTGGCGTCGTCGGCGAAGTTCGCTTTCCTGTTCACGAAGGTCGGCTTGGCCGGTGCGGACATGGGCTCGGCGTACCTGCTGCCGCGGCTGGTCGGGCTGGGCCGGGCGACGGAACTGCTGATGCTGGGCGACAAGATCGACGCCGCGCGGGCAGAGGCCATCGGGCTGGCTTCGCAGGTCGTTCCCGACGCCGAGCTCGCCACCGAGGCTTCGGCGTTGGCGCGGCGGTTGGCCGATGGCCCGGCGCTGGCGTACGGGACGACGAAGGTGCTGCTGACGCGGGAACTGGACATGGATCTGGGAAGTTCGATCGAACTCGAAGCCATCACCCAGGCTTTGCTGATGACGGCGAAGGACCATGGCGAGTTCTACGCCGCCTGGACGGCGGGGCGTTCGCCTCGGTGGACCGGACGATGATCCGGTAGTCCATTGTGGATGGACAGATTCTCCAGCCCACAGCGGATTCCGCAGTCCTGCCGGAGGAGCGCCCCCGCGTCCGATCGGCGGTTCACGCCGCTGCCCGTGCTTCGCCATACTCCGGTGAGCGGCGTTCTCGGGAGGGGTTCACGTGGTGCGGGGAAAGATCTTGCTGTGCGGATTCTTCTCGGTTCTTCTGCTCGGCGGGACCGTCGCCGTGGCCGACGCGCAGGAGGCGTCGGGCTCGGCGGCACCGGTCGACCTCGGCGCGTTCCGCGGCGACAGCCACAGTGACGTCACCGGGATCAACGACGACGGCGCCATGGTCGGCGAGTACTGGACCACGGCCAGAGGGCCGATCGCCTTACGCTGGAACCCCGACGGCACGACGACCCGGCTCGCGGTACCGGCCGGGTATTCCGACACCGGACCACGGGCCATCAACGCCAAGGGGTTCATCGCCGGTACGGCCTACAACTCCCGTTACCTTCAACGGCCCGTGCTGTGGCGGCCGGACGGCTCGTTCACCGAACTGAGCTCGCCCGATGTCAACGGGTATTCGGCAGCCACCGCGATCAACTCCGGCGGAGTCGTGGCCGGCACCGTCGCGACCGGCACCATCTCGGTCAAACGCGCGGCGCGGTGGGACGCGAACGGCGTCATGACGTTGCTTCCCTTGGCACCGGGCGACACCCAGTCCGAGGCCGCGGCGATCAACGACGCGGGCGTGATCGTCGGGACCTCCGGGGACCAGGCCGTACGCTGGAACCCCGACGGCACGGTGGTCCGGCTGACCCCGCTTCCCGGCGCCACCCTCGGCTCAGCTCAGGGCGTCAACAACACCGGGTTCGTCGTAGGCGGTTCCGGCGGCCACGCGGTGCGCTGGGCCGCGGACGGCTCCGTCACCGCCCTGCCCTCACTCCATCCCGAGAACCCCTGGAGCCTCGCCAAGGCGATCAACGACTCCGGTGTCATCACCGGCAGCTCGGACACCGCTTTGATGTGGGACGCCCGTGGCACGATCACCGACCTCGGCGCGCTTGCGGGACACCGCCAGAGCGAAGGTGTGGCGATCAATGCACTCGGCGTCGTGGTGGGCCACTCCCGCGGAGATTCCACGTACAGCCTGCACGCCGTGCGGTGGACGGCACCGGGCAGGATCACCGACCTGGGCCGTTCGTTCCCTGGGTACGAACGCTCCGAGGCGTTCGCGATCAACGCACGCGGACAGGCCATCGGCGAATCCCTGCAGTCGGGCGACGAGGATCACTCCGTCACCTGGACACGCCCCGACGTCCTCACCGACCTCTCCCCGGACAACGACAACCGGAAGGCCAAGGCCATCAACGCGCACGGCGTCATCGTGGGAGTCGGAACCCGGTACCGGAAGAGGCGCATCGCGATCCGCTGGGAGCTGGACGGGACCATCACCAAGCTCGTCGGCCCGGAAAGCCACGACTACCACTCGTACGCCTCGGGAATCAACGACAGCGGGGTGACCGTCGGCAGCTCGGGTTCCCGGCGCGGCCGCGGCCAGCCGACGCGATGGGCCCAGGACGGTACCCCGACCCTCTTGCCCCTCCTGCCCGGCGACGACGGTGGCAGTACGGACGCGATCGACAACCGAGGGGTGATCATCGGAAGTTCCGGCCCTCGCGACGACACCAGCCTGCACGTGGTCCGCTGGGACCCGGACGGAAAGGTGACCGAACTGAAGGGTCTGCCCGGCGAGAAGTACACCACCGCCACAGCTCTCAACAATCGTGACGAGATCGTCGGCCACTCCGGGTCTCACCCCATCCGGTGGAACCCTGACGGCAGCATCACCACGCTGCCGGTCCCCGAAGGCGCCCGCACCTGCGAAGCGAAGGGGATCAACGACTCCGGAGTCGTGGCGGGCTTCTGCGAATCCAGTGCCGTCGGACTCCCGGTGGCGCTGCGGTGGGCTCCGGACGGCACCGTGACCGTGCTGCCGCCGCTCCCCGGCGGGCACCAGACCAAGGCCAACGGCATCAACGCCCTCGGCGAGATCGTGGGCTTCTCCGGCAACAGCGACAGCCAGATACACGCGGTGCGCTGGCTCGCCACCGCCGGGAACGCGGAGGTTCAGCCGGTCAGCCAGTAGCCGATCCCGCGCGTGGTGTGGCTCGTTCCGTGAAGGCCTCCTTGAGGGACTCTGAGTCCCTCAAGGAGGCCTTCACGGACTCACCCGGCCGAGGGGACTGTCGCGGTGACCGTTACCACCCGCTGGGCACGTGCTCTCTCCAGCGCAGCGTTGTGAAAGCCCGAAGACGCGCGAGCGGCCGAGCGCGCCACGTTTGCCTTACCCCTCAATCAGTCCTCTGAATGCGGATCGCCAGAAGCCGCCAGCAATCGGTCGGCCAGGACCCGGCACCGCTCCCCCAATTCCACCGGCTCGATCACCTCGAACGCATGCCCCAGCACCACCACATGCATCAGCAAAAAGTCGAGATCCCCCGCCCCGCTCACCACCTCACACCGCGAACCACCCCGTTCCCGCACGACGGCCGCCGAAGCCGGAATCTGCGCCCGCACGACAGAAGCGGGCGCGTGCACCAGAAATCGGGCCTGATGCCGATAGACCCGGCTGGCCACGTTCTCCTGGACATAAGCCGCCGCGTCGGGCGCCGGACGCGGCCGGAATCGCCAAGAACGCGCGGAGACCTCGGTCATCTTGTCGACGCGGAAAGTGCGCCAATCGTCGCGATCCAGGTCGAAAGCCAGCAAGTACCAACGCGGACCGGAAGCCACCAGCCGGTACGGCTCAACCCGCCGCGAAGCGACCACGCCGGCAGACGGATACCCGAAGCCCGCCTCGACCTCGTCGCGGCACGCGCGGGCCAGTGTCATGAGCACGTCGGGGTCGATCGGCGCACGGCTTCCGTCGAAGGCCACGATCGAGCCGGACAGTGCGCGCACCTCGCGTCGCAGTCTGGCCGGGAGCACCCGGTCGAGTTTCGTCAACGCCCGCAGCGCGGCGTCACCGCTGCCCGCGCCGGCGAGCAGCGAGACCGCGGTGGCGATCGCTTCCTCGTCGTCCAGCAGCAACGGCGGCATGTCGTGGCCGGGGCCGAGCTGGTAGCCGCCACCGACACCGTTGCTGGCCTGCACCGGATAACCGAGCGCGCGCAGCCGTTCGACGTCCCGCCGGATGGTGCGCGCGGTGACGCCGAGCCGGGCCGCCAGTTCGGGACCGGTCCACACCGCGCGCTGCTGGAGCAGCCCGAGCAGGGTGAGCACCCGCTCGGTCGTCCCTCGCTCGTCCTCCATGTCACCCATCGTGTCAGAGATAGCGGACCGATCCTGTCCGCTAGGCATGTCAGGGTGGCCCCATGAACCGCAAGAGCCGCGAATTCCAGGTCACCTTCGACGCCCACGACCCGAAAGCCCTCTCCCTCTTCTGGCGGGACGCCCTGGGTTACGTCCACCCCGGCCCGCCTGGGGTCGAGGTGCCCGAGGGCACCGACCCGCTGGACGCCTGGGACGAGTTCCTCGAACGTGTCGGCGTTCCCGAGGATCAGCGCAACACTCGATCCGCCCTCGAGGACCCGGACGGCCTGGGTCCGAAGATCTTCTTCCAGCAGGTCCCGGAGGGCAAGATCGCCAAGAACCGCGTCCACCTCGACATCCGGGCCGCACCCGGCCTCGAAGGGGAAGAGCGCATGGCGGCGTTCGAAGCCGAGTGCGACAGGCTCGTCGCACTCGGGGCGAAGCGGGTTCAGCGCTTCGAGCCCGAGCAGCCGCTGAGCCTCGGCTTCATCGTGATGAACGACCCGGAGGGCAACGAATTCTGCCTAGACTGACGTGACGGCGATCGCGTTGTCCTCCAGGGAGCCGAAGTACAGCTTCCCGGCCCGTTCGCGGACCCCGACGAGCACGTGGAATCCGTCGATCTCCCCGCGCAGTTCGTGGACCTGCTTCCCGTCCGGGGTCACCGCGCGCACCCCGCACTCCCTCGCGGGTGCGGGCTGCAGGGCCGTCGGCAGCGCCCGGACACCGGCCCGCAGCGGCGCGGGAAGCTTCTGCACCAAGGAAAGCGCGGGGACCTTCGGGCTCGCCACGGTGATCCAGATCAGCCCGTCGCTACCGGTCGAGATGTTGTCGGGGTAGCCCCACAGCTCGTCGACGAGGTAGTCCCGTTCGCCTGCCCGGTCGCCCGTGAGCCAGACGCGTGAGACCCGGCAGGCGCCGGTCTCGGCGACGGCCACATAGGACTCGTCGGGCGGCAGCGCGACGCCGTTGGCGAACTGGAAACCGTCGGCGAGCTGGTCGATCTTCCCGTCGGGTGTCCGGCGCAGCAGCCTGCCGCCGCCGGTCTGCTCGATCAGGTCGTCACGCCACTTCTCGATGCCGAAGAGCCGCGACGAGTCGGTGAAGTACACCGTCCCGTCGGCGGCCACGGCGGCGTTGTTGCAGAACACGAAGTCCAGCCCCACCGCCGACGTCGCCAGAGTGGTGACGTCGCCACCGGCCAGCGGCATGGTCAGCAGACCAGCCTTGGCGTCGCAGATCAGGAGGTCTTCGCCGAAGAGTTCCAGCCCCAGCGGGCGGCCGCCGGTGTCGCCGAGGACGTCGATCCGCTTGCCGTCCGGCGAGACGCGCAGGATCCGCCCGTCGTCGACGCCGGTGTAGATCCGTCCCTGGTCGTCGACCACGACGTCCTCGGGACCGTGCCCGTTGACCGGGATGACCGTGACCTCGCCGAACGCCATCGCGTGTCTCCTAGCGATAAGTGAGCAGTTGTGCGGCTTCCGCCTCGAAATGCGGATGTTCGTTGAACGACAACAGGGTCACCCCGCCGCGGCCGGACACCAGTTTGGTGATGCCCGCGTTGACGGTGACCCGGTTCAGCTTCAGCAGCCCCGCCTCGGGCGTGCCCATGAGCGCGCCGCAGACCGTGGCGATCACCCCGCCGGAGCTGAAGACGACGGCGTGCTCACCCTTGCCGAGTGACGCCACGACGTCCGCCAGCGCGCCCTTGACCCGGTCCAAGAACCGGGGCCAGGTCTCGGCGCACGGACCGGAGGCCCCCGCCGAAACCCAGGCGCTCAGCGCCCCGTCCAACGCGGCCTGATACTCCCGCGAATCGGTCTGCCGGGCACCGGACGCGTGATGCTTCGCGATGTCGACGTGGTCGTACTCGTTCCAGCGCTCGTCCTCGACGACGGCGATCCCGGAGCCCAGCACCTTCAGCGCCGTCGCGGCCGTGTCCCGTTGGCGAGCCAGGGAACCCGCTCGCGCCTGGGTGAACTCGACGCCGCGTCGCAGCAGTTCTTCACCGACCACAGTGGACTGTTCGAAGCCGCGCGGCGAGAGCTGGTCGTAGTTCTCCGCGCCGAACGACGCTTGCCCGTGCCGGACCAGGTAGATCGCACCCATCTACGCGTGCCCCTCTCCGATGATCCGGCGGCAGCGCCCGTCCAGGTAGCCGACGAACCGCCAAAGGTCCCTCAGCGCCGGATTGTCCGTCTGTCCTTTGTGGAATCGGTAGTAGATCTGCTGAATCACCGCCGCGAGCCGGAACAGGCCGTACACCTCGTAGAACGTCCAGTCGCCGATCGCGAGACCGGAGCGTTCCGCGTACCTCCGCACGAACTCCTCGCGCGTGTACATCCCCGGCACGTGCGTCGGCTGACGGCGGCTGAGCTTCATGACGTCGTCATCGTCGTCCTGCACCCAGTACGCGAGGGTGCTGCCGAGTTCCATCAGCGGATCGCCGAGGGTGGCCATCTCCCAGTCCAGCACGCCGATGATGTCGAGGCCGTCGTCGAGCACGAGGTTGTCGAGCCGGTAGTCGTTGTGGATCAGGCAGATCTTCACCTCGGACGGCTGATTCTCCTTCAGCCACGCCATCACCTCGGCGCAGTCCGGGACGTTCTCCGTGCGTGCCTTGAGGAACCGCTCGGACCAGCCACGCACCTGGCGTTCGACGTAGCCGGCGCCCTTGCCGAGATCGGCCAGCCCGGCGGCCTCGACGTCGACGGCGTGCAGTTCCACCAGTCTGTCGACGACCTTGCCGCACAGCTCACGCGCGCCTTCCGGCGGCAGGTCGAGACCTGCGGGCAGATCTCCCCGCAGGATCAGGCCTTCGAGGCGCTCCATTACGTAGAAGTCGCCGCCGAGCACGGTTTCGTCGTCGCAGAAGGCGAGAACCTCGGGCACGTAAGGGAAGACAGGCCGCAAGGCCTGCTGGACCCGGAACTCGCGGCGCATGTCGTGCGCGGAAGCGGCCTTGTGTCCCAGAGGCGGGCGGCGCAGGATCAGTTCCCGGTCCGGATAGGTCAGCAGGTACGTGAGGTTCGAGGCGCCGCCGGGGAACTGGCGGACCTCGGGCGGCGAGTCGCCGGTCACGGCCAGCCAGGCGTGCACCGCGGCGGGGTCGAAAGCGTCCTCGCCGCGCACCTCGACGGTCTTGTCCGCGGCCGAAGTCACGCGAACTTCTTCAGCACCGACACCGGGACGAACCGGAACACCTTCGCCAGCGCGCTCCACGGCCACGACGGGACGAACGCCTTCGCTTTCTCGGCTTCGATCGCCTTGACCAGCGCCTGCGCGCCCGCCTCGGCCTTGGTGGCGAGCGGGATCTTCGAGATGTCCACGTTCATTTCCGACTCGATGAAGCCGGGCAGCAGCTGGGTGACCTTGATCGGCGTCTTCATCAGCTCGATCCGGGTGCCCTCGGTCAGCGCCGAGACGCCCGCCTTCGAGGCGGCGTACGCGGTCAGGTTGCCGGGGAAGGCGCGGAGCGCGGAGAAGGAGGAAACCACGACGAGGTGGCCTTCCTTCTGCTTGCGGAAGATGCCGACGGCGGCCTCGATCTGAGCGGCCGCGGCGAGGAAGTTCGTCTGCAGGGTCTGGCGGTTGGCGTCGAACCGGCCGGTGCCGACCCGCTGTCCCTTGCCGAGCCCCGCGTTGACGATCACGCGGTCGAGGGAGCCGAGTTCTTCACGGAACTCCTCGAAGACGGCGAAGACCTGGTCGTGGTCGTTCACGTCCAGCTTCCGGGTGACCACGGTGATGCCGGGATAGGCCTTCCTGAGTTCCGCGGCGAGGGCGTCGAGCCGGTCGGCACGGCGGGCGGCCAGCGCCAGATTGCGGCCTCTGGCGGCGTACTGCCTGGCCATTCCCTCGCCGAGTCCGGAGCTCGCCCCGGTGATCAGGATGTTCTTCCGCAGGACCATGACTGGAGCTTACCGGTTGGTAACAAGTCCGGCGGCCCTCGGACGGATGGCTGCCCCCGGCGCCTGGAGTTCGCCGGGGGCAGCCTGTCCGAAAAGGTCTTACTTCACCTGGAGCAGCTTGTTCGCGGTGCCCCCGGTCGGGTTGCTGATCTTGCCGTCGGCAGCCGCGGCGACCAGGCCTTCGGAGACCTGGGCCGGGGTGGCGTCCGGGTGCGCCGAGAGGTACAGCGCGGCAGCGCCGGCGACGTGCGGCGAAGCCATCGAGGTACCGCTGATGGTGTTCGTGGCGTCGTCACCGGTGCCCCACGACGACGTGATGTCGACGCCAGGGGCGTACAGGTCCACGACCGAACCGTAGTTCGAGAAGCTGGCCTGCTTGTCGGTCTTGTCGCTGGCGGCCACCGTGATGGCCTCCTTGACCCGCGCCGGGGAGGTGGTGCCGGCGTCGGAGGACTCGTTGCCCGCCGCGAGCGCGAAGGTCACGCCCTTGCCGATGGCTCCCTTGACCGCCTCGTCCAGGGCGTCGTCCGCGCCACCGCCCAGGCTCATGTTGGCGACCGACGGGGCCTTGGCGTTCGCCGCGACCCAGTCGACACCGGCGACGACACCCTCGGTGGTGCCGCTGCCGTTGGCGTCCAGCACGCGGACGCCGACGATCTTGACGCCCTTGGCCAGGCCGTGCTCCGTGCCGCCGATGGTGCCGGCGACGTGCGTGCCGTGACCGTGCTCGTCCTGGGGGGTGTCGTCGTTGTCGATGAAGTCCTTGCCGCCGGTCGCGCGGTCACCGAAGTCCTTGTGCGAACCGCGGACACCGGTGTCGATGACGTAGGCGGTGACGTTGTCGGCCTTCGTCGGGTAGGTGTACTTGTTGTCGAGCGGCAGGTCCGCCTGGTCGACGCGGTCAAGGCCCCACGACGGCGGGTTGTCCTGGGTCTCGCTGATCTTGAACGTCTTGTTCTGGACGACGTACGCGACCTGCGGGTCAGCGGCGAGACGCTTCGCGGCGGCCTCGTCGGCCTTGATCGAGAAGCCGTTCAGCGCCGAGCCGTACGTGCGGGACAGCGTGGTGCCGTACTGACCGGTGAGGCCCTGCGCCTTGGAAGCGACGTTCGCCTTGACCTCGTTGGCCGCGGCCATGCCCTGGCCGACCGCGGTGGGCTTGAGGACGACGATGTAGCTGCCGCCGACCGCGTTGGCCACACCGGCGTCGCGGATCTCGCCCTGCTGGGCGGCGTTGGCCGCACCGGCGCCGAACGTGGCGACAGCCGCGGTCACGCCGGCGAGCGCGACGCCCGCCACGAGCCCGCTACGGGTCTTTCGGGACTTCAGGTTCTTCCGGGACTTGCTCACTGGTTCCCTTCCTGCCGCGCCGTGCGGATCACCCTGGAGGATGATCGTTGCTGAGGCCATGCAAACCGGTGCGCCAGGTGGCGGGCAATGATTCACAGTTACCAGTACTAGGCCGAAAGGAGTAACGCCACTCGTCCGGAAAGTCGTTTTCTCCTGGCAGAAGGTGCCCCTGGAGTGTTACCCCCGACTGATAAAGTTATTCGTGTTGTTATCAATTCCGGCGGTGGCACGAAACGGCAGGCGGGGGCGGTCGGGCGACATATGGTGGCGGGGAGCGCGGCGGACCGGGTGATCACGGACGATGAAGAAGAACCGCGTACCGCGTTCGCCACGGCGTTGCGTTCGGCCATCGCCACCAGCGGACTGAGTCTCGACCGTATCCAAGCCCGGCTTCTCGCACGCGGCGCGTCGGTCAGCGTCACCGCATTGAGTTACTGGCAGTCCGGTAAGCGTCAGCCGGAACGACAGAGTTCGCTGTCCGCGGTCCGGGTCCTCGAGGAGGTACTGGGGATTCCCGCCGGTTCGCTGCTCAGCCTGCTGCCGCCACCGCGGCCGCGCGGGGCGTCGTCACGCCGGAGCCGGGCCACCACCGAGCAGCCGCTGACCTTCCCGCTCGAAGCGCTTCAGGCGCTGCTGGAGAAGGTCGGCGCGCCCAACGCGCTCGAACAACACCATCAGCTGAAACTGGTCGGCCTGCACGACCTGTGCGAGATCGCCGAGGACGGCGGGCAGCGCGCGGTGACCGCGCGGGCGGTGTTCCAGGCGGGCGCGGACGGGCAGGACCGCTGGCTGCTGGTCTACGCCCAGGGCGATCCGGAAGCCGGGCCGCCGGTGCTGAACACGCTGCGCAACTGCCACGTCGGCCGCGCCGAAGTCGACGACGAGCACGGGCTCACGGTCGCCGAACTGCTCTTCGACCGGCCCATCGACCGCGGCGAGACACACCTGATCGAGTACTCCCTGACCAATCAAGGACCGCCATACCCGGAATGCCGGAACACGCATTACCGCGAGTTCCGGCGTCCGGTGCGGGAGTACCTGCTGGAGATCCGGTTCGCCCCGGACACCGTCCCGGCGAAGTGCTGGCAATACTCGCGCCAGAACACCTCGCCGCTGGACCGCCGGGATCTGAAGCTCGACCAGAACAACGGCGTCCACGCCGTCGCGCTCGACTTCGGCCCCGGCGTCTTCGGCATCGACTGGGAGTACTAGTGCAGCTTGTTGCGCAGCACCTTCCCGGTCGCGTTACGCGGTAGTTCGTCGAGGAACTCCACGTCACGCGGCACCTTGTAGCGGGCGAGGTTGGCCTTGACGTACTCGCGCACGCCGTCGACGTCCAGGTCCGACTTCTCGGCCCGCACGACGAACGCCTTCAGCCGCTGCCCGAACTCGGGATCCTCGACGCCGACGACCGCGGCCTCGAGTACGTCCTCGCGTTCGACCAGCAGGTTCTCCACCTCGATCGGGAAGACGTTCTCGCCGCCGGAGACGATCATCTCGTCGTCACGGCCGTCGATGAACAGCAAGCCGTCCTCGTCGAAATGGCCGACGTCGCCACTGGAGAGCAGCCCGTCGATGATCTCCTTGTTGCGCCCGTCGGTGTAGCCCTGGAAGCTCAGCCCGCTGCCGACGAACACCCGGCCGGTGACATGCGGCTCGGTGATCCTGCCGCCCTTCTCGTCGTACAGCGCGACCTTGCAGCCCACCGGCGCGCGGCCGACCGTGCCCGGCGCCTTGCGCCAGTCCTCGGGGGTCGCGACCGTCGCGACCGCGACCTCGGTCGAGCCGTAGAGGTTGTGCACGACGTCCCCGAACGCGGCGGTCGCGCGGTTCCCGAGGTCCGGGGACAGCGCGGAGCCTGCGACGAAGATGATCCGCAGGGACGAGGTGTCGTATTTCGCGCGGACCTCCTCGGGCAGGTCGACGATCCGCTGCAGCATCGTCGGCACGAGGACCAGCGTGGTGCACCGGTTCTCCGCGACCCCGCGCAGTGTCTCCTCCGGTACGAACTTGCGCCGCATGACGACCTTCGAGCCGAGCGCGAAGGACAGGATGAACTGCGACAGCCCGGTGCCGTGGAACAGCGGCGCGCCCATGTACGTCGCTTCGCCGGTCCTCAGCGGGATGCGGTCGAGGAACTGCGCGGAGGCGAGCGCGGAGGTGTGCGGCCGCGGTGCGCCCTTCGGTGTCCCGGTGGTGCCGCTGGTCAGCAGGATGAACCCGCCCGGTTTGGCGGGCGCGGGCCACGGGCGGTCGTCGGTGCTGGCGACCAGTTCGGTGACGACCGGGATGTCAGTGGAGCGCGCGGTGCCGGAATCGACCCACGCGAGGTAGTGGTCGACCTCGCCCTCGACCGCGTCCAGCAGGTCGGTGAACTCCTGGTCGTACACGAGCGCCGTGACGCCTTCGCGCTTCGCGACGTCCGCGAGCTGCGGTTTGGCGAACCCGGTGTTCATCAGCAGCAGCTTCGCGCCGAGTTTGCCGGAGGCGAGCATCGTCAGCACGAGACCGCGGTGGTCGCGGCACAGCGCGGCGATCACCGAACCAGGGCCGAGGCCGCGTTCGGACCACGCCCTGGCCAGCGCGTTCGACTGGGTGTCGAGCTGCTTGAAGGTCAGCGGGCCGAGCTCGTCGATGATGCCGGTCGCGGTCGGGTCCCGGCGGGCGGCGATCATGTTCGCCCCGGCGAACGGACCCCACTTCCGCACCATGACCAGCGAACGCAGGCCCTCGTCGACGCGCGGGATCGGGAGCAGGCCCGCCTGGCGCATCACGTCGATGCTGCGCACGGTCTCGGTCACCTTGCCCGCCACCAGGGTGGCGAGGCCGGTGGGGTTTCTCATCCGGGCACCTCCGTTGCTGCTGCGGCGAGACACCATGCCGGCGGCGTTCGCGTACCGGCGGTATGGGGTTGCTACTCGACAGTAGCCGACCGATAGCGCAGGCGCACTAGCCGTCTGGTTACAGAAATGTCGGTGGAAACCACCACAATGTGAGTGTGCAGGCGATCGCAGGTCAAGAGGAAGATGGCGACTTCGCGATCTCGATTTCCGGGCAGCCGTCGCGGCAGGGCTTGAAGCTCGCGGAGTTCGTGGACGAGGTGCGGAGGGCGGAGGCGGAGCATTCGCCCCGGTGGGTGTTCCCGTCGGTCGAGAAGGTGTACCCGGCGTTGATCAAGGCAGGCGTCCGGGTGCGGCGGTGTCACGACCTGGCGCTGACCGAAGGGCTGCTGCTGGCCCACGAAGGCCGTCCGCAGGAGTCCCGGAGCCTGCGCGCGGCGCTGGCCAGGGCGAACGGGCAGGAGGCGCCCGCCGACGAGCCGCCACTGTGGGCCGAGGACGACCAGCCGACGCTGTTCGAGACGCGCGGCCCTCGGCTGCCGTCCGGTGTCACCGTGGCCGACGCGGCGCGCCGGGTGCTGGCCGAACAGGAGAAGTGGGTCGCGCTCGCCGAGCATCCGGAACGGCTCCGGCTGCTCTTCGCGGCGGAGTCGGCGAGCGCGCTGGCGGCCGCGGAGATGTCGGCCGACGGGCTGCCGTGGCGAGCGGATCTGCACCTCGAACTGCTCGCCGAGCAGCTCGGCCCCCGTGTCCCGGCCGGGCAGCGGCCGAAACGGCTGGTCGAGCTGGCGGCGAAGATCAGCGACGCGTTCGGCGGGCGCCCGGTCAATCCGGACGCCCCGGCCAGCGTCGTCCGGGCGCTCGGACGGGAAGGTATCGAGGTCACGTCGGCGAGGAAGTACCTGCTGCGCGACATCGACCACCCCGCCGTCCCGCCGCTGCTGGAGTACAAGGAACTCGCGCGGCTGCATTCGGCCAACGGCTGGACCTGGCTCGACGAATGGGTGCACGACGGGCGGTTCCGCCCGCATTACGTCGTCGGTGGGGTCGTTTCCGGACGCTGGGCGAGCCGGGGCGGGGGCGCGCTGCAGATCCCGAAGGTGCTGCGGACCTGCGTCCGGGCCGATCCGGGCTGGAAACTGGTGGTCGCCGACGCCGCGCAGCTGGAGCCGCGGGTGCTGACGGCGTTGTCCGGCGACCGCAAGCTGGCCGACGTCGCGGCGGCCACGGATCTGTACGCGAGCCTTGCCGAGGCGATGTTCTCGGGAGTGCGCCGCGTACCGGTGCCCGCGTGGGACGACAGGGACGATCGGGACAGGGCGAAGATCGCGATGCTGTCGGCGATGTACGGCGGCACGTCCGGCGAGGCGGGACCACTGCTGGCGTTGCTGCGGAACAGGTTCCCGGACGCGGTGTCCTATGTGGAGCGTGCCGCGCAGGCGGGGGAACGCGGCGAGCGCGTCCGCTCCCGGCTGGGCCGGACCTCGCCCGCGCCGTCGGAGGCCTGGCGCGCGCTGACCGGCGGCGTCGCGGAGGACGAGGCCGGCGAGCTCAAGGCGCGCCAGGCGTCGCGGAACTGGGGCCGCTTCACCCGCAACTTCGTCGTGCAGGCGAGCGCGGCCGACATGACCGCGGTCCTGCTGGCGACCCTGCGCGGCAAGCTCCCCTCCCCCGCGCACCTGGTGTTCTTCCAGCACGACGAGGTACTGGTGCACACCCCCGCCGAGTTCGCCGACGAGGTCTCGCAGTCCATCGTGGACAGCATGACGGAGGCGGCGCGGATGCTGTTCGGGGCAGCCTGCCCCGTCCGGTTCCCGCTGCACATCGCCGCCGTCGACACCTACGCCGACGCCAAGTAACCCCGCCGCGCCGTCCCTCTAATCACACGTGCCGTCCCCCTGATCACACGTGCCGTCCGTCTGATCACGCGAGTTCGCCTTTCAAACACGCGAGTCCCGCCTTCAAGCACGCGAGTTCCGTCTCTGATCACGCGAGTTCCGCTCTCCGCGCCAGGGAACACGCGTGGCTGGCCGGACGACTCGCGTGATCAGATGGACGACACTCGTGATTGAAGGCGCGACACACGTGATTGGACGGCGAACTCGCGTGATTGGAGGCGGAACTCGCGTGATCAGGCGGCGGCGTCGTCGAGGGCCTTGATGACGCGCTTGAGGGAGACCGGGTGGGCGGTGCCGAGCGTCTGGGCGAAGAAGCTGACCCGCAGTTCCTCGATCATCCACCGGATCTCCCGCAAGGCGGGCGACGAAGTCCCCGGCGGCAGCGCGTCCAGCGCCGTCTTGTACTCGGTGCGCAGCCACGCGATGTCGCCGGTCCGCTGGATGTCGCGCGTCGGCTCGGTCGGGAGCTTCTCCAGCCGGCGTTCGATCCCCCTCAGGTACCGGACGACGTGCTTCAGCCTGTCCTGCCCGGTTTCGGTGACGAAACCCTTGTGCACCAAGCCGTCCAGCTGAGCCCGGATGTCCGCGAGCGAGTCCTTCGGGCCGCGGGTGTCGGCCAGCCTCGTCTCGACGTCGTTCGCCGCGCGCAGGATCTTCTCGACGTTGGTCAGCACGTCGAGCACTCCGGTGTTCAGCCCGGCGCGCACCTTTTCCAGCAGGACGGCGAAACCGGCCTCGTCCCAGCTCGGGCCGCCGTTGTCGGCCACGAGTTTGTCGACGGCGCAATCGACACAGTCTTCGAGCAGCGCCGCCACCGAACCGTGCGGATTCCGGTTCAGCACGAGCTTCGAGGAGTTGCCGAGGTTGCGGGTGATGAACTTCATCGGCGACGCGATGTTCAGCCGCAGCATCCGCCGTGTACCCGCCCACATCGACTGTTCCTGCTGCCCCGGCGTGTCCAGCAGCCGCACCGCGACCGTGCCGCCCTCGTCGACCAGCGCCGGATACGCCTTGACGTCGTGTCCGCGCTGTTTGCTCGCGAACACCTTCGGCAGTTCGCCGAACGCGGGCGACGTCAGGCCCTGGCGCTCGATGCTGTCGGCGGCCTTGGAGATCGTCGCGCGCACCTGGCCGCTCAGGTCTCGTTTGAGCGCCTCGACGTCCTTGCCCTCGGACACCTTCTTGCCGCGGACGTCGACCACGCGGAAGGTCATCTTCAGATGCTCGGGCACCGCCGACAGCTGCCACGCGTCGTCGGGGATGACCACCCCGCGCAACGCTTCCAGCTCGTCGGCGGCAGCGTGCAGCAACGGCCCGTCGGCCGGGCCGACCCGTGACAGCACCAGTTTCGCGTGATCGGGCGCCGGCACGAAGTTGCGCCGGATCGCCTTGGGCAGCGACTTGATCAGCTGCGTCACCAGTTCTTCGCGCAGGCCGGGGACCTGCCAGTCGAAACCGTCCGGGGTGACCTGGTTCAGCACCGGCAGCGGGATGTGCACGGTGACGCCGTCCGCGTCCGCCCCCGGCTCGAACTGGTACGTGAGCTTGAAGGTCTGGCTGCCTTGGGTCCAGAAGTCGGGGTAGTCGGCTTCGCGCACGCCACCCGCGGTCTCGTTGATGAGCATCGCCTTCTCGAAGCTCAGCAGATCGGGCTCGGTGTGCCGCGCCTTCTTCCACCAGCTGTCGAAATGCCGCGCGGAGACGACGTCGGCCGGGACGCGCTGGTCGTAGAACTCGAACAGGGTCTCGTCGTCGACCAGGATGTCGCGGCGGCGGGCCCGGTTCTCCAGGTCCTCGACCTCGTCGAGCAGCGCGCGGTTCTCGCGGAAGAAATGGTGCCTGGTCTCCCAGTCGCCCTCGACCAGCGCGTGCCGGATGAACAGCTCGCGGCTCGTCTCCGGGTCGATCCGGCCGTAGTTGACGCGGCGGTCGGCCACCAGCGGCACGCCGTACAGCGTCACCTTCTCCAGGGCCATCACGGCGCCCTGCTTGCGTTCCCAGTGCGGCTCGGAGTAGTTCCGCTTCACCACGTGCCCGGCGAGCGGCTCGACCCATTCCGGCTCGATGCGCGCGTTGACCCGGCCCCACAGGCGCGAGGTCTCGACCAGTTCGGCCGACATCACGAACCGCGGCTGCTTCTTGAACAGCGCCGATCCGGGGAACACCGAGAACCGCGCCCCGCGCGCGCCGAGGTAGTCGCCCTTGGCCGGGTCCTTGAGCCCCACATGTGACAACAGCCCGGCGATCAGCGACGTGTGCACACGTTGCGGATCGGCCGGGCCGGTGGCGGGGGTGGTGAGGGTGATGCCGAGCGGTTTGGCCAGCTGGCGCAGCTGGCTGAAGATGTCCTGCCATTCGCGGATGCGCAGGTAGTTCAGGTACTCGTTGCGGCACATCCGGCGGAACTGGCCGGTGGACAACGCCTTCTGCTGTTCGCTGACGTACTCCCACAGGTTCAGGTACGCCAGGAAGTCGGACGTCTTGTCCGCGAACCGCGCGTGCTGCTCGTCCGCCGCCTGCTGCTTCTCCGCCGGCCGCTCACGCGGGTCCTGAATGGACAGTGCGGCGGCGATGATCATCACTTCGCGGACACAGCCGTTGCGTGAGGCCTCCAGCACCATCCGCGCCATCCGCGGGTCGACCGGGAGCAGTGCGAGCTTGCGGCCGGTCTCGGTGAGCTTCTTGCCGTCCGACATCTCGAACGCGCCGAGTTCCTGGAGCAGCTGGACGCCGTCGGTGACCTGACGGCGGTCCGGCGGCTCGACGAACGGGAACGCCGCGATGTCGCCGAGGCCGAGCGAGGTCATCTGCAGGATGACCGACGCCAGGTTGGTCCGCAGGATCTCCGGATCGGTGAACTCGGGCCGGGCGTCGAAGTCGTCCTCGGAGTACAGCCGGATGCAGATACCGTCGGAGGTCCGGCCGCAGCGGCCCTTGCGCTGGTTCGCCGACGCCTGCGACACCGGCTCGATCGGCAGCCGCTGGACCTTGGTGCGGTGGCTGTACCGCGAGATCCGGGCGGTGCCGGGGTCCACGACGTATTTGATGCCCGGCACGGTCAACGACGTCTCGGCGACGTTGGTGGCGAGCACGACCCGGCGCCCGGTATGCCGCTGGAACACGCGATGCTGGTCCGACGACGAGAGCCGCGCGTACAGCGGCAGGATCTCGGTGTTCCTGAGGTCCTGTTTGGACAGCGCGTCCGCGGCGTCGCGGATCTCCCGCTCGCCGGAGAGGAACACCAGGATGTCGCCGGGGCCCTCGTGCTGGAGCTCGTCGACGGCGTCGCAGATGGCCTGTGTCTGATCCCGGTCCTGGTCGGCGTCCGGATCGTCGGGGTCGATGATCGGCCGGTAGCGGACCTCGACCGGATACGTCCGGCCGGAGACCTCGACGATCGGCGCGTCGCCGAAGTGCTTCGAGAACCGCTCCGGATCGATCGTCGCCGAGGTGATGATCACCTTGAGGTCGGGGCGGCGCGGCAGGAGCTGTTTGACGTAGCCGAGGATGAAGTCGATGTTGAGGCTGCGCTCGTGCGCCTCGTCGATGATCAGCGTGTCGTACTGCCGCAGCATCCGGTCGGTCTGGATCTCGGCCAGGAGGATGCCGTCGGTCATCAGTTTGACCAGGGTGTCCTGGCCGGACTGGTCGGTGAACCGGACCTTGTAGCCGACGGCCTCGCCGAGTTCGGTGTTCAGCTCGGAAGCGATGCGATCGGCGACCGTGCGCGCGGCCAGCCGCCTCGGCTGCGTGTGCCCGATCTGGCCCCGGATCCCGCGGCCGAGTTCGAGACAGATCTTCGGCAGCTGGGTCGTCTTCCCGGAACCGGTCTCGCCCGCGACGATCACCACCTGGTGGTCGCGGATCGCGGCGGCGATCTCGTCCTTGCGCTGGCTGACCGGCAGCTCTTCGGGATACGAGATCTTCGGGACGCCGTCACGACGGCGGGTGACGCGCAGTTCCGCGGCCTCGATGTCGGCCTCGATCCGCGCGGCGACCGACTCGGCGTCGCGCGTTTTCCGGGCACCGTCGAGCCGGCGCCGGAGGCGGTGCTCGTCGCGCGACATCAATTCGGGCAGGCGAGCGCGCAGGGCGCCGAGCGGGGAAGGTTGAGCAGCCATGACCGGGACCAGGATAGCCGTGCGTGACGAACGGGGCCTCCGAATATGCCGGAGACGACATCCCGCTGGTCAGGAGTGCCGGAGGGAGGCCGGGGTGAGGTCGGACAGGGTGCGGTGCCCGGACAGGCCCATGGTCAGGTCGAGGTCGGCGAGCAGGCTCCGCAGCACGTGCCGGACGCCCTCCTCCCCCGCGTGCGCCAAGCCGTACACCCACGGCCGCCCGACCAGGACGGCCTTCGCCCCGAGCGCGAGCGCCTTGACGATGTCCGCACCGGTGCGGATCCCGGAGTCGAACAGGACCTCGAGCCTGCCGCCGACGGCGGCCACGATCTCCGGGAGCACGTCGAGCGAGGCGACGGCACCGTCGACCTGGCGGCCGCCGTGGTTGGACACGACGATCCCGTCCATCCCCGCGTCGACGGCGCGGCGCGCGTCGTCGGAGTGCTGGATGCCCTTGAGCACGATCGGGCCGTCCCAGTGCTCGCGCAGGAACGGCAGCCGGTCCCAGGTGCTGTCGGTACCGGTGATCATCGAAATCCAGCGCAGGATCGCGGTGGGCGGGTCCAATTCGGGTGTCTGCTCCAGCAGGCCGCGGAACACCGGGTCGCTCAGCGGGACACCGAGCCCTTCGCCCTTGATGAACGGCAGGTACGCGTGGTCGAGGTCGTTCGGGCGCCACGCCAGCGTCCAGGTGTCGAGCGTGACCACGAGCGTGGTGAAGCCCGCGGCCTTCGCCCTGGCCAGGATGCTCGCGCAGACGTCGTTGTCGGTCGGCCAGTACAGCTGGAACCAGCGCGGCCCCGCACCACTGGCCTCGGCGACGTCCTCGATGCTCGTGGAGGACGCCGTCGACATGACGTAGGGCAGGCCGACCGACGCCGCCGCTCGGGCGGCCGCCGGTTCGGCGCCCTCGTGCACGATCGACTGGACGCCGACCGGCGCCAGCAGGACCGGCGCCGGCACCGGTGTCCCCAGGACGGTCGTCGACAGATCGCGTTCGGTGGCGCCGGTGAGCATCCTGGGCACCAGGCGCCAGCGGTCGAACGCCTCCCGGTTGGCCCGCGCGGTGGCGCCCGAACCGGCCGACCCGGCGACGTACCAGAACGGCCCCGGCTCCAGGATCTCCCGCGCCGACTCCTCCAGCTTCACGGCGTCGGTGGAGCACGGCGGGAAGGTCCCGCCGAGCCCCTGCAGGTAGATCTCGTTCTGGTAGCCACCGAACCGCTCGGTCACCAGGGCCTCCTCGTCAAGTCACCGGTGCCGGCTCTTCGCGGTCCCGAGTGGTCGAATTCTTCCGGACGATACTCGCCGGTAGCAACCAGGTGAGTTTCTCCGAGCGGATGACCGCGACCGGACCGATCACGGCCAGCAGGAGAACGTAGCCCGCGACGAACGGCGCGACCCGCGAGTCCAGCCCGGCCGCCGTCGCCATCGCGGCGAGCACGAGCGAGAACTCGCCGCGGGTGAGCACGGTCAACCCGATGTTCACCCCCGCCTGGCGGCCGAACCCGTGCAGCCGCGCGGCCAGCGCGCCCGCGCCCAGGTTCAGCACGATCGTCAGCGCCACCGCGATCAGCACCGGCACGACCACCGAACCGACCGCGTTCGGGTCGATGCTGAGCCCGAAGATGAAGAAGAACAGCGCGCCGAACGCGTCCCGCAGCGGAAGCACCAGCTTGTGGATCCGCGGCGCGACCTTCGACCCGCCGAGCATCATGCCGACCATGAACGCACCGATGGCGTCGGACACCCCGACCTCCTCGGCGACGGCCGCGCCCATGACGGCGACACCGACGAAGCAGACTGTCAGCAGTTCGTCGTCGGCCGAACCGAACAGCTTCGACACCACCCGGCCGCCCCAGCGGGCGAGCGCGGCCATCACGATCAGGAACGCGAAGGCCTTGCCGAAGTCGGCGACGGCCGAGCCGAAACTGCCCGCTCCGGACAGCACCGGCTGCAGCAACGCCAGGTACAGCGCGAGGAACAGGTCCTCGATCACGATGATGCCCATGATCAGCCGGGATTCGGGGTTGTTCATCCGGCGGGATTCGAGCAGGAGTTTGGTGACGATCGCCGACGACGAGATGCCGATGGCACCGGCGATGACCAGCGCTTCCCTGGTTCCCCAGCCCAGCAGGAAGCCGAAGGCGAGCCCGCCCCCGATGTTGAGGATCAGGTAGATCAGCCCGGACCAGACGAGTTTTCGCCCGCCCTTGGCGAGGTCGTCGAGGGAGAACTCCAGGCCGAGGTAGAACAGGAGGAAGACGAGGCCGAGCCCGGCGAGGACGCCGAGTTCCTTCGGATCGTCCACAAGGGACAGTCCGGGGGTGTTGGGGCCGAAGACGAATCCGGCCAGCATGAACAGGGGGATGGTGGGCAGCCCGATACGGGCGCCTGCTCTGGCGATGACACCGGCGGCGAGGAACGCACCGCCGACGGCCAGCAGGGCATGACCGGAACTCATGGAGACCTCCGATGGTGGCTGATGCGGGAGTGAGGACCGGCTCAGCCAGGAGGTGCCCGCGCGGGAGCCTGGGGCACCGCGCGGGTGACGACGACGGGTTCGCCCTGCTCAGGGACGGGACCGGCGTCGAGGAGCTCGACGGTCGCCGTTTCGGCGGGCTCGTCGGCGAGGGGGACGGCTTGGCCGCCGTGGAAGGCGGGCAGCGGATGGGTCGCGAAGACGGCGACCGGGTCTTCCTTCGCGCGGCCGTGCCCATGGGGAACCGTCGGCGTGACGAAGGCGAAGACGAGCAAGATCAAGAGAAAGAAGACGGAACTGTGCCGTGGGGCGGGGGCACGGTTCGTCGTCATCTGCCGCCGACTTTACCAGTCCTTTATAGACAAATCGACGAGAGATCTGTCACGGCTCCCGCCACATGGGCCGCATCGGCGGCCCGCCCTCGACCGCGAAAGCCGGTCCGTGGTCACGGAAACCCAGCCGCCGGTACAGCTTCGCGCTCTCCGGGCTGCTGGCTTCCAGATACGCGGGCACGGCGCCGTTGCGGTCGAGCCCGTGGCGCATGAGCCGCGCGCCGATCCCCTGCCGCTGCGCGCTCCTGCGGACACCGATGAACTGCGCGTGGTGGTGGTCGCCGCCGGGAGCGTGCCCGGTCATCAGCTCGAACAACGCGGCGAGCCTGCCGATCTCTTCCCCGGTGAGTCCGGTGAACGCGTCGCCGTCCACGTCCTCCTCGCCGCCGGGTGTCCAGAGGACGGCTCCGGACAGGTCGTCGGTGACGTCGACGTGGCCGCCCGCGGAGAGGGTTCCGCGCACCATCGCCCGATGGAAGATCGACAGCGCCACCGCGCGGCGCCCGGCACCGGGAAAGACCCACACGCTGACCGGATCGTCGTGGAAGGCCTCGGTCAGCACGTCGACCACGGTGTCCAATTCGGACGGTTCGGCGGCGCGCACGGTCATCGTCCCGCCCGCAGCGTCGCGAGTTCCTCGTCGTCACCTTCGAGCGGGCCGCCGATCGCGGCGTAGGTCTCGGGATCCCTTGTCCGCAACACTTCCGCGCGCAGGAAACCCGCCAGTGCGGCGACGACCACGAGACCGGGCAGTCCCCAGCGCAGCAGGAAATTGCCTGCCGGGCCGAGCAGGAGATCGAAGTTGAGCAGGATCAGCGCGAGGACGGCCGACAGCGCGAGGATCGCCAGTCCGGGCGCGATCCAGCGGCGCCAGGCGTTTTCGACCTGGCGGCGGCGTTTGAAAAAGCCGATCACCGAAAGCGAGACGGCGATCATGATCACCACGACACCGGTCGACGCCGTGGTGCCGAGCCAGGTGAACAGTTCGGTCACCGGGTCGCGGCCCGCGACCGCGAAGAGGGCGACGACCACCAGGGCCAGCGCGGTCTGCGTGAGCGAACCGCCCACGGGCGCGCCGGTGCGCTTGCTGGTCTTGGCCAGCGAGCGCGGCAGCAGCCCTTCCCTGCCCAGCGCGAAGAAGTAGCGTGCGACGGCGTTGTGGAAGCTCAGCAGCGCCGCGCACTGGCCGGTCACGAAAAGCGTGTACGCGATGTCGGAGAAGGTGCCACCGAGATGCTGACCCGCCAGGTTGAACAGCAGATCCGGCCCCTGGGCGGCCGCCGTGGTGACGATGACGTCGGGCCCGGCGCCCACCGCCAGCGCGAGCGACGAAACGACGTAGAGCACCGCCGTGAGGCCGATCGCGGCGAACGTCGCCCTGCCGACCGTGCGGCTGGGTTCGCGCGTCTCCTCGCCGTAGGTCGCCGCGCCCTCGAAACCGATGAACGCGGCGGCGGAGAACGCGAACACCGCGCCCACACCGGTCGTGAACAGGCTCGACGGCTCCAGCGGAACCCAGGAAACGCTGCCACCGGCGGGATTCGCGAACAACGCGATGTCGACGATCGCGACGACGGCGACTTCGAGGCACAACGCCACCCCGAGCACCTTGGCGTTGAGATCGACCCGCAGGACACCGAGCACGCCGACGATCAGCACCATCACCAGCGCGCACAGCCACCACGGCGGCGGGGACCCGGTGAGCGTGCCGAGCCAGGTCGACACCGACCAGCCGAACAGGCCGTAGATGCTGATCTGGATGGCGTTGTAGGAGATCAGCGTGACGAACGCGATCCCGGCGCCGGTGGATTTGCCGACCCCGTTGGCGACATAGGGATAGAACGCGCCCGCGTTGGTGATGTAGCGGCTCATCGCCGCGTACCCGACCGCGAACAGCCCCAGGATCGGGGCGAGCAGGAGGAACGACAGCGGCACACCGACACTGCCGGTGACCGCGTAGTTCGTCGGGACCCCGCCCGCGATGGCGAAGAGCGGACCCGCCGCTGCCACCACGAAGAAGACGATCTGGGCGGCTCCGAGCCGCCGGTGACCGAGACCGCGCCTCGGCCTGTGCGTACCCATGGACCCGTCCCCCCGGACGTCGGTTTGTCAGCGAACACGGTCGGTTCGCGTTCTTGATCTTGCGAAAGCCATCCCACCTTAGGGCCGGGCAACCCGGTGAGATACGTCCGTTCAGGCTAAAAACGGACCTCGGGTCGCAGCGGTACGCGGGCTACCGCTATTTTGGCCGTCCCGCACTACAACGCCGGAGGGCGTGCCATTCATGCGTCGGCTGACCTTGGTCGATTCCCTGTTCTTCCTCGCCCACGACGAGTTCACCGGAAAACCCGCGCTGCGACGCACCGGACTCGGCATCGGAATGGCCGGTGCGGCGCTCTGCGATCTCCTCCTCGCCGAGCGGATCACCGTGGAACGCAAGCGAATCCGGCCGCTGACCCGCCGCGGCCTGGCGCATCCCGCACTGGACGGGGTGTTCACGGAAATCCTCGGCGAACGCGAGCGGCACACCGTCCGGGAATGGGTCGGCCATCTCCGGCAGGATCTCGGGGAAACGGTCGCGGGCAATCTGCTCGCCGCGGGAGTGATCGACCGCGAGACCGACCGGGTGCTCATGCGGAAGAATCACCGGTACCCGCCGCGCGATCTGCTGATGTCGACGGCCGCGCGCAGCAAGGCGAGGACGGCCGTCCTCGGCACCGAACGGCCGGATCCGCATTCGGTCTGCCTGGCCCTGCTGGCCTGGACCGTCGGTCTCGACGATCTCT
Source organism: Amycolatopsis alba DSM 44262 (assembly GCF_000384215.1). Taxonomy (NCBI): domain Bacteria; kingdom Bacillati; phylum Actinomycetota; class Actinomycetes; order Pseudonocardiales; family Pseudonocardiaceae; genus Amycolatopsis; species Amycolatopsis alba. The sequence continues at coordinate 5,693,276 of NZ_KB913032.1, read as the reverse complement.
GCGAACCGGAACTCGACCGCGCCGGCCTGCGGGCCTGGGCCGAGGAAACGCACCGGGAACTCCCGCGGGCGCTCGCCGAGCTGATCTCGGGCGTGGACGCGGTGGGGGCCGCCGTCGTCTACACCGGCGACAGACGGTGACCGGCGGCCGCGCGGAGGGAGTCCCCCGCGCGGCCTGGCAGCTCAGTCGGTGTGGGCGGTGACCACCGGGTTCGCGGCGTACAGCCCGTAGAACGTATAGCTCTTCTTGTTCTTTTCAGGACATGCCCTCGGGCTCGTGACCGTCCGGTTTTCGCTCGGCCAGTAGACCTTCACGTAGGCACACTTGCCATCCTTCTTGGTGTCCAGCACCCAGCCGGAGATGGCCACGGTGTTACCACCACACCGGACGGTGAACTGGGCCCAGCCGCCCGGCGGGTAGAGGTTGTACGGGTTCTCCTGGCACACCACTTCCTTGCGCGGGGCTTGGCCGTCGATCGCCTGAGCCGCCGTGGCGGGAGTGGCCGCGAACAGCGACCCGAACGCCATCACCGCACCCGTGGCGGCGAGCCCGAACTTCTTGATGTTCATCTTTCATCCCCTCGGTAGTGGACCCTGCCCCACGAACCGTGCCAGGCGCCTCAGGGTGTCCCGCGCACTTTTAGTCCTGGTTGAAACATCGCCAAAACGTGCTTCCCGTGCGTTAATTCCTTCGGGGAACCTGGGGAGGGGGAAGCTGTGCTGCGCGTGCATTTTTCCGGGGAGGATCTGGCTCGGGTCAGGGTCGCGACGAGGCCGGATCCGATGTGGGAGACGACGTTGAGCCTGCATCGGCTGCAACGCGGGGACGGTGATCTGCCGGTGCGGAAATGGCGCGGCACGGTCCGCAGCCGTCTGCCGAAGGCGGCCGGACCGTTGCTGACGCTGGTCCCGCCCAGCGGGTACTTCCCCGATTTCCTGACGCCGTCCGGCGAGGATCTCGACGAGCAACTGGAGGCGCTGAGCGGCACCTGCCGCCGCGCTCTGCGACGGGATCTGGCGACGCTGGCCCGCTCCCGGAAGCCGACCCCGTGGGCACGGGATCTCGGCGACGCCCATCCGGCGGCGCTCGGCGCGCTGGCGCGGGCGGTCCGGTCCTACCATCGTGCGGCGATCGAGCCGGTGTGGAACGAGATCCTCGCGCGCTTCGATCGTCAGCGAGCCCTGCAGGCGCAAGTCTTGCTCACCGAAGGTGTGGAGGGGCTGTTGCGCGGGCTTTCCGCCTCGATGCGCTGGAAGGCGCCGGTGCTCGAAGTCGACTACCCGGTGCGCCACGACCTCCGTCTCGCCGGACGGGGGCTGCTGCTCGTCCCGTCGTTCTTCTGCTGGCGGACCGGGGTGACGCTGGTCGCGAACGACCAGGTGCCGGTACTCGTGTATCCGATCGAACAGCGGGCTCCCGAGGTCGTGCCCCATGACCGGGGACCGGCCATGGCCGCGCTACTGGGGCACACCCGCGCGGCAGTCCTGGAGACGATCGCGGAGGGCGGGCGGACCAGCGATCTGGCGCGCCGCGCCGGGATCTCCGTGTCCTCGGCGAGCCAGCACGCCACCGTGCTCCGCGAGGCGGGTCTCGTGCTCAGCGTGCGCCAGGGCAACACGGTGCGGCACCACCTCACACCGCTGGGGTCGGCCTTGCTCCGCAAAAATCTTTAACCGGCTGAACCCCTTGCCGGAAACTGTCACCCATGGTTATCGTGTGCGCACGCCGCAGCAACACCGATGAGAAAATGACAATTCTCTGCAGAAAGGGACACCTTTCATGAGTAACGCCCTGCGGCCCGCGATGCACCGCGCTCTCGGTGCGGTCTCCGTTCTCGCTCTCGCCGTTTCCGGCCCTGTCGCGCTCTCTTCACTCGCGTCCGCCGAGCCCGTCCCGGCGTCGGCGTCGGCGTCGATCTTCGCCTCCGGTGGCGACCTCGCCTCGCCGGAGAAGAAGGAGATCGCGATGCAGATCGTCTCCAGCGCGGAAAACTCTTCTCTGGACTGGAAAGCGCAGTACTCCTACATCGAGGACATCGGTGACGGCCGCGGGTACACCGCCGGCATCATCGGGTTCTGTTCCGGCACCGGCGACATGCTCGATCTCGTCGAGCGGTACACCAAGTCGGTTCCGGACAACCCGCTCGCGGACTATCTCCCGGCGCTGCGGAAGGTCGACGGCAGCGATTCGCACGAAGGCCTCGGCAGTGGTTTCGAAAACGCATGGAAGGAGGCCGCCGGCCGTTCCGATTTCAAGGAAGCGCAGAACGGCGAACGCGACCGCGTCTATTTCGACCCGGCGGTGAACCAGGCGAAATCGGACGGCCTGGGCGCACTGGGACAATTCATCTACTACGACGCCATCGTGATGCACGGTCCTGGCACCAGCCAGGCCAGCTTCGGCGGCATCCGCTCGGCCGCGCTCCAGAAGGCGAAGCCGCCGTCCCAGGGCGGTGACGAGAAGACGTACCTGAAGGCGTTCCTCGACGCGCGGCGGGTGGTCATGAAGCAGGAAGAGGCGCACGCGGACACGTCGCGGATCGACACCGCGCAGCTGGTCTGGCTCAACGACGGCAACCTCGACCTGCACACCCCGCTGAAGTGGAAGGTCTACGGGGACCCGTACGAGACCGGCTAGCGCCCGGTGGTCGTGAGTGGCAAGTCGTGTTCCACCCCGAATCGCCACTCACGACCCCCGCGGGCCAGCCGCTACTTTCGCGTGACCGAGTGGACGGCACGTGTGATCAGACGGACGACACTCGTGACTGGACGGACGACACTCGGCCACCGCCGAGTCCCACCGCGTGGCGTCCGTCCAATCACGCGTGTCGTTCATTCAGTCACGTGTGTCGTCCCACTGGTCACGTGAGTTCCGGGTCTGATCACGTGAGTCACGGCTCTGATCACGTGAGTGCGGGGGCTGGGCACGTGAGTCACGGCTCGCGGACGGTCTAGGCGGTGGCCAGCAGGTCCTCGGCGGTCCGTGTGTTGATCACCCGGTCCGGCTCGATGCCCAGCTCGGTGGCCCGCACGCAGCCGTAGACCAGCCAGTCCAGCTGCCCCGGCGCGTGCGCGTCGCTGTCGATCGCGAAGTCGCAGCCCAGGTCCACGGCCAGGTTCAGCAGCCGCGTCGGCGGGTCCCGGCGTTCGGGACGCGAGTTGATCTCGACGGCGACCCCGTTGTCCCGGCAAGCGGTGAACACCGCCTCCGCGTCGAACTCCGATTCGGGCCGCTTCCCGCGCGCCCCCATCACCAGCCGCCCGGTGCAGTGCCCCAGCACCCGGACCCGCGGATGCGACACCGCCGCGATCATCCTCGGCGTCATCTCCCGAGCGGGCATCCGCAGCTTCGAATGCACGCTCGCGACGACGAAGTCCAGCCGCTCCAGCAGGTCTTCCTCCTGGTCGAGAGTGCCGTCGAGGTGGATGTCGACCTCGATGCCGTGCAGGATCCGGAACGGCGCCATCGTCTCGTTCAGTTCCGCGACGACGTCCATCTGCCGTCGCAGCCGCTCCGGCGAGAGACCGTTGGCGACGGTCAGCCGCGGCGAATGGTCGGTCAGCACCATCCATTCGTGCCCGAGCGCACGGGCGGCCTCGGCCATCTCCTCGATCGGGCTCCCGCCATCGGACCAGTCCGAATGGGTGTGGCAGTCGCCGCGCAGCGCGGCCCGCATCGGGCCGCCGTCGGGCAGCTTCGGCTCGCCGATCTTCTCGAAGTACGCGGGACGGCGGCCGGCGAGGACGTCTTCGACGACGGCCGCGGTCGCCTTGCCGATGTTCGGCAACGCGGTCAGCGTGCCCGCCTCGGCACGTTTGCGCAGGTCATCGGGCTTGACCTTGGCGATCACCGAGGCCGCCTGCCGGAACGCCCGCACCCGGTAGGACGGCTCGCCCGCGCGCTCCAGCCGGAACGCGATCTCCCTCAACGCCTGCGCCGGTTCCATGGCTCCCTGTCTACCCCGTCAGCGGCGAAGAGGCAGCTCATGAAGGGCGACATCGCGCAACTCGCCGTCGCGGATCCCGGCGGTCTGATACGTGCAGAACGGCTGCCGACGCCGGTCGGTCGGCGAGCCGGGGTTCAGCAGCCGCAGCCCGTTCGGCGTGACCGTGTCCCAGGGAATGTGGCTGTGCCCGAACACGAGGACGTCGGCGTCCGGGAACTGCTCGTCGCAGCGCTGCTCGCGGCCCTGTTTGCCGCCGGTTTCGTGGATGACGGCCAGCCGGACACCGCCGAGTTCGGCCCGCGCGATCTCGGGGAGCCGTGCCCGCAGGTCCGCGCCGTCGTTGTTGCCCCAGACCCCGATGAGCCGCTCGCTCCGGGCTTCGAGCTCGTCCAGCAAGGCGGCCTCGACCCAGTCACCGGCGTGGACGACGACGTCCGCCGCGTCGACCTCGCGCCAGACCTGTTCCGGCAGCGCCTTCGCGCGCAGCGGCAGATGCGTGTCGGCGATGAGCAGCAGGCGCATCACTCGGCTCCGATGGCCTCGAGGATCCGGTCCAGGAAGTCACCGATGTGGGCGCGCAACAGTCCCGCCGCGCCGTCGGCGTCACCCTTCTTCGCCGCCGCCAGCACCGCCTTGTGTTCGGTCCATTCCTTGCGCCAGCTGGGATTCGCCTCCCAGCCGACCACGCTGATCAGTGCGGCGCGGTCCTTGAGGTCGTCCAGCATCGAGACCATCAACGGGTTGCCGCAGCCGCTGTAGAGCGCGCGGTGAAACCGGCGGTTGAGCAGGCTGAGCGCGGCCTGGTCCTTGTCCGCGATCGCCGCCGACGCCTCCTTCAGCGCCTCCGCGGCGTCTTCGAGCAGGTCCGGCGAGCGGCGTTCCACCGACCGGCGCACGGCCTCGGGCTCCAGCACCATGCGGACGTCGTAGACGGACCTCGCCAGCTCCGCGTCCACCACGCACACCGACGCGCCCTTGTAAGGGCTGAACGTCACGAGCCCCGAGTTCGACAGCACCTTGAGCGCCTCGCGGACCGGCGTCTTCGACACCCCGAGCCGGGCCGCGAGCTCGGCTTCGACCAGCGGCTGCCCTGGCTTGAGCTCGCGGGTGAGGATGCCGCGGCGGATCTCGTCGAGCACCACTTCGGTACGCGAGGCGGGCAAGCTGAAGGTCGAAGACATCGAGCAATCATATATGAGATGTCATACTCGGGTCATGAAAGCCCCCGAGGATCTCCGCAGCCACCGCTGGTTCGGTGGCGACGAGCTGCGCGGTTTCAGCCACCGCGCCCGGAGCAGGCAACTCGGCTACAACCCGGAGGAACACCTCGGGAAGCCCGTCATCGCGATCCTCAACACCTGGAGCGACATCAACCCGTGCCACATGCATCTGCGCGAACGCGCGGAACAAGTCAAGCGCGGGGTGTGGCAGGCGGGCGGGTTCCCGCTGGAATTCCCCGTCGCGACGCTTTCGGAGACCTTTCAGAAGCCGACTCCGATGCTCTACCGCAACCTGCTTTCGATGGAGACCGAAGAAATCCTGCGGTCCTACCCGATCGACGGCACCGTCCTCATGGGCGGCTGCGACAAGACGACGCCCGCGTTGCTGATGGGCGCGGTGAGCGCCGGCCTGCCCGCGATCTTCGTGCCGGCGGGCCCGATGTTGCGCGGGCACTGGCGGAACGAGGTACTCGGCAGTGGCACCGACATGTGGAAGTACTGGGACGACAAGCGCGCCGGGCTGATCGGCGACGCGGAACTGTCCGAATTGGAGCGTGGGCTCGCCCGCTCCCCCGGAACCTGCATGACGATGGGAACGGCGTCCACGATGATGTCGGTCGCCGAGGTCCTCGGGCTGACCTTGCCCGGCGCGGCGTCGATCCCCGCCGTGGACTCGGCGCACCACCGGATGGCCGCGGCGAGCGGCGCGCGTGTGGTGGACATGGTGTGGGAGGACCTCACCATCACGAAGATCCTCGACAAGCGCGCGTACGCCGACGCGATCACCACCGTGCTGGCGCTCGGCGGCTCCACGAACGCCGTCATCCATCTGATCGCGATGGCCGGTCGCGGGCGGATCCCGTTGTCCGTCGACGATTTCGACGCGATCGCGCGCCGGGTCCCGGTACTGGCGGACATCCGGCCCGGCGGGGTCTGGCTGATGGAGGATTTCCATTACGCGGGCGGACTTCCCGGCCTGCTTTCCCGGCTGACCGATCTGCTGCACACCGATCGCGTCACGGTCACCGGCCGGCCCCTCGGCGAGACACTGGAAACGGCGCGGGTGCACAACGACGACGTCATCCGCACCCGCGACAACCCGGTCGCCGCGGAGGGTGGAGTCGCGGTGCTGCGCGGAAATCTCGCTCCTTCGGGGGCGGTGATCAAGCACATCGCCGCGGACCCGCGGCTGCTCGTCCACACTGGACCCGCGGTGGTTTTCGACGACTACAGGGACTTGAAGAAGCGCATCAACGACCCCGCCCTCGGCATCACCGAGGACTCGGTCCTGGTGCTGCGCGGATCCGGCCCGCTCGGCGGCCCCGGCATGCCCGAATACGGGATGCTGCCGCTGCCCGATCACCTGCTGACCAAGGGGGTCCGGGACATGGTCCGGGTTTCCGACGCCCGGATGAGCGGCACCAGCTACGGCGCCTGCGTGCTGCACGTCGCACCGGAATCCCACGTGGGCGGACCACTCGCGCTGGTCCGCGACGGCGATCCGATCACATTGGACGTCCCTTCGCGACGGCTGACCCTCGACGTCGATGATGCGGAATTGCAACACCGCCGGGAACAGTGGACCACCCCGCCCCCGCGGTACGAACGGGGTTACGGCGCGTTGTACTCCGAACACATCACGCAAGCCGACGAGGGCTGTGACTTCGACTTTCTCGCCAGAGTGGGCGAAAATCCGGAACCTGACGCCCAGTGACCACCCGACGGAGTGACCCGCTCACCCAACCGGGCGAGTTGCAAGCTCACAAAACGCCCCCCGTATCTTGAACGTACGTCCGGAACGTGTGGAAGGCCCGGATGTTCGATCACGACGTCCAGGCTCACTGGACCGTGGAGGGTGGAGAGTTGCCGCAGGAACCGCGCTGGCCCGAGTCCCACGCTGAGCAGACGGACATTCTCCCGGTCGTCACGTCCGGGTTCGCGGAGTCTGCCACGCCGCAGGAGCCCACGCCACCGAAACGCCGACGGAGCTACCGCAAGGCCGCCTTCATCGGCGGCGGCGTGTTCGGCCTACTGGTCGTCGCGTACGCCCTCGACGTGCTGGTCTCCCAGGGCAGCGTCCCCCGCGGCGTCACCGTCGCCGGGGTCGACGTCGGCGGGATGGACCGCACGGCGGCCGAGAAGGAGCTCAAGGGCACCATCGAGCCGCGGCTGACCCGGCCGGTGAAGGTCGCCGCGGGTGACGCCGAGGAGTCGCTGGCGCCGAACACGGCAGGTCTGCGCCTCGACTGGCCCGCCACCCTGGACCAGGCGGGCGATCAGCCGCTGAGCCCGTTCACGCGGATCGCGTCGTTCTTCTCGACCACCGAGGTCGGCGTCGTCACGCAGACCGACGACGGCAAGCTCACCGCCGCGCTGGAGAACCTGCGCGACAAGGTCGACCGCGACCCGGTCGAGGGCACCGTCCGCTTCGAGGAGGCCAAGCCGGTCGCGGTCGAGCCGAAGACCGGGCAGAAGCTCGACGTCGAGGCCGCGAAGAAGACCATCCTTGACCGCTGGGCGACCGGCGAGCCGCTCACGCTCGCGGTCACCCAGACCCCGGTCAAGGTCTCCGCCGAGGCCGTCCACGCCGCCCTCGACCAGATCGCGAAGCCCGCCGTGGCGTCGCCGATGGTGATCAAGGGCGAGGGCAAGGACGCGATCGTCAAACCCGAAGCCATCGCGGCCGCGCTGACCTTCGAACCCGCCGACGGCGGCGTGCTGAACCCGAAGGTGGACAACAACAAGATCATCGAGGCCGCGGGCCCGCAGCTGAAGCCCACCGAGAAGGAGGGCAAGGACGCGCAGATCGTCTTCGAAGGCGGCAAGCCGACCGTCCAGCCCTCCGAGGACGCCAACGTCGTCGACTGGGAGCCGAGCCTCAAGCCGGTGCTCGACGTGCTCAAGCGCACCGCGCCCCGCGAGCTGCCGGTGACCTACAAGAAGACCCCGGCCAAGGTGACCACCGAGCAGGCGAACCAGCTCGGCATCAAGGAGGTCGTCAGCGAGTTCAAGACCGGCGGATTCGCCGCGGACTCGGGGACGAACATCCGGGTCGTGGCGCAGAAGGTGAACGGCGCCATCGTGAAGCCGAACGAGACGTTCAGCCTCAACGGGTTCACCGGGCCGCGCGGCGCCCCGCAGGGTTACGTCGAGGCCGGTGTCATCAAGGACGGCGCACCCGGCCGCGAGGTCGGCGGCGGGATCTCGCAGTTCGCGACCACGCTGTACAACGCCTCGTACTTCGCCGGGATGAAGGACACCGAGCACAAGGAGCACAGCTACTACATCAGCCGCTACCCCGCCGCGCGCGAGGCGACCGTGTTCCAGAACCACGGCGGCGGCAGCGTGATCGACCTGAAGTTCACCAACGACGGTGACACGGGCATCGCGATCCAGACCATCTGGACGCCGTCGGACATCACGATCCGGCTGTGGGGCACCAAGAAGTACACCGTCGAGTCGATCCCCGGCGGCCGCAGCAACCCGTCCGACCCGCCGACGAAGCCCGGCCCGGCCGAGAACTGCAAGCCCAGCAACGGCGCGCCCGGCTTCACCACGTCGGACACACGGGTCATCAAGGACGCCGCGACGGGCCGCGAGGTCCGGCGTCACACCCGGAACGTGCACTACAACCCGCAGCCGAAGATCACCTGCGGCACGGAGTAGTCCCGGAAGTACATGAAGGCCCCCTTCAGTGCGCCTAGCGCCGTGAAGGGGGCCTTCATGTGGCAGTAAGGCAAAGATGTCAGGCCGGCTCGCCGGTGTACCGGCTTCGGATGTTGCGAAAGCCACTTTCGCAACGTTGAAGGTTGCGAAAGTGGCTTTCGCAACACCTCCGACTCACCGTGTCCGAGGTGAGCGAAGACGTGACTCGCGTGATCAGAAACGGAACTCACGTGATCGGACGGCGAACTCGGTGAACGTCGCCTGATCACGCGAGATCGCCCGTCTCACCTGAACACGACACCTCCTCCTCGATGCACTTGCGAGGGTTCACTGAAAGCGTCCGGCGGAGTACTCTGAGTGGTGAACCCGATCGAGCGGGGGTGGCCACCTCGTGGACTCCAAGGCGACCTTCCGGCAGATCCTCGCGGTCGGTGAACTGCGGGCGATCTGGTTCGCGGAACTCCAGTCGATCCTCGGTGATCAGGTGGCCAGGGTCGCCCTGTCGGTGCTGGTGTTCCAGCGGACCGGTTCGGCGACCTGGCCGGCGCTGACCTACGCGCTCACCTACCTGCCGGACTTGATCGGCGGACCGCTGCTCGGCGGGCTGGCCGACCGGTTCCCCCGCCGCGCGGTGATGGTCTGCTCCGACGTCGTCCGGGCGATCCTGGTCGCGGTGCTCGCCGTCCCCGGCATCCCGTTGCCCGTACTCGCCGCCGTGCTCGTGGTGGTGCAGCTGGCGAACGCGCCGTTCACCGCCGCGCAGGCCGCCGTCCTGCCGTCGGTGCTGAGCGGGGACGCCTATGTGCTGGGCCAGTCCCTGCTGAAGATCACCAACCAGGTCGGCCAGCTCGCCGGGTTCGCCTTGGGCGGCGCGGTGATCGCCGTGATCGGGCCCGGACGCGGGCTGGCCGTCGACGCGGTGACGTTCGGGGTCTCGGCGATCGTCCTCCGGCTGGGTGTCCGTGCCAGGGCCGCTTCGGGTTCCGGCGGACCGGCGACGTCGACCCTGCGGCGGCTTTCGGCGGGTGCCCGCACGATCTGGCGTGACCGCCGGTTGCGCGCGCTGGTCGGCCTGGCCTGGCTGGCGGGTTTCGTGATCGTGCCGGAAGGTCTCGCCGTGCCCTACGCCGCGGAGATCGGCGGCGGGGCGGCGACGGCCGGGCTGCTGCTCGCGGCGCATCCGGCGGGGATCGTGCTCGGCGTGTTCGTGCTGGGCAGGCTGGTGCGGCCCGAAATCCGGCTGCGGATGGTCGGGATACTGGCGCTCGGCGCGATCGTGCCGCTCGCGGCGTTCTGGTTCCGGCCCTCGCTCCCCTACGCCGCCGGACTGCTCGTGCTGTCCGGGATGTGCGCGGCCTACCAGGTCACCGCGAGCACCACGTTCATGCGCTTGGTCCCCGACACCGAACGAGGCCAGGCTTTCGGCCTCGCCGGGTCGGGACTCATCGCCGTGCAGGGAATCGGGCTGATCGCCGGCGGCCTGCTCGTCGGCGTGCTCGGCTCACCCGCGACGACGGTCTCGGTCATCGCATTGGCCGGTCTCGTTGTGGCTGTTCCGGCCACCTGGGCTTGGCGCCACGTGGCCCCGCTTCACCCCCTTTGACCGGAACCGGATGTTCACCAGTTCTGCCCGCGCATGGAGCTCACCCCCTCCGCATCCCGATCCGGTCACGCGTGGTGCACCCACGCCTACCCATACAGCGTAGTGACACCTAGTATCCAACCGATTACGTTCGTCACCGTGGCGCTAACGAATTGGGCGCTGTGGAAGCTACCCAACCGCGGCTTGATCGGCTTCGTCCTCCTGGTGGACGTCGCGGCGATCGCCGGATCCGCCTGGTCTTTTCTCCGGCTCCCGTTCAGTCAGGGCGATGCCATCCCCTTCGCGATCCTGATCACCAGCGTCGTGTTGTACACGGAGTTGTCACGTCCGGTGGAACGAGTGCGGGAACGGTTCGCGGGAACGCCGCACATCTCGCTCGACAGCGTCTGGACCTTCGCCGCCGTACTGCTGATGCACCCTGGGCTGGCCGCGCTGGTCATCGGCGCGTCGTTCTTCTACCGCTGGTTCCGCGGGCAGCCGAACCCGTTGTTCCGGCGGACGTTCTCCATGTCGGCCACCGTGCTGTCGGGTTTCGCGGCCGCCGCCTACCTCGCCCGCTACGCCGCCCCGTTCGACGCGCTCCCCCGCGACGTCTCGTCGTTCGGGTCGATCGTCGTGGCGGGCGGAGTGTTCCTGCTGGTCAACACCGTGCTGATGACGGTCGCCGTGTACTACGGCACCCCGCACGACAAGCTGCGTGACGCGCTGGCGAAGCCGTTCGAGTACGCGCTCGAAGCGGCGACGATCGCCCTCGGTGTCATCGTGGCGTGGGCGCTGCGGGACTGGCCGGTGGTACTGCTGCTGGTCGTCGGGATCACGCTGGTGCTGCACCGCGGTGTCCTGCTGCGGCAGCTGAAACGGCAGGCGAGCAGCGACGCCAAGACCGGGCTGCTCAACGCCAAGGCGTGGCGCGAGGCCGCGGCCGACGAACTCGACCGCGCGCGGCGCGCGGGACGGCGCACCAGCCTGCTGATGGTGGACGTCGACCGGTTCAAACTGATCAACGACCGGCACGGGCACCTGGTCGGCGACCGGTATCTGGCGGCGATCGCGGAAACGCTGCGCACCGAGGTGCGCGGTACGGATCTGGTCGGGCGGTTCGGCGGGGAGGAGTTCGTCGTGCTGCTGCCCGGCACGTCCGCCGTGCACGCCCACGCGATCGCGGAACGGATCCGGTCGAGTGTGGCCTCCCGTGCCGGTGACCTGCCGGAGCACGTCACCGTGTCGATCGGGCTGGCCGACCGGCCGGGGGTCGCCGACCTGGACACGGTGATCGCCGTCGCGGACAGGGCGCTTTACGAGGCGAAGAACACCGGGCGGAACCGGACCTCGGGCTACCAGGTGACCGGCTGACCCATCCCCCCGCGTTGTCACCGACCGACGCGACACCAGCGGCGGCTACTACGGTGAGGTGATGGGGAATCTCGTACTGCTCGACGCACCGTCCAACCTCGGCCTGCGCCCGCCCGCCGAAGGAGTGATCCCAGGCTGCTACAAGGCGCCGGGCGCGCTGCGTGACCACGACCTGCTCGCCCGGTTGGGCGCGACCGACGGCGGCGTGGTCACACCGCCGCGGTATCTGCCCGCGTGGTCGCCGGAAAGCGGCGTCCGGAACGCGGAAGGCATCGCGGCCTACACGGCGGCCCTCGCCGGGCGCCTCGCGAAGATCCGCGCGGACGGCGGCTTCCCGGTCGTGCTCGGCGGCGACTGCTCGATCGCGCTCGCCGCGATGCTGACCCTGCGTCGCGAAGGACGCTTCGGCATCGCCTATTTCGACGGTCACGACGACTTCCGGCACCTCGGCAACTCCGACCACGTCGCCAACGTCGGCGGCGAAGCGCTTGCCGTCGTGACCGGCCGAGGCGCACCGGAACTGGCCGATGTGGACGGCCTTTCGCCCTACGTCCGCGACGAGGACGTCCTCGTGCTCGGCGTTCGCGAGGAGGAATCCGCCGAGGCAAGGGAAACCGGGCTTCGCGTCGTGACCAGCCAGGAGATCATGGCGTCCGGCACCGACGGCGCGCTCGCCGCCGCGCGCGAGATCTTCGCGCCGCTGGACGGTTTCTGGATCCACATCGACATCGACACCCTCGACCCGGAGTTCGTGTCCGCCGTGGACAGTCCCGATCCCGGCGGGCTCAGCCCGGACAAGCTCGTCGCCCTGCTGCGGGGTCTCGTCGCGATCCCCGGCGCGGCAGGGCTGGAACTGACCATCTTCGATCCCGACCTCGACCCCGACGGCACACAGGCCGCCCTCGTGACGGACTGCCTCGTGCGCGCGCTGGAAGGAACCCGATGACCAAGGTGACCGTCGCCGACGGCTCGTTCGACGCCCCGCTCTGGCTGCCCGAATCCGGCTCCGGCCCTGGCCTGGTGCTGATCCAGGAGATCTTCGGCCTTGACGACTACCTCAAGTCGGTCGCCGCCGACCTCGCGAAGCTCGGCTACGTCGTGGCCGTGCCCGAACTGTTCTGGCGGATCGCCCCCGGCTGGTCGGCCACGCACGACGAAGCCGGTGTCTCGGCGTCGATGGAGGTCGCCGGCAAACTCGACCCCGCGCGCGCCGTTTCCGACGTCCTCGCGACCCTGGCGACGCTGCGTTCCCTGCCCGGATCCGGCGGCAGGGCGGGTGTCTTCGGCTTCTGCCTCGGCGGCTCGATGGCCTACGCGGCCGCCGCCGAGGGCGATCCGGACGTCGCGGTGTCGTACTACGGGTCCCGTGTCCCGGAGCAGCTTTCGTTGCTGGACAAGATCACCTGCCCGATCCAGTTCCAGTTCGGCGGCGCCGATCCCTACATTCCCGCCGAAGGGGTGCGTCGCCTGGCCGACGCGGTCGCCACGCATGACGGGGCGGAGATCCACGTCCACGAAGGCGCGGGGCACGCGTTCCACAACCATGTGGCGCCGATGTTCCATCAGCCCGAGCCCGCCGCGGCCGCCTGGGAGCTGACCCTGGAGTTCCTGCGGAGGACCTATCCCGTGTAAGACCGCGGACGGACTGCACAGGACAGCGCCTAGCAGCGGCAGAGACCGTCGTCGCGAACCGCGATACCGCAACCGTCGCAGTAGTCGACCCCGGCAGTTCGCGTCGGGGTCGATGTCGGGCGAGCGATCGGTCGCCGAGACGGTTTTGCCTTGCCGGGTTTCGCGTCATGGCGGAGCCTGGAAATCGCCGCGTTGGTGACTCCGACATACCCCGCTTCCTCGACCGCCTCCCGCCATTTACGGTTGCTCGCGTCCGGATGAGTTCGCAACCACTGAACTGCGAAGCCTTGCCACGATACGGCTCCGGCGGCACGGCGCCGCTTGTTTCCGGAAGTGCTCCGCCGGGTGTTCGCCGCCCGGTTGTCGCCGGCTGAGGTCTTGGCTTTCGGCGGCGGCGGCGGTGTAGCGGCGGGCAGGTCGCGCCGTAAACGCTCGATCACTCGGGTCGTCGCCTTCTTGTGGCCTGCCTGCTTCAAGGCACGCTCGCACTCGCGGTTCGTGCCCTGTGGGAAGGCGGTCAGCCACTTCCGGGCAGCTGACTCCCAGGTACCTCCAGAGGCGGCGGGTGGCAGCTTGCGGGGACCCTTGGGCGCCGAAATCCGCGTCTTGTGCCGAGGCTGCCCACCTCTGTGGATGCTCCACCCGTGAGCCGGGGCCTCCCCGAAAACCACCGGATCCGGGATGTCGTCGTCCGGGCTGTACTCCGGCTGTACGTCGCCCCGATGTGCGCGGGTCTGGTACCAATCGTCGATCCCCACCACGGCCGGCCGCCCCCTCTGCCTCCTGTTGCCCGTGAATCTTGAATCGTGTCGATGGCCGAATCCGCAACACAGGGAAGGTCAACTGTTACGTGTGAGCGACCGTCACGCCGGAATATGTCGGTACCTCGCGATAGTTTCCCCACCATGGCCACATTGGTGAGTTTTCACGCCCACCCCGACGACGAGTGCATCGTCGCGGGCGGCGTCATGCGCAAGGCTTTCGAAGAAGGCCACCGTGTCGTGCTCGTCGTCGCGACCAGGGGCGAGGTCGGCGAGGTCCCGGACGGGTTCCTCGACGAAGGAGAGGAGTTGTGGCAGCGCCGCGTGCAGGAGACGCACGCTTCGGCCGAGGTGCTGGGGGCCAAGCGCGTGGAGTTCCTGGGGTACACCGACTCCGGCATGATGGGCGAGCCGCGCAACGACGTGCCCGGCACGTTCTGGCAGGCCGACGTCGAGGAGGCCGCCCAGCGGCTGGCCGAGATCCTGCGCGAGGAGCAGGCCGACGTCCTGACCGTCTACGACGACAACGGCGGCTACGGGCATCCGGACCACATCCAGGTGCACCGCGTCGGCATGCGCGCGGCCGAGCTGGCCGGCACGCCGCGGGTCTACGAGGCGACGAGCAACAGTGACGAGATGCGCCGCGGCATGGAGGAGGCGGTGCGGACGGGGCAGATGAAGGCCGAGGACCTCCCCGACTTCGAGGACGGTTCCGAGTTCGGCAAGCCCGAAGCGATCCTGACGGCAAGGGTCGACGTCGGCGCGTACCTGCCGCACAAGCGGGCCGCGATGCGCGCGCACGCCAGCCAGATCAGCGAAGACTCGTTCTTCCTCGCGATGCCCGACGAGGGTTTCGCGCAGGCTTTCGGCGTCGAGTGGTTCATCCGCGCGGGGCAGGGGCCGGGTATCACCGAGACCGACCTGATGGCGGGGCTCTGACCGATGGGCATGTGCGGCGCGTACCTGCGCGTCACCTCCGGTGACCTGCGCGAGCTGATCGAGGAACCCGATCGGTACTGGGAGTACGCAGAAAAGGCCGAAGGCACCGAGCGAGCGGCGGACGTCGACAAGGCGTGGCACGCGCTGTGGTTCCTGGTCCAGCGAGCCGGGTTCGAGGTCGACTTCGTGCTGGGCGGGACACTGCTGGGAGAAGCCGACAGTGACGGGCCGCCGCGGCACTTCAGCGCGGACGAGGTCCGGACCATCTCGGCGGAGCTGTCGCGGACCGGATTCGACAAGCTTTCGGACGGTGTCGCGCTCTCGGATCTCGAAACCGAGGGGATCTACCCGTCGATCTGGGACGAGCCCGACGCGCTGGACTACGTGCGGGGCTACTACGACGAGCTCGTGACGTTCTTCGCCGGGGCCGCGAAGGCCGGGGAGCCGGTCGTCACGATCATCACCTGACGACGCCACTGCCGTGCAAAGTCCGTGAAGGCCTCCTTGAGGGACTCAGAGTCCCTCAAGGAGGCCTTCACGGACTTGCCCTTCCCGCAGCGCGGTCAGGCAGTGGCGGCGGTGACGTCCAGTTCGACGAGCTGACCGGGATAGCCGAGCTGCGCGACACCGAGCAAGGTGCTCGCCGTCGTGAAGGCCTCCCCGATCTCCGACTCGACGAACCGGTCCCAGACGGACGAAAGCACGTCGGCGTCCGGCGTGACGACGTAGATCACCGTGCGCACCACGTCGGCCGGGGTCGCCTCGGCGAAGGACAGCGCGGCGGCGGTGTTCGCGACGACCTGGTCGACCTGCGCGAGCACGTCACCGTCGACGACCTTGCCGTCTTCGGTGAGCGGGCACTGGCCTGCCAGGTGGATGTCCCGCCGTCCTTCGACGACGGTCACGTGGTGGTAGGTGGGCGTGGGGTGCAGACCGGGCGGATGGTGGCGTTGAATGGTCACGATCCGCATCCTCACCGTACCGGCCTCGGCCGGCCAACTGGATTTTCCGGGAGACCTCGCCATGCGCAGGACGATCGACTGGACCGGCGACGCGGTCACGATCATCGACCAGACCGTGCTCCCCGCCGAGTATCGCGTGCTCGAACTGCGCACGGTCGGCGAACTCGTCGGCGCCATCCAGCGGCTCGCGGTCCGAGGGGCACCGGCGCTCGGCGCGGCGGGAGCGCTCGGCGTGGTGCTCGCGACCCGCGCGAAAGGGGACGTCGAGGCCGAGGCGCACCGTGTCGCCCAGGCCCGGCCGACGGCGGTCAACCTGAGCTGGGGTGTCTCCCGCGCGCTCGCGAAGCTCCCGGAGGGGCCGGAAGCCGTCCTCGCCGAAGCGCTGGCGATCCTCGACGAGGACGAGCGGATCAACCACGAGGCCTCCCGGCTGGCGGCCGAAGTGGTGCTCGAACACTGCGAGCGGCGGCCGTTGCGACTGCTCAGCCACTGCAACGCCGGCCATCTCGCGACGGTCTCCTGGGGCAGCGCGCTCGGCGTCGTCTGGCATCTGCAGACCCGCGGCCTGGTCGAATCCGTGCTGGTCGACGAGACCCGGCCGCTGCTGCAGGGTGCCCGCCTGACCGCGTGGGAACTGGCCGAAGCCGGTGTCCCGTACCGGATCCAGCCCGACGGCGCGGCCGCCGCCGCGATGAGCCGGGGCCTGGTCGACTGCGTGCTCGTCGGCGCCGACCGGATCGCCGCGAACGGCGACGTCGCCAACAAGATCGGCACCTACGGCCTGGCGATCGCGGCGAATCACCACGGGGTCCCGTTCGTGGTCGTCGCCCCGTCGTCCACTGTGGACACCTCGATGCCGGACGGCGCCGGGATCGTGATCGAAGAACGCGACCCCGGCGAGGTCCTGAGCTTCGGCGGTACGACGGTCGCGCCCGAAGGCGCGGAGGTGTTCAACCCCGCCTTCGACGTGACACCGCACGAGTTGATCACCGCGGTGGTCACCGAGCGGGGCGTGCTGCGCCCGTGAGCAGCTTGGTGAACAGGGCGGTCATCTCGGCGTCGTCGTAACTCAGCGGCAGCGTGTCGAAGTAGTACCGGACCAGGCCTGGCCCGGTTCTGACGACGATCCCGAAGTCGATCGTCCGCCCTTTCGCCCGCACGGTCCCGTGATATTCCTGGAACTTCGTGTGCGTACCCGCCGCCGACCGGTCGGCCGCCAGCCGGACTTCGGTCATCGCGCCCGACAACCTGCCGAGTTCACGGAGGGCGTCCTTCTCGATGGGGCGGAACCATTCCGTCCGGTCGTGATAGCGGCGCCCCTGGGTGACCTCGCCGTCCTTCAGCACCACGCGGTAGACGGCCGGATACCGCACCATCCGGCCGTTGATCACCGCTTCGTTGGCCGCTTCGTAGAAGACGACGTCCCGGTTCACCACGATCTTCACCGGGGTGAACCGGAACGTCGGGAAGGCTCCCAGCAGGGTCCGCAGGTTGTTCTCGATGTTCGCCCTGCCCGCCACCGGCGCGGCACTGCCCGCTTCGGCCAGTGTCCCGTCGGCCGCGAAGATGCCGCCGTACAGCCGAACCCTGGCTTCACGCGCTTCGGGAGTCTCCGAGCGCATCGCCCCGAATTCCGTCTGTTTCGTGATGAAGGCGAAGGCGGACGGCGAAACCGTGCCTTCGACCCGCTCCAGGACTTTTCGCACCCGGTCAGCTTGGCAAGGCAGGCCGGGCGAAGTCGATTACCCGCCGGGTAATGCCGGGCTAGAAGGATTCCAGGCAGGACGGCTCGCGGTCGGTGGCGAACGCCGCGGTCGCCCGCGAAACCGCCCCGGCGGTCCGCTCCTTGATCCGGCCCGCCGCGGCCAGCGTGCTCGGCCGGGTCCCGCCGAGGAAGACGGCGCCGAGGTCGATCACGTCCAGTTCGAGGTCCGGGGCGTCCTCCACCCTGGTCACCTCGGCGTTCCCGGCCGCGTCGGTGACGAGCCGCCAGTTCCCGGTGTTCCACGGGCAGAAGGCGTCGCGGACCCCGAACACCAGGTCCACCGGTACGCCGTAGCGGCGGGTGACCAGGGCGCGATCGACGTCGACGAGCCGCACCCACAGCGAGTCCCCGGCGGACCTGGTCATCTTGCGGGGGTCGGCGAGCAGGTGGATGAGCGGTTCGTCGAGGGCGGCGTTCAGCTCGATCGTGGTGGTCAGGTCGTAGTCGAGGAGATAGCGGTACAGGGTCGCGTACGCCTGCGGCGTGGTCGCGACCAGTTCGATCACCCGCAGGGTCCCGCAAGGCCCTTGTTCGTTCCAGTCGCTCTTCACCCGGTATATCGCGTAGGCGTCCGGCAGCACGGCGAACTTCAACGCCGTGAACTCCCGGCGCCGGTATTCCGGGTCGTCGAGGACGAACTCCCACGCCGTGTCCGGCCGGTCGAGCGCGCCGACCCGGTGGGGCGCCTCTTTCTCGTAGATCGACCTGATCAGCGGGATCGCCTGGTCCAGCCCGACTTCGCGCACCCGCTCGGATCCGAGTTCGACACCGGGCCGGAACCCGGCCTTCGCTTGAATCGTCGCGCGGTAGAACTGCGCTCCGAGGCCGTAGCCGAACCGGGGATAGATGACCGATTCCGAAGCCCACAGCGCGGCGACCGGTTCACGGGCGTCCTCGTGCAGGCCGTGCAGCTGCGCCCGCATGATCCGGGTGAGTACTCCCCGCCTGCGATGCCCCGGTGCGACACCGACCGAAGTCACGGCAGCGAGCGGCGTCTGCCCGCCGCCCGGCACGGTGATCCTGCGGGTGAGCACTCCCCCTGTCCCGATGATCTCGTCGCCCTCGAAGACGCCGTGCCAACGTTCAGGCTCGAACACCAGCTCCTCGCGGCGCTTCAGCGCGTCCGTGGGATCGAGATTGAACGCGCGCGCGAGCATGTCCGCGAACGTGGACAGGTCGTCGGTGGTCAGGGTGCGGAGGGTCAAGCCGTCATCGCTCACCCAGCCGTCCTACGCTGTTTCACCGACGACCGCCACGCATTAAAGCGCGGACTTCAGGGCCGCGGCCCGATCACCTCGCTCTTTTCCCGCACCTCGATGGCCATGGCGGGGCAGGAATCCGCCGCGTCCAGCACCATGTCGTCCGGATCCACCTCGCCCTTGATCGCCGTCGCCGTCGCGCCTTCGAGTTCGAAGACCGACGGCATCAGCGCTGCGCACATCCCCGAGCCGATGCACGTGTTGCCATCGACCTCGACTTTCCAGCTCATGCTCACCATCCGATCGGCATGGAGCGGGGCCCCCGCACCAGCATCTGCGTCTTCCACACGATATCGCCGTCGAGGCGCAGTCCGGGAAGATCTCGCAGCAATGCCCGCAACGCCTCCTGCAGTTCCAGCCTCGCCAGCGGGGCACCGAGGCAGTGGTGCACACCGTGCCCGAAGCCGAGGTGGGGATTGGCTTCCCGGCCGAATTCGAGGGTTTCCGCCGAGGTGAACTGGAGCGCGTCCCGGTTGGCGGCACCGATCGCGACCATCACCGGCTCGCCTTCCTTCACCAGCACGTCACCCACCTGGATGTCTTCGGTGGCGTAGCGGGCGAACCCGGCCCCGGCGCCCAGCGGGATGAAGCGCAGCAGTTCCTCGACCGCGGCCGGGATGAGGTCCAGGTCCGCGCGCAGGCGGGCGAGCTGTTCCGGCTGTTCGAGCAGGGCGTAGACGAAGTTGGGGATCTGGCTGGCGGTGGTCTCGTGCCCGGCGACCAGGATGCCGATGCACATGTCGACCAGTTCCAGCTCGCTCAGCTTGTCGTGGACGTCGCGCGCTTCGATCAGCGCGGTCATCAGGTCGTCCTGGGGCTCGGCGCGGTGCTGCTCGACGAGCACGTGCATGTACGCCCGCAGCTCGTCCTGGTTGGCCATCATCTCTTCGGTGGTCAGCGGGCTGGTCGACAACGCGGCGTCGCTCCACACGCGGAACTTCGGCCGGTCCTCGACGGGGACGCCGAGCAGTTCGCAGATCACCGCGACCGGGATCGGCAGCGCGTAGTCCTCGACCAGGTCGACGGGCTGTCCCTTGGCCTTCATGTCCTCGATCAGGCCCGCCGCCAGCTCGGCGACCCTCGGCCGCAGCGTTTCGACACGGCGCATGGTGAACGCCTTCGCGACCAGCGTGCGCAGCCGGGTGTGGTCGGGCGGGTCCATGCTCAGGATCCCGCCGGGCCGCCTGCCCGGCGCCATCCGCGGCTCGTCCTTGTCCACGGCCATGGCGCGGGAGAACCGCCGGTCGCCCAGCACGAGACGCGCGTCGGCGTAGCGCACGGCGAGCCACGCCGGTTCACCGTGCGGGAGCCGGACGCGGATCATGCCCTCGGCCGCGCGGGCGGTGGCGTAGGCCGCGTCGAGTTCGAGTCCCGCTTCCTGGTTGAAGGGATAGGCGACGAATTCGGTGTCAGTGGTGGTCATTTGTCCGGAAACCCCCCGGCTCGGCGGTTTGTAAGCAACTGCTTACAACGCTAGCCACGATCACGCTGAGCGTCAATGCGCCTACGGTGCGACGCCCCGTTAACCTGTGCGGACCGGGGGAGGCGCGATGACGGAAGAACCGCAAGCCCGCAAGCGTGACGCGGCCGCGACCAAGGCGGCCTTGCTCGACGCGGCGGCGGCGCTGTTCGCCGAGCGCGGCTTCGACCGGACGACGGTGCGGGACATCGCGAAGCTCGCCGGAGCCAATCAGGCGCTGCTGTTCCGCTACTTCGGTTCCAAGGACGCGCTGTTCGAGGAGGTCCTGGCGCGCGGTGGGCGCGAGCAGATCGCCACCACACCGCCGGGTGAACTGCTCGGGACGGCGTTGCGCAGCATGCTGGAGACCGACAAGGGCCGCGATCGCTCGCTAGACGCCTACCTGCGTTCCACGGGGCACGACAGTGCCGCGGGCGCGGTCCGGCGGCAGCTCGGCGAGGAGTACGCGAAGGTGCTCGCCACGTTGACCGACGCCGACGACGCGGATCTGCGGGCCGACCTCATCCTGGCCTGGCTGCTCGGCATCGGCCTGGTCCGCGAGATCACCGGCAAGGAACCGCTGGCGAGCGCCGATCCCGACGACGTCTGCCGTCTGGTTCTCGGCGCGGCGCGGACACTGCTGGAGCGCAGCGGCTAATTGCGTCGCCGACTGCCGCCCGGTGTTCTACGGTCGGTTCGTGATCTTGTTCCCCCCTGCGGGCACCGAAGCCGAGTTCGACGCGCTGACCAGGCAAGACCTGCTTCCGGCGGTGACGTCGCTGACCGGATCGCTCAGCCTCGGCGAAGTCGTCCCGTTCACCGAGGGCTCTCTGCCGGTGTACGCCGTCGGCGACGATCTGGTGCTCAAGCTGTTCCCGCCGGTGCACCTCGACGAACTCCCCACCGAGCGGACGATGCTCGAGGTCCTGCACGGGAAACTGCCGATCCCGACCCCCGCCGTGCACGACGTCGGCGAGCGGGACGGCTGGGGCTACGTGCTCATGGAACGCCTGCGCGGCGAAACGCTGAAGGACGCTTGGCCGAAACTGTCCACAGAGGACAAGAACCGGCTCGCTCCCGAGCTCGGCGAGGCGCTGGCCGCCCTGCATTCGCTGCGCGACCCGCGGCTCGACGTCCTCGACCCGCCGGACTGGGCCACGTTCGTCGCCGAACAGCGCGCGAACGTCGTCGAGCACCACCGGCGGACCGGGCTCGACGAAAGCTGGATCGCGCGGATCCCGGCGTTCCTCGACTCCGTCGACCTGGGCATCCCGCCCGTCGTCCCGCTGCACACCGAGTTCATGCGCGACCACGTCATGGTCGTCCACGACGGCGAACGGCCGCGGCTGACCGGGCTCTTCGACTTCGAACCGGCGATGCGAGGCGCGGCCGAGTACGACTTCGTCGCCGTCGGCCTGTTCGTTTCCGGCGGGGACAAGGACTTCCTGCGACGGCTGCTCACCGGGTACGGCACCGAACCGGACGAGGAGTTCTCCCGTCGCTGCCTGGCGTACGCGTTCTTGCACGTCTACAGCAATTTCACCTGGTATCTGAAGGTTCTTCCGGCGCCGGACGAACCGACGCCGGACGCCCTCGCCCGCGCCTGGTGGTAGCCGCTAGGGCAGCGCGCGCCGCAGCAACTCCGCCAGGTGCAGCGCCCGCCGCCCGTCGAGCTGCTCGATCTGCGTCCGGCAACTGAAGCCGTCCGCGACCACCTCGGTCCCCTCGGCCGCGGCGCGGATCGCGGGCAGCATGCGATCTTCGGCGCAGGCGACGGAGACGTCGTAGTGCCCGCGTTCGAAGCCGAAGTTGCCCGCCAGTCCACAGCAGCCGGAGTCCATGGTGGAATTGTGGATACCCGCGGCGCGCATCGCGGCCTCGTCGGCGCCGAAGCCGAGCACGGCGTGCTGGTGACAGTGCACCTGGCTGAGCGCTTCGACGTCCAGCGAACGGAATTCCAGCGGCGAGTCCGCCACGAGTTCGGCGAAGGTGCGGGTGCGCCCGGCGAGCAGTTCCGCCACCGGGTCACCGGGCAGGAGCGCCGCCAGATCGCCGCGGAAGAGAGCCGTGCAACTCGGCTCCAGCCCGGCCACCTGATACCCGGCCCGCAGATACGGTTCGAGGACGGAAAGCGTACGGCGCAACACGTTCTTCGCCACATCCAGCTGCCCGGTGGACACCCAGGTGAGGCCGCAGCAGACGCCGCGATCGGGCAGGACGACGTCGTAGCCCGCCGCGGTGAGCACCTCGGCCGCGGCGTCGAGGACGTCCGGCGTCAGGTGGTTGTTGAAGGAGTCGGGCCACAGCACGACCCGCCGGGGGCCGGTCGCCCAGCGCTTGAGGTCGGCGCGGCGCCGGGTGAAGGGCGTCTTGGCGAACGTCGGCAGGTCCCGTTCCGGCGCGATCCCGCCGAACTTCTTCAGCAGGCCGGAGAACCGGCGCGACATCGTGTTCGCCACGCGCGGCGCCAGCGAGGCCGCGCGCAGCCACACCGGGAGCCAGCCCATCGAGTAGTGCGACGCCGGACGCAGCCGCCCCTTGTGGTGCTGGTGCAGGAATTCCGCCTTGTAGGTCGCCATGTCGACGTCGACCGGGCAATCGGACAGGCAGCCCTTGCACGACAGGCAGAGATCCAGCGCCTCGGCGACCTCTTCCGAGCGCCAGCCGTCGGTGATCACCTCGCCGTTGACCATCTCGGCGAGCAGATGCGCGCGGCCGCGCGTCGAATGCTTCTCCTCGCGCGTGGCGCGATAACTCGGGCACATCACACCCGCTCCGGTGGTGTTGCGGCATTTCCCGACGCCGACACAGCGCCGCATCGCCTGCCCGAAGCTCCCCTGATCCTCCGGATACGCGAGCGCGGTGACGTCTTCGAGCTCCAGCGGCGCGCGCCGCACCCGGAGATCCGCGTCGACCGGCCGGGGATTCACCAGGATGCCGGGGTTCATCATCCCCGCCGGATCGAAGATCCCCTTGAACCGGGCGAAAAGCGCGAGGATCTCGGGACTGTACATCCGGGACAGCAGCTCCGAGCGGGCCTGGCCGTCACCGTGCTCCCCCGACAGCGAGCCGCCGTGCGCGGCGACCAGGTCCGCCGCCTCTTCGAGGAACGACCGGAAACCGGAAATCCCTTGCGGGGAAAGCAGGTCGAAGTCCAGGCGCAAGTGCAGGCAGCCTTCGCCGTAATGGCCGTAGACCACGCTTTTGCGGCCGTGCCTTCGCATGAGTTCCTTGAACTCGCGCAAGTAGGCACCCAAGCGCGCGGGCGGGACAGCGGCGTCTTCCCAGCCGGGCCAGGCCTCCTCGCCCCCGGCCAGCCGGGTCGCGAGGCCGGCGCCTTCCTCGCGGATCCGCCACAGGCGCTTCTGCGCGGCCGCGTCGTCCAGCAGCGCGGATCCGGTGAGCGCGCCGCGCAGTCCGTCGATCAGCCCGCGAGCCCGGTCCGGATCTTCCATCTCGACGAACAACCAGGCACCGCCCGGCGGGAGCCCGTCGGCGCGGCCCGGCTCCAGCAACGCGACGAGGTCCGCGTCGACGCCCTCCACGGTCAGCGGCGACCACGGCAGGATCGACGGGACGGCGTCGGCCGCGGCGATGTCGGACTCGAAGCCGAGCACCGCGAGCACCTTGCGTTTCGGCACCTCGGCGAGCGAGACCGTCGCCCCCAGCACGGTGACACAGGTGCCCTCGCTGCCGACCAGCGCCTTGGCGACGTCGAAACCGTTCTCCGGCAACAGGTGCTCCAGCCCGTATCCGGACACTCGCCTGCTGAACGAGGACAGTTCGGTGCGCAGCAACGCGAGGTTTTCGCGCACGAGCGCGCGGAGTTCGGAGAAGACGCGGCCTTCGGTACCGGGCCTGGCCGCCCGCGCGTCCACTTCGGACGGCGAGGTGGGCCCGACGGTCAGCCGGGTGCCGTCGTAGAGCAGCACGTCCAGTTCGCGGACGACGTCGACCGTGCGGCCGTAGGCGACCGAATGCGATCCGCAGGCGTTGTTGCCGATCATCCCGCCGATCGTGCAGCGCGAATGCGTCGACGGGTCGGGGCCGAACCGCAGCCCGTGCGGCGCGGCGAGCGCCTGGAGGTCATCGAGGACGGTGCCAGGCGCCACCCTCGCCGTCCGCGAGCCTGGATCGAGGTCGAGGACGCCGCCGAGATGGCGCGACGTGTCGATCACGACGCCGGGCCCGCACGAGTTGCCCGCGACGCTGGTGCCGCCGCCGCGGGCGATCACCGGCAGCCCGGCCTCCCGGCAGGCGGCGACGGCCTCGATCACCTCGTCGACGCTCCTCGGCAGCACCACGCCCCGTGGCACGTGGCGGTAGTTGGAGGCATCGGTCGTGTACAGCGCCAGTGTCGCGGCGTCGGCCAGGATCTCCACGGAGTCCATTCAAGACAACAGCGGGCCGGGACGCACGCTCTCCGGCCGGGTATGTCCGAAAGCCGCTCCCGCACCGGACGTGAGCCGGGCTTCGGCGAGTGCGTCCGCTTCGGCCAGCGGTGTGGTGCCGTTGGCCGAAGCGGCGTCGAGGAGCCGCCGTGTCGTCGCTTCGAGCGCCTCGACCCTGTCGAGCGCCTGTTCGTGCGTGAGTTTTCCGGCTTCGCGGCCCAGCGTGTAGACGACTCCCCCGGCGCTCGCGACGAAATCCGGAATCCACAGGACACCCCTGGCGGCGAGGTCGTCCGCCACGGCGTCGTCGGTGAGCTGGTTGTTGGCCGGGCCGACGACGAGCGGCGCCGCGACCTCGGCGCCAGGGCCGAACACGCCGCCGATGGCCGCCGGGATCAGGACGTCCGCCTCGATGCCGAGGACCTGCTCCGGCCGGACCCGGCCGAACCCACGTTCCGCGGCGGCCCGCAGCCGCCGTTCATCCACATCGGACACGGTGACGTCGGCGCCCTGCGCGGCCAACGCGGTGGCCAGGTGCTCGCCGACCGAGCCGTAGCCGCTGATGACCACTTTCCGGTCCTTCATCCCGTCGCTGCCGAAGACAGCCCGCGCGCCCGCGCGCAGGGCGGCGAGGACGCCGACGGCGGTCGGCCCGCTGGACGAACCGGTGCCGCCGTGCTCCTCGGGCACGCAGAACACGTGCGGGGTCCGCTCACGCAACACGAGCATGTCCTCCGGACCGGTGCCGACGTCCGGACCCGCGAGATACCCACCATCGAGTGATTCGATGAGGTCGGCGTGGTCGAGCAGGATGTCCCGTCGCCGCTCGGGGCCCGGCACGCTGTCGAGCGCGACGACACTCTTGCCGCCGCCGAAGTCCAGGCCCGCGACCGCGCATTTGCGGGTCATCGCCGCGGACAGCCGGAGGACGTCGTCGATCGCGTCGTGGACGCGCGGATAGACCTTGAACCGGCAGCCGCCGACGGCCGGGCCGAGCGCGCTCGAATGCACGGCGACCATCGTGGTCACCCCTGACCGGCGCCCCCGCCGGACGATCAGCTCCTGTACGGACATCCCACTTCCTTCCACGCATTCAGTCGACCAACTGCGCTGAAGTTAGGCTGATCTCCAGGTTCAGCGGCGCTCTGCCGAACGATATTCGGCAGAGCCAGGGAAGGAGCGAGCGTGGACGAACTTGATTCGGCGATCATCCGGGAACTCCAGGCGGATGCGCGGCAGTCGAACCGCGACATCGCCCGCAAGGTCGGTGTCGCGCCGTCGACCTGCCTGGAACGGATCCGGCTGCTGCGGGAACGCGGCGTCATCCGCGGCTATCACGCGGACATCGACCTGCGCAGCCTCAACCGCGGCGTGCAGGCGATGGTCTCGGCGCAGGTGCGGCCGCTGAGCCGGGAGGTGATCGACTCCTTCCAGCGTTCGGTCGCGGAATTGCCGGAGGTCCTTTCCGTCTTCGTCACCGCCGGCAGCGACGATTTCCTGATCCACGTCGCCGCGCAGGACATCGATCAGCTCCACTCCTTTCTGGTGGATCGATTGTCGAAGCGCAAAGAGATCGTCGGCTTCCGGAGTTCGATCATTTTCCGGCATCTGCGCAAGACCGAGCTGGAACCCCTTCAGCGCCGAATACCAGGTGACAGTCCCTAGGTGGACACCCCTGAATACGCGACACGCCACCCTTGAGTCCGCCCGAAATCCGAGACTTCGCATCGGAGGAGACGGAAACTGTCGGGGGTATGGGTTCGACTGTACGGAGCGGAACAGAAAGGAGGCGCGCCATGGACGTTCGGACAGAGCTGAACCATCGTGAGCGGGCCACCCTGAGAGCCGTGGCCGAGGGCCACGCCGAGATCAGCTGCAGCTGCGAGCCGGATCTGTTCGTCGACGGTCTCGCCTGCTGCGACCAGCACACCGCGCATCGCCTCGCCCATCTCGGCCTGGTGGCGCCCGCCAGGGGCGGCCACTGGGGCGAACGCGTTCCCGCCCTGCTCACGGCGGCCGGAGAGGTGGCCTTGGGGGGCCTCCTCAGCCCCGAGGTGGCCGCGTAAACAGGTTGCCCGGACAGCCCCGGAGCGTCACGCTTCGCCGATGCGTGTCTTTCTGGAGACCGAGCGGCTCCTGCTGCGGCAGTTCACCGGCGACGACGTCGACGACCTGTTCGCGCTCTACGACGACCCCGAAGTCATGCGCTATCTCAACGGTGGCGAACCCGCCGATCGGGCGGAGATCGAAAACCGTGACCTTCCCGCCTTTCTCGGCTACTACGAGCGTTTCCCCGGTTACGGGTTCTGGGCGGCGATCGAGAAATCCGGCGGCGCTTTCCTGGGGTGGTTCCATTTCCGTCCGCTGCGCGGTCATCACACGGACGATCCCGAACTGGGATACCGGCTGAACCGGTCCTCCTGGGGCAAGGGGTATGCGACCGAAGGGTCGCTCGCGCTCCTGGAGAAGGGTTTCACCGAATTCGGGGCCGAGCGGATCTGGGCGGCGACCATGGCGGTGAACCTGGGCTCCCGGCGGGTGATGGAGAAGATCGGGATGCGCCACGTCCGGACCTTCCACGAGCACTTCGACAACCCGATCCCCGGAACCGAGGAGGGCGAGGTCGAGTACGCCATCACCCTGGCGGAGTGGCGCGCCCGCCCTCACCCGTGATCAGACGGCGAACTCGCGTGATTGGACACGGAACTCGCGTGATCAGACGGCGAACACCGTGTTCGCCGTTCAATCACGCGTGTTCCGCCTCTGATCACGCGAGTTCGCTGTCTGATCACGGGGTGGGGAGCCAGGTCTCGCCGATCTCTTCGGTGAGGGCCTCCCCGCCGGTCAGGTCCGCCAGCCAGGCGTGGAAGGTGTCGCCCTGGTCCGGCGCGAGCCCGACGTCGAAATGCGCAACGTCCTCGAACCGCGTCGCGTGCAGCAGGTACGGCGACGAGCGGATGTCGTTCTCCAACCGTCCGGCCCGGTCGTAGTCGACGACGACCTCCACGAGCCGCAGCCGCCGGTACTCGCGCACCCCGATGGCGTCGACGGCCTCCGAGACGGCCTGTCCGTACGCGCGGATCAGGCCTCCGGCGCCGAGAAGCACCCCGCCGAAGTACCGGGTCACCACCGCGACGGTGTCGGTGAGCTCGCGGCGGCGGAGCACCTCGAGCATCGGGATGCCCGCCGTGCCCGCGGGCTCGCCGTCGTCACTGGAGCGCTGGGCACGGCCGTCGGCGCCCAGCACGAACGCGTGGCAGTGGTGCCGGGCCGCCGGATCGGCCTTCTTCCTGGCGGCGATCACCTCACGGGCGGCCTCTTCCGAAGTGACCGGGGCGAGCGCGCAGAGGAACCGGGAGCGCCGTATTTCGATCTCGTTGACGCCGGCACCCGCCACGGTGAGATAACGATCCGCCATCGGCCGAGTCTCTCAAACCGGGCAGTTCGCTCTGCCGTTCGGGCGATCCGGCGGTCACCTCGGGTCACCGTGACACCGGTGAAACTCACTCTTCCGCGCGATCCAGGTCACACTACCGAGCGACGTGAGCGATCGTTTACGCTGATCAGCGCGCTGGTGCCCCACTCAGTGGACATGTCGTTCCAGCCAGTGGGCAGATGATGTTTGAAGTCAACGCCCGCGTGGCATTTCCCACCCCGACCAACCGACGTATGTCGATAACAGCGATTTCACACTATCGTCATAAGACCGGCGAACCCGGAAGTAATACGTGCGCCCCGCCTGCCATCCACCACAACGGTCTGGCGGGACCCGGCGCGCGGCAGTACACATGAGACACACAAGCGCATCGGCCGCCCAGTGCAGTGCGGCTCTACGAGGCCTGCCCCCGTTTCGCGGGCAGGATCGTTCCCTCTCGACTGACCATCGCGGTCCCGGACCACTTCGTTAACTGGTTCACGTCCGAACCACCCGAACGGAGTGCTACCGGTCGCGCCGACGCCTTGGGAGGCGGCCAGCCGTGACCCACCATGCCAGCAACAAGGGCAGCAAGGCCCCCGAAGGCCTTTATGACCCGGAGTTCGAGCACGACGCCTGCGGTGTCGCGTTCGTCGCCGACCTCTCCGGAAAGCGCGATCACGGCATCGTCGCCAAAGCGCTGATCGCGCTGCGGAATCTGGAACATCGCGGAGCCCGCGGCGCGGATCCGGAAACCGGCGACGGCGCCGGCATCCTCATCCAGGTCCCCGACGAGTTCTATCGCGAAGTCGTCGGCTTCGACCTGCCCGAACCCGGCGCGTACGCCGTCGGCACGGCTTTCCTTCCGCGGGAGGAGATCCCGCGCGGCCGCGCGATGACGACCATCGAGCGGGTCGCCGCCGAAGAGGGCATGCGCGTGCTCGGCTGGCGCGACCTCCCGGTCCACACCGAACACGTCGGGACGGGCGCGGCCGAGACCATGCCGCATTTCAGCCAGCTGTTCCTGGCCGGACAGGACGCGCTGGAAGGCCTGGCGCTGGAACGCGCCGCCTTCGTGGTGCGCAAACGCGCCGAGCACGAGCTGGCCGAGGACGACGTCTACTTCCCGAGCCTGTCCTGGCGGACCATCGTCTACAAAGGAATGCTCACCGAGCCGCAGGTCGAGAAGTTCTTCGCCGACCTCACCGACGAGCGGGTCATCAGCGCCATCGGCCTGGTGCACTCCCGCTTCTCCACCAACACCTTCCCGTCGTGGCCGCTGGCGCACCCGTACCGGTACGTCGCCCACAACGGTGAGATCAACACCCTGCGCGGCAACCGGAACTGGATGGACGCGCGCGAGGCGCTGCTCGAATCCGACCTGATCCCCGGCGATCTCAAGCGGATCTACCCGATCATCACGCGCGGCGCGAGCGACTCGGCCTCCTTCGACGAGGTCCTGGAACTGCTCCACCTCGGCGGCCGGTCGCTGCCGCACGCGGTGCTGATGATGATCCCGGAGGCCTGGGAGAACCATCAGGAGATGGACCCCGCGCGCCGCGCGTTCTACGAGTTCCACTCGACGCTGATGGAGCCGTGGGACGGGCCCGCGCTGGTCTCCTTCACCGACGGCACCCGGATCGGCGCGGTGCTCGACCGCAACGGCCTGCGCCCTGCGCGGTACTGGGTCACCGAGGACGGCCTCGTCGTCCTCGCCAGCGAGGTCGGCGTGCTGGAGCTGGAGCAGTCCACGATCGTCCGCAAAGGACGGTTGGAGCCGGGCCGCATGTTCCTCGTGGACACGGCCGCAGGCCGGATCGTCGAGGACGACGAGATCAAGAACGAGCTCGCCACCGAGCACCCGTACGACGAATGGGTCGAGGACGGCCTGCTGCCGCTCGAAGGGCTTCCCGCGCGGGAGCGCGAGATCCCGGCGCACGGCGCGCTCGTGCGCCGTCAGCAGGCCTTCGGCTACACCGAAGAGGAACTCGACGTCCTGCTCGAACCGATGGCCCGCACCGGCGCGGAGCCGATCGGCTCGATGGGCAACGACTCCCCCATCGCGTCGCTGTCCAGCCGCCCGCGGCTGCTGTTCGACTACTTCATCCAGCTCTTCGCCCAGGTGACCAACCCGCCGCTCGACGCGATCCGCGAGGAACTGGTCACTTCGCTCGGCACCCAGCTCGGCGCGGAGCCGAACCTGCTCGTCTCCGACGCGAAGTCGTGCCGCCGGATCGTGCTGCCGTTCCCGGTTCTCGACAACGACGAGTTCGCGAAGCTGGTGCACGTCAACGACGACGGTGACCTGCCCGAGTTCCAGTCGGTCACCGTGAACGGCACCTACGACGTCCACGGCGGCGGCGAGGCGCTGGTGCGACGGCTCGGCGAGATCCGCGCCGAGGTGTCCGCGGCCATCGCCGAGGGCGCGCGGCTGATCGTGCTCTCCGACCGCGGGATCGACGAAGACCACGCGGGTATCCCGTCGCTGCTGCTCACCGGCGCCGTCCACCACCACCTGGTCCGGGAGAAGACCCGCACCCAGGTCGGCCTCATCGTCGAGGCAGGCGACGCGCGCGAGGTGCACCACATCGCGCTGCTGATCGGCTACGGCGTCGCGGCGGTCAACCCGTATCTGGCGATGGCGACCGTCGAGGAGATGGCCGACCAGGGCCTGATCCCCGGCGCCACCGCCAAACAGGCCACCGCGAACCTGATCAAGGCGCTGGGCAAGGGCGTCCGCAAGACGATGTCGAAGATGGGTGTGTCCACAGTGGCCTCCTACACCGGCGCGCAGATCTTCGAGGCGGTCGGGCTCGGCGACGAGGTCGTCCAGGACTGCTTCACCGGCACCACCTCCCGGCTCGGCGGCGTCGGCTTCGACACGCTCGCGCTGGAGGTCGCGCAGCGGCACAGCCGGGCCTTCCCGCGCGACGGGTTCCGCGCGAACCACCGCGAGCTGGAGACCGGCGCGGACTACCAGTGGCGCCGCGAGGGCGAACCGCATCTGTTCAACCCGCAGACGGTGTTCAAGCTGCAGCACTCCACCCGCGCCGGGAAGTACGAGGTCTTCAAGGAGTACACGAAGTCCGTCGACGACCAGGCGCAGAAGCTGTACACGCTGCGCGGGCTGTTCGACTTCAAGATCGGCAAGCGGCCCGCGGTGCCGATCGAGGAGGTCGAACCGGTCTCCGAGATCGTCAAGCGGTTCGCCACCGGCGCCATCTCCTACGGGTCGATCTCGTCGGAGATGCACGAAACGCTGGCCATCGCGATGAACCGCCTCGGCGGCAAGTCGAACACCGGTGAGGGCGGCGAGGATCCGGACCGGCTCTACGACCCCGAGCGCCGCAGCGCGGTCAAGCAGGTCGCGAGCGGCCGGTTCGGTGTCACGAGCGAGTACCTGGTCAACGCCGACGACATCCAGATCAAGATGGCGCAGGGCGCGAAGCCCGGCGAGGGCGGCCAACTGCCCGGTGCGAAGGTGTACCCGTGGATCGCGAAGACGCGGCATTCCACGCCGGGCGTCGGGCTCATCTCCCCGCCGCCGCACCACGACATCTACTCGATCGAGGATCTCGCGCAGCTGATCCACGACCTCAAGAACGCCAACCCGGCCGCGCGCATCCACGTGAAGCTCGTGTCCGAGGTCGGCGTCGGCACGGTCGCCGCCGGTGTCTCCAAGGCGCACGCGGATGTCGTGCTCATCTCCGGGCACGACGGCGGCACGGGCGCTTCCCCGCTGTCGTCGATCAAGCACGCCGGCGGCCCGTGGGAACTCGGGCTCGCCGAGACGCAGCAGACGCTGCTGGCCAACCGCCTGCGCGACCGGATCGTCGTGCAGACCGACGGCCAGCTCAAGACCGGCCGCGACGTCGTCATCGCCGCGCTTCTCGGTGCCGAGGAGTTCGGTTTCGCGACCGCGCCGCTGGTGGTGTCGGGCTGCATCATGATGCGGGTGTGTCACCTCGACACCTGCCCGGTCGGCGTCGCGACGCAGAACCCCAAGCTGCGGGCGAAGTTCAGCGGCAAGGCCGAATACGTGGTGAACTTCTTCGAGTTCATCGCCCAGGAGGTCCGGGAGTACCTGGCGGAGCTGGGTTTCCGGTCCATCGCCGAGGCCGTCGGCCACGCGGAGATGCTCGACAAGCGCAAGGCGATCGACCACTGGAAGGCCGCCGGTCTCGACCTGTCGCCGATCTTCCACGTGCCCGACTCGGCGCCCGCCGGGCTGCGCCACCAGCAGACGGTGCAGGACCACGGACTGGAGAAGGCGCTCGACAACACGCTGATCCAGCTCGCCGAGGGCGCGCTGTCGTCCGGGGACAAGGTGCGGCTGGAGCTGCCGGTCCGCAACGTGAACCGGACCGTCGGCACGATGCTCGGCCACGAGCTCACCAAGCGGTGGGGCGGCGAGGGCCTGCCGGACAACACGATCGACGTCACCTTCACCGGGACCGCCGGTCAATCGTTCGGCGCTTTCGTGCCCAAGGGCATCACCCTGCGGCTCTTCGGTGACGGCAACGACTACGTCGGCAAGGGCCTGTCCGGCGGGCGGCTCGTCGTGCGGCCGCCCGAGGTGGCGCGGTACAACGCCGAAGAGCACATCATCGCGGGCAACGTGATCGGCTACGGCGCGACCAGCGGCGAGATCTTCATCCGCGGCAAGGTCGGCGAGCGGTTCTGCGTGCGGAACTCGGGCGCGCTGGCCGTCGTCGAGGGCGTGGGCGACCACGGTTGCGAGTACATGACCGGTGGCCGTGTCGTCGTGCTCGGGAGTGTCGGCCGGAACTTCGCGGCCGGGATGTCGGGCGGCGTCGCGTACGTGCTGGACCTGCCCGCGCACCGGACGAACCCGGAGATGGTCGACATCGACCCGCTGGATTCGTCCGATGTGGACTTCCTGCGCGAGGCGCTCGAAAAGCATTACGACGAAACGGAGTCCGCGGTCGCGCGTGCGCTGCTCGCCGATTGGGACGCCGCCGTCGACCGGTTCGGCAAGGTCATGCCGAAGGACTACAAGCGGGTGCTCGCGGCTCAGGCGGAAGCCGAGCGCGACGGGCGTGACGTGAACGAGGCGATCATGGAGGCAGCTCATGGCTGATAATCGCGAAGCCGGCTATGAGTGCCGACTGGGTGCGGGTATCCCGCAAGACACGGAGGCCGCACATGGCTGACCCCAAGGGCTTTCTGACCACCACGCGCGAGACGCCGAAGAGCCGTCCCGTCGACCTGCGCCTGATGGACTGGCGTGAGGTGTACGAGGACTTCGCGACGTCGAAGCTGCAGAAGCAGGCCGGGCGCTGCATGGACTGCGGTATCCCGTTCTGTCACCAGGGCTGTCCGCTCGGGAATCTCATCCCCGAGTGGAACACGCTGACCTGGCGCGACGATTGGCGTGACGCGGCCGAGCGGCTGCACGCGACCAACAATTTCCCGGAGTTCACCGGGACCCTCTGCCCGGCGCCGTGCGAGACGGCGTGTGTGCTCGGGATCAACGACGATCCCGTCACCATCAAGCGGGTCGAGATCTCGATCATCGACCGGGCCTTCGAGGAAGGCTGGGTCACGCCGCAGGAGCCGGTCGCGAAGACCGGCAAGAAGGTGGCCGTGATCGGGTCCGGCCCGTCGGGACTCGCCGCGGCGCAGCAGCTCACGCGCGCGGGCCACAGTGTCGTGGTCTTCGAGCGGGCCGACAAGATCGGCGGGCTGCTGCGCTACGGCATCCCCGAGTTCAAGATGGAGAAGCACCGGCTCGACCGTCGTCTGGACCAGATGCGGGCCGAGGGCACGGAGTTCCGGACTTCGGTGAACGTCGGCGTCGACGTCGGTGTCGAGGAGCTGAAGTCGTCCTACGACGCCGTGGTCCTCGCCGGTGGCGCGACCGCGTGGCGTGACCTGCCGATCCCCGGCCGGGAGCACGACGGCATCCACCAGGCGATGGAGTTCCTGCCGCCCGCCAACCGCGTCGCGGCCGGTGAGCTGGGCGTGTCGCCGATCAGTGCCGAGGGCCTTGACGTCGTCGTCATCGGCGGCGGCGACACCGGCGCGGACTGCGTCGGGACCTCGCACCGTCAGGGCGCGAAGTCGGTGACGCAGCTGGAGATCATGCCGAAACCGCCGCTTTCGCGGTCCGGCGCGCATCCGTGGCCGACGTACCCGATGATCTACCGCGTCTCGTCCGCGCACGAAGAGGGCGGCGAGCGGCTGTACTCGGTCAACACCCAGGAGTTCGCCGCCGACGCCGACGGCCGGGTGCGGGCGCTGAAGCTGGTCGAGGTGCGCAACGAGGGCGGCAAGTTCGTCCCGGTCGAGGGCACCGAGAAGGAGCTGCCCGCGCAGCTGGTGCTGCTCGCGATGGGCTTCGTCGGCCCGGAGCGGGAAGGCCTGCTGGAGGCGCTCGACGTCAAGCTGGACCAGCGCGGCAACGTCGCCCGCGACAAGGCGTTCAAGACCAGCGTCGACAACGTGTTCGTGGCAGGCGACATGGGCCGTGGCCAGTCGCTCATCGTGTGGGCGATCGCCGAAGGCCGCTCCGCCGCGGCCGGGGTGGACGCGTTCCTCACCGGACGGGACGTCCTGCCCGCACCGATCGCCCCGACCGACCGGCCCCTCACCTAGGGCTCTTTCCAGTACATGAAGGCCCCCTTCGTTGCGCTAGACGCGGTGAAGGGGGCCTTCATGTACTTGTTGCCGCTGCCGACTCGGGCCCGGTACCGGCCCTTCACGTATTCAGTCCTCTGCTTGCTTTACGTGATCGCTCGTTAGTCCTTTCGAGTGAAAGAATGCCTGAAAGCGCATACCTGAGGGTGATGCCGACGGGCTTTCGGTATCGGTTGTATCAAGGAGTAGCTCTCGTGCGGCGGTGGGGACCGGCAAGACCTGCCGGGGCCGCCGGACGGGATTCCCAAGGAGGGGGTTCCTTTTCATGCCCATTGATCTGAGCACGCCCTTGGAATGGAAGACGGCGACCGGCGACGCCGCGAAAATGCTCGAAGAACTACAGCCGAACATTCTCAAAGCGCACGCTCGCGACCATTTCTCCGCACTCTTCCTCCGTTTTTCGGAGGAAAAGAGCGCGAAAAAGTTCCTCACGTCGCTCGTCCCGCTGATGAAGTCGGCGAAGGTCCACCTGACCGAGGTCGAACGCTTCAAGACCGAGGGCGCGAAGGGGTCTCCCTACGTCGGCGCCGGGCTGACCTCTGCCGGTTACCGGTTCCTGAAAGTCGTTGCACCGCAAGATGAATCCTTCCGTCGCGGCATGCGCACCCAGGACACCCGCGACAGGCTGAACGATCCGCCCCGCTCCACCTTCGACAGCGGGTACCACGACGAGATCCACGCCGTCGTCATCATCGCCGACGCCGCCGACGCGCCGATGACCGCACGCCGGAACGCGGTTCTCGCGCTGATTCCGTCGACGATTTCCGTCGTCGCCGAGGAAACCGGACTCGGCCGGGTGAATTCGCGCGGCGAGGGGATCGAACATTTCGGTTACGTCGACGGCCGGAGCCAGTCGCTCTTCCTGGTCGAGGACATCCACGTGGAAAAGACGGGAACGGACGGGACCAGCGTCTGGGATCCGAGTGCGCCCTTGAACCAGGTGCTCGTGGCGGATTCCGCGGCCCCGGATCCCACCGTGCATTTCGGCAGTTACCTCGTTTTCCGCAAACTCGAACAGAATGTGCGGCGATTCAAGCAGGCCGAGGAGGCGCTGGCGGATCAGTTGGGGCTCACCGGCGAAGACCGGGAACGCGCGGGGGCGATGGTCGTCGGCCGGTTCGAGGACGGCACACCGCTGACCGCGCAGCGGCAAGAGGGTGCGGAAAGCCCGGTACCGAACAACTTCGACTACGGAAGTGACGTCTCCGGCGCCAAATGCCCCTTCCAGGCGCACATCCGGAAGACGAATCCACGCGGCAGCGGCGGGGCGGAACCACTCCCGCAGGAACGCCTGCACCTGATGGCGCGGCGGGGCGTGCCCTACGGCGAACGGGCCGACGACCCGAACGCCGACCTGCCGCCGTCGGCCCGGCCCAGCGGCGGGGTCGGCCTGTTGTTCATGGCGTTCAACGCGGCGCTGGGCAACCAGTTCGAGTTCACCCAGCAGACCTGGGCGAACAACCCTGGGTTCCCGATTCCCCCGGTCGGGGTGAAGCCGCCGGGCCTCGATCCGGTCATCGGCCAGGGCCCGCGTCCGGAATCCGTCTACACCAAGGACTGGGCGGGGACGCGGACGGTGACCGCGGATCCGTTCCCGCAGGCGGTGACACTGAAGGGCGGCGACTACTTCTTCATGCCCTCACTCGCCTTCCTGCGCGGACTGGCAGGCAGGGGCTGATCTTTCACGCACTGCGACCGGTTCCGGTGACCGAATGGCGGGCTATCCGCCAAACGTCACCGGAACCGGCGCGAAGCGGATATTCAGCCACCAGCCGTCGGAGATAACCTGCGAAACGGGCCGGCCCTGGGCGTGCCGGCCACCGGGAGGGCGCCGGTCACACTGGGGGTGGCCGGCGCCCGCTCCCTCCTGCGTCCCAAACCTGCTGCTTCCCTCCGCCCGCATCGCGACGCGTAGTACTTTGTCCGGTGCGGTAAGCGACATCGCGCTTCGGGGAGGGAGCTCGGATGAACCGGCATGAACGGCTGACGGCTTTATTGGACATGGTGGGAGAGCGGGAAAAAGTCGACGTCGAGGTTTCGGCGGGCGAACTCGGTGTCTCCCCCGCGACGATCCGGCGGGACCTCGATCATCTGGCGGGCCGCAACCTCGTGGTCCGCACGCGCGGCGGCGCCGTCGCGAGCAACGTCGCCTACGACCTTCCGTTGCGGCACAAGGCGGCGCGCAACGCGCCCGAGCAGCAACGGATTTCCGCCGCCGCGTCGAGAATGGTCGATCCGGGCATGGTGATCGGCCTCAACGGCGGCACCGCGAGCACCGAAGTGGGGCGCGCGCTCGCGACCCGGCCGGACATGGGCGAGCCGAGCGGCGGGCCGCTGCTCACCGTGGTGACGAACGCGCTCAACATCGCCCACGAGCTCGCGGTGCGGCCCAACATCAAGATCGTGGTGACCGGCGGGGTCGCGCGACAGCAGTCGTTCGACCTGTCCGGGCCGCTGTCGCATCTGTTCCTCGACCAGATCTCGCTGGATCTGGTGTTCCTCGGGGTGGACGCGTTCGACCCGGTGCACGGCGCGCAGGCGCACCACGAGGGCGACGCGAGCACGAACCGGCTGATGGCCGCCCGCGCCCGTCAGGTCGTCGTGCTCGCCGACAGCGGGAAACTCGGCGGTCACGCCTTCGCGAAGATCTGCGGGACCGCCGATGTCGACGTTCTCGTCACCGACGGCCGCGCGGATCCCGAGCGGGTGCACGCCTTCGAGGAGGAAGGCGTGCGGGTGGTCAAGGCTTGAGCCGGTCCAGAGCGAGCAGGGCCGCGCCGAGCCTGCCCGCCTCGTCGCCGAGCTGCGCGATCCGCAGTTCCGGCATCCGCTGGAACTGCAGGTTCGCGCTCAGCCAGGCCCGCACCGGCTCGAGGACGTAGTCGCCCGCGGTGAACAGGCCGCCGCCGAGGACGATGACCTCCGGCGCGAGCAAGGTGACGAGGGTCTTGATGCCGTGGCCGAGGCCTTCGAGCGCGTCGTTGACCACGGAGATCGCGGCCTCGTCGCCGTGCCGGGCGGCGTCGACCACCTGCTCGGCGCCTTCGGCCGGACGTCCGGTGTGCTCGCTGTAGCGGCGGGCGATGGCCGACGCGGAGGAGATCGCCTCGAGACATCCTGTCGCGCCGCAGCCGCACGGCAGCCGGTGACCGACGTCGATATGCCCGATCTCGCCGCCTTGCCCGCCCGCGGCGTACAGCTTGCCGTCGAGCTGGAGCGCGGCCGCGATGCCAGTGCCGACCGGGATGAAGGCGGCGTCGGTGCAGCCCTTGCCGGCGCCGACGCGGAACTCCGCGAGCCCGCCGGCGCGGACGTCGTGCCCGAACGCGAACGGCAGCCCCAGCCTGCTGTCGAGCATTTCGCCGAACGGGACGTCCCGGAAGTCGAGGTTCGCGGAGAACCGGGCCACGCGCTCGACGTCGTCGACGATGCCGGGGATGACCACGCCGACGGCGTCGGGTGTCCCGGTGCCCGCCTGCTTGCCCAGTGTTTCCACGATCCGCGCGACCTGGTCGGCGAGCGCCTCGCCGTCAGCTCCGCGCGCCGTCGGCTCACGCAGGCTGGCCAGGTCCTTCAGGTCCGCGTCGTACAAGGCCGCCTTGATGGACGTTCCGCCGACATCGAGTGCCGCCACCGCTGGAGTCATAGCTGGATTTTGGCATGCGCCCTACCGCGGGCGGCAGGGTTCCGTCAGCCGCGCGGTGTCAGGTACCCCTGGGAGAACGCGGTGGCCACGGCCGCCGCCCGGTCGTTGACCCCGAGTTTCGTGTACACGTGCAGCAGGTGCGTCTTCACCGTCGCTTCGCTGATGAACAGTCGCTTCGCCGCCTCGCGGTTCGTCGAGCCCTGGGCGATCAGCTCCAAGACCTCCAGCTCACGCTGAGAGAGCGGACCCGAGGCAGGCTGCCGCATCTGCCCCATCAGCCGGGTCGCGACGGCGGGGGAAAGCATCGCCTGCCCCTGTGCGGCCGCCTCCACCGCGCGGAACAGTTCGTCCCTCGGCGCGTCCTTCAACAGGTAGCCGGTGGCACCGGCCTGGATGGCGGGAAGCATGTCGCTGTCGGTGTCGTACGTGGTGAGCACGAGAACCCTCGAAGTCACTCCGCGTTTCGCCAGCTCCTTGATGGCCGTGACACCGTCGGTGCGGGGCATCCGCAGATCCATGAGGATCACGTCGGGCCGCAGCCTCACCCCGGCGGTGATGGCCTCCTCGCCGTCCCCCGCCTCACCGCTGCTTCTGCCCGCCGGACAGCCTCCGGAACCGGGTGTCGATCTTGTCGGTCAGGCCGAGGGTGCCGAGCAATTCCCGCCAGTCCGCCGGTTCGCGGTAGAAGGAGCTGTACAGCCGCATCGCCTCGCCGACTTCGAGCTTGTCCGGCAGCTCGCTCTCCTGCAGCTGCGCGCCGAGCAGGTGCCGGCGCTCACCGGTTTCGCGCCGTGGATCGATCCCGCAGACCCGGATGCTCCCGCCGTCCGGGACGCGCAGTCCCTCGACGCACTCGACGGTCGTGGTCTTGCCCGCTCCGTTGGGCCCCAGGATTCCGAAGATCTCGCCTCGCTCGACGGTGAAGCCGACACCGTCCACCGCGGTGTGGTCGCCGTAGCGTTTGACGAGGCCGTCTACCTCGATGATTGCCATACGCTGACCATGCCGCCCGGCGGGGGTGCGCCGAATCGACCGGGCGGCCAAGCCCCGGTGGATCCTTCATCCACCGATCGGTGGATGCCTGCCGGCGGCGAGGGTCCCGATTCCGTCGTAACGAGCCTGCTCCGATCGGGTTCCGTCACATTGACCGGACGCTTCGTGGCGACCTACGCTCGACCGGCCAGACGACGGGCACCCGGA
Organism: Amycolatopsis alba DSM 44262; assembly: GCF_000384215.1. Classification (NCBI taxonomy): domain Bacteria; kingdom Bacillati; phylum Actinomycetota; class Actinomycetes; order Pseudonocardiales; family Pseudonocardiaceae; genus Amycolatopsis; species Amycolatopsis alba. The sequence continues at coordinate 5,653,399 of NZ_KB913032.1, read as the reverse complement.
ACGCGGTGAGATTCCGCGCGGTCGCGCCACTGTGACCTCGAACCAGCCGGTTCGGGGAAGCCAGACCCGGAGCCGTCGTGTCACCCCTGAAGAGGCCGCGCTAGCCCGAGGAGGTCCCACCGCCATGTCCGAAGCGGTAGCCGCAGTACCCGTTCCCGTCCGGATCCCCGTCCGAGAGATCCTGCCCTGGGCGGTGCTCGTCATCCTCCTTTCGCTGATCGCGCTGTACTTCGTCAGCGCCGAGCAGGGTGCGGTGTCGGTGTTCGCGAATTCGTACGTCCACGAGTTCGTCCACGACGGCCGGCACCTGCTGGCCTTCCCCTGCCACTAGGCGGCACGCGCCCCATGATGAGGACCTTGCTGGTCCGCGGCATGCTCGCGGGCCTGGTCGCCGGTGTCCTGGCGACCCTTTTCGCCTACTTCTTCGGTGAGCCTTCGGTCGAGACCTCCATCGGTCTCGAAGGCACCGCCGCGCATTCGCACAGTGCTCCGGGTGCGGCTCCGGACGCGCACGAACACGCTCCCGCCGAGGCCGAGGCCGCGGAGGAAGAGCTCGTCACGCGTGGCGTGCAGAGCACCGTCGGCCTGCTGACCGGCGTCGGCCTGTACGGCGTCGCTGTCGGCGGGCTGTTCTCGCTCGCGTTCGCGTTCGTCTACGGACGGCTCGGCACCTTGCGGCCGCGGGTGACCGCGGCGCTCCTCGCCGGTGGCGCCTTCGTGGTCGTGTTCCTGGTGCCGTTCCTGAAGTACCCGGCGAATCCCCCTGCCGTCGGGCAGGCGGGCACGATCGGGAGCCGGACCTCGCTGTACTTCGGCTTCGTCGCGCTCTCGCTGCTGATCGGTCTCCTCGCGGCGGCGTTCGGCCGGAAGCTGGCCGACAAGCTCGGCGCGTGGCGCGGCGGGCTGATCGCCGCGGGCGGGTACGTCGTGCTGATCGGGGTGGCGGCGGCGCTGCTGCCGTCGATCGACGAGGTCCCTGCCGGGTTCCCCGGTTCCACACTGTGGACCTTCCGGCTGGCGTCGGTCGGCACGCAGGTGGTGCTCTGGACCGCGCTCGGCCTGGCCTTCGGGGCTCTGGCCGAGAAGGCGTTGGCGCGCAAGGAAGTCGCTAGCCCGCAGCCCGGCTGACCGGCTCCCACGAGCGCCATTCCGCGACGCGGTCCCGGTGCAGTTCCATGATGACGTCGAAGTCCCCGTCGCCGAGCAACAGGCGGCGGGGCGGCGCGTCACTGGCCACCAGGTCGAGGACGGCCTCGGCGACCTTCACCGGGTCTCCGGGGACACCGTCGGCGTACTTGGCCATCAGGGCCGCGCGAACCGGATCGTAAGCGGGGTTCGCCGGTGAGATCTTGAGACTGGCGCCCATGAAGTCGGTGGCGTAGATCCGCGGCTCGACCAGGGTCACGTGGATCCCGAAGCCGTCGACCTCCTGCGCGAGCGCGTCACTGAAGCCTTCGAGCGCGAACTTGCTCGCGTTGTAGAGGCCCATGGTCGGCACGGCCATCAGGCCGCTCACGCTCGACATCTGCAGGATCCGGCCCGCCCCCTGTTTCCGCAGCACCGGAAGCACGGCTTGGGTGACCCACAGTGCGCCGAAGAAGTTCGTCTCCATGATGGCCCGCGCGTCGTCCTCGCCGATCTCTTCGACCGCGCCCATCAGGCCGAAGCCCGCGTTGTTGACGACGACGTCGATCCGCCCGAACACTTCGGCGGCCTCCTCGACCGTCGTGAAGACCGAAGTCCTGTCCGTGACGTCGAGTGGCAGTACGACCAATCTGCTTTCGCTCGCCGCCACCAGATCATCCAGTGACTCGGGGCGGCGCGCCGTGCCCACGACATTGTCCCCCGCCTTGAGCGCGTGCTCGGCGATGAGGCGACCGAACCCGCGGCTGACGCCGGTGATGAACCAAGTACGCATTTCCTGCTCCTCCAGATCGAACGAGACGAACCGTCTCGTCTCGTTGTGCTACCATACCGGCATGGCAGGAAACGTCAAGTCCCCGGATCCGACCCGGCGAAACGAACGCTCCCGACAGGCGATCCTGACCGCGACGACCGAACTGCTCGGGGAGGTGGGCTACCCGAAGCTGGCGGTGGAGGCCATCGCGTCGCGGGCGGGGGTCGGGAAGCAGACGATCTACCGGTGGTGGCCGGACAAGGGCGCGCTGGTGCTGGACGCGTACCTGACCATGGTCCAGGGGGCCGGTGAGCTGACCTTCCCGGACACCGGCGACCTCGAGGCCGATCTGCGCACGGTCCTCCGGTCTACGGTGAACCCGTTGGCGGACAAGGGATACGAGGGCTATTACCGCGCGTTGCTGACCGCGATCCAGGGTGATCTGAAGCTGTCGGCGGAGCTCGACGAGCGGCTCATGCGGCCTTGGCTGGAGGCGACCCGTGCGCGGTTCCGCCGGGCCGCGACGGCGGGGACGGTCGACGGCACCGACATCGAAACGGGGGTGGATCTGTTCTACGGGGCGGTGTACTACCGCTGGCTGCTGCGGACCGGCCCGCTCACCGCCGAGTTCGGCGAGTCGGTGGTCCGGCTGGTGCTGCGCGCGCTACGGCCGCCTTCAGGCACCGGGTGGGACGAAGGGCAGGCCGGGCCGAGCGCCACCCTCGATCAAGTGCATGAGACCCACGGTGTCGACGTGGAGCTCGACAGCGTCGGCGAGCCGTTCCAGCATGCTCTCCCGGAGCACGCCGAAACCAGGAGCACCGTCGACCGGTGACCAGTCCGCGACCTCGCCCAGCCAGGCGCGGCGGAAACCGTCGTTCTCGAAGGCGCCGTGCCACATCGTGCCCCACACCGCACCCTGCCGGTAGCCGTCCAAAAAGGACTCGGCGGGGCCGGTGGCCGTCACGGCGCCGTGGTGGATTTCGTACGCCTCGACAGCCTGGCCTCGCCACGCACCCGTGGGACGGGCCAGTACCTTGTCCGCGCTGAACGAGACACGGGTCGGCAGCAGGCCGAGACCGGGGACCGTCCCGGCGCCGGATTCGACGTCGTCCTCGATCTCGGCGGCCAGCATCTGATAGCCGCCGCAGATCCCCAGTACCGGACGGCCCGCTTCGGCGCGCGTCCGCACGGCGTCCGCCAGACCGCGGGCACGCAGCCACGCCAGGTCGTCCACAGTGGCGCGGGACCCCGGCAGGATCACCACGTCGGCGGACAGGACCGTGTCCGGATCGGCCGTCAGCGCGACCGAGACACCGGGCTCGGCGGCGAGCGCGTCGACGTCGGTCGCGTTGGAGGCACGCGGAAAACGCACGACGGCGATCCGCAGGGATCCGCCCGAAGCACCCCAGCCCGCGGCGGCCAGCGCGTCCTCCGAGTCGATCCACACCTGGTCGAGCCAGGGCAGCACGCCGAAGACCTCGCGGCCGGTGAGTTTCTCCAGTGTCTCCAGTCCCGGCCGCAGCAGGCCGACGTCGCCGCGGAACTTGTTGACCAGCCAGCCCGAAACCAGCGCTTGGTCCTCCGCAGACAGGAGAGCGAGGGTGCCGAACATCGCGGCCATGACGCCGCCGCGGTCGATGTCGCCGACGACGACCACGGGCAGGCCGAAGCGCCGTGCCAGCCCCATGTTGACGTAGTCGCCTTCGCGCAGGTTGATCTCGGCCGGACTGCCCGCGCCTTCGCACAGCACGACGTCGAAGCGGCGTCGCAGCGTGGAGAATGTGTCGAAGGCGATCTCCGCGAGCCCTGCCCTGCCTGTCGCGTACTCCCCCGCCTCCAGCGTGCCGAACGGTTTCCCGAGCGCGACGACGTGACTGCGGCGGTCGCTGCCGGGTTTGAGCAGGACCGGGTTCATCGCGGCCTCGGGTTCGACCCCGGCCGCCCGCGCCTGCAGCCATTGCGCGCGGCCGATCTCGGCACCGTCCGCGCACACCATCGAGTTGTTCGACATGTTCTGCGACTTGAACGGCGCGACCCGGACGCCCCGGCGCGCGAGCCAGCGGCACAACGCGGCGGTGACCAGGCTCTTGCCCGCGTCCGACGTCGTCCCCGCGACGAGCAGGCCGCTCACCGGGTGACCGCGACCGCGACGGCGAGCGCGGCCAGGCCGACAGCCCTCGAAAGCCGGACAGCGCGGCGCACGTCCACCGGTTCCGGTTCGCGGCCGTCGCCGAGGACACCGCGGCGTTCGGTGCGGCCGCCGTAGCTGTTCGTCCCGCCGAGCCGGACCCCGAGCGCGCCCGCGAAAGCGGCCTCGACCTGGCCCGCGTTCGGACTCGGATGATGTTTCCCGTCGCGGCGCCAGACCCGGAACGCGGCTTTGGCAAAGCCGCCCGCGAGTGGCGCCGAAGCGACGGTCAGCGCCGCGCCGACGCGGGAGGGAACCAGATTCGCCAGGTCGTCCGTCCTGGCCGACGCCCAGCCGAAGTTGGCGTACTTCGGCGAGCGGTAGCCGACCATCGCGTCGAGCGTGTTGAGCGCCCGGTACCCCAGCAGACCGGGGATCCCGGCGACCGCTCCCCACAGCAGCGGCGCGACGACGGCGTCCGAAGTGTTCTCCGCGATCGACTCGGTGGTGGCGCGCGCGAGTTGCTCGGTGTCGAGATCGGTGGCGTCGCGGGCGCACAGATGCGACAGCCGCCGCCGCGCGGCGGGAAGGTCACCGTCGTCGAGCAGCCGGGCCATGCGCGTGCCCTCGGCCGCGAGCCCCCGGCCGCCCAGAACCACCCAAGTGGACGCCGCGGTGAGCGCGAACCGCGCGAAAGGCCGCTTCCGGGTCCAGAACTGGGCCGCTACACCCAATCCGGTGACGGTGCCGGCGCAGGCGGCGGTGTACGCCGCTCCCCTCGCCTTCGAATCAGCCCAAACCCGCTGCTCAAGGGCTTGCGCGGCGCGCCCGAAACCGGCGACGGGATGCCCGCGCCGTGGATCTCCGAAGACGGCGTCGGCGACGTAACCGGTAACGAGTCCGGCTGCGGTGGCGGCTTGTCGGAGTGGCACGTGGCGAACGGTAGCGCGTGCACGAGAATGCGGGGTATGACCAAGCTGACGCATCGCCTCGCGGGGGTTCTCGAGACCCTCGCGAGGGCACTTCGCCGTTACTCGCGCGACGACGGCAAGGTGCTGATATTGGGCGGCGTCCGCTCTGGGAAGTCACACCACGCCGAGGGCCTCGCGTCCCGCCACCCGCACCTGACCTACATCGCGCCCGGACTGCCGCCGAGCGCCGACGATCCCGAATGGGCGGCCAGGGTCGCCGCGCATCGCGCGCGACGGCCGTCCCACTGGAAGACGATCGAGACCACCGACCTGGCCACGGTGCTGCGCACGGCGACACATCCGCTGCTCATCGACTGCCTCGGCACCTGGATCAGCCGGGTGCTCGACGAGGTCGGCGCCTGGGAGCAGCGCCAGGGCTGGGAACGGCGGCTCGACGACCGGCTGGAGGACTTCCTGGCGGCGTGGGCGCAGGCCGACGTGCCGGTGATCGCGGTCAGCAACGAGGTCGGCAGCGGTGTGGTGCCCGCGACGGTGTCCGGGCGCGTGTTCCGTGATGTGCTGGGCGCGTTGAACAACCGGGTGTCCGCCGTATCCGACCGGACCGTGCTGGTCGTCGCCGGACGGATGCTGGACCTGCCTTAAGGAGCCGCCATGCGTATCCCCGCCCCGGACGCCGCCGCCGAAGCCGCCGCGCGCGTCAGACTGGACGGCCTGGTCAAGCCGCTGGGTTCGCTCGGCAGGCTCGAGGACCTGGCCGCCTGGCTCAGCGCCGCGCACGGCACCGTCCCGCCGCGGCCGCTCGACGACGTCCGCGTGGTCGTGTTCGCCGGTGACCACGGGGTTTCCGCGATGTCGGCGTATCCGCGGGAGGTCACCGCGGCGATGGTCCGGGTGTTCCTGGCCGGGAAGAGCGGCGTCGGTGTGCTGGCCGCGCAGGCCGGGGCGACGGTGCGGGCGCTGGACATCGCCGTGGACTGGGACGGCACGGACGTGCCCGCCGAGGTCACCGCGCACAAGGTCCGGCGGGGGTCCGGTTCGATCGACGTCGAGGACGCGCTCGCCGAGGGCGAGGCGCGGGCGGCGTTCGAGCACGGGCTGGCGATCGCGGACGAGGAGATCGACGGCGGCGCGGATCTGCTCATCCCCGGCGACATGGGGATCGGCAACACGACGATCTGCGCGGCCGTGGTCGCATCGGTACTCGGCCTGGCGGCGGACGACGTCGTCGGCACCGGCACGGGGATCGACGAAGACGGTCGGGCGCGGAAGGTAGCGGTCGTCGAGGCCGCGCTGACCAGGGCAGGTGCGGTGAAGGACCCCTTCGCGGTGCTGACCGCTCTCGGCAGCGCCTGTCTCGCCGCGACGGCGGGCTTTCTCGTGCGCGCGGCGGCCCGCGGGGTGCCGGTGCTGCTCGACGGCGTGTTCTCGGGGGCCGCGGCGCTCGTCGCACGGGAGATCGCGCCGGGCGCCGAGCGGTGGTGGCTGGCCGGGCACCGGTCGACCGAACCGTCGCAGGCGTACGCCTTGAAGGCGCTCGGGCTGGACCCGATCCTCGACCTCGGGCTCCGGCTCGGCGAGGGCAGCGGCGCCGTGCAGGCGGTGCCGACGCTGAGGGCCGCGCGGGCGATTCTCGCGGACATGGGGCTGCTGGCGGATCTGGCTTGATCGCCGACGCGCTGAAGATGGCCTTCGGGACCCTGACCACGGTCCGGGTCCCGGCGCCGAAACTGATCGACCGGCGGGTGGCAGGCGGCGCGATGGTGCTCGCTCCGCTGGCCGTCGTTCCGCTCGCGGCGGTCGCTTCGGTGATCGTCTATTCAGGTGATCTCGTCGGCTTGCCCGCCTTCGCGTCGGCGGCGCTCGCGATCGGCGCGGTGGCGCTGGGCAGTCGCGGGCTCCATCTGGACGGGCTCGCCGACACGGCCGACGGCCTCGGCGCTTCCTACGATCGCGAACGGGCGCTGGAGGTCATGCGGCGCGGGGATTCCGGGCCGACCGGGATCGCGACCCTGGTGCTGGTGCTGCTCGTGCAGGTCGGCGCGCTGGCCGGGGCGATCTCGGCCGGGCACGGGGTCGCCGCGGCCGCGATCGCCGTCGTCGCCGGACGCGGTGTGCTCTCGCTGTGCTGTGCGCACGGTGTCCCCTCGGCCCGGCCGGAAGGGCTCGGCGCGACCGTCGCCGGTTCGGTGCCGGTGTGGACGGCCGCGCTGGTGTTCGCCGTGCTCGCCGGAGGGGCGGCGCTGGTGCTTCCGTGGCGGCAAGGGCTGATCGCGGTGGCGCTGGGATATCTGGCCGCGTCGGCGCTGCTGGCCCGGTGCGTCCAGCGGCTGGGCGGGGTCACCGGGGACGTGCTCGGCGGATGTGTCGAGGTGGCCGTCGCGGGGATTCTGGTCGCTTCGTCGTTCTGTGGGGTGTGATGCGAAAGTGGCTTTCGCGGCACCGTCGATCCCGACACACGCGGAACCCGGCAGGCACTCACGAGGAGGCAGGGTCACCCGCCGCGAGCTTCTCGTCGATTTCCGGGATCCAGAAGCACAGTTCGAGGGTCTTCATCCCGGCCCAGAGACTCAGTTTCCGGCTTTGCGAGACCAGGGCGAGCGCGGCGAACAGGAGCAGCACCGCGAGCCCGGCGGCGACGAACGGATGCTTGCCGGCGAAGATCTCGACGATCGCCGCGACCGCACCGGCCAGCAACGGAGGCGCGCAGTTGCGCACCATGAGCCCGGACGCGCGCAGCCTCGTGACGTCGACCGCGACCTCCTTGTCGTGCAGCTGCAGCGCGCTCAGCAGGAGATGCGTGTTCTCCTTCAGGAACGCGCGGTCCTTGGCCTCGGGCGAGCGCTTGAGAAACACCTCGACCGGGTTCCGGTCGCGCCTGCGCGGCACGATCCGCTCCAGCGCCTCGCCGAGCGGATAGGCCAGATAGCCCAGCAGGAAACTCAGCACAACGATGACGACGACCAGCATCACGGTCGGCACGCCACCGATGCTCGCGGCCGTCAGGATGTGGAGCTTCGCCCCGAGGTAACCGAAGAACGCGACGTAAAGCGCGCCGGGGATGGTGTAGGCGAAGAGATCGAAGACGCCGATCACGAAGTTCACCGGCTCATCCAACCATTTCGCGCGCGGTGTGGCGTCAGAATCTGTGCTCGCGCACGCGATCGGCCTGGATCCGCTCGAACCGCTGAGCCTCTTCCCCGGTGATCAGGACGGCGTCGTTGTCCGGGCCCCTGGCACCCATGAGCCGGGTGAACCGGTCCGCCTTGCCCGGCCGCCAAACCAGGTCACGGGTGAACTCGTGGAGGTCGTCACCGTGACCGTCGGCACGCACCACGGTCATCGGATCATCCAGTGTGAACCGGCCGAGCACGATCGCCCAGTGGTAGAACTCCGGGCCCCACCTCGGTTCGACGGCCCGACGGCCACCGGTCCGCTCGGCCATCTTGGTCTTGAACCACTCGACGAACTCCTCGGTGACGGGCAGGTAGTCCTGGTACTCGCGGCCGGAGTCGATCCGGTAGATCTGGTCGGACTTCCGCCAGGTCAGGTCGACGGTGAGGGATTCCTCGGAGGAGGGCGTTCCCCGGACCACGGTCCAGGGATCGCTCAACGGGTGGTTACGGCTGACGATGGCCCAGTAGCTCAACGAACCTCCAACGCCAAGGCCGCCAGGAAACGGTCCACCGTCTCCCGGTCCCGGACAGCGATCCGCAGGTACCGCGCGTCCAGGCCAGGAAAGGTGTCCCCGCGCCGGACGGCGAACCCGTTGTCCCGCAACCGTTCCCGGACACCGTCGGCACCGGGAAGGCGGACGAGCACGAAAGGCCCTCGCGGCTCCCCCAGTACCTCGACGCCCAGCGCGGTCAGGCCCGAGACCAGGTACTCCCGGTCGGATTCCGCGGCGGCCGCCAGCTTCTCGGCCTCCTCCAACGCCGCCGGACGGCAGCACGCCACCACGGCGACGGCGGCCAGCGACGACACCGACCAAGGCGGCTGGACGGCGCGCAGAGTGTCCACAACGGACTCGTCCGCCAGGACGTACCCGGCGCGCAGCCCGGCGATCCCCCAGGTCTTCGTCAGGCTACGGAGAACGACGAAATCCGGTTGTCCCGCGACGCTCTCGACCTCGCCGGGGACGGCGTCGAGGAAGGCTTCGTCGACGACCACCAGGCGGCCGGGACGCCGCAAGGCGAGCAGGTCCGCGGCCGGGTGCAGCACCGAAGTCGGGTTCGTGGGATTCCCGACGAACACCAGGTCCGCGTCCTCCGGAACGCCGCCCAGCCGGAAACCGTCGTCGGGTGACAGGAGAACACGGTGCACGGGATGACCGGCCGCGCGCAGAGCGGCTTCGGGTTCGGTGAACTGCGGATGCACGACCACCGCGTGCCGGGGCCGCAACGCCGTGGCCAGCAAGGTGAAGGCCTCGGCCGCGCCCGAGGTCACCAGCACTTGGGACTCCGGCAGCCCGTGCCGGGCGGCCACCGACGACACAGCGGCGGTGACGTCCGGGTACGCGGCCAGGTCGTCCAGTGCCGCCGCCAGTTCGGCGCGCAGCCAGGCAGGCGGCGCCGGGAGCCGGACGTTGACCGCGAGATCGACGAGCCCTTCGCCGACCTCGCGGTCTCCGTGGTGCCAGAGGTCGTAGTCAGCCATGGGCCCGCACCGCGGCGGCGAACCGCTCGGCGAGTTCGGGGTAGCCCGCCCAGTGGACGTGCAGGTAGGACGCGTGCAGCGACGCCGACGCGAAGCCGTCGGGCGTGCGGTCCCAGCCCCAGGCCGGGGTCGGGCCGCTGCCGGGTTCGACGATCGTGCGATGGAACTCGTGCCCGGTGACGCGTTGCCCGGCGACGGTCAGCACGGTGTCCGCGGGCGAGAAAGCCTTGCGGTAGCCGAGTTTCCCGCGTTTGGTCATGGTGGCGGAGGCGTCGAGGACGCCGGTCATCGGCATCCCGTCGATGTCCTGGCACAGGTACAGCAGGCCGGCGCATTCGGCGACGACGGGCATTCCGTCGCCGATCGCGCGCGCCACCGCCGTCCGCAACGGCACGTTCGCCGACAGCTCTTCGGCGTGCACCTCGGGGAAGCCGCCGCCGAAGTACAGCCCGGCGCAACCCTCCGGAAGTTCCTTGTCCTGCAAGGGATCCACCTCGACGACATCGACGCCGGCGGCGGACAGCAGTTCGTCGGCCTCGGTGTAGCGGAAGGTGAACGCCGGACCGGCCGCGACGGCGACGACCGAACGCCGTCCCTCGTGGGCGAGCGGCGGCCGCCAAGGTTCCCCGGAAAGCCGGGGCGCCGAGCTGGCGATCTGGACGACGGCGCCGAGGTCGACACCGTCGCTGATCCAGCCCGCCAGCTCCGGCAGGAGCCGCTCCGACTCGCTCGCGCGTTCGGCCGCCGGGACGAGGCCGAGGTGACGGCTGGGCGCGTGGATCTCTTCGTTGCGGTACAACGTTCCCAGCAGCGGGACCCCGGTCGCTTCCAGCGCGGTGACGATCTCGTCCGCGTGCCGCTGCGAGCCCAGTTTGTTGAGGATCACCCCGGCGAGCCGGACGCGGGTGTCGTACTGCGCGAAACCGAGCACGGTCGCGGCGACACTGCGCGACGCCGCCGAGGCGTCCACGACGAGCACCACCGGGGCGTCCAGCAGCCGCGCGACATGCGCCGTCGAGGCGTAACCCTCGGTGCCCAGCGCCCCGTCGAACAGGCCCATCACGCCCTCGATGATCGCGATGTCGGCCCCGGCGGAACCGTGCCGCAGCAACGGGATCAGCTGGTCTTCACCCTGCAGGAACGGGTCGAGGTTGCGGGCGGGCCGCCCGGTCGCGAGGGCGTGGTAGCTCGGGTCGATGAAGTCGGGGCCGACCTTGTGCCCGGACACCTTCAGTCCTCGCGCGCGCAACGCCGCCATCAGGCCCGCGGCGATCGTGGTCTTGCCGTGCCCGGAACCGGGCGCGGCGATGACCACGCGATTCACCATTCGATGCCCCGCTGGCCTTTTTGCCCGGCGTCCATCGGATGCTTCACCTTGGTCATCTCGGTGACCAGGTCCGCGGCCTCGATCAGCTCCGGCGGCGCGTACCGGCCGGTGATCACGACATGCTGGTGCCCTGGACGCGCGGTCAGCGTGGAGACGACGTCGTCCACTTCGAGCCAGCCCCATTTCAGCAGGTAGCTGAACTCGTCGAGGACGTAGAAGTCGTGGGTTTCGGCGGAGAGACGGCGTTTGATCTCGGCCCAGCCCTCGCGGGCGTTGGCGGCGTGATCCTCGTCGGACCCGGCCTTGCGCGCCCAGCTCCAGCCCTCGCCCATCTTGTGCCACTCGACAGCGCCGCCCTGGCCGGTGTCCTCGTGCAGCTTGCCGAGCGCGCGGAACGCGGCTTCCTCGCCGACCCGCCATTTCGCCGATTTCACGAACTGGAACACGCCGATCGACCAGCCCTGGTTCCACGCCCGCAACGCCATCCCGAACGCGGCCGTGGATTTCCCCTTCATCTCGCCGGTGTGCACGGCGAGCAAGGGACGGTTGCGACGCTGACGGGTGGTGAGACCGTCGTTCGGCACCGTTTCCGGTTTGCCCTGTGGCATTACGCGGCCCTCCCGGAGATCCGCGTGCGGACGGCACCCGCGAGCGTGTCGGCGGCGACCTCGGTGACCGGGACATGTTCCGCGCCAAGGTGTTCCGCGAGGTCCGCGGCGAGCCCGAGGCGCATTTTGCCGCTCTCACAGTCCATCACGACCGACGTCACGTTCCCGGCCAGCAAACCGGCCGCCTGCTGTGCCCGCTGGACGGCGTCGGCGCCGCTGGTCGCCCGGCCGTCGGTGACGACGACGAGCAGCGGACGTCGCAGCGGATCCCGGACCGCTTCGATCCGCAGCACCCGTGCCGCTTCGAGGAGTCCCTCGGCCAGCGGCGTGCGGCCACCAGTCGCGAGACCGTCCAAACGGGACGCGGCGGCGTCGACGCTGATGGTCGGCGGAAGCGCGAGTTCGGCACCGGAGGCGCGGAAGGTCACCAGGCCCACCTTGTCGCGGCGCTGGTAGGCGTCGAGCAGCAAGGACAGAACGGCGGTCTTGACCTCGCGCATCCGCTGACGCGCGCCCATCGAGCCGGACGCATCGACGCAGAACAGCACGAGGTTGCCTTCGCGTCCCTCACGCCGGGCGAAGCGCAGATCCTGCGGCCGCACCACGAGCCCGGCGCCGCTGCGGCCGCGGGACCGCTGGTGCGGCGCGGCCGCGCGCACGGTCGCGAGCAGATGCGGATGCCCGTCCTTGGTCCCGGCGGGCTGGACGCCGATGGTCCGCCCGTTGTCGGTGATCGCGCGGGACCGCCGCCCGGCGGCGCCCTCACCGGTGCCCTTCACCTCGAAACGCCTGGCACGAAAGGCTTCCCCGGCGCCGACCGGCTTCTGGTCACCGCCGCTCTGGCCCCCGCCCGAGGGTTCCTGGGCGCCTTCCGACGACGGAGCTTCGCCCTCTGAGGGGGGCGGCGGGGTGCCCGAGCCAGGGCCGTCGTCTTCCGGGCCGGGACCTTCAGGCTCGGCGTCCTGCAACGCCTGCTCCAGCTGCTCCTCGGAGATTCCTGGCGCGTCGAAGGGATTGCGGCGACGGCGGTGCGGCAGCGCGAGCCGGGCCGCGACCCGGACGTCCTCGGTGGTCACCTCGGTCCGCCCGGCCCAGGCGGCGTGCGCGACCGCGGTCCGCGCGGTCACGATGTCCGCGCGCATACCGTCGACCTCGAACGAGGCACAGACCTCGGCGATCTGCCGCAGCGCGTCGTCCGGCAGCTTGACCGACGGCAGAAGTCGTTGTGCCGCCTCGATGTCGGCCGCCAGTTCGGCGTCGGCCGCGGCGTACTGGCCGGCGAAACCGTCGGGATCCGCCTCGTAGGCGAGCCGCCGCCGGACGACCTCGACGCGCAGTTCAGGATCCCGGCTGGACGCGACCTCGACGGTGAGCCCGAAGCGGTCCAGCAGCTGCGGGCGCAGTTCGCCTTCCTCGGGGTTCATCGTGCCGATCAGGACGAACCGGGCGGCGTGCGACACCGAGACACCCTCGCGTTCGACGGTCGCGCGGCCCATGGCGGCGGCGTCGAGCAGCGTGTCGACCAGGTGGTCGTGCAGGAGGTTGACCTCGTCCACGTACAGCAGCCCGCGATGCGCGGCCGCGAGCAGGCCGGGCTGGAAATCGGTGACGCCGTCGGCGAGCGCGCGCTCCAGGTTCAGCGAGCCGATCACGCGGTCCTCCGCCGCGCCCACCGGCAGTTCCACCAGCCGCGCGGGACGGCGGTGCGCGGCCGAGCCCTCGGCGTGCGGGCCGTCCGGGCAGGCCGGGTCGGGTTCGACGGGGTCGCAGGAGAACCGGCACGCGTCCACGACGTCGACGCCGGGCAGCAGACCGGCCAGCGCCCGGACCATCGTGGATTTCGCCGTGCCCTTCTCCCCGCGCACGAGCACCCCGCCGACGGCGGGCGAGATGGAGGAAAGCACCAGCGCCAGGCGCAGATCCGACATCCCCACAACGGCGGTGAACGGGTACGGCTTCACAGCTCTCCTCGTCGTAGACGACCTCCAGCCGATCATCGCATAGGAATTCCGTCGTCTAGCGTGACCGAGGTGCGCGAAAAATCACCCCTGACGGTGGTCGGGATCGGGGCCGATGGCTGGTCCGGCCTGTCCGCGCAGGCCAGAGAAGCGGTGCTGCGCGCGGACGTCGTCGTCGGCGCCCCGCGCCAGCTCGCGTACCTGCCGGCCGGAGTGAAAGCCGAACCGTGGCCCAGCCCGCTCCTGCCCGCCCTGGACGACTTCCTCGCGGGCCGAAGCGGCGTCTGCGTGCTGGCCAGCGGCGATCCGCTCCTGTCCGGTATCGGGACGACGCTGATCCAGCGCGGCCACGACGTCGAGGTCCTGCCCGCGCTCTCCTCGGTGACGCTCGCGCGAGCGAGGCTCGGCTGGTCGGCCGAGGAGACCGAGGTGGTCACGGTCGTCGGCCGCGCGATCGGCCGGGTGAACCGGGCGCTGGCGCCCGGCCGGAAGATCCTCGTCCTCGGCGCGAACGCCGAAGACCTGCTCGACCTGCTCAAAGCCCGCCGGTACGAGAAAAGCCGTGTCACCGCGCTGTCCGATCTCGGCGGCCCCGAGGAGCGGATCGGGCCCGGCACGCTGACCGTGTTCGCCATCGACGCCGACGGTCCCGCGCTGCCGCTGACCGGTCTGCCGGACGACGCCTTCGAACACGACGGCCAGCTCACCAAACGTGACCTGCGCGCGTCCGCGCTGGCCAGGCTCGCGCCGTCGCCCGGCGAGCTGCTGTGGGACGTCGGCGCGGGCGCGGGCAGCGTCGGGATCGAGTGGTCCCGCGTGCATCCGCTGAACCGGGCGATCGCCCTCGAACGCTCACCGGAGCGGGTCGCCCGGATCACCCGGAACGCGCACGCGCTCGGTGTCCCGGAACTCGACGTGGTGATCGGTGCCGCGCCGGACGCACTCGAAGGACTGACCAGGCCTCACGCGATCTTCATCGGTGGCGGGCTGACCGTGCCCGGTGTCCTGGACGCCTGCCTGGCGACCGGCGCGCGGATCGTCGCGCACGGCGTGACCCTCGAATCCGAACAGGCCCTGGCCCGCGCGTACACCGAACACGGCGGCGAGCTGATCCGCGTCGGCGTCGAGCAGGCGGCGCCGCTGGGCGGATTCACCGGCTGGACCCCGGCGCGAGCCGTCACACAGTGGAGCATGCCTTGACAGTGCACTTCATCGGCGCGGGCCCCGGCGCCGCCGACCTCATCACCGTGCGGGGGCGTGACCTGCTCGGCCGCTGCGGAACCTGCCTGTACCCCGGCAGCATGACGCCGACGGCGCTCCTTGAGTACTGCCCGGACGGCGCGGTCCTCATCGACACCGCGAACCTCGACCTGCCCTCGATCGTCGAGCGCATGGTCGAGGCCCACGGGAACGGCCACGAGATCGCGCGGCTGTGCTCGGGCGATCCGTCGATCTACAGCGCTGTCGCCGAGCAGATGCGCCGCCTCGACGCGGCCGGCGTTCCCTACGACGTCACCCCCGGCGTCCCCGCGTTCGCCGCCGCGGCCGCGCTGCTCAACCGCGAACTGACCGTGCCCGAAGTCGGCCAGAGCCTGGTCATCACGCGGGCGCAGGCCCGGTCCACGGCCATGCCACCGGGTGAGACGCTGGCGAACTTCGCGCGCACCGGCACCACCCTCGCGCTGCATCTGGCGATCAACCGGATCGAGCAGGTAGTCGACGAATTGCGGCCCTTTTATCGGGAAGACTGCCCGGCGGCGGTGGTGGCGCTGGCGAGTCAGCCGGGTGAGCAGGTGCTGCGCGGCACGCTCGGTACCATCGCCGCCCAGTCCCGCGAAGCCGGGATCAGCCGGGCCGCGATGATCTTCGTCGGAGAAGTACTTGCGGCAGAAGGGTTTCCCGACAGCTTCCTGTATTCGGCCACCCGTGATCGCGCAAGTCAACCGGAGTCCTTGTGAAGAATCTACGCTGGGGCCTGCTGGCCGCCGGGACCATCGCCGCCGAGTTCGCGGCGGGGGTCGAAGAGAGCAAGCACGGTGTCCTGGAGGCCGTCGCCGCGCGATCCGGTGACCGGGCGGCCGAGTTCGCGAACCGCTTCGAGATCCCGAAATGCTATGGCTCCTATGAGGATCTGCTCGCGGACCCGGACGTCGACGCGGTCTACATCTCGACGCCGCATCCGATGCACGGCGAGTGGGCGATCCGCGCGGCCGAGGCGGGCAAGCACGTCCTGTGCGAGAAACCGCTGACCGTTTCGGTCAGTGAGGCCGAAAAGGTCATCGAGGCGGCCCGCGTCAACGACGTCTTCCTCATGGAGGCGTTCATGTACCGGCTGCACCCGCAGATCCGGCGGCTGGCCGAGCTGATCTCGTGCGGCGCCATCGGCGAGGTCCGCGCGGTGGACGTCGCCTTCAGCTACAACTTCGCCGTGCCCCGGCTCACCGACCCCGCGCTGGGCGGCGGCGGGATCTTCGACGTCGGCTGTTACTGCACCTCGCTCGCGCGGCTGGTCTCGCAGGCGGCGACCGGGCAGGCCGTCGTCGAGCCCGAAGAGGTGCTCGGGATGGCGAGGCTCGACGCGAACGGCGTCGACGAATTCGCGTCCGGGCTGCTGCGGTTGCCGGGCGGGATCATCGCGCAGCTGTCCTGCGGGTTCCAGCTGACGCAGGACGACCACATCCGCGTGTACGGCTCGCAAGGGCAGCTGTATGTGCCGAAACCGGCGTGGATCCACGAAATGCGCAAGCCGAAGACCTCGCGGATCGTCCTCACGCCGGAGGGCGGCGAGCCCGAGGTGATCGAGGTCGAAGCGACTCAAGGCCTCTTCTCTCGCGAGGCCGATCACGTCGCCACGCATCTCGCCGACCGGCAGGCACCCGAACTCACCTGGGCAGAGACGCTCGCCAACCTGCGCACGCTGGAACGGTGGCGCGCGGCCGTGGCCCGATGACGCTGCTGATCCTGGGCGGCACCGGCGAAGCGCGGGAACTCGCGAAAGCGTTGGGCGACCAGGGCGAACACGTCGTGTCGTCGTTGGCGGGCCGCGTCGCGCGCCCGAAACTGCCCGACGGCGAAGTGCGCGTCGGCGGCTTCGGCGGCCCGGAAGGTCTCGCGCGCTGGCTGACCGAGAACGACGTCGACGCGGTGATCGACGCCACCCATCCCTTCGCCGAACGCATCGGCGCCAACGCGGCCGAAGCCGCCCGCTCGACAGACATTCCGTTGCTGAGGCTGGCCCGGCCCGGCTGGACCGAACAGCCCGGCGACACCTGGCGCTGGGCCGACGACCTCGGCCACGCCGCGCGGCTGCTCCCAGCGCTCGGCGAGCGCGTGTTCCTCACCAGCGGACGTCAAGGTCTCGACGCCTTCGCCGGGCTGGAGCTCTGGTTCCTGATCCGCTGCGTCGATCCGCCCGAGGTACCGCTCCCCCGGCGGCACGAACTCCTGCTCGACCGCGGGCCGTACACGGTGGAGAAGGAACGCGCGCTCATGGAGCGGCACGACGTCCGGGTGCTCGTCACCAAGGACAGCGGCGGCGCGATGACCGCCGCGAAACTCACCGCGGCCCGCGACCTCGGCCTTCCGGTGGTCGTCGTCCGGCGCCCGCGGCGGCCCGAAACGGCCAGCGTGACGACAGTTCAGGATGCCTTAACCTGGATCGGCGCCGCGACGAAGGGCAGCCCTGCGTAAGCCGTTCGGACCAGACCCGTTAGCGTTGCGCCGATGCGTTTGATCGCGGTCACGCTGGGGTTGCTCTCCGCCTTGTGCGCGTTGGCTTTCCCCTTCCTGCCGGTGGTGCAGGACACAGCGGAGGTCGTCTGGCCAACGGGCGGCGACACCCGCTCCGTCAACGCGCCCTTGACCGGGTACTGGGCCCAGGATCTGCGCGTCGATCTGCCGTGCACGACCGTCCGGTCACTGGACGCGCGTTCGCAGGGCCAGGCACTGTTGTTCTCCACCGTGCCCGACGGCCGTACCGATCCGCGCGCGGGCAAGGGTGTCGGCCTGCAGCTGCGCATCGACAACGGCGTGCTGCTCGCCTCCAGCCAGGGCCAGCAGATCGTGCAGCAGCCGCTTCCTCCTCAGTCAGCGTCACAGGACAAATGCGATATCAAGCTCCGGGCCGACGCGAACCAGATGACGCTGACCGTCGCCGAGACAGTGGTGTTCCACGCCGAGGGCGACGTCCGGCCGCGGCTGGTCGGGATCTACTCCTCGATCAACGCGGGCAAGGACCCGATCGACGGCCTGCACGTCTCGGTCGTCCCGGACACCCGCTACCAGACCTCGCCGACCCTGCTGAAGTGGATCATCGGCGTGATCGCGGCGCTGTCGTTCATCGGCTGCCTGATCGCGGTGTGGCGGATGGACTCCGGCTTCGCCCGCCGCGCGCCGCGCTGGGCGCCGGTCGGCTGGTGGCGGCTGACCGCCCGCGACGCGACGGTGATCATCGCGCTCGGCGCGTGGGTCTTCATCGGCCCGGTCACCTCCGACGACGGCTACATCCTCACGATGTCCAGAGTGGCCGAGGAAACCGGCTATCTCACCAACTACCACCGCTGGTTCGGCGTCGCCGAGGCCCCGTTCGGCTGGTTCTACCACGTCTATCAGCTGATGGCGCACGTCAGCACGGTGCCGCCGTGGATCCGGCTCCCGTCGTTCCTGCTCGGGGTGCTGAGCTGGCTGCTGATCAGCCGTGAGGTCATGCCGCGGCTGGGCACCCAGGTCCGGATGAGCCGTGCGGCGGGCTGGGCCGCGGCCGCGGTCTTCCTGGTCTGGTGGATGCCGTTCAACAACGGTGTCCGGCCGGAACCGGTCGCCGCGCTGGGCTCGCTGCTGGCGATCTGCGCGGTGGAACGCGCCCTCGTGACGCGCCGCCTGCTGCCGCTGGCGCTCGGTCTCACCGCGGCCGGGTTCACCCTGGCCGCGACGCCGACCGGGCTGATCGCGGTCGCACCGTTCCTGGTCGCCGCCCGCCCGCTGTTCAAACTGGTCCGCCAGCGCGCCGAGAACGGCTGGCTGCCGGTGCTCGCGCCGGTGCTGGCCGCCGGGCTGCTGGTGCTGGTCGTGGTGTTCGCCGACCAGACCTTCGCCACCGTCCAGGAGGCGACCCGGATCCGCACGCTGGTCGGCCCGAACCTGTCGTGGTTCCAGGAACTCGCGCGCTACCAGTTGCTCTTCGAAAGCCTTCCGGACGGATCGGTACCACGCCGGTTCCCCGTCCTGCTGGTGCTGCTGTGCACCGGGACCTGTCTGGTGGTGCTGCTGCGCCGCGGCCGGATCCCCGGCGCCGCGCTCGGCCCCAGCCGCCGCCTGATCGGCACGGTCGCGCTGTTCTTCCTGCTGCTGGCGCTGACCCCGACCAAGTGGACGCATCACTTCGGCGCGTTCGCCGCGGTCGGCGCGGCCATGGCGGCGCTGACCGCGCTGGCGACCAGTTCCACGGTGCTGCGGTCGAGACGGAACCGGGCGGCGTTCCTCGCCGGGCTGCTCGTGGTCGGCGCACTGGCCGCGACCGGGCCCAACTCGTTCTGGTTCGTCTCGAAACTCGGCGTGCAGTGGACCGCGGTGGCGCCGTCGATCGGCGGGCTCCCGCTGTCGACGATCCTGCTGGTCGCGGCCGGGATATCCGGCGTGTACGCGTTCGTGGAGAACGTCCGCGCGCACCGGCCGGGCCAGCAGGCGGGACCGCAGGAAGGACGGAGCCGCTCGCTGCGGCTCGGGTCGCTCTCGCTGGTGGTCGTCTGTGGCCTGATGGCCGGGGGCGAGTTCGTCAGCATGGCGTGGGCGATCCACAACCAGCAGGGTTCCTACAGCCTCGGCGCCGCGAACTTCGGGCATCTGTTCGGCAAGAGCTGCAACCTCTCCGACCACGTGATGGTGGAACGCGACGCCGCGACCAGCATCCTGCGGGCCCAGCCCGAACAACGGACGGTGCCGGTCAAGAAGGAGGAGCCGCCCGCCGGGCAGACTCCGCCGCCGCTGCCCGATCCGGAACAGGACAACGGCCGCGTGCAGACCGGGTTCCACACCCGCGCGATCGACGACAAGGACCCCCTCGCGGAACCTCCGCACGGTTTCAAACCCGACGAGGTCCCGATGTGGAGCAGCTTCCTCGACCCCGAGACGCGGGCCGGGCGGCTGCGCAGCGACTGGTACGCCCTCGCCGAGAAGCCCGCGGACGGCCAGATCGTGGTCGCGACCGCGGGCGCGTCCCGGCGGCCGACGTCGGTCAGCCTCGATTACGGCGTGAACACCCCTGAAGGCGTGAAGGTCGTCCGCAGCCAGTTCGTGCTCCCGCCGGGCGCCGGGACCAACGGCTGGAACGACACCCGGATCAACCTGCGCGACCTGCCCGCCGAGACGACGTCCGTGCGGATCAACATCGTCGACAACGACCTCACCGAGGACGGCTGGATCGCCGCGTCCGCGCCGCGCGTGCCGACGTTCACCACGCTGACCGAGAAGATCGCGGGCAAGCCGGTGTACGTCGACTGGCCCGCGTCGTTCGTGTACCCGTGTGTGGAGCCGGTGACCTCGCACGACGGCATCTCGAAGATGCCGGAATACCGGATCACCGCGGGCGCCGTCGCCGACGAGGCGAACTGGGCGTCCAGCACCAACGGCGGCCCGATCGGCTGGCTCGAAGAGGTCGCCGCCGAACCCGAGGTGCCCAGCTACCTGATCGGCCAGCCGAGCCAGTCCTGGGGCCAGCTGCTGCAGGTCGAACCGTTCACCGAGGGGATCGCGCCGACGATCATCCACGGCGAGAAGGTCGTCCCCGGCTGGTGGTCGCCGGGTCCGGGGCCGCGGCAGCCGAACGGCAAGGACCCGACCCGCTAGGCGTCACTCGCGTGTCTGAACCCGTGACTCACGTGATTGGAGGCGGAACTCGTGAGTTCCGCCTCCAATCACGTGAGTGCGGTGTCTGATCACGCGAGTTACGGGGTCAGGGCGGTCAGGGCCGGAGGCAGGGCGCCCTCGTGCAGGACGCCGAGCCGCTGCGTAGCGCGGGTAAGGGCGACGTAGAGCTCAGCCGCGCCGCGCGGGCCGTCGGCGAGGATCCGGGCGGGGTCGACGACGAGGACGGCGTCGAACTCGAGTCCCTTCGTCTCCGAGGCGGGCACTGTCCCCGGCACTCCCGGCGGCCCGATCACGACGCTGGTGCCTTCACGCCCGGCCTCGTCCTTGACGAACTCCTCGATGGCGCCGGCCAGGGAGTCCGCCGAGACCTGACGGGCCCACGGCTGGACACCGTTGGAGCGCACCGACTCCGGCGCCGTGACCTCGGGCGCGAATTCGGCGAGCACCGACGCCGCGACGGCCATGATCTCCGACGGCGTGCGATAGTTCACCGTCAGCGACCGGTAGACCCAGCGGCCCGGCACGTACGGCGCCAGCATCGCGTCCCACGACCGCGCCCCGGCCTCGGACCGGCGTTGCGCCAGATCCCCGACGACGGTGAACGACCGGTTGGGACAACGCCGCATCAGCACCCGCCAGTCCATTTCGGACAGTTCCTGCGCCTCGTCGACCACGACGTGCCGGTACGTCCAGTCCCGGTCCGCGGAGGCACGCTCGACGAGGCTGCGCGTGTCCTGCTCGACGAACCGGTCGGCGAGTTCGTCGGCGAAGAGGAGGTTCTCCGCGGACAGCATGACGTCCTCGTCCATCTCCTCACGGTCGAGTTTCATCGTGTCCAGCACACCTTCGGCGTACTCGGCCTCGGCCTTCTTTTCCCGCGCGAGGGCCTTTTCCGCCGCCTGGTCCGCGCTTTTGTCGCGGCCGAGCAGGTCGACGAGTTCGTCGAGCAGCGGCATGTCCGACACCGTCCAGGCTTCCCCGTCGGCCCGCAGCAACGCCTGGTCGGCGCCGGCCGCGCGAATCCGTTCCGGCGACGAGAGGAGCGAGCCCAGCAGGCTTTCGGGGGTCAGGATCGGCCACAGCGTGTCGAGCGCGGTGGTGAACGTCTCGCTCTCGGCCAGTTCCTTGAGCAGGTCCTTCCGCAGCCGCTCCCATTCGTCGCGGTCGTCCCTGGACAGCCAGCCGCGCCCGATCCGCGCGATCGCCCGCTCGGTCAGCACGTAGGTGACGATCTCGATGAACGTCACCCGCGCTTCGTTGTGCGGCAGACCGCTCTTGCGTGCCTCGTCCCTCGCCCAGTCCGCGGTCTCGGCGTCGATCCGCACGGTGACGTCGGCCAGGTCGATCAGCACCGGCTCCTCCGGCAGCCGCTGACGGTCGGCGACGGCGGCCTTGAGGACGTCCAGCATCTTCAGCGACCCCTTGAGCCGCGTCGCCTCCGGGCCGTCCTCCGCGGTGACGTGCTTGCCGGGGACGAAATCGCCGGTGGTCATGAACACCACGTCGGTCTCGCCCAGCGACGGCAGCACCCGGCCGATGTGGTGCAGGAACGCCGGATTCGGCCCGACCACGAGCACGCCGTGGCGTTCCATCCGCTCACGCTGGGTGTAGAGCAGGTACGCGACGCGGTGCAGTGCCACCACGGTCTTCCCGGTACCCGGACCGCCCTCGATCACGAGCACGCCGGGGTGCTCGTGCCGGATGATCTCGTCCTGTTCGGACTGGATCGTCGCGACGATGTCGCGCATCCCCTCGCCGCGCGGCGCGTTGACGGCCGCGAGCAGCGCCGCGTCACCTTCCGCGTCGCCGCCGGGGCGGCCGAACACCTCGTCGGTGAACCCGAGCAGCTCCCGCCCGTGCGTGTGGAACTGGCGACGCCGGCGCATCTTCTCCGGCGTCGCGGCGGTCGCGGTGTAGAACGGGCGCGCCGCCGGTGCCCGCCAGTCGAGCAGCACCGGTTCGTAGTCGTTCTTCTCGTCGAAGAGACCGATGCGGCCGATGTGGGACGTCTCCCCCGCGACGCTGTCCAGCCTGCCGAAGCACAGGCCGTTGTCGACGACGTCCAGCCGCCGCGACTCCCTGCCCAGCGCGCGTACCTCGACGTCACGTTCCATGGCCGTCCCGCCGGTTCCCCCGAGCGCGGCCCGGAACTCCCCCTTCACCCGCGCGCGTTCGGCGTCCAGGCGCGCGTAGAGCCCGGCCACGTAGTCGCGTTCGGACCGGAGCTCTTCTTCATGACCCTGAGTTGACACAGACTCCCATTTCGCCAGGTTTCGGCTACGGCGAGTGAGTCTGAAGCATGACGGGGGTCTTGTGGCAAGTCCCCCCATGCGCTATATGTTTATTACGGAGGGAGTTACTCCGTCTACTTCTCTGCCCCGTCGGGCCCTGCATCCACCTAAGTCGGCGCGTGTTGCGAAAGCCACTTTCGCAACGTTGAAGGTTGCGAAAGTGGCTTTCGCAACGCCCGCGGGGGCAGCGGAAGCAGCGGGGGCGCGAGCGGGGTCGGCCCAGACGGTTACGAAGGCCTCCTTCCCTACTCTGACGGTCGCGAAGGCCTTCTTCCCTACTCTGACGGTAGCGAAGGAGGCCTTCGCAACGCTGCCGATGCGGCTTTGCCGAGCCCCATGCCCTGGACATGTCGCGAAAGCCACTTTCGCAACGCTGAAGGTTGCGAAAGTGGCTTTCGCAACACCCGGCTCACCATCCTTTGCGGACAGTTCAGGGAACTCTCACGCGCACGGTGGCGCGTAGTCGAGCCCCGGAAAGTACCTCTCCCACTCTTCCCTGGTGATCCTCGGCGTCGCCAGCCTGCAGATCTCCTCGCCCACGCGATCCGTATCCGTCTGCCACAGCTGGACGCCGCTGCTCCCGATCGCGAGCGTATGCCCGTCGTCCCGGTACGCCAGCGAGTTGACCGTCGCGGCGAAGCCGGTGAGCTGCGCCGATTCGACGGGGTGCCGCGGATCGGTCAGGTCCCAGACACGCACCGTCCGGAACGCCGACGCCGCCAGTTCCTTGCCGGTCGGGCCGAACGCGAGATGCCCGACACCTTCGGGGTTGCCGCCCAGTTTCGCCAGCCGCGCGGCGTGCGCGCGGTCGGTGATGTCCCAGAGGTAGACGTTCCGGTCGCTGCTGCCCGCGGCGACCGTGCGGCCGTCGGGGCTGAGCGCCATCTTGAACAACGCGCCGCCGTCGGGTCGCAGGGTCGACACCAGGCCGGGCTTGCGGGGATCGGCGACGTCCCACACCGTCACCGCCGACGAGTCGAGCCCCTGACCGCCCACCAGCGTCCGCCCGTCGGGGGTGAACGCGAGCGACCAGACCGTGCCGTCGCCGACCGGCAGGATCCTCGGTTCGGCGAACCGGCTGGGGTCATGGACGTCCCAGAGCTGGATCGGCCCGTCGTCGAGGCCGGAGGCGAAGGTCTTGCCGTCCGGGCTGAACGCGAGCGAATACGTGGGTTTCACCCCGGTCGACGCCGTCAGTTTCGGCGCCGCCGGATCGCTGATGTCCCAGCGCTGGAGCACGAACGTCCCGGCGACACCGGCGCCGTCGTGCGCGGCCAGCGCGAGGCTTTTCCGGTCCGGGCTCAGCGCGAGGGCGGTGACGGTGGCCGGGCCGGGGAGTTTCGCGAGCTGTCGCGGGGCGCGGAGGTCGTCCATCGCCCAGAGCCGGACGTCGTCCCCGGCGGTGACGAGGATCCGCCCCTGTTCGGTGAACAGGCCCGCGTTCCAGCCCGCGCTCGAAGCCAGCGCCAGTTCGCCGACGTCCTGCAGCCGGACGGTCCGGTCGGCGCTGGTCGACACGATGGTCTTGCCGTCCGGGGAGAACGCCGTCCACCAGATGGCGTTCGTGTGCCCGGACAGCGGCGGCAGTTCCTTCGCCGGTCCCGTGACGTCCCAGAGGCGCACGGACTGGTCGTCCCCCGCGGTCACCACCAGCCTGCCGCTGGGGCTGAACCCGGCCGCCCAGACCACGGCCGGGGTGGTCAGCGTCGACAGCTGCCGGGGCGCCGCCGGGTCGGCGACGTCCCAGAGCTTCGCCGTCCGGTCCCAGCTGGTGGTGATCAGCCGCTTGCCGTCCGGGCTCCACGCCGGGGTGAGCTGCAGGTCCTGGTGTCCGGAAAGGACGGAGCGCTTCCGCGGCGCGGCGGGTGTGGTGACATCCCAGAGTTCCGCCGTCCAGTTCGTGTTCGTGACCGCGAGCAGCTTGCCGTCCGGGCTGAAGACGGCGCGTTCGAGCTGCTCGGCGGGGAGCACGCCGAGCGGTTTCGGCGCGCCGGGATCGCCGACGTCGGTGAGCCGGACGGTGTGATCCGCCGAGCCGGTGACGAGAACGCGGCCGTCGGGACTGAAGTCGACGGAGAGCAGCACCTCACGGTGCCCGGTGACGTCCACCTTCCGCACCGGATGCCGCGGCTCGGTCAGATCCCAGAGCCGGACCGCGTGCTCGCGGGTGACGCTCGCCAGCACGCGTCCGTCCTTGCTGACCGCGAGCGGGCCGCGGACCTCCTCCGAACCGGGCAGCGTCGCGAGGAGCACCGGATGCCGCGAATCGGCGATGGACCACACCTGCGTCGCCCGGTACGAGTCGGAGGTGATCATGAGCTGCCCGCTCAGGACGACGGTCACGTCACCGGGATCGAAGGTCATCCGGGTCGCGAACGGCGCCGCCATGGACGCGAGCAGGCCGTCGTGCGTCTCCTGGATCGGCGCGAGCCGGTACGCGGCCAGGCTGAGCTGTGTCGACAGCGCCGGGTTCGACTCCCGCAACGTCTTCGCGTCGACGACGGCCTTGCGCGCGAGCGCCACGTTCCGCTGATCGGTCGCGGTGTTCCCGGCGTCGACGGCGTACACGACGGCCACGACCGCCAGGATCAGCAGCACGTGGAGGAGCACGACAAGCCTTCGCAGCCTCCGTGTCCGTTTGCGGCCGACGGCGGTTTCCTCGGCTTCGGCGTCGAGCCCGGCCTTCAGGAACTGCTGTTCGCGTGTGCTCAGCGCGTCCGGTTCCCTGGCGGACCATTCGGCCGCGAGACCCAGCCGGGTGCCGCGGTAGAGGCTGCCCTTGTCGCGGTCCAGCGATTCCCACAGGTCGGTCGCCTCGGCCAGCTGCCGGTGCAGGCGGTGCCCTTCGCGGTCCTCCGCGAGCCAGTCACGCAGCCGGGGCCAGCTGCGGATCAGGGCTTCATGGGCGATCTCGACGCCGTCGCGGTCGAGGACCAGCAGGCGCGCGTCGGCGAGGCGTTCGAGGACGTCCGTAGTCGCCGAATCGTCGTCGAGTTCACGCCGGTTGAGACGTCGCTTCGTGTCTTCGGTGCCTTCGCCGAGCGCGGTGAGCCGAAGAAAGATCTGCCGGACGACGGCGCGCCTGTCCGGTTCGAGATCCGTGTAGACCGCCTCCGCGGTCTGCGCGATCGCGTTGAGGATCCCGCCGGTCGCCTCGTACGCCGCGCTGGTCAGCGTGATCCCCTGGCGCCGCCGCCAGGTCTCCAGCAGCGCGTGCGAGACGAGCGGGAGCATCGCGGGCTGGCCGGTCGCGTCCGCGACGAGCGTGGTGACCAGCGCCGCCTCGACCCGGCAGCCCGCGCGGACGGCGGGTTCGACGATCGCGGTCCGGAGCTCGTCGGCGCTCATCGGGCCGACCATCACCTGCGCGTCGGTGAGCGCCTCGACCAGGCCCGCGTGACGGCAGAGGTGACCGTAGAAGTCCGCGCGGACGCCGAGGACGACCCTGGTCCCGTGGTCGTCGCGGGCGGACGCCAGCAGCGCGTCGACGAACTTGTCCCGTTCGGTCTGGTCCCGGCAGAGGGTGTAGACCTCCTCGAACTGGTCGACGATCAGCAGCCGCCCCTCGACGTCGAGATCCTCTTCGAGCGGGTGCGCGCCCGGCGTGCGAAGGACGACGGGGCGTTCGCTCGCCGCCGCGAGCCCGGCCCGCAGGACGGACGACTTTCCCGAGCCGGAAGCGCCGAAGACACCGACGAGCCGTCGACGGCCGAGCTTGCCGGTCAGCTCGGCGACCAGGCGTTCGCGGCCGAAGAACCGGGCGGCGTCGGCGGTCTGGAACGCGGCCAGTCCCAGGTACGGGAGTTCGGTGTCGTCGCGTTCGCCGAAGGCCGCGGCGAGCCCGGCGGCGACCGCGCGCCAGCGTTCCTCCCAGGCCACGACGTCGCCGCCGCACGCGGTGACGTACGCGGTCGTGACGGCGAGTCCCGGCAGCTTCCGGCCGCCCGCCGCGTCGGACAGCGCGGCGGCCGAGTAGCCCGCGCGGGACGAAAGCTCCCGGTACGTCGGCCCGCCGGCCTCTTCGCGGAGCAGGCGGAGATCCGCCGCGAACCGTACGACGACCTCGTCGCCCGGCCCCAGCGGGCGCTCGCGTCTCGGCACCAGGCCCCCCTGATCGTCGAAGCGTTATCGAAGGGACATTGTTCACCGAAAACGGCCGGACACTGTACAAAAGTTCTGCGCTACAACCGATGGCGTGCCGATTCGAACCCCTTTGGTGAGCGTGGTCTTCGCCGGTGTCCCCGAGCCGCCCGAGTCTTCTGAACTGGAGGTGGTCGCCCATACCCCCGACGAACGCGAGGCGGTCTGGCACGCCACCGCGCTGCGCCCGGACGTCCTGGTCCTGTCCGTTCACCCGCCCGCGCTCGACGGGCTCGCCGTGACGCGCGAAGTGGCTTCCCGCGTACCGGGAACCGCCGTGCTCGTGCTGACCCCGCCCGGTGACGGCGAACTCGTGGTCGCCGCGATGCTCGCGGGCGCCCGCGGCGTCCTGTCCCGGACCGCCGGCCACGACGACCTGGTCCGGTTCATCCAGGGGGTGGCGGCGGGCGCGGTCGTGTTCGGCGAGCGCGCCGCGGACCGGCTCTACGGTCTGCTGGCCGAGTCCCGGCCGATGCGGGTGTTCCCCAGGCTGACTTCACGCGAGCACGAGGTGCTCGACCTCCTGGCGGGCGGGCTCGTGGTCGCACAGGTGGCGCGACAGCTGGGGGTCGCCCCCAAGACCGTGCGCAACGTCGTGTCGTCGATCCACGCCAAGGTCGGCACGGACGACCGTGAAGTGCTGCTGGGCCAGGCCCGGAACGCCGGGCTCGGCCGTCACTCGTAGCTGCGCGGCGTCCAGACCACTCCGTTCTCGGCGCGGGTCTTGGACGAACCCACGATCAGCAGGCAGCGCATGTCCACTTCCGCGGGATCCAGGGTGCCGAGGGTGACGACGCGGATGTCCTCCTCGGGCCCGCCGACGTCGCGGGCGACGACCACCGGCGTCTCCGGCGCGCGGTGCCGCAGCAGGACGTCGCGGGCCTGCGCGAGCTGCGTGGTCCGCGTGCGGGACGCCGGGTTGTACAACGCGAGCACGAGATCCGCCGCGCCGGCCGCGTCGAGCCGTCGTTCGATGATCTCCCACGGCTTGAGCCGGTCGGACAGCGAGAGCACGCAGTAGTCGTGGCCCAGTGGCGCGCCGACCCTGGACGCGGCCGCCTGCGCGGCGGTCACGCCCGGCACGATCCGCACCCGCGTTCCCGCGCCGTGCCCGGCGGCGAGCTGCTCCAGCACCGCGGACGCCATCGCGAAGATGCCGGGGTCACCCGAGGACACGACCGCGACCTTGGCGCCGTTCGCGGCCAGCTCCAGCGCCTCGACGGCACGTTCGGCCTCGACGCGGTTGCCCGACGCGTGCCGCTGCTGGCCCGCTCGCTGAGGAACCCGCGCGACGTACGGGCCGTAGCCGACGACATGCTCCGCCGCGGCCAACTCTTCGGTCGCTTCGGGCGTCAGCCAGCCAGGACCCGCCGGACCGAGGCCGACGACCACGACTTCGCCGCCGGTGTGCGTTTCCGGCGTCCGGGTGACCTCGGGTTCGCCGTCGAGCCGGGACGCGTACGCCGGGCTGGGGAGCAGCGCCAGCGAGAAGTACGGCACCGACTCCGGGTCGACGTCGGCCAGCGGCTCGACACGCTGCGCCTGCCAGGTCGCGCGTTCGATGTAGAAGGCGTCGTCCAGCTTCCCGGCCTCGGCCAGCGCCTCGCGGACGTTGCCGAACGTGCGGCCGAGTTTGAGCACGGCCGCGGCCTGCGTGTCGGCGAGGCGTCGCGCGAGTTCCGGCGCGGGCAGGGTGCCGGGCAGGATGGTGAGGACCTCGTCGCGCTGCACCAGCGGGCGGCCGAGCACCGACGACGCCGCGCTGACCGACGTCACGCCGGGCACCACGGTCGCCTCGTAGCGGTCGGCGAGCCGTTCGTGCATGTACATGTAGGAGCCGTAGAAGAACGGGTCGCCTTCGCAGAGCACGACCACGTCGCGTCCGGCGTCAAGGTGCTCGGCGAGCCGTTTCGCGCTCAGCTCGTAGAAATCGGCGATGGCGCCTTCGTAGCCGCCGGGGTGATCCGTGGTCTCGGTCGTGACCGGGTAGACCAGCTTTTCTTCGAGCTGGCCGTCCCGCAGGTACGGCTCGGCGACCGAACGCGCGATGCTCCGGCCGTGCCGCGCGCTGTGATAGGCGACGACGTCGGCCTCGCCGATCAGCCGTGCGGCCTTGACCGTCATCAGTTCCGGGTCACCGGGACCGAGCCCGACACCCCAGAGTTTCCCGAGCCCGCTCATTCGACCTCACTCGCCATCGCGTTGATCGCGGCGACGGCCATCGCGCTGCCGCCGCGGCGTCCGTGCACCACCAGGTACGGCGCGGGTGCCCGCTCGGCGAGCTCCACTTTGGACTCGGCGGCGCCGACGAAACCCACCGGGACACCGATGATCGCCGCCGGGGCGCCGACCCCCTCGTCGAGCAGCTCCAGCAGGCGGAACAACGCGGTGGGAGCGTTGCCGATCGCCACCACGGAACCGGGCAGCTTGTCGCGCCAGAGTTCCAGCGCGGCCGCGGAGCGGGTGGTCCCCATCCGCTCCGCGAGCCCCGGCACCTTCGGGTCGGACAGCGTGCACAGCACCTCGTTGGCGGAAGGCAAACGTTTGCGGGTGACGCCGGAGGCGATCATGTTGGCGTCGCAGAGGATCGGCGCGCCCGCTTCGAGCGCCGCGCGGCCGGACTCCACCACGTCGAGGCTGTAGCGGAGGTCGTCGACCAGGTCGACCATCCCGCAGGCGTGGATCATCCGCACGGCCAGCACCGCGACGTCGTCGGGGAGGATCGCGAGATCCGCCTCCTCGCGGATGGTGGCGAACGAATGCCGGTAGATCTCGGCCCCGTCCCGGATGTAGTCGATCACTGCTGTCCCTTCTTCGCCAACGTCGCCAACGTCTCCGTCAGCTCGCCGACGGGGACGAACGCCCCGTCGACCAGATAACCGTCCTCCGTCGCGAGCACGTCGACGTGCTCGTGCGCGGGCTTTCCGCACCGCCGTTCACAACCGGCGAAGTGAGCTCTCGGGGCCCTGCCGACCCGAGCCGCGTCGGCCCGGACGTCGGCAAGCGACTTCGCGCAGCCCGGACGTCCGATGCAGGCGCTGACGCCGAGCGACGGCGCGTCCGGATCGGCGACCAGCCCCGTGCCCGCTTCCAGGGGTCCGAGGACCAGGATCGACCGCCACGGGGTGACCACGGCGTTCCCGGCCTTCGCGATCGCTCGCGCCTGAGCCGAGGTCAGGCGGCCGAAGACCGGCGCGACGACGACCGCATCGCCGATCGGCCCGATGGGCAGGCCGGGCCTCGTCGCGAAGGCCCGCGGCTCGGTCCGCTCGCCGGGGACGCCGCTGAGCAGCGGTTCCGGATCGGGGAGTTCGCTGACCCGCCAGGCCGTCCCTCTGGTCCGGAGGAACGCGCGCGCGACCGAGATCAGCGCGTCGACGGCGTGTTCAGAGGGGACGCGCAGACCGGTGTCGTCGCCGGCGAGCAGCAAGGCTCCGTCACGCCAGCAGACGTCGGCGCCTTCTCCCGCGACGTCGCCTTGGCCGCCGTCGAGCGCGAAGAGGAAGCGTCCCGGAAGTCCGGCCAGCTCGGGGACGGCGCACAGGGCTCTGTCGAGCGCGGAGGCGAGCTCCTGGGCGACGTCACTCAAGGGCGAAGCGAGGATGTTGCGGACGCGTTCGTGTGACGGCGAGGGCAGGAGCCCGGCGGTCGCGAGCCTGCTCGCGAGACCGGGACGGGTGACGCCGCGAAGCTGGACGTTGCCGCGAGAAGTCAGGTGGAGCGCACCGTCGCCGAGGTCTTCGGCGGCGTCCGCGAGAGCCGAAAGCCGGGCCGCGGTGATGGCGCCGCCGGGCAGCCGGACCCTGGCGAGCGGACCGTCGGCGGCGTCGTGCGTGGCGAAAACACCAGGGCACGCGTCGGCTCGGACACGTGCGCTCGCGGACATGCGCTCACTGTAGATGGCTCGTTTCAGGGAGAGTAACCATCGGATCGAATGTAGTAGATGTGCTACATTCGATCGCAGCACTGAGATGGGGGTGACCTATGAGAGATCCACACGACGTGATGATCTCCGTCCAAGATCTCCGGATGCGGTACGGGACGAACGACGTACTCCACGGCGTGGACTTCACCGCGCACCGTGGCGAGGTGATCTGCCTGCTGGGACCGAACGGGGCGGGCAAGACCACGACGATCGAGATCCTCGAAGGCTTCCGGATGCGGTCCGAGGGCGAGGTCAGCGTGCTGGGCGTCGACCCGGCGCACGCGGACGAAAACTGGAGGGCGCGACTGGGGGTCGTGCTCCAGGCCTGGCGGGACCACGCGAAATGGCGGGTGCGGGAACTACTGGAGCATCTCGGCGGCTACTACGCGCCGTACTCCACGGACGGCATCAAGCGGCCGTGGGATCCGGACGAGCTGATCGCCGCGGTCGGGCTGACCGCGCACGCGGACAAGCGGGTCCGGATGCTCTCGGGCGGGCAACGGCGCCGTCTCGACGTCGCGATCGGCATCGTCGGCCGCCCGGAACTGCTGTTCCTCGACGAGCCGACCGCCGGACTGGACCCGGAGGCGCGGCGCGAGTTCCACGAACTCGTGCACCGGCTGACCGATGACGACGACACGACGATCCTGCTCACCACGCACGACCTCGACGAGGCCGAGAAGCTGGCCGACCGGATCCTGATCCTGAACCACGGCCGGATCGTGGCCGACGGTTCGGCCGACGCGCTGAGCAGGCAGATCGCCGGCGAGGCCGAGGTTCGCTGGACGCTGGACGGCCAGCGGTTCGTCCACTCGACGACGGAATCGACGAAGTACGTACACGAACTGTTCAAGCAGCACGGGGACGCCATCGGCGACCTGGAGGTCCGGCGGGCGTCGCTCGAAGACACCTACATGACCCTGGTGCGCCAGGCGGAATCCCCGCTCGCGGAGGTGGGTGCGCGATGAACCCGATTCAGCACAGTGTCCGGCTGGGCGTGCGGCGAGGCTGGCTCGAGACACGCCAGAACCTGACCAACGCCGAAGACCTGTTCAACATCTTCCTCTTCCCGGCGCTCTTCGTGATCGCCATGTTCTTCATGCGCAACGCGAAACTGCCGGGAACGGAGTTCTCGCTCGGCGCCGCGACCGTGCCGAGCGTGCTGGGCGCTTCGATCGTGTTCAGCGGCATGCTCGGGATGGCCGGGGTTCTCGCCGTCGAACGCGAGGACGGCACGCTGCTGCGCGCCAAAGCCACTCCGAACGGCATGTTCGGTTACCTCGTCGGGAAGGTCGTCACGGTCTCCGCCGGAACGGTCATCGGAATCCTGCTGGTCCTGATCCCGAGCCTGTTCCTGTTCGACGGCATCGCGCCCGGCGGGCTGACATCGTGGCTGGGCCTGCTGTGGGTGCTGGCGCTCGGCCTGCTCGCCACCTTGCCCATCGGCGCGATCTTCGGCTCGCTGACCGCGAACGCGCGCAGCATCGGGCTGATCATGCTGCCCACCACCGGCCTCGGCGCGATCTCCGGGATCTTCTACCCGATCACCGCGCTGCCGGAATGGCTGCAGTACATCGGACAGGTGTTCCCGATGTACTGGCTCGGCCTCGGCATGCGGTCGGCGCTGCTGCCGGATTCGACGGTGCTGGTCGAGATCGGGCATTCGTGGCGGACTTGGGAGACCCTGGGCGTACTGGCGGCGTGGGCCGTGATCGGATTGACGCTGGCCCCGGTCGTCCTGCGGCGGATGGCACGGCGCGAATCCGGGTCCTCGGTGGCGGCACGACGGGAAAAGGCGATGCAGCGAATTGGCTAGCTCATGAGCGAGGTCGTTTACAACCGGATCGCGATGCTACGGGCGGAACGCGGCATCTCCCGCCGCGAGCTCGCCGATGCGCTGGGCGTGCACTACCAGACCATCGGCTACCTCGAACGCGGCGAGTACAGCCCGAGCCTCTACCTCGCCTTGCGGATCGCGGGATTCTTCGAGGTGGCGGTGGAGATCATCTTCTCCACCGCGCCTTTCCCGCGGATCGGTGACTCTTCGGAAAGATCAGCGTGAGCCTGCGGCCCCAGGCGTGGCCGCAACCAGGCACGACCAGGGTGAAGCCGCCTGAAGGGCACATCACCTTGACTCCCGCCGGACCGCACCGGAGAGTGAGCGGGAACCCACGCGACGGCAGAGGGAGGAACCCGGTGAGAGTCCGGGGCGGTCCCGCCACTGTCACCCCTCGGGCACCGGAGAGGGGAAGCCAGGAACTCCGGCCGTCGCGACCACACGACACGGGGCGCGGACACCCCGAGTGAGGACTGCCGTGATCCTGCTTCTGTCCACTTCGGACACCGACCTGCTCAGCGCACGGGCCAGCGAAGTCGACTACCGGCTCGCCAACCCCGCCCGGCTCGACCTTGCCGAACTGCCCGCTCTGCTCGACGGCGCCCAGATCGTCGTCGTCCGGATCCTCGGGTCCGAGCGGAGCTGGCAGGAGGGGCTCGACACGGTCCGCGCGAGCGGCGCGCACGTGGTGGTCCTCGGCGGCGAGCAGACACCGGACGCGCAGCTCATGAAGCTGTCCACGGTCCCGGCAGGCACGGCGGCCGAGGCGCACGCGTACCTCGCGCAGGGCGGCCCGGCCAACCTCACCCAGCTGCACCGGTTCCTGAGCGACACGCTGCTGCTCACGGGTGACGGCTTCGAGCCGCCCGCCGTCCAGCCGCTGTGGGGCGTCCTCGAACGCGAGCCCAAGACCACGACCGGCCCGGTCATCGCGATCCTCTACTACCGCGCGCATCACCTGTCCGGCAACACCGAGTTCGTCCACGCCCTTTCCGACGCCATCGAGGACGCCGGGGGCCGCGCGCTCCCGATCCACTGTGCCTCCCTGCGCACCCGCGAACCGGAGATGATGGCCGAGCTGGCCAAGGCCGACGCGCTCCTGGTCACCGTGCTCGCCGCCGGCGGCACGAAGCCGTCGGAGGTCGGCGCCGGCGGGGACGACGAGGCGTGGGACGTCTCCGAGATGGCCGCGCTCGACATCCCGATCCTCCAGGCACTTTGCCTCACCAGCGACCGCGAGACCTGGTCCGCCAACGACGACGGCCTCTCCCCGCTCGACGCGGGCAACCAGATGGCCGTCCCCGAGTTCGACGGCCGCCTCATCACCGTCCCGTTCTCGTTCAAGGAGATCGACGACGACGGTCTCCCCAAGTACGTGCCGGACGCCGAGCGCGCGTCGCGGGTCGCCAAGATCGCGCTCGCCCACGCCCGGTTGCGGCACACACCGCCGCCGGAACGCAAAATCGCGCTGATGCTGTCCGCGTACCCGACGAAGCACTCCCGCGTCGGCAACGCCGTCGGCCTCGACACCCCCGCGTCCGCGATCGAACTGCTGCGCCGTATGCGCGACCAGGGCTACGACCTCGGCGAGGACCCGTTCCCCGGCGTCGAGCCCACCGGCACCGACCAGCCGGACGGCGACGCCCTGATCCACGCGCTCATCGCCGCGGGCGGCCAGGATCCGGAGTGGCTCACCGAAGAACAGCTGTCCGGCAACCCGATCCGCGTCCCGGCCGACAAGTATCGCGCGTGGTTCGCCGAGCTCCCCGCGGAACTGCGCGAGGGCATGGAGGAGCACTGGGGCCCGGCGCCCGGTGAGCTGTACGTCGACAACGGCGACATCGTCCTCGCGTCCCTGCAGTCCGGCAACGTCATCCTGATGATCCAGCCGCCGCGCGGGTTCGGCGAGAACCCGGTCGCGATCTACCACAACCCGGATCTCCCGCCGAGCCACCACTATCTGGCCGCGTACCGCTGGCTGGAGGAGGAGTTCGGCGCGCACGCCGTCGTCCACCTCGGCAAACACGGTTCGCTGGAATGGCTTCCCGGCAAGACCGCCGGTCTCTCGGACTCCTGTGCGCCGGACGCCGTCCTCGGCAATCTGCCGCTGATCTACCCGTTCCTGATCAACGACCCCGGCGAGGGCGCGCAGGCGAAACGGCGCGCCCACGCCACGATCGTCGACCACCTGATCCCGCCGATGGCCCGCGCCGAGAGCTACGGCGACATGGCCCGCCTGGAACAGCTTCTCGACGAGCACGCCAACATCGCCGCGATGGACCCGGCGAAGCTGCCCGCGGTCCGCGCGCAGATCTGGACGCTCATCCAGGCCGCGAAGCTCGACCACGACCTCGGTGTCGAGGAACGCCCGCACGACGCGGAGTTCGACGACTTCCTGCTGCACATCGACGGCTGGCTGTGCGAGGTCAAGGACGCCCAGATCCGCGACGGCCTGCACATCCTCGGTGCCGCGCCGGAAGGCGAGGCGCGGATCAACCTCGTGCTCGCGATGCTGCGTGCCCAGCAGATGTGGGGCGGCAAACAGGGCGCGGTCCCCGGTCTGCGGTCCGCGTTGGGGCTCAAGGAGAACAGCGACACTCCACTGTCCGAAGTGGACGCTATCGAGCAGAAGGCGCGGGCGCTCGTCGTGGCGATGGAGGCCCGTGACTGGTCCCCCGCCGCCGTCGCCGAGGTCGTCGCCGA
Organism: Amycolatopsis alba DSM 44262; assembly: GCF_000384215.1. Lineage (NCBI taxonomy): Bacteria > Bacillati > Actinomycetota > Actinomycetes > Pseudonocardiales > Pseudonocardiaceae > Amycolatopsis > Amycolatopsis alba. The sequence goes on along the minus strand of NZ_KB913032.1, from coordinate 5,618,133 downwards.
CGTGCCGGAACACCAGGAGGTCGCGCACGTGCTGACCTTCGCCGCCACCGAGATCGTGCCGCGGCTGGCGGGCACCGGAGCCGAGATCGACGCCGTCCTGCACGCGCTCGACGGCGGCTACATCCCCGCCGGTCCCAGCGGTTCTCCGTTGCGCGGCCTGATCAACGTGCTGCCGACCGGCCGCAACTTCTACACCGTCGACCCGAAGGCCATCCCGAGCCGTCTCGCCTGGGAGACCGGGCAGGCGCTCGCCGACTCGCTTCTCCGCCGCTACAAGGAAGACACGGGTGACTGGCCGCGTTCGGTCGGCCTGTCGGTCTGGGGCACGTCGGCCATGCGCACCTCGGGTGACGACGCCGCGGAAGTCCTGGCGCTGCTGGGAGTCCAGCCGGTCTGGGACGAGGCTTCGCGGCGGGTCACCGGGATCGAGGCCATCCCGCTCGCCGAACTCGGGCGCCCGCGTGTCGACGTCACCGTGCGGATCAGTGGTTTCTTCCGCGACGCCTTCCCGCATGTGATCACACTGCTGGACGACGCCGTGCGCCTGGTCGCGAACCTGGACGAACCGGACGAGCAGAACTTCGTCCGCGCCCACACCCGCGCGGATCTGGCCGCGCACGGCGACGAACGCCGTGCCACCACGAGGATCTTCGGGTCCAAGCCCGGCGCGTACGGCGCGGGCCTGCTGCCGCTGATGGATTCCGGGAACTGGCGCGACGACAAGGATCTCGCCGAGGTCTACGCGGTCTGGGGCGGATTCGCCTACGGCCGTGACCTCGACGGCAGGCCCGCGCGCGAGGACATGGAGAACTCGTACAAGCGGATCGTGGTCGCGGCCAAGAACACCGACACCCGCGAGCACGACATCGCCGACTCCGACGACTACTTCCAGTACCACGGCGGGATGATCGCGACGGTCCGCGCGCTGACCGGCACAGCGCCCGCGTCCTACGTCGGCGACAGCACCACGCCGGACGCGGTCCGCACCCGCACCCTCGGCGAGGAGACCGCCCGCGTCTTCCGGGCCCGCGTGGTCAATCCGCGCTGGCTGGCGGCGATGCGCAAGCACGGCTACAAGGGCGCCTTCGAACTGGCGGCGACGGTCGACTACCTCTTCGGGTTCGACGCCACGGCCGGGGTGGTCGGCGACTGGATGTACGAGAAGCTCACCGAGTCCTACGTGCTCGACGAGGTCAATCAGGAGTTCCTGCGCCAGGCCAACCCGTGGGCGCTGCGCGGCATCATCGAGCGCCTGAACGAGGCGGCCGATCGGGGACTGTGGGCGGAGCCGGACGCCGACCTTTTGGCTCAGCTGCGCGAGGTCTACTTATCGCTGGAGGGGGACCTCGAATCCTGACGTCACCCCTTGGAGCGGGGGCATGGCACTCCCGGCGGTACCACTGTCGTATGCGCAGAACTTAGCGTGACAGGGGCGGTGGGATGACAACGATCGGGAGGACAGCGATGATCAAGCGTCTGTTGAAGGTCGTGCTTCGCCACGGTTGCTGCTCGGCGTGCACCGGTCAGGGCTGCGGCTGCTGCGACGCCTGTAAGTAGTTCAGGGGCGGACACCCGCGATATGAGTGTTCGCGCGGCGGACGTCGGCGGCGAGGGCCCCTACCTCGATCACCCGGCGTCCGGCCGCCTCCAGTGTCTCGGCGCCGACGCAGTCGACGAACACCGACGGCTCGCGCCAGGCGAACACGACGCGCGGGAGGCCGGCGTCGAGGATGAGCTGGGTGCAGCTCCGCGGATGTGATGTCCGGGAGCTGCACGGCTCCAGCGACGTGTACATCGTCGCCTCCGCCAGTCTCGGGTCTCCGGGTTCGAGTTTGGCGAGCGCGGCTTCTTCGGCGTGGTTGGCGGGATCGCCGTCGCCCGAATAGCCGGTGGAGATCACTTCGCCGTCGGCGTCGGTGATGACAGCGCCGACGCGGAACGTGCGCGGCGGGCAGTTCTCGGCCAGCGCGATGGCCTCGCGCAGGCGCAGAATGTCCACTTCGGACGGTTCTGGCGTCGCGTGGTATTCCAGCACGGCGATTTCGCCCAGCCGGGTGTTTTCGACGAGCGTGAGTCCTCGCGGGAACGCGCCTGGTCCGGTGAACCGCGGAGCGCGCGGATCACCGACGAAGAACGGCGCGACGGCCAGGTGCAGTTCGTCGACGAGCCCTTCGGTGAGGAACTGTGTGTGGATCGCGCCGCCGCCTTCGACCATCAGCCGCCGGACGCCCCGCGCGTGCAGGTCGGCCAGCAGACCGCGCAGATCCGTCAGCTCGACGACGGTCGCCTTCACCCCGGTGACGACGCCGGGCGGCGCGTAGACCAGCTTCTCCACGTCCCCGACGGTGAAGAACTTCGCGGCCGGGTCGAGCGACCCGCTCCGGGTGAGCGTGACCTTGACCGGCTGCTCCGGACGGCCCGCCGCGACCCGCCCGGCGACCAGCTCCGGCGAGCGGACCAGCAACCGGGGGTCGTCCGCGCGGACCGTGTTCGCGCCGACCAGGATCGCGTCCGACGCGGCGCGCAGCCCGTCCACCCTGGCCCAGTCGTCCTCGTTGGACAGCACTAGCCGGGTGTCGGTCGCGTCGTCGAGGTAGCCGTCCAGTGAGACAGCGGCGGACAGCAGGACATGGGGGCGTTCGGTCACGTCCGCCAGTATGCCCCCGCTAAATCGGTCGCACCGCGGACGCGTGCGGGCTAGGCTGGCCCGATGTTCTTGTGAGACGAACCTGCGCCCTCATCCACCTCCTTCGCAGGGAGTCTCATGTCTTCTTCCTTGACGCTTTCCGACGTCACCTTCACCTGGCCGGACGGCGTTCCGGTATTCGAGCGCCTCTCGCTCACCATCGGGGTGGGCCGAACCGGCCTGGTCGGCACCAACGGATCCGGTAAGTCCACGCTGCTCAGGCTGCTGGCCGGTCGCCTGAAGGCCACCACGGGCTCGGTGACCGCGCCCGGCGAACTCGGCTACCTGCCCCAGAACCTCGTCCTCGACACCGAACGCCGCGTCGACGACGTGCTGGGCGTCACCGCGATCCGCGCGGCGATCAGGGCCGTCGAGAGCGGTGCTGCCACCGAAGAGCACTTCGCCGCCATCGGCGACAACTGGGACGTCGAGGAACGCACCCGCGCGATCCTCGACAGGCTCGGCCTGTCCGCCGTCCGGCTGGATCAGCGGGCGGGCGAACTGTCCGGCGGCGAACTCACGCTGCTCGGGCTGGCCGCCCTGCTCCTGCGGCGGCCCGCCGCGCTGCTGCTCGACGAGCCGACGAACAACCTCGACCTGCGGGCCCGCGAACTCGTGCACCGCGAGGTGGCGGCCTGGAGCGGGATCCTCGTGGTCGTCTCGCACGATCGCGAACTGCTTCAGCTCGTCGACCGGATCGACGAGGTCCGCGACGGCGAGGTGACGACGTACGGCGGCAACCTCGCGGACTACGAACACGCCGTCGAGGTCGCCCAGGAAGCCGCGCGGCGGCATCTGCGCGCGGCGGAATCCGACGTCAAGCGGCAGAAGCGGGAGCTGGTCGAGGCCGGGATCAAACTCGCCCGGCGCGCCCGCTACGGCCAGAAGATGTGGGACCAGAAGCGCGAGCCCAAGGTGCGGATGCGCAAACGCCAGGAGGACGCGCAGATCGCCGCGGGCAAGCACCGGAACCTGCACACCGACAGGCTGGAGGGCGCCGTCGAAGCGCTGAAGGCCGCCGAGGACCTGGTGCGCGAGGACGCCGAGATCCGCGTCGAACTGCCGGAGACCACGGTCCCGCGAGGGACGGACGTGCTCCGGATCGACGCCGTGCCCCGATTCGGCCCGGCGGTGAACCTGCACGTCATGGGCCCCGAGCGGATCGCGCTCACCGGCCCGAACGGGTCGGGGAAGACCACCCTGCTCCGCACGATCACCGGCGAGCTCCCGCCGAAGTCGGGCGAAGTGGGGCTGTTCGTGCCCGCCAGGCTGCTCCCCCAGCGGCTCGACATCCTCGACGACACGCTGTCCATTGTGGACAACGTGCGGCTGGTCGCGCCGTCGCTCACGGACAACGAGATCCGCGCGCGGCTGGCGCGGTTCCTGTTCCGGGGCACGACGGCCGACCGCGAGGTCGCGTCGCTGTCCGGCGGGGAACGGTTCCGCGCGACACTGGCGACGCTGCTGCTGACCGAACCGACGCCGAGACTGCTGCTGCTCGACGAGCCGACGAACAATCTCGACCTGGCGAGTGTCCGCCGGCTCACCGAGGCGTTGCTGGCCTACCGGGGCACGCTGATCGTGGCGAGCCACGACCGGCCGTTCCTCGCCGACATCGGCATCACGAGGTGGCTGAACACGGAACTCACGTGATCAGAGCCGTAACTCGCGTGATCAGAGCCGTAACACGATTCAGCACGTGAGTTCCGCCTTCAAGCACGCGAGTTACGGGTTCAAACACGCGAGTTACGGGAATCAGGCGTCGAAGTCCACGGTGACGGCGTCGGACACCGGCACGGACTGGCAGGTGAGCACGAACCCGGCGTCGACTTCGGCCTTCTCCAGGGCGAAGTTGCGCCGCATGTCCACCTTGCCGTCGCAGATCTTCGCCCGGCAGGTGCCGCACACTCCGCCCTTGCAGGCGAACGGCAGGTCCGGCCGGTACTTCTGCGCGCCGTCGAGCAGGGAGGACTCGCGCGGCAGCGTCATCGTCGTCGACCGGCCGTCGAGGACCAGCGTCACTTCGCTGGACGAACCCACGACGGCCGGGTCGACGTGCCGCACCGGCTCCGGCGGAGTGTCCACATAGAACAGTTCCTGGTGGATCTTCTCTTCGGCCACGTCCAGGGAGCGCAGGAGTTCCTGCGCGCCGGTCACCATCTCGAACGGTCCGCACAGCCACCAGTGCGAGACGTCCTCGACCGGGATCAGCACGGTGCACAGGCGCCGCAGCTTTTCGACGTCGAGCCGTCCGGTGAACAGTTCTGCCTCGCGCGGCTCACGGGAGAGCACGTGGACGAGTTCGAGCCGCGCGGGGTGACGGTCCTTCAGATCCGCGAGGTCGTCGGCGAACATGACCGTGTCCGTGCGGCGGTTTCCGTAGAGCACGGTCACCGTCGCGTCGGAGTCGCTGAGCAGCGAAGACGCGATCGACAGCACCGGCGTGATCCCGGACCCGGCCGCGATCAGCACGTGGTGCCCGGCGGCTTCGAGATCGGGGCTGAAGCTGCCGGTGGGCGGCGCGACCTCGATCTCGTCGCCGGGTTTCACGTCGCGCACGAGCCACGACGAGAACAGCCCGCCCGGCACCTCGCGCACACCGACCCGCGGGGCCGCCCCGGCGGGCGCGCAGATCGAGTACGAGCGGCGTTCGTCGCGGCCCTCGACCTCGCGGCGCAGGGTCAGCGACTGACCGGCCTTGAAGCGGAAGGTTTCGGCGAGGTCTTCGGGCACGTCGAAGGTCACGGCGACGGCGTCGTCGCACAGCCGCTGGACGTCGGACACCTTCAGGGTGTGAAACCCGGTGCGGCGCAGGATCGCGGTCACGCTAGATCTCCTTGACGTGTTCGAACGGTTCGAGGCAGAACCGGCAGCGGCGCAAGGCTTTGCACGCTGTCGCACTGAACCGGGACTGCTCCTCGGTGTCCGCCGAACCACAATGGGGACAGCGGACCGAGGACACCGCCGGGCTCAGCGTGAGCGGGATCGGGCCGGTCCGCCGCGGCGCGGCCCCCGGCGGCGCGATCCCGGCCTCGGCCAGTTTCCGTTTGCCGTCTTCGGTGATCCAGTCGGTGGACCACGCCGGCTGAAGCACCGTGCGGACCTCGACGTCGCCGTAGCCCGCGCCGGTGAGCGCGTGGACGAGGTCGTCGCGCATGGTGTCCATCGCCGGGCACCCGGTGTAGGTCGGGGTGATCGCCACGACCACCCGACCGCCGGATTCGGACACTTCACGCAGCACGCCGAGGTCGGCGAGGGTGAGCATCGGCAGCTCCGGGTCGGTGACCGTGGCCGCCACGGCGTACGCGGTCACCATGTCGCGTCCGGGTGTTCCCTGGCGACGCTCTGCAGGGTCGCCAGCAGGAAGCCCATCCGCTCGGTGTGCACGCCGTCGCGGCCCATCCGGCCGGAAACCCCGGCGAGCGCGCCGACCTCGGGCCGGGTCAAGTGAGCGACGGCCAGCACCTGGTCGAGGATCGCGTCGAATTCGGGCCGCAGCGACGGCGACTCGACGAACTCGACCTCGTGCGCGGCGAAAAGCTCGCCCACGTACGGCCAGACCGCGTCGAGGCCTTCCTGCATGCGCTCGTGGGACAGCTCCGTGCCGTCGCCGAGCCGCACGGCCCACTGCGCGGCGTAGTCGCGGTGGTAAGCGACCTCTTTGACGCCCTTGTCCGCGATGGCCGCCAGCACCGGGTCCACAGAGGACTGAAGCCGTTGCAGCAGGGCCAGCCGCCAGATCGAGAACACCAGCAGCCGCGCGATCAGATGCCCGAAGTGCCCGCCTTCGAGTTCGGCGAGGCGGACGTTGCGGTACTCCTGCTCGCCCCGGAAGAACGCGTACGAATCCTCGGTGCGCTCGCTGCCGTCCGCTTTGCCCGCACGGGCGAGCAGCAGCCGGGCCTGTCCGAGCAGGTCGAGCGCGATGTTGGCGATCGCGACCTCGTCCTCGAGCTCGGGCGCGTTCGTGCACCACTCCTGCAGCCGGTGCGAGAAGATCAGCGCGTCGTCGCCGAGCATCAGGCAGTAGGCCGCCAGCCGCGCACCGTCCACACCGGACGGAACCGTGGTGTCCACACCGGACAGCGGATCCTCGAACCCGGTGCCGAAGGCCCAGCGCGAGTCGTTTTCCTCGGTGATCGCCTCGTAGGCGTTGTCGAAACTCATGTCAGATGTGGGGGACGTTGTCGGGGATGTCGTAGAACGTCGGGTGCCGGTACACCTTGTCGCCGCTGGGCGCGAAGAACGGGTCCTTCTCGTCCGGTGAAGACGCCGTGATGTCGGACGCGCGCACGACCCAGATCGACACGCCCTCGTTGCGGCGGGTGTACAGATCCCGCGCGTGGTGCAGCGCCATGTCGTCGTCCGCCGCGTGCAGCGAACCCACGTGCACGTGATTCAGCCCGCGCTTGCCCCGGACGAAAACCTCGTACAACGGCCAGTCGTGCTTCATGCCGAAACCTCTTTCTTCGCCGCGTGGGCGGCCGCGGCTTCCCGCACCCATGCACCGTCTTCCTGCGCCCGGCGCCGGTGCGCGACGCGCTGGGCGTTGCAGGGGCCGTTGCCCTTCAACACGTTCTTGAACTCGTCCCAGTCGACGGCGCCGAAGTCGTAGTGCCCGCGTTCGGCGTTCCACTTCAGGTCCGGATCCGGGAAGGTGACACCCAGCGCCTCGGCCTGCGGGATGGACATGTCGACAAAGCGTTGCCGAAGCTCGTCGTTGGTGTGGCGTTTGACCTTCCACGCCATCGACTGCGCGGTGTTCGGCGAATCCGCGTCCGGCGGGCCGAACATCATCAGCGACGGCCACCACCAGCGGTTCACCGCCTCCTGCACCATCTCCCGCTGCTTCTCGGTGCCGCGCATCATCGTCATCAGCAGTTCGAAACCCTGCCGCTGGTGGAAGGACTCCTCCTTGCAGATGCGGATCATGGCGCGGGCGTACGGCCCGTACGAGCTGCGGCACAGCGGGACCTGGTTGCAGATCGCCGCGCCGTCGACCAGCCAGCCGACCACGCCGACGTCGGCGAAGGTCAGCGTCGGGTAGTTGAAGATCGACGAGTACTTCTGCCTGCCGTTGATCAGCTTGTCGGTCAGGTCCGCGCGGTCGGCGCCGAGGGTGGCCGCCGCCGAGTACAGGTACAGGCCGTGCCCGGCCTCGTCCTGCACCTTGGCGAGCAGGATCGCCTTGCGCCGCAAGGAAGGCGCGCGGGTGATCCAGTTGCCCTCGGGCTGCATGCCGATGATCTCCGAATGCGCGTGCTGCGCGATCTGGCGGATCATCGTCTTGCGGTAGCCCTCGGGCACCCAGTCGCGCGGTTCGATGCGCTGGTCACGCTCGATGGTCGCCTCGAAGTGCTTTTCGAGGTCTTCCTCGGGCAATGTGGCTGTCATGACTGCTCCTTCGCCACCAGGGTCAGGACGTCGTACTTGGCGACCGAGTCGCCGTCGGCGTTGGTGACGTCGGCGTCCCAGCGGACCTCGCCGTACTCCTGGTCGATGCGCGGGGTGATCTGCTTGGCGGTCAAGGTCACCGTGAGGGTGTCGCCGACCTTGACCGGGGTGAGGAACCGCAGGTTCTCCAGGCCGTAGTTGGCCAGCACCGGACCGGGCTCCGGCGAGACGAACAGGCCGGCGGCGAAGGAGACCACGAGGTAGCCGTGCGCCACGATCCCGCCGAACAGCGGGTTCGCCGCGGCCGCTTCGGGGTCAGTGTGCGCGTAGAAGGTGTCGCCGGTGAACTCGGCGAAGTGGTCGACGTCGGACTGCAGGACCTCACGCGGCCCGGCGACGACCGAGTCGCCGATCTTCAGTTCAGCCAAGGACTTCCGGAACGGGTGGACGTCCTCCGCGTTGCGCGGCGCGCCGGTGACCCAGCGGCCGGTGACCGTGCTCAGCACGGCGGGCGAACCCTGGACGGCGGTGCGCTGCATGTGGTGCAGCACGCCGCGGACGCCGCCCATCTCCTCGCCGCCACCGGCGCGGCCGGGGCCACCGTGCACCAGCTGCGGCATCGGCGAACCGTGTCCCGTCGACTCCTTGGCGTCTTCGGCGTCCAGCACCAGCAGGCGGCCGTGGTACGGCGCGACACCGAGGACGACCTCGCGCACGAACTCCTGGTCCGCGGACACGATCGAGCCGACCAGGCTGCCGCCGCCGCGTGCCGCGAGCTCGATGACCTGCTCGGTCGAGGTGTAGGGCAGCAGCGTCGACACGGGTCCGAACGCCTCGACCTCGTGCGGCTCGGAACGCTCCGGGTCGGCCTTCAGCAGCACCGGCGAGATGAACGCGCCACGTTCGGCGTCCGCGCCGACGACGTCGACCTGCTCCGGGTCGCCGAAGACGACCGTGCCGACGTCCAGCAGCGCCTTGAGCGATCGCCGGACCTCCTCGCGCTGCTCCAGGCTGGCCAGGGCGCCCATCCGGACCCCTTCGGCGGTGGGGTTACCGACGACGGTCTTCGCCAGTCGCGCGCTCGCGGCCTCGGCGACGGCGTCCAGCAGGTCGGCGGGCACGAAGGCACGGCGGATGGCGGTGCACTTCTGGCCCGCCTTGACCGTCATTTCCGTGGTGAGCTGCTTGACGAAGAGGTCGAACTCGGTGGTGCCGGGCCGCGCGTCCGGGCCGAGGATCGACAGGTTCAGCGAGTCGGCCTCGGCGTTGAACCGGACGGAGTTGCGCACGATCGCGGGGTGCGTGCGCAGCTTCTGCGCGGTGGACGCGGAGCCGGTGAACGAGACGAGGTCCTGGGCGGTGACGTGGTCGAGCAGGTCACCGACGCTGCCCGCGACGAACTGCAGCGTGCCCTCGGGCAGGATGCCGGATTCGATGATGATCTCGACCAGCCGCGCGGTCAGGTACGAGGTCTGGCTGGCCGGTTTGATCAGGCTGGGCACACCGGCAAGGAACGCGGGCGCGAACTTCTCCAGCGGGCCCCAGACCGGGAAGTTGAAGGCGTTGATCTGGACGGCGACGCCGCGCAGCGGGACGGCGATGTGCTGGGCGACGAAGGTGCCGCCCTTGCTCAGCGGCTCGACGTTGCCGTCGACGTAGACGGTGTCGTTCGGCAGTTCGCGCTTGCCCTTGCTGGAGTAGGCGAACAGGACGCCGATACCGCCGTCGATGTCGACCATCGAGTCACCCTTGGTGGCGCCCGTCCTCGCCGAGAGCGCGTACAGCTCTTCGCGGTGTTCGCGCAGGTGGGAGGCCAGAGCCTTCAGCAGTGCGGCGCGCTGGTGGAAAGTCAGCTCACGCAGCGCGGGGCCACCGGTGCGGCGGCCGTACTCCAGCGCGGCGGCGAAGTCGATGCCCTCGGAGGAGACACGGGCGACCTCCTCGCCCGTCGAGGCGTCGTGCAGCGGTACTCCGTCAGTTCCCGCCGTGTGCCACCCGCCGGAGACGTAGCTGCGCAGCAATGCCATTAGTCGACCCTTCACCATGGTGGGATTTACAGACCGTCCGTTCAGTAATTGACTGTAGCCCGTGACCGGGGTCTTGCAAACCCCCTGTTGGCGGGGGACCCTTGACATCCGCCCGAAAACACGCCTTTACTGGCGACACCCATTAACAACCGTCCGTTCGGTCAGTAACTAGGTGGTTTCGGTTTGACTAACGCCGCGCACACGATGTTCGCCGACGACCTGGCGTCCAACGCGCTGGGCATCGAACTGGTCGAGGCCGCCGAAGGGCACGCCGTCGCCACCATGCGGATCACCGAAACGATGGTCAACGGGCACGACATCGCCCACGGCGGCTATGTCTTCCTGCTCGCCGACACGACGTTCGCCTGCGCCTGCAACAGCCACGGCCCGGTGACGGTCGCGTCCGGCGCGGAGATCTCCTTCGTCGCCGCGGGCAAGCTCGGCGACCACCTCATCGCCACCGCCACCGAGCGGACCCGCTACGGCCGCAACGGCATCTACGACGTCACCGTGCACCGGGAGACCCCCGACGGCCCGGAGGTCGTCGCCGAATTCCGCGGCCGCAGCCGCACCATCCAGAAGGCATGACGATGACTTTCAGCGACGACGCCGAAAATCTGACCATCGACGAACTCCAGGCGCTGCAGCTGAAACGCCTCCGGTGGACGCTGCGGCACGCCTACGACAACGTGCCGTTCTACACCCGGAAGTTCGACGAGGCCGGGGTTCACCCGGACGACTGCAAAACGCTGGAAGACCTGGCGAAGTTCCCCTTCACCACCAAGCAGGACCTGCGCGACAACTACCCGTTCGGCATGTTCGCCGTGCCGGAGTCGGAGGTCAGCCGGATCCACGCGTCCAGCGGCACCACCGGGAAGCCGACCGTCGTCGGGTACACCGCCCAGGACATCGACACCTGGGCGACGGTGATGGCCCGGTCGATCCGCGCGGCGGGCGGGCGGCCGGGCGACAAGGTCCACGTGGCCTACGGATACGGCCTGTTCACCGGCGGCCTCGGCGCGCATTACGGTGCCGAGAAGCTGGGCTGCACAGTGATCCCGGCGTCGGGCGGCATGACCGCACGCCAAGTGCAGATCATCACCGACTTCAAACCCGAGATCATCATGGTCACCCCGTCGTACATGCTGACGCTCCTCGACGAGTTCGAGCGACAGGGCGTCGACCCGCAGTCGAGTTCGCTCAAGGTCGGCATCTTCGGCGCGGAACCGTGGACCGAGCAGATGCGCACGGAGATCGAGGAACGCGTCGGCATCGACGCCGTCGACATCTACGGCCTGTCCGAGGTGATGGGCCCCGGCGTCGCGCAGGAATGCGTCGAGACCAAGGACGGGCTGCACATCTGGGAGGACCACTTCTTCCCCGAGGTGATCGACCCGTTCACCGAAAAGCCCACCGACGCCGAGGGCGAACTGCTGTTCACCTCGCTCACCAAACAGGCGCTGCCGATCATCCGGTACCGCACGCGCGACCTCACCCGGCTGCTGCCGGGCACCGCGCGGCCCGCGTACCGGCGGATGGAGAAGGTGACCGGGCGCAGCGATGACATGATCATCCTGCGTGGCGTCAACGTCTTCCCCACGCAGATCGAGGAAGTCGTGCTGGTGACCCCCGCGCTCGCGCCGCATTTCCAGCTGATCCGGTCCACGAAGGGCCGGATGGACCACCTGACCGTCCGTGTCGAGGCACGCCCGGACGCGAACCCCGACCAGCGCGCCGAGGCCGCCGCCCGGCTGATCGCCGGAGTCAAGGACGGGGTCGGCGTGAGCGTCGGCGTCGAGGTCGTCGACCCGGACACGCTGGAGCGTTCGCTGGGCAAGATGCGCCGCGTACTCGACGAACGGGACCGCGGTTGACCACCCCGGCACGCCGGGGGCGCCCCGGCTACGACCTCGAGTCGCTGCTGCAGGTGGCCGTCCGGCTGTTCAACGAACGCGGCTACGACGGCACCAGCATGGAGGACCTCTCCCGCAAGCTCGGCATCACGAAATCCGCGATCTACCACCACGTGCCGAGCAAGGAGGAGCTGCTGCGGCTCGCCGTCGACCGCGCGCTGAACGGCCTGTTCGCCGTCGCCGCCGAGACGGAATCCTTCGAGGGCAGGGCGATCGAGAAGCTGGAGCATCTGGTGCGGGGCAGTGTCCTCGTGCTGGTCGAGCAGCTGCCGTTCGTGACGCTGCTGCTGCGGGTGCGCGGCAACACCAAGATCGAGCGGGCGGCCCTGGCGCGGCGGCGCGAATTCGACCGGCTGGTCACGGACCTGGTGAAACAGGCCGAGACCGAAGGCGACGTGCGGCCCGACATCGATCCCGCGGTCACCGCGCGGCTGCTGTACGGCATGGTGAACTCGCTGATCGAGTGGTACCGGCCGCGCCGGGGCTCGGCGGGGACGGAACTGGCGGACGCGGTGTGCAAGATCGCTTTCGAGGGCCTTCGGGCCCAGTAACTGGCGGAACCCCCCGCCGCAACTCGCGTGCCCGAAGCCGCAACTCGCGTGCCCGAAGCCGCAACTCGCGTGATTGAAGCCGTGACTCGCCTGACCGGAGCTGTTCCGGCTCCAGACACGCGAGATCCGGCTCCAATCACGTGAGATCCGCCTTCAGTCACGCATGTTCCGGCTTCGGCTACTCCCCCGCTGCCTGCGGCGGGCGCCGCGCCTGCCAGATCAGCGCGTCCCGCAGCTGCTGGATGAGCTGTTCGTCGTCCGCCTCCGACGGATCGCCGCCGAGCGGGATCCAGCGTTCGCCGACCTCGGCCCCGTTCTCGAAGCTGGTGATCACGATGCCCGCGTACGAGACGAGTTCGTCCCCGGTGTCACTGTGGATCCGGACGTCACGATGCTGCAACCGGACACTGACCCACCGTCCGACGCGGCGGACCGGATCGCGTTCAGCACTGGTCATTCGTCCCTACCCATGACACCCGGTCCCCCCGCCACGAACGTCGGTTCGAAGGCTCTCGGAGTTACCGGCGGGTCGTTCCGAATGAATAACGGCAGGCGGCCAGGTGAAACAGTTACGCTCGGCCCATGAGCACCGATCCGGAGACGCCCGTTCCGAACACCACGGCGCAACCGGCCGGGCAGTAGCCTGCTAAATCGTGGATCTCCTTCCCTTCGGCGAATACGCGGCCTCCCTCAACCGGAAACGCACCGCGGCGGGAGTACTGCTCCGCGACGATCGGTCGCGAGTGCTCCTGGTGGAAACCACGTACAAACCCGAATGGGAGATCCCAGGCGGCGCGGTCGAGGCCGAGGAAGCTCCGTGGGCGACAGCGGCCCGCGAACTCCACGAAGAGCTGGGTATCACCCGCGCCCTCGGTGCGTTGCTGGTCATCGACCACATCCCCACGCAAGGGGTCATGCCGGAGGGACTGGCGTTCGTCTTCGACGGTGGCTTGATCACCGAACGGGAAGTGCGTGGCATCCAGTCGACCGATCCTGAAATCAGCTCGGTAGGGCTGTACTCGCTGGCCGAGGCCGATCGACTGGTGAAGGCGCCCCTCCACGGCCGGATCGGCGCCGCGCTGCACGCGGTGAACAGCGGAGAGACGGTGTTCCGCGAATCAGGTCGACCACCCGGCTTCCTGTCCGAAACAGTTACGCTCGGCCCATGAGCACCGATCCGGAAGCCCGGCGGCGCCGCCTCGAACCGGCCGCGCGGCGCGCCGAGATCCTGGCGGCCGCCCGGCGGTTGTTCGGCGAGGGCACCTACGCCTCGGTTTCGACGTCGGACATCGCGAAGGCCGCCGGGGTGGCGAGGCCGCTGATCAACCACTACTTCGGCGGCAAACGGGAGCTGTACCTGGAAGTCGTCCGGCAGATGATGATCGTGCCGGCGCCGGTGATCGAGAACCTGCCCGAAACCACCGCCGAGGAGCGGCTCGCGATCAGCGTCCGGCACTGGATCGAGGTCGTCGAACGCAACGAGCAGGCGTGGCTGACGGCGATCGGCACGGAGGCCGTCGGGCGTGACCCGGACATCGAGCGGATCATGCTGGAGGGTGACGAGATCGCCGCGGACAGGGTGCTCGCGGCCGCGCTGATGAGCGACGTCACCGAGGGTCGCGAAGAGCTCCGCGCGATGATCCGGTCGTACGGCGGGATGCTGCGGGCCGCGTCCCGCGAATGGCTGGTCCGCGGCACGCTCGGCCGGGACGAGCTACGGGTCTTCCTCACCGATTCGATCCTGCACCTGCTGCGGGTCACCTACCCGGCCGTGCTCGCATCGCGTTCCGCCGGGCGTAGGCCGCCGGCGTCATCCCCTTCCAGCGTTTGAAGGCGTAGATGAAGCTCGACGCCTCGGCGTAGCCCAGCCGCAGCGCGACGTCCTCCACGCTGAGCGCGCCGGTGTCCAGCATCTCCTCGGCGAGGGCCTGGCGGACCTCGTCCAGCAGCGCGCGGTAGCCGGTCCCGGCCTCGAACAGCCGCCGTCGCAGCGTGCGAGGGCTGAGCGCGAGCCGCCGCGCGACCTCCTCCATGCCCGCGTCGACACCGCCGAGCCGCACCAGCCGTTCCCGCACCTGCTGCGCGATCCCGGAGCGCTCACGTTTCCGCGACACCAGCAGATCGCATTGCGCGGCGCAGACCGCGACCGTCTGATCGTTGGCCTGCGGCAGCGGTTTGTCGAGGAAGAGCGGGTCGAGGGTGGCGACGTGCGACGGCGCGGAGAATGACGGCGCCAGTCCGAAGGTACGCACGTATTCGTCCACACTGGACGGTTTATCGTGCCGGAAAGCCAGTGTACGCAAGGAGATGTCCGGCAGGATGTCCCGCATGACGGTGTGGATGGCGCCGAGGTCGCGCAGCACCAGGAAGCGGGCGACGTCGCCCGGCACGCGGCTGTCGTCCATGGTCAGCGCGAGCCGCCCGGCCTCGACGGCCACGTGCGGGATGCAGAAGGTGAAGCTCAAGTCCAGATACCGCAGGGCGAAGCGCATCGCGTCCCCCAGCGTCGGGCTGCTGATGCACGCGAAGCCGAAGATGCCGAAGGCGCTGACACGGTATCGCCTGCTCAGCCGCAGCGCGACGTCGTCCCCGCCACCGAGTCCGCGCACAAGGCGCCGGACCACCGCGAGTTCCTGGCGCGCGTCGACCTGGCCGTCGACGGGAGCGTGCTCGTAGGACTCCAGCCCCTCGACACCGTTCTCGGCGGCGAAGCGGGCCATGAGCACGATGCTCGCCGTGCCGCGCGGGTAGTCCCAGTCCCGGATCACCGGCGGCGGTAGTTCCATGGCCGGGATTATGGATCCCCTCGCACCAATCGGCGCATTGAGGACCGTAACTGTCCTTGATCCCGTTTAAGGTGGGCGGTATGTCCGACACGTTGAGCAGGCGCGCGCTGAACCGCGCCATGCTGGACCGGCAACTGCTGCTCCGGCGTTCGAAGCTGACCGCGCTCGAAGCGGTCGACCATCTCGCCGGGTTGCAGGCGCAGGCGCCGAATCCGCCGTACTTCGCGCTCTGGACACGACTGCACGGCTTCCGCCAGGAAGAGCTGGCGAACCTGCTGCTGGACAAGAGTGTCGTGCGGATCGCGCTCATGCGCGGCACGGTGCACCTGGTGAAGCCGTCGGACGCGCTGGCGTGGCGGCCGATCGTGCAACCCCTCTACGACCGCTCGGTGACCGGCAACACCCAGTTCGGCCCGGACATCAAGGACCTCGACCACCAGGAGATCGCCCGCACCGCCCGCAAACTGCTCGGCGAACGGCCGCTTTCGTCGGCCGGACTCGGCGCGGAACTCACCAAGCATTGGGAGGGCGTGGCGCCGTCGTCGCTGGTGCACGTCGCGCGGGCGCTGCTGCCGCTGGTGCAGATCCCGCCGCGTGGTGTGTGGGGCAAGTCGGGACAGCCGACGTATCAGACCACCGGCGACTGGCTCGGCGCCGAGCCGGACGAGTCGCCGTCACCCGAAGCGATGTTCAAGCGCTATCTGGCCGCGTTCGGGCCGGCGAGCGTGCAGGACGCGCAGGCGTGGGCCGGGATCACGAAACTCGGCGACGTCGCCGAGCGGCTGCGGCCGGAGATGCGGACGTTCCGCGACGAGAACGGACGTGAGCTCTTCGACCTGCCCGAGGCCTCGCGCCCTGATCCGGACACGCCCGCGCCCGCCCGGCTGCTGGGCCCGTTCGACCAGACCGTCCTGTCCTACGCCGACCGCACACGGGTGATCAGCGACGAGTACCGCAAGGTCGTCATCACGCAGAACGGCCTGGTCAAGGGCACCATCCTGGTCGACGGGTCGGTGAAGGGCTTCTGGGAGATCAAGGCGGTGAAGAAGGCGGCTTCGGTGGTGATCACGCCGTTCGAACGCGTCCCGAAGCGCGATCTGGACGCACTGGAAAGCTCCGCCTACCGGCTCCTGACCTGGGCCCACCCGAAGGCCGAGAGTCACTCCGTGGAGATCGTGGCCGAAAATCTCGATTGAATGGCCGGTCGTGTACTTCCACCGGGGGTGAGGGCTGCGTAACTTCGATCGGCATGGGCAAGACGAGCGTGCTGATCGTGGGAACGGGTTTCGGCGGGGTCGGGACGGCGATCGAGCTCAAACGCGCCGGGTTCGACGACTTCACCATCCTGGAGAGCGCCGCCGAACCCGGCGGCGTCTGGCGGGAGAACACGTACCCCGGCGCGGGCTGCGACATCCCGTCGCCGCTGTACTCGTTCTCCTACGAGCCCAATCCCGACTGGCCGAAGCGGTTCTCGCTGCAGCCCGACATCCACGAATACCTCAAACGCGTGGTGCGCCGCTACGGGCTCGAACCGCACATCCGCTTCGACACCCGCGTCACCGGCGCGTCCTTCGACGAGGAACGCGGGCTCTGGCGGGTCGAGACCGCCGGCGGCGAGACGTTCGAAGGAGGCGTCTTCGTCCCCGCAGTCGGGCAGCTCTCGCGGCCGGTGCAGCCGGACATCCCCGGCCAGGAAACCTTCGAGGGCCCCAGTTTCCACTCCGCCCGCTGGGATCACGACGTCGATCTGCGCGGCAGGAAGGTCGCGGTGATCGGCACCGGCGCGAGCGCGATCCAGTTCGTGCCCGAGGTCCAGCGCCAGGCGGGTGAGCTGACGGTGTTCCAGCGCACCGCGCCCTACATCATGGCCAAACGGGACACCCGCTACCGGCGGTGGCAGCAGCGGCTCTTCCGGCATCTCCCGGCCACCCAGCTGCTCGGCAGGCTCCGGATCTTCCTCCTCGCCGAGTACGCCACCTACGCGATGACCAAACATCCGTTCCTGGCCAAGATCTTCGAACTGCGGACGGCCCAGCTGCGCCGCCGCCACCTCAAGGACCGGGCGCTGCGCGAGAAACTCACCCCGGACTACCCGCTGGGCTGCAAACGGATCCTGTTCACCAACGACTACCTGCCCGCGCTCGCGCAGCACAACGTCGCCGTGGAGACGCGGCGCATCAGCGCGATCACGCCGTCCGGGGTCCTCACCGAGGACGGCGTCGAGCACGAAGCCGACGTCATCGTCTACGGCACCGGTTTCGCGGCGACCGACTTCCTCGGCGACCTCAAGGTGGAGGGTCTCGGCGGCCGGACGCTGTCCGACGCGTGGAAGGGCGGCGCGCGGGCGTACCTCGGGATGACCGTGCCGGGCTTTCCGAACCTGTTCTGCGTCTACGGGCCCAACACGAACCTCGGCGCGGGCTCCATCATCTACATGATCGAACGGCAGGCCCGCTACATCCGCCAGGCCGTCGAACACCTGAGCCGCCCCGAAGTGTCCTATATGGACGTCGTCCCCGAGGTCGAGCAGCGCTACGACGAGGAGGTCCAGCGACGGCTCGGCCGCAGTGTCTGGTCGGCCTGTGTCAGCTGGTACCGCCAGGACGACGGCCGGGTGAGCACGAACTGGCCGGGTCTGGTGACCGAGTACGACCGCCGGACGAAAACGCTCGACCTCGGCGACTACCGGACGGCGGGACCGCGATGAACTACGACGTGCTGGTGATCGGCTCCGGTTTCGGCGGCAGCGTGACCGCGCTGCGGCTCACCGAGAAGGGGTACCGCGTCGGCGTGCTGGAGACCGGCCGCCGGTTCGCCGACGACGAGTTCGCGAAGACGTCGTGGCGGCTGCGGAAGTACCTGTGGGCCCCGAAACTGGGCTGCTACGGCATCCAGCGCCTCACCCTGCTGAAGAACACGTTCGTGCTGAGCGGCGCGGGCGTCGGCGGCGGTTCGCTCGTCTACGCGAACACGCTCTACGAACCCCCGGACACCTTCTACGAAGACCCGCAGTGGGCGCACATCACCGACTGGAAGGCCGAACTCGCCCCGCATTACGACCAGGCGAAGCGGATGCTGGGCGTGACGGAGAACCCGCTGGTCACCCCGGCCGACCGCGTCCTGCGCGAGGTCGCCGAGGACATGGGCATCGCGGGCACCTACCGGCCGACCCCGGTCGGCGTCCACTTCGGCGAGCGCGACGTCGACCCGTTCTTCGGCGGCGAGGGCCCGCTGCGGAAGCCGTGCACGCACTGCGGCGAATGCATGACCGGCTGCCGCGTCGGCGCCAAGAACACGACCGTCAAGAACTACTTGTACCTGGCGGAGAAAGCGGGTGCGGAGGTCCATCCGCTGACCACCGCGGTCTCGGTCCGGCCGGTCGGCGGTGGTTACGCGGTCGACACCGTCCGGACGGGACGCTGGGCCCGCAAGGGCAAGCGGACCTTCACCGCCGATCAGGTCGTGTTCGCCGCCGCTTCTCTCGGCACACAAAGGCTTCTGCATTCCTTGAAGGACTCCGGCACCCTGCCGGAGCTGTCGCCGCGACTGGGTTTGCTCGCCAGGACGAACTCCGAGGCCGTCCTCGCCGCACGGTCGCTGCGGAAGGACACGGACTTCACCCGCGGCGTCGCGATCACGTCGTCGATCCATCCCGACGCCGTCACGCACGTCGAGCCGGTGCGTTACGGCAAGGGCAGCAACTTCATGGGCCTGCTGACGACGGTCCTCGTCGACGCCGAGCCGGGCAAACGCCGATGGGCGCTGGGCGCGCGTGCACTGTGGCGGAACCGGCGGGACCTGGTGCGGCTGCACAACCCGCGGCGGTGGTCGGAGCGGATGGTCGGGCTGCTGGTGATGCAGACGATGGACAATTCCGTGACCACGTACACGAAACGCGGGCTCTTCGGCCGCCGGATGACCACGAGACAGGGCATCGGCGACCCGAATCCCGAGTGGATCCCGGCGGGGCACGAGATCACCCGGCGGGTGGCGGACAAGATCGGCGGGCTGGCGCAGGGCGCGTGGACGGATCTGGCGAACATCCCGATCACCGGCCACTTCATCGGCGGCTGCACGATCGGCGACAGCGCCGAGACCGGCGTCGTCGACCCGTACCAGCGGGTGCACGGCCATCCGGGACTGCACATCGCCGACGGTTCGGCGATCTCGGCGAACCTCGGGGTGAACCCGTCGCTGACCATCACCGCGCAGGCGGAACGCGCGATGTCGTTGTGGCCCAACAAGGGTGGGACCGACCCGCGGCCGCCGCTCGGCTCCTCCTACCGGCGGCTGTCCCCTGTCGCCCCGCTCAAGCCCGTCGTGCCTCCAGAAGCTCCCGCGGCCCTGCGGCTGCCCCTGACCCCGCTCTGATCCCCCTCTGGATGCGGTCCTTCGCCCACGCAAGGACCGCACTCAGTCACCTGCATGTGGTGGTCCGCTCACTCGCCGGACCTGGTGGTGACGTTGTGAAAGCCACTTTCGCAACCCTCAACGTTGCGAAAGTGGCTTTCGCAACGCGCTCGCCTGTGGCCGCACAACCGTCCTCTGGATGCGGTAGGCCACCCTGCCGACTACCGCATCCAGAGGACGAAACCCGTGAAAGTGGAAAGGGCGGGTGCCGTCGCCCGCGCGACGCCGGCACCCGCCCCGGTCTAGCGGATCATCACGGGAGACCGGCCAGGCCCGCGCTCACCGTGTTCGACCACGAGTAACCCTGCGAGGCGTCCCAGTTGATCGACCAGGTCATCGCGCCCCGGATCGTCGGGTACGTCGTCGACGGCTTGTACGAACCGCAGTTCGTGCCCTTCGCGAGGCAGTTCAGCGCGTTGACCGTGTTGCCGGGCGCCTGGTAGCCACCACCGGCGGCCGAACCCGAGGCGGGCAGGCCGAGACCGACCTGGTCGGGCCGCAGGCCGCCCTGCAGCTGGATGCAGGCCAGCCCGGTGAGGAAGTCGACCGTGCCCTGCGAGTAGACCTTCTGGTCGCAGCCGAGCATCGAGCCGCTGTTGTAGTACTGCATGTTGACGATCGTCAGGATGTCCTTGACGTTCAGCGCCAGCTTGAAGTACTCCGCGCCGGTGCTCTGCATGTCGATCGTCTGCGGCGCCATGGTGATGACCGTGCCGCCGCCCGCGTGGATCGCCCGCAGCGCCTGCGCCATGTAGGTCGAGTTGACGCCGTTCTCGAGGTCGATGTCGACGCCGTCGAAGCCGTAGGACGCGATGAGCGACTTCATGCTGTTGGAGAAGTTCGTCGCCGCGGCCGAGGAGTCGACGCGGATCGTGCCCTTCTCGCCGCCGACGGACAGGATGACCTTCTGCCCGCGCGCCTGCGCCGTCTTGATGTCGGCCTTGAACTGCGCGTCGGTGTAGCCGCCGAGCTGGCTCGACAGCCCCGAGTCGAGGGTGAAGGTGACCGCGCCCGGCGTGGTCGTCGCGTCGGCGAAGGACACCGCGATGATGTTGTACTTCGTCGGGACGTCAGCGAGCTTGAGCGCCTTCGCGCCGTTGTAGAAGTTCTGCCAGTAGCCGGTGATCACGTGCTTCGGCAGGTTCCCGGTCGGCGGGTTGCCCGTCGTGGTCGTCGGCGGGTTCGACGTGGTCGGCGAGATGCTGGTGGTGGGCGACGCCGTGGTGGTGGTCGGCGTCGTGGTCGGCGAGCCTCCGGGGCCGTCGAGGTTGACGTCGTCGACGAAGTACGCGGGCTGGCCGTACCAGCCGTGCAGATAGATGTCGACGCTGGTGGTGGACGCGCCGGTGGTGAAGCTCAGCGAGAGCTGCGACCAGCTGCCGGTGCCAGGGGTCCAGGTGTTCTTGTCACCCGTTCCGGTGCCGGTGACACCCAGGTAGGTGTAACTGCCCTGCACCCACGCCGAAAGCGTGTACGCGGTGTTGGCCTTGACCGGCACGCTCTGCGAACAGCGGGCGTTGTCCTGACCGGCGGGGGTGGCGCTGAGCGCGCGGCTGCCCGAGTGGACCGGCGTGCTGACCACCTCGGACGTACCGCTGCAGGTCCAGCCGCTCGTGGTCCCGAGTTCGAAACCGGGGTTGGTCAGGATGTTGGCGGCCGAGGCGCTGCCCGAGACCGCGAAAGTCACCCCCAGGCACACGGCCACTGACGACAGCAGGGCGAGGAACGCGTGTTTCGGCTTCACTTTCACGACTGGCCTCCACGAACGGGTGATGTCGGCCACATCAAAATGGACTAGACCAATACAACTGTCAAGGGTTCGGTTAGAGGAGGCCATACGAAAGTCGGCTCGGTGGAAGCGGCAGAATGCAGGGTCCGAGAGCACCCGAGGGCGGATTCAGGAGCGTGGGAGTGAGCGTGCAGGGCCTGCAGACAGTCGAGCAGAAGATCGCCGAAGAACTCGGCGTGCGCGAGGGGCAGGTCAAAGCGGCCGTCGACCTGCTGGACGGCGGATCGACCGTGCCGTTCATCGCCCGGTACCGCAAAGAGGTCACCGGGATGCTGGACGACACCCAGCTGCGCACGCTCGAAGAACGCCTCCGCTACCTGCGGGAACTCAACGAGCGCCGGGTCGCCGTCCTGGACTCGATCCGGAGCCAGGGCAAGCTGGACGAGGCGCTCGAAGCCTCGATCATGGCGGCGGACACCAAGTCCCGCCTCGAGGACATCTACCTGCCGTACAAGCCCAAGCGGCGGACGAAGGCGATGATCGCCCGCGAGGCAGGCCTGGAGCCGCTCGCGGACGGGCTCATGAACGACCCGAACACGGATCCGCAGGCCGCCGCCGCGGTGTTCGTCGACGCCGACAAGGGTGTCGCGGACGCGCAGGCCGCGCTGGACGGCGCCCGCGCGATCCTCGTCGAACGCTTCGCCGAAGACGCCGACCTGATCGGCGAGCTGCGCGAGAAGATGTGGACGGAAGGCCGTCTGGCCTCGAAGGTCCGCGACGGCAAGGCCGAAGAGGGCGCGAAGTTCTCCGACTACTTCGAGTTCTCCGAGCCCTACACCAAACTCCCCTCGCACCGGATCCTCGCGATGCTGCGCGGCGAGAAGGAAGAGATCCTCGACCTCACGATGGAGTCGGAGGAGCCTTCCGAGGAGCCCAAGACCGGGCCGACCGAGTACGAGAGCCGCATCGCGTACAAGTTCGGCATCGCCAACGAGGGCCGTCCGGGCGACAAGTGGCTCGGCGACACCGTCCGCTGGGCGTGGCGCACGAAGATCCTGCTGCACCTGGGCATCGACCTGCGGATGCGGCTGCGCCAGTCGGCCGAGGACGACGCCGTCCGCGTGTTCGCGGCGAACCTGCGCGACCTGCTGCTCGCCGCCCCGGCAGGCACCCGCGCCACGATGGGCCTCGACCCCGGCTTCCGCACCGGCGTCAAGGTCGCGGTCGTCGACGACACCGGCAAGGTCGTCGGCACCCACGTGATCTACCCGCACCAGCCCGCCAACAAATGGGACCAGTCCATCGCCGAACTCGCCGCGCTGTGCGCCCGGCACAAGGTGGACCTGATCTCGATCGGCAACGGCACCGCGTCGCGCGAGACCGACAAGCTGGCAGGCGAGCTGATCAAGAAGCACCCGGAACTGAAGCTGACCAAGGCCGTCGTCTCCGAGGCCGGAGCTTCGGTCTACTCGGCGTCGGCGTTCGCGTCGCAGGAACTGCCGGGCATGGACGTCTCGCTGCGCGGCGCGGTCTCCATCGCGCGGCGGCTGCAGGACCCGCTGGCGGAACTGGTGAAGATCGACCCGAAGTCGATCGGCGTCGGGCAGTACCAGCACGACCTGTCCGAGATCTCGCTGTCGCGTTCACTCGACGCGGTGGTCGAAGACTGTGTGAACGCGGTCGGCGTGGACGTCAACACCGCGTCGGCGCCGCTGCTGACCCGCGTCTCGGGCATCACGACGACGCTGGCGGAGAACATCGTGGCGCACCGCGACGAGAACGGCCCGTTCAAGACGCGGACCGGGCTCAAGGAGGTCGCGCGGCTCGGCCCCAAGGCCTTCGAGCAGTGCGCGGGCTTCCTCCGCATCCCGGACGGCGACGACCCGCTCGACTCGTCCTCGGTGCACCCTGAGGCCTATCCGGTGGTGCGGCGGATCCTGTCCTCGACCGGCACCGACCTGCGCGCGCTGATCGGCAACACCCGGACGCTGCAGGCGCTGAAGCCCGCCGAGTTCGTCGACGACACCTTCGGCCTCCCGACGGTGACCGACATCCTCGCCGAACTCGACAAGCCGGGCCGTGACCCGCGTCCGGCGTTCAAGACCGCGACCTTCGCCGACGGCGTCGAGAAGATCGGCGACCTCAAGCCCGGCATGCGCCTGGAAGGGGTCGTGACGAACGTGGCCGCGTTCGGCGCGTTCATCGACGTCGGCGTGCACCAGGACGGGCTCGCGCACGTCTCGGCGCTGTCGAAGAACTTCGTCAAGGACCCGCGTGAGGTCGTGAAGCCCGGCGACATCGTCAAGGTGAAGGTGCTGGAGGTCGACGTGCCGCGCAAGCGGATCTCGCTGACGCTGCGCCTGGACGACGAGCCCGGCAAGCCTGCCCGCGAGCAGGGCGGCCGTGACCGCGGCCAGGGCGGCGGTCAGCGTCAAGGCGGGCAGCGCCAGGGCGGTCAGGGCGGACAGCGTCAGGGCGGCGGCAACCGCGGTGGCGGCGGCCGGGGCGGGAACTCCGGCGGTGGCGGTTCGCTGGCGGACGCCCTCCGCAAGGCCGGTTACGGCAAGTAGCGGCTACGACGGCGGACGGGCCGGTTCGGTCTCGACGAGCCAGATCGGCCCGTCCGCGCAGTCGACCCTGGTCCCCTTACCCGGTTCCAGGCTGGTGCGCAGCACGCGCACCCACTCGCCGGCGACCTTGCCGAACGGACCGGGCGTTCCGGTGCCGTAATGGAACGTGCGGACTTGGTTGTGCAGGTCCGAAGCGGTTCCCGACCAGTCGAGGAAGCTGAACTCGGGTTCCATCATGCCCGCGTACGTGGCCTCGTCCGGGTTCTGCGGCTCGCCGCCGTATCCCTCGGCGACACGGGCCAGGGCGAAGACGAGCAGATCGCCGATGACCGGCGTCACGTGCCGCCAGAACGCGTCGAACTCGACGAATTCCGGCAACGAGATGCCTTCGCGCCGCGCCACGACGTTGCCGGTGTCGATGCGCTCGTCCATCCAGTGCACGGTCACGCCGATGTCCGGGTCACCGTTGCGGATGGCCCACTGCACCGGCGCCGGGCCGCGATAGCGCGGCAACGACGAACAGTGCACGTTGAGCACACCGAGCCTCGGCGCGTCGAGCACGACCCGCGGCAGCCGCCACGAAAAGCCGCAGACCACGGCGACATCGATGGCGTAGCCGCGCAGGGCCGTGGCCATGCTCTCCGGGCTCGCCGGCAGCAGGAGGTCGATGTCGACCGGCATGCCGCCGAGGATGTCCGTCACTTTCTCGCCCATGTTCGGGTAGCTCGGCCTCCGTGACCGGCGGGCGCGCCCGGTCAGATACAGCGATGGCCGATGGCCGCCTCGCACACATCCCTCGTGCAGCGCGGCGAAAACATCCGAACGAAACGAAACGAGCGCCACCCGGAGCGCGGATGGAGTCTGCCCGTGAAAAGAACTCAACGGTCCGAAGTTCCGGAGGCCGCGCGGGCACGTGCCCGCAATCGCGAGGCCGCCGCGTCTTCGAAGCCTTCGAGCGAACGTTCCGCCCGGCCCCAGCAGTTGTTCGCCTCCGTCACGGCCCCTGTGTCGGCCAAGGCGCTCGCCAGATTGCCCAAGGCGAGCGCGAGCTGCCATTGTTCACCGAGTCGCTGGTGAACGTCGACCGAACGACGGTGGAATTCGACGGCTTCCTGATAGCGCCCGAGCGCGCGATACGCTTCCCCCGTCGCGTTCCATGCTTCGGCTTCCCTGCTCCGATCGCCCAGCCTTCGGTGCAGAGCCGCGGCCCGGTTGAACGATTCCAGGGCATGGTCGAACTCTTCGAGTGCCATCTGCACCCGCCCGAACTCGATCAGCCACCATGCCTCCCAAGGCATGTTGTCGAAGTCGTGGGCGATACTCAACGCGGTTTCCATTGATTGAGCGGCTTCGAGGAATCGGCCCGAATCGCGCTGAATTCGACTGGCGCACCGGAGCGCCTCACCTTCACGTCCCCGGTCTCCGAGTTCGCGGTACAGCGAAAGCGCGCGGGCGATGCGCTGCTCGGCTTCTTCGAGTCTGCCCAGCTCGGCACTGACATTGGCCAGGTTGTTGGTCGCGATGGCTTCCCAGCCCCGGTCGTCGAGAGTGGACGCGAGCGCGAGGGTCCTGGCGAAATACGACTGCGCCTCCACCAGCTTGTGGTCGCGCAGGAGCGCCAGCCCTATCCCGTTCAGTGAGGACGCTTCGCCGGCACGATCGCCGAGGTCCGCGCGGATGGCGAGGGCGGCTTGGTGATACGTGATTCCTTGCGCCACGTCACGGGATTGGGTGTGCAGCTTCCCGAGACTCTCCAGCACCTCCGCCTCGCCTGCCCTGTCCGCGACGTGCCGTGCGGCGTTCAGTGCGATCGTGCCGGTCACCCGCCAGTCGTCGAACTGGTTCCGGTTGGCGTAGATCCGGCTGAGCGTCGCATGCAGCCGCCAGGCGATGTCGGGCATGGCCGCCTCGGCTCCCGCACGGGTCGCGGCCACCAGATTCGCCCGCTCCCGTTCGAACCACCGCATCGCCTCGCGGTAACCGGAGAAACCGTGCGGCTCCGCCTCTTCCGTGTCCGCCGGGACCGGGAAACGCCACGCGGCAGGCATGATCGCGGTCAGTGCCGCGTCGGCCATCCGCAGGTACCACAGCAGCAATCTCCGCAGCGCCGCTCCGATGGCGGCCGCGTCCTCATGCTGGCGCACCTGGTCGATGGCGTAGGCCCGCAACAGATCGTGCAGCTGGTAGCGATCGGTCGATGGCTGTTCGACGAGGTGGACGCCGACCAGGTGGTCGAGCAGCCGCCGGGCCACGCCGACGGGAAGCCCGGCCAGCGCGGCGGTCGCGGCGGCACCGAATTCCGGACCGGGATGCAGGCCGAGCAACCGGGACAACCGCGAAGCGTCGGCCGACAGCGCACGATAGGACCAGGCGAACACCGCGCGGACCGCGTCCGCTTCGTCGTCGTCTCCCGCGGTGAGCGCGTCCCAGAGCACTGATTCGTCCCGCAGATCCCTGATGAGCTCCCGCAAGGGCATCGAGGGCCTTCCGGCCGCGCGTTCCGCGGCGATTCTCAACGCGAGCGGCAGCCGCGCGCACAACCGGGCCAGCTCGGTCAGTTCGGCGGAGTCGTCCGCGGGACGGTAGTCACCCACCACCCGGCGGATCAGCGACACGGCGTCCGGTTCGGGCAGCATGGTCAGCGTCAGGCGACGGGCGCCGTCCCTGGCGACGAGACCCGGCATGCTGTTGCGGCTGGTGACCACGACCAGGCAGCCGGCCGCACCGGGAAGCAACGGCCTGACCTGACCCACGCTGGAAGCGTTGTCCAGCACGATCAGCATCCGGCGGCCGGCGAGCCGGGAGCGATAGAGCGCCGCACTCGCTTCGACGTCGACCGGAATCGCCGCGCTCGGCAGATCCAGTGCCCGCAGGAATCGATCCAACGCCTCCTCCGGGGTGACCGGTGAGCCCGGATCGTAGCCGCGAAGGTTCACATACAGCTGTCCGTCGGGGAATCGGTCGTGAACGCGATGGGCCCAATGCACGGCGAGCGACGTCTTGCCGACACCGGCGGTGCCGACGATGACGCACAACGCGGGCACCATCGCGTCCGCTTCGTCCTGGGAAAGCATGAGGTCCAGCCTGGCGAGCTCATCGGCGCGATCGACGAAACCACGCACATCGCCGGGAAGCTGACGAGGCGTCGGACCCGTGTTGTCCCGTGGCATGTCCTCAGCCCGCTAAGCCGACGATTGCCGCAGCGAGACACCTTTTCGCTCCACGAACTCGGCGATCTCTTCGCCGTTTTCGTAGAGGGAACTGATGAGCTCGTACCATCGGTCGACGTCGTCGGCCTTGAGCGACCTGACAGCACCTTCGGCCAGACCCGTCCGACTGTAGACGACTTGATAGACGGCCTTCGTCCCGAGCGTGACTATTTCGGGCAATTCACCATTCCGCTCGAACCCGGCGACATCGTCGAGCCCGACGACACGAATGCGTTCACCGCATTCACTCCGCTGCAGAAGTGAGTTCAGCTCCCATTGCAGATATGCGCTGATCGGCTCGGCGACAACCCGCACCCGATACAGATGAACACCATTTCCGGCCGCCCGCCCGTAATACTCCGTCAGGCTTTCACGCCGTTCGGAGATCAACCGGAGAGCCTGATTCCAGTCGCCTTTGACAAAGGCTTCCCAGCTTGGACTGTCTTTCTCCCGAAAGCTCTGCCCGCGCTCAAGTTTCCAACAGTCGCGTTCTTCGATGTCCCGGAAGCGGGACCGGAAATCCTCGTAGTAGGCATCCAGCCCCAACGACTCCCCTGCCACGCCGTCCGGTCTGTCATACATCAGGGATGTCCACCTTTGCCGTGATCATCATGGTGCGTGGGACGATAATCAACCGTTCGTCCCGGCCGACACTCACCCCCGCCGGAAGTCGATCCCGGTATGCTTCGGTAAGGTCTCGGCCGATTACCGCGACATCCCCGTTATCCAGCTCCCAGATGTCCGGGCAGGCCGGTGTGTCATCGGTCATTCCCAGCTCGAGAGCCGACTTTCCCCAGCGCTGCGCGAACGATGCCGAAGCATCGGCTTCCCATCGACCAGACAAGGTGACCCCCTCTGCCTGCGAACGAGCGAACGTTCACCTTACTGCCGTCACGGCAATGACCGCAATGAACGGCGAATCAGGCAGATCTTGATGTGCATATCCGCAAGATCGGCGTCGGAAAGCCACTGATTGGGGCATCGACCGCACACGGGAACGCATGTTTGAACACTCTTCGCATCATGCGATTAGCCCAATAGCAGTAAGGTGAATACTTTCGAGGTCGATTCAGTCAACCTGGAGAATGATCGCGCCGAAGCGGGCGGGCGGGGAATCCGCGGTCGCCGACCCGGATTCCCCGCCCTCGGCTCAGCTCACGGGTTCATCGCGTAGGCGCCGGAGAGGTCCCGCACCAGCGACCACACGTGGTCGAAGCGGGCCGCGTCGACGACCGGCTTCCGGATCGAGGCCAGCGCGAGCGCCTGCTGCGCCTCGGTCGAGGACGACTTCCCGTGCAGGTCGACCGCGGCGACGCTGAAGTCCTGCACCAGCGTGCCGAAGATCTGGTCGACGACCTCGGTCTCGATACCGGTGATCTCCGCCTGCTCCAGCACCAGCTGCCCGTAGACGACCAGCGTGAACAGCTCCGTCAGCGCGAGCCCGAAGTCGAGGTCTTGCTGCTGCGTCTCGTCCGGGGTGGCGTCGGTGAACAGCTTCACCAGCGCCTCGGCCTGTTCGGTGAACCGCGCGACGTTCGGGATCGCGGACGCCTTGGCATAGGCCTCACGCCAGTCGTGGAACCGCACCTTGGACAGCCCGCGCGCGGGGCCCTGGCGGAACAGGAACTCGTCGTCGGCGGCGTCGGAGCGCGTCGGCACGGGCTCGTAGTCCTGCGGCGCGAACAGGTACGCGGGCACGAACTTCGCGATCAGCGCGAGGTTCACCGCCACCGTGCCTTCCAGCTTCGGCAGGCCGTCGATGTCGTTCTTCGACATCGCGAGGTAAGTGTCGGCCTCGAAACCCTTGGCCGCCACCACATCCGCGACCAGGCCGATGACCTTCTGCGCCTCGGTGGTCACCTTCATCTTGGTGATCGGGTTGAACAGCAGGTACCGGCGGTCGTCCGCGTTCGCGCTGCGGAAGTAGTCCACGGCGCGGTCGGAGAACAGCTTCATCGCGACGAGCCGCGCGTACGCCTCGACGAATTCCCGGCGCACGTGCGGGAAGTCGGTGACCTTCTTGCCGTAGAGCACCCGGTTGTGCGCGTGCGTGATCGCCTCGTACAGCGAGTGCGTCGACATCCCGATGCCGCCGAAGCACAGGTTGAACTTGCCGATGTTGACCGTGTTCAGCGCCGCGGAGAACGCTTCGGCGCCGACGTGCAGAATGTCCTCTTCGGACACCGGGTAGTCGTCGAGCTCGAACTCGGCGACGTACATCTGGGACGGGACGACGTTCTTCACCACGCGGTAGTTCGGGTGCTCCGAGTCCGCGTAGAAGAACACGTACTGGTCCGGGCCCTCGACACCGTCGATGCGGCCGAACACCGACACGGTCCGCGCGCAGTTGCCGTTGCCGATGTAGTACTTCGACCCGTTCGCGCGATAGCCGCCCTCGCCGTCCGGGGTGAGCACGAGGTCCGACGAGTAGATGTCGGCGCCATGCTCCTTTTCGGACAGTCCGAACGCGGCGACGCCGCCTGCCGCGAGCGAGTCCGCCGCGCGTTTGCGGGCGGCCTCGTTCGCGCTCTGCCACACCGGGCCGAGGCCGAGGATGGTGACCTGCCACGGGTACCAGTAGTTCAGGCCGTAGAAACCGAGGATTTCCGAGAGCGCCGCGACGCGCGCGGTGTCCCAGCGCTTGTCGGGGTCGCCCTCGGCGTTGGCGCCAGGAGTGAGGAACGTCGAGAACAGGCCTTCCTTGCCCGCGAACTCGATGAAGTCCGCGTAAAAGGTCCGGTCGTGATAGTCCTCGACGAGCTTGCGCTTGCCGCGTTGTTCGAACCACTCGATGGTGGCACGCAGCAGGCGACGCGTCTCCGGGTCGAACTGCCGGGGGTCGTACCCGCCAGGGTTCAGCAACAACGCGGTCGCCTTTTCGCTCATGGTCACTCCTGGTCAGCCGAAGTTACTACTCGGTAACCGTATCGCGCCGCTTCGCCGTCCGGCCACCGAACTCGATCGAAGTCACCCGTCCATGCTCGTCACGCAGGAAGCGCGCGGCGGGGCGACGGGTGTCGGCGGCCTTGGCCAGCACGTCTTCACCGACGAAGACGACCTCGAACGCGGGCGGGGACGGGATGTCCTCGACGTTCACGACCATCTGCCCCCACAGGGCGCCGTCCCGGTCGGAGATCTCGAACCCCAGGTCACCGGTCTCGAACCGGCCGAGGTACTCGGCGGAATCCGGCTGGGGTGACGGCGGGGCGCTCGCGATCGGGGGCAGCCCCACGAGGTTCTCCAGGCACCAGTCGACGACGCGGGGGCCGAGCGCCCCGCCGCCCCCGCTGTTGGTCAGCACGGTGACCGCGAAGTCCTCCTCCGGCAGCGTGACGAACTCCGAGATCTGCAGGTTGCCGACGTTGCCGCCGTGCCGGACCAGCCGCGCGTCGCCGTGGCGCGTGCGCAGCCAGCTGAGCCCGACCTCTTCGAACGGCAGCGCCGCGGCGCGCTGGGGCGCGCGCAGGAGATCACGGGTCTCGGCGGTGAGCGGCGCCTTGCCCGCCGACTCGCCTGCCAGGAAGAACCGCGCCCATTTCAGCTGGTCGGCGGCGGTCGACCACAGCCCGCCGCTGGCGCTGTCCGCGCGGGTCAGGCCGACGGTGTGCTCGACGGCGGGCCCGGCCTCGCCCAGCGCGTGGCCGACGGCGTGACCGCGGGTGAGCACCTCCCACGGGAAGTAGTACGACTCGGTCATGCCGAGCAGTTCGAGCAGCCGGGTGCGGACCAGCTCCTCGAAGGGAACGCCGGACACCACCTCCGCGACCCGTCCGGCCAGCTGGAAGCCGGCGTTGCAGTAGGAGAACGCCGCACCGGGCGGGAACACCTGCGGCAGGTCGCCGAACCGGGCGATCGCCATGGCCAGCGCGTCGTCACCCCAGCCGGTGCCGAAGTCCACGTCGCCGAGGAACCCGGCCGAGTGAGTGAGCAGATGCCGCAGGGTCACCGACTTCTGCGCGACCGGATCGGCGAGCTCGAGCCCGTCAAGGTACTCGACCACCGGCTTGTCGAGGTCCAGTACGCCGTCTTCGACCAGGGCGAGCACGGCGGCCGCGGCGAAGGTCTTGCTGGTGGAGCCGATCATGAACAACGTGCCGGTGGTGACCGGCTGCCCGGTGTCCACACTGGACACCCCGGTGGCGAACACCGAGTCCTCGCCCCGGTGCGTCACACCCACCACGGCTCCGGGGACGCCCGCCTCACGCGCCCATTCGTCGAGCAGGCCTTGAAGTTCCTTCGACACTCGCGTCACCTTTCACGCCGGGGCTGGTCGAACCAGCGTTTCACCGGGCGCGGATGCCGGGCTCGTGGAAACCGACGAACATCGCCCGCCCACTTCGTCGGGCCGCGCGAACGCCGTGCGGGGGAAATCACGTAGCACGGGAGATCACGTCCCAGGTACACTCGACTTGCGGTCCGCTCAGTTCTGCCTCGGGCCGCGTTTCGTTGTCGAAGACCACGCGCCGCGGCCCCCGAGGTCTGCGCCGGGCAGGACAACCGTTCCTATCCTTACGGAGATACCAGGGCGCTCCCGCGCCCATACGCTTATGAGCACACCTACCTTCACCGAACTCGGCCTGCCCGAAATCCTCGTCGACGCGCTCGCCGAGCAGGGCGTCACCAGCCCGTTCCCGATCCAGGCCGCCACGCTGCCGCATTCGCTGGCAGGCCGGGACGTCCTCGGCCGCGGCCGCACCGGCTCCGGCAAGACCTACGGCTTCGTGCTGCCCGTCCTCGCGCGGCTCGCCGAGGGCCCGACCCGGCGCCGCCCCGGCCGTCCGCGCGCGCTGGTCCTGGCGCCGACCCGCGAACTGGCCACCCAGATCGAGGCGTCGTTCCTGCCGCTGGCCAAACCGCTCGGCCTCAAGGTCACCACCATCTTCGGCGGGGTCAGCCCCAACCCGCAGATCACCCGGCTGCGTGACGGCGTCGACATCGTCGTCGCCTGCCCCGGCCGCCTCGCCGACCACATGCGCTCGGGTGAGGCGAAACTCGACCACGTCGAGATCACCGTGCTGGACGAGGCCGACCACATGGCCGACCTCGGCTTCCTGCCCGACGTCCGGCGCATCATGTCCGAGACCCCGGAGCGCGGGCAGCGGCTGCTGTTCTCCGCGACCCTCGACGCGGGCGTCGACGTGCTGGTCAAGCGCTTCATGCACGACCCGGTGACGCACAGCGTCGACTCGGCCCAGTCGCCGGTCTCGACCATGGAGCACCACGTGCTGCACCTGGAGGAGACCCACCGGCTGCCGGTGCTGATCGACCTCACCGCCGCGCCGGGCCGCACGCTGGTGTTCACCCGCACGAAGCACCGCGCCAAGCAGCTGACGCGCAAGCTCATGGCCTCCGGCGTGCCCGCGGTCGAACTGCACGGCAACCTCGGCCAGACCGCGCGGACGCGCAACCTGGAGGCGTTCGCCTCCGGCGCGGCGAAGACGCTGGTCGCGACCGACATCGCCGCCCGCGGTATCCACGTCGACGACGTCACGCTGGTCATCCACGCCGACCCGCCGGTCGAGCACAAGGCGTACCTGCACCGCTCGGGCCGCACGGCACGGGCCGGAGCGTCCGGCACCGTCATCACGCTGATGACCGACGAGCAGGTCAGGGACGTCCGCGACCTCACCCGCAAGGCGGGCATCAAGCCGACCACGACGCAGCTCGGCCCCGGCCACCCGCTGCTGTCGGAGCTGGCGCCCGGCGAGCGTTCGTTCACCGCGTCGCCGCGGCGGCCGATCGTGGACACGCGGCCGAAGAAGGTCACCGCCGGCGGTGAGGCCATCCGCGGCAAGGGCGAGGAAGAAGAGCGCCCCGCCAACCGGGGCACCAGGACCGGTCGCGGCCGTGGCCCGTCCGCCGGTGGCCGCGGTGCTTCCGGTGGCGGCCGGGGCCGTGGCGGTTCCTCCGGCCGTGGCGGCTCCTCCGAGGGCCGTTCGCGTCAGCCTCGCGCCGATGGCGACCGCCGCGGTGGCGCTTCCGCTGGTCAGGGCCGTCGTGCGGCCGAGACCACCGGACGTCGCGAAGGTGCGCCGAAGGGCGGCCAGGCTCGTCAGGGACGCCACAGTGCCGCCGAGTCCCAGCCGCGCCGGGGTGGTTCCGGTGCCTCGAAGTCCCAGTCCTCGCGTAACCAGTCCGGTGGGGCTCCGGCCCGCCGTGGCGGTGCCGCCGCGTTCTCCTCGGGGACCCGCGCCGGCTCACGCCGCTCGCGCTAGTCCGCCCTCCATCACGCGAGTTCCGCCCCCGATCACGTGAGTTCCGCCTCCAGTCACGCGTAATCCGTCGCCCGACACGGCGTCGCCGAGCCCGCTCGGCGTGCGGCCCGGCGGATCTCGCGTGACTGGAGGCGGATCTCGTGTGACTGGGGCCGGATCTCGTGTGTCTGGGGGCGGGTTACGCGTGTCGGGCGGCGGAGCGGGCTTCAGCGGCCGCGCGCCGCTCTTCGAAACGCGACGCCTGGGTGTCGAGGCCCTTCAGGAACTGATCGAGCTCGTCCCTGGCCTTCTCCCCCACCTCGCCGAGCCCCTCCAGCTCGAAGACCTTCCACTGCCGCAGCAACGGCCAGATCACCTCGTCGTGATGGATCCGCAGGTCGTAGATGCCCGCCTTCGCGATCAGCGCGGCCTTCCGCACGAAGCTCGGGATCACCGCGCCCGGCATCTGGAACTGGACGACCTCGTCGGTGATGGCGCGCATCATCGCGTCGGGGGAAAGCTGCAGCGACGCCTGCACCAGGTTCCGGTAGAAGATCATGTGCAGGTTCTCGTCCATCGCCACGCGCGCGAGCAGCTTCTCGCACAACGGGTCCTGCGTGTACTTGCCGGTGTTGCGGTGCGAAAGACGCGTCGCGAGCTCCTGGAACGACACGTACGCGAAGACGTTCAGCAACGGCTTGTCGCCGCTGTCGTACCCGGCCTGCATGGTCTGCATCCGGGCCCGCTCCAGCTCGACCGGGTCCACCGCGCGCGTCACCAGCAGGTAGTCGCGGATGCAGATGCCGTGACGGCCCTCCTCGGCTGTCCACCGGTGCACCCAGGTACCCCACGCGCCGTCGCGGCCGAAAGCGCGCTCGATCTCGCGGTGGTAGCTCGGCAGGTTGTCCTCGGTGAGGAGGTTGACCTCCAGCGAGGTCCGCGCGATCGGCGACACCCGTGACTGCTCGGGGTCCCACGCCTCCCCGCCGAGATCGGCGAAGTTCCGGCCCTCGTCCCATGGCACGTACTCGTGCGGCATCCATTCCTTGGCCACCGAGAGATGCCGGTTGAGGTTCTCCTCGACCGTCCCCTCGAGCTCGAACATCAGCCGGGTGCTTTCGGGGACCGCCATGCGTTTCGTCCTTCCGGGCTACGGAAAACGCCTACCTACGACACCGTAACTTACGGTGCCGTAGGTGAGCCAGGCACGGAAGATGAACGTGCGGTCTCGTGAGTGGTAAGGCCGGTTCTGACGGACCCGTATTTGCCTCCCCACTGGTGCGGCTGGTGGGTCGGGTGTGGAGGATTCGGGACGTTGAACGTCCGGAATCTTCCCCGTCACGTCGTCTACCCCAGGGTGTGGTCGACATGACCTTGATCAAGATCCGAGACCGGGCGACCCCGTGACGGTGAAGGAATCAGGACGTTCAACGTCCTGATTCCTTCACCGTCGAGCCGACAGGCCCGGAATCGCCACCCACGCGCAGGTCAGGCGTGGGTAAGCAAGTATGGGTCCGATCCAACCATCCTCACCACTCACGAGGCCTAAAGCGAGGCCGTCAGCCCCCGCGCCCGCAGGACCGAACGCTCCAGCGGCCGGAACACCAGCAGCTCGATGCCGACGCCGACCAGCAGGATCAGGAAGATCGCCGAGATCACGCCTTCCATGCTGTTGAACGACGAACCTTCGTTCAGGTACGCGCCGAGCCCCTTGCCCAGCGCCGGGGACAGCGCGATCAGTTCCGCCGCCATCAGCGAACGCCACGAGAACGCCCAGCCCTGTTTGAGCCCGGCCAGGAAACCGGGCAGCGCGGCGGGCAGCAGGATGTGCCGCGCCGACGAAAGCCGGTTCGCGCCCATCACCTGGCCGACCCTGGGCAGGATCGGCGGGATCTGGTCGATGCCCGAGACGAGGCCGTTCGCGATCGAAGGCACGGAACCCAGCAAGACCACGAAGTAGATCGACGCGTCGTTCAGCCCGAACCACAGGATCGCCGCCGGCACCCACGCCACCGACGGGAGACTCTGCAGCCCGGTCAGGAACGGCCCGACCGCCGAGCGGACGAGCCGCACCTTCGCCACCAGCAGGCCGAGCGGGGTCCCGATGACCACGCCGATCAGGAAGCCCAGCGCGGCCCGGTGCACCGACGTCCACACGAACTCGAAGATCTGGCCCGTGGTCGTGATGTCGACGAGTTCGCCCCACACCGCCAGCGGTGAGGGCAGCATCGACTCCGGCCAGAACGCGGCGGCCCACAGTGCCTGCCACAGCGCGACCAGC
The DNA here is from genome assembly GCF_000384215.1 of Amycolatopsis alba DSM 44262. Classification (NCBI taxonomy): domain Bacteria; kingdom Bacillati; phylum Actinomycetota; class Actinomycetes; order Pseudonocardiales; family Pseudonocardiaceae; genus Amycolatopsis; species Amycolatopsis alba. The sequence continues at coordinate 5,582,383 of NZ_KB913032.1, read as the reverse complement.
AGGGCCAGGAAGACCACCGGCGGTACGAAACCGCGCAGGAACCGCTTCCCCCGGCTTTCCCGGCGTTCCCCGGTCGGGGTGTCGAGCGAGTCGAGTCCCGCGCCGACGGCCTCGTCGGCCTCTTCCGCCGAAGTGTCAGGGCGGTCAAGCCGCGGCATGGGTACTGATCACCTCCCGGAGGTGACCGGTGATCTCCAGCGTCAGCTCTTCGGCGTCGGCGGCCTGGACCTCGCGCCATTCCCGCACGACCCGGCCCGGCCGCGACGAGAGCAGCACGACCCGCTGCCCGAGCCGGACGGCCTCGCGGACGTCGTGGGTCACGAACAGCACCGAAGTGCCGGTGCTGCGGTAGACGCGCAGCAGTTCGCCCTGCAGGACGTCGCGGGTGATGGCGTCGAGCGCGGCGAACGGCTCGTCCATCAGCAGCAGCGACTGCTCGGGGTCACCGCCGACGCGCAGGGTCGCGGCCAGCGCCCTGGCGAGCGCGACCCGCTGCCGCATCCCGCCGGACAGCTCGTGCGGCCGCTTGTCGCCCGCGCCGCCGAGGCGGACGAGTTCGAGCAGTTCGGCGGCCTTCTCGCGGCGCTCGGCCCGGCTGAAACCGGCGAGACGCAGCGGCAGCTCCACGTTGCGGGCCGCGGTCAGCCACGGCATCAGCGCGGCCTCCTGGAACATCACCGCGGGCCGGGAGGTTTCGAGCGTGATCGAGCCGGACGTCGGCCGGTCGAGGCCCGCGACCAGGTTCAGCAGGGTGCTCTTGCCGCAGCCGGAGGCGCCGAGGAGACAGACGAACTCGCCGGGGGCGACCGTCAGATCCATCCCGTCGAGGGCCACGACGGCGCGGCCGGTCGGGCCGAACGCCTTCCGGACCCCGTCGAGCCGCACGGCGACACCGGTGGACAGGCCGGGCTCCAAGGTGGTCGTCATCGCTGATCCCCTCCGGTCACTTCGTCAGCCCGGGCGCGTTCACGCCGGGCTTGCCCTGCTCTTTGAGCACGGCGTTGAGCGGGCCGAAATCGGCGAACCCCTTGAGGTCCACCGCGGATTTCACCACACCCGCGGTCACCGAGTCCTTCGCGAGCTGGCTGAAGGTCGACGCCACCGGGTCGATTCCGAGGTCGATGCCGGAGAACGCGCGGTCGAGAACGGCCTCGCTCAGTGTGCTGCCCGCGAGCGCCTTGAGTTCTCCGTTGACCACCTTCTTCGCCTCGGCGGGGTTGGTCTTCGCCCAGTCGATGGCGGCGAGTTCACCCTTGAGGATGGCGGTGACGGTCTCCGGGTGCTGCTGCAGGAACTCGCTGCGGACGATCACGACCGTGGTCGGGAACTTGCCTTCCGGCCACAGGGTCTTCTCGTCCAGCAGGACCTTCGCGCCCGCGTCCAGCACGAGCCGCGATGACCACGGCTCCGGCAGCCAGCCGCCGTCGAGCTCGCCCTTCTTGAAGGCGTCGAACGTCTTCGGGTTGTCGAGATTGGTGATCTTGACGTCGGCCAGCTTCTTCTCGGCGATGAACTTCTTGAGCGCGACGTCCTGGGTGTTCGCCAGCGACGGCGTCGCGATGTTCTTGCCGGTGAGCTGCTCGGGCGTGGTGATCTCGGGCTTCACCACGAGCTGCGCGCCGCCGCTGACCGCGCCGGAGACGAGCTGGATGGCACCCTTGGACTTGGTGAAGGCGTTGATCGCCGGCCCGGAGCCGATGAAGGCGATGTCGAGCGAGTTGCCGAGCAGCGCGTTGACCTCTTCGGGCCCGGCGTTGAACGTCTGGGTGGTGAGCTTCGTCGAGCCGAGCTCCTTGGCGAAGAAGCCGTTCTTGACCCCGATCAGCGCGGGCGCGTGCGTCACGTTGGGGAAGTATCCGACGCGAACCTCACCGGCGGCACCCTGGCTCTTCTGCTCCGCCGGGGCGGTGGCGTTGTCCGCGCGTGAACACCCGGCGATTCCTCCGCCCAGGGTCAGGGCGGCGAGTGCCGCGGCCAGGATCCGGGTTCTGTGGTGGGTGCGCACGGATGTCGCCTTTCGGGGGATACAGCTCGGCCTCGGGTGGTGGCCGCAGAGTCGCATGTTCGGCCATGCGTATGCATCGTCATCCGCATGACGGGATTGATCCGGCGAAACCTTGACACCAGGCGAGACAGCTGTTCCACATATCAGGACGGCCGTCCCATGACCATGACCCCCGCTCGGGCGTCCTCCCGGTGTAACGGTCCGGGCCGAACGGGCGAATCACGGTTGGCGACGACCGGACAACCGGAGCGTGCCGCGAAGAACCACCAGGGGGAGACGGCAGGTGGCGGTGAAGCACCCCCGGAGCTTGGCGATGGCGGGTGTGCTGACCACCGGGATCGGGATGGGCGTCGCCGCGACGACGCTCAAGATCGCCGACGGCACGCACACCGCGCTCGACACCACCCTGTCCACCACGACCGGGTTCCTCTTCCTCCTCGCCGGCGCCGTCGCGCACGTGCGCCGCGCCTCGAACCCCATCGGCCTGCTCATCGCGGTGGCCGGGCTCGCGTTGTTCGCCGAAGACCTGCAGTTCGCCAGGGAGCCCGTCGCGCACACCGCCGGGCTGGCGCTGACGGCCGCGTCCAGTCCGGTGATCGCGCACCTCGTCCTCGCCTTCCCGCACGGGAACCTGCGCTCACGCTGGGAACGCGTACTCGCCTTCTCCGCGTACGCCGTGGTCTTCGGGGCGGCCGTCCTCGGCCTGCTGGTCAACGACGACCCGGAGAACCTCGCCGCGGTCGCCGCGTCACCGGAGGCCGAACAGCTGGTCAAACGGCTGTTGGAGCTGGTCGGCGCGCTGATCGGCGGCGGGGTCGTGGTGGTCCTGCTCTACCGCTGGCTCTCCGGGCGGCTTCCGCAGCGGCGGCTGCTCTCCCCCGTCCTCGCGATCGCCGTGGTCGGCGCGGTGAGCACCACGGTCGGCAGCGCGCTCGGCTCGGCGAATCCGGTGTCCGATCCGCTGCTGGACGCCTACCGGATCGCGTTCTGCCTGTGGCCGCTGGCGTTCCTGATCGGGGTGCTGCGGGCGCGGGTCGGCAACGCGGAGATGATCCGGCTGCTGCTGGAGCGTGACGGCTCCGGGCTGGCCGCGCTCGTGCAGGACGACGAGGTGTGGAAGGACAGCCGGTCGATCGACGCGCTCAACGCCGCCGCCGGGCTGGTGCTGGACAACCAGCGGCTCGCCGCGGAACTGGAGGAACGCCTCGTCGAGGTCCAGGCGTCCCGTGCCCGCATCGTGGCCGCCGCCGACGACGAGCGCAGGCGCGTCGAACGGGATCTGCACGACGGCGCGCAACAACGGCTGGTCAGCATCGTGCTGCTGCTGAGGATGGCCGAACGGCGGCTCGGGAGCGACCTCACCCCGTCCGTCGCGACCCTGCTGAGGAGCACCATCGACGAACTGCAGGCCACCATCACCGAGTTGCGTGAACTCGCGCGCGGGCTCCGGCCCGCGATCCTCACCGAGGCCGGGCTGATCCCCGCGGTCCGGTCGCTGCTGGACCGAGTCCCGCTCGCGGTCGACCTCGCCGGGGCGGACGTGCCCCGGCTCAGCGGCGCCGTCGAGGCCACGGCCTATTTCGTCGTCTCCGAAGCGGTCACAAACTCGCTGAAGCACGCGCGGGCGCGGGAGGTGCGCGTGCGCATCGGCGTCGAGGAGGGCAGCCTGCGGGTGGACGTCCACGACGACGGCACCGGCACGGCCGACATCGACGGCGGCTCCGGGCTGCACGGCCTGCGCGACCGGGTCCGCGCGCTCGGCGGCGAACTGATCGTCGACGGTCGGCCCGGCTCGGGGACCACGGTTTCGGCTGTGATCCCGTTGGAAGGCTAAGCCAGTCCTCGGATCGCGCGCGCGGGCGGGCGCACCCCCTGGATCGACGCGATCATCTCCAGCACCTGCCGCGTGCGCTTCACCTCGTGCACCCGGAACACCTTCGCCCCCTCGGCCACCGCCCAGGCCGTCGCGGCGAGGGTCCCGTCGACCCGCTCCGCGAGTTCCACGCCGAGTGTCTCCCCGACGAAGTCCTTATTGGACAGTGCCATCAGCACCGGCCAGCCGGTGTCCGCCAGTTCCCGCGCGTGCCGCAGCAGCGCCAGGCTGTGCCACGTGTTCTTGCCGAAGTCGTGGGTCGGGTCGATCAGCACCCCCTCGCGCGGGACACCGAGCGCGACGACCGCTTCGGCGTGCGCCGTCGTCTCGGCGACGACGTCCGCGACGATGTCCGGGTAGTTCACCCGGAACGGGCGGGTGCGCGGGACGGCGTTCCCGGTGTGCGAGCAGACGTAACCGGTGCCGAATTCCGCCGCGACCTCGGCCAGCTTCGGATCGGCCCCCGCCCAGGTGTCGTTGATCAGGTCCGCGCCCGCTTCGGCCGAGCGCCTGCCCACCTCGTGCCGCCAGGTGTCGACGCTGATCACCAGGCCGGGGTGCAGTTCTCGAATCCGTTCCACGAACGGGACCACCCGTCGGATCTCTTCCTCGACGTCGACGTCCGCACCGGGACCCGCCTTGACCCCGCCGATGTCGACGATGTCGGCGCCGTCGGCCACCGCCCGCGCGACGGCCGCGAGCGCGTCCGGATCCGAGAAGGTCGAGCCCCTGTCGTAGAAGGAATCAGGGGTCCGGTTGACGATCGCCATGACCAGGGCGCGGTCTCGGGCGACGCGGCGTCCGCGGAAGGTCAGCTCGTTCACGGACCGATCGTAGGCGAGCGGGCGCTTTCACGGGGCATGCCGCCCACCGGGACCGTCCCGTGCACCGGGAACGGCCATTCGAGTGGCATATCTGATATATGACCCAAGAGATCGGATCTCTCTTGACTCGCCGTCGCGAAGGCGAGTAAACGTTGTCCCGCAAGGAAGTTCAGCCCGGCGGCAGCGGTCGCCCCACAGCTGGCCGGGATGCCGACGGACGGCGGATCGGCATCCCGGCCACCGCTCCCCCTGCGCAGGAAGGGCCTCGAATGCCACTGGATCCTCTTCGCGCGGCACGCCTTTCGCGGCGCACGGTGCTGGCGGGAACCGCGGGTGCCCTCGGCGCGCTCGCCTTGCCCGGCGTGGCCACCGCGGCGACGGCCGACTGGTCGCGCGCGGTCGTCGACTCGACGATGAAACGCTGGACCCCCGCCACCCTCGGCGGCTGGGGCTACACCCGAGGTCTCTACCTCTACGGCCAGTACCTGGTGTACCGGCGCACCGGCGAGAAGTCCTACCTCGACTACATCCTCGCCTGGTACGACCGTTTCGTCACCGAAAGCGGGATCTCGAACGGATTCACCAACCTGGACGCGATGCGGTCCGGGCAGATGTTCCCCTTGCTGTACACCGAAACCGGGCAGGCGAAGTACAAGACCGCGGCGGACCAGCTGCGCCGGCGGTTCCCGTCCTATCCCCGGACGTCCGACGGCGGGATGTTCCACGCCACGAGCAAGACCGGGCAGCTGTGGGCGGACGGCGTGTACATGGCGCAGCCGTTCCTCGCCCTGTACGGCACGACCTTCGGCGATGCGGGCTACTGCCACGAAGAAGCCGCGAAGAACGTCATCGTGTACTTCGACCGGCTCAAAGAACCCGGCAAGGGCCTGCTCTACCACGCCTACGACGAGGACGGCTCGGAACCGTGGGCCACCGGCGCCGGACGGCATTCGAAGTTCCACTGGGCCCGCGCGATCGGCTGGCTCGGCATGACGGCGATCGACCTCCTCGAGATCCTGCCGGCCGGACATCCGCGACGGCGGCGTCTCGTCGAGATCGTCCGGTTCCTCGCGGCGGGCTACACCCGCTGGCAGGACCGGGCCTCGGGCCGCTGGTTCCAGGTCGTCGACCGGGCGGGCGACAAGGACAACTGGCTGGAGACCTCGGCTTCGGCGATGTACACGTTCCTGCTCTCCCGCGCGGTGGAACGCGGCCACATCGGCGCGGAGTACGGCCCGGTGGCCGCGAAGGGCTATCGCGGGGTTTTATCCCAGGTTTCGACCGGTCCCGACGGATTGACCGACATCGCGAACATCTCCGAGGGCACCAACGTCGGCGACTCCGCGTATTACTACGGGCGCAAACGCAACACCAACGATTTCCACGGTCTCGGCGCGTTCCTCATCATGAATGAGCAGCTCGCCCGCTGAGGTCGCCGCACCGGCCGAAGGACACCTTCCCCGCGCTCCACCTGGGGAAAGTGTCCTTCGGTCGTTTTCGGGGGCAGTGCCGGGTATTGACGGGAGGCGCTAACATCGCGTGCTGCGACGCCCACTCCCAGGAGGGACGACCGGATGCGCGAGACGCCGCCCCAGGCTTCTTATACCCGGCTCGAACTCGGTGACACCAGCACGATCCCGGTAGGTGTGACGGTTTCTCCGCACGTCTCGCTGGTTTCGATGCTCGTCGAGGTGGTCGGCGGGTACGACCGCGGCCTGCCCGCCCCCTGGCGCCGCCAGGTGGGCTCGGCGATCCCCGAGCAGGGGTACCGCGCGGCGAGCGCGCTCGCCCGGCGGGGCACCTCGGTACAGCCGGACTTCATCGTTCCGATCAGTCCCGGCGAGGACTCCTCCGCCGCCGCGCAGTCGGAAATGCTGCGCGACCTGACGGAAACCGACATCCTGAAAGGCCTCGAAGAGGTCTTCGGAGATCGATTACCCGCGCAGTGGCGGCAGGCCGCGGACCATCCGAGACGCTGGGTCGCCTCACTCGCGGACGCCTTCACCGCGACCAGGGTGGCGACCGAAAACCTGTGGACCAAGGCCCGTCCCCTGCTCGACCGCGAGATCGAGCGGATCGGGGTCGCCTACGTCCGCGGCGGGACCGACGCGGTACTCGGCCTGCTGCGGCCCCATTTCCGGTTCAGCAACGGTTCCCTGCTGCTGCCCGACGCCGAACCGGCCCGGTACACCACCCGCGGCCGCAAGCTGATCCTCGTCCCGATGCTCGCCGGCTGCCGGTCGGCGGTGTCCAACTTCGACGAAGAGGACGCCATCTGGATCGGCTACCCCTTGCCGGGTCTGGACGGCCTGCTCGACAACGGCAGGAACGAAACGCCCCCCGGTGTCGACGGGCTCGACCTGGTGGTCGGCGCCCACCGCGCCAAACTGTTGCGTCATCTGGGAAAACCCGCCCGGATGGGGGAGATCGCGAATCTCCTGTCCTGCGCCGCGAGCACCGCGACGTATCACTGCGAGCAGCTCGTGTCGGCGGGCCTGATCCAGCGGCACCGCGAGGGTCAGGTCGTCCTCGTGGTCCGGACACCTCGCGGTGACGCCCTGGTCGACCTGCTCTCGTGAGCGGTGGGCTGAAAGCGTCCATCCCGCCTGAGGTGTCGCGAAAGCCACTTTCGCGACGTCAGGTGTCCCGAAAGTGGCTTTCGCGACACCGGTTTCCAGACACCCGACGCCGGTACCCGCGAGCGCGTGGCCTCGCGTGAGACTGGCGGAAGCGGCGTTGTGAAAGCCACTTTCGCAACGTTGAAGGTTGCGAAAGTGGCTTTCGCAACCCTTCCCATGGGCTACGCCGTGCCCCAGGTGGCAGGTCCGTGAAGGCCTCCTTGAGGGACTCTGAGTCCCTCAAGGAGGCCTTCACGGACTTCCGAACGCGGCTCACGAGGGTTCAGGCCTTCTGCAGTCCTGGTTTCCCGGCTTCCACGACGTAGCTGCGGTCCGCGGCCAGGGTCACCTTCGAGAAGTCGTACTCGGTGGTGTCCGAAACCGTCATGAAGTCGGCCCGCATCTGCGTCTGCGACGCCGTCACCCGGACATAACCGCGCTTTCCCCGGCAGTACTTGATGTGCGGGTTGTTCGACAGCCACGCCGACGACGGATCGGTCGCGGTGTCGCTGTTGCTGGTGACCGAGGTCGTCACCAGTTCCGAACCGAACACCGGGTCGCTGTGGTTGAAGTAGTCGCGGCGCAGATCGGCCGCCCAGTGCCGGTGGACGTCGCCGGTCAGCACGATCGGGTTCGGCACCTTGCGGTCCACGATGCCCTTCGCGATCCGGTCGCGCGAAGCCTCGTAACCCTGCCAGGAATCGGGGCTCTCACAGGTGGCCTTGTTGCCGTCACCGTCACGGGTGGCGAAGAAGACCTGCTGGCCGAGGAAGTCCCACTTCGCAGGCTGTGTCTCCAGCGCCTTCAGCAGCCACGCTTCCTGCGCGGTGCCCAGGATGCTGCGTGACGTCGACCGCATGTCGGTGCACGAGGGACCGGCCGAACCGGAGGGGTCGGGCACCTGCGCGTTGCGGTACTGCCGGGTGTCGAGCATGTGGAACCGCGCGAGGTTGCCCCAGCCGAACTGCCGGTACAGGCGGATCGTCGAGCCGCTCGGCTTGGCGGTGGACCGGATCGGCATGTTCTCGTAGAACGCCTGGAATCCGGCGGCCTTGCGGTCGGCGGTGGCCGGGCTGGTGGTGCCGTTCCAGTTGTTCATCACCTCGTGGTCGTCGAAGACCACGATCCACGGCGCCATCGCGTGCGCGTTCTGCAGATCGGCGTCGGTCTTGTGCTGGGCGTGCCGGGCGCGGTACTGGGCCAGCGTCGTCACGTCTTCGGTGAAGGCCAGGTGGCGCGGATTCCGTTCGGCGGCGGCGCGGCCGGACTTCTTCTCGTACATGTAGTCGCCGAGGAACAGCACGAGTTCCGGGTTGTCGGCGAGCATGCCCTTGTACGAGTGGTACCAGCCCTCCTCCCAGTGCTGGCAGGAGGAGAAGCAGTACTTCAGCTGATTGACCGCGGCGCCGGCGGCGGGAGCGGTCCGGGTCCGGCCGACCGGCGAAATGTAGCCACCGGTCTTGAACCGGTAAAAGTATTCACGTCCCGCTTCGAGCCCTGCCGGTTCGATGTGCACGCTGTGCCCGGAGGCGCGGGCCGCGGTCGCGGTGCCGTTCTGCACGACCGAGGAGAACGCCTGGTCGTTCGCGATCTCCCAGTCCACTGTGTACGAAGCGTCCGGCATGCCGCCGAAACCGTCGGGGTTCAGCGGGGCGGGAGCGAGCCGCGTCCACAGCACGACACTGTCCGGCAGCGGGTCACCCGAGGCGACGCCGAGCTGGAACGGGTCGCGGATGGCGGGCGCCGCCGCCAAGGTTCTCGCGTTCGCCCACGAAGGCACCGTCGACGACAAGGCCGCCGCCGAAACCGCCGCTGCTCCACCGAGGAGTACCGCCCGCCGGTTCACCTGACCCATGAGAATTCAACCTTTCGAAGTGGGGAAAGAACGGGGAGGGATTTCACGCGGCGTAATCGGTGAGGCCGCCACTGCACGCTTCGAGCGTCGGATTCGCGGCGGCGTTGGCGACGCAGACCTTGTAATAGACCCACGATCCCTTCGCGACCGGGACGGCCTTGTCGACGTGTGTGCCGTTGCCGCCGGAAGCCCAGACGTAGAACGGGCCGGCGCCGCCCTTCAGCCAGTAGGCGACCACGGCGGACTTGCCGTCGGCGTCCTTGTCGTAGACCAGGAAATGCGCGTCCGACGAGCGGAACTGGCCCTCGCCTGCGCAGACGCCGGTGGAACATTCGGCACTGCCGGAGCCGACCCCGCAGTCGGGCGCGATCCGCTGATCCGAGCCGGTGTAGACGTAACCGTCCGAGATGTAGCCGCCGAGCGCGGGCACGTAATCCCACAACGTCGTCTTGCCCAAGGGACCCGTGACCTCGGTCCCGATCGTCTGGCAGTCGATGGTCACCGAGGCGCCGTTGGCGACCGTGCGCACCGCGGACGACGACGTGCTCGGGGCGCGGCGCACGTTCAGCGGATCACCCGCCGTCTTCACCGTCCCGGTGGCCGCGGCCAGCGCGGGAGTCGCTCCGGCGAGGCCCAAGGCGCCCGCCGTCGCCAGTACGAGAAAGAAACCGGCGAGCCGCCGGACACTTGAACGCTTCATGGCGTCAGCGTCGACCGGAGTCGTACACATCACGTACAAACCGGACCGGGCGTCTGCACAAGCATGCAAATGGATCTAGCCAACCATGGCGGGACGGCAATATTATCGGCGGATATGGGGCTCCTGCCGTATTGGCGGTTTAGGTGACTATTCTCGGATTTCGCGTTCTCGGCCCGCTCGAAGTGGCGGTGGACGGACAGGTGGTGCCGCTCGGCGGCCCCAAACCACGTCTGCTGCTCGCTGCTCTCCTGCTCCAGCCCAACGTCGTCGTCTCCACCGAACTGCTGATCGAGGTCCTGTGGCCCTCGTCGGCACCCCGTTCGGCGGCGGCGAACATCCGCACCTACGTCCATTCACTCCGCAAGCGGCTCGCCGACCACGACCCCGGACTCGGGGAGCGCATCGGCAGCCGGGCATCCGGATACATCCTCAAAGCCAGCCCAGGGGAGATCGACCACATCAAGTTCGGCGAGCTGGCCGCCCGCGCACAGGACGCGCTCGGCCACGGGGACGCCGAATCCGCCCTCGGCCTGCTGGATCAGGCCGAAGCGCTGTGGCGCGGGGAGGTACTCGAAGGGCTCCCCCACGACCATGGCTGGGGCGCGACCGTGGCCCGGCTGACGGAATCGCGGCTCGCGGTCCAGGAACAACGGCTGCGCGCGAGGATCGAACTCGGCCGCACCGCCGAGGCCGTCGCGGAACTGCGCGGCCTGGTCACCGAGCATCCCCTGCGCGAGGAACTCTGGCAGCAGCTGATCGTCGCGTTACGGGCCGACGGCCGCACCGCCGACGCGATCGAAGCCTACGAAACGGCCGAAAAGGTACTGGCCGAGGAACTCGGCACCGAACCGGGGCCACGGCTGCGGGAACTGCGGGCTTCGCTGGTCTTGACGCCTTCCCCGGCGCAGGACGCCGTGGCCGTCGCCCTCGCCAGGCCGGCGGCACCGGTCTGCCAGCTGCCGCTGGACCTGCCGGACTTCACCGGCCGCGACGAGGTGGTCGGCGAACTCGTCGGCCTCTTCCGCGACCGTCGCGAACAAGGGAAGCCCGCGATCGCGGTGCTTTCGGGAGCGCCGGGGATCGGCAAGTCCTCGGTCGCGATCCGGGTGGCGCACGCGGTCCGGGACGATTTCCCGGACGGTCAGCTGCACGTGGATCTCGCCGGGACGTCGTCCTCGCCCCGGCCGCCGATGACCGTGCTCGCCGAGTTGCTCCGCGCGTTGGGCGTCCCCGACGCGGGGCTGCCGCGTGATCTGCCCGAACGCGCGGCGCTGCTGCGATCCCGGCTGGCGACGCTGCGGATGTGCGTCGTCCTCGACGACGCCGGCAGCGCGGCGCAGGTCCGACCACTGCTGCCCGGCGCGGGCGCCTGCGCGGTGCTGATCACCAGCCGGGTGCGGATGCCGGATCTGGCCGGGGCCACCCCGGTCGACGTCGACCTCCTGCCCGAGGCCGAAGCCGCGAAGCTGCTCGAAGGCATCGTCGGCGCCGACAGGGTCACTGCGGAGCCTGAGTCCGCGACGGCGATCCTGCGCCACTGCGGCTACCTTCCGCTGGCGATCCGGGTCGCCGGAGCGAAGCTGACCCACCGGCCGGGCTGGACGCTGCGCGTACTGGCGGACAGATTGCGCGACGAGAGACGAAGACTCGACGAACTCCGTGTCGGCGATCTGGCCGTCCGGGCCAGTGTCACGCTCAGCTACGACCTCCTGCCGATGTCGGCGGCGAGCGCGTTCCGCGGTCTCGGCGGGCTCGGTTCGGTCCAGTTCCCCGCCTGGGTGGTCGCGGCCCTGCTCGGCCGCGCGCACGCGGACGACGTCCTCGACGTGCTGGTGGACGCCCACCTGGTCGATCTCCTCGGCTCGGACGGCACCGGCGAACCCCGCTACCGGCTGCACGACCTGCTGCGGTGTTACGCCGCCGAACTGCGCGCGCACGACATCCCGGCGAAGGCGCACGACGCCACGAAACGGGTACTCGAGGGATATCTCGCGCTCGCGCTCGAAGCGGCGGACCGGATGCCGATCCACTTCTTCGGGCTCTACCGGGACGACACGGCCGTCCAGCCCGTTCTCCCGCCCGGAACCGGGCAGCTGGTCGAGGATCCGGCCGCGTGGTTCGCCGTCGAGCGGCACACCTGCGTCGCCGCGGTCTCGCTGGCCGCCGAACTCGGCTTCGACGGGCTGGCCTGGCGGCTCGCCGCCGCGCTGGCGCCGTACTTCGACCAGCGCGGGCATCAGGACGACTGGCTGCACACGCACGCCGTCGCGCTGGCCGCCGCCCGCCGGTCCGGAGAGATCCGCGGGGAGGCGATCATCCAGCGCAACCTCGGCCAGGTCCAGCTGTACCAGGACAGCTACGCCGAGGCCCTGGTCGCGTTCGAGCAGTCGCAACTGCTGTTCGACAAGATCGGCGACGCGCGGGGCGCGGCGATCGCGCTGGCCGGGCTCGGCACCGTGCTGCGGATCAAGGGCGAGGACACCGTCGCGCTGGAGCACTGTCACGCCGCGCTCGACCAGTTCTCGGCGGCCGGTGATCCGCACGGCGAGGCCGTCGCGCGGATCGCGATCGGCGCGGTCTGGCTGGCGCGGCGCCGGTTCGCCGACGCGGAACACTGGTTCACCGAAGCGCTCGAACAGGCGGCGGACATCGGGGACCGGCATCGGGAGGCGCACGCGTTGAAGCGGCTCGCGATGCTGCGGCAGCATCAGGGCAACCTCGCGGGCGCGCGGGAACGGGTCGACCGCGCGATCGCGATCTTCAACGAGCTCGGCGACGACCATTGCGTCGGCTACGCGAACCAGAACCTCGGCGAGCTGTATCTGCACAGCGGCGATCTGGCCCACGCGCAGCTGCTGCTGGTCAATTCGCTGAGCGTGCACCGGCGCAACGGGGACCGCCGGTCCGAGGCGGAGGTGTCGCAGTTGCTCGGGGAACTGCACGAGGCACTGAGCCAGCCCGAACGATCACGGACGTATTCGGAACGCGCGCTGGCGTTGTGGCGGGAACTTTCCGCGCGGCCACAGGAATCCGCGCTCGCCTCACGGCTGCAGGAGTCCGCCGAAGCCTCTTACGGCGACTCCGCCAGCGCCTGACCCTTCGCCAAGTCGGCACCTGATCGCGTGTACGTGACGCGACCGGGTGCCGACTTGCTTTGTATCGATCGTGTACAGGTCCCGGCGAAGCTCCATTCGTAGCAACCGAGAGTGCTCGAAGGGAGACCGGAATGGTCCGGACCGTGAAGGCCCGCCGTGTGATGGCGGCCGTGCTGGCCGTGCTGGCCTCGGGGGCGGTCACCGCACTGGCCCCCAGCCCCGCGAACGCGGCGCCCGAAGGAAGCTGGCGCGCCGACCTGTCCACTGTGGATGGCGACGACGTCAACGTCCGCAGCGACGGCGGCGTGCTCAGCCTGGAAAACGCCGCCTGGCACAGAAAACCCGACTCCATCGGCAGCCAGGGTTACCTGCTGCTGGCCGAGCAGCAGCTCGGAAAGCCGGTCAACCGCGTCACCGCCCAGGTGACCGCCGACGCGCCGAAGGGCACCGAGGTCGAGGTCGACGTCCGGGGCAAGCTGAACTCCAACGACTGGACGGAGTGGACGCCCACCGAAGGCGGCGCCGCCCAGCTGTCCACTTCGGTCTCCACGGTCCAGGTCCGCATCGGACTGCGCACCCTGACCGACGGCGTGACCGCGAAGGTCAGCGACGTCACCCTCCAGGGTGAACTCGGCCCGCAGGTCAACGCGATCGGCGCGGCCGCCGCCCCGCTGACGTACAAGGTCTTCGGCACCCGCGAAGGTCTCGTCGGCGGCACCACCGCCAACGGGCACGTGATCAAGTCCCGCGACCACTTCGTCGCCCTGCCATCGGGCCGCGGCCTCGCGCCGAAGAACACCGGCAACTACACCGTGCGGATCTGCCGCACCGACAACAGCCGCTGCGAGTACGCGCCGGTGTGGGACGTCGGCCCGTGGAACACCAAGGACGACTACTGGAACCCGTCGGCCACCCGCCAGATGTGGAAGAACCTGCCGCAGGGCAAGCCCGAGGCGCAGGCCGCGTACCAGGACGGCTACAACGGCGGCAAGGACGAGTTCGGCCGCAAGCCCGCGAACCCGGCGGGTATCGACCTCGCGGACGGCACCTTCTGGGACGGCCTGAAGATGACCGACAACGGCTGGGTCAACGTCTCCTACCTGTGGATCGGCTCCGGCCCGACCGGCGTCGTCAGCACGGCGGGCGACCCGATGAACGTCCGGGCGTCGGCGAGCACGAGCGCGGCGATCAAGGGCCTCGCAGCGAACTACGCCAAGGTCAACATCGAATGCTACGTCGAGGGTGACACCGTCACCGGCAAATTCGGCACCAGCAACATCTGGGACCGGATCGGCCCCGGACACTACATTTCCGACACCTACCTGCAGACCGGTTCGGATCTGCCGGTGGCGCCCAAGTGCTAGTCACCCCCTGAACGCGAAGGCCCGGCGGACCCCATACCGCCGGGCCTTCGCCCTTTTCACGGCATGGGAAAACCTTGCGCCGGGCGGTGCAGACCCGGACAACGTGTTCCGGCACAACGCGAATATCCGTCCCGCTGAGTGAGCCCTTCTATTCACAACCATGAATGGTCTTCACAAGCCTGGAATCGTCGTGCGAAACTCCCGTCACGCGTTTCCCACTGACGAATGGCGGGCGTTGTGAGCGTTTCCCGGCGAACCCTGTTGACCACCGCTGCCGGTGCCGCCGTCGCGGCGACGGCGATCACCCCGGCCGCCACCGCGGCGACAGAAGAAGCCGACGGGCTAAGGACTTTCCGCCGGACGGCCGATTACGCGGTGGCCAAGCTGCGAGCCGTCGCGCCGGGCGTGACGACCTTTCCGGAGATCACCCGGTTCGAGAAATGGACCTATTCCGCGAAGGGCGGCTGGATCGGCGGTTTCTGGCCCGGCACTTTGTGGCTCGCGTCGATCTACAGCGGCGATCCGCAATTCCGGGCCCTCGCCGCGGCGTCCGCGGAAAAGCTCGCCCCGCGCCAGTACGAGACGAGCGATCACGACCTCGGATTCCTGTTCTACCCGTCCTGGGTGACCGGCTGGCGGCTCACCGGCGACGGGAAATGGCGCACCGGCGCGCTCAACGCCGCCGCGTCACTCATCCAGCGCTACAACGAAAAAGGGAAGTTCATCCGGGCCTGGGGCGCGCTCGGCACCCCCGGCAACGCCGGCCGGGTCATCGTCGACACGATGATGAACCTGGACCTGCTGACCTTCGCGAGCGAACAGACCGGCGACCGGAAGTACCTCGACATCGCCGTCTCGCACGCGAAGACCACGGAACGGGTCTTCGTGCGCCCGGACGGTTCGACCCCGCACGTGTTCGACTTCGACCCGGACACCGGCGCCGAGATCGGCCCGAACTCCGTGCAGGGCTACGGTCCGGCGTCCTGCTGGTCACGCGGTCAGGCCTGGGCGATCTACGGTTTCACCACGATGTACCGGCGCTCCGGCGACCCGCTGTTCCTGCGGACCGCGCAGCGCCTGGCGGACTTCGCGCTCCGCGCCCTGACCCCGGACAACGTCCCGGTGTGGGACTAGCTAGCGCCGCAAGCGCCGCACGACATCAAGGACTCCTCCGCCGGCGCCGTGATGGCGTGCGGCCTGCTCGACCTCGCGAAGGCCGCGAACCGGCCGCAGTACCGCGAGGCGGCGATCCGGATCCTCACCGCGTTGTGCGACACCTGCCTGACCACGAAGTCCGCCCGTGCCGAGGCGATCGTGGCGCGGGGCACGCGAAACCGTCCCGCCGAGGACGGTGTCGAGGTTTCGTTGCCCTACGGCGACTACTACCTGCTCGAAGGCATCCTGCGGGTGCTGATGCCGAAGGAGATCGACAAGGCGATCGGCCTCTCGGCTGTTTAGCTCCAGCCCAAGTCCGTGAAGGACTGGCGTTTAGTGAGCGTGGTGCGCGTGGACTTTCGCGTGGCCCAGTCCGCGTCCGATCATCCATTTGTTCACCGGCACAGTCAGCACAAACGCGACGGCCAGCGAGAACGCCAGCGCGCCCCAGAACAGCAAGCTCCCGAGCCCGGCGTCCATGGCGCCCGGCACCACCACCATGACCCCGTTGTCGACGATCTCCATCACCGCGATCGACACCGTGTCGGCGGCCAGCGCCACCTTGAGCGCGGCGCCGAACGCGAGGCCCGACTTCAGCACGCCGCGCATGGTCAGCGCGTAACCGAAGACGAAGGCGAGCGCGATCGAGAGCACGATCGTCCCCGCGTTGTGCAGGCCGAGCGCCGTGCCGATCACCATGCCGAGGACCTCACCGATCGCACAGCCGGTGAGGCAGTGCAGGGTCGCCGACGCGGCCATCGACCAGCTTGCTCCATGCCGTGTCTCGTTCATGCGGGGAAATATACCCCCCACCCGTATATGCGGCGCGGTGATCCCCGTCTCCCGGTCGCTCACCGTCACCTGCGTAGGCCGACCCGGTAATCGGCCCAGGTCGATGAACTCACTTCCGTAACCCTTTGCGCTCATCCGGTTGACCGGCGTAACCGAAGACCTTAGTTTCGCCCGGAGGTCTCCACCGCGCGCAGACCGATCGGCTGATTCAAGTGGTTCCGTGACTATGGGGTGGAGATGCGAGGGCCGACCAAGACGCTCGTCGTCGCCGCCGTGCTCGCTTGGGGCATGGTGTTCGGGCTGACCGGTTGCGGCGGTGACGCGCCTGCCGAGGTGACGGCCAAGCCGATCCGGATCGCGTTCGTGCCGAAGGTCGCGGGCATCCCGTACTTCGAGGCGATGAACACCGGCGGGCACGACGCTGCCAAGCAGCTCGGTGTCGAATGGACCTCGACCGGACCGGCCACGGTGGACCCCGCGGCGCAGGTCTCGATCATGCGGGGCCTCGTCGACCAGCGGGTGGACGTCATCGCGATCGCCCCGAACGACCCGAGGGCGATCGCACCGGCGATCACCGACGCGCGGGCCAAGGGCGTCCATGTGATCACTTCGGACACCGACGCGCCCGGCACCGATCGCGAACTCTTCGTCAACCAGGCGACCCCGGAGGGCATCGGCAAGGCGCTCACCGACGCCCTGATGAAGAAGATGGGCGGCGCGGGCAAGTACGCGATCGTCTCCTGCGGCGAGACGGCAGAGAACCTCAACGCGTGGATCGCCGTTCAGCGTGCGTATACCGCTACGGAGTATCCCCATGCGCAGCTCGTCGAGACGGTCTACGCCGGTGAAGACAAGGAGTACGCCACCGCGCTGGCCAAGGACCTGATGCGCAAGTACCCGGATCTCACCGGCCTGGTCGGCGAGTGCACGACGTCCGCGCCAGGGGTCGCCGAGGCGGTCCGCTCGCAGCAGAAGATCGGCCGCGTCTTCACCGTCGGCGTCGGGACGCCGACGGCGATCAAGCCGTACCTTCTGGACGGTTCCGCGTCGCTTTCGGTGCTGTGGAACGTCGAGTCACTCGGCTACCTCACCGCTTGGGCAGGCAAGCAGATCGCCGAGGGCAAACCGCTCGGCCCGTCGAACAAGGTCAACCTCGAACTCCCGGCGATCAAGTACGAGGCAGACCGGAAGACCGTGCTGCTCGGTGACCCGCTGCTGATCACCCGCGAGAACGTGGACCAGTTCAAGTACTGACTCACCGGGCCCGCCGGACGGCACCGGCCGCCGCTCCCCCGCCGAGGATCAGGACCAGCGCGGTCAGCCCCCATCGCCGCTTCTCCTTCGTGCGCGCGTGCGGATCGGCCTTCGCCGCCGCTTTCTCCTGCTTGGGCGCGGCCGCACGGGACGGCTTCGGCACGGGAGCGGGCGGCGGAATCACTTTGGCCATCGAAGTCGGCGTTGGTGACGGCGTTGGTGACGGCCTCGGTGAGGACGTCGGCGTGGGACTCGGTGCCGGGCTCGGGCTCGGTGTCGGGCTCGGGCTCGGTGTCGGGCTCGGGCTAGGACTCGGGTTCGGCGAAGGCGTCGGACTGGGTGACGGACTCGGAGTCGGAGTGGGTGACGGGGTAGGTGTGGGCGTCGGGGACGGAGTAGGAGTGGGTGTCGGCTTGGGCGGCTCCGGTTCCGGCGGCTCGGGCGCGGTGAGGCAGCCCGCCGCGTCCGAACCCGCCAGCGGCGGACCCGAAAGCACCTCGGTCACCTGCCCGCCGCGGTCCAGGCGGTACAGCACGCTGCGCCCGCCGATCCGGTTCGCCGTGGCGTACAGGGCACCGTCGCGGGCGAGCACGACGGAACCGTAGATGTCGGCAGGCGGGAACCGGGCGTCTTCGACTTCACGGACCTTGCCGGACGCCGGGTCGATCGTGATCACCGCGCCTCTTCCGCGCCAAGTGGTGGAGACGCCGTAGAGAAGTCCGTTGTGGTACGCGAAATCGTTGACGTCGTGGGCGAGCGTGATCGGCCGCAGGAACACCGTCCTGATCACCCGCAGGTACCGCTCCCCCGGCGTCAAGTCCACTGTGTACAGTGTGCCGTTCCTCAGCAGGTACCAGGAGTTCCCGCCGATCGCGCCGGCGGTCACCCCGGCGACGGGACTCCACAGCGGCAGCCGGTTCCCGGCGCGGGTGATCGGGCCGAGGTCCTCGGTCCGCCCGTCACGGTCGATCGACACCGCGTGCGCGCCGCGGCTGAGCCCTTCGGCGACACCGAAGACCAGATCCCGTGTCGCGGAGTAACCGAGCGCGTTGAGCCGGTAGCCCGGTTCGGTCACCCGCGAAGTGGTTCCCGAGCCGACATCGAGCCACCGCAGCTTCGACGTCCCGTACGAGCCGGTCTCCGCCTGCACCACCAGGCAAGACTCGGCGGCACGCGCCGTCATCGGGGCCAGCAGCGCCGACGCGCCGACCAGTCCGGCGACGGCCGCCGTCGCCGCCGCCCGTGTCACCCCGTCCACAGTGCTCACCGGTTCAGGTGAGCCTTGCCAGCGCGGCGGTGAACGCGTCGGGTGGGATCCGTACCCCGCCGCCGAACGGGTTCTGCAGCTGGTAGATCGCGAACAACAGCAGGGTGACCGTACCGGCAAGGGTGGACACGATCACCAGATGCGCGGCCAGCCGGGTGCCACCGAACAGGTTGGGCAGCAGCACCGAGATGAGGCTGCCGAGAATGAGCGCGAACCAGACGACACCACCGACCTTGCCGCCCTCGACGGCGTTGAGCCGGGCCTGCCTCGCCTCGTAGACCTGCCAGAGCTGGGTGGACGCCTCGGTCTTCCGCTCACGGAACCAGTCGTCGTCCGAAGGGGCCTTGTCGACCGCCTTCCGCAGCTGGTCGAGCTGCGTCCAGCCGGCGCCGGAGACGGTCTCCTCGCCGCCCGCCATCTGCGGCCACTCCTTCTTCTCGACCGTGGAGATGTACTCCGCGCTCAGCTTCCGGACCTCGACCTTGACCTCGTCACCCAGGGAATCCGCGGCCCAGACCGCGGCGACCAGGCTGTCCGCCTCGTGGTACGAGCCGTCCCGCGCCGCGCTCGCGGAGTCGAAGAGGGAGATCAGGATGAACGCGACCAGGACGGCGTGCAACCCGCCGACGATGGTGAACACCTGGCCCGCGGCGTCGTTGTTGTCCGGCCGCCCCTCGTCCCAGCCGAACTTGCGGACGAGGTAGCCGACGAATCCGGCGAAGGCCGCCGCGCCGACCACCCAGGCGATGCCGGTCAGGTAAATACCCATTCGACTCCTTCCCTGCGATGACTGCTGAACCTAGTTCACGCTTCGACAAGCGAAAAGACCGGTTGAATCAATTCATACCTGCGGCGGATAAGTGAAAGTGGATCATCACCGGCTCGGCCCAACTTCTCATATCGCGAAACGAATTCCGACACGCACCGAAAAGGCGCGTCACCGGTCGGCGAGCCCGCCTTCACGACCGAGTGAGGATCCACCACGTGACGTCATCACCGGGTCGGATACCGACATTTCGAGCAGTTTCGTAGCCCGAACGGCCGTCATCGGTTGCCGCGTCCGGGCCAATCCGGCAAACAGGTGAACCTCTCCCGAGACCCGATCGAGCTGTTTGTCCGAGCATTACCGCTTGCTATGTTGACGTTGCGTCCGCCCGCTCGAATTGGGCATCCGCGAATTGTGCTAACAGCAGTTCACGAAGTCTGAAGGGGAATCCGTTGACGACGATCGACACCCGCATCGGCTCCCGGCCCGCGAACGAAGTACTGGCGTGGAGCCGGAACCTGCTCGATCCGGCGTTGCGCGAAGCCGTCGACGGGCTGCCGGAATCGATGCGGCTCATCGCCGGTTATCACTTCGGCTGGTGGGACGAGCACGGCCGTCCATCCACTTCGGACGGCGGGAAGGCGTTGCGTCCCGCGCTCGCCCTGCTGTCGGCGCAGGCGGTCGGCGGCGACGCCGAAGTCGCCGTCCCGGTGGGGGTCGCGGTGGAGATGGTGCACAACTTCTCGTTGCTGCACGACGACGTGATGGACCGTGACACCACCCGGCGGCACCGCCCGACGGCGTGGACGATCTTCGGCACGGGCGCCGCGATCCTCGCCGGGGACGCCTTGCTGTGCCGGGCCTTCGAGATGCTGGCCCCGTTCGGGCAGACCGCGCTGCGGGTGCTGAGCACGGCCGTGATCGAACTACTGGAGGGCCAGAGCGCGGATCTGAAGTTCGAGGAACGCGGTGACGTCGACACCGCCGAATGCGTACGCATGGCCGAGGGGAAGACCGGCGCGTTGCTCGGGGCGTCCTGCACGCTCGGCGCGATCGCCGGGGAAGGGAGGCAGGATCAGGTCGACCGGCTGACCGAGTACGGGAGGGCACTCGGGCTGGCGTTCCAGCACATCGACGATCTCCTCGGGATCTGGGGCGATCCGGCGGTGACCGGGAAACCGGTCCATTCGGATCTTTCCAACCGGAAGAAGTCCCTGCCGGTGGTGGCCGCGCTCCACTCCGGGACCGAAGCCGGGCGAGAACTGGATGCCTTGTACCGCAAGGAAAACCTCGAAGCCGCGGAGTTGCCCCACGCGGCGGAACTGGTGGAACGGGCGGGCGGCCGGTCCTGGAGCCAGGAGCAGGCCGACGCGCTCCTGACCGGCGCGCTGCACCACCTCGCCGTCTCGAACCCGGTGCCCCGCCCAGGCGCCGAGCTCGCGGCCCTCGCGAAACTGGTGGTGCGGCGACGGTATTGAAGACGGGCGCGGAAAAGCAGCGGGTGGGCCGGTCGAAGCGGCCCGGCCCACTCGCTGTCAGAGCGGAAGGTTTCAGCGTCCGAGGCGGGTCAGCCCCCGCTCACCGGCTCCCCGGCTGAGGACGACCTCGTCGGTGGCCTTGAGCGCTTCCGCGCCGGCGTTCCCGGCCTGCCCGGCGGTCAGGTCGAGCAACCGGATCGGCGGGCCGAGCTGGACCAGGGTCGGGACGTACTCGGCTTTGTCGACCTTCCAGCGTTCGCCGTCCCGCACGAACCGGAACCGCGCGGCCGCGCCCTGTTCGGTCGAGCCCTTCGGTTCCGAATGCCGGGCGACACTGTTGCCGAGGCCGTAGGCGACCCACTTGCCGTTGATCTGCTCGAAGGGCTGCACGACGTGGGCGTGGTGGCCGATGATCAGGTCGATCGAGTCGTCACCGAGGAGTTTCTTCGCCAGTGAGCGCTGTTCGGCGGTCGCTTCGTGCTGATACTCGGTGCCCCAGTGCAGGCTCGCGACGACGACCTGGGCGCCCGCCTTCCGGGCAGCCTTGGCCTGGGCGATCACGTCTTCGGCGTCGATCTGGTTGACCAGCCAGGGTTTCCCCGCGGGAACCTTGATCCCGTTGAACCCGTAGGCGAAGGAGATCTGGGCGACCTTAACGCCCTTGACGTCGACGATCAGCGGCTTCTTCGCCTCTTCGGCCGAACGTGCCGACCCGGTGTGCTTGATCCCCGCCTCGTCGAGTTTGTCGAGCGTCCGCGTCGCGCCGTCCGCGCCCTGGTCGATCGTGTGGTTGGACGCCGTCGAGCAGTTGTCGTAGCCGGTGTCCTTGAGCGCGTCGACGATCTCGGGCGGCGCGCTGAACGACGGGTAGCCGCTGTACGGCCCGCCCTTCGGCGCGAGCGGCGTCTCGAGATGGCAGATGCCGAGGTCGGCGCCGGAGATCAGCGGCTTGATCCCGGCCAGCAGCGGCCGGTAGTCGATCTCACCCTTGCCGTCCTCCTTGGCCTGGTCGGTCAGCGCGGGGTGGATCAGCACGTCACCGGTCGCGACCACGGTGAACGACCCGTCCGGAGCCTGGCTCGCCTGCGTTGGCGCCTCGGACGCGGCGGGCGGCTTCGGTTCCTCGGAGGTGGTACTGCACGCGGCCAGCAGCAGGGCGGTGGCGAGGAGGGCGGTGCCTTGACGGGCGCGGGAGCTGAACATCGGTTCCCTCGATCGGGTGACTTGTCTTGTTCATCCTGCCTTACGGGAATCGCGCGCGACACTCAACCAAAGTCAACAACACCGATCGGACAAACTTCGGACAAGTTCCACAGGACCACTCGCCGCCGAACCCGGCTGCTGACCGGCGATTAATACGACCACAGCCGTTCCTCGTGACCAGATCGCGCCTTGACGTCACCTGGAAGAGTGATTAGTAATACGAGTCACACTCTTCCGCTTCATCCTGGGAGCAATCGATGTCCACAGCTTCGCACAGGTCCCTGCCTTGGCGCATTGTTGGTTCTTGTTTGATTGCTGGTCTCGTGGTGACCGGCTGCTCTTCCGGGAAGGAGACCGCCACACCGCAGCAGCAGGCTCCCGCGAGCGGCAAGGTCACGCTGTTCTACCTGCAGAAACAGGGCGATCAGCAGTACTTCGTCGAGCAGGCGCAGGGCGCGCAGGAGAAGGCGAAGGAGCTGGGCGTCGAACTCAAGGTCGTCAACCTCGGGCAGGACGCCAACAAGGCGATCACCGAACTCGACGCCGCGCTCGCCCAGGGCGCCAACGGCATCGCGATCGTCGTCCCGGACCAGGCCATCGGCCCGCAGGTGCTCGACAAGGCCAAGAGCGCGGGCATCCCGATCATCGCCTCCGACGACGTGATCAAGGACGGCGGCGGCACGAAGTCGCCGTTCGTGGGCTTCAACGGCTCGCAGATGGGCGATTCGGTCGGCAAGGAAGCCGCGAAGCTGTTCAAGGCGGCGGGCTGGACCGCGGCCGACACCAAGATCATCAGCGCCTACAAGCAGGACCTGACCGTGTGCTCGGACCGCGTCTCGGCGGCGAAGGCCGCTTTCGACAAGACTCTGTCTGATCAAAAGAGCGGTGCCCAGGTCCCGGTGATCGAGGTCGGCACCGACAACACCCCGGTGGACGCGCAGAACCGCACCGGCGCGGTGATCGGCTCGAACCCCGGCGTCAAGCACTGGGTGGTCTGGGGCTGCAACGACGAGAACGAGACCGGCGCGGTGACCGCGCTGGCGAACTCGGGCGTCCCCGCCGCCGACATCATCGGCGTCGGCCTCGGCGCGTACCTGACCTGCAAGGACTGGGCCGCGGGCAAGGACACCGGCAACAAGTCGGCGTTGTTCATCTCCGGCGCCGAGGTCGGCCGCACCGCGATCGGACTGCTGGTGGACAAGGTGAAGAACTCCAAGGAACTGCCCCCGGAGACGATCGCGAAGACCCAGATCGTCACCAAGGACAACTACAAGCAGGCCGGCGTCAACTGCATCTGATCCCGCGTGGAGGCGTTTCCATGGCCACATCCGAACCCGCGGCGGCGCTGACCGCCGAAGGGATCAGCAAACGGTTCTCCGGGGTGACGGCGCTCGACGGCGTCACCCTGGACTTCCGGCCCGGCGAGGTGCTCGCGCTGATGGGCGAGAACGGCGCCGGGAAGTCCACCCTGCTGCGGGTGCTGTCGGGCGACCACGGTCCCGACGACGGGCGGCTGCTGCTCGACGGCGGTCCCATGACGTTCGACAGCCCGCGCGCCGCGATGGCCGCCGGGATCCGGGTGATCTACCAGGAACCGGAGATCATCCCGCATGTCTCGGTGGCGGAGAACGTCTTCGTCGGCGAACTGCCGACGCGGGGACGGCTGGTCAACCGGCGGACCCTGCACCGGATGACGCAGGAAGCGTTGCGGGAGTACGGGTTCGAGGGCGTGCTGCGACCGGAGACGCTCGGGAGCAGGCTGTCCGCCGCGCAACGGCAGCTGGTCGAGATCCTGCGGGTGCTCACCGCGACGACGACGGCGAAGGTGATCGCGTTCGACGAGCCGACGTCGTCGCTGTCCGAACACGAGGTCGACGCGTTGTTCGCGCTGATCCGGCGGCTACGGGACAGCGGGGTGGCGGTCGTCTACGTCTCGCACCGGATGAAGGAGATCTTCCAGCTCGCCGATCGCGTGGCGGTGCTGCGCGACGGCAGGCTGATCGGGGTCGAGGACGCCGCCTCCACCGACGAGAACCGGCTGGTGCGCATGATGATCGGCCGCGATCTGTCCACTTTGGAGCGCCGGGTCACGCAGGAGACCGGCCGGGTCGTGCTGCGACTCGACCAGGTCACCACCGACGACGTCGCGGACATCTCCCTGGAGGTCCGCGCGGGCGAGGTCGTCTGTCTCGCCGGGCTGGTCGGCGCCGGGCGGTCGGAACTCGCGCACGCGATCGTCGGCGACCTGCCGGTGCGCTCGGGAACCGTGGAACTGGACGGGAAACCGTTACGTGCCCGTACTCCCGGCGACGCGGTCAAGGCGGGGATCGGGTTCGCGCCCGAGGAACGCAAGACCGACGCGTTGCTGATGCAGCGATCCGTGCGCGACAACGTCTCCATCGCCGTACTGGACCGGCTGCGCCGGTTCCGGGTGGTGCGGCGGGCCAAGGAACGCGAACTCGTCGAGGAGTACGTGCGCGAACTGCGGGTGCGGACGCCGTCGATGGAGCAGGAGGTCCGCAAGCTCTCCGGCGGCAACCAGCAGAAGACCGTGCTCGCGCGGTGGCTCGCGCGGCGCCCGAAGCTGCTGATCCTCGACGAGCCGACGCGCGGGGTCGACGTCGGCGCGAAGGCCGAGATCTACCGGATCATCGACGGCCTCGCCGCCGAAGGCATCGCGCTGCTGGTGATCTCGTCCGATCTGCCCGAGGTGCTGAGTCTCGCCGACCGGATCGTCGTGCTGCGCGCGGGCCGGGTCGCGGGCGAGCTCGGCCGCGACGACGCGAGTGAAGAAGCCGTGCTGACCCTGGCCATTCCCGCCACCGAAGAAGACCTGGAGATCGTCTCGTGAGCACCCCCACGCGCACCGAATCCGAAGAACGGGCTCCCGCCGCGGAAGCCGAGCGTGTCTCCCCCGTCCGCCGGGTGCTGACCGCGATCGGCGTGCAGAACTCGAGCCTGCTGCTCACCCTGATCGCGCTGGTGATCCTGATGAGCTCGCTGAACGAGAACTTCCTCCGCACCAACAACCTGCTCCTGATCGGCAGCGCGATCACCATCATGGGCCTGTTGTCGCTGGTGCAGACCCTGGTGATCATCCTGGGCGCGCTGGACATCTCGGTCGGCTCGATGGCCGGGCTCGCGTCGGTGGTTTCGGCGATGGTGTTCACCTCGACCGGCTCCTCCGCGGTCGGGACGCTCGCCGCGATCGGCGTCGGCGTGGTGTGCGGCCTGGTCAACGGCATGATCATCATCTTCGGCCGGGTCAACCCGGTGGTCGCGACGCTGGCGATGCTGGCGACGTACAAGGGCATCGCGCAGGTGGTCTCGGACGGGAAGGCGCAGGGCTACACCGGCGCCGACGACCTGTTCATCTTCCTGGCCAAGGGCTCCATCGCCGGACTGCCGACGCTGGTGTGGGTGTTCCTGCTCGTCGCGGCGATCCTGCACTTCCTGTTGCGCTACACCGACATCGGCCGCAACATCTACGCGATCGGCGGCAACGACACCGCCGCGCGGCTGGCCGGGATCAACATCAACCGCTACATCATCGGCGTGTACGCCCTCGTCGGAGTGGTCGCGGCGATCGCGGGGCTGCTGATCACCGCGCGCACCGGATCAGGGCAGCCGACATCCGGTTCCGAAGGGCTCGAACTGCTCGCCGTCACCGGCGCCGCGCTCGGCGGCACGATGCTCAAGGGCGGCAAGGGATCCATCATCAGCACCGTGCTGGCGGTGATCATCCTGGGCGTGCTCAACAACGGGATGTCCGGGCTCGGCGTCAACCCCTTCTGGCAGAACATGGCCACCGGGACCCTGCTCGTCGTCGCCGTCGTGCTCCAGCAGGTCCGCGGCGGGGAACGCCGGGTCGGCCTGCCCGTATGACCCGACATGCCCGGATCGTCGACGAACTGGGCAGGCTGATCGTTTCCGGGGCCTTCGGGACCGAGCAGCCGATCGTGCCGGAGGATCTCGGCCGCCGGTTCTCCGCGTCGCGCACGGTGGTGCGGGAAGCGTTGCGGGTGCTGGAATCCAAGGGCATGGTCGCGGCGCGACCGCGGGTCGGCACCTGGACGCGGCCGCCGGAGCACTGGGACGCGATCGATCCCGACGTCATCGCGTGGCGGGTCGCCGGTCCCGAACGCTCGCGGCATCTGGCGGAACTGCACGAACTGCGGCTGGCGATCGAACCGCAGGCGGCGCGGATGGCCGCGTGGCATCGGTGTCCGGACGAGCTCGCGGTCCTCGTCGCGACGTACGGGCTGATGGCCGACGCGGTCGACCTCCGGGCTTTTCAGGAGGCCGACCGCGCCTTCCACGCGGCCCTGCTTCGCGCGTCCGGCAACGCTTTGATCGCGCAGTTGCACATTCCGGTCGTCGCGGCGCTCGAAGAGGTGCCCGGCGACGAAGTGCTGTCCGCCCATTCGCTCGTGGTCGCGGCGGTGCTCGGAAAAGACGGTGACGGAGCGGAATCGGCGTCGCGCCGGTTACTGGAAACCGTTGTGCCGTACCGCTCACCGGCATCTTGACACCCTCAGCGGTGCACACCATTCTCGATTCCGGGTTTCCGGGCACGGAAGCTCACCGCCGCCGCGAAGTGCTTAAGGAGGACGCTCCATGCGTTTCCTCGGAATCGGCCATGCGGCCCCCGCGAGATCGCCGCTCAATCACGCGTGTCGTCCGTCTGATCACGCGTGTCGTCCATCCAGTCACGCCGGCCCGGCTTGCGGCATCGGCGAACTCGCGTGATCAGACGGCGAACTCTCGTGATTGGATGGACGAGACGCGTGATCGGGTGGACGTCAGCCGGACAAGGGCGAGGCCGGGTCGCCCTGCTCGCCGCGGCGGTGTTGGGCGCGAGCCTGTCGACCGTGCCCCCGGCCGTCGCCGCGGAGCAGTGCACCGTGGCGAAGGCGATGATCGCGGCAGGCGACCACTGGGTCGCCAACGGAACGGATCTCGCGGCGAACTCATGGCAGAACGGCACCTTCCACGTCGGGAACCTCGCGCTGGTGCGGACGACGGGCGTCTCGAACCACAAGACGCTTCCGTGGGCCCAGGACAACAAGTACCTGTTGCAGAGCGACCCGGCGCGGCCGTTCTTCCCGGCCTTCCAGGCGGCCGGTGAGGCGTATCTGGACCTGTACTCCTTCCACCCCGACGCCCCGGTGATCGCCGATGTCCGCCAACGGATCGCCGACGAGGTCGTGAGTGTGGAGCGGGGCAATACCGGTTACTGGGACCACGTCGAGGCGCTGAACATGGCGATGCCGTCGCTGGCGCGGATCGGCGTCATGGACGGCAGCGAGCCGGCACTGGCGGCGATGGGGAAACTGTTCCGCTCGGCGGAAAGGAAGCTGTACGACGGCGGGATCGGACTCTGGCGCCGCGACGCGGGCAGCGACGCTTACTGGTCGCGCGGCAACGGCTGGGCGCTCGCCGGTTTGGCGAAGGTGCTGCAGGTCCTGCCTTCCGGCGACCCGCGTCGGCCGGAGTACCTGCGGGTCTTCGAGAAGATGGCGAACACGCTCTGGTTCCTGCAGCGACGGGACGGCTTCTGGAACACGGATCTGCTGCGGCCGTGGAACCACGGCGGACCGGAAAGCAGCGGGACCGCGCTGATCACGTTCGGGCTCGCCTGGGGCGTCAACGCCGGGCTCCTCGACGCGGGCAAGTACCGGCGCACCGTCGACAAGGCCTGGGAAGCGTTGTCCACCAAGGCTTTGCGGGCGGACGGTTTCCTCGGCTACGTGCAGCCGGTCGCTTCCGGCCCTGGGCCTTCGAGTGCCGGTGACACGGGTGCCTACGGCGTCGGCGCGTTCCTGATCGCGGGACAGCAGGTGGCCCGCCTGACGCCCGGCTGCTAGCGCCCGACCCGCTTGACCCAGCTCGGACTGCCTGCCCGGTCACGAGGGGGCGTCGAACTCGGCGGGAAAGTACGTGGGCC
Source organism: Amycolatopsis alba DSM 44262 (assembly GCF_000384215.1). NCBI lineage: Bacteria > Bacillati > Actinomycetota > Actinomycetes > Pseudonocardiales > Pseudonocardiaceae > Amycolatopsis > Amycolatopsis alba. The sequence goes on along the minus strand of NZ_KB913032.1, from coordinate 5,554,187 downwards.
GAGGGCCTTCACCGGTACCGGATACAGGCCTTTCCGGAAGGCGCCGTTTTCGAACAAGACGACCATGGCGGTGTCTTCGCCGCCGACCCACGCCTCGGCATTGCGGCGTCCCGCCTGATACCTGGCGTCGTAGGTCGACATGATCGAACGGAGCCGGATCGTGCTGCCGTCTTCGAAGCCGATCGAGATCAACGGCAGGGGCGCCGCACGTCCTTCGAAGACTTCGACGTCGACGACTTTCGCGGCGTACCAACCGGTCTTCCGCACGGACCTGGCTCTTCTGTTCCAGCCCGCCCAGGCTGTCAAGCTGCCGAAGCCTCCGACGGCCAGTGGAACGCCGGGGAGAATCGCGAGGGCCGGTGAACGCACCACCACCACCGAGAGCCACACCATGAGACCGAACATCACGACAAGGAATATGGAGAGCGGGATGGCCAGGAGGCTCATGGTGTGGAAACGCTGGGATTGCACCTCGAGTCCTGGCTTCCGTGCGACGGCTGTTTCCACGGGAAGCCAGGTGTCGACCGTGGCCCCGCGTACCTTGCGGCCGTACTGGAGAGCGATGCCGCACGCGATCCCGGCGGCGAGGAGCCCGGCCGACAGGACCACGAGTTCGGCGCTTCTCACCCAGGCGGCGCCGTCCCCTGACAGACCGAGGCAAAGCATGACGCCGGCGGCAAGGGCGACCACGAGCCCGCCCACGGTCGCCAGGTAGAACATCCGTCGCCGGTCCAGAAGCATCGGCACTGAAGAATGGGTGGCCACGGGGAACTCCCTTGGGTCGACGAACACCATGCCGACCAGACTTCCCGGCGCTCCTACCTGGACGATACCCGAACCGCCTCACGATCGGAACGCGTTTCGGGATCAGACCAGGCAGTCGCCGGGTTCGCCTCGGCGCAGAGCCGGATCCTCCTGAGGGAAGGTCCGCGCCACACCAGGGCCGCTGGACCGCGTCTCGAACCGCACGGTCACCCGCCCGTGCCCGGCGCCCTGCACCCAGCCCGTTCCGTGCGCATCGTGCACGACGTCGTCTCCGGGGCGCCAAGTCGACGAGACCGCGACCACCGGTGCGGGCGCCCGCTCGACCACGGGCACGTCCGGAGCAGGGACGGCGAGCGTGAACAGCGGATCCTGATGCGGCACCGAAAGCCCCGAGAACGCGACCCCGGCCAGCCGCACCCCGCCGAATTCGGTCGGGTCGATCAGCAGCCGTTCCGCCATCGAGGCGAGCTGGTCGAATTCGTCGGTGGGTGAGGCCATCGTCTCCGAACGTGTCACCGTGCTGAAGTCGGTGTGCCGCAGTTTCACCACCACCGTCCGCGCGACCCTGCCGGCGTTGACGAGCCGTTTGTGCGCGTGGACGGCGAGGTCGCGGACCTCGCGCCGCAGGCTCGGCAGGTCGATCAGGTCCCGGTCGAAGGTCGTCTCCGCGCTGACCTGCTTGAGTTCCGCGCGGTCGGACACCGGCCGGTCGTCGACGCCGGTCGCCAGGCGCCGCAGGTCCCGGCCGACCACACTGCCCAAAGTGGACACCGCGTCGGCGTCGGAGAGCGCGGTGAGCTGCCCGAGCGTCCGGACGCCGATCGCCCGCAGTTTCCCCTCCGCCACCGGGCCGATCCCCCACAGCACCCTGGTCGGCAACGGGGCGAGGAAGTCGCGTTCGGTGCCCTGGTCGACGACGAGCAGCCCGTCCGGTTTGGCCAGATCCGACGCGACCTTCGCCACCTGCTTCCCCGACGCCGCCCCGATCGACGCCACCAGGCCGATGTCGGACCGGATGTGTTCCCGCAGGCGGGCACCGAACTCCCGGACCTGATCCGACGACGCCCCGGCCAGCGACGGCGGTTCCGCGAAGGCCTCGTCGAGGGAGATCCGTTCCAGCACGGGCGCGTACTGGGCGACAAGATCGAACACCTGCGTGCTCAGCAGTTCGTACAACTTGAACCGCGGCGGGAGGATCACGCCGTTGGGCGGCAGCAGCCGTCGGGCCTGCGACATCGGCATCGCCGACTTGATCCCGTGTTCACGCGCCTGGTAACTCGCCCCGGCGACCACGCCGCGCGGGCCCGCGCCGCCGACCAGGACGGGACGCCGCGCCAGGGTCGGCCGGGTCAGCTGTTCACAGGAGGCGTAGAACGCGTCCATGTCGAGATGGATGACCCACCGGTCATGCCCGCCCATCGCCCGGTACCTCGAGAAGACGGTGCAGGGCCTTCGTGTACTCCTCGAACGCGGCCCGGCCACGGGTGGTCAGCTCGACCAGCGTGACCGGTGTGCGATGTTCGAAGGCCTTGGTGATCTCGACGTAGCCGGCGTCCTCGAGTTTGCGCAGATGCGTCGACAGATTGCCCGGTGTCATGTCCAGCAGCTGCTGTAGCCGCGGGAAAGTGATGCGATCCCCCGGCCCGAGGCTCGACAGCGCCACCGTGACCCGCAACCGCGCCTGCGCGTGGATCACCGGATCGAGCTGCGGCAGCCCGTCTTCGCTCATCGCGACCGCACCAGGAAGACCAGCGACGCCACCAGGAAGCCACCGCCGCCCGCGAGGCTCAGCACGAGGAAGTTGTGCGGCCCGCCCGCCAGCACACTCGCCGCGCCGCACGCGATGATCCACACGCCGAGGCCGTACTGCAGTTTGCTCTGCCACAGCATTCCGCCCGCGAGGTACATCAGGCCGGTCAGCATGAGCGACGTCCCGGACCACAGCAACGGGATCAGGTCGGTGTCGAGGCCGAGGCGGATCAGCGCGGTGTTCACCACCGTCAGCCCGCCGAACGCGATCACCCAGCTCCACCCGTACATCGCCCCGACGAGTCGGGACGGTCCGCGCACGCCACGGCCCGCGCGGATGCCGTAGATCGCCGAATACGCCATGGCCCCGGCGAAACCGGCGACCGTGATCGCCGCGGCGGCCCACATCGGCATCAAGGCGGTGGGCGGGGCGGAGACGTAGACGAGCCCGAAACCGAACAGCCACACCAGACCCCAGACGGCGAGCAGCACGGCCGGGTTCGGCCCGATCTCGCGCCGGGTCTTCTCCGACTGCCTGGCGATGAGCGCGAGCGACTCCTCGGGCGTCATCGGCCGCTCGTCGCCGTCCCGTTCATCCTCCACCACCTGGGAAAGCTAACACGCGATCACAGTCTCGCCGTGTCAAGCCGGAACCTCGCCATCACCACGAGCGCGGGAACCACGAGCCAGGCCGCGAGCACCCCGACGGCGATCAGCGTGCCCGAACCGCCGAGCACCGGCGCGCGGCCGATCTCGCCGAGCCAGTACGTCGGCATGATGTGCCCGGCGGTGTTCATCCAGCCGGGCAGGATCTGCAGCGGGATCCACAGCCCGCCGAACATGCCCAGCGGCAGCATCAGCGCACCGGTCACGGCCTGGACGGTGTCGCCCTTGCCGAACAGGCCGATCATCAGTCCCAGCACCGCGAAGGGCAGCGCCCCGAGCCACAGTGAACCGAAGATCGTCAGCCACTGGCCGGTTTCGAGCCGGATGCCGCGGATCATCCCGGCCGCGAAGATCACCAGCAGGACGGGAAGCGCGACGAACAATCCCGCCGACACCTTGACCATCAGGTAGCCCGGCGCCCGCAGCGGGGTGAGCCGCAACGTGCGCTGCCAGCCGTCGGTGCGTTCGGTGGCGACGCGGGTGCCGGTGAACAGCGCGGCGGTCATGGCGCCGTACGCGGCCATGTTCACCATGGTCACCGTCGCGGTCGAGATGCCGGGAGCGATCTCTTGGGCGCCGAAGATGCCGCCGAACAACAGGAACATCGCCAGGGGCATGCCGATGGTGAACAGCGCGAACTGCGGGCTGCGGACGATGCGCTTGATCTCCAGCGCGAGGTAGTTCAGGTTCATCGCAAGACTCCCTCGGTCTCAGCTGTGTTCTGCCCTTCAGGCGTGTCCGCGGTCAGCGCGATGAAGGCTTCTTCCAGTCCCACGGCGGTGATCTCGATGTTCGCGGCGAGCGGGAACTCGCGCAGCAGGCCGCGGATGGCGGCGTCGGAATCAGCGCAGCTGAGCTCCGCGTGCCCGGCCCGCAGCACCGCGCGCGACACTCCGGGCAGCGCGACCAGCCCGGCTTCGGTCGCCTCTGGGACGACGGCACGCAGCACCCGGCCCGCGACCGCGGCCCGGACCTCGCCGACCGGCCCGTCCGCGACGACCCGGCCGTGCCGCATGAGCACGACGCGATCCGCGTAGTCCTCGGCCTCGGCGAGGTAGTGCGTCGCGAACAGGACCGTGCGACCGGTCTCGGTGTATTCGCGCATCGACGCCCAGAACCGGCGCCGACCCTCGACGTCCATCGCCGCGGTCGGCTCGTCGAGTACCAGCAGGTCCGGATCGCCGACCAGCGCGAGCGCGAACCGCACCCGCTGCTGCTCGCCACCGGAGAGCTTCCCGCAGCGGCGGTTCGCGTACTCGGTGACTCCGGCGCGCTTGAGAACCTCTCGGGTCGGCAACGGGTTCCGGTGCAGCGAGGCGAACAGGCCGACGAGCTCGGCGACCGTGGCGTCCCTCAGCAGCGTCCCGTTCTGGGCCATCGCGCCGACCATCCCCCGGTCCATCGCCTCGGCCGCGCTGAGCCCGGCGACCCGCACCTGACCGGTATCCGGCCTGGTCAGGCCCAGCAGCATGTCGATCGTGGTGGATTTGCCCGCACCGTTCGGGCCGAGCAGCGCCACCACCTCCCCCGGTGCGACACGCACACTGACGCCGTCGACGGCCAGGACGTCGCCGAAGCGCTTCTCCAGCCCTTCGAGGCTGAACGCGTCCTCCATGACTCTCCCCCTTCGAGCACTCTGAACCACAAAGCTCACCCTCAACTTTGTAACACAAAGTCCCCTGCCCTGGAAACCCTAGAACGCCGTGAAGGCCTCCTTCCCTACGCTCAAGGTAGGGAAGGAGGCCTTCACGGACTTTCTGACTAGGCGGGCACTCGGGAGAGCGCAGCGGCCGCGGGTGCTGCCGGTGCCGGGGGTGGCACCGGGAGCGGCAGCGGAGCGCATTCGACGTCGGCCGTCCGCCCTGGCTTGCGGTCGGGCAGTGCCCCGGTCGCCAGGTAGTCGGCGATCCGGTTGTCGACGCACGCGTTGCCGCGCGGGGTGATCGCGTGGCTCGTACCGCCCGGCTCACCGATCAGGCGAGCGCCGGGGAACCGGCTACGCACCTCGAGGCTGCCCTCGTACGGCGTCGCCGCGTCGAGCGTCTCGCCGATCATCAGCACACTCGGCACCTTCTTGCCGTCGACCTTGACCGGCTTGCCCGGCTTCGCGGGCCAGTACAGGCAGGGCCCGTTGTACCAAGCGTTCTGCCAGGTGAAGTATGGCGCCTTCTGGTAGGTCCGCCAGTTGTCGTGCTTCCACTGCTGCCAGCTCTGCGGCCACTTCACGTCGGTGCACTGGACGGCGAGATAGACGGCGTAACCATTGTCGTCGCCACGGCCGCCGAAGCTCTCGAAGAGCCCCTTCATCGTCTGCCAGTCACCCTTGTTGACGAACTTCGCCAGCGCGTCACCGAGCAACGTCCAGCGCAGCTGGTAGTAGGAGGCCTGGTTGAAGACGTCGAGGAACTCGTCCGGTCCGATGAAGCCGCCCGCCGGGACCGCGCGCAGCTTCGTCAGCTGATCGTCGAAGACCTGCTTCACCGCGGCCTGGGTCTTGCCGAGGTGGTAGACGTCGTCGTGCGAAGCGACCCAGCCGAACCAGATGTTGAGGTTCACGTCATAGGCGAGGTCCTGGTTCAGGTTAGCCTGGTACCAGACGTTGCGCGGGTCCACAGTGGAATCGAGGACCATCCGGCGGACGTGCTGCGGGAACAGCGTCCCGTAGACCTGGCCGAGATAGGTGCCGTAGGAGTACCCGTAGAAGTTCAGCTGCTCCGCGCCGAGCGCCTTGCGGATGCTGTCCATGTCCTGGACCGTGTCGGTCGTCTTGATGTTCTCCAGCAGCGCGCGGCTGTTCTTCTCGGCGCACGCGTCGGCGTAGGACTTCGAACGCTGGAGCCAGGTCTTCTCCAGCTGCCGCGTCGTCGGCACGTATTCCGGCCGGTTGTAGTCCATGTAGTTCGGGATGCACGAGAGCGCGGGCTTGCTGGAGCCGACGCCGCGCGGGTCGAAACCGACCCAGTCGTAGGCGTCGCCGGCGTGGTTCGGCACGCGCGGCCCGCGGGTCGCGAGCAGCAGCCCGGAACCGCCGGGACCGCCGGGGTTCGTGAGCATGACGCCCTGGTACTGCGCTTCGGGCGTCTTGTGCTTCACGCGGCTGAGCGCGAGCTGGATCTTCTCGCCGCGCGGCCTCGAGTAGTCGAGCGGGACCGGCAGGTAGCCGCATTCGGCGCTGGCGTTGATCAACGCCGGGTCGGTACAAGCGCCCCAGGTGATCGTCTCGGCGGGTCGCGCCGCTTCGTCCGCACCGGCGGGCGCGGTCACCGCGACCGAGGCGAGCGTGGCGACGGCCAGCGCGGTGATGAGCACACGTCTCAAGGTTTTTCCCTTTCCCTCCAAAGGTGAAAGCCCCGAAACCCTATCCGCGCCGATGACCTGCGAAAGCCTTCCGGCGAAGGTCCCTACCAACGGCGGGTCCCGATCGCGGCAAACCGGGCAACCGGTTAATCGGTTGGGAGGCAGCCCCGATGCGCGCTAGGGTCTCGATCATGATCTATTACGTGCGCATCCGCACCGCCTGAGACGGCGTGACCGCAGGGCCTCCCGCGATCGGGAGGCCCCCTTTCTGCGCGCCGTCTGACGTCCCATCACGGATCCAGACAGGACATCATGCAGAAGCACATCGCCATGATCGGCTGCACCGCGCCGAGTCACATCTACCCGTCGCTGGCCGTCATCCGTGAGCTGGTCGCTCGCGGGCATCGCGTCAGCTACGTCGTGGGCGAGCCGCTCACCGGGTTGATCGAACCGACCGGGGCTGAGGTCGTCTCGCACTCCTCGATCCTCCCGCTCGGCGACCAGTCGGCGTGGCCGGAAGACCCGGCGTCGCAGATGCGGGTCTTCCTCGACGAGGGCATCCAGGCGATGCCGGTGCTGACCGGGTTCTACGACGACAACCGGCCTGACCTGTTGCTCTACGACATCGGCGGGCTCCCGGCGCCTCTTCTCGCCCGGCGCTACGGCGTTCCGGCGGTGCAGCTTTCCCCGACGTACGTCGCTTGGGAAGGTTACGAAGAGGACATGGGCGAGATCCTGACCTCGATCCGGTCCTCACCGTCCGGAAAGGACTACTTCGCCACTTTCACCCGGTGGCTGAACGAGAACGGGATCGAGGCCGACGCCTGGGAGTGGATCTCCCATCCGGAGCAGGTCCTCGCTTTGCTGCCGGGGGCGATGCAGCCGAACGTCGAACGGGTGCCGCCGTCGGTCCGGTTCGTCGGCCCGGCACTGGACCCGGAACGCCTCGCCGACCGGAGCTGGACCCCGCCCGCGAGCGGCAGGAAGGTCCTGCTGATGTCGCTCGGCACGGCGTTCACCGACCAGATCGACCTGTTCCGCGCGTGTGTGGACGGGTTCCGCGACTCGGACTGGCACGTGGTGATCTCGATCGGCCAGACCGACGCGGCCGAACTCGGCCCACTGCCCGAGCACATCGAGGTCCATCCGTTCGTCCCGCAGCTCGCGGTGCTGGAGGCCGCGTCGGCGTTCATCACGCACGCCGGGATGGGCGGCAGCACCGAATCGCTGTGGTACGGCGTGCCGACCGTCGCGATCCCGCTGGCCACCGACGGTTTCGGCAACGCGGCGAAACTGGCGGAACTGGGTGTCGGTGAGCAGCTCCCGGCCGACGACGTGACGGCCTCGACGTTACGGGCCGCTGTCGAGCGGGTCGCCGGGTCACCTTCGGTGGCCGCGCGGCTCGCCGAGGTGCGGGCCGAGACACGGAGGAACGGCGGGATCGAGCGGGCGGCGGACGCCGTGGAGTCCTTCCTGCAGTAACCGCACTCGCGTGCTCAGAGGCGGAACTCTCGTGATTGGGGACGGAACATCGTGTTCCGCCCCCAAGCACGCGAGATCGCCTTCTGATCACGCGAGTTACGCGTTTCCGCCCGCCCGGATCTCGTTCAGGTAGTTGTAGATCGTGTACCGCGTGACGTCGAGTTCCCCGGCGAGGTGGTCCACCGAGTCCTTGATGAGGAAGAACCCCGCCTCGTCCAGTTCCCGGACCACGGCCGCCTTGTGCCGCTTCTTCATCAGGTCCACCGGGATCCCGGCCTTCGTCACCGCGCGCCCGACCAGGAACCGCTGCAGGCTGTCGACGTCGGGCGGGAACGTCTCGGCTTCGTGCCCGTTGGCCTTCGGCGCGCCGTCGGTCAGCCGGTTGACGCACAGGCAGCCGATCGCGACCCCGTCGGCGTCCCGCAGGAACAGGGTCGAGGAGCGGATCGCGCGTCCGTCGGGGCCATGGGTCTCGTAGTTCGTCAGGTCCTGCGTGGTGCCGCGCCGGACCAGGCCCAGCAGGAGATCGGTCATCGGCCCGCCGACCGTCCGGCCGGTGAGGTCGCCGGCGATCGCGACGATCGAGTCCGGCAGCCTGCTCAGATCGTGCAGCAGGACCTCGTTGCCGGGCCCCAGCATCGCCGCGAGCGCGTGCACCGCCGGGACGAGCGCGGTGAGCAAGTCGCCCGAGACCGCTGACGCGACGACAGGCGCCTCGAAGACGCGAGCCGGTTTCGTCAAGCGGCTCAACGCCGAGCGCACCAGTTCCGCCGCGCTCGCCGGAGTCGACGCGTGCGGGGACAGCCGGACGTGTTCCGGCCGCACGGTCGCGGCGATCCCAGCGTCCGACAACGCGGAACCGACCTGTTCGGCCGCGTGCCCCGGCACCGTGAAGGCGAGGATCCCGGCCCGTCGCCCGACGGCCGAAAACACCTCTCCCCCCACGGATTTCACGGCTTCTTCGAGTTCACCGACGCGTTCCGCGATCCGACCGGCGATGGCTGGGACGCCCGCTTCCTCGACCAGTTCCAGTGCGGCCGCGAACGCGCCCGACGTGATCGGGCTCAGGTTCGAGATCGACCACGCGGCCGCGGTGTCGTCGGCGGGGTGGATCTCGTCGTCGAACAGACCTGGGTCACGCGCGCCGGTCCAGCCGGACAGGATCGGTTCCATCCGCTCCAGCGCCCGGTCGGACAGCACGGCGAAACCGGTGCCCCAGCCCGCTCGCAACCATTTCTGGCCGCCGACGACGAGCACGTCCGCGACCTCCCACGGCGCCTCGGTCACGCCGAAGCCCTGGATGCCGTCGACGACGAGCAGCCTGTCCCCCACCGCATCGCGGATCGCCGCCAGATCGGCGCGATACCCGGTGCGGAAGTCGACCGCGCTCACGCTGACCAGCGACGTCTCCGGCGTCAGCGACGCTTTGACCGCGCCCGCCGTGACGTTCCCGAGCGACAGCCGCCGCACCCTCAGCCGTCCCGCCTGTTCGGCCCGCGCCCAGGGATAGGTGTTGGCCGGGAACTCCGACGCCGAGACCAGCGCCTCGCCGCGGGGAGCGTTGAACGCGGCCTGGAACAGCCCGAGACTGGTGTGCGGCAACAGCACCGTGTGGTCGGTGTCGCTGCCGGAGAGCCGCGCGGCGGCCGCCTTGGCGCGGGTCTCCTGTCGCATCAGATCGTCCACAGTGGACGGACCGGCCTTGGTCGAGGCGTCGAGCAGGCTCGCCGTCGTATCGAGCACGACGTGTGACGGCGGACCGAACCTGGCGAAGTCGAGGTACCCGGCAGGCTCGTCGAACTGCAGCAGGTACCGCGGCGAGATCCGCGTCATGCGAGGACCCGTGCCAGGAACTGCTTGGTCCGCTCGTGCTTCGGGGCACTCAGGATCTCCCCCGGCGGCCCGGTCTCGACGACCACGCCGTCGGCCATGAACACCACCTCGTCCGCGGCCTCGGCCGCGAACCCCATCTCGTGCGTCACCACGACCATCGTCATCCCCTCCGCGGCCAACGTACCCATCACCGCCAGCACCTCGCCCACGAGTTCCGGGTCGAGCGCCGACGTCGGCTCGTCGAACAGCATCAGCTTCGGTTTCATCGCCAGCGACCTGGCGATCGCGACCCGCTGCTGCTGCCCGCCCGAAAGCTGCGCCGGATAGGCGTCGGCCCGATGCGCGAGACCGACCCTGTCGAGCAACTCCAGCGCCTGCACACGCGCTTCGTCGAGCGGGACGCCGAGCACCCGGACCGGGCCCTCGACGACGTTCTGCAACGCCGTCCGGTGGCCGAACAGGTTGAACCGCTGGAACACCATGCCGATGTCACGCCGCTGCCGGGCGACCTCGCGTTCCTTGAGTTCGTACAGTTTGCCGTTGCGCAGCCGGAAACCGATCGGTTCGCCGTCGACCCAGACCTGCCCGGCGTCGATCATCTCCAGATGGTTCACGCAGCGCAGGAACGTGCTCTTCCCGGCGCCGGACGGGCCGAGCAGGCAGACCACCTGTCCTTTGCGGACTTCGAGATCGATCCCGCCCAGCACTTCGGTGTGGCCGTAGCTCTTGCGGACACCCACGGCCTTGAGCAGCGGTTCAGCCACGTTCACTCCTCACCAGCGGCGCGGTGCGCAAGGCCTTGGCGGCGCGGGAGAACGGGCTCCGCGACCGGTCCTCGGCGTCGAAGGCGCGTTCCAGATAGTGCTGCCCGACCCCGGCGACGGTCACCACGACCATGTACCAGACCGCGGCCGCCAGCAGCGTCTCCATCACCAGCAGGTTGTTGGACGAGATGTTGTTGGCGGCGTGGATCAATTCGGTCACCCCGATCACCGAAGCCATCGACGTCCCCTTGAGCATGTTGATGAAGTCGTTGCCGGTCGGCGGGATGATCACCCGCATCGCCTGCGGCAGCACGACCCGGCGCAGCGTCGCACCCGGCGACATCCCGATCGACTTCGCCGCCTCCGTCTGTCCACTGTCGACACTGTTCAGCCCGGCGCGGACGATCTCCGCCATGTACGCGCTTTCGTTGAGCGCCAGGCCGAGGAGCGCGGCGGTGAACGCGGTGATCAGCACGTTGGTCTGCTCGTGCAGCAGGTAGCCGCCGAACGGCAGCGGGATCGAGACGAATTCGAAGACCAGCGCCAGGTTGTACCAGATCAGGATCTGCAGCAGCACCGGAAGCCCGCGGAACAGCCAGATGTAGCCCGCCGCGAACCAGCGCGCCACCGGATTCGCCGAACGGCGCATCAGGGCGATCACGATCCCGATGACGATCGCGGAGCCCTGTGCGATCACCGCGAGCAGCACAGTGTTGAGCAGGCCGACCGCCATCACCCGGTACCACAGGAACTCCGGGACGGAATCCCACTGGATCTGGGCGTTCCCGAGCGCGATCCCGAGCAGGACCAGCAGCACCAGGATGATCGCGGCGCTGATCCAGCGGCCCCAGTGCTTGAGACGGACGATCGGCAGCGGTTCAGCTTCCGCCATTGAGCTTCGCCTCCTTGACCGCGCCCTGCTCGACGCCCCAGGCCTGGAGGATCTTGCCGTAGCCGCCGTCAACGACCAGGGACTGCAGTGCCTTCTGGATCGACTCGGCGAGCGGCTTGTTCTCCTTGTTGACGCCGATCCCGTACGGTCCGCCGTTGATCGGCTCACCGGGGACGACCTCGAAGAACTTGCCCTCGCCCGCGGTGCGGGAGATGTAGACCGCGCTGGGCAGGTCGTTGAGGATGGCGGCGACCCGGCCGGTGCGGAGCTGGTTCTGGTTCTGCGTGTCGGAATCGGTCGCCGTCACGGTCAGCGCCGGTTTACCCGCCTGCGTGCATTTGCCGTTCTGCTCTTCGGCGAATTTCTGGTGGCTCGTACCCTGCACGACCGCGACGTTCTTCCCGCACAGCGTGTCCGGGCCGGAGATCCGGTCGGGATTCCCCTTGCGGACCATGATCGTGATGCCGGAGGAGAAGTAGTCGACGAAATCGATCTGCGCCTGCCGGGTCTTGGTGTCGTTCATCGCGGCCATCGTGAGGTCGACACGGCCGGACTGGAGGCTCGTGATCAGCGAACCGAACGCCATGTCCTGGTGGTGCACGGTGACGCCCAGCTTCTTGCCGATGGCCTTGGCGAGGTCGACCTCGTAGCCGATCGGGGTCTTGCCGTCGGCGGCGTAGAAGTTGTTGGGCGCGGACTGCAGGTTCGACGCCAGGTGCAGCATCCCGGCCTGCGCGTACTTCGCGGGCAGCGTGCCGGCGACGGCGGCGTCCTTCTGGACGGCCTCGATCAGCGCGGTCGTGTCCGGGATCGCGGAAGGCGCCCCCGGCGCGGCGGGTTCCTGGCCGCCGGCACCGTCGGGCCCACCTCCGCAGGCGGCGGTGACGAGCGCGGCCAGGCCGGTGAGCACGGCCAAGCGCCAGGTTCGGGTCAGGGTGTGCGGCGTCGACGGCATGACGGGGACCTCCACGGTGCCTCGGGATGGTCGCCGACGCTACAACTGGCTGTTGAAGAGGTCAACAGAGAGTTGAAATCTTGTCTGGTGGATGACAGAAAAGGGCCGTTCCGGACAAACCTCGTCCGGAACGGCCCCTGACCGGGAGCGGTCAGACCGCGATGTAGTTCCCCGAGAGGATGAGCAGGACCTGCACGGTGATGCCGGTGCCGTAGTAGTCCGTGGCGTTCGGCGTCCAGGTGGTGACGCGGGTCCACAGCTTGTCCAGCCAGGCCTGGCTGCCCGTGTCGTTCATCGCCGCGATGGCGAACGACGCGGTGAAGCAGGGGTGCTGGCCCGACTCGCCCGAGATCTTGGAGCCCGACAGCGTGTAGCCGGTGGTGATCTTGGCCGGGTCACCGCCGGTCGTCTGCTGGATCCAGGTGTTCATCTTCTTCACCTGGCCCTGCGCCGGGCTGCCCGACACGGTGATGCCGTCGACGCCGAGGCGCCACGGGTCACGGCAGGCGTTGTAGCTGTACTTGTCGTCCTTGCCTTCGAGGAAGTCCGCCGGGGCGGGCTTCGGCGTGGAGTTGGTGTTGACGACGAAGTCCGGGATCAGCCCGGTCTTCGGCGCGTACTGCTGCTGGAGCTGGGTGACGGCCTGCTCCTGACGGGTGCGGACCTGCCCCCAGAACGAGTCGCCCGTGACCTTCTCGAACGCGCGGAGGTGACCCGGCATCCAGTCCGACGACCGCGAGCTGTTGATGTACTTGCCATCGTCGGCCCAGTCGGCCAGCCGCATGAACTTGGTGCTGGAGTTGACCTCGCTGCGCTTGATCGCCTTGATGATCCGCAGCGCCTCGGACTTGTAGTTCACCGAGCCGGTGCTGCCCCAGACCTTGTCGGCGATGAGCAGGCCGTAAGCGATTTCGAGGTCGCCGTCGGTCGCCGAATCGACGCCGTTGACGCTCTTGCAGCTCTCGTTCTGCTCGGCGGCGTGCAGGTCCTTGTCGATCGACGAAGGGTGCGCCTTCACGAACTTCAGGATGCCGTCGAAGATGGTGCGGGCCTGCGAATCCTTGTCGCCCATCATGGCGGCGATGGTCATTCCGTAGCCCTGCCCCTCGGCCACGAAGGCGTGGTCGGCGTCCGGCGCCTTGACCGCGTAAGTGCCTGTCCCGCACTTGGTGGTCAGGAAGTTCTTCTTCCAGAAGTCGTAGTACTTGGCGAGCGCCGCGTCCTGCGTCGCCTGCGACACCGACGGGCGCAGAACGCCCGGCAGGTAAGGGGTTCCTTGAGCGGTGGCCGCGGTGGCGGGGGCGGTCGTGGCGACCAGCCCGGCGGTCAGCGCGGCCGCGGCCAGCACTGTCCGAACGGTCTTTCTCATGGCTCCTCCGGAAACGTCGTTGGTGGCGGCGGCGCGTTTCGAGAGTGACAGCCGGATCGGCCAAAAACAAGAGAGTTAAGAAAGTTTCCTTACTATTACCTCAAATGACGCCTGTGTGACCAGTGCCTTAGCGTTGACAGCATGGAGATCGATCTGAACGCGCGCGGCGAAGCCTTCCGGGAGTTCTGGACCGAACGGCACCTCGCCACCCTGACCACCGTCCGCCCCGACGGGACCCCGCATGTCGTCGCGGTCGGGGTCACGGTGGACTTCGAGACCGGGATCGCCCGTGTGATCACGTTCCGCTCGTCCAAGAAGGCCCGGATGATCAAGGAAGCGGGCGAAAAGGGCATTCCGGTCGCCGCTTGCCAGATCGACGGGCCCCGGTGGTCCACTTTGGAGGGGCGCGCGGTGCTGCGCGAAGACCCGGAGTCGGTTCACGACGCCGAGAACCGCTACGCCGCGCGCTACCGGCAGCCCAAGGTGAACCCGGAACGCGTGGTCATCGAGATCACCGTGACCCGTGTCCTCGGGAACGCTTGAGCCGTCAAGCCACGAAAAGACTGAGCAGGCCCTCCACCGAACGCACGATCACCCGCGCGGCAGCACGTTCGGCGTGCGCGGCGTCGGCCCGTTCGGCCTCGTGCCGCCAGCGGACGAGCGCGCTTTCGGCGCCCGCGTGGATCTCGGCCGGATCCGCGTCGGGTTCGAGACCGAGCCGCTCGGTGGGCGCGAGTCCCTGCGCGCCGAGCAACCGGGCGGCCTCCTCGGCGACTTCCCCGGACAGCGCCGTGCGGCCACCGCGGATACCGGCGATCAGCCGCAGTTCCCGGAAGTCGTGCGCGGCCGCGGCGAACCGCTCCACACGCGCGGCCAGCCGGTCGCCGTGCGGGAGCGGTTCGGCGGCGAGCAGCCCTTCCAGCCGCAGCACCGCCGTGCGCGCCTTCAAGGCATCCGCCCTGGCGACGAAGCATCCGGCGAGCGTGTCCCGGAGATCGCCGAGACCACTGCGGTGCACGAGTTCCGCCGAAAGCTTCAGCCTGCTCTCGCAGCCGGTGCGGATCAGGGTGATCGCCAGCCGGACACCGTAGAGCCCGAACCGCGACACCAGATGCTTCCTCGACTCCGGCGAGACCCGCACCGGGAACGGATCGTCCACAAAGGAATCCACGGACAGCAGATGGCGCTCCAGCTCCGGGCGGGAGACCGACGCCAGCGCGCGCAGCACCTCGAACTCGTCGTCCCGCAGCGCCCGTCCCCCGTAGCCCAGCTGTCCCGCGACCGCGATCACTCCCTGGAACCCCGCGCAGTCCGGGTCTTCACGCCACGCCCGCCGCGCCAGCTGCTTCGCGGTGAGCAAGGCGTCGATCCGGCCCGCGCCGACCTCGTCGGCCCTGCCGAGCACCAGCACCGTGTTCACCGCGGTCTGCCGCGCGAACGCCGAACCGCCCACCTGACGGGTACCGGCCAGCTCGTCGGGTTCGAGATGCCGCACCAGGCGCACCGTCGCGTCGACGTGTTCGGCCGGCGCCGGGGTGTCGAACAGATCGAGTTCGCGCAGGGCCCTTGTCGGCCATTCCGACAGCGCGGAGACCAAAGTGGACTTCCCGGTCCCCGGCGTGCCGACGAAACCGACCCGCAGCGGTTCTTCCAGCCGCTCCAGGCATTCCCGCAGCATCGCCACCGTGTGCGGCCGGTCCCGGTAGTGCGCCGCGGCCTCGTTCAGCAGCTCTTGGACGTCGAAGGGGGTCACGCGGAGAGCTCCCGGCGCGGCGCGGCGCCGCTGCCGAGCGCCCCGGCCTTCCGGTGCAGGGCGGCCAGCCGGTCGATCTCCTTCTTGACCCCCTGGGTGCGCCGGTCCCGTTCGGCGGATCCGGCGATGATCAGCTCCCGTTGGCGGGTCAGCTCTTCCGCGAGTTCGTCCGACAGCGCGACGAAATGATCGCGCAGGCGCCGCTGGACCTGACGGATCTCGTCCTTGATCTCCTTGCTGAACCGGATGAACACGTCGTCGACATGCCGCTGCGCCGCGGCCTTCGCCAGCGCTTGACGCCGCTGCAGCCGCATCCCGCCCTCGTCGCGGACGCTCTTGGTGGCGAACGCGACACCGGCGCCGAGGGACACCGGGTTGATCAGCGGCAGCCCGGCGAGGCTGGTGACGAGGCCGAACATCAGCACGCCACCGTAGGAACCACGCAGTCCGGTGAAGAGTTTCTGCCCGATCTTGAACCGCTCGATCTTGGGGGCGCCGACCTCGGGGATCGAGTCCACCCCCGATCCGGTCGACGGCAATTCCGGGGCCTGACCGTAGTGCGGCCCGAAGGTCGTGGCCACCGCGTGCGCGATCCAGGTCGACCGGTCGGAGACCCAGTCGTGGTTCGTCTCGACGGCCTCGGCGAGGTTCTCTTCCAGCCAGGTCTGGAAATCCGGCCAGATCTGCGCCGGATCGCCCTCGTCGAAGGTGCGGTCGATATGCCGCACGATCACCCTGGTCCGCTCACGCAGGTCGTATTCGGCGTCGGAGACCAGATCGGTGATCTCGTCCGACAGCATGTTCTGCCAGCGGACGTTCTGCCGCCGCAGCTCCTCGGTGCGCCGTTGTGCCTGCTGCAGCAGGGTGACCTGGTCGACCCCGGTGTCCCGCGAGACGGCGTCGAGCCGCGTCTGCAACGTCTCGACCAGTTCGACCGCGGCCGCGCGGACGCTCACCGCGGCGGCGAGCGCCCTGGTGCGTTCGATCGGGCGCGAGGCCTGCTCCCCCACCCAGTTCAGGAGTTCCGGGAAGCCGGACTGTCCGTTGAGGACGGCGTCACCGGCCTTCGCGGCGGCCTGCCGGACCGTCGCCGACACCGGGAAGACGTCGGCGACGACGCCGGTCTCGGACAGCGCGGCGCGGTTGCGGGCGGCGAGTTCCCGCCAGTCCGGGCTGACGTCGATCTTGGTCAGTGCCAGTACCAAGGCCGGGCACCAGGTCCGGATGTGCCGGGCCAGCGCGAGTTCGGCGGGCTGGAGTTCCTGCGTCGCGTCGGAGACGAGGATCACCGCGTGCGCATCGGCGAGGACGTCGAGAGTGGCCGCCGTGCGCGGCGATCGGGGATCCCCGATCGCCGGGGTGTCCACCAGCACCAGTCCCGTGCCGAGCAGTTCGCGCGGCAGGCCGACCTCGACCCGGCGCAGCGAACCGGGCGGCCGGACCTCGAGTTCCTTGGCCAGGTCACCGACGGGCACGCTTTCCCTGCCGTGTCCGACCAGTGTGGCGGCGGGGTCGGCGGCGTACCCGATCTCCGTGGGGACGGCGGGAGTGCTCGCGTCCCCGACCGCGCAGACCGGGGCGTTCAGCAGCGCGTTGAGCAGGTAACCCTTGCCCTGCTTGGGAAAACCGACCACCGCGATCCGGGCGCCCGGCGCCTGCCGGTCCCGTCTGCGCCGCAGGCGTTCGGCCAGGTCGGCGCGACCATGGGCGGCACAGGCGTCCAAGGTCTCGTTGAGCACGTCGAGCCAGGCGGGGGCTGTCACGGGGATGCAGTGTTCCCTTAACCAAGCGCGGAATCAATGTGGCATGGGCCAACATGCCGCGAGGGCCCCGCGACCTGGTGCGATCGCGGGGCCCGTGCACACGGCAAGAAGTGAAAGTTATTCAGCTCAGCCGATGTGGATGTCGTTGCCCGAGCCGATGTCGCCGACGTGGATGTCGCCGACGTTGCCGATGTTGTGGCCGATGTTGTTGCCGACCTCGGAGACCACGTCGTGGACGTCGGAGACGCCCGCGTGGTTCGCGACGTTGGCGACCTCGTTGGCCACGTTGCCCGCGACGTTGCCGGTCACGTCGCCGTGGTTGCCGAGGTTGTTCGCGATGTCACCGTGGTTGCCGAGGTTGTTGGCGACGTCGTGCACCTTGGTGGTGACGTCGGCGACGCCCGTCTGGCCGATGACGCTGGTCAGGTCACCCACGGTCGACAGGAAGTCCGGGGCACCGCCCGCGACACCGTCGACCCGCGGCAGGTCGCTGTTCAAGTCGCCGACGGCCGGAACCGAGTCGACGGCCGGGAGACCGGCGGCGTCCACGGCCGGGACGGCGTGGGCCAGGTCGGTCGCGGTGTCGACGGCGCCGGTGGCGACGTCACCGGTCTGGGCGACGGAGCCGGCGTCGAGGCCTCGCGAAAGGTCGTCGGTCAGGCCGAAGCTGCCGACGGTGTTCTGCGCCAGGGCGGTCACGCCGGCGGCGGCGTTCGACACGTCGGTCACGTCGGAGACGGCCGGGACGGCGGGCAGGCCGGGGACGTCGACCGGCAGGTCGCCGATGGCGGGCACGGCCGGGACGGCGGGGAGGGCGCCCAGCTCCGGCAGGCCACCCAGCTCCGGCAGACCCGGCACGGCCGGGACACCGGGGAGACCGGCGCCGGGCAGGCTCGGGACCTCGGGCAGGGCGGGGAGGCCGTCGACACCGGGGACCGCGACCGGCAGGCCGGCGGTCAGCGCGGTGAGCTGGTCGATCGCGCCCTGGACGCCGTCGGCGCACTCGCCGTCGGTGCCGTCGACGACGTTCGTGACGCCGCCGAAGCCCGCCAGGTTGTCGGCGGTGGCCGCGGCGGTTCCGGTGGCGTCGGTGACGGTGCCGACCGGGACGAAGTCGAGCACCAGCGGGACGACCTCGTGCACGTCGGCGGCGTTGATGTCACCGAGGCCGGCGTCGGCCAGGATCTGCTGCGGGTCGTTGGCGAACGCCGCGCGGGCGGCGGTGTCGTTCAGCAGGTTCAGCGTGAAGTCGTGCAGGGTCTGGACGGAACCCATGAAAGGACTCTCCCGTGGTCTAGGTCGGTGGGGGCGGCTCAGCGGCCGGAGGGCACGGCTGAGCGCAGGTCACCGAAGTTAGTGAGCCGGTGCCTCTGGGCACATCGGGGATCACTCCCGGTCGTCTCTCACTCAGCCAATAGGGGATCGGTATGACATCGTTAGGGCGTTAGGGGCTTAACCGAGACGCATCCGGTTGGGTTTAATGCCAACCCTCACCCGGATGGGTCAAGCCATTCAGGTGAGTGGCCCTATTTGGTCCTTAGGGGCTGGTCAAGCGAAGGAGGATGCTCGTTGCCCTACGTCCTCGGCATCGATATCGCCTCGACCCGCACCACCGCCGCCACCTGCGTGAACCATGGCGACGGCTGGGGCGTGCCCGAGCCGTCGTGGCTCGGCGCGCGCGGCCCGTCGGCGGCGTCCGCGGTGTTCCTCGACGACGACGGCTACCTGCTCACCGGGGACGCGGCCGTCGAAGCGGGCCGGTCCGCGCCCGCCCGGCTGCTGACCGGGTTCCACGAGCGGGTCGGCGACGACGTCCCCGTGATCGTCGGCGGCGAACGGTTCCCGGCCGAATCCCTCAGCGCGGTCCTCGTGGATGCCGCGGTGGATCAGGCGGCCGAGCGCTTCGGTGAGAAACCGCAGCACGTCGTGCTCACACACCCTGTCGGCTGGGGCTCGTTCCGCCGTGACCTGCTGCGCCGGGCGCTGGCCGAAGCCGGATTCCCCCGCGCCGCGCTGATACCGGCGCCCGTCGCCGCACTGCACGCATACCTTGCCCCGCAAGGCGATGTCACCGCCGGTGTCTGCGAATTCGGCCCGGACGGCGCGGTGGTCACGATCGCCGCGGCGGGCATCAACGGCTGGCAGCCGGTCAAGACGGTGGAAGGCGTCGACCCCGGTGAGGCGGTCGGCAAGGTCTTCGAACTCGCGCACGGCGCCGGGATCCCGCCGCAGGCGCTGGCGGGCATCGTGCTCTGCGGTGAGGCGCCCCCGGTGACCGGCCGGACGCCGTGCCCCGTCTTCGCTTCGAGCGACCCGGTGCTCACGGTGGCGACCGGCGCGGCCAACATCGCCGCGCGACGTGACATTCCTCAACCCGGCGGAGCGCGATCGAGCGCGGTCGCGACCGTGGAAACCACCCTGCTGCCCAGGGTGGACGCGCTCGAAGAGCTCACCGAGCGGCCCGAACGGCCGCCGGTGGACATCACCCCGTTCCCCTTGCCAGAACGCACCGGGGCGGCGAAACTGCTCAGCCGACGCAAGCCCCTCGTCGCCGGAGCCGCGGTCGTGGTGCTGGCCGCGACCACCCTGTTCCTCACCCTGACCACTCGGGAAGCCACCGCAGACAAGGGTCCCGAAGCCCCTCCCGCCACCTCGAGCTCGTGCGCGCCGCCCACCCCCGGCGGCGCGCCAACATCACCCGAAGGTCGCTGTTGAACGCACTGCTCGACAAGCCCGGCATCATCCATCCGGGTGCCCGGCGCCTGCTCGACGAGGTGACCACCGCCCCGGAACACCCGGTGCGGGTCACCGTCGTCGCCCCCGGTGGGCACGGAAAGACCCATCTGCTCGGCCAGCTCGGACGCCACTACGCGGATGCCGGGGTCGAAGCGCTGCTGGTCGACGACGCCGACCAGCTCGGCGACGACGAGATCGCGAAGATCAAGACACTGGCGGAGGAAACGACCACGCCCGTCGTCCTGGCCTTCCGGCCGGCGGCGCGGACGACGACCCTGCGCGCGCTCGCCGATTCCTTCGGCAGGTCGGTGGCCTTGGGCGCGTTCGGCGTCGACGACGTCCGGCGGCTCGTGGAGCACGCGGGCGGCGACGCGGCCACGGCCGAAGACGTCCACGTCAGAACCGGTGGTGTACCGGGACTCGTGCTCCGCGCGGTCAGCGGCAGGCTTGCGGACTTCCGCGGCGAGCTGGACCAGCTCGACGACGACGTGCACCGCTACCTGATCGCGGCGGAGGCGGGGGCAGGCCGGAATCTCGATCTCCTGGCGGCACTGCTCAACCGCGATCACGAAGGCCTGCCGGAGATCTTCGACGGCGCCAGGGCGACCGGGCTCCTCGGCGAGGACGACGTCCTGCTGCCGATCGCCGCCGAAGCCGTCCGGGCCTGGGGTTCGCCAGGGCGACGGCTGACGGTGCTGCAGCGGCTGGTGGAACTCCAGTTGCGTGACGGGCTTCCGGTACTGGACCTCGCCCGGTCCCTGCTGGGAACGGGAAGTTCGGGCGCGAGCGCGGCGGCGGCCTTCGAGGCGGCCGCGCGGGAGGCGATGCCCGACGACACGAAACTCGCGGCACGGTTCTACGAAGCCGCGTCCGAGGCCGGTGGGCGCGGCGCGGCGCTCACCGTCGGCTGGGCGCACGCCGCGGCGCTGGCCGGAGACCTCGACACCGCGCTCCGGCTCGGCGACGGAATGCTCGGCAGTACTGACGATCCTGATGCCGCTGACGCCCGTGCCGCGGGCGCCGAGGTCGCCGCGACCGTGCTGGCGCATCGCGGCGAGCTGGCGCACAGCGCGGAGCTGTACCAATGGTCCGGCCGGGCAGGCTCGAAGGCGTTCGCCGCGATCGCCTTGCTGGGCACGGGAAACCTCGAAGCCGCCCGTGGCGTGCTGGAGACCCCCGAAGTCCCGACGCTGTTCGCGGGCGCCGCTTCACGGATGGCGCGCGCGATCACCGGCTCGGTGTCCGGCTGCGGCTCCGACACCCTGTCGGCCCTGCTGGGCGCGGCTTCGATGCTGGAATCGGCGGGGGCTCCCGCGCCGCTCCCGGACAGCCCCGCCGCCCTCGCGGCGTTGGTGGGCCTGCATTCCGGCGAACTCGCGCTGGCCGAGTCGGTGCTGGACCGCGCCGTGGGCGGGCGGATCGGCGGCGACCTGCTGGCGAAACGGCACCGGCTGCTGCACGGCTGGGTCGCGATGACCGCGGGTGACCTCAAGACGGCCGCCGAGGCCTTGATGCCACCGGACGGTCTCGAAGCGCGCGACGAACTCTTCGCCGCCACCCTTCAGCTGGGCCTGGCACGACGGTCGAGCGATCTCCCCGGCCTGCAACGATCCTGGGACCGGGCGTATCAGGCGTCGATGCGACAGCAACCGGACCTGTACTCCTTGCTGCCGCTGGGAGAACTCGCGATCGCGGCCGCACGGGGCGGCGCGAGCGCCAAACTGGCCGGACAGCTGGAACGGGCGCACACCGTACTCGACGCGCTCGGCAACCCTCCACTGTGGACGGCCACGCTGCGCTGGCACGAGCTGCACGCCGCCATCACCGTCGAGGATCACGCTTCGGCCGGGGAACACCTGGCCGCGCTGAACACTTTCGCGCCTTGCGGACGCTACCCGGCGGCACTCGCCGCCGCCGCGACCGGCTGGCTCGCCGTCCTGACCGGGACCTTCGACCCGGAAACGATCACCGCCGCCGCGTCGGAACTGCACGAACTCGGGCTCTGCTGGGACGCTTCGCGGCTGGCCGGTCAGGCGGCGATCCGGACCTCGGACCGGAAAGCGATGGTCCAGCTGCTCGAAGCGGCACGGCAGTTCCAGGGGCGTGCTCCGGAACCGGTCGCGGCCACCGGGTTGAGCGCGTTGAGCGAACGGGAGCTGGAGGTCGCCAGGCTCGTCGTCGACGGGCTGACGTACAAGCAGGCCGGGAGCAAACTGTTCATCTCCGGGAAGACCGTGGAACACCACATGGCGCGGATCCGGGGGAAACTCGGGGCCGGGGACCGGCGGGAGCTGCTGGCGATGCTGCGGGAGTTGCTGTCGGCAGGCGAGGGTTGAGCCCCGGCGGATCAGCCAGGCAGCCGCTACGCTCACTCCAGCGCGGACTGGCGGGGGGCCGAGATGGCGTTCGACGAGTCACTGGAACGGCTGTGGCAGCGAATCACCGCCTACACGGAATCGCGGCAGGCGGACATCATCTTCTGCGAAGCAGCCCTGGCCGAGGCCGCTGACCTGGAACGGGCCTCGGAACCGGCCGATCCCGGCAACCCGGCATCGAGCGAAAGACAACGGCGTGCCGGGGCCGCCCACGCGGTGGGGTGGCTGCACTTCCTGCGGTTCACCGCAACGCCTGACGGCCGGGATACCGCCGAGTTGGCCAGGGCACTTGTTTTCTTCGGACTGGAGAGCCTTCACGCCGACGCGATCCCCGAATCACTCCGCGGTGTGGTCGGCCCCACCGCAGACCCCGATGCACGATCAGAGCTTGCCGGAGCCTTGCTGGCGGATACCTCCGCCACGAGCGCCCCCGAAATCTTCGCCGCCGCTGTCGGCCTTCTGACCGCCGCGGTGGCTGCCACGCCGCACGAGCACGCCGACCGGGCCAAGTATCTGAGGAATCTCGGCTTCGCCTACCAAGAACGGTTCCGGTACCTGGGGGCGTCGCCGGATCAGGAACGGGCCATCAAGATCTTCAGCAAGCTTGTGGACGATGTTCCCCGCGATCATGAGGACCGGGCCGGGTCCACGTTCATGCTCGGTCGCGCCTACCTGATGCGGTTCGAGCGGTCGGGGATGCCGTCGGATCTGGATCGCGCCATCGAGTTCGAACGGCAAGCCGTCGACGTCACTCCGCACGACCACCCCGACCACGTCACTTTCGTGTCCGGCCTCAGCCGCGCTCACCTGCACCGGTTCAGTCTGGCAGGGGCGACGTCGGACCTGGATCAAGCCATCGAACTCAGCCGGCAAGCCGTCGACGTCGCCCCGCACGACCATCCCGACCGGGCCGGGTTGGTAGCCAACCTCGGCATTACCCACCAAACGCGGTTCGAGCGGCTGGGGACGACGCCGGACCTGGATCAGGCCATCGATCTCGCGCAGCAGGCCGTGGACGCCACTCCACCCGACGACCCCGCCCAGGCCGGATTCCTGTCCAACCTCGCCACCGCCCAACTGCTGCGGTTCGAGCGGGTCGGGATGACACCGGACCTGGTGAAGGGCATCGGCATCTTCAGTGAGCTCGTGCGTGTCACCCCGGACGAGCACCCCCGCCGAAGTGAGTTCCTGAACAGTCTCGGCAGCGCTCATCTGCTGCGGTTCGAGCGCACAGGGACGATGTCGGACCTGGAGCAGGGCATCGAACTCGGGCAGCAAGCCGTGGACACCGCCCCCGGCGACCATCCGCTCCAGACCATGTACCTGAACAACCTCTGTGTCCGCTACCAGCTGCGATTCGAGCGGCTGGGAGCGATGTCGGACCTGGAACGCGCCATCGAAATCGGCGAACAGGTCGTCGCGGCCACCCCCGCCGACCACCCTGATCGCCCAGGCGTCCTGTCCGACCTCGGCATCAGCTATCGACGACGCTTTCTTCGGTCGGGGGCGATGTCGGATCTGGAACAGGCCATCGAAATCGGCGAACAGGTCGTCGCGGCCACTCCCCTCGACCACCCTGATCGGGTCAAAGTCCTCTCCACGCTCGGCGCCGTCTACAGCGACCGGTTCGCCCGTGTGGGGACGATGTCCGACCTGGAGCAGGCCATCGAGGTGACCCGTCAAGCCGTCGCGGCCACCCCTCCGGGCCACCCCGACCTCGCCAAGCACTTGCACAATCTCGGCGCCGGCCACCACGACCGGTTCAAGCGCCTGGGGGCGACGTCGGATCTGGAACGGGCCATCGAAATCGGCGAACAGGTCATCGCGGCCACCCCCGATGACCACCCGAGCCGGGCCATCCGCCTGGTCGCCCTCGGCGGCGCCTACCGGTCGCGGTTCGACGAGTACGGGCAGCGGCCAAGCCGGAGCCGGCTGAGCATATTGGCGCACCAAGTCTCCGGCGCCACGACTTCCTCCCCGGTGGATCGCACACTGGCGGGCCATATCGTGGGGTCGTTGGCGCACGAGATAGGCGAGCACGACGAGGCTGTGAAGCTACTGACCGCCGCCGTGGCCTTGTTGCCGCTGGTCGCGTCCCGCGAAACCGGATGGGCCGACCGGGAGCACCGCCTCGGCGAGCACATGGGCTTGGTCGGGGAGGCCGTGGCCGCGCAGTGCGCGGCAGGCGATCCGGTCGGAGCCGTGGAAACCGCCGAACTGGGCCGAGGCATCCTGCTGGCCGCTCAGCTGGACTCCCGTACCGACCTCACCGATCTCGACTCCGCCGCGCCCGAGCTCGCCGGGCGTTTCCGGCAGATCCGTGACCGGCTCACCACGTCGGCCGAGATAGCCGACCGGAGGCGTTGGTGGGTCGAACACGACGAGGTGCTCGCGGAGATCCGTCAGCGCACCGGCTTCGACCGATTCCTGCTGCCGCCTCGCCTGGCCGACTTACGCCCCGCCGCGGCAGACGGCGCGGTCGTCCTGCTCAACGCCGGCCGGTGTCGCAGCGACGCGATCATCATCCCGTGCGCAGGGGCTCCCCTGGTGTCGATTCCCCTGCCAGGGCTCGTGCTCGCCGACGTGAGGTCCCACGCCGCGGTACTGGTGGAGGCCACCCACGACGACTCGAATTTCGCAGGAGCCCTGCGACAGCAGCGAGTTGTCCAGCACATCCTGTCCTGGCTCTGGACCTCTGTCGTCCAGCCGACCTTGGACGCGCTATCCGAGATGACCGACATCGGGGAGTCCCTGCCACGGGTGTGGTGGATGCCCACGGGCCTGCTCGGTCTGTTCCCCCTGCACGCCGCCGGTCACCCTGGCGAGCCTGGGGCGTTGGACCGGGTCGTGTCCTCCTACACACCTACCCTGCGGGCGCTGGCCCACGCCCGTGCGCGCCGGCCTGCCACCGTCCGCAGCCAGCTCACCGTCGCCCTCGAACACACCCCCGGCGAGCGCGATCTGCCGGGCACCGCCGCCGAAGCCGCCGCGCTGCATCCCCACCACGCCATTCCGCCGCTCACCGATCAAGACGCCACCACCGGCCGCGTCCTGGCCGCCCTCTCCGAGGCCACCTGGGCGCACTTCGCCTGTCACGCCCGCGCCGACCTCACCACCCCTTCCCTGGGTGGGCTGCGGCTCCACGACGGCACCCTGTCCCTCCCGGAGATCAGCGCGCTCCACCTCGTCCAGGCCGAACTCGCCTACCTGTCCGCCTGTTCCACCGCGCTGGGCGGATTCCGCCACGCCGACGAGTCTCTCCACCTGGCGTCGGGCTTCCAGCTGGCAGGCTTCCGCCACGTCATCGCCAGTCTCTGGCCCCTCGACGACCAGATCGCCGCTGACGCTGCCTCCTCCTTCTACCGCCACCTTTCCCACGCCGTCGCAGCCGACGCCGCTCCGACCGCCCTGCACAAAGTCACGCGCGACCTGCGCTTCAGATACCCCGACCGACCCGGCCTCTGGGCCTCCTTGATCCACAGCGGCGCATAGTCGCGTCAGTCGTGGCGGTGGCGTGTCACGAGGTCGATCAGCTCCTGGTGGGTCGCGGGGCCGGAGGACGCGACCAGTCCTTGGGCGCCGGTGTGCACGGGTTGCCCGGCGAGGTTGGTCACCACACAGTCCGCCGCCTGACACAGGGCTATGCCGCCGGTGAAATGCAGGTGGCCGTCGGTGACGTAGGCGGCCCGCCGCCCGGCCGCGCCGCCGTAAGCGCGCCGGATCACTTCGCTCGCGGCGTCCGTGGCACGGATCGCCACCTCCGCGTCAGAACTCATTTCCGCTTACCGGCCTCATGAAGCCCGCCCAGTCCGAGTTCCCAGATCGGTGTCGTTCTCCGTGCTCCCGGCGGCGACATGGTCGTCGACAGCGACTTCCGGCCGCGTGCGCGATCATTGCCGCGCCTTGCTCGCTGCCCACCATTCGGCGTGCCAGGCCTGTTGTTCCTCGATGGTCCCGATCTGTTCGAGCTCGGCGTCGGCCAGCGTGTCGACGAGATCGTCGATCGAAGACTTCTGGCCGGGCCGCATGACGTAGGCCCGCATACCGCCATCCATGTCCCTGGTCATCCCGCTCGGGAACGTGTCGCGGCGAGCCCCCTGAACGGCGACAGTCCAACCGTCGGGCTCCAGCTGGCGACGCAGCCGGACAAGCGATGCGAACATGTCCATGGCGGTGCCCGTATACCGGTCTCCATCGAGGAACAGCTCGATCCGATAGAGCGGTCGTGGCCCGTCGTAGCCGTCAAGCCAGCCCCGAAGGCGTGCTTGTCGTCGCTCACCGGCTCGCGCCACCACTACTTCCCGGTCTTCCAGCAGTCTCGGATAGTTGTCGCTCACCTCATCATCCAACCAGTCAGGGCCGGGCGCCAACGCCGAAAGTCGATGAACGGACCTGTCATCGCACCCGTTCACTCTCCGCGTAAATCCAGTCACAATCTCGGTCGCGTTCGAACGTGCGTTCGAGTATGATCATGGGCATGACCACAACTCTCGTTTACAACCCGAAAGCCGCTCGCTTTCTTGACACCGCGTTCGACGAAGAGATTTCGCTTCGCCAGACACAGGGACGTCAAGTACGAGCGTTAGCCGACTTCGCCGCTGCCGGTGGTTCGCGAAGATCGGTGACCGAGGAGGTCGCCTTGCGCTTCTCGGTCACCCGCAATCACGCGACCCTGCTCGTCGAAACCTCACGCGCCCTGGTCGCCCGCCTGCCGAACACGTTGGCAGCGTTGGATCGTGGCGATATCGACCTGTACAAGGCTTCCAAGGTCATGCAACTGACCAGGGAAGTGTCGGACGAGGTCGCAGCACAGGTCGACGCCTGGCTGGCCAAACGGCTCGCCGATCGCGATCCCGGCGCGATCCGGAGTTCGGTGAACTATGCCGTACAGAAATTCGACTACGACGGCTATCACGAACGAGCCGCCAAGAAGCGCGCTCTGCGGCATATCTCGTTGGAGCACAACGACGAGACCATGTCCACGCTCTCCGGCCATCTTCCCGTGGAACTCGCCAGTTCCATCTATGCCTCAATGAGCCGCGCCGCGCGGGCCCGGCGAAACAAGGACAAATCCCGGACCCTCGACCAACACCGCGCCGACATCTTCGCCGAACGTCTGCTCGCCGAGGAAGGCCACGGGAAACCGCGGGCGCATATCCACATCTATGTCGACTTCTTGACACTCATCGGCGCACGCAAGGACCCCGCGACACTCGCCGGATACGGGCCCATCCCCGATTGGCTGGTCCGCGAGATCGCCACCGAGCCCGACTCGACCTGGTCGCGACTGATCACCGACTCCGCCACCGGCCAATTACTCGAAGCCGGAGCCGACAAGTACCGGTCACCGGCCTCATTGGCACGGTTGATCATGGCAAGGGACCGCGAGTGCACCCAACCGGGCTGCCACTGTCCGGCCGAGTTCTCCGAGATCGATCACATCATCCCCAGAGCTCGCGACGGCAAGACCACCCATCACAACTGCCATATGCGCTGCAAGACTCACAACCTGCTTCGCGAGGAACCCGGCTGGTCGGCCGAACCCACCGGCAACGGCGGCACGATCATCACCACGCCGAGCGGCCATACCTACGAGACAGCACCCGAACCGTTCCACGAGCCCCGCGCGGAACCCGAGGACGACACTCCTGAGGACTCCCCCTGACAGACCATCACCAAACCGCCTGCCGCGCTCATCCTTTTCGCGGGTAGACGCCCCAAGGCGGAACGCGTAGGAACGAAAGAATGGCTGAGGAAAGGTCCAGACGAGTTTTCCTGTCCACATCGGCGGCGCTCTCGGCGGCCGCCCTGTCGTCCACCGCCCTCACCGGGGCACCCGCCGGCGCCGACCAGCCGGGCGATCTAGGCCCCGGCACACCCGTGGCACCGCAACGGCCCGACGCGGAACTGCGGGCGATCCTGCGGGAGATCGACGAACACCGTGTCGAAGCCACCGTACGCAGGCTCGCCGCCTTCGGAACGCGACACACGTTGTCCTCACAGACCGATCCTGTCCGGGGTATCGGCGCCGCCCGCGACTGGATCTTCGCGGAGATGCTGAAATCCGCGGGAAGGTCGGGCGGCCGGATGAAGGTCGAGTTGCAGTCGTACCTGCAGCCGCCGTCCCCTCCTCGGATCCCCGTCGCCACCACGATCACCAACGTCGTCGCCACCCTGCGCGGATCCACCACGCCGGAGCGGATCTACGTCGTGTCGGGCCACTACGACTCGCGCTGTTCGGATCCGCTGGACGCGACAAAGGACGCGCCCGGCGCCGACGACGACGCCTCCGGGGTGGCCGTCGCGATGGAGCTCGCCAGGGTCCTGGCCACCCGCCGTCCCGCCGCGACCATCGTGTTCGCCGCGGTCGCGGGAGAGGAACAGGGCCTGTTCGGCGCGCGGCACCTGGCCACGCTGTACAAAGCGGCGGGCGCGAACGTGCAGGCGATGTTCACCAACGACATCGTCGGCTCGAGCCGGGCGGACGACGGGACACGGGATCCGCATACGATCCGCTTGTTCGCCGAGGGTGTGCCGACATCGGAAACCCCGGCGCAGGCGGAGATCCGGCGCGCGGTCGGCGGCGAGAACGATTCGCCGTCCCGTCAGCTGGCCCGGTTCGCTCGGTCGGTCGCGGAGAACGACGCGACCGGCATGTCCGTACGGGTGATCTACCGGCGTGACCGCTACCTCCGGGGTGGCGACCACATCCCGTTCCTGGAGCAGGGGTATCCGGCCGCGCGGTTCACCGAACCGAACGAGGACTACGCGCGCCAGCACCAGGACGTCCGGATGGAGAACGGCAAGCAGTTCGGCGATCTGCCGGAGTTCTGCGACTTCCCGTTCATCGCCAGGGTCGCGCGGGTGAACGCCGCCACGCTGTGGTCGCTGGCGACCGCTCCCGGTACGGCGGAGGACGTCCGGATCCGCACGAACCAGCTGACGAACGACACGGATCTGGTGTGGCGACGGGGAATGGACCCGGATCTCGCCGGTTACGAGGTCGTGTGGCGGGAGACGACGGAGGCCGACTGGACACACTCGATCGGGGTCGGCGACACCACCGAGGCTAAAGTGGATCTGTCGAAGGACAATGTGTTCTTCGGCGTCCGCGCGGTCGGGAAGAACGGCCGCCGCGGTCCGGTCGCGTTTCCGACACCTTTGAGCTGATGCCACGATGACAGTCACTCTCGACGACCTCGACGCGGCGATAAGGAGTGTGACCAACGGGCTGAGCCAGGCGGCGGACCGCGATTGGTCGGTGGCGCCCGGCACCGGCGACCTGAACGCCTGGCAGACGGCCGAGCACCTCGGCGACTGCCTCATTTCCTACGCGGGGCTGCTGATCGCCCAGCCGCTGCTGCCCCGTTTCGTCTGCTTCGAAGCCGTCGCCGAGGCGACCGCGAGGCCATGGGAACTGCTGGAGTTCGTCACGGTCAGCGGCCGCATCCTGGGTGCCGTCCTCCGCACCTCGGATCCGGACGTCCTCGCGTATCACCCGAGCGGCCATGCCGATATCGAGGGTTTCACCGGAATGGGCTGTGTCGAAGCCTTGGTCCACGGTGAGGACATGGCCAGGGGGCTCGGCGTCACCCTCGATCCGCCACGCGGCGTCTGTTCGCGCGTGCTCGCAAGAATGTTCCCGGAGGTCGACGCAGGCGACGTCGACCCCTGGACGGCGTTGCTGTGGGCGACGGACCGAACGGACCTTCCTGGACGGCCTTCCCGCGCCGGCTGGCAATGGCGAGGTGCACCACTCGATCAAGCAGCCGGTTAACCGAGCAACCGCCGGATGTACGCGGTGGCGGCACCGAACAGGACGGTGGTGCCCGTTTCGCGCCAGATCCGCCGCAGTCAGACGTTCATCTGCTCGCGGGTGGGCGCGACCAGCGCGCCGAACGGTTCGTCCATCAACAGCACCCCGTGGCCGGTGCAGCAGCGCGCGGCACAACGCGAACCTCTCGCACCGCCCAGGCATGAAAACGCTTTCTGAAAGCGCTTTCATGCGTACCGTAGAATCCGCCGACCACAGGGGTCAAGGCGGAGGAGCACGAATGGTCCAACAGGCCCAGAGCACTCTCGGCGACGTCGCGAAGGCGGCCGGGGTCTCGCTCGCGACCGCGTCCAGGGTGCTCAACGGCACCGCGAGCGTCGGCCCGGCACTGCGCGACAGGGTGGAACGGGCGGCCGAACGGCTGGCCTACTCCCCCAACGCGCACGCTCAGGCGCTGGCCCGCTCGACCAGCCGGACGGTCGGGGTGATCTGCCACGACGTCGGCGACCCGTACTTCGCCGGCATCGCGCGCGGGGTGATGCGCGCAGCGAGCCGCCACGATCTCCAGGTCGTCCTCGGCAGTACCTTCCGCGACCCGGACCGCGAAGTCGCCTACACCTCGATGATGCGCGGCCACCGTGTCCGGGCGGTGCTGCTGATCGGCTCCGGCTTCGAGGACCGGGAACGCCAGGAGGGCCTGCGCCGGGAGCTGGATCGCTACCGCGCGACCGGTGGGCGGGTCGCGGTGATCAGCGGGCATCGCGGTCTGCGGGCCGACGCTGTCCTGCCGGAGAACCGGGAAGGCGCCGCGGACCTGGCGCGGGCCATGCTCGGGCTCGGGCACCGCCGGTTCGCTGTACTGTCCGGTCCCCCGCTGCTCACCACGGTCGTCGACCGCGTCGGCGGCTTCCTCGAAGCTCTCGCCGACGCGGGCGTCACCGTGGAGCGCGAAGACATCGTCGAGGCGCCCTTCACCCGTGACGGCGGTTACGAGGCCGCCCAGCGGCTCATCGGCCGCGGCCTGCGCGCCACCTGCGTCTTCGCCTCGACCGACGTCATGGCAGCGGGCGCGCTCGCGGCACTGCGCGACCACGGCGTCAGCGTGCCCGGCGACGTCTCGCTCGCCGGGTTCGACGACATCCCGATGATCCGCGACCTGACTCCGCCGCTGACCACGGTGGCGCTGCCGCTGGAGGACCTCGGCGAACGGGTGCTGGAGCTGGCGATGCTACCGGAACGCGCCGGCCGGTCCCGTGTCGAACGGGTCCGCGGCCACGTCGTGCTGCGCGAAAGCACCGCGCGCCGTGAGGGCGATTCCTGACCGTCACCATGTCCTACCGGGAGTACGTGGGTACGGCCGATCGGCGCAACTTGGCCGGTGAAACGTTTGCCATGACGGAATCCGGGAACTTTTCCGGCATGTCCAGATGGCGAACCACCAGTAGGAGCAACACCGCCGTGCGGGTCATCACCGGCATCGGCGCCGTGTTCGCTTTCATCGAACTGCTGTACATGGTCATGGTCCTCGCGGGAGCCAACGCGGGCAACGGTTTCTTCATCTTCATCCAGGCGCTGGCCAAACCGCTGGCGTTGTTCTGGCCGGGACTCTTCCCGGTAAGTGACCCGAATCTCGCGGTCATCCTCGACTACGGCCTGGCCGCGGCGTTCTGGGTGATCCTGGCGGGCGTGATCGCCCGTTTCGCGGCCCGCTGACCCCCTGCGGCGGCATCCGGCGTCCCGTTCGGCGACACTGGACGGATGAGCGACGGCAGATGGTTCGAACTGAACCCCCTTCCCGAGCTGTTCGGCCTGGCCGCCGCCGGGCGGGCGCTGCTGCCGAATGTGCCCGTGACCCCGGCCGCGGTACTGAAGACCGTGACCGAACAGCTGGTCGGGCGGCGGTTGACCGCCAAAGTGGACGGCCACGACGTGGGGCTCACCCTGACCGGGCTCGACTACCAGGCCGACAGTCTCAGCCTGGCCGCCACCGGCCGGATCGGTGACGTCCGCATCGTCGTCGAGGACGTCGACTGGCCGGAAACCCCGCTCGAGCGCATCACCGTGCTGGCCTCGAACGTCCGTCTCCGCTCGCTCCCGTCCCCGGCGGCCATCCCCGAACAGGTGAAGATGGCGATCCGGGTGTCGCCCGAGGTCCTGCGGGCCCGTGTGGCGGAGGCCCGGCCGGGCATCATCGTGACCCCCGGCGACGACGGGCATTTTCACATCCGCTGGGAAAAGCGTCCCCGCTGGGGCCATCTGGCCCTGGAGTCCACTGTGGAGGACGACGCCGTCGTGCTCCGGCCGATGTCCGTCCACATCGGACGACGACGGTTCGGGCCGCCGTCCCGCCTCAAGCCGATCGTGCTGCCCCTGCCGGAGCTCCCGCCGGGGATCCGGCTCACCGCGGTCGAAGCGCATGACGGTCATCTGGTCCTGCACGCGCTGGCCGAGGAGTGGCCGGAGAAACTGTCCACCGTCCCGCTCGGTGATCTGCTGGGCTGGGTGATGACCGCAGTGACCACCCTGACCCTGCCGAGGCTCGGCGGCCGTTGACAGTCCGTGAAGGCCTCCTTGAGGGACTCTGAGTCCCTCAAGGAGGCCTTCACGGACTTCATGTCCGGCTATCAGCTAGCTGTGCAGACGTCCCTCCGCGACGCGCACCGGAGGCGCGGCAGGCGTCGCCGCGGCGCCTTCCGCCTGTGCCCCGGCGGAAGATCGCACGAGCCCGGCCGACTTCCCGCACACCTTCTTCTTCTCGTCCGACGTCATCTTCTTGCCGACCGTCCTGGTCTGGCCGACGACACCGGGAGCGGGGCCTTCACCGCTGAAGTTCCAGACGTACCACTGGTTGTGACCCCATTTGCGCTTGTCGAACCACATGTCGTACCAGCCGTCGGCCACCCGCATCACCGGTGAGCGGTCCAGGCCCGCCCAGTAGCCGGGGTTCACCTCGATCCGGGTTTCGACGCTTTCGCTGGTCTCCCAGCCCCATTCCTGGCCCCACGTGCGTTTGTAGGCGACCGACCAGTCGACGAGGAACTCGAAGCCCGCGCTCACGCTGATCTCGTTCGACACCGTGTTCTTCCCGCTGCGGGTGTCGCGTTTGCCGATCACCTGGGTGATCTTGTTCGCGCTGCAGTTGTAGACCGTGTCGACGCGGCCCCAGCTGCCGTAGAAGTCCTGTCCACGCTGGTCGACGTGGGCGTTGCAGTTCTTGGTGGCGCGGCCGCAATCCTTGAGCAGTTCGGCGCGGGACGGCCCGCGCGAGTACACCACCGAGCTGCCGCGGTCGTTCATGTTCGACCCGTAGTTGGCGCTGTCGTTGGCGTACCACTCCTGGCTTTCGCCCTGGTACTCGGCGTGCTCGTACATCGTGATGTAGCAGTTCTGGAAGGTCTGGAACGAGGAGATCTTGTCGTTCCAGTCACCGAGGAACCCGATGGTCTGGTTGGTCCCTTCGACGCACGGCGACCCGGTGATGGCGACGCTCGCGCCGCCGAAGTTCGCGTGTTCGTACAGCACGCTGATCACCGTCGCGGAGGCGCCGACCTTGCCCGCCGACGCCGCGGCGAGAGACTCGCCGACACTGTCGAAGCACCGGATCACCTCGGTCGCCGTGTCGGCGACGCAATGGTCGCCGCGCTGCTCGGCGTTCGCCGGGACACCACCGGCGAGGCACACCATGACCGCGGCCAGCACGGCCGCCCCGAGTCTGTGTTTGCGCACGTCTGAACTCCCTGGGAGAGACGGATACCGACCAAGGCTGGATCGGCGCCATCCAGTTCAGCGCGGGGAATCCGGCTTGCCCATGCAGAACGACCGGCAGACTTTTCTCGCTTTACCGCTGATCGGGACCGCCTCAGGCCTCGCCTCGCTCGCGCAGATAGCGCGAGTGGTCGGCCTGCTGATGGACGTCGCCGGCGTAGAACCGTTCCGCGATGCGGTGCGCTTCGGTCTCCAGCAGCTCCAACTGCGCGAGGAGTTCCTCGGACGCGCTCGGCTCACCGCCTGCCCGCCGTTTGGCGGCGAACCACCACGGCAGGTTGAGATAGGTCTCCACGGAAAGCGGCAGGTCGGTGCGCGCCAACCGGGTGACGGCGTGCTGGACGTCGGGATCGGCCGCCCACCGCTCCGGCCGGGACAAGATGTCGTCGAGGATCCCCGCGATCCGCCGGACACTGTCCACAGAGGACTCCGGCATCCGCTGCGCCCGCACGGTCACCTTCTCCACCAACGAGACGAGGTCCGCGCGCAGATGCCCGGTGTCCACCGACGTCAGCCGGACCCGTTCCGGCGGCGCGAGCAGGGCGAACACCGCGTACAGCCCGGCGACCACCACCGGCCACAGTCCGCCGACGACGCCGGCCAGGTACAGCGCGAGCCCGATCAGCCCGCCGACGCAGCCGGCGAGGTTCTTCGTGGAGCCGAAGTACCGGATCATTGGTAGCCGCGGATTTCCTGGAACACCTTGGGCAGCACGTCGCCTCGCGCGTCGAACACGTTGCCGCCGGTGCGTTTCGCGACTTCGCCGAGTTCGGCGGAATCGCCCTCGCCGAAGATCACGGTGAACACCGGGATCTGCCGCATCGCCTCCGGCAGCGACGGGAACTTCCGCTGGAAGTCCTCGAACGTGGATCCGCTCGCGTTCTCCCCGTCGGTCATCAAGACGATCGAAGTGAACCGGTCCGGATCGCGCGTGACGGGCGGCCCCATGATGTCGTACGCGCGTTGGAGACTGTCGTAGATCGCCGTGCCGCCGTTCGCGCCGAGCCCCTCGGCGAAGTGCTTGATCTTGTCCAGGGCGGGCTGCGGATCGCCTTCCGGCACCGCGAAGGTCTCCGGGCGGCCGGGCAGGGTGGCGAACGGCAGCATCGTGACCTCCTCACGGCTGCGGAACCGGCGGTA
This sequence comes from Amycolatopsis alba DSM 44262, assembly GCF_000384215.1. Taxonomy (NCBI): domain Bacteria; kingdom Bacillati; phylum Actinomycetota; class Actinomycetes; order Pseudonocardiales; family Pseudonocardiaceae; genus Amycolatopsis; species Amycolatopsis alba. Next base: position 5,519,109 of record NZ_KB913032.1, on the reverse strand, counting down.
CCGGCCGGTCAGGGAACCGTCGGCGCCGGTCAGCCCGATCAGCGCGGTGCGCAGCGCCTCGATCCGGTCACCCGCCATGGAACCGGAGGTGTCGAGCACGTACAGCGTGCGCGACGGACGCCGGATCTTGTCGAAGTAGGCGCCCAGCAACGCGTCGACCGCCTGCTGCGTCGCGGGAAACGGCAGCTCCACGAGATCTTTCTGCGCGAACTGCTGTCCTAATTGGACGCCAGGAACGACCGGGCGGCGTTGCGTGGTCTCCATGATCTTGCGCTGCGTGTCCGGTGTGCGCAGCCGCTCGGCCAGCTTGCGGTGCGCGTCGCGCGCGTCTGAATTCGCGCCCTGCAACAACGTCAGCGGATAGTCGGCGGTGACGACGCCGTCGGAGGGGTACACCAGCGTCAGCGGTTCGGGAAGTTTCCCGCTCGCGTTCATCGACAGCAGGACGGACTCGTAGTTGATCAGCCCGTCGACCTTCTTGCCGGGATCCTGACCGCTCGCCCGCCGCTGGTAGGCCTCGGAAAGCCAGCCGGACGAGCCAGCCGACATCGCCTGCGCGCTGAAGAACTCAGTCAGTTTCGGGGTGACGGAGGCGATCTGCTGCGCGTCGATCGCGTTGCCCGCACCCGCGAGCGCCGACGCCACTCCGACCAGCGCAGAGAAACCGGAGTTCGACGCCGAAGGGTCGGTCATGCCGTAGGTGAACGCCTTCTTCCCGGCCTGCTCGGCGATCTCGCCCCAGCCCACCGGCCGCCCGGTCCAGCCGAGCCGTTGCGCCGCCGACGCGGACAGGCCGAGCACCACCGGCGAGCTCATGATCTTCACCTGCTCGCCCAGCCGTTTCGCCGCCTCGGGGACGGCTGCCGGGTACCGGTTCGACGAGAACCAGACGGCGTCGTACTGGCCGTCCGCCTTTCCGTTCGCCAGCGACTCGGTGCCCTCCAGCGTCCCGGTGAACTGGAACTTGACCTTGACCCCGGTCGCCGCCGCCTCCTGCTCCAGCAGCGGTTGCAGATCGGCCAGCTCACTGCCCGCGAGCACCCGCAACGTGCCCGGCTCGGCCTCCCCCAGGCCCCGCGTCTCGCCCTCGCTCGAATCGCAGGAAACCAGTGACAGTGCGCAGATCGCCGCCAGCGCGACCACCGTCCAGCGTTTCACGATGCCCCCTCGGCCGTCGCCGTCTCGTGGGACCGGCGCAGATGGTCTTCGGCCCGCCGGATCTCCCCGGACAGCGCCTCCACGGTCGCCGCCATCGTCGAGACGGCCCCCGCCTTGTATTCGTCGATCGCGTCGATGCTGCGATAGATCCGCTCGAACGACTCGCGGATCGTCGCCACCGCGACCGCCGGATCGCTGCCCGCGCGCTGGATCTCGGCGCCGCGCAACTCCAGGATCTCCGCGTTCGCCCTGATCAGGCCGTCGGTGGTGGCCTGCACCGCCCGGACCTCGTCGAGGACGTCGCGCTGACCGGCGAGCGCGCCGCTCACCAGCAGCGCGACCCGCAGCGCCGCGACCGTGGTCGACACCGCCCGCTCGATCCCGCGGATCAGCTCGTCGTTGTTGCGCCGCACCAGATCCAGCGCCAGATAGCCCTGCGCGCTCACCGCGAGCTGGGTCAGCAGGTCCTGGTGGCGCTGCCGGATCGGATGCAGCGCGTCGGCCCGCAAGGACTTGGCCCGCGCGGGATCGGTGAAGTCGAAGATCCCCGCCTGCCGCTCGACGGCCGTGTCGACGGCTTCAGCGAACGCGGCCGCTTCCGACAGCTTCCCGAGCGTCCCCCACAACCGTTCCCGTTCGCCCTTGAGCGCCGCGTTGTCCCGGCGCAGGACGTCCTGCCGTGCGCGCAGGTCAAGGACCAGCGCGTTCACCGGCTCATTGGCCGCGCGGTAGCGGTCCAGCGCCTTCTTCGCGCTGCCCGCGACCGGGATCAGTCCCATCAGCTTGCGGCCGGTGATCGGCAGCTTCGCCGGGTCGATCTCCGCCACGGTCCGCCGGAGCCCGGCCAGACTCACGGTCGCCTGCTGTTGCGGTGAGCCGATTTCCGCCAGCGCCCTGGTCGAACGGTCGAGCAGCGCACCCGCGACGGTCGCCGCCGCGCGCATGTCGGACTCACCGACCGCGAGCAGTTCGTCCAGGACACGGGTGAACTCCGGCGATCGGACGTCGAGCGCTTCGAGCCGCTCGGCGAACTTCGCCGCGCGCCGCGCGACTTCGGCGTGGACCTCCGGGCTGAGCGTGACCAGGCCTGCCGCCCGCTCGGCCGGGATCGCCTCCACCGGTTCGGGTGGAGTGAGCGTGAAATCGTCCATCAGTACTGCTTCTTGACCGCGTCGAGCAGACGCTCCAGCGTCTCGTACGACGGCGGCTCGACCGCGTCCACCAGATCGGCGGGCACCGGCGCCTTGGCCGCGGCGACGACGTCGGCGAACAGCCGAGGGTCACCGGTACGGAACCCGAAGGTGGCGGCGAGTTTCCCCAGTTCCGGGTCGGTCGCGAGCAGCCTGCCGACCTGGTCGCCGTTCGGTTTCAGCGGGACCAGCGTGTGCTTGGAGTACACCGTCGGCGCCGTGTAGAGCAGGCGCATGTCCGGCCGGATCGAGCCGTCCGCGCGGACGAGCCTGTCGACGAACTGCGACTCGTAGATCAGCGCCATCGGCGTCTTGCCCATGCCCGCGGCGAGATAGTCCTCGAACGGGCCTTCGGTGCTGTTCTGCGTGTACCCCTGGTCGATGAACAGCTTCGACACCCCTGGCAGCACCTTCGCCTCGGCCTCGGGCGTGTTGACCACGTTGTTCCCGTTGGCGACGAAGGAAACGATCGACAGGTACATCGCCGCCGAGTTCGATTCACGCGGGTCCGTGGTCGTGACCAGCACGTTCTTGCGAGCCGGGAAGGCGGTGTTGCCGGGCAGCTGGTCCCAGCGCGTGCCGTTGCGCGCCAATTCGAGGTACTTCGCGACGTCGAGCACCTGGTAGTCCCCGGCGCCCTTGCGCACGATCCCGTTGGCGCTCAACAGGTTCACGATCGGCTCGAAGGTCGCGATCGCCATCGGTGACTGGAACGGCGTGTGCACGCCGGTCACCTTGTGGTCGCGCTGGATCCGCTGCGCGGCGGGCGACGAGGACGGGAACGCGAACTCGTACGCGCCGAGGTCCATGCTCGCGATCTGCCGCGAGCCCGCGGTGTCCACTTCGACCTTGAGACCGTGTTTGGCGAACGCGTCCGCCACCCGCTTGTCGGAGAAGAACGCCAGCTTCTCCGAACCGATGACCCCGCGCACCGTGGTCAGATCCTGACCTTGCGCGGTGTTCTCGTCACCGCCCCGGCCCCAGACGATCACCGCGACCACCGCCAGCAGCAGTACCACTGCCAGGCCGATCGACAGACGGCGTTTCACCGGCCCACCCCCTCGTTCACCGGCTTGATCCTTCAGCCCGTTCGACTCTTTTGACGCGCGGGCGGACCATTTCGAAGTGAACGATCGATGAACGTAAGAAGTCGTCAGTTTCTGGCGAAACGTTGGGCTGGAAGGGAAATTGGGCGCGGATGGTGCGGTGGTTCAGTAGGTTGCACCTCGGTAGGCAGAAGGCTTTCGCAACGCTTCCGGGACTCCGCCACTCACGACCACCCGGCTCCCCCGTCAGATCACGGACTGCTCCGAGACCGGCAGGCACACCGTGAACCGCGTATCGCCCGGCGCCGAGTCGACCCGGAGATCGCCCTGATGCCGCTCGACGACGATGCGCCACGAGATGTCCAGGCCGAGCCCGGTCCCTTGCCCCACCGGCTTCGTGGTGAAGAACGGCTCGAAGATCCGCTGCCGCACGTCCGCCGGGATACCCGGCCCGGTGTCGCCGATCTCGACGTGCACGTGATCGTCCACTCGGGACGTCCTCAGGGTCAGCGTGCCCTCGGTGCCCATGGCGCCGAGCGCGTTGTCGATGACGTTCGTCCACACCTGGTTCAGCTCACCCGCGTACGCCGGGATCCTCGGCAGCGCGTGGTCGTACTCCTTCACGACGCGGATGCCCGGCGCGATCTTGCCTGCCAGCATGACGAGGGTGGAGTCGAGTCCTTCGTGGACGTCGATCCACTGGTGCGGCGCGCGGTCCATCTGGGAGTACTGCTTGGCCTTGCCGACCAGTACCGAGATCCGGGTCGTCGAATCCTCGATCTCGCCCATCAGCATCTCGGTCTCCAGCGCGTACGCCAGCCAACGGACGGCGCCGTCGAGGAAGGTCTCCCCGACCGAGTCGAGCAGCCGGTCCAGATCGGGCACGGTCAGCCCGGCGCGGACGTAGATGTCGGCGAGGTCCCAGCCCTGGTCGATGCCGTGATCGTCGAACCAGTCGCCGATCTCGTCCTCGCGGTCGGCCTGCTGCATCGCGGTCAGCTTCGGCGCCGAGGCGACCTGCTTGACCAGCTGTTCCTGGATCTCCAGCAGCTGCTCCAGCAGCGTCGGGTCGACGTTCTTCTTGGCCAGCATCGCGAGCTTGTGCCGCATCCCGGCGACCCGCTCCCGCAGTGACGCCGTCGCGCGGACGGCAGCGGCGGCCGGGTTGTTGAGTTCGTGGGTCAGCCCGGCGGAGAGCTCGCCGAGCGCGAGGAGCCGCCGCCGCGAGCCGATCACGGTGTCGCTGTTGCGCCAGCCGAGGTACATGCCCTCCAGCAGATGCGTCGCCATCGGGAACCAACGGCGGAACTCGGTGGCGAACTCGGCCGCGGGCAGGGTCAGGAAGGTGAGGTCGCTGACAGCGTGCACCGAAGCGCCGTAGGTGTGTTCGGTCTCCTGGTGCACGAAGAACTGCGTCGCACCGCAGTACGCGCCGCGCTGGTCGGACCGGATCGTCTCGACCTCGGTGCCGCCGACGAGCCGCGTCATCCGCAGCGCCCCGGACAGCAGGAGATAGAAGCAGGTGGCCGGTTCACCCTCGCGCATGACCGTGGTGCCGCCGGTGTACTGCTCGAGGACGGCGTGCTCGTCGATCCAGTCCAGCTGTTCTTCGCTGAGGTGCTCGAAGAGGAAGAGCCCGCGTAGTTCCTCCCTGGGCAGGACGCTCATTGTTCCTCCAAGTACCGGTGAACCAGGGTGACCGCCATGGCGCCTTCGCCGACGGCCGAGGCGACGCGTTTCACCGACGCGGCCCGGACGTCGCCCGCCACGAACACGCCGGGAATGGACGACTCCAGGTAGTGCGGGTCGCGGTCCAGCGTCCAGCCCGGCGGCGGGCCGCCATCGGTGAGCAGATCCGGGCCGGTCCGCACGAAGCCGTGGTCGTCGCGCTGGATTTCCGTGCCGAGCCAGTCGGTGCGGGGCGCCGCGCCGATGAAGATGAACAGGTGCCCGGTCGGCACGGTCTCGGTCGCGCCGCCGTTCTCGCACAGGGTGAGCTGTTCGAGGTGATCGTCGCCGTGCGCCTCGACCACCGTGGTGCGGGTGCGGACGTGGATGTTCCCGATCGCGGCGATCTGCTCGATCAGGTAGTGCGACATCGACGCTTCGAGCGACTGGCCGCGGACGAGGATCGTGACGTCGGCGGCGTGCTTGGAGAAGAACACCGCCGCCTGGCCTGCCGAATTCGCGCCGCCGACGATGTAGACGTGCTCACCCTTGCACTCGGGTGCCTCGGTGGCGGCCGAGCCGTAGTACACGCCGCGGCCCGCGAGTTCGGCGACGCCGGGAGCCTCCAGTGCGCGATAGTTGACGCCGCTCGCCAGCACCACGGAATGGGCGGAGATCTCGGTGCCGTCGCCGAACAGCACGACCCGCGCCGAACCGCGCGCCTCCAGTCCCACGACGTCGCGGGCGGTGAGCACCTCGGCGCCGAACTTCAGCGCCTGCCGCCGCGCGCGGTCGGTGAGCTGCGCGCCGGAAACCCCGTCCGGGAAACCGAGGTAGTTCTCGATGCGGGAGCTGGTGCCCGCCTGCCCGCCGGTGGCCTTGCGCTCGACGATCACCGTCCGCAGCCCCTCCGACGCGCCGTACACGGCCGCCCCGAGCCCGGCGGGCCCGCCGCCGATGACGATCAGGTCGTAGAACTCCTGCGCGGGCCGGGTGGACAGGCCGACGGCGTCGGCGAGTTCGGGTCCGGACGGCTGGCGCAGCACCGTGCCGTCCGGCGTGACCAGCACCGGGATGTCCTGAGCCGCCGCGTCCGCCGCGTCGAGGATCCGGCGGCCCTCGTCGTCGTCGACGGAGTACCAGCGGTACGGCACGGCGTTGCGGGCCAGGAAGTCCCGCAGGTGGAACGACGGCGAGGAGTACCGGTGGCCGATGAGCTTGATCTCGTCGACCGGCCGCTCCCCCACCGCGCGCCAGGTCTCCACCAGCGCGTCGATGACCGGGTAGAGCTTCTCTTCCGGCGGGTCCCACGGCTTGAGGAGGTAGTGGTCGACGTCGACGACGTTGATCGCCTGGATCGCGGCGTCGGTGTCGGCGTACGCGGTCAGCAGCGCGCGGCGCGCGTTCGGGAACAGGTCCATCGCCTTCTCGAGGAAGACGATGCCGTCCATCTGCGGCATCCGGTAGTCGGCGAGGATCGCGGCCACGGCGTCGCCGCGCAGCTTGATCTCGCGCAGGGCTTCGAGGGCGTCGGCCCCGGAATCGGCCCGGATGATCCGATAGTCCTTCCCATACCGTTTGCGCAGGTCGCGGGCGACCGAACGGGACACGGCGGGATCGTCGTCGACGGTCAACAGGATCGGCTGGCTCACCGGTTCAGCCTAATCCCTATTACGTTCGGGTCGTGCTGACCGAAGCCGAAGAAGTGATTCATGCCCGTGCCGTCGTCGCGTGTGAAGCGGCCGCGGGTCTGCCGGGCACTTTCTCCGCGTGGCGCGAAGACGGTCTGCTCGCCGTGCTGGCCACGGCTCCGGAGCTGAGGTTCCTGCGCACGATCTCCGGCGTCACCGCGGAGAACCTGCCGTCGGCCGTCCGGCTCGCCGGGGCGTCGTGCTGGGACGGCGACCCGCCGACGCTAGTACTGCCACCGGGCTTGAACCCGCCCGGTCTCGTGCCCGACGGCGTCCGCCCGATCGCGGTCCTCCCGCTCACCGAACTCGCGGCCTCGGACGCGGACGTCGATGACTCGCCAGACATCGACGTGTTCCTCCGCATCCTGCTCGACGGGTACGAAAGCGGCGGCGCCGTGACGGCGTTCATCACCGCCGAACACCGCGATCCCCGGATCCGGCGATCGCTGCTCATCGAGGACGGCATGCCGATCTCCGCGGCGGCCCTGAGTTCGCACGGGCCCGGCGTCCTCCTCGGCGGCTCGGCCACCCCTCGGGCCCAGCGCGGCAAGGGCGCGCAAGCACGGCTGCTGGCGCATGGCCTCGCCGCGGCCGCCCGCGAAGGGCACCGTTTCGCCGTCGCGACCGCGGTGGAGGGCTCGCCGAGCCTGTCGAACCTTCGCCGCGCCGGGGCGCGGGTCCACTTGCGACAGGCTTTCAGGCTTGCGTGAGTTTGCGCAGGCGGAAGGCCAGGACGAGCAGCATGATGCCGTACAGCAGGGCGTAGATCCCGACCAGCAGCGCGATCCCGTAGGCGCCGGCGATCGGGTTGATCACGATCACGATGCCCGCGATCAGCGAGAGCGCACCCGCCGCGATGAGGAAGGCCTCGCCCTCGATCTGCTTGCGCAGCCGGATCGCGGCGACGATCTCGACGATGCCGGTGAAGATCGCCCAGAAACCGACCAGGAAGGCCAGCACCAGCACGGTGATCCCCGGCCAGAGCAGGACCAGGACACCGGCGGCGATGCCGAGAACGCCGAGGACCCCATAGGCGGCGCGATGGGCGGCGTCACCCGGCCGGAAGGCCTGCATCAGGCCACCGATGCCGTCGATGATCGCGTAAATGCCGTAAATGATCGCGAGGACCAGGACAGTGGCGCCGGGCCAGATGAGCGCGAGTACGCCGAACAGGATGGCGAAAACGCCGCGGACGGCGGCCAGTGGCCAGGCAAGGCGGGGTTCGACGACGGTGAGACCGACGAGAGGCATTCTCCGGCTCCCTCTCTACGCGGACGGGGAACCCAGTATCGAAGCGCCGGAGGAAGATCGCGCGGCACACCACCCGTTCGGGCGGGGGTCTCTTCGCGCCGGGTGAAAAAGGCCGGTGCGCGCCGCGACCGCCATCACGGCGCGCACCGGGGTCATCAGGGATAGGCGACCAGGTTCGCCACGGTCGAGCCCGAGTTGGCAGGCCCGCCGCGGTCGTTGACGACCCGGCTGATGGTCCCGTTCCCGCCGAGGGAGACCGCGACCATGCTGCGGAACCGGACGTTCGGGTTGTTCGGCGCCTCGATCGCGCGATCCGCGACCACACTCGGATTCACGTTGAAGTAGCAGTAACTCCCGAGCCCGTAGGCCTCGTGGTTCGTCACCGAGTTCGCCACCTTGTAGGCCGCGTAACCCCGCGTCGATCCGTTCATCCAGGCGGCCTGATTCGGTGGGTCGTAAGGCATTTCGTTCTGGTAGAAGTACGTCCGGCCGCGGTTGCCGTTCCACAGTGTCTGGTACTTCTGGTAATGCTCGACGAACAGGCCGTACATCGTGACGTCGTCGCCGTTGACGATCAGGCCGGTGCCGGCGGTGTTGGTGGTCCACCCGACGCCGCTGCCGTGGTCGGCGCGCCAGATCCACAGATGGTCGCCGATGACGTCGTCACTGTTGACCACCAGGCTGTTCGTGGCCTTGCCGACGCCCGCGCCGCCGACGCGGAAGAACACGTCGTGCAGCGAAGTCGGGTTGGCCGCATGATCCTGCGCGGAGTTCGCGGGACCGACCTCCATCAGCGTGTTCGAGTTCGTGGCGCCCGCGTCGATCAGCACGCCGGCGACTTTGACGCCGTCGACGTCGGCCACCGTCATCGCGGTGATGCCGTTGTCCGGGATCAGCGTCGCCAGCCCGAGGCCGAGCACGACGGTGTCCGGCCGGGTGACGCGGAGTGTCTCGTTGAGGTGGTAGACGCCAGGGGTGATCAGGAGGTCCTTGCCTTCGGCGAGGGCCGTATTGATCTGCGACGCCGTCGTGCCGGGCTTCGCGATGAAGAACCGGCTGATCGGCAGCGACGAACCCGGCTGGTTGGCACCCCACGTGATACCCGAGGCGTTGGTGCGCGTGGAGGGCACGAAGACCTGGTACGCGCCCGCGTTGTCGACGTAGAGGAACGGCTTCTCCCGCACGACCGGCGTCGTGTTCACCGTGGTGTACGGCGGATTCGGGAAGCTCGTGGAAGGGGCGCCGTTGACGCCGGCGAACACCATGTTCCAATTCGAGCCGCTCCAGCTGCCGAACTGCGAGTTGCGCGAGATCCACTGCTGCTGCGAGCCGGACCGGACCTGGCCGTCGACCTTGACGTCGGACATCCAGCCGCCGCTGGACCAGCCGCCGTCGTCGAGCTGCAGGTTGCCGCGGACGTGCATCCGGCGGTACGGCGCGGCCTGCGAAACCGCCCAGCGGTCAGTCCCGCCGTTGGGGTTCACGGACAGGTTTTCCGCGCCACGCCAGAAGTTCTGCGTCGCGTTGCCCTGGAACCAGTCGGCTTCCGCGTGCACCGCGCCGTTGATCGTCACGTTGTCCGGCGAGAGTCCGAGCCCGAGCACCTGCGTGTAGAACCCGACGTTGACGTCGACGTTGTACGAGCCCGGTTTGAACAGCAGCGCCTTCCGGTTCGAGCCGAACTGGCTGGTTTCCTGCTGCGAGAAGACGCTGTTGACCTGGGACTGGATCGCCGATTGCGCCATGCCGGGGTCGAAGACGAGCACGTTCGGCCCCAGGTCCGGGTTCGCGGTGCCGGTGACCGGCGTGAGCCGGAAGGACTGGGCGCCGGACCCGTTGCAGGAATACTGCTGGAGCTGTGTGCTGTCCTGGGTCGAGAGGCCGGGGACGTCCAGGCACCTACCGCTGTTGCGGCTCACGAAGTGATACGCCCCACCGTTTTCCTCGACCGGCTGCCACTGCTGGTTGTTCCCGCCGCCGTAGGCCCACAGGTGGACGAGCCCGCCGTCGGCCGTCGACACCTCGGCGACGTCCCACACCTGCGCCGGGTTGTTGCGCGTGTTGACCCGGTAGTAGCCGCCCGAGGTCGGCTGGAACTGCCACTGCTGGGAAAAGGTCTGATTGCAGGCGTACTGCTGGACGACCGTCCCGTTGGCCGACCCCGCGGCACGCGCGTCCACACACTTCCCGCTGGTGGCCGTCACCGTGTACCAGGTATCGGGAACGATGGCCGCCTGTGCCGCCGGGGCCACCACGATCAGCGCTCCGACCAGGGACAACAGGGCTATCAGGACTGCTCTGGCCCTCATCAGGACCTCCTCCGCGTCATTCGGGCAGGGCGAGCTGAGGCGGAGCCCAGTGGAGACGCGGCGTAGCGGGCGGGGACCTCGGCGTCACGATCGTCGAAAACGTAACGGCGGTCACACCCGGAGTCAATACACGTCTAAAAATAAGTCTCAAAGATGCAGGTCAGCGTCAGTTCCGGCAACCGGGACCGCATAGAGTGACCCCCGCGCGAACGGCCGTCGCGGGCGGTGTAATGTATGGACACACGAGATGCGGAGTACAACTTCGCTCCGGGGCTATGGCGCAGCTGGTAGCGCACCTCACTGGCAGTGAGGGGGTCAGGGGTTCGAGTCCCCTTAGCTCCACAGTACGAAAACCCTCCCGATCAAGCGGAAACTTCCGCAGGTCAGGGAGGGTTTTCTCGTTGGGCGGCGGATCACCTGAAGATCCACTGCGGATCGATCTTGCCGCTCTGCCTGCTCGATGATCAGCAGCAGGCGCCAGGTCGAGGGCTCGCGGTGAAGCGAGGCGGGGGAACGTCTCAGGTACTCGCCGATGGCGGAACTCGCGTGCTTGGGCGCGGAACTCACGTGTCCAGACTGAGAACTCGCGTGCTTGGAGGGCGAACACGGCCAGCCCAGCGCGACGGTGGCCCGAGACCGCGTGAACTCATATCCGCCCGCAAGCGGATATGAGGTACATGGTCCGCTCATCGAGCGAGAAGTAGTTGATGAATCGGGCAAGCACGCATTTCCGGCGAACTTTACTGATTACGGCGCTGGTATCGGGGCTGCTACCGGTATCGGGCGGACAGGCGGTGGCGGCCTCGGGCTACCAGCTGACGCTGCGCATGCTCGACCGCAACGGGGCAGTGGCGACCGCGGGCTCCCGCGCGACGTTCGACGTGATCAGCCTCAACGGTGGCGGGCGTGTACGCGACGTACCCGCCGGAGCACCCTGCGGCTGCCCGCCGACCGTTACGCGCTGGTGGGCAGCCTGATCACGCCGCGCCCTGGGCTGGAACCCTCGATTGCCGCGATGGCCCACCCGGAGCTCAACCTGACACGCGACACCACCGTCACCCTGGACACCCGCCAGACCGCGAAGGTCACCGCGAACGTCGATCAGCCAGAGGTGACCGGGGGCAGCTCGCTGGTCGAGATGGGAGTGTGCCTGAGCGCCGACCAGACGCAGTCCGTGGTGCTCCCGTTCGAACAGCGTTTCCAAGAGATGTTCGCCGGTACGCAGCCGGGCACCTCGTCGGCCGCCTTCTACTTCGGCGCCAGCCACCGCCTGGAACAACCGCGGCTGGAGCTGTTCGGCGAACAGCAGAAGCGTTTCCCTGTCCCCGTCGTGGTGGTCGGCGCTCCTCTGCCGGTGGGGTCACGGACGCCCGCGCTGGCGTTCGGCGGCGCGGGTCGCTCACAAGACTTGGCCGGAGTGGAGGTGCGCGATCGGCTGGTGGTGCTCGAACTGCCCTCGGGCACCACCCTCGAGACTCTGACGGAACGGGTCGCCACGGTGCGCGAGCACGGTGGCGCGATGGTGGCCGCGTGGTTGCGCACTGCCGACGTGGTTCACCAGGGCACGGAGCTGACGAGGCAGCCAGGCAGCCGAATCGCAGCCGCGGCGACCGCCGCGAAACCGTCCAGTGAACTGACCGGCGCCAAGGCCGCCGAGGCACTGGCACTGCCGACCGTCCAGATCGCCGGCACGAACGCCGAGCGGTTTGCCGCGTTGGCCCGGACCGGTGGCGGCACCGCGACCATGATCGCCCGACCGGAAATCCGGGACGCCTATGAATTGTCCTTCCCGGCCACCGGGCGGGTCCCCGCACAGCTCGAACACTCGGTGCGCAAGTCCGAACTCGCGGCGGTGACCATGGCTTTCCACGGCTACTCGGCGGAGTCCACGCCCCAGATGCACGCGATCCACCGGGCGGCAGGGGTACGCCTGGGAGTGTCACGGCTGGGCTATGGAACACCGGGGCTCGTGCGAGCGGAACGCCAGGAGTACTACACGCCTGGCACCTGGGCGTTCCTCAACGCGCTGGTGAGCCAAACTCCGAGCGTCGGCGGCGACCTGCGCGGTGAGGAACTCTTCGCGGCGGGCAAAAGCTACCGGCTGGCCTGGAACGGTGCGGTCACCGGCCCCGGCTTCCGCGGCAAGCGCAACTATCCGGCCGACAGGCCCTGGGCCGCACGCACCACGCAGGAGATCGACATCAGCATCCCGTTGTTCTCCGACGGTGCCGGGCACACCGCAACCGCGGACCTGGACGCGCCCGGTGACCGCGGCAGCACCGTGCTCTACCGCCGAGGCGGAGCGCGACGAACCCTGGGCACCGTTGTCCACCAAGGTCTCCGCCGAATGGACCTTCCGCAGCGGGCTCGTCCAGGGGCCGAGCCGAGCGCTGCCGCTGCTGGAGGTGCGGTACACCCCGGCGGTGGATCTGGCCAACACCGCGCCGGGCGGCGGCACCTTCACCGTCCCGGTCACCGTGTCCCGGCAGGACGGTCCCGCCGCGATCACCGGCCTGCAGGTCGAAGCGTCCTACGACGGTGGCGTCAACTGGCGGCCCGCGAAGGTGAGCGGGCAGGACGGCCGGTACAACGCCGAGCTCCAGCACCCGGCGACCGGATCTGTGTCCCTGCGTGCGAAAGCCACCGATGCCGACGGGAACACCACGACCCAAAGCATCATTCACGCTTACCGGCTCCGCTGACACCGGTTCAAGAATCCGCACGGTTCCGGTAGCCACCGGAACCGGAAGGGTGTGGAAACAGGGACATTGAGTGTCCCTGTTTCCACACCCTCGTCCCACGCCCCCGCTGCCTCGAACAACAGCGTCCAAGGCCACCCATTGACACAACGGCGAGCCATGAGCGGACGCTGTCGACAACGGCCCACCTGGCAACTTTGCCGAGGTAGGGCAGTTTTTCGTCTTGGCTGGTTTGAGAATTGTCGCGCCGAACTTTCGCGCATTGGCTAGGTGAGTTGTGGCTTCACCGCGGATCCGCGGTGAAGCCACAACTCACCGAATTCACTTGAGGCGTACCGGAAGACTCGTATGCCCGTTCGAAATGAACGACGGCATCTTCTCCAGTTCGGAGACCTCCGCCGCCAGGGCCAGATCGGGGAACCGTTCGAACAGCGCCGGTAGTGCGAGTTCCGCTTCCAGTCGCGCCAAGGGCGCACCGAGGCAGTAGTGCACCCCGTGCCCGAACGACAGGTGCTGGCTCTTCGACTCCCGCGAAAGCCGGAACTCGTCCGCGTCGGAACCGTGCACCTCGGGCGAGCGGCCCGCTGCCGCGTACGAAGCCAGGATCGCCTCGCCCGCCTTGATGTGCACTCCGTCGATCTCGATGTCTTCCACCGCGTACCGCAGCGGAAGGTTCGCGATCGGCGCCTGCCACCGCATGGTCTCGTCGATCACCTCGGCCCAGGTGTGCTCCCCGGAGCGCACCTTCGCCAGTTCTTCCGGATGCGTCAGCAGCGCCAGGATCGCGTGGTGCAGCAGGTTCACCGTGGTCTCGTGCCCGGCCGAGATCATCAGGATCAGCGTGTCGATCAGCTCGGCCTCCTCCAGCACCGAACCGTCCTCGTCCCGCGCGGCGATCAGGCCGCTGGCGAGGTCCTCACCGGGGTTCTCCCGCCCGTTCGCCACCAGCTGCCCGAGAATCCCGTACATCAGCACGCCGTTCGCCTGCGCCTCCTCGGCGCTGAGCGAGGTGTTGAACACTCCGTCCACCGCGCGCCGCAGCTCCGGCCGGTGCTCCTCGGGCACGCCGAAGAGCTGGCAGATCACCTCGATCGGCAGCGGATAGGCGAAATTCTCCCTCAGGTCCACCGAGTCCGGCCCGGCGGCGAGCTGGTCCAGCAGGCCGGTGATCAGCTGCTCGACCCACGGCCGCAATGCTTCCACGCGGCGCGGGGTGAACGCCTTCGACACCAGCGAACGTAGCCGCCGGTGGTCGCCACCGTAGGCGGTGAACATGTTCTGCACCGAGACCCAGATCCGCAGCGGCCAGTCCTCGGGGATCTCACCGGCGCGGTAGGCCGCCCAGTGCAGGTTCGGATTCTTCGACACCCGCGGGTCGGCCAGCAGTTTCCGCAGCAGTTCCGGCTGGGTTACTGACCACGCCACCACTTCGCCAGGGAGTTCCACCAGCGTCGCGGCTCCGCGGGCGCGGAGTTCGGCGCCTTCGGTGTGGATGTCACGGCCGTTGGGATCGAGGACGAACGGGCGGGCTGGTGCCATGGGTGCTCTCCTGTCGGGTCGGGAACGGGACTGGCCGGTGCGACGACGGGGGTGAACAGGACCGGGAGACCGGCCAGCGCGCGGTGGAACGGGCCCGGCCGCCAGCGCAATTCGGCGTCCGGCACAGCAAGGCGCACATCCGGCAGCGCGTCGAGCAGGGTCTCGATGGCGGTGGTGGCGATCAGCCGCGCCGGGCCCTGCGCCGGGCAGGAGTGCACCCCGGCGCTCCAGGCCATGTGCGCCCGGTTACCGGCCCGCTGGGCCTCGCCCAGTTCGGGATCGGTGTTGGCGGCGGCGAAACTGATCACCACGGGCTCGTCGGCAGGCAGCCGCGAGCCCATCAGGTCGGCCGCCGGATAGGGGTAACCGGCGGAGTAGTTGGCCATCGGCGGGTCGCTCCAGAGGATCTCCTCCAACGCGTCCTCGACGTGCAGGCTGCCGCCTGCCAGGTCCCCGGCGAAGCGCTCGTCCACCAGCAGCAGCCGCAGCCCGTTGGCGATCAGGTTCTGCTGCGGTTCGGTGCCCGCGCCCATCAGCAACACCAGCTGGTGCAGCATCTCCTCGTCGGTCAGCCCTGAGGGATGCGCCATCATCCACGAGGGCACGTCCTGGCTCGGCTGCCGCCGCTTGAGCGCCAGCAGGTCCAGCATGGCCGCGGTCAGCTCGGCGTTGGCACGCTCCGGGTCCACCATGTCGAAGATCCCGCGCATCCCCGCGGTGAGCCGCTCGCCCAGTTCCGGCGGGCAGCCGAAGAGGTGGTTGAACACCTGAAGGGAAAGGGTTCCGGCGTACTCGGTGAGCAGGTCCGCCCGGCCGTTCCGGGAGAACTTCGCGATCAGCTCCCGCGCGGCCTTCTCCACATAGCCCAGGAGGGCGTGCGGGTTCACCCGCGAGATGCTGTCGGTGACCGCGCTGCGGTAGCGCGCGTGCACCGCGCCGTCGGTGAACAGGCAGTTCGGCCGGTAGCCCATCATCGGCATCACCGGGTTGTCCGGCGGCTGATTGGCCTGCCAGCGGCGCGGGTCCCGCGGATAGGTCTGCGGGGAGCGCAGCACGTCCAGCGCCGCCTCGTAGCTCAGCACCAGGCTCGCGTTCACCCCCGGCGCCAGCTCGACCGGCGCGACGTGGCCGTGTTCCTTGCGCATCCGCGCGTAGACCCTCGCCGGGTTCGCGGCGAACTCCTCGTCGTAGAGCGGGGTGCGCGTGGCGTGAGCGGGACATCCGGGGGGCGGGGTGGCGGGAATGGTCACGGATGCTCCTGGCGGACGGGAGTGAACAGGTAGTCGACCAGGCTGATCAGCGCCGAGGCGGCGGACGCGCGATCGCGGGCGTCACAGGTGACCAGCCGGGTCTGGGGTAGCAGATCGAGCGCCTCGCGCAGCTCGGCCTCGGGGAAACTCGGCGCACCGTCGAACTGGTTGACCGCCACCGCGTAGGGCAGGTCCAGCTCCTCCAGCAGGCCCATCACGTCGAAGGAGTCCTGCAGGCGGCTGGGATCGACCAGCACCAGCGCCCCGAGCGCACCGTGGGCCAGGTCCTTCCACATCTGCGTGAACCGCTGCTGCCCAGGAGCACCGAAGAGGTAGAGCACCACCTCGTCGCTCAGCGTCAGGCGTCCGAAGTCCATGGCCACCGTGGTGGTGTCCTTGCCGCGCACGCCGGACAGGTCGTCGACCAGTGCGCCCGCCTGGGTCATCCGCTCCTCGGTGCGCAGCGGGCGGATCTCCGAGAGCGTGCCGACAAAGGTGGTCTTCCCCACCGCGAACGGGCCGACGATGAGGATCTTCACCGAGGTCCGGACCGTGGCGGGAACGTATCGGTCAGGTGAGAGCGCGGAGGCCATCGAGTACCTTCTGCAGGAGTTGCTGGTCGGGGACTTCGGTCTCGCGCACCGCGGCCCGTGCTTCGATGTGCCCGCTGTCGAGCAGGTCCGACAACAGCACCTTGGTGACGCTGGTGGGCAGCTTGAGATGCGCCGCCACCTCCGCGACGGCCAGTGCGCCGCCCCGGCACAGCTCCATCACCCGCCGTTTTTCCGGGCTCAGCCCGGTCACCGGAGCCCAGGTGGCCAGCACCACGGTGGCCACGTCCAGGGTGTTGCGGGTCGGATGGGCCCGGCCCTCGGTGACCACGTGCGGCCGGACCAGCGCCCGTTCCCGCCGCTGTCCGCTCATGTCGGGTTGCCAGCTCCCTCGGTCGGAAAGCGCGGCGGTGCGGTGAGTTCCTGGCCGAGTCTCTGCACCAGCTCTTGCAATCGCGAGGAAACGCCCTCGATGTCCACCCGGCCGGTGGTGGACACCGCGACGTAGGCGCCCTGTCCGGCGGAAGTCAGGAAGACGAACCCGCCGTCGAATTCGATCAGCGTCTGCCGCCACTGCTCCGGCGGCTGACGGCAGAACTCGCCGGTGGCGCGGGCGAGCGACTGGAGCCCGGAGACCGCGGCGGCGGTGCGCTCGGCGTCCTCCACGGTGATTCCCTGCGAATGGGCCATCAGCAGGCCGTCGGCCGAGAGCAGCACCGCTGAGATGGTCTCCGGCATCTGCAGGGCCTGGTCGAGCATCCAGCCCAACCGGTTGTTGGTGGTGACGGAGCTGCTCACTGGAAATCCCTTTCGTCATCGGTGGAAGAAGCGCGGCCCTGGCGGGTGCCGCGCTGCCAGGCCGTGGCCGTGGCGACCGGGCTGTGGTTCACCGGGGACTCGGTGAGTTCCGGCGCGGCTGGCGGCGACACCGGAACCGACAACGTGGTGGTGGCCGCCCCGGTCACCGGGGCGCGTCGGCGACGGCGGGGCAGGCCGTGCGCGGTGGTACCCAATTCCTCGGCCGGTTCGGCAGGCTGTGGTTCCGGCTCGGGAACGCGCACACGCGGGGCCGGGCTGGGGGTGATCGCGGCCGGGCTGGCAGGCGCGGCCAGCGACGGGACTTCCTGCGGTGCCGGCTCCGGGACGGCGGCGCGGGTGAGCAGCTCACTCGGCAGGAACAGCACCGCGCGCACCCCACCGAAGGGCGAGCGCATGTCCACCGAGACGCGAAAGCCGTAGCGGTGGGAAAGCACGCCGATGACGGCGAACCCGATCCGCGGCGGCACCCCGAGCGCGGCGATGTCCTGACCGCCGTGGCCTCCCAAGAGCCAGCCCGCGCGCTGCACCGCTTCCACCGTCATGCCGACCCCGGCGTCGTCGATGACGATCGCCAGCCCGTTGTGCGCCTGCTGGAAGCTGACCTGCACGGGCGAACCGGGCTGCGAGTGGCGGGCGCCGTTGTCCAGCAGTTCGGCCACCGCGAGCACCACCGGTTCCACGGCCTGGCTGACCACCGCGGTGTCCGAAGGCGCCGGGATCTGCACGCGCGCGTAGTCACGGATGCGGCCGGTGGCCCCGCGCACCACGTCGGTCAGGGTCGCGGCGGAGCGCTGCAGGCCCGGCCACGAACCGCACAGCACGGCGGTCGCCTGGGCGCGCCGGCCCAGCTGCGAGTTCGCGTGGTCCAGGCCGAGCAGACCATCGAGCACGTCGGGATCGTCGTGGTGCTCCTCCATCGCCGAGATCAGCACCTGCTGTTCCCCCGCGAGGTTCTGCACCGTGCGCATCATCGCGCGCAGGGTCGCGGCGGCGGATTCGGCGGCGTTGCGGCGGGTCTGGCCGGTCAGCTCGCTGACCGCCGCCAGCAGTTCGCGGTGCGGGTCCTCGCCGTTGAAGGCACGCAAGGGGCCGGGCACGGTCACGGCCTGGTTGGTCTGCGCCTCGACGATCGCAGGCAACCGCCTGTGCAGCAGGTGTCTGTCCTCCTCCTCACGGGCGCGGAGTTCGGCCAGCAGCTGCTCACCACGACGGCCGGTGTTGACGGTGACCCGGCGCTGGCGCACCAGCAACAGCGCGAAAGCCGCGGCGAGCAGCGAGACGCAGATCAGCGCTGCCGTCAGCAGGGGGTACTCCATGAAATCCTCACGGTCGACAGGGCAAGGACGCCTGGGCCGAGCCGGGGGATCATGCGGCAGCTCCACGGCATCGGGGATCGAAGGACGTCATCAGCAGCGAGTACCGTAGCGCAAACACGCCGTGAGCGGCAGCCGCTTCCCGTGAGAAAAGTGGTTCTGTGCAGGGCACAGCCGATCGGCCAGGGGCGGGCCGGACACACCGGATCCCGAGCCGGGCCCGACCTCGGTCAGGAGACTCGGATATCGCGGCGTACGGCGTCGAGGTAGTCGTTGATGGCCCGGTGGTTCTTGGTGAGGCATTCGATCTTTTCGGCCATGCGGTCGCGTTCGAGTTCGAGCGTCGCGACCATGTCCGGCGTGGCGTAGGGCATGTGAATCGTGCGAGGGGTGTTCAGACAGGGCAGGATCTGCTTGATGATCCGTGTGGGCAGCCCCGCGTCGAGCAGGCCTCGCACCTGGAGAACCCTGTCGACGACGTACTCCTCATAGTCCCGGTATCCGTTGGGCAGCCGATCTGACTCGATCAGTCCCTGCTCCTCGTAGTAGCGCAGCAACCTCATCGAAGTCCGTGTGCGCGTCGACAGCTCACCGATCCGCATATCCCTCTCCTCGCCCTCCGTGGCCGGCGTCAGGTGACTCAGCGGGAACCGAATTGACCTTCACACTAATGTCAACCATTGATCATAAGGCTATGACACGACCACAGACTCTGTCACCTCACTCGACAACGAGCGACCGGCTCCCGCTGGCGGCTCTTCTGGCCTTGGCCACCACCGGGTTCATCACACTCCTGACCGAGACGATGCCCGCCGGGGTGCTTCCCGCGATGAGCCGAGACCTTGGTGTGAGCGAGAGTGCTGCCGGGCAGAGCGTCACCGTCTTCGCGATCGGTGCGATCCTCGCCGCAATCCCGCTCACCAAGGCGACCATCGGCTGGCCGCGACGGCACCTGCTGCTGGTGGCGATCTCAGGATTCGCGGTCGCCAACACCGTCACCGCGCTCTCCGGGAGCTTCGCGCTCACGCTGGCCGCCCGGTTCATCGCCGGCATCGTCGGCGGGTTGCTCTGGGCGCTGCTGGCCGGATACGCGGTACGGATGGTTCCCGCACATCAGCGCGGCAAGGCCATGGCGATCGCGATGGCGGGCGCGACCGTTGCTTTGTCCATCGGAGTTCCCGCCGCGGCGCTTCTGGCCAAGCTCATCGAATGGCGATACGCGTTCGGGATCATGACCGTCCTCACGCTCGCGTTGATCGTGTGGGTCGTCGTGGCGGTGCCGAACTTCCCCGGACAGCCCAAGGGTTCACGGCTCCCGCTCACCCGCACCTTCCGCATTCCCGGCGTGGCGCCCGTGCTCGTCGTGACCCTCACGTTCGTGCTCTCCCACAGCATCCTCTACACCTACATCGCCCCGTTCCTCGCGCCGCTCGGCATGGAAAGTCAAGTCGACGCCGTGCTGCTCACCTTCGGCCTGGTGTCGCTGGTGAGCATCTGGATCACCGGAGCGCTCATCCACCGGAACCTGCGTCTCCTCATGATCCTCGCGTGTGCGCTCTTCGCGGCATGCACGCTGCTGCTCGGCATCTTCTCCGGCGTGCCCGCGCTCGTCTACGCCGGCGCAGCGCTCTGGGGGCTCGCGTTCGGCGGCACCTCCACCCTGCTGCAGACCGCGGTCGCCGAAGCGGCAGGCGACGCCGGCGATGTCGCCCAGGCACTCCTCACCACCGGATGGAACATCGGAATCGCCGGTGGCGGCATCATCGGCGGCATCATCCTCGGCGGATTGAACGCATCCTGGCTGAGCTGGGTTGCGCTCGCACTGCTCGTCCCCACCCTCGCCATTGTGATCACGGCACGCAAAAACGGGTTCATCAAGGGAGAACTCGGCAGCCGCTGAACCTTCGCTGCCCGCAGCTGAGACCCGTGAGCTGTAGCCCTGCGCACGCGGCGCATCTCGCGTCCTGCGCAGGGCCTCCCGCGACGCTTGGTCTTCAGCCGACGGCAGCCGTCCGGTCACTGGGCAGACCGAGACCGGAAAGCAGCTCGAAGAAGGTCGGACAGGTCTTGGCGACACAATCGGGATGATCCAGCGAAATTCCGCTACCCCCAATCCCGATGAGCGCGGATGCCATGGCCATCCGGTGGTCGTCCCTGGTTCGTACCTCGGCCCGCCGAACCGTGGCCGGTTCGATCAGCCATCCGTCGGGCCGCTCCTGCACGCGAGCACCCACCGCACGCAGGACCTCGGTCATCGCGTCGATGCGATCGCATTCGTGGTGCCGAACGTGTTCGATGCCGGTGATCTCCACCGGGGCATCGGCGAACACCGACAACGCGGCGACGGTCAAGGCCACATCGGAGCAGGCGTTGAGGTCGAACCGGTGACCACCGCGCAGGCGGGTCAGCCCCTGCGGACGCCGGATGCGGACGCCGACGTCTCCCGTCCACTCGGTCACACATCCGAAGGCGGCCAGGATCTCGACGAACTGGATGTCGGGCTGCCTGCTGGCCCGTGCCAGATTCGTCAGCTCGATGGCACCACCGGCAACGGCGGGTAGTGCCGCGAAGTACGTGGCTGTCGACGCATCCGCCTCGACATCGAACGTGGTGGCCCGGTATTCGACCGGCTCGACGTCGATGCGGCTCAAGTCGTCGGAAGCCTCGACTCGGGCGCCGAACCGCCGCATGCAGTCGATCGTCATGCGAACGTACTCCGACTGCACCACGGCACCGTCGGTGGTGATCCGGATCGGGGTGGCGTTCCTGGGCGCGGCCAGCAACAGCCCGCTCAGGTACTGGCTGGAAACGCTGCCGTCGACATGCGCGACCGATTTCCGAATGCGGCCGCCCCGGACAGTGATCGGATATCGCCCTGGATTCTCGATGTATTCAAGCGGATCACCGAGCTGGTTCAGGGCCGCACCGAGCCCGTCGATCGGCCGCTTCGTCATCTGCGCGCTCGCCGTCAGATGCCATTCACCGGATTCGCCGAAGGCGAGAATGCAGGGCAGGAAACGGGCGATCGTTCCCGCCGATCCGACATCGATCGTCGCCCGCGGCACCGGGCGCTGCCTGCCGATGCCGGTGATCTCGACCTCGTCGTCCCGGACCAGGACCTTGCATCCCAGAGTCTGGGCCGCGGCCAGCCCGCGTTCGGTGTCATCGCTGAACAGCGGGTTGGTGATGCGAGAGGTTCCGGTGCTCAGCACGGCAAGGGCGATCGCCCGGTTCGTGATGCTTTTGCTGCCCGGTATCCGGACCGATCCGCTGACCTCCCCGTCGGCCGGGTGAACCACAATCCGGTCTGTCCCTGTCTTCACTTGCGATACCGCCTTCTCTGTCACTTCCGATGCCTCGATTTCCCGGCCCCTGCACTGTGCTGAACAGTCCGGTGGCTCCGACGCGTTGCCGCGCCGGAGCCCCTTCCGAACCGGACATGTGCTAGAGAGTGACTTGCGGCATCCGGGAATTCTCCTTGGGGAGTTGGGTGATCGCCGGTTTGGTGAGCGCCGCGACGACGGTGCTCACCGTGTGCTCGACGTGCGGAGCGCGCAGGATCTGGAAGTGATTGGCGTCGAGGGTGTCACTCGCGTAGCTGACGTCGATGGCGACCGTGTCGAGGAACGAATAGTCGTCGCCGTCGGCGCGAATGATGGTGATGGCAGCGGAGAGGTCGCGCTCGGCCAGCTCGGTGAACGTGTACTCGAACTCGCACGTCTTTTCCACGAGCCGGGTGATCCGGTCGGCGAGACTCGTATCGATCTCGAGTTCGGACGCGACCGCCTTCAGGAAGGAGTCGCGGCCCGTCACCGTGGCGGCGACACTGTCGGCGAGTGGTCCGTCGGTGCGACCGAAGAACACGGCGAACAGCAACCGCTTGAACCAGGTGTCGCGGTAGCGGCCCTCCGCGCCAGGGGTGGCGGGTTCCTGCTCGACATGAGGTGAGCCGGGGGCAAGGAGGATGAGTCTGTCTACTGTTTCACCTTGGGTTTCGAGCTGGTAGGCGACCTCGAAGGCGACCCGCGAACCGAATGAGTAGCCGACGAGGTTGTACGGGCCGTGGGGCTGAACGCGGCGGATCTCGTCGATATCGCGACGCGCCATGGCAACGATGGTGTCGTCGACGTCTTCGCCGTCGTTGAGCCCGTGTGCTTGCAGGCCGTAGCACCGGTAGGAGGTACCGGCGATGGCCTCGGCGAGGGGCCGCAGGTTCATCGGGTATCCGCCGAGTCCCGCCCAGAGGAAGACGGGATTGTCGCCGCTACCGGCCAGCGGGACGGCCCTGGAGAACACTGCGGTGTTTCCGGCGCTCAGCGCGCGGGCCTGCTTGGCGATGGTGTCGTGCTCGAATATCGCCTGAACGGGGAAGGGGATACCGAGCCTGGCACGAATGTTCTTGACGAGCCGGACCGCGGAGATCGAGTTCCCGCCGAGGGTGAAGAAGGATGTTGCCGTCGATACCAGGCTGTCGTGCTGCAGAGACTCTCGCCATAACCGAGCAAGCTGGTGTTCGACGAGTGTCGCAGGGGCGACGTAGGTTTCCTCGGCGGGATCGTCGGCGCGGGCGAGTTCGGCCTCGCGAAGTGCCCGAGTGTCGATCTTCCCGCTTGGACTCCGGGGCAGATCGTCGAAGATGCGGATGACGTCGGGCAGCATGTAGTGCGGCAGCATTCCGGCGATGTCGGTGCTGATGATGTCGGCGAGCCCTTGTGTGTGGAGGATGTCCTCATCCATGCCGTCGTGGGCGATCTGGTCATCTGTCACGGGCCCGCCGAGGGCGAAGTACGAAGACTCGCCGTGGTTGCCGGTGAACGCGCGGATCCGGCGGGCGGTGGCCAGTTCGTGCCCGCTGAACGAGCTGTATCCCGCGGACACGAGACCGAGATTCCGATCGTTCATCTCGACACGTTGGAGGGCCCGGCCGAGGTCGATGTAGGACTCCGGTGAGCCGGTGGAGGTCAGCACGAGTCCGAACGACGCCTTGTCGTGGACCCGCTGGTTGATCGCGATGACGTCTTTACGGCGAATCAGCGGATCGGTGCCGACTCGGGTGAGGACGGAGCCGTCCGACTCGTACACGCCGCGGTCTTCGGGGCTGCCGCCGAGTATTTCGACGCGACACCGGACCGCGCGCAGAGGGTCCGCGCCGGCGGCATCCGTCAAGGGCCACGAGCCGATCACGAACCGATCCCCCGTGTCGGCACCGATGAGGGCGAGGTCGGCGACGGGCAGGTCTTGGCGATCGCCGACGCGGTGGCCGACGGCAGGCGCGACCGTGTCCAGGAGACCGAGCAGGTGTCCGGCTTCGAGGTGCAGGACCTCGTCGACATTGGTCGTGTAGACCGACGAGATCACCGAACGCTGACCCACCAGGACAAGATCGACGCCGGCGCGGTGATCGCCTGCGGGCGCGGCGTGGACGAGGTGCAGCGTGGCGGTCCTGGGATTCAGGTAGTACATGCCGTCGGCGACAGCGGGCAGAGCGGCGATCCGGACGTAGACCTGCACGCCGTACAGCGCGCCGGTCGAGGCGTATGCGTACTTGGGCAGCAGCCGAGACTCACTGCGGTACTGGACGAGCGAGCGAAGGACGAAGGCCAGCGACGACATCGACCAGTCACCGGTGTGCAGGCCGGATAGTTCTCGGGGTGTCTCGACGAACGCGGTGAGTCGCGCAAGCAGGCGGGGATCGATCTCGGTCGAGTGGAAGGTTCGGTACGATTTGCGGCCGAACGCGATCTTGCGAAGGAGCAGGTCGTCTTCCGGGGAGATGGGAAGCGCGATGGCCGGCGTCGCAGGGTCCTCCCACACACCAAGCCCCGCTACCTGGGCCGGGGCGGTCGTGGGCTGGTGTTGCACGCCCTGGTCGATGACGGCGGCTTCATGCGGGTTGAGCTCGACGTGTGCCACGAGCTGCGGGGCGGCGCCGTTGCCGCGGTCGACCGTGAACACACCGGCGTGCCGGACCCATTCGTGATTCTCGAGGGCACTGCGGATCTCGTCGAGCTCGATCCGGTGGCCGCGGATCTTGACCTGGGAATCGGTACGGCCACGGAAGTGGAAGACACCGTCGATCAGTTCGCCGACGTCGCCGGTGCGGTAGAGACGCGTCGGGGTGCCGTTGATGACACGGGTGACGAAGCGGCGGTCGGTCTCCTCGGGTCGGTTGCGATAGCCGCGGGCGAGCTGCTTGCCAGAGATGCCGATCTCGCCGGTGGCAGCGTCTGTCGGCTCGCCGGCCTCGTCGAGGAGGTGAAAGTCGAGCCCGTCGACCGGGACCCCGATGGGGACCACCCCGGCCGCCGATCCCTGGCCGCCCGGTGTGCTGGGTAGCGTGTAGAAGGAGGAGTTGATCGTGGTTTCGGTCGGGCCGTACACGTTCACGATCCGAGTGGCGGGAAGGATGCCGACGGCCGTAGCGGCAAGCCGGGACGAGAGGGACTCGCCGCCGCTCGCGACCAGACGCAACGACGTGCAAGTGGAAAAGGCCGCCTCCTCGCAGAGTGCCTGCAGCAGGGTCGGCACGACTTGCAGGTGAGTGACCTGGTGAGTGGTCACGGTGTCGATCAGCGCCTCGGGGTCCCGGTAGAGATCGGGGTCACCGACGACCACCGCCGCGCCGGTCGCGTTCGCCAGAAACTCCCATTGCGCGGCATCGAAGCTGATCGGTGTCTTGTGCACGATCCGGGCTCCCGGCCCGAGATCGAGGCCGGCACTGATCCACCGCATTTGATGAGCGAGCGACGCCTGCGGGATCTCCACTCCCTTGGGGGCTCCGGTGGAACCGGAGGTGTACAGCACGAAGGCGATGGCGTCGGGCTCGGCGACATTGCGGGGCGTGTCACCCCCGTCGACAGCGGGAATCTCGTCGGCGGCAGGGATCTCGGCGATGGTGACGTCGGTGCCGGCGACGATCTCCTCCAGATCGCCCCGGAGTTCTGCCGGAGTCAGGATCAGATCGACGTCACCGGCGACGATCATGTAGCGGATGCGGTCATCGGGGTAAGTGGGAGCCAACGGCACATAGGCGATGCCGCTGAACAACGCGCCCCAGGCCGACGCGACAAGTGCGGGCGAGGGGGTGAAGTACAGACCGACGGTGCGCGGTTTGGCTTCGGTGATGATCTGCTGGGCCGCCGCGACCGTCCGGCCCAAGGACTGGAATGAGATCACGCCGTCGCGTGAGATCACCGCAGGGGCACAGGGATCGGCGCCGAGCTGATGCAGGAATTGTTCACAGAGATCGGAGGTGGCGATGGATGGAGCGTTCATGGTATGTCAATCCCCTAGAATCAGGTGTACGCAAAGAAGATCGAAGAGTCGGCCGCGACCGATGAACTTTTCTCCACTATTGCCGCATCCCATTGCCTGCCAGGCAGGCAATGGGATGCGGAAGACCGTCACGAACATTCCCGGCACAACAGGACACGGACCGTCAGGAGAGCATCCGCATCGAGGAGATCAGGTCGATCAGGCCCTGAGACGACGCATCGGAGGTGGATTGCTGGACGAGTGGCCCGGAGTCTTCCTCGCCGATCGAATAAAGGCACACCAGCCACCCGTCGATCGGCACGTCCGGCATGAATGCCCCCAACCGTGGCGCTGCCACGATTTCCGTATCGGCACTGATCATTCCGGCCAGCACCGATCGTCCCGCGGACAACTGCTCCACGGTCAGTGCGAGTCCGACATGCGAATGGACCGCGTTCTGCAGGGATCCGAGTGGCCCATGGAGGTACTCAGAGGCCGGATCGCCTGCCGATTCCACCGTCGGCAGCGGTTGGCCAAGGTCAATTTCAGGGGATACCACTTCAGCGTCCTCTCCAGCTGATCGGAGTCCTCGTGCCCGCGATCAGGAAACGAAAGTGAAGTAGCCGGTTTCGTCGTAGTCGTACCCGGCCACCTTGTACCGTTGTTCCGGAGCGGGGTAACCCTTTTTGAGGTACTCCGCGAGAAAGTACCTTTCCTCGGGAGACGTCAGGCCGAGCCGGATATCCTCACCACCGGGAAACTCGATCTCGCCCGCCATGGCGGCGGCGTATTCACGAAGCTGCGATTTCAGCCCGCTGCCGTCCGGCATGCGGATCTTCGGACGGTGGAGGATGTAGTCCGGAAGCAGATCCGAGACGGCCTGGCGCAGGATCCACTTCTCCACCCCGTCGCGTATCTTCACGGAGAACGGCAGGCCGAGGGTGAATTTCGCGAGATCCAGATCGAGGAAGGGGACCCGCGTCTCGACCGAATGAGCCATGCTCATGCGGTCGACCCGCTGAATATCGGTCCGGTGCAGGTTGCCCGTGCGGTAACGGACCAGCTCCACCGGATCGGGGTGGGTACGGAACAGGTCATAGCCGCCGAGCAGTTCATCGCTGCCTTCGCCGCAGATCGCCACCTTGAAGCCGTGTCGCTGGATCAGCCGGTAGGCGAAATAGGAGATACACGAATCCATCGCGTCGATGGCCTCGAAGAACTCCCCGTATCGGACCACGGTCGGGACCGCGGCGATGACGTCGTCCATGGAGATCTCTTCGACGTGGTGCGCGATGCCCTGCTCTTCGCAGTATCGCCGGGCGACCTCGATGTCCGCCGAGCCCTTGAGTCCGACCGTGAACGCAACGACGTTGTCGTGATAGCGACGCGCCGCGGCGAGCACCGCGGCACTGTCGATGCCGCCACTGAACGTGACCGCTACCGGCAAGTCGGTATCGACATGACTTCGCACCGCCTGGAGGAACAGGTCCCGATACGTCCGGACGAGCGCGTCCTCGTCGAGGTGGAGCTCGCCCGGATCAGGCGAGATGTCCAGGATGGTGGAAAAACGCTGGTAGGTCGTGCCGTCGTACCACTGTCCTGGTTCGAACTCCACCGGCCGGTGGCCCTCGACATCCCCGAAGCTCTTCAGCTCCGAGGCGATCAGCACCGCTTCGCTGTTCTCGGACAGGTAGAGCGGCTTGATGCCGAGGGGATCCCGTGCGATGACGAAACCATTGTCGTCATCGCTGAAGATCACGAGGGCGTACATGCCGGAGATCCGGGAGAAGGCCTGCTTTCCCCACGCCCGGTACGCGTTGAGGACGACTTCGGTGTCTGTTTCGGTCTCGAACTCGAAACCCAGTGCCACCAACTCGTTCCGGAGCGAGTCGGTGTTGAACAGCTCACCGTTGTAGAAGAGCGTCAGCCCCTCCCGCGTGACCGGCTGGACGCCGTGGTCCCGGTCCGTGATCGCCAGCCTGTTCGTGCCCGCCGCCCACCGGTCCGTGATCCGCGTTTCCCCGAAATTTTCGACATCGCCCCGATGTGATATCGGGAGCAGCATCGACCGGAGCATGCCAGCCAGTGGGGCATCGGTCGAACGAGCCCCCTTGGTGATGATCGCCGCGATCCCGCACATACTAGGCACCCGCCTTGACGCCAGGCTCCGCCGACAGCTGCAGATCGATGCCCAGTTCGGCGGCACCACGGAAGAAATCGGGATAGGTCTGACCGACAACGCCGGCGTTCTCGATGACCAATCCATGCTTGCTCCGCGCGCCGATGAGCGTGAAGGCGAGCACGACCGCGTGGTCGAAATGGCTGTCGACGACCGCGGATTCGGTGGCACCCGCCGGGTTGCCGTGGATGATGAGACTGTCCACGGTTTCGTCGGACTCGATGCCTACCTTGCGCAATTCCTTACGGAAGTCGGAGATCCGGTCACACTCCTTGTACCGGATGTGCTCGATGTTGCGGAAGATGCTGGTCCCGTCGGCGTGCGCGGACAACGCGGCCAAGGGCAGGACGGAGTCCGGTGACAGGGATCCGTCGAAATCGAGCGGCTTCAGCGCCGCCGGATTGCCCTGGACACGGATCTCGTCGGACCCGACCGTGACGGTCGCGCCGACGGACCGGACATAGTCGACGACACCGTCGAGTTCGGTGAGCCCGGTATGCCGGATCGACACGTCGGAATCCAGTGCTGCCGTGAGCGCCAACAGGGCCGCGGTGCTCGCGGGATCGCTGCCGACGGCGAATTCGGCCGGAGCGAAGGCAGTGTTCGCGGGGACCTGGTAGTGCAGTCCGTCCGCGGATGCGGAGGTTTCGACGCCCGCGGTGGCGAGCACCTGCTGAGTCGTCCGCACCATGGACGGGGCCTTGAGTTCGTCCGGCACGTGGATTTCCAGTGCCGAATCGAGCCTGCCACCCAGATAGAGCAGCCCACTGAGGAATTGCGAGCTCTTGCGAGACTCGATCGAGGTGCTTCCGCCGTGGATGCCGGCGCCGTAGGTGCTGATCGGCAGCCGTCCGTCGCGTTCCTGCCAGTCGGCACCGACACCGAGCTGGCGAAGCGCGTCGAGCATCTCGATGTTCGAGCGCCGGCCGAGCGATTCGGGGAACGTCGTCACGAACGTCGTGCGGTCCAGATGCGCGGTGGCACCGAGCAGCAACCGCAGCACGATGCCGGAGTTGCCGACGTCGATCGTCTGGTTGTTCTTCAGCTCGGCGGGCCCGACGACGACGAGATCGTCGCCCTCGAAACTGATCTCGGCGCCCAATGTCGCGACCGCGTCGATCAGTGCCCGCACATTGCGGCTGTTGGTGATCCGGCGGATCCGGCTCGTGCCCGGCGCCATGCCCGCGGCGAGAACAGCGCGGGCGGAGTAGCTCTTCGAACCGGGCGGCGTGACGGTGCCGCGCAACGTAGCACTCGGGGTGATTCGAGCGGCGGTCAGCGCGATCTTGGATGTCGACATGATGACCTCTCCTGTGATGCTGTCTCTGCTGGTCAAGACTGCGTTTTGGGGCGATCGACGACGGCGCCGAGTGCTTCCAACTGCTCGATGAACTCCGGGAAGCTGTCGATCAGGCTGTGCAGATCCGAGAACGCGACCGGGTTGCTCGCGCCGACGGCCGCGGCCATGGCAGGCAGCAGGACGCGATGGTCACCGTCGTCATCGATGACGATCCCGCCCCGCGGTGGGCCGTCGAGGGGTTCGGTGTGGAAACCGGTGACGACATCTCGGTGATCGCGCACCTCGCGGATATCGAATCCCATGCGCGCCAACGTTCTTACAATCAGCTCCACCCTGCGGGTCTTGTGGTTGTTCACGTGCCCGCAGTTGACCGCCGTGACCGCACCGCGCGAATAGGCGGCGATGGCGGCCAGGCTGGTCACCGCCGTCGGTACGTCACTTCCGTCGATCACCACCGGCTCAGCCGGATAGCCGACGCGTCGGATCTGCAGCGTGGATTCGGCAGGGTCGTACGTTGTCCCGATACCGAGCTTGGCGATCGCACGGAAGAACAGGTCCTCCGATTCCAGCCCGGACGGCGTGTAGTTCTTGATCACGACCTTGTGCTGCCCCACTTCGCCTGCAGCGGCAACCACCGCGAAGTAGGTGATCGACGTGAAATCGGTCGCGATCCGGTACTCGCTCGCGGGATACCCGCCCGGCTCGATGACAGCCGACCACTCCCACCCGTGCTGGGCACTGTGTGCCAGCCCGGTGCTGGCACCGAGCGCGCCCAACATCTCACGGGTCAGTGCGATGTAGGGAGCGCCGACGACGCGGCGAGTCGCGGCCCGCACGCGCAGCTCCTCGCTGATGAACGGCGCGGACAGCATCAAGGCCGTCACGAGCTGCGAACTGTCGACCGTGTCGACGACATGCGTCGCCTGCTGATCACACCGCCTGCCTCGGCCCTTGATGGAGACGACGTACTCCGAGTCGTTGCCATAGGTACTCAAGACGGCGCCGAGCTGATGGGTGAGCACACCCAGGTGTTTCGCGACCGGGCGATTCATCATCCCCCTGGTCGCCCGGAAATGCGTGGTTCCGCCGCTGACCGCGGCAAGCACGCCCAGCACACGGAGGGTGAACGCCGATCCCGCGACGTCGACCTCACGAACGGGGCTGGCCGAGGCGGCGTCCGGGTCCACCGTTATCGACGCCCGATCACCGTCGATGGTGGATGTCGCGCCGAATTGGTTCAAACCCGCCAGCAGCAACGTGGTCTCTCGCGACCAAGCAGCGTTGGTGACTGTCGACGTGCCCGATCGCGTCAAGGCGCCGGTGACGAGCGCGCGCTGAGTGTGCGGCTTGGAAGCGGGCGCGGTGACGATGCCACCCAGCCCTCGGACGCCATTGTGAATAGAGAGCATGAGGCTACCCGCCAACGATCGCGATAGCGCTGATCTCGGCCATGGTTCGCATATTCCGATCTCCTCTTTCTGCTGATGTGCGGCTGCCGCAGGATTGTGCCCATGCGCAGGCACACGGACCGCGTTCTCGGACACGGCCGCGTCTTGGTGGCTACTGATCTCATTTGAGATGGGGCTGATCTTCATATCGATCATGACGACTCGAAGACGGAGCCGAGCGCTCATGCGACTGAAATCGTGGAGGCACGCTTTCGGCCTGGGGCGAGCCGAGGAAGGCGGCCGGGGTGGAATATTGTCCAGAATTCTGGCGAAGGTCTTCTCAGCGACGCAGCAAATATATCCGACGTCGACTGTCTTCACTTGATCGCGGCCACGAATTGCCTGGAGACCGATCGCTCCTGTCGAATGCCGCGCGTCTGTTTATTTCACGGGACGGCACGAGGCCAGGTAGGCGGGGACTTGGCGGACTCGCACATCGGTGAGGTACTGGTCGACCCAGTCGTAGTCGGGATTGTCCGCGGCCAGGTAGTACAGCGGGTTGTCGTCGATGAAGGGCTGGTCTCGTGATCGCAGGTTCATGTTGAGGCTGACGCGATATCCGCTCCGGATGGGGGCGGTGCGGTGCAGGACCCGCATCAGCTGGGCCAGCGTGCTCGCCCCCAGCCGATGGGGGACGGTGATCAGATCGTGTTCGGGCAACGAGCCGTGCTCGTTGAGCCTGGTGAAGCCTGCTTCGTAATCGCCGTGATAGATCTGCAGTTCCCCGCCGTCGATGTCGTGCATGGCCAGTGGCACGATTTCGGTGGCAGGCACGCCGTCTGCGTGCCAGGCGACAGTTCCGTCATCCGGGTTCGCCCCCATGAAGGTGATCGTGCTGCTGATCACCGACACCGGATACGGTTCGAGTGCCGTTCCCGCCAGTTCACTGAGCCTGTCGAGACGACCTGGGTAATGGACCAGCTCAAGGATCTCGGGTATCGCGACATGCGCCTTCCGAATGAAACGGAGATTCAGATGTCGTTTCTCACTGGCCTCGTCTTTTATTCGCTGAGCCTTGTCGAGTATCAGCTTCAGCAGTTCTGGATCATAGTCGAACTCGACCTGTTTAAGGCCTAAATCCGATATCTGCCAATAAGACTTCTTGCCGATGAGTTCCGCTCTGGATCTTTCTTCGAAGACGCGCACGAGTACCTCCCCGATACTTTAGCTTCGCTCAAAGCATTAAGGCAAGCAGCACCATACATGACCAAGATCAGCGATCAGCTTGTCAAGATTCGCACCCCAGTCGCACGAACACCTTCCGTCGCAAGTTTACCAACCACCTCAATCCCGTACCAGATCATTCCCAGTAAGTGGGACCCGTATTGCAAGGGGCGACAAGGACGACGACCGCCACCCGCACGGAACGAAACACTGCCGATTCAAAAACCCGGTTCAGGCACCAAAACTCGACGTCAGAATACTGAG
Organism: Amycolatopsis alba DSM 44262; assembly: GCF_000384215.1. Classification (NCBI taxonomy): domain Bacteria; kingdom Bacillati; phylum Actinomycetota; class Actinomycetes; order Pseudonocardiales; family Pseudonocardiaceae; genus Amycolatopsis; species Amycolatopsis alba. The sequence continues at coordinate 5,487,016 of NZ_KB913032.1, read as the reverse complement.
CCGCTTCCCAGTGGTGCAGTAACAGCCGGTCTTTGTCTATCGATCCGCGAGCCCGGAAAGGAGAAACTGCATGTCAGCGAGGATGTGGCGCAGATCTTGTGCTGCACCGCTCGCCACGGTCGACCAATGATTCACCGCGTATACCTCGTTTTTCACGGAATCGGGCGATGAATCTTCTGCTGACAGAAGATTCTGCCGCCATCGTGCCATCAGTTCGTTGTTGATCGTAGTCACGCCGGTCGCGATCGCGTCGAGGACATGGACGAGATTTCCGGTGACAAAGTAGAGGTCTGCGGTGGATATCGCCGGATTGAGCTCGGTCCCCGATGCCGGAGGGGTCACGGTGCGCCGAAGATGCTCGACGCTCTGGCGTGTTCGGTCGAGGGCGTCAGTGGCGAGCATCGCGCTGCAACTCCGGGGTCGATGGTTTGAGTGCTGTTTCGGGTTCGCGGTGGCTCTCACTGTGGCTGAGGAGGAGCACGCCGATGTTGCACGCCAGGATCAGGATCGCCCCGACCGCGGTCAGTGCGGTGACCGGTGCGCCTGCCGCGATCAGCAATGCCGTGGACGCGAACGGGGTGAGGTAGCCGATCGCGGCGATCACACTGGGGCGGCCGCGGGCACTGGCCACCGTCCACAGAAGGTATCCGGCGGCCATCGGCCCGATGCCCAGGTAGATCGAGCCCAGCCATTCCGACATCGGCGGCCATGGCGCACCGCTGACCTCGGATCCGATCCAGGCAACGACGGTTCCCGTGATCGCCGCGGGGAGCAGGACCTGCATGGTCCGCAACCGCAGCCTGCCCGCTGCCACGGTGTAGAAGGCCATACAGACGGCGGAACCCACGGCGCACGCGTAGCCGACCATCGAGCCCAGCGACAGGCCCTCCGCTCCCACACCCAGCAGCATGACCACTCCGGTCATCCCCAGCGCCGACAGGAGCAGATGCGGCCAGCCTTTGGCGATTCCCAGCGACCATGCGCCCCATAGCGCGATGAGGAGCGGCCATCCGTAGGAAATCGCGTTCGCGTCGAATACCGGAGCGAACGCGAAAGACACCTTCTGGAGAAGGATCGTCCCGGTCAACCCGACCATGCCGACCGCCAGGCCACGCCACCCCGGCGAGTTCGCTCTCCACGACCAGGTCTCCCTCGCGGCCTCGCGTGAGCGAAGGGCGCCACAGACTCCCAGGACCGCGAGAGTCACCGCGGCCGCGCCGAACTGCAACGTCAGCAACTGCAAGGCCGTCACACTGCGCAACGCTTCCGCGGCAACCGTCGCGTTGGTCGCCCAGAGCACGACCGCCAGCATGGCGGCACACACCGAAGCCAGGCTGCGCATGATCCGGACCTTACTTGTGCATTCAGCCAGTTAGCAAGTAGGCTAAACAGGTGAAGCTCAGTGACGTGGCCGCGGTGCTCGCCTCCGATGTGCGCATCAACATCTTGCAGTGGCTCAAGAATCCTCAGGCCGAGTTCGTCTCCCAGCGCGAAGGTGACCTCAGCGAGCACGGCGCGTGTCTCTCCCTCATTGCCGCCAAAGCCGAGATCTCCGTACCCACCGCCTCCCGGCACATCGAGAGGCTCGTGCAGGTCGGGCTCGTCAAAACCACCCGTATCCGCCCCTGGAACTTCCACGCGGTCGATGTGGACGGCCTCGATCGCGCGCTGCGGCTCTTCGACGAACTCAGGAAATGACCCTCGGCCCAGGAGAGGGAAAGCCCGACGAGCTGGAACCAAAAGAACGCACGAAAGGGCAGCCAGGAGCCTGCGTCGAACGTGCTCGACGGCAAGGTGCCCCTTTGGGGTCGGCTGCGGCCCGGCCATGACTTCTGCTTCGGCTTGAGCCCGGAACGAAACCCTCGGCTACCTGTGCCGGAAGAAGAAAGTGGTGTCGCCGATGACGCGGTGGCACGGCCGGGAGAGGGTGTCACGCAGGTCGTCGGCCGAGTCCGGCAAGTCGCTGCGCGGAGTGTTGCCGGGCCTCGGCCGACGCAACCGGCACAGCACGGCGAAGGCGAAGAACCTCCTCGGCTGGTCGCCACGAGCGATACAGCATCGGTTACCGCATGACCGTCCGCCTGTTTCGACGCGGCGGATTCAGGAGGCCAGGCGGTCCTCGGCGTCGAGAATGGACTGGTGCAGTTCCCGAAGCGAACGGCACGGTTCCACACCGAGTTCGTCGTTCAACGTCTTGCGAGCGGCCTGATACACCTTCAGCGCGTCACCCTGACGTTCGGAACGGTACAACGCCAGCATCAACTGCCGGTAGAACACCTCGCGCAACGGGTTCTCGGCGATCAGCGAATACAGCCTGCCCACGATCTCCCGGTGCATCCCGAGCACCAGCTGCGATTCTCCGAGCATCGCCGCGGACTCCAGCTTGGCCTCCGTCAGCCCGGTGACGAAACCGTCGACGATCGGGCCACTGCGCATACCGCCCATGACCGGGCCGCGCCATAACGACAAAGCCGCCTCGAAAGCGGAACATGCCTCACGGTGCCGCTTTTCCTTGGCGAAAACGCGCCCCTGGCCCATCCGGCGCAGAAACAGGCGCGCGTCCAGCTCGTCGTCGTTCAGCCGCAGCAGATAGCCGGACGGCCTGGTGACCACCGGGCTCTCCGTGTCATCCGGTCGTCGCAGGAACTTGCGCAGTTGTGAGACGTACACCTGCAGGCAGGCCATCGCGCGCCGGGGCGGCTCCTCTCCCCAAAGCTCGGCCATCAGCGCCTCGAAGGACACGACCCGGTCCGCGCAGGCCAGCAACGCCGCGAACAACTTCTCGATTTTTCGCGCACTGATCTCCGACGGGATATCGCCGTCCAGCACCCGCAGCGAACCAAGAACCTCGTATCTCACTAGCTCTCCTCTTCGGGAACCGTGGCGATACAACCACGCGGCGAAATGCGTGCTTCACAAATTGAATACACGGCGCCTCGGGCGAGGCTAACACGGCGCCGCGGCGGCGGCGATGACACTCTTGCCAGTAAACATACTGGCAAGAGTGTCCTTGTCTCCAGGCACGAAATTCTCTTTGATGAACACGGGGACTTCCCCCGCCATCAAACAAGGAGAATGCGCATGAATTCGCATGACGATGCCGTAGCACCGTCGATTTCCGACCAGGACATCGAAAACCTGGTCGCGCAGATCACCACGGCCGAGACGGCCACGACCGAGGACGGCCTGTCGCTGTCCGACGTCTCCGGTTTCAGCGAGGAGGAGCTGCAGCGCTTCCTCGAGGAGAAGGCCGGTCTCACCGCCGCCAGCGGTGTGCAGCAGAGCGTCATCGGCTTCGCGGTCACCATCGCCGTGCACTGCTAAGCACCAAACACCATGAATCCTTCCATCGATTTCGATGAGAGGCTGCGCGTCCGGACGCTGGGGTTCCACCTCCCGCGTCCGGGCTCGCGGACTTCGACCCGTTACCAGCGCCCGGCCGAGCCGACCTGGGCCGAGGTCGCCGAACAGGTCCGCTCGACACCGGATCCGGCGCCACTGCGCGGCTTCTCGATGTGCGTCTCACGCAGGCGGGTCGTCCTCGCCGAGCTTGCCGACGGCAGGCACGTGCTGATCAAGTGGCCCGACGACGGCCTCGACCAGGACACCGGGCACGAGCTCCGCATGCTCGGACTGATGGCTGAGCTGCCGCTGCCCCGGCCGACCCGCGCGGCGATTCCCCGCGTCCTCACCGACCCGGACCGGCGGATCTCGGTCTACGAGGCCATCGATCCGTGCGAGAGCATGCGTGAGCTGTCCGACCGGGGCGGGCTGACCACGGCGCATATCGTCGCGCTCGCCGGCGTGCTGGCCGGGCTGCACACGACGCCGGTCGACGACCTGGCCGCCGCCAACCCGGATCTGCGGGTGCCCATGCCCGCCCCCAAGAACACCCTCCTGTCGGTCCGCGAATACTCCTACGGCCTCGGCATGGAGTACGACGAATGGCTCCGCGTCATCCAAAGCCTTTCCGGTCATTGGGCCGCGCTGCACCGGACGTGGCAGCCGCGCAGCCTGCTCCACTTCGACCTGCGCGACGACAACGTCCTGTTCGCGACGGGCGATCTCCGCGTCATCGACTGGGAGTTCGCCTGCCTCGGCGACCCCGCCTACGACGTCGGTCATCTGATCACCCAGTTCGTCCTGCCCGCCGTCCGGCGCTGGCAGCCGGGAAGTCCGCTGATGCCGCCCGAGGTGCTGGGCCGGATCGGCACCTTCCTGACCGCCTACCTCCGGTTCAGCGGCTACGGCACGGAACTGCCCGCCACCGCCGTCCGCTACGCCGGTCTCGTCCTGCTGCAGCACGCGGGCGCGCAGCTGGAGCAGTTCGGCTCACTCGACCGGACAGGCCATCTCGCGCTCGTGCTGGCCGAAGGGCTGGTGCGGAAGCCGGAAACCCTGCTGAAGAACCTCCATCTCGATCTCCCGGAGAGCTCATGACAGCGCACCAGGACCTGCTGCGGCAGATCGCGGCCGACATCGAGGTGCTCGGTGATCTCGAGTTCCGGCACCGGACACTCGGTTCGCTCACTCCCCCGCGCGACGTGCAGACCGATCCCGAACGGCCGCTGCTCGTCCTGCTGTGCCGGACGATCTACCTCGCGTACCACGTCGGCGATCTGGCGGCCGCCCGGCTTTTCCTCGGCGGGGGCATGGCTGTCGGCACGCTTTACGACATCGAGGACTACGACTACACGGAACGCCTTCGCGCGGCCAATCCCGGCGTCGGATGCTGGGAAGACGGTTGGACGGTCAGCCGCGTCGACGGTGACCGGCGAGTGGTCACCAAGGACGGGATTTCCCTGCTCGCCACCCCCGGCGAGCTCCGGCCGCCCACGTCCGCCGCCGGTACCGAGGTCTCCGTGCGGTTCCCGCCGGAGGCTCGCTACCGCCTCACAGGCTGGTACAGCGTCCGCAGTGACTCGGGCAAGCCGCTCGGCGACGACGTCGTCCGCGTCTACTACACCGTCGACCATCCTGATGCCGCGCCGTCGCTGCTCAACGCCGTCTGTTCCCGGCTCAACCGGCTGGAAGCCCCCTTCGGCATGAAGACCGTGAACGATCCGGCCGGGCTTCTGCGCCGCGACTCGTTCGTCGTCTACCTGGACGTCGACGTCTGGCAGCGCGAGCGGGATTTCCTCGTCCAGCTCGCCGAGGACCACCGGTCCTTGCTGCGCGACGATCCGCCCCGGTTCGCGCTCCGGATCGGGCACGGCATCTCGCTGGCCCACGAACCACGGCGAGAGACGGCTGCCATGAGCTTCGGAGAACATCGCAGCCTGCTCGTCGCGGAAGGCCTGCTCGACGCCTGGGAGGCGGGCGAGCGCACGCACGATCACAAGGTCAGCGCGATCGAAGCACGGTTCGCGGCCAAGGGGCTCGACGCGCACCACCCTTACCGCAACGACCGGCAGCTGAGCGCATGACCACCGCGGCCGGTGAGGTCCGGCGGATCACCGGACCGTTCGTCGTCCGAGCTTGCCTGAGCGACGAAACAGGACACCACTGGACCGAACGGCTCCGCCACGGCACCGAGGGCTACCTCGGCACGGCGGGGATCGAAGCGCTGCACGAAGCGCTCGGCGACTCACCCGGCTGCGTGCTGCCTGTCCTGGCCTCCCCCGAAATCGCGCTGTGGCCCGGCATCGCGACTCCTTGGCTGCTGAGCGACAAAATGCTCTCCGGCGGCCTCGCCGAAGAATCCCCGTATTGGCTGGAGTCGTTACGGCTTCTGGGTTCTCTGGCGGGTCGCATCCACTCGGTGCCGCTGACCGCGGAACTGCGCCGCGCCCTTCCCTGTCGTGACGTTCCGGCGTGGCTGACCCGGCCGGACGTCGCCGAGAACGTGCGTGCCGCCCACTCGCGCCTCCCCCGGCACCTCGCCCCCGCCCTCGCCGCCGCGGCCGCCGGGACGCACCCGCCGTCGCCGCCGTCACTCGTCCACGGCCGGTTCTCCGCCGGCACCTGCACCGCCGAAACCCCTCCCCGGTTACTCGGCTGGCGGGAAGCCGGAATCGGCGATCCGCTGGAGGATCTGGCTCATCTGGTGGCGGATCTTGTCGAAGCCGGATCCGCCACCGGATGTCCACTGGACGTGCTCGGCACACGAGTGGCCGCGTTCCTCTCCGGCTACCCCCGCCCCGTCGACAGGACCAGGCTGTGGTCGGCCGTGGCCAAGCGGATCTTCGACCACTACGCGCTCGGTACGTGGGCGACCGGCGACTCCACCGGTGTCGCCGAACTGCTGCCCGCCGCCGAAGCGGGCTGGCTGGCGATCCAGGAGAGCACCCCGTGACCGCACCGGACGTCTCCTCGACCAAGCTGCTGCTCGGCGTCTGCGGCTCGGTGTCCGCGGTGGGCACGCCCCACCTCCTGATGTGGCTGCGGACCACGTTCGGCCTGACCGATGTCCGCGTGATCCTCTCGGACATGGCGCAGCGGTTCGTCACCAAGCAATCGCTGGCGGCCGTCGCCGACTACGAGGTCGTCACCGGCTGGGACGACTTACCCGACGGCACCAAGTCCCATGTCGGGGTGGCCGCGGACGCCGATGTGCTCGTCGTCATGCCCGCGACGGCGCATCTGATCGCCCAGGTCGCACACGGTCTCGGCGGCAGCTTGCTGACCTCGGTGATCGCCGCGGCCACCTGCCCGACGCTGATCGTGCCGTCGATGAGCGAGGCGACCTGGCTCAAACCTGCCACCCAGCGCAACGTCACGCGGCTGCGCGACGACGGCTTCGAGGTCATCGAGCCGGCGGAAGGCTTCTCGACCAGCGGATCGATCACCGAGTTCGGTTCGCTCGGCGACTTCCGCGCGCCGCTCGTCCGCGCGCTCACCCGCTCCCACAGCAGAACCAAGAAAGGAAGCCGTCATGGAGATCGCCTATGACACCGTGCTCGTCCGGGCACCCGAGCTCGTCATCGAACTGGACAGCGCGAACGACGTGCGGATACATCACGCACAGGGCGTCTGGAAGTTCGGTCACCACGCGCTGGCGCTCCTGGACACCTTCCACGGCCCGGCGCCGGTCGCCGACGCCCTGCGGCGGCTCCGGCCCAAGCTGGCAGGTGAGCGCGCACTCGCCGAAGCCGTGGCCACCCTCGGAGAGCTCGTCTCCGCCGGCATCCTGACCGCCCCGTCGCGGCCCGGTTTCACCGAGCTGATGTTCCCCGTCGGCGGCTACGGCCTGGCCTACGCCAACATCCGGATGCTGGACGACCCGATGCGCAAAGGCCTGTTCGTCCAGGCGGTCCGCGAGGTGGTCCGGCCAGGTGACGTCGTACTCGACCTCGGCACCGGCTCCGGCATCCTCGCCGTCGCGGCGGCGCAAGCGGGTGCGGCCCGTGTCTACGCCGTCGAGCCGGCGCGGACGGCGGGCGTCGCCGAGAGTCTCGCCGAGCACAACGGCGTCGCCGACCGCATCACCTTCGTCCAGGACTGGTCGACTTCGCTCACCCTGCCCGAAAAGGCGAACGTGCTGACCACCGACATCGTCGGCAACGACGCGCTCGACATGGTGATCTGGGAAACGGTTCAAGACGCGCGGCGCCGGTTGCTCACTCCCGACGCCCGGCTGGTGCCCGGCGCGCTGCGCGCCTATGCCTGCCTTGTCGAGATGCCCGCCGAGCGTGTCGCCGAGCACCGGATCGTCCAGGCGCACATCGACGACTGGAACACCCGCTACGGCATGGACTTCACCCCGTTCCTGGAGCTGGACCGCGAGCGCGTCGCGGGCTTCTACGAACCGCCTTCCCTTGTCCGGCAATGGCCGCGGCTGTCCGATCCGGCTTCGCTCTACCGCGTGGACCTGCGGGAGGACGCCCGGATCTTCCGGGGCGAGCAGACCTTGACCGCGCACACCGGCGGCGTGGCTTCCGGGGTGATCGTCTTCTTCGAAGCCGATCTCGCACCCCGCACCGTGCTGAGCACCCACCCCGCGAACGGCGGTCCGCGCAGCCATTGGTTCACCGCGGGCTGGGCGTTCGCCGAGCCGGTGAAGGTCACCGAAGGCGACGAGGTCACGATCGCCTACCACTACGAGGGCGACGGCAGGGCGCAGGTCCGCGTCGTCGACTCCCCGGCAGGGCAGAAAGGATAGTCATGCATATCCGCGAAAACGCGCCGAAGGTCCGCAATTCCGGGGTACACCGGGAAATCGCCGTCGAGGACACGCTGGCACGGGTGACGCCCTACCTGCGTGACGTCGGCATCACCAGGGTCGCGAACATCACCTGGCTGGACCGCGTCGGCATTCCGGTCTACAACGCGATCGTGCCCCGTTCGCGGGATCTGATCTCGGTGTACAACGGGAAGGGCGTCCGTCCCGTCGATGCCAAGACGTCCGCGATCATGGAAGCGATCGAGCGGTTTTCCGCTTGGCTTCCCAGGGCTCCGGCGGTCGTCTCGTCGTACGAGAACCTCGTGCGCCGTGGCCGCCGGGTGATGCATCCCGGCGAATACAACATGAAGCTGACGAAGTACTACCGCGACGACCGGCCGATCTCGTGGCTCCAGGGTTACGACCTGATCGGGGAAGAACCCGTACTCGTCCCGATGCACGGCGCCGCCTACATCGACCGCTATCACGAAATCCCTTGCTACGACATCGTTTCCACCAATGGGCTGGCTTCCGGCAACACGCTGGAGGAAGCCGTCCTGCACGCGCTGTGCGAGCTCATCGAGCGGGACGCGATGACCACGGCCGAGCTGGTGACCAGTCATCTCACCGAACTGCTGCGCAGCGATCTGATCACCGAACACACGCCACCGGCCGTTCTCGACGAGCTGAAATCACGGCATCCGCATTTCGACATGAACTCGCTGCCGCCGAAGGCGAGTGAGCTCGTCGCCCGGTTCGCCGCCGCCGACATCGAAGTGCGCATGGCCGACATCACCTCGGACATCGGGATTCCCAGTGTCTGGTGCGCGACCGCCGACACGTTCAGCATCGGCGAGGGCCAGCAGGGGCACGGCGGGTTCGGCACCCATCCCGATGTCGAGGTCGCGATGATGCGCGCGCTCACCGAATGCGCGCAGAGCCGATGCGTCGACATCCAGGCCATGCGCGAGGACATCAGCATGCCGGACGAGGACGTGCCCGCCCATATGAAGCACATCCAGCGGGCGAAGACGATCAACAAGGCCACCTGGTGGTGGACGCCGACGGACACCCGCCGCAAGGCGAGCGACCTGCCGAACCTGTCTTCCGACGACGTCGCCGCGGACCTGCGGCTCGTCTTGGACCGGCTGCGAAGCTGCGGCCTCGACCAGGCGATCGCCATCGACCTTTCGCCGCCCGAGATCCCGGCCAAGGTGGCGAGGGTGATCGTGCCGGGCATGGAGTCCTGGGCGGTGGACCACAGCAAGCTCGGCCCGCGCGGAACCAGGGTGTGGAACGAGACGATCAGGCAACTCGCCCGCCCGGCCGCCGCGGCGGGTACGAAAGCGGGGAACTGACATGCGCCCAGTCGTCTTCCGCGGCCCGAGCATCACCACCGAGGCGGCCGCCGAAATCCTCGACGCGGAATATCTGCCGCCGGTCGGCAAGGGTGACATCGACCGGCTGCTCGACCGGCCGGAGCCGCCGACGGTGATCGGCATCGTCGACGGGCGGTTCCTGCACTCGCTGTCCATCTCGCCCAAGGAGATCCTGCGCGCGATGGACGCGGACGTCGTCGTCTACGGCTCGTCGAGCATGGGTGCGCTACGGGGCGCCGAATGCGCGCCGCACGGCATGATCGGTATCGGCCGGATCTTCGAGGAGTACTTCTCAGGCCGCACGGACGAGGACGACGAGGTCGCGATCACCTACAGCGAGGACACCCTCAAACCGTTGAGCGAACCGCTGGCGAACATGCGCTTCGCCGTCGCGGCGGCGTTGCGGGCGGGAGCGGTCTCCGCCGGGCTCGCGGACCGATTCCTCAAAGCGGCCAAGGAGATCTACTTCCCGGAACGTTCGGTGAACGCGACCCTGCACGCGCTGCGGGGAACCGTGCCCCAGGCCGAACTGGACGAACTGGCCGCGTTTCTCCGTAACGAGGCCCCGGACACCAAACGCGACGACGCCGTGGCGCTGCTGCGTCGCATCCGTGCCGACCTCGAAGCGGCACCGGCATGAGCGGCGCCCGATGACCGCGGGCGCGGTCACCTTGCCTCGCGCGTGGTTCCCGCCGGTGCTCGACCACCGCGACCAGCCGACCTGCACGGCCGCGGTGGTCACGGCGCTGGCCGCCTACCAGGTGCGACGGCTCACCGGGCTCGACTGGACACCGTCGGTGCTGTTCAACTACGTCACCTCGCGGATGATCAGCGGACACGGGCGGCTGCGCGGCTCGCGGCTGGACTGGGCGTTCGCGGCATGGCACCGGTTCGGCCTCCCGTCCGAAGCGGACTGGCCGTTCAGCGCGGCACAGATCGACCGGATACCGACGAAAGCGTGTTTCCTCCGTGCCAAGGCGTTCCGCGGGATCGGGTACCGACGGCTCGACACCGGCGAGCAGGCGCCAGGCGAGCCGCTCGCGCGAATCCGTGCCGCCGTCGGCTCGGGGACACCGGTCAGCCTGGAGTTCCCGCTCAACCCGGCACAGCTGACCGCCATGGATTCGGGCCGCCTGCCAATGCTGCCGGACGACGCGAAGGTCTTCGCCCGGCACGTCGTGCTGGTCACCGGTTACGACGACAACGCATACGCCGGAACCGAACCGGGCTCCGGCGAGGAACTCACCGGCGCGCTGCTCGTCCGCAACAGCTGGGGCACCGGCTGGGGCGACGAAGGCTACGGGTGGCTGCCGTACCGGTACTGCGACAAAGGCCTGACCAGCCACCACTGGACCGTGGAGCTGGGGCAGGTCTCAGGGGAAAGGACGGTCGGATGACCGGCGAGAACCAGATCATCGTCATCACCGGGGCCAGTTCGGGCATCGGCGCACGCGCCGCGGTCCGGCTGGCGGGCAGCGGCGCGACCGTCGCGCTCGTCGGCCGGGACACCGACCGGCTCGGCGCGGTCGCCGCCGAAATCGAGCAGGCGGGCCAGGAACGGCCCGAGACGTTCAGTGCCGACTTCGCCCGCCTGTCCGACGTGCACGAGCTGGCCACGCGGCTGCGACGGCGTTACGACCGCATCGACGTACTGCTCAACAACGCCGGCATCCATTGCGCCACCAGAAAGACCACTGTGGACGGCAACGAGCTCACCAACCAGGTGAACCATCTGGCTCCCTTCCTGCTGACCCGGTTGCTCGAAGAGATGCTGACCGTGCGGCCCGGTTCCCGTGTCGTGGGGACCGGCTCCCTGCTCGCCGAAGGTGTCCGCCCCGACGATCTGAATCGCACCGGGCTGCGGTGGAGCGGCTGGGGCGCGTACAAGGCGTCGAAACAGGCGAACGCGCTTTTCGCTCTTGAATTCGTGAAACGCGCGGGCGCCGACGGACCGATCGCCACTTGCTGCCACCCAGGAATGCTGAAAACGTCATTCGGCAGCGAATCGGCCGCGTACCGGCGATTCCGCAAATTCCTGCCCGCGGCTTTCAAACCCGCGGATCACGGGGCGTCAACACTGGTCAAGCTGGCGCTCGACCAGGCGGGCATCGCCCATCCCGGTGCGTTCTTCATCGAGGGAAAGCTCGGGCGGACCCCTCGACGGCTGGCCGACCGAGAGCTGGCGGCCGAGCTCTGGGACAAGACCGACGAACTGCTGACCAGCAGCACGAGCCGGTGAGACATGATATCCTTTTACAATGCCAGAGGGGGACACCGAAACCAACCGGCAGGACGATTCGACTGGCACGAGTTCACTCGATTCGATAAGCCGGGAAAACATCCGGGAAAAGCCGCGGGGAATACGAAAGATCGCACGGTATCTGCCGTGGGTTTTGCCCGCGGTGCTACTCGTGGAGATCGTGCTGTTCAGCACGGGTCTCATCAGCCTCGGAGACGGCATCCTGGCCGCGACGATCGTCGAGGCATCGGTGTTCTTCGTCGTGGTCTTCGAACTCATCGCTTTGCGCTCGGCGATCAAACGGGCCCGCGCGGAAGGTCTCGGCTTCTTCGACGCGGTTTCCGCGACGTTGAACCGGATCATGCCGGAGCGGGCCGCCACGATCGTCCGGCACGACCTGAAGATGATGCGCGCGCTGTGGCTGGTCGCCGCGCGCAGGCAGGACGTTCCGGCCGACGGCGACGCCATCGCCTACAGCGGGCCGATGCGGCCGATCTTCTGGGTGTTCCTGTTCCTCAATCCGATCGAGATCGCCCTCGTCGAGTTGATCGTGCCGTGGCCGGCGGTACGGCTGGCGCTCCTGATTCTCGGCGTACTGGGCACCATCTGGTTCCTGGCGTTGATCTCCTCGCTGTACAAGTATCCGCATACGGTCGACTCGCGCACCCTGCGGCTGCGTTATCTTTCGTTCTTCGATTTCCGGGTGCCGGTGGCGAAGATCGAGTCGGTGGGACTGCGCACCCGGTCACGGGAGCTGAAAAAGGGCAACGACGTGGTCGACGGCGTTCTCGTGATGGAGATCGTCAAGACGACCAACGTGACGCTGCGGCTGCGCGAACCGCATCAAGCCGATTTCGGGCACCGCGGGATCAAGGAATTCGACAGCATCGAATTCTGGGCCGACGATCCTCGCGAGGCAGCCAAACTGATCAGGAACCATTTGGCGGGCTGAGCCGTGATCCGGCCCCCGCCATGTACGGGGGTACGAGATGACGGAAACCGTGAATCGACGTCCGGTCGACGAGTTCCTCGAGGCCGACCCGATGTTCGACGATATCCACCCGCTGCTCGACCGGGCCCGCGCGGACAGCCCGGTCGCCGAGGTCGTCACCACGGACCCCGCGACCGCCGGGGAAATACGCCAGTACTACGTGTTCGGCTACGACTTGGTCCGCGAAGCGCTCAGCGACACCACGCGGTTCTCCAACATCGCCTACGCGCCCCAGCTTCGGCTGCTGGCCGGGCGGAGCATGCTGGAACTCGACCCGCCACACCACCACAGTTACCGGTCCTTGGTGGCGCCGCTGTTCCGCAAGACCGTGGTCGCGCGGCGGTATACGGAGCAGATCCGGGAAATCCTGGCGGACCTGTTCTCCCGGTTCCGCACACGTGGCCACGCCGAACTGCTCGCCGAGCTGACCCTGCCGTTCCCGGTCCGGGTGATCGCGGCGGTGATCGGTGTGCCGATGGAGGATTTCACGTTCTTCAGCGACCGCGCGCTCCGCATGATCGACTCGACCCTCCGGTGGCCGGAAGTGGAGTCGGCCAAGAACGAGCTGGCCGACTACTTCACCCGGCTGATCGCCGCTCGCCGCGCCCGGCCGTCGGACGACCTCGTCGGTGAACTGGTCGCCGCGGAACGGGACGGCCAGGTCCTCACCGACGAAGAGATCCTGTCCTTCCTGCTGTTGCTGATCCCCGCCGGAATCGAGACGACCCACCGGGCGTCGAGCACGCTGATCTTCGCTTTGCTCACTCATCCGGACCAGCACGCACGGGTGCGCGCGGATCACTCGCTGCTGCCCGCCGCGTTCGACGAGGCGATCCGCTGGGAACCCGCGGTGGCAGGCGGTCTGCGCATCGCGAAGGCGAACACCACCCTCGGCGGGGTCCGGATCGGCGCGGGCTCGCTGGTGTACGCCTCGTTCCTCGGGGCGAACCGGGATCCCGCGCAGTACGCCGACCCCGGTGTATTCGACGTCTCCCGCACCGGACTGCCACACGTGACCTTCGGGCACGGCCCGCACACCTGCATCGGCATGCACCTGGCACGTGTCGAAACCGACGCGCTGATGCACCGGCTGTTCGAAGAACTCCCAGGTCTGCGCCTGGATCCGGAGGTAGCGCGGCCTCGTATGCACGGCAAGATCTACCGGATGCCCACGGCACTGCCCGTTCTCTTCACGCCACGCTGACCGCAACGCGGCAAAGCCCCTTTCCCAGGCCGGGAAAGGGGCTTTGCCGCGTTGCCGTCAGCCGTGCGGGCCGAGCAGCGGACGGGGGTCCGGCACGGGCTGCCATTCCCCGTCCACCGCCTCGTATGTCCACTTCGGACCGGACTCGAGGATCGAATCGATCGCGGCGACCAGCCGATCGACCTGCTCGGCCGTGGTACCGAGCCCGATACTCACGCGCAGCGCCTGCCCGTCCGGCGGTCCACCGGCCGCCCGGACCAGCGTACGGGTGGCCGGATGCGCGCAGAACGCGCCCGCGCGTACCCCGATTCCGTGCTCCGCCGAAAGAACGGCGGCCAGCAATCCCGGTTCGACGGACCCGGCGAGCAGTGCGGTGACGCCGACGGCCGGCGTGTCGGGACCCCACATGCTCAGCAGCCGGACTCCGGGCACCGCGGCCAGTCCCGAGCGCAGCCGGTCGAGCAAGGTGTGCTCGTGTGCGGCGATGGCCTCCCAGCCGCATTCGGTGAGTGCCACGCACGCGGTCGCCAGCGCGTGCGCACCCACGACGTTCGGCGTTCCCGCTTCGTGCCGCGCCGGCACCTCCCGCCAGCCGACCTCGAACCGCCCGTCGACGTCTTCGACCTTCCCGGTGGCGCCACCGCCCGCCAGGTACGGCTCGGCGTCCTGGAGCCAGTCGGTACGGCCGACGAGCGCGCCGACGCCGAAGGGCGCGTAGATCTTGTGCCCGGACAAGGCGACCCAGTCGACTCCCCAGTCGGCCATGCGAAGCGGCTGGTGCGCGGCCAGCTGTGCGGCGTCGAGCACCGTGCGGGCACCGTGCCCGCGCGCGACGGCCGCCAGTTCGGCCACGGGCCACACTTCGCCGGTGACGTTGGCGGCACCGGTGATCACCACCAGCGCCTGTTCGCACGCCTGCAACGCGGAATCCAGCATCGACAATGCTTCTTCCGGGGAAGCGGGCATCGACAGGACTTCGACGTCCCGCCACGGCAGCATCGCGGCGTGGTGATCGCTGCCGAAACACAGGACCGTGGTCCCCGCGGGCACCGCGTGAGCGAGCAGGTTCAGCGCGTCGGTGGTGTTGCGGGTGAACACCACCGACGCGTCGGCCTCGGCACCGGCGAACCAGCGGACCGTGTTCCTGGCGTTCTCATAGAGCGAAGTGCAGATCTTCGACGCCATCCCCGCTCCCCTGTGGACACTCGCGTACCACGGGAGCAACTCGTTGACAGCGACGGAGACCTGCTCCAGGCACGGCGCGCTGGCGGCGTAGTCGAGGTTGGCGTAAGCCACCGTGCCACCGGTGACCAGCGGGACTCGCAGTTCCGCGCCGAGAACGCGCGCGGGCGGCCGGCTTTCCACCGGCCGGGGTGACATCCGTACTCCCACCATTCCCCTTACCTCGACCTTTGCGGCGAGATCCCGCTCGTCGCACGCAGGGAGAACGAACTCTTCCGCTCATGGAATTCGGCCCACACCGCCGCGAGCTCGCCGGTGCGCACAAGCACCTCCGAGCCGACCCGGCTCAGCCGATAGCGCGGGCGCGGGATGGAATTGCGAGGCTGGATGAAACGTTCCACCAGTCCGGACTGGCGCAGCTTCTCCAGCACTCTGCTCAATTGTCTCGGATCCAATTCGGTTTCCGTGAGCAGCTCGGCGAACCCGATTTCCCGCCGCTCGAGCTTCGCCATCACGGTCAACGTCCATTTACCGGAGATCGCCTGTACGACCTCGGTACGGCTTTCCACTGTGGTCATCGATTTCCCCCTGGAAGCTGATCGGGATGCGCGACCGGGGAAGTCCCGCCGCGCACCGAGGTAAGCCACTTGCGGTCCGCGTCCACGTGCACCGGCCGCAGTTCACCCGCGAGGAACAGCGCGCGCATCGCCGAGCGCTGGGCCTTCCCGCTGGTCGTCCGGCGGACCGCACCCGGCCGGACCAGCACGATCGCCTCCGCACGCAAGCCGAACTCATCGGCCAGCTGCGTCCGCAGCCCGCCGGTGATCTCCCGCAGCCTGGCATCGGTGTGCCTGCCACGGACTTCGTGCACGACGACGAGCTGCTCGGCCCGGTGGACCATCCCCGTGTCCTGGGTGACGGTGAACGCGGCGCCCCGCAATCCCTCGAACTCTTCGCGCCCGCTCGCCAGCGCGTGCTCGACGTCGTGCGGGTAGATGTTGCGGCCCCGGATGACCATCAGGTCCTTGATCCGCCCGGTGACGAAAAGTTCACCGTCGCGCAGGAAGCCGAGGTCGCCGGTGCGCAGGAACGTCCGGCCGTTCTCGCCGGGCAGCCGCACGCCGAACGTCGCGGCGGTGGCTTCGGGTGATCGCCAGTAGCCGGGCGACACGGACTGCCCGCTGAGCAGGATCTCGCCGATCACCCCGTCACGCACCGCGATCACGGTCTGTGGCTGGACGATCCGGATCTCGATCGCGGCCGGACGGCCGCAGCCGACGAACCGCTTGACCGCGCCGTCCACCCGGTGGGTCAGCAGCGTCGCTTCGGCCTCGCCGGTCCCGGTGACGAACACCGTCGCTTCGGCCATCCCGAAGGACGGCGTCATGGTGGCCGGGCGGAAACCGGCGGGTCCGCACTGTTCGACGAACGCCTCGACGACGTCGGCCCGGACGGGTTCCGAACCGTTGATGGCGATGTCCCAGCGGGACAGGTCGATCCCGGCCAGCTGTTCGGCGGTGATCCGGCGGGTGCACAGCTCGTAGGCGAAGTCGGGCGCCGACGAGACCTGGATGTCGAACCGGTCGATCATCCGGAGCCACAGATGCGGCCGTTTGAGGAAGGTCGCCGGGCTCATCAGGACACAGGTGGTGCCCGAGAACAGCGCCGGCGTGACCTGACCCAGCAACCCCATGTCGTGATACAGCGGTCCCCACCCGCCGAACCTGGCGTCGTCGCGGATACCGAGTGATCGCCGCGACGTCGCCACGTTGTGCAGCAGGTTGCGGTGGGTGATCATCACCCCCTTCGGTTCCATGGTCGAGCCCGACGTGTACTGGAGCAGGGCCACCGTTTCCGGTTCCGGCGCCGGTTCCGACCACGCTCGTGCGCAGGCGAAGTCGTCGTCCCCGGTCGCGGCACACCGCAGGCCGCCCAGATCCTGTCCGGCCAGCCAGGCCGCGACGTCGTCCCGCCGCGCGCGATCGGTGAGCACCAGGCCGATGCCGGCGTCGCGGATGATTCCCCGAAGCCGGGTCTGCTCGTGGTGATAACGGCCGGGCAGTGGCGCCAGCACGGGAATGCTGCCCGCGTACAGGCATCCGACGAACGCGGCGGGCCCGTCGAGTCCCGGCGGGTACAGCAGAAGCACGCGCTCACCGCTCAGCCCGTCCGCCTGCAGCCTGCCCGCGATACGGCGGGCCTGCTCGTCGAGCCGCCGGTAGGTCCATGCTTCGTAGCCATCCGGCGCTTCGGGATCGTCGACGAAGACCAGCGCGTCACGATCCGGTGTTTCCGCCACCCGCCGCCGGATCAGGGCCACCGCGTTCCGGGCGTTGAGCACCTGAACGTCGATCGGGGCCTTCTCAAGCATTGTTCACTCCCCCTGTTTCGAAGGATCTTCACTCGGGTGCTTCGAGACCCAAGCTCCCCCTTCGGAACCCCGTGGAATGCCCGCCGCCCTCCCCGGCCGCGGGTCGCGACGCCGGCCGAGGCCGGCGTACCCCCTTGCGACTCCCACGTGGTTCGTCCTCTCTGAGACCAGGGTGACAAGCACTACTTCCCGCCGACTCAACGAGGGATCAACGCCGCACTCAGCGGACGTCGCCCACCGCCTTGAGCGAGCTCCGTGCCTGTTCGATCCACTGGTCGGCACCGACTTTGGCGGCGACCCGTTCGGCCTCGGCGTAATGCGCGGCGGCCGTGTCCCACTCGCCGAGGAATCTCGCGAGATCCCCGAGCAACTGGTCGACCGGCCCGAGCACGACAGCGTGGAAATTCCCCCCGACCAGCATGCTCCGGTACGGCAGCAGCAACCCGTACGTCTCGGCGGCACCGGCACGGTCTTCGAGTGCGAGCGTCACCAGCGCGCGCATGCTCACCGCCGTGTCGTAGAAATAGTCCCGCCGGATCGGCGATGCCTGCGCGACAACGGATCTGGCCTCGCTCGCCCGGTCACTGGCGGCCAGGGCGAGCGCATAGCAGCTCGCCGTGATCCCCAGCGGCTTGTACTTGTCCCACATTTCACCCAGCAGCTCGGTCAGCTCGCCGATCCGGCCCTCCACGATCCGGAGGCAGACGATCGCGAGCCAAGCCAGGCTCTGGAACTCCTTGTCGTTGTCCCACGCCGTCGCGTCGTGATCACTGCGGATCGATTCCATGAAGAGCCGCTCAGCGCCCGCGTAGTCCCCGGTGACGGCGCGCAGCCTCGCCTGATGCCACTGGTCCAGCGGGATCATGAGCCGCAGGTCGTTCTGCTGGGCCAGTGCCCTGGCACGTTTCATGTGCAGCTCTGATTCGGGCAGCTCGAGACGGCCGAAGGCGGTGAGCGCGAGCGCGCTGTGCGCGAAGGTCTCGTAGACACCGATCGGTGTCTCGTCGGCCATCGCCAGCAATTCCAGGCCGATCTCGCGTCGCTCGTGCAGTCCGTCGTCGTACCGGAACGTGTAGAAGTACCGGCCGTGCAGGGAAACGGCCAGGATGTCCGGCCTGCCGAGCCGCCTGGCCGCCGCGATGGCCTCGATCGAGGCTTCGGCGCCCCGTTCGCCGCTCTCGCCGTGCAGTTCGAGCGCCAGGGCGGTGAGCAACCTCACCCGCAGTTCACTGTCCTCTTCGGACAGTCGTTTCAACACGTTCTCGATCGCCCTGAGCACGTCTTCACAGCGGCCGCCGTGCAGTCGTCCGGCGCCGAACATGGGCACATCGACGGCGACGATGAGCCGTCCGAGCAGATCCGGGTCCGCGGATTCGCGGAATTCCCTGACCACGGCGGCACGGTAGGCACGCGCCTGCAGGATCTTGCCGTCGAGGGCCAGCGCACGAAGGCGGCGGACGATGAGTTCGAGCCGAAGCTCACCGCCGCCGCCCGGTCTGCTTTCCAGCGCCAGGATCGCCTGTCCCCAGAACCTGGCCGCGCGGGCGAACGCGAACTTGCATTCGGAGATCTCGGCGGCCGTCCTGCTGTAGTGCACGGTCTCGGCGGATCGCGCGTCGGCCTCGGTGTGGTGGTACGCCAGCATCATCGAGTCGTGCGGCTTGATCCGTTCGAGGGCGTCGGCGATCCTGGCGTGGATCCGGGCCCGCCGGACCATCGAGATGTCGGCCAGCAGGGTGTCCCGGATGAGGGCGTGCGCGAACCGCGGCTGCGCCTCGTCGGTCTCGATCAGCAATCCGGCCGCGAGGGTCTCCTCGATCGCGGCGATGGCCGACTCCGGCTCGATGTCGCAGGCCGCGCACAGCAATTCGACATCGATGTCAGGACCGACCACAGCGGCGACACGCAGCACGCTGCGGGTGCCTTCCGGCAGCTTGCCGATCCGCTGGCGCAGGACGTCACGGATCCCGGCGGGTAACGCGGGAACCAGGGGAATCGGCACGCTGAGATCAAGCATCCGGCTCATTTCCCTGACGAACAAAGGGTTTCCACCGGTTCTCGCCGCGATGAGCCCGGCGGCGCCGACGGTGACCTCGGTTTCGTTCATGCCACCGACCAGCTTGGCGATCGCCTGGGTGTCCAGTCCGGCGAGCTCTATCCGGTCGGGCACGTGCCTGGCGAGCGCACCGATGGCGTTGTCGACCCGGCGCTCCCCCTCCCCCGGCCGGTAGAGCACGAGCATGAGCACCCGCGCCCCGGTCAGCAGCTCGGGCAGATGGGTCAGCAGGGCAAGCGTTTCCTCGTCCGCCCAGTGCAGATCGTCCAGGACGATCAGCACCGGCCGCCGCTCCGCGAGGTGACGCAGGTAGTCGGCGACCGCGCAGTGCAGCAGGAACCGGCCTTGGCTGGCGTCCTCCTCGATGGCCGCCATCGCGTCGACGTCCAGCAGCGGCCGCAATCGCTGCCGGGTCACCGGATCCGGCGGGGCCTGCTGAGCCAGCTTGGCCAGCACGCCCGCCCACGCCCAGCCCGCCGGAGCGCCCGCGTTCTCGGAGCTGTGGCCGTCGGTGGTCAGCCAGCCTCGCTGTTTCAGGTGGGACGCGATCTCCGTGGCCAGCGTCGTCTTTCCCATCCCCGCCTCGCCGGTGAGCAACGCGATCATGGGACGGCCCGCCTCCACCGCCGCCGCGTCGCCCAGGAGGTTCTCGACCTCCCATTCGCGGCCCACGAAAAGCTCCCGGCGTTCCGGATGCGCGGCAGTGGCCGCCAGGTCATGGGATGGCCCCAGTTCCCGGCCGGCCGGGGCCTGCCCGGTCACCGGCGGGCCGGCGAGATTCGGTTCCTGCGCCAGGATATCCGCTTCGAGCTGCTGCAAGACGGGACCGAGATCCACGCCGAGCTGGTCGCGGAGCGCGGCACGCCCGCGCCCCAGCGCCGCCAACGCGTCTCCCTGCCTTCCCGACCGGTAAAGCGCGATCGTGAGCAGCCGCCACGCCTCCTCGCGCAGCGGATACTCCCTCGTGAGCACGGTGAGCCCGAGAATGGCCTGCGTGTAGTCGCCGACGGTGATTTGCGCCGCGGCCCGGTTTTCCGTCACGAGCCGGTGCAACTCGCCGAGCCGCTCGACTTCGGTGGCCGCCCAGCCGTAGTTCTCGAATTCGGAATACGAGGGGCCGCGCCAAAGCGAAAGCGCGTCCGACAGTGCGGTCAAGGCCTTCTGCGGCTGATTCTCGGCCATCGCCGCTGTCGCCGAGGCGGCGAGCGCCTCGAACTGCCATGCGTCCACACATTCATCAGGAAGACGCAAGGCGTAGCCAGGTGGCGTGGTCACCAGCACGGCCGATTCCGAACGCGGCGGCCGGTCGGGTTCCAGTACCCGGCGCAAGGACGACAGAATCGTCTGCAAGGTCGCTCCGGAACGGGCGGACGATTCGCCCTGCCACACGTCCTCGACGAGCTGCGACACCGGGACGACAGCACCTTTCGCCGCCACCAGCCTGGCAAGCACCGCCCCCTTCCTCGGTCCGCTGACGCGTACCCGCTCACCACCGACTTCGACTTCCAGTGTTCCCAATACGCAAATTCGGATCATAGTTACCGCGGCATCGAAACAGGGCGACCACAATCGCTCCCCTCGATGACGCCGCGCCCCTCCCTCTGCCCCTGCCGGCACATGATCATCACTCCCGAACCTACCGCCACCCCGACTCGGCCGACCAGGTGGAACTTCACCGGCGCCCTTCGAACCGGAATGGCGAACGGAGCATGATCGACACCCCAGCAGTGTAAGGCGAAAAGGCGAGGGCGGTGGTCAAGTCCGCTGCCACAGTCGACCACGGCCGAGGTCGCCGAGGAGCTTCGCGGCGGCACCGTTTACCGGAAGCGGATCGCGGTCGGAGCGGCCTTGATCCACCGTCTTGCATATTCCGTGGAAGATATCGCGGCCTTCGACGAATACGCCGGAGGAATCGGCTCCGCTGAAACGGATTCCGGATTTCCCGAGCTTCACCGCGGTGGCCGAACTCGCCGGAGACGTGAACCTGAACGAGTACACCCGCCCCAGCTTCACGGCGAACCGCGCCCAGGCCAGGCACGCACCGCGAGCAGACGATCACCGAGGACGACATCTTCCGTCGGAAGCCCACGGCGTCGCTTTGCCGATAATTTAGCCCTTCTTTGTTCGCCTCCCTAGCATTGCCGAAGAAACAGGGAGGAGGTGAACAATGAAAACGAATTCGATCGCTTCCAGGCTTGCCAGTGGCAACCTCCAGCAGCATCTGCATTCCTCGGTCAGTGTCGTCGCCGAGGCGTGCAAGGGTTACGGCGCGTTCTGCAACATCAGCGTGCAAGACTGCTGCGCCCCGTACCGATGCCGCTGGATCCCACCCACCGCGCTTTCGAGCTGCCACTGAGGCTTCCCGCTGACCGGTGCCGCCCCTGGCCGCCTCAGGCAACCGGGGGCGGCACCGCTTTGCGGATCCTTTAGCAGTTCTTTGTTCGCCTCCCTAGCATTGCGTGCCCACGATGACTTCGCCGCCGGAGGTTCTCGATTCATGAAAACAGCCAAAGCCGTTCTTGCCGCCTGCCGATTCGTGGCGTCGGCCAAGAACGAAACCGGCGCCTACCGGATCGAAGAATGGCCACCGGTATCCCGCAAATCGTGGACGCGGAAGATTCACGTCCAGCGGGCGGTCGCCAGGTTGAGGATCGCGCAGCGGAAACAGGTGGGCTTCCTGGATCCGCTGGACGACGCGTTGTTCCTCGCCGCCGGTCTCCGGTCCTTGGGTGTTCCCGCTTCGTTCCACCTAGGCCGCGAACTGCTGCCGTCGATGCCGCCCGCCGGAATCTATGCCTGGGTCGAGTGCGATGGCGAGGTCGTGAGCACGTCGCTCCCCGTGCATCAGTCCTATCTCGAGGTCTACCGCGCGGAGGCACGGTGAACGGGCCGCGGAACACGGCGGAGGTGACTCCCGCGGGCAGGATTCACCGGACCGGCAGCTGGCAGGCGACTCACGGGGTCCGGGTGACACACACCGAAGACCGGCTGGAGCTGAAGGCGGAACTACCCGCCGGCTCGCCGGTGTATTACCGGCTCGATCACGGCAAGCTGACCTGGAGCGGGTCGTTGGACTGCTTCAGTGCCGGGCGGAGGGCGACGCCATCGCCAGGGCAGTTGCTGGCCATCGTGCATGGCATCGCTCCGGCGCCGGACGCCACGACCGTTCCCGCCGTGCACAAGCTCGCGGTGGGCGACGTGATCCGGGTCGACCAGGCGGGGGTGACCGTCACCGAACATCGGCCGGAACTGCCCGCGACCGGCGGCGATGTACTCGGAGCCGTCGCCGCCGCGTTGGACGAGCTGGGAGAGGGCTATGGCATCGCCTACAGTGGCGGCGTTTCCTCTGCTTTCGTCGCGATCGCGGCATTGAAGGCGAAGCATCGGCCCGTCCTGCTGCACGCCGATCTGGGTCCGGCGTTCACCCGGCTGCCGGTTCCCGAAGTCCCCGGACTGTCCGTCCGCAAGGTCCGCATGGACCTGGCCGAGCTGCTGGCCCGCCCGCCGCTCACCGGCACGGAGCCGCCGGTTCCGGACCTCGAGGTCAACCGCCGGATGATCGCCCGGCTGGCAGCCGAATCCGGCACCACGGTCGTGGCCGGTGCGCTGCTGGAGGATCTGCTGTCGAGCCGGTTGGCGGACGTCGATCGGGACAAGGGCGGCCATCGCCTGCTGCAGTGCGAGCCCTTCCACATCGCCGGAACCCTGCCGGACAAGGCCGCGGCGGAAGAGCTGCTCGCACTGGGTTCCGTTCATGAGCCGGAAGACACGGACGTCTCCGGCACGCCGCCGTCGCCCATGCCGGTGGGATCGAGCCGCCTGCCCGGCCTGACCGTGCCGGCCGAAGAGCAGTATCAACTCGTACTGCAGGGAAACCTGGCACTTTGGCAGGCACGTCTGGAGTCGCTCGATCCGGTGCTCGGCCGCGCGGCGACCGGGCTGGCCGAACGCGGGGACGGCGGGGCCATGCTCCCGGCACTGGACGTCCGCGTACTCGCCGCCGCGAACGCGGTGCCCAAGAGCAGCCTCGGCGAGATCCGGCACGGAATGTTCCGGACCCATGTACCACTTCGGAAGGCACTGGACCGAAGTGGCGTCCGCAACCCGCGCCGCGTTTCGCCGGGCTATTGGCTACGGCTCGCGGCCGCCGGTTATCTCCACGCGAATCGGGCCAAGCTCATCACGCGGCTCGATCGCGACTCCCCGCTCGCCGATCTCGGCTTGATCGACGCCCGCCGGGTGGCCGAGGTCCTCGGCGACGGGCTCGAACTGACCGAACACGCACTTCGGTTGCTGCGTTTGACGTGGGTCGACCACTGGTTGAGAGGTAGCGCATGAAGGCGATGCGGTTGCGATTGGCACCGGAGGTCACGCGGACGCGCCTGCCGTTCGGCGGCACCGTGCTGGTCAATGGGGTGACGATGGACCTGGCCGAATGCCAGGAACCACAAAGCGCGATCCTCGACCGCCTGCTGGACCGCTCCGCGTCGGACGCCCCGGCGACGCGTGCTTTCGCCGCCGCCCTGCTCGAAGGCGGATGGCTGATCTGGGAGGACTGTCCCGATGGTGTGGCCTGACGTACTGGTGGCGCTGCTCGCCGGGCCACTGCTGGTGGCCGGAGCGGCGAAGGCGACGGCGCCTGCCGTCGCGCTCTACTGGCCCGTTCATCGCGGCCTGCTGGCCGCGCCGCGGGGGCCGAAGTTGGTGGCCGCGGCCGAACTCGTCACCGCCCTGCTCATGATCTGCGTGCCGGGACGGCAGGCGGCGGTTCTCGCGGCCGTCGCGTTCGGCACGCTCGCCGTCGTGGCGTGGGTACTGCGCGAGCGTGGCTGCGCGTGTTTTGGCGTGGCCAGGCTGGCCGAGGTCGGCCGCGGTCACATCGCCGTCAACGTACTGGCGGCGATCGTCGCCGCCGCCGCGGTCGTGGGTGCTCCGGGAGACCAGGCAAGCCTTCGCAGCGTGGTGGCTGTCGCCTCGGCGGTGACCACCGCCGGTACGGTCCTGATGCTCTCCCGGCGTGCCCGCGGGAAAGAGAACGCGGCGGTCCTGCTCGTGTCCGAACGTACCGAGCCGGTGCACGGCGTGCGCCTCTACACCTCGGAAGACTGCCCATCCTGCGGGGCATTGAAAGCCCTGCTGTCCACAATGGATCAAAGTCGCCGCGACGCGGTCGCCGAGACCAGGCTCGGCGCGGGTGAAACCGCTCCCGGCGCGTTGGCCGGGCTGGGGGTTCCCTGCGCACAGGGCACGAATCGGGCAGGCGAGTTCGTCGGGGAACCGGTCATCGGCATCGGCCCGGTGAAGGCGCTGGTCAACTCGATCACGGTGTCCCGTCATGTCGGCCGGTGAGGTTCGCTGGCGTGAGCGATCGCCGGCAGCGGGCGTCTTCGCCGAGTTCGTCTCCCCTGCCGAACCTTCTCTCGCCGAGACCCATCCGGCAGCCGTGCGCTGGCGAAACCTGCGGCTGGATCCCGACCTCGTAGGGGTGTGCCCGGCCGAGGCGCGGCCGACCCGGATCGAGATCCACGGCGAGGCAGGCACGTCGTGGCGACTGCCGGTGGCCGATCCACTCCCCGCTCCTCTCGCGTGGCATCCGGTCCGCCCGCTGGTCGCCGGTCTCGCCCTGAACGGGCGTCGCGCGTATCCGTGGGTGGCGAACCACGAACTCCGCACCTTCCGGGCTTTCGACCACGTGCGGGCCGCGCTCTCCTGTGTCGAGAACTCTTCGCCGCTGGCCTGGTTCAGTGATCTCCTGACGCTGCTCACGCCCGGCCGGACAAGCCCACCGGAGGAGCCGGCGCACGGGCGTCCGATCGCGGTGGAGGCCAGCGGACCCGGCTTCGTCGACTTCCAGCCGGGAATCGGGGAACTCGCGGCCATCGCATCGGTGCGGGTGACGACGCTGAACATCGACACTGCTGTGCTGACGCCGTTGACGGGCCCGCTACTGCTGAACCGCTTCACGCCGCTCCAGGATTGCCTGTACATCGAGTACGCCGACGCGACATCGGCTTCCGAAGAGCTGTCGTGGCGGGAAGCCACCGTATGGCCGGATGCGCCCGGCACGCTGCGTCCGGCACAGCTGCGGCAACGACCGGAGTTCCGCGCAGGAGTACAAGAGTTTCTCCCCACCGGTCCTGCCGAGATCGGCACCGACGTCTTTCCGGGGCAGCACGCCACCGTGCTGTGGCTGAACGACGTACAGCCCGGTGCTCACTTCAGCGCACCGGGCATGACCGGGCACAAGGTGGTGAACCTCGACCTGTCCCTGCGGTGGCCGTCCGACGCCACCGCCGAGTCATTGCGTGCCCAGATCACCGCGGTGGTCGGCGCCGCACTCGAGAGCCTGGACGGGCCGGTGATCGTCGCGGGCCACAGTTTCGGCGCTACTTTGGCGCTCTACGTCCTGGCGCGTTTCCCGGAATTCCGTGCCGCCATCGCCCACAGCGGGTGCTACAACCGCACGCTGACCCCGGCGGGCTTCCAGCACGAAAAGCGGTCCTACTGGGCCGCGCCCGAGGTATACCGAGAGTTCAGCGCCATCGACTTCGCCGACCGGCTGGACCGGCCGGTGCTTCTGGTACACGGAACCGAGGACGCGAATCCGGCCACGCCCGTCGATCAGGCGGTGCAGTTCTACCGGGCACTCGTGGCCGCCGGCGGGCACGCGCGGTTGGTGCTGCTGCCGCACGAAGACCACACTTTCGTCCGTCGCGAGAACCGCGAGTTCCTCGCCGGTGAGCATCGCTCCTGGATCGAACGGTGGAGCCGGTGTTGAGCCGGGCCGACCTGGTCAGATCCGCGTGCTATGCCGTGCGGCTGGCCTGGCAGGCTGACCGCGGCGGCGTCCTCGTCGTACTCGGCGCGCAGCTGGCAACCTCGGCCGGGCTCGGGGCCGCGCTCCTGCTGCTGGGCGAACTCCTCACCGGACTGACCAAGCTCGGCCTCCCCGATTCCGGCACCGACCTCGGCCAGGTGGTCCCGGCGATACTGGTGCTCGTCGTACTCGGGACAGCCGGAGCCTCGCTGGGGACCTGGAGCGGAGCGCGCCAGCAGATTCTCATGGACCGGGTCGACCGGCACGTCATCGGCCAGGTCCTGCACACCGCGGGCCACGCCGAACTACCGCACTTCGAGGATCCGGAATTCCACGATCGCCTGACGCGCGCCATCTACGCCGCGCGGAACGAACCGGCGACGGTGGTCGTCACGCTCGCGGCCGTCCTGCAGGCGATCCTGGCCACGCTGGCCGTCGCCGGGGCGCTCTGGACGATGGCGTGGTGGCTGCTCCCGCTGATGCTGCTGAGCGTGCTCCCGGTGATCAAGACGGCCGCGGACAAACGCAAGGAACTGTACGGCCTCCACCACGACCTCTCAGAGGACCGCAGACGCCGTGAATACCTCGAAATGCTGCTCACCAGCCGGGACGAGGCCAAGGAGATCCGGGCGCTGGACCTGGCAGGCCACCTTCGGGAGCGCTGGGCAAGCGCGTACGAAGCGGAACTGGGCTCGACCGTCCGCCTGATCCGCACTCACCTGCGGCGGCAACTGCTGGCCAAGCTCGTCAGCAGCCTGCTGGTCTGCGGTGTCGTCAGCCTCGTCTGGTGGTTCGTGACCATCGGTTTGCTTCAGCTCGCGACGGCCGCGGCCGGGATCGCCGGTGTGTGGCTGCTCGCCGGTCGGCTGGAGCAGGCAGGGATCATGCTGAACCACGCCGGCGAAGCGCTCGTCTTCCTGAAGGATCTCAGCACTTTCGGCGCACAGATCGCGGTCCGCGAGGCGGACCTGCCCGGCACGAAGGCCGCAGTCCGCACCCTGACGGCCGAGGACCTGCACTTCACCTACCCCGGTGCCGGAAAGCCGGCTCTCCGCGGCGTCGACATCACCTTGCGGCAAGGCGAAGTGGTCGCACTGGTCGGGCCGAACGGCTCGGGAAAGACCACTCTCGCCAAGCTTCTGGCAGGCTTGTACGAGCCCAGCTCGGGCAAGGTGTGCGGCGACGGCCGCCCCGTACGCGATCTCGCCGAACTACGCCGAAACTGCGCGGTGGTGTTCCAAGACTTCGTTCGCTACAAGCTTTCCGTCGCCGACAACATACGCTTCGGCCGAGTCGGCGACCCCGGCGAAGCTCACCTGGTCGCCGAAGCCGCGCACGCCGCCGGTGCGGCGGAGTTCGTCAGCGAGCTGCCCCAGGACTACGAAACCCTTCTCGGACGGGAGTTCACTGGCGGCACCGATCTGTCCGGCGGCCAATGGCAGAAGCTGGCCATCGCCCGCTCGTTCTACCGGAACGCGCCCATCGTGATCCTGGACGAACCGACGGCCGCTCTCGACCCGCAAGCCGAACGGGAGCTTTCCGAACGTATCCGGGAGCTTTTCGCCGGGCGCGCCGTCCTGCTGGTGTCCCACCGTTTCTCGAACGTCCGCTCCGCCGACCGGATCTATGTCATGGACCGCGGTCGCGTTCGCGAACACGGGTCACACGAAACCTTGATGAACGCGGAAGGCATGTACGCCAGCCTGTTCCTCGCCCAAGCGGGCGGATACCGAGAATAGGATTCCTTCGGCTTGGCGCGCTTGGCCGCGTGGGTCGCAAGTCCGTGAAGGCCTCCTTGAGGGACTCTGAGTCTCTCAAGGAGGCCTTCACGGACTTGTTTGCCTACACCCGACCTGCGCAAGGATGGTGGTTGCGCGGGTACATCCGTTGATCAAGGTCGTGCCGGTCATGCCCTGTGGCGGACAACCTGACGGGGGAAGATTCCGGACGTTGGACGACCGGAATCTTCCCCCGTCGACCACACCGCCATCCCGCACAAGCTCCACTCAGCGGCAAGGCGAAACAAGGCCCGTCTGTGGAGGATTCGGGACGTTCAACGTCCCGAATCCTCCACACTCGACCGCCAGCCGCAGTGGATAAGCAAATACTGGTCCCTCAAGGAGGCCTTCACGGACTTGCGAACACACCTGCGGGAGGGTGGCAGGTGCGTTGGACGAGCAACCCTCGCTCGCCCACACGGCATCGCTACTGTGTTCCCGGAGCCGAGTGAACGCCTAAGCCATTTCTGTCCGTCGGCTGTTCGGCCCGCTCAAGACGACGGCCGTCTGGAAACCGCCGAAGCCGCTCCCCACGCTGAGCACGACGTCGGTGCGCTGCTCGCGGGCCACGAGCGGGACGTAGTCCAGATCGAGGTCCGGGTCCGGTTCCTTCAGGTTGGCGGTCGGCGGCACCACCTGGTTGTCGATCGCCAGCAGGCAGGCGACGACCTCGAGGGCGCCGATCGCGCCCAGCGAGTGCCCGATCATCGATTTGATCGAGCTGACCGGGACGTCGAACGCGTGCGACCCCAGGCTCCGTTTGAACGCCGACGTCTCGTGCCGGTCGTTCTGTTTGGTCGCCGAGCCGTGCGCGTTCACGTAGTCGATCTCGCCGGGGTCTCGTTTCGCGTACCGGAGCGCGGCGTTGATCGCCTCCGACATCTCGCGGCCGTCCGGTTTGAGCCCGGTCATGTGGAAAGCGTTGGTGCGATTGGCGAATCCGTCGATGACGCCGTAGATCTTCGCCCCGCGGCCGCGTGCCGCCTCTTCGCTTTCGAGCGTGACGATCGCCGCGCCCTCGCCGAGCACGAAGCCGTCACGCCGGGCGTCGAACGGCCGGGAGGCGTGCTCGGGGTCGTCCAGATTCGGGGTGGTGGCCCGGATCGCGTCGAACGAGGCCACCGTGATCGGGGAGATCGGCGCTTCGGTGGCGCCGGCGAAGACCACGTCGGCTTCTCCCCGCTGCACCAGCATGGCGCCGTTCCACACCGCGTCCAGCCCCGACGTGCATCCGGTCGAGATCACCGAGGAGGGGCCTTCCGCGCCGACCGCCCAGGCCACCTCGACCCCGAGTGTGCTCGGCACCATGTACCCGTACAACTGGGGTACCGCGTACTCGTGGTCGAGCAGCCACTGCTTGCCGTCGTCGGACAGCACCCGGTACTCGTTCTCGAGCCCCACGGTGCAGCCGACCGCGCTGCCGACGGTGACGCCGACACGTTCGGGCGGGATCGCGCCGGAGTCGAATCCGCTGTCCCGCATGGCTTCCTCCGCGCAGACCACGGCGAACTGGGCGGCCCGGTCCATCCGGCGCACTTCGCGCGGGGTCAGCCCGTTCGCCAGCGGGTCGAAGTCGACCTCGGCGGCGACCTGGGACCGGAACGGCGACGGGTCGAAGTGGGAGATCCGCCTGGTCGCCGTCCGGCCCTCGCTGAGCAGGTCCCAGTACGCCTTCCGGCCGATCGCCCCCGGCGCCACCACGCCGATCCCGGTCACCACCGCCCTCCGGTTCATCGAGCCCCGCCGACCACGGGCTGCGACTCGTGCGGGGCGGGCGGCTCTTCGGTGTCCACGTGGCCCAGTTCCGGTCTCGGCGCGAGCGGGGAGAGGTGGAAGACGTAGTGGGCCTGCTCGGCGCCGTCGTTCACCAGCCGGTGACGCGCGCCGATCGGCACCAGGAGGGAGTCGCCCGCGGCCAGCTCGATCGGCTCGCCGTCCAGGTAGAGCGTGCCCGTGCCGCGGACGAGGTGCAGGAACTCCTCGGAATGCGGGTGGTAGTGCTCGGACACGTACTCACCGGGCTCGAGCCACAGCACCCCGCCGAAGCCGGACGTGCTGGCCACCGTCCGCGGGCTCAGCGTGACCCGCATTTCCCCGCCTCGCCGCCGGTTCGCGGCGACCTCGGTGAAGTGTACTTTGTGGACGGTCACAGTTCCCTCCCGTTCTCGGCCGACCAGACGTAGAACTGCCGGGCCATCGCGTCTTTCGGTTCTTTCCAGTTCGGGTCGTACGGCGACACCAGCGGCAGCAGCTTGGTGTGGATGTCCTGGTACTCGGTGCCGGGCCGGGCGCGGTACAGCCGCGGGGCGATGTCTTCGTCGGCTTCGACGAGGTGGAAGTACAGGTCGTGGAAGCTGAACAGCGTCCGGCGGGAGACGCCGACCTGATGCGGCAGCCCGGTGGCGTCCGACTCCTCGAACACCTCCGCGATCCGGCCGGGGTCCGGTGTCTCGAGTCGCGCCACGATCAGGGTCCGGTGCACGGCGTCCTCCTAGAAGCGGCCTGGGAACTGACGTGATCCGATCTGACACACGGGAGCTGGAATCCGGCTCGAACCTGGCTCACCAGCCGATCAGCCGGTCACCTCGGCGGAAGGTGCCGGTGGGCCCGTCGTCGGGCAGCGTCACCGCGTCGGCGATGGCCACGGCGGACTCCTCGGCCGTCCTGGTCGCCGACGGCATCATCCTGGTCTTGGTCTGACCGGGGTTGACGGCGTTCACCAGCACGCCGGTGCCTTCGGTGTGCGCGGCGAGCATCTGGGTGAGGCCGTTGAGCGCGGCTTTCGACACCGAGTACGCCGGGCAGCCGATGAACAGGCCCGCGGTGAAGGAACCGGTCGCGCTGGAGACGAACACCAGGCGGCCCCAGCCCCGGTCGATCATGACGGGCAGGAAGGCCTGGGCGACCCGCCAGGAGCCGATGAGGTTCACCGACAGGGTGCGCTCGACCAGTTCCGGCGTGACGGTCAGCGGGTCGGCGCCGGTGTCGAGCATCACGCCCGCGTTGGAGACCAGGACGTCCACCTCGGGCAGGGCACGCGCGGCGGCGGCCACGGACACCGGGTCGGTGACGTCCAGCTGGAGGTACCGGACGTCCTCGCCCAGCGCGGCCGCGGTTTCCCGCGCCTGCGCTTCGTCACGGGCGCTTACGACGACCTCGAAACCCCGCCGGTGCAGTTCGGCGGCCACCGCCGCGCCGAGGCCCCGGTTGGCGCCGGTGACCAGGGCGGTGCGGACCTTCGGGCGGCGTTCGTTCAGGGCGGTGCTCGTGCCGTTCATGGGGGCTCCGGATCGCGTCGGCGAAGCTGACGCGTCCGATGCTGGACAGAGCGGCTGGATCGCGGGTCGGCCCCTGGTCGAAGCCGGGGTCAGGCGCCGCCGTCGACCCCGACCTGCTGGGCGGCTTCCAGCTTTTCGATCATCCCGCGCAGCCAGGAGATCTCGGCGCTCGCCATGGTCCGCTGGTAGTCCGTGTCGACGAGGTGGATCGGGTCCAGTGAGCCGCCGAAGTCGGCGAGCCGGGCGTTGACCTCGGCCTCGAACTCGGCGAGGTTCCGCTCGCAGGTCTCGAGCCGCTCGTTCAGCGCGGCCATCGCGTCGGATCGCGAGATCGACGCGATGAACGCCAGCGCGGCCGGGAACTCCGGGTACTCCACGGCGGGGATGCGCAGCATGTCACGCACCCATTCCTTGGACAGCTGGACGCCGCGCTCGGTGGTGCGGAAGACGGTGCGTTCCGGCCGGTTCTCGTGCTTGGTCGTCTCGTGCACGGTGATCAGCCCGTGCCGCTCCAGCCTGCGCATCGTCTGGTAGATGGCGTTCCGCTGGCTGACGTTGATGACGCGGTCCTTCTCCCATTCGAGAATCCGCTGACGCAGCCCGTACGGATGCTTGGGCTCGACGGCGAGCAGAAGCAGGACGGCCATGGCCAGCGGGGAGCGGCGGACCGTCGCCGTGTCTGTTTCCTCGTCCTTCGAGTGTTCGATCACCACCTGATTATAATCATAACAGAAACATTACATCGGACACCGATCCTCCTGGCCGCTCCGGAAATGCCGAGACAGCCGCTTGAGTCTCTCTCCAGCCTCCTGTCACACGGTTTGGGCTCCGCCCCGGACAGCTCACGAGGAGTCCCGATGCCCTTCGCCGCGATCAGCTACGACGTCAAGAACGGGTTCGAGGACGAGCTCGTCGAGGTGTTCGCCGACTTCCGCAGGCCGGACACCTCGAAGGTGCCGTCCGCGGCCCCGGACGGCACACCGAGCCGCATCCTGAGCACCGCCGTGTTCATCCGCGACGGACTGCTGGTGCGCTTCATCGAGTACGAAGGCGACCTCACCGCGATCGCGAAGTTCATGGCCGCCCAGCCCGGTGTCCGCGAGGTCGAACGCAAGCTCAAGCCGTACCTGCGGACGCCCCGTGACACGGACACCGAAGAGGGTTTCGTGCGCACCTTCACGGCCAGCCTGCTCCGCAGTGTCACCCAGCTTTCCCTGCCGAAGGCCGCCGCTTCTTCCTGAACCCACGGCGACACTCCCCGTCCAAGGTCGAACGAAGGAACCAACCATGCAGGAAATCGCTGTACCAGTGCTGATCGTCGGCGCCGGGCCGGTCGGCCTCTCCGCCGCGGCGTTCCTCGGGCGGCACGGGGTGAAAGCGCTCGTCGTCGAGCGGCGAGACGGCACCTCGACCCTGCCGAGGGCGCCCGGCCTCCAGGCCCGCACGATGGAACTGTTCCGCGCGGCGGGCTTCGTCTCGAAGATCCGCGCGCTGGAGATGGGTGACTCGCATCCCTACTTCGAGGGCGGCATCATCCAGACCAGGACGTTCGCCGAAATCGACGACGCGGTGACCCTCGAAGCGCCCTCGCTGGACGGGGAGCACATCAGCCCGGAACGGGTGATGGGCTGCGGGCAGGACCGGTACGAGCGGGTGCTCGCGGGGCTGGTCACCGGCACCGGCGGCACCCTGAAGCACAGCACCAGCCTGGTCTCGTTCAGCCAGGACGCGACCGGGGTGACCGCGGAGCTCGAAGAGAACGGGCAGCCGCTGCGGGTCCGGGCGCGGTATCTGATCGGCGCGGACGGCGCGAACAGCACCACCCGCGGCCTGCTCGGTGTCGAGCGGACCGGGATGGGCACCGTATTCGACGCGATGTCGATCTACTTCCGGGCCCCGGAGCTGGAAACCATGCTGGCCCACCGGAAGTTCATCCTCTGCTACGCGACCGCGGCCCCCGGCACCCTGATGGGACTGTCCCGGCTGCACGGTTGCGACCCCTGGCTGGCGGCGCCGCTGTACTTCCCGGACAAGGGCGAGACGCGCGCGGACTTCACCGACGACCGCTGCCGCGAAATCATCCGCACCGCGTCGGGCAGGCCCGAGATGGACGTCGAGATCATGGCCAAGGTGCCGTGGCGGGGCGCGCAGCTGGTCGCCGAGACCTTCCGCGCCGACCGGATCTTCCTCGCGGGCGACGCCGCGCACGTGCACCCGCCCGCCGGCGGTTTCGGTGCCAACACCGGGATCCACGACGCGCACAACCTCGCGTGGAAGCTGGCGGCGGTGCTGGCCGGGACGGCGGAAGAGCCGCTGCTCGACTCCTACGACGCCGAGCGGCGGCTGGTCGGTGACGCGATGGCGAGCCAGGCCATGGTCCGCAACCGGATCCGCCACGGGCACGCCGACGAAGAGACCGCCGCGAAGATGGTCGACGACGTCATCGTCACCCTCGGCTACCGGTACCGCTCGGCCGCGATCACCGGTGTGCCCGAAGACGCGCCGGTGCTCGCGCCCGAACTCGAACTGACCGGCAGCCCCGGCACCCGTGCGCCGCATTGCTGGCTCGACCGCGACGGCGAACGACTGTCCACGATCGACCTCTACTTCGACGATTTCGTGCTGCTGACGGGTTCCCGTGACAGCGGCTGGCTGGAAGCGGCGGACCGGGCGGGCAAACTGCTCGGCGTGCCGGTGCGCGGCCACGTCCTCGCCGAGGGCGGCGACCTTCGCCCGGAGCAGGGCACTTTCGGTGCCGCGCATGGGGTTCCGGAGCACGGGGCCGTCCTGGTCCGCCCCGACGCCTTCGTGGCGTGGCGCACCGCTGACAGCCCCGCCACCGCCGAAGACGCGTTGCGCGCGGCGCTCGCCGCCGCGACGGGGAGGCCGTGATGGTGTCCCCGGCCGAACCGGAACCCGGTGACCGGCCGGTCACCTTGTTCCGGATGCCGGCCTGGTACTCCAGGTTGTTCTCCGCGGATCTGCTGGAGCGCTTCGGTTTCTACGGTCTGCAAGCGGTTCTGGTGTTGTACGCGGCCGCACCGGTGAGCACGGGCGGGCTGGCCCTCGGCGTCGACGCGGCCGCGCTGTTCGGCGCTTGGATCGCGTTCACCTACATGCTGTCGCTGGCGGGCGGCTGGCTCGGCGACCGGGTGCTCGGCGCCCGGCGGGCGATGCTCACCGGATGCGCGCTGAGCGCCGCGGGGTTCGTCGCGCTGGGCGCGGGACTGCCGGCCGCGGCCGGGCTCGGGCTGCTGGCGGTCGGCAACGCCGTGTTCAAACCGAACCACCAGGCCATGGTCAACCTGATGTTCGGAGACGGCCGGGGCCGGGAGTCCGGTATCTCGCTGATGTTCGTCGCGACCCAGGTCTCCTCCCTGCTCGCCCCGCTGGTCTGTGGCTGGCTCGGCGAACGGGTCTCCTGGTCGGCCGCGTTCCTGCTGTGCGCCGCGGCGATGGCGCTGACCGGCGCGAGGATCGCCACCGCGGCGAACCGGTTCGGGAGCGTCGGCCTCGCCCCGCGCGCCGGGCTCACCCCGGCCGAACGGGGACGGGTGCTCCGCCGGACCGGGCTGGTACTCGGCCTCGCGGCCGTCGCCACGGTGTGCGCCGCGATCGCGGACGTGCTGAGCGTCCGCACCCTCGTCGGCGCGGCGGCGGTACTGCTGCTGGTCGCGACCGTCACGGGTTTCCGTTCGCTGCACCGGAATCCGGCACTCACCGGCGCGGACCGGCGACGGCTCACCGCGTTCCTCACGGTGTTCTGCGGGGCCGCCCTGTTCTGGATGATCTTCGCCTACTCCGGCTCGCTGCTCACCCTGTTCGCCCGCGATCACGTGCGCCGCGACTTCGCCGGTTTCCTCGTCCCGGCGAGCTGGCTGCAGTCGGTGATCCCGCTGTTCACACTGGTGTTCGCCCCCGTGATCGCGCGGCTGCTGCCCCGGCTCGGACGGCGGCACAACGTCGCGGTGAAGTTCGCGATCGGGCTCTGCCTGATCGGCGCCGGTTTCCTGACCATGGCGATCGCCGCGGGCCAGACCGCGGGCGGCGCCAAGGTCTCCCCGCTCTGGCTGGTCGGCGCGTACCTGGTCTCGGCGCTGGGCGAGCTGGTGATCGCGGCGGTCAGCATCGCGGCGACCGCGGATGTCCTGCCGCGTTCGTTCACCGCCAGGATGCTCGGCCTCTACTGGCTTTTCGCCGGTCTCGGCAGTGCGATCGGCGCCGCCCTGCTCCGCCTCCTGCAACTGATCCCGGAGCAGTACTACTACCTCGGCCTCGGCACGGCCGGTGTCCTCACCGGACTGTTGTTCCTGCGAAGCCGCCGCCGCCTGACCACGGCGCTGCGCCACGACCCCGGCGAGTACGAGGTCCCGCGGCCGATCGAGTCTCCCGCTGCTTCGCGCACATTGCAGGACTGACCCCCGCTACCGAACCTCGCGAAAGGACCGACGGATGCACCAAGGACTGGACGGCAAGAAGGTACTGGCGACCGGCGGCACGAAGGGCATCGGCCGCGCGACCGTGCTCGCGTTCGCGGCGGCTGGCGCCTCCGTGGTCACCTGCTACCGCGAAGACGAGGAGGCCGCCGCCTCGCTGGAAAAGGAACTGGAGCGGCTCGGCGGGACGCACCGCGTGGTGCGGGCCGACGTCACGAACGAGACCGGCGCGGCGGCCCTCGCGGCCGCGGCGGCCGAGACGCTGGGCACGGTCGACGTGCTGGTGAACAACGTCGGCGTGGACGGCGTTGTGTCCTTCGCCGAGCTCACCCCCTCCGAATGGCAGCGGGTGATGGATCACAACGTGAACAGCGTCTACCACGTGACCCACGCTGTCACGGGCGCGCTGGCCGACGGCGCTTCGGTGATCACCGTCGGCTCCTCGGTGGCGCTGCGCGGACGGGCGAACGGTGTCCACTACACCACCTCGAAGGCCGCGCTGATCGGTTTCACCCGTGCGCTGTGCAAGGAACTGGGCCCGCGCGGGATCCGCGTCAACGCCGTCGCACCGGGGCTCACCGAGACCGAGCCCGGCGCCGGGCTGCCGCCGGAGGCCGTCGGCCGCATCGTCGGGATGACCGCGCTCGGCCGGATCTGCCAGCCCGACGACGTCGCCGGGGCGGTCCTGTTCCTCGCCGGGGACACGTCGGCCTACATCAGCGGGATCACTCTCAACGTGGACGGAGGAGTCTGATGCCTTACGCGGCCATCTGCTACCGGGTCAAACCGGGCAACGAGGACCGGATCGCGGAGATCTTCGCCGGGTTCCAGCGGATGTCGACGCCACAGGCGCCTGCCGGGAACGGTGACGAAGGCGCCCGTCTGCTCGGCACGGCGGTGTTCGTGCAGGAAGACGTCGTCGTGCGGATCGTGCACTACGAAGGTGACTTCGCCGCGGTGGGCAGGCATGTCGGCGCGCAACGCGGCGTGCACCTCATCGAGGAGGCGCTCGCGCCGTACCTCGTGGAACAGCGCGAGACCGTGACCGAAGAGGGCTTCGCCCGGTACTTCGCCGACGCGACCATGCGCTGTGTTTCCCAGCTTTCGGTCGCCGACCACCCGAACGCACGGTGACCGCCGTGACCACCAGGGTGGCCGCGATCGGCCTCGGGGAAATGGGTTCGGGGATGGTCCGCGCGCTCCTCGCCGCGCGGTACGAGGTCGTGGTCTTCAACCGCACCGCCTCCCGCGCCGAAGCGCTCCGCGCGGCCGGGGCAGAAGTCGCCACCACGGCGGCCGAAGCCGTCAAGGACGCGTCGCTGGTCCTGGTCAGCCTCGCCGACGAGGACGCCGTGACCCAGGTGCTGCTCGGCGATCTCGCCGGTGCGCTCACCGCCCGGCACACGGTGCTCGACACCTCCACGGTGTCCCCGCGATTTTCGGTACAGGCCACCGCGAAACTCGCCGAAAGCGGCGTGCGCCGGATCGAAAGCTGCGTCATGGGCAACCCGGAAATGGCGCGGGAGGGCCGGTTGCGGGTGTTCGCGGCCGGGGAGGAACCTCCCGGCGAAGACGTCTCCGCGGTGTTCGACGCGCTCGGCCAGCAGGTGAGCTGGCTCGGCGAGACCGGCCGCGCGAGCACCCTCAAACTCGCCTTCAACCTCCTTCTCGGCGTGCAGACGGCGGGACTGGCCGAAGCACTGGAGTTCGCCGAATCCGCCGGGATCGACCGCACGCTGATGCTGGACGTCTTCTCGGCCAGCGGCTGGTATTCGCCGGTCCTGGGGTTCCGCGCGCGCTTCATGCGGGAACGCGACTACAAGCCGGCGGCCTTCCGCAGCGTGCTGATGCACAAGGACCTCCGGCTCGGCTGCGAGGACGCGGCAAAGCGCGGAGTGCCCATGCCGGTCACCGTCGCGGCCGCGGACCGGTACGGCACGGTGGTCGACGCCGGCTTCGGCGACGACGACGCGGCCGTGATCGCCGAAGGATTCCACGGCGACACCCCGCCTTCGCGGTGACGACCGTGCCGACGTGGGAACGCTGGCTGGCAGGCACGGTGACGGTGACCAGCGGCGCGATCGCCGGGGTGCTGTTCGCCGTCGCGCTCGCCGTGCTGCCCGCGCTGTTCGCGATGCCGCCATCCCAGTACGTCTACAGCCATCAGCTGATCGGCAAGCGGTGGGATCCGACGATGCCGGTGCTCGTGCTCGGGTCGACGGTGCTCGACGTCGTGCTCGCCTTTCTCGTACCGGACCGGGCCTGGCTCTTCGGGGCGGGCGCGATCGCCTTGACCGCGGTGTCGGTGGTCTCGCATTTCTGCAACGTGCCGATCAACCGGGTGGTCAAACGGCTCGACCCGGCGGAGATCCCCGACGGCTGGGCCGATCCGCGGCCGCTGTGGCGCCGCTGGCATCTGGTCCGCACCGGGATCGCCGTGCTCGCCGCCGGGCTGAACACGGCCGCGCTGGCCTGAGCGGACCTGTCGAGCACCGTTCGAGAACCACTTCAGTGACCGCGCTGAAGATCGGAACCCAGGCAGAACGAAAGGTGGGGATCATGACCGATTCGGCTGGTGCCGATCGACCGGTCGTCACGGGGATCGGCGTGGTGGCACCGACCGGGATCGGGACGGCGGAGCATTGGCGGGCCACCCTCGACGGCCGCTCCGGCATCGGCTACATCGACCGCTTCGATCCCGCGAGTTATCCGGTCCGGCACGCGGGACGGCTCCGCGGGTTCGCCGCCGAGGATCACCTGCCGGGCCGGTTGCTGGTGGAAACCGACCTCTGGACGCAGACCGGGCTGGTGGCCAGCCACGAGGCGCTGGCCGACGCGGCGCTCGACCCGGCCACCGTCCCCGAGTTCGAGATGGCCGTGCTGACGTCCAGTTCGTCCGGCGGGGTCGAGTTCGGCCAGCGCGAGATGGCGAGCCTGTGGCAGAACGGCCCGCGGATCAGCGCCTACCAGTCCATCGCGTGGTTCTACGCGGCCACGACCGGGCAGCTCGCGATCCGGCACGGCATGCGGGGCGCCTGCGGGGTGATCTGCGCCGAACAGGCGGGCGGGCTCGACACCCTCGGCCATGCCAGGAAATTCACCGCCGGGGACACCAAAGTGGTGGTCGCGGGCGGTACCGACGCACCGTTGTGCCCGTACTCCCTGGTCGCCCAGCTGAGCAACGGCAGGCTGTCCACCGAGCCCGACCCGCGCCGCGCCTATCTGCCGTTCGACGAGGCGGCTTCGGGCTACCTGCCGGGTGAAGGCGGCGCGATCCTCATCGTCGAGGGCAACCGCGCCCACCGCGAACGCGGGGCCGCGCACTCCTACGGCGAGGTGGCGGGCTACGCGGCGGGAATGGACCCGCGACCGGGATCGCCGAGGCCGCCCGCGCTCGCCAGGGTGATCCGCGCCGCGCTCGCCGACGCCGGTCTCGGACCGGGCGACGTCGACGTCGTCTTCGCGGACGCGGCGGGCTCACCGGCCGACGATCTGCTGGAGGCGCGGGCGATCACCGAGGTGTTCGGCGCCCGCGCGGTCCCGGTCACCGCGCCGAAGACGCTGGTCGGGCGGCTCTACGGCGGCGGGGCCGCGCTGGACGTGGCGACCGCGCTGCTGGCGCTGCGCGACGGCGTCATCCCGCATACCGCCGGCACCACCCGGCTGGCTCCCGGCTGCGACATCGACCTGGTGCGCTCGGCCCCGAGGGAGGCGGCACTGACCAGCGCGCTGGTGCTCGCACGCGGCTACGGCGGCTTCACCTCGGCCCTCGTCCTCCGGAAGACCGAACCCGACGGAACCAACCAGGGAGCCCATCGATGAACCAGCTCACCATCGAAGACCTGCGCGAAATCCTGCGCAGCAGCGTCGGGGTCGACGAAGGAGTCGATCTGGACGCCGACATCCACGACGTCGAGTTCGCCGAACTCGGTTACGACTCACTGGCCATTTTGGAGCTGGCGGGTCAGCTCCAGCGCCGCTACGGGGTCACGATCTCCGACGACGTCGCCCTCGACATGCGCACTCCGGCCGAAGCCCTGCGCACCATCAACCGCCAGCTGGAAAGGACGGCCCACTGAGATGTCCGGTCACGTGGACAACGAGATCCTCATCAACGCCCCGCTGGAGCTGGTGTGGGAGCGCACCAACGACATCGAGTCCTGGACCGAGCTCTTCAGCGAGTACTCGGCCGCCGAGATCCTCTCCGAACGGGACGGCACCATCGTGTTCCGGCTGGCGCTGCACCCCGACGAGAACGGCAAGGTGTGGGACTGGGTCTCGGCGCGGACGCCGGATCACGAGACCTACACCGTCCGTTCGCAGCGGGTGCAGACCGGGCCGTTCAAGTACATGTGGATCTACTGGGAGTACAGCGAAACCCCGGACGGCACCCGGATGCGCTGGGTGCAGGACTTCGAGATGAAGCCCGCCGCGCCGATCGACGACGAGGGCATGCGGCGGCGGCTCGACCACAACACCGGCATCCAGCAGAAGCTGATCAGGGACCGGCTCGAACAGCTCGCCGCGGTCCGTTAGCCACCGGGGGACGCCGTGCTCGGGTTGCTGCTTCCCTTGGTACTGCTGGCGAACGGCCTGGCGGCCGGGGTGCTCGTCGGCACGCAGCTCGGCGGCTGGCCGCTGCTGCGCGGTCTCCCGCCGGACCGGTACGTCCAGGCGCACGCCTTCTTCGCCACCCGCTACGACCCGTTCATGCCCGTGTGTTTCGTCGTCACCTTCGCCGGGGACCTGGCGCTGGTGTTCGCCGACGACGGGCCGCGCCGGGTGGCGTTCGGCGTCGCCGCGCTGCTGACCGTCACCGCCATGGTCATCTCGCTGGTGAAGAACGTGCCGGTGAACAAGTGGCTCCGCACCCTCGACCCGGACAACCTGCCCGCCGACTTCGCTCGGCTGGACCCTCGAAAGCATTGGGGCGCTTGGAATCGCGTCCGCGGCACGCTCTCCGTGCTCGCGTTCGCGCTGAACTGCGCCGCGCTCGGTTTCCTGCTGAGCACACGGATCTGACCCGACGAAGAAGACGAGGAGCATTCCGATGGATCTTGGGCTGAGGGGCAAGAAGGCGCTCGTGACCGGTGGGAGCCGGGGTGTCGGCCGCGGCATCGCGCTCGAATACGCCCGGCACGGCATGGACGTCATCACCTGCCACCGCACCGATTCCGAAGCTTCGGCCTCCCTGCAACGGGAACTCGAAGAGATCGGCGGCAAGCACCACGTGGTCAGGGCCGACCTGACCGACGCGGGCGAAATCGACCGGCTGTTCGAGGTCGTGCGCTCGCAGTACGGCACGCTGGACGTGGTCGTGAACAACGCCGGGGCGATCAGCCACATCCCCTACGCCGAGCTCCCGCTCGACGAGTGGCACCGGGTGCTCGCGACCAACCTGACCGCGGTGCACCTGGTGACCCAGCGGGCGATCGAACTGCTCGACGCCGGCGGTTCGGTGATCAGCATCGGCTCCAAGTCCATCGACGCCGGGATCCCGCTGCGCGCGCACTACACCGCGACCAAGGCCGCGCTGCAGGGTTTAAGCAGGTCGCTGGCCAAGGAGTTCGGCGGCCGCGGTGTCCGCTTCAACGTGCTCGCCCTCGGCGTGATCGCCACCGAGGCGATGGACGCGCTGCCCGAGGAAACCCGCGAAACCATGGTGCGGCGCTACTCCGAGAAGACCGCCCTGCGGCGGCTGGGCACCCCGGCCGAGGTCGCCGGTGCCGCGCTCTGGCTGGCCAGCGATCTCGCCCGGTACGTCACCGGTTCGGTGCTCAGCGTGGACGGGGGTATTTCCTGATGGCCACCGACACGGTCTTCCGGGTGATGTTGCGGATGCTGATCAAACCGGGCATGGGGCCCGACTTCGAGCGGGTCTGGTCGGAGGTCGGCGACTCGGTGGTCACCCATCCGGCGAATCTCGGCCAATGGCTGTCGCGCTCGGACGAAGAAGACCCCGAGAACGGCGGCAGCGTCTACTACATCGTCAGCGACTGGGTGAGCGAACCGGCGTTCCGCGAGTTCGAGACGAGCGACCGGCACCTGACCCACCGGCAGAAGCTCCACCCGTACCGCTCCGGCGGCTCGATGGTCACCATGCGGGTGGTCGCCCACCTCCCTGGTGGCGGCTGATGCCGGGCAAGGTGCGGGTCCTGCTGTTCCACCGCACCGCCGACGGCGAGGGCCTGCGGGCCGCCTATCGCCGGACCAGTGAGGAGCTGAGCGGGACC
This sequence comes from Amycolatopsis alba DSM 44262, assembly GCF_000384215.1. Lineage (NCBI taxonomy): Bacteria > Bacillati > Actinomycetota > Actinomycetes > Pseudonocardiales > Pseudonocardiaceae > Amycolatopsis > Amycolatopsis alba. Next base: position 5,444,951 of record NZ_KB913032.1, on the reverse strand, counting down.
CCCGGACTGCTCGGCAACGAACTGCTCGGCTCGGTGCACGACAGCGCCGAATTCATCGTCATCAGCGACTGGGCCGACCAGGAAGCCTTCGACGCCTGGGAAACCGGCGCGTCCCACCGGGACAGCACCGCGCCGCTGCGGCCGTACCGGGACATGGCGCTGGCCCGCCCGTTCGGCGTCTACCGGGTGCTCGACGGCTTCGGCGAGCCGTGTTGAGCGCCTTGCGCCGCTGGGTTTCCTTGCCGCTTCGAGGTTTGGCGGCCCTCGGCGCCGGCGCCGGCTGCGTCGTGGCTCCCGCGACGGAAGCCGCGCACGGCGACAAGAGAGAGGAAACGGCATGTCCTCAGGACGTCACGGGCCACGGGTGGTCATCATCGGCGGAGGCGTCGGCGGGCTGATCCTGGCGCAGGGCCTGCACGCGGCGGGCTTGCCCGTCACGGTGCACGAACGCGACGAGTCGCCGCGGGTACGGACCCAGGGCTACCGGCTGCGGATCAGCCCGGACGGCGAGCGGGCGATGCGCGAATGCCTGCCGCCGCGGGTGCTCGAACTGCTGCTGGCCACCTCGAACGAACGCCACGGGCACGGCCTGCTGGCCTTCGACGAGCAGTTGCACCCGCAGTGGGCACCGGAGTTCGACGATCCGCGGGGCCCTGGGCCGGACAAGATCGACGCCGTCGATCGGGTCACCCTGCGGCGGGTCCTGCTCGCCGGGCTCGGCGACGTGGTGCGGTTCGGCCGTCGGCTCACCAGGGTCGAGGAGGACGCGGACGGCGTCACCGCCCACTTCGCTTCCGGTGAATCCGCGACCGGGGACGTCCTCGTCGCGGCGGACGGGGCGAACTCGGTGGTCCGGAACCAGCTTTGCCCGGCGGAGCGCCCCAGGGACCTGGGCGTGCGGACGGTCTTCGCCCGTCTGCCGATGGAGGGGGTGCACCGGGCGGGTCTGCCCGAAGGGCTTCGCGGCGCGTTCAGCTATGTGATCGGCTCCGACGGGCACCACCTCGGCCTGATGCCGATGGTCTTCCGTGAGCCGCCGTCACGGGCGGCGGCCCGGCTCTGGCCGGGGCTGGACCTGCCGCCGGGCGAGGACTACTACATGGCTGTGCTCAACGTGCATCGCGACGAACTGGCGATGCCGGACCCGGAGTTCTTCGCGCTGGACGGCCGGGCGCTGGCGGGCTTCGCCGCCGTCCGGATGCGTGACTGGCACCCCGGCCTGCGCGGCCTGTTCGGCCTCGGCGACCCCAGGGACACCTTCGCGGTCTCGCTGCGGGCAGACCTTCCGGTCCGCCCCTGGGGCACGGACCGGATCGTGGCGCTCGGCGACGCGGCGCACACGATGCCGCCGTCCGGCGGTGTCGGGGCGAACAGCGCCGCCTGGGACGCGGCCTTGCTCACCCGGTTGTTCCGTCAGGTCGCCGACGGCGGCACCACCCTGCCCGCCGCGTTCGGCCGGTATCGCGAGGCCGTGACCGAGCACGCGACCGAGGCCGTTTCGCTGTCGCTCAAAATCGCTCAATGGTCCATTCGCAAGATCGACATCGAGGCGCCCGCCGCAGGCTTCGAGAAGTCCGCGAATCATTCCCGATGAGAATCGGGATTTCATCCGGCGAATAAATCAGCGGCCGCAACCGGACCCCGGAAAGCCGAAAAAGAAATAGAAAAAAGGGTTCCCGCCGATCATCCCGTTCCACCGGGAATGTTCGGCGGGAATCTCTTTGCCGCCCCGCGGGCGCGCGCCGCCGGGCCCATGATCGACCGGCCTCGCGAGTGTGACGTCCACCAAGGCCAGGTCACAGGCCTCCTTGCCCGGCCAGCGGGATACGCGAGGCCGCCAAGGTTCGAAATAGTGACATTAAGTCTAATCATCAAGACCCTAATGTCTGACAATTGGCCGCTCTTTTCACCGGTCAGCCGCTTGCTGCTCCTTTGGGCAACGGCCGGAACCGCCCTCGGCGGGGATAATTCACCATATCGAACTACACCAAGACAGCGGGCGTCATCCTCGACGACCCGGCTCCCGTCCAACCCGCGGCACAACCCGGACCGGTCGCTCACGGCTCCCGTGACGGCTTACCAAATGTCCGTAATGCACCATTCTTCCCAGAAGATCGCATACATTTTTACGGATTTCAACTGAATTCAGACACCGTCCGAAATGCGGCTCTCGGCACGATATCACGGTCCGTGTTTCTTTTATCGCCCATCTGGCCGTAGACCCTGACTGGTCATTTTGAAACTATTAGCGCGAGTAATCTTACTTGTCGAGCCTTGGGGGGCCCACCGTGAGAATCAGTGTGCTCGGTCCGTTGGAAGTCGTCCACCTCAACGCCATTATCACCCCGACAGCGGCAAAACTGCGCCAGGTGCTCGCCCTGCTCGCACTGCATTCCGGCCGGGTGGTGCGCAACGAACAGATCCTGGAAGAGCTCTGGGAGGACAACCCTCCGGTCAGCGTCACGACCACCATGCAGACTTACATCTACCAGCTGCGCAAGCTGCTCCGCCTCCAGCGCACCGGGCTGCCGACGTCGGAGGAATACGACACCAGGCCGCTGCCCAGTCTGCAGACCTCGCCGGGCGGGTACAGCCTCAACTACGAACCCGAATGCCTTGACGCGTACCGCTTCGAACAGCTGGTGAACCAAGGACGGCTGGAATGTTCGGCGGGCCGCTGGACCGATGCCGCCGCCACCCTCACCCACGCCGGCCTGCTGTGGCGCGGCCCTGCGCTGGCGGACGTCAACGTGGGACCGGTGCTGCACGCCGAGATCCTGCGGCTGGACGAATTCCGCCGCAACGCGCTGGAACTCCGGCTGGAGGCGGATCTCCGGCTCGGGCGGCATCACGAACTGATCGGCGAACTCGCCAGACTGGTCGGCCAGGAGCCGACCAACGAGAGCCTGCAATCGAAACTGATCATCGCGCTGCACCGGGCGGGACGGCGGGCGGAGGCCCTCCGCGTCTACCAGCAACTGCGCACCGCCTTGAATCAGGAACTCGGACTCGACCCGTCGGAGGAACTGCAGCGGCTGCACCGTGCCGTGCTCGACGCCGACGGTTCGCTGGACCTGCCGCTGGACGACGAGGTGCGTCGGGTGACGCTCGTCGAGCCGCAGTGCCAGCTGCCGCCGAGACGCAACAATCTCCTGAGCCGGGACGAACCGCGATCGGTGGCACTGGCCGCGTTGTGCGCCGGTGAAGCGAGCGGCCCCGCGACGATCGTGGTGACCGGACCGCCCGCTTCGGGCAAATCCGCCTTCGCCGTCGATGTCGCGCATTCGGTGCGCCATCACTACCCCGATGGCCAGCTCTACGCCCGGCTCATCGACGACGACGGCAATCCTTTGGACAAGAACGAAATCCTCGGTCATTTCCTCCGCGCGCTCGACAATCAGCACCCCGATCTGCCCTCCGGCACCCACGACCGGATGCTCCGCTTCCGCTCGCTCACGTCGGACCGGCGGTTGCTGACCGTCTTCGAGGACGTGACGAATCTGGACCAGCTCGCCGGGCTGACGCCGTCCGGGGACGGCTGCGCGGTGATCGTGATCAGCAGGCGACGGCTCGCCCCGTCGCCTTCGGCCACGGTGATCGAGCTGTCGCCGCTGGACCTCGAGCAAAGCGGGGTGATGCTCGCCGGCTGTCTCGGCCGCGACAAGGAAGGCACGCCCGCGGCCGACAGCGAATTGCTGCGGTTGTGCGACGGGCTGCCCGGTGCGCTGGCGACCGTGGCGAACCGGCTGAAAGTACGTCCACATTGGACACCCGCCCGAGCCGTCCGCTGGATCAAGGCGGAACTGGCGAGGGACGGTGGCGCCACCAGCGATCCGCTCGGCCTTCGAGCCGGGGTCTGGCAGAGCTATCTGTGCCTGACGCCGCCGGGCAGGGCCGCGTTCCGGATAGTGACCGAAGCCGCGGCGGGCACGGTGTCCACCGCCGAACTCGCGGCCCGCCTCTCCGCCCCGGAGTACATCGCGGAGACGATCCTCGACGAACTCGCCGAGCTGTGCCTGGTGACCATCCAGGAGGACGACTCGAGCACTTGCCATTGCCTGCCTTGCATCCGCGCCGTGGGGCACCAGCTCATCGAGGAGCACACCCGGCTTTCCGAGATGCTCACCGAGGGCACGTTCGACATCCCGGCACAGGAGTCCTTCCGGCTTCAATACGCGCAGCGAGCCCTCTGATGCGCGTACTTCTGACCGCTTGGGCCTGGCCTTCCCATCTGTACGCGCTGGTACCGATGGCGTGGGCGTTGCGTTCGGCGGGCCACGAGGTACTGCTGGCCAGCCAGCCCGCCGCCGAGGCACTGGTGACCGGGACCGGACTGCCGGGTGCGACCGTAGGGACCGACGTGGCCGCGGCCGACATGGTCCGCCGCTACGTCCTTCCCTCTGCAAAGGACACCGACGTCCCGTGGGGAGGCGCGGCGCGCGGCGGGAACGGGCCGCGGGCGATGGAGATGTTCCTCGCCCACGCGGAGTCCATGACCGGCGGGCTGCTGGAGCTGGCCGGGCGGTGGCGACCGGATCTCGTGGTGTACGAACCGACCGCGCTGGCCGGGCCGATCTGCGCGGCGGCGGCGGGCGTGCCCGCGATCCGCCACCTCTACGGCACCGATCTGATGCTGCGCGCCCGCACCGTCCTGCCCTCGGCGCTGGCGCCGCTGGCGGAACGGCACGGTGTCACCGGATTCGACCCCTTCGGGGCGTGCACCATCGACCCGGCCCCGGCTTCACTGCAACTGCCGTCGGACCATCGGCGCCTCCCGGTCCGGTACCTCCCGTTCAACGGCCCCGGCCCGCTCCCGGCCCCGCCGCCGCGCGATCGGCGGCCGACGGTGTGCGTCAGCTGGGGGCACACGATGGCGAAGCTGCACCCCCGGCTCTTCCTCGCGGGCCGGATCGTCGAAGTACTGCGGAAGCTGGACGTGCACGTCGTACTGGCGTGCTCGTCGGCACAGCTCGACCTGCTCGGCCCGGTGCCGGACGATGTCTCGCTGTACGTCGACGCGCCGCTGGACGGCCTGCTCGCGCACTGCGACCTGCTCGTTTCGCACGGCGGGGCGGCGAGCATCCTCACCGCGCTGTCGAACGGTGTCCCGATGCTGCTCGTACCGCAGCTGCCGGATCACACCGCGCACGCGGGCCGCGTGCTGGCGAAGGGGGCGGGCGAGGTGCTCACCCGCGACGAAGCGACCGAAGAGGCCGTCGCGGCCCAGGTCGGGCGTCTGCTTTTTGAGCCGGGCTTCCGGGCCGCGGCGCTGGCACTGCAAGAGGAGATGCGCGCCCAGCCGTCACCGGCCGCGGTGGTCGCCGAACTGGAGCGGGTGGCTTCGGCCCCCGCGATCTGAACCAGGGCCCGCCCCGCCCGCCACCCCCAGAGCGGAAAGGGCCGGCCCCGCCAGGGCCCCGGTGCGTCACCCGCACCGGGGCCCTTTTCACGTCGCCCTCTCCGGAGGCTCAAGTCCGTGAAGGCCTCCTTGAGGACCAGTATTTGCTTACCCGTTGGTGCGGTTGGCGGTCGGGTGTGGAGGATTTGGGACGTTCAACGTCCTGAATCCTCCACGCTCGGTCTCGTTGATCCGGCCGTTGAGTGTCCCGGATCTTCCGTTGATCAAGGTCGGTGACCGGAATACACCCGCGCAAATACCGGGCCTCCTTGAGGGACTTGAATCCACGCAGTGGCGCGCAGCGTCCCCGTTGAGGGTGGCGGCGGGGGCATGGATGGACCGCAAGGAGGCCTTCACGGACAAGGGAAATAGCGCGGGTAGTGGAGGTCAGTCCCGGACGGCGAAGGAGACCACAAGGGCGAGCGCGGTCGCGATGGCCGCCATCCACAGCGCGGCCGCGAAACCGGCCGTCGGCGAGTCACCGGGCGACGGCATCCGGCCGGACAGCTGCGAAGCGAGCGCGATGCCGATCGACCCGCCGAGACCGAGACACGCGGAGTTGATCCCCGGCAGCACCCCGGCCTTGCCCGGCGGGGCCAGTACGACACTGAGCCCGTTGAGCGCGGTCAGCGCCACCGAATTGACCGCGGCGAGCAGGATCACCAGGCCGAGCACCACCCACTGCGAGCGGTGGGCCAGCGCGATGGCCACGATCAGCGGCGGCACCCCGGACAGCGACAGCCGCAGGATCCGGAGCCAGCCCACCCTCGGAGCGAGCGCGCCGGCGAGCGGTGACGCCAGCACGGTCACCGCGCACGGCGGCACCATGAACAGCAGGGTCATCATCGTCGCCGAATGGCCGTAGCCACCGGCCGGGAAGATCGCGAGCAGCGGGACCGTGTAGTTGATGACGCTGAGCACGCCGGTCAGCAGCAGGACCGACGTCAGCAGCATCGGCCAGATCCGCCGCGAGAGCAGGTACCGCGCCGGTATCAGGGCGTTCTCCCGGCGTGCCTCGATCCGGACGAACACGAGGAACAGCGCCACCCCGAGCCCGGCGAACAGGAGCAGCCAGCGCACCGGGCCGTCGGCCATCCCCGCCGCCGCCTGGATCGAGGCCAGGCTCAGGCACAGCACCGCCGCACCCCACCAGTCCATTTTGCCGTCCCGCGACGGTTCCGAACGCGGCACCGAACGGAAGGCGGCGTACAGGGCGAGCGCGCCGAACGCGGTCATGAAGCCGAAGACCGCGCGGAAGCCGCCGTGGTCGGTCAGCCAGCCGCCGATCAGCGAGTCGATGCCTGCCACCCCGCCGTACGCCGCGGTGATGACGCCCATCGCCCGGCCGAACCGCTCCGGGGGCATCGTCTCCCACAGCACCCGCAGGGCCAGCGGGAACGCGGCGCCCGACGCGCTCTGCAGGACACGCGCCACCATGAGCACCTCGACGTTCGGGGTGACCGCGGCGAGCGCCAGCCCCGCGCAGGTCACCACCAGCGAGCCGATCAGCAGCCGCCGTCTGCTGGAGTAGTCCCCGTAGCTGGCCACCACCACCGCGACCAGGCCGCCCAGCAGGAAGCACAGCGAATGGGCGAACCCCACCGAAGAAGCGGGGGCCTCCAGCCGGACCGCGATGTCGCCGAGCGCGGCCGTCGGCATCGCGCCGGACATCTGGCCGAGGATCGCGGCGAGCACCAGCGCGACATAGACGCCGCGGGCGCCCGGAGGGCTCGCCGAGGCACCGGCGGGCGCGGGTCGGGCCGTCTCCTGTGTCATCGTCGGTCCTCCGCACCGGAATCCTCGATCCGGATCGCCCGCGTCGGACAGCCCTGGGCCGCCCGGCGCACCTCGGTGGCCAGTTCGGCGGGCGGGGTCCGGTCGACGACCTTGACCCGGCCCTCCTCGTCCTGGTCGAACACTTCGGGCACCCGGTACACGCAAAGACTGCTCACCACGCAGACGTCCCGGTCCGCCGAGACACGCAGTGAGTCCTCGCCGGTCACCACTCGACCGGGATTTCGGCGAAGGCCTCCAGGAACCCGCCGAACTTGCGCGGCAGGTCGGCCGCGGGCACGGCGAGCCGCAGGCCGGGGAACCGGCGCAGCAGCCCCTCGGTCGCCACCTGCAGTTCCATCCTCGCCAGCGCCGCGCCCACGCAGTAGTGGATGCCGGAGCCGAAGGTGAGGTGATGGTTGTTGGTGCGCCGGATGTCGAGGGTCAGCGGGTCGGGGAACGCCGTTTCGTCCACGTTCGCCTCGGTGGACAGCAGGACGGTCGACCCCTTGGGCACCACCGAGCCGTCGACGAGTTCGATGTCTTCGAGCGCGTACCGGAGCGAGCCCAGCGAGGAGCCCATCAGTTCGTAGCGCAGCAGTTCTTCCACCGCCGACGGGATCAGCGAGTAGTCGGCGCGCAGGTCCGCGACGACGTCGGGCCGGTGCAGCAGCACGGCCATGCTGGAGCCGATCTGGCTGGCGGTGGTGATGTAGCCGGCGATCAGCAAGGTGCGGATCCAGTGGTGCAGCTGGTAGTCCGACAGCCGGTTCTGATCGCCGTCGCTGATCTGGATCAGCGCGCTGGTCAGATCCTCGCCGGGGGTTTCGCGGCGCAGCCGGATGAACTTGTCGATATAGCTCCACAGGTCCTCGCGGCAGCGGGCCACCTCGGCGTCCGGCAGTTTGCTGATCGACAGGAAACCGTCGACCAGCCCGCGGAAGACCTCCATGTCCTCCTCGGGGATGCCGAGCAGATGACAGATCACGCGGATCGGCAGCGGGAAGGCGATCGCCTCGTTGAGTTCGGCCGAGGACGCGCCTTCGGCCATCCGGTCGAGGAGTTCGCCGGTGATCGTCACCGCGAGCGGCCGGAGCGCCTCGATGTGCCGGGCGCTGAAGGCCCGCGTCACCAGGCCTCGCTCGGCGCTGTAGCGGGGCGGGTCCGAATCGATCTCCGGATCGCTGAACAGGTTGTTGTTCAAGGAGATCCGCGATGTCGGGTACCACGCGGTGTTACGGCTCAGCCGCACGTCCGCGAACAGCGCCTTCACGTCCCGGTACCGGGTCACCAGGAGAGCGGGATCGCCGCTGGGCAACGTGATCTCGACGATCGGCCGCTCGCGGAGGTCACGCCATTTCTCCGGGATCTCCAGCGGCGGAGTCCACTCGAAGGGGTAGGAAACAGGGCACGAACCGGACACCTGGCACCTCTCTCGGGTCAGCCGTGCGCCGACGGCGAACTGGGCGTTCTTCTCTTGCCACACCGTTCAACCACCCGCTGGTGTGACGCTGGAAAGGCGGTCAGCGCGCCGCGCACGGGACACGACCCAGCCCCGTCCCAGCGATTTTCGACCAGGACTCGCCACGGTGATCGGGACCCGGAACCAGGAGAGGAACGCCGATGACGAAGACCAGCACCCGGCCCGTTCAGGACGACCTCGGCGGGCACACCGACGGTTCGGCCGACATTCTCCGGCTGGGCAACGCTTTCTGTGACGCCCAGGCCTTGCTGACGGCGGTCGAACTGAACGTCTTCGGCAGCCTCACGGCGGGCCCGGCGACCGAGGAGGAACTGCGGGAGCGCCTCGCCCTGCACGGCAGGGGCCTGCGTGACTTCCTCCAGCTGCTGGTGGCGCTCGGCCTGCTCGAGACCGCGGACGGGCGCTACCGCAACACCGAAGCGGGCACCCGGCACCTGGTACCGGGGGAACCCGGCTACATCGGGGACTTCCTCGGTGGCGCCAAACACTTCCTGTACCCGGTGTGGGGTGGCCTCGGCGACGCGGTGCGCACCGGCAAACCCCAAGCGGGCGGCGACTTCGAGGTGATGCTCAACAACCCGGAGATGATCGCGCCCTACGTCCGGATGATGGACGGCCTGATGCAGGTGCTGGGCGCCAAGGTGATCAAGGCGGCCGGATTCGCCGGGCGCCGCACCGTGGTCGACGCGGGCGGCGGGCGGGGCAACCTCGCGAGCCAGCTCGCCGAAGCGCATCCCGAGCTGGAGATCACCGTCTTCGACCGCGAGCAGATCGAGCCGTTCTTCGACGAGTACCGCGCCGAGATCGGCGGGTCCGGCTCCGTGCGCTTCCAGGCGGGCGACTTCTTCCGCGACCGGATCCCGGCGGCGGACGTGGTGGTGCTGAGCCACATCCTGCACGACTGGTCGCCGGAAGAGCGCGCGCGGATCGTGGAGAACGCCTACCGGGCGGTGAACCCCGGCGGCACGCTGGTGGTCGTCGACCGGATGCTGCCCGACGACTTCGGTCACGTCGAGAACCTGGTCGCCAGCCTGAACATGCGCCTGGTGACACCGGGCGGATCCGAGTACACCATCGCCGAACTGACCGGGCTCGCCGAGGCGGCGGGATTCCGGAAGGGCGCCGTGGTCGCGCTGGACGAGAACGAGACACTCGTCGAACTGCACAAGGCCGCGAACCGATGACCAAGGTGACCGCGGCCGGAGCCACCGAGTGGCAGGGCGGGGATCTGCGCGCGCTCGGCGCGCGGGCTTATCTGGACCTCGGCACCTGCATCAACCGGTACGGCCCGCCGACCAGCGTCGGCTCGGCGCTGCGCGCGGTGGACATCCGTTCGCTGCGGGCACATCCCTACGACGCCGAGGAACTGTTCGTCTCGGCCTACGCCGAGTACCTCGGGGCCGACGGCGGCGAGCTGGTGGCCGGGCGGGGCATCACGGAGTTCATCCGGTTGCTGTCGGCCCATTTCCCGACGCGGAGCACGGCGGTGGTCACCCCCGACTACACCGACAGCATCCGGTGGATCACCAACCATGTCGGCCCGGACGCCGGGGTACCGGAGACCGCGGAGACCAGGGCGGCCCGCGTCGCCTACGCGATGCGGCACTACGAATGTGTCCTGCTGTCCAATCCCAACAACCCGCTGGGCCTGTACGTGCCGTCGGAGGAGCTGGCCGCGATCTGCCGGGACAACCCCCGCTCCACACTGATCGTCGACGAGGCGTACATCGACTTCGCCGACGGCGGCTCGCAGCGTTCGATGATCTGGTCCGGGCTGGGCAACGTCGTCGTGTTGCTCTCCCCCAACAAGCTGTTCGGCATCGCGGGAACCAGGACCGGGGTGATGTGGACTCCCGACGCCGGATTGCGCGCGGCGATCCGGGCCCGGCAGCTGAACTGGTCGATCTCCTGCCTGGACGCGCTCGTCGCCGCCGAGGCGTTGCGCAACCTCGGCTGGGTGGCGCACAGCCGGAGCCGCTTGAGTGCCACCGCGAACCGGATGGAGGCCCTGCTGCGCACGCGGTATCCGGGGGTGGTCACCGGTGTCCCGGTGCACTACCGGTTCGTGTACACGGAGGACGCCGAGCGGGAACACGAGCGGCTGCTCCGGCACGGGGTGGTGGTCCGGGTCTTTTCCGGCGCGCAGCCGGGCCGGGTGAGCGGGCTGCGGATCACCGCGCCCACCGAAGCCGAGTACCCGGTGCTGGCCGCCGCGCTGCGCGGCGACTGACGGGCCTGCCGAACTGCCGAACTATAGCCATAGTATGGCTATATCGATTAGGGTCAAGGCACCGGGCCGGCCTCCGGCCCGGCACGACCAAGACTGCGGAGTGACGTTATGGATCTGGGACTGCGGGACAAGCGGGTGCTGATCACGGGCGCGACCAGAGGGATCGGCAAGGCGACGGCCCGGCTGTTCGCCGAAGAGGGCGCGCGGGTCGCCATCACCTATCACACCGGCAAGGAAGCGGCCGACGAACTGGTGACCGGACTCGGCGGGCCGGACCGGGCGCTCGCGGTCCGGCACGACCTCGGCGACCCGGTCTCGATCAAGGCCGCCGTCGAAGAGGTGGAACGGCACTGGGGCGGCATCGACGTCGTGGTGTGCAACGCCCAGACCTTCACCTGGATCAACCCGGAGGACCTCACCGAGTTCGAGAACTTCCAAGAGGGCTGGTACACCAAGCTGCGCGAGAACAGCGAAGGGCACATCCGCACCGTCCAGCACGCGCTGGGCGGCATGCGTGCCCGCGGCTGGGGCCGGGTCGTCCTGCTGTCCTCGGTGACGGCCACCCACGGGATGTACGGCTCGGAGATCTACAGCGCCGCGAAGTCCGCGCTGAACGGGTTCGTCCGCGGGCTGATGTGGACGAAGGGCGGCGTGCTCAGCAACGTGGTGGCGCCCGGCGGCACGCTGACAGAGAGCTTCGACGGCGTCGACCCGGCGATCGTCGAACAGGCGGCGGCCACCACCCCGAGCGGGCATCTGAGCAAACCGGAGGACGTCGGCAGGCTCATCGTCTTCCTCTGCTCCGAGGCCAACGGCAACATCAGCGGCGAAGTGATCAACGTGGCAGGCGGCCGCTGAGCCCATGGACCTGGAACTGCGGGGCAAACGCGCGCTGATCACCGGCGGAACCAAGGGGATCGGCAAGGCCGTCGTGCTCGCGCTCGCCAAGGACGGCGTCGACGTCGTCACCTGCGCGCGCGGACGGGACAGCGTGGTGGCACTGCGGGCCGAACTCGACGCCCTCGGTGGCGAGCACCTCGTCTGCGAGGCCGACCTCACCGCGGACGGCGAGGCCGAACGGCTCGCCGGACGCTGTGCCGAGCGGTTCGGCGGGCTGGATCTGGTGGTGCACAACGCCGCGACGGTCGGCCGGGCCGCTTACCCGAAGCTCGGCCTGGCCGAGTGGGAGGCCACCCTCGCCGCCAACGTCACCGCCGTGCACCGGCTGACCACCGCGGTGCTCCCGCTGCTCGGCCGCGGGTCGTCGGTCGTCGCGATCAGTTCCAGGTCCGCGGAGCTCGGCCTGGCCGGGCGCGTGCACTACACCGCGTCGAAGGCGGCCCTGCACGGCTGGAACCGTTCACTGGCACAGGAATACGGCCCCGCGGGCATCCGGTTCAACCTGCTGACGCTGGGCATGGTCCACACCGAGGTCTACGACGATCTCGCCGAGGCGGACCGCGCCGCGCTGCTGGCCCGGTTCGAGCCCGTCATCGCGCTGGGCAGGCCGGCCACCCCGGACGAGGTGGCCGACGCGGTGCGCTGGCTGGCCAGCGACCTCTCCGGTTACGTCACCGGCAGCGCCGTCACGGTCGACGGCGCGCTCTGCTGAGCGGAAGGCCTACCAGCAGACCGGGAGGCTTTCCGCGCTTCGCGCCAACAGGCCGGGCGACCAGCGCACGTCGGCGACGGGCACGGCGAGCGCCAGTCCCGGAAACCTGGTGACCAGCGCGCGCAGCACCACGCGAAGCTGCAAGAGCGCCAGCTGCGCGCCGAGACACCGGTGCAGCCCGTAACCGAAGCCGAGGTGCGGATTCGGCCGCCGGGTCAGTTCGAGCTCGTCCGGCCGGTCGAAGACCTCGCCGTCGCGGTTGGCCGCGGTCAGCGCCACCACCACGTAGTCCCCCGCGCGCAGAAGCACCCCGCCGAGCTCGACGTCCTCGGTCACCCGGCGCGGGAACGCCGTGCTGATGCCGAGCGGGCTGTACCGCATCAGTTCTTCGACGGCGTTTTCGATCAGCGCCGGATCGGCGACGAGCTGCTCGTACCGCCCCGGCGTGGTGAGCAGCTGGTAGCAGAAGTTGCCGAGCTGCATGGTGGTGGCGTCGTGGCCGGCGATCACCACGGTGGCGCACAACGCGACGGCTTCCTCGTCGCTCACCCCGCCCCGCACCAGATCGGCCACGAGCCCGGTACCCGGCGATCGGCGCCGTTCGCGCACGAGGTCACCGAGCACCGCCCACAACCGCAGCCCCGCGGCCTTGGTCTGCTCGGCGGTCTGCGTCGCCAGCGCGGTCGCCAGCAGGGAGCCGGTCAGCCCGACGAAGTCTTCGCGGCCTTCCTCGGGGACACCGAGCAGCTCGGCCATCACGAGCGCGGGCAGCGGCGCCGCGACCGCGGAGACCAGGTCCCCCGGCGGCCCCTGGGCGCTCAGCCGGTCCAGCAGGCCTGCCACGAAGCCTTCCGTCACCGTTTCGAGCCGCCGTACGCCGGGCCGGGTGAACGCTGCGGCCACCAGGCCACGCAGCCTGCTGTGCTCCGGCTCGTCGTGGTTCAGGATCAGGTTGGCCCGCTGCGGCATCGGCACCACCCGCGGTTCGTCCGCGCCGAGCGAGTCCGCACGGGAGAACCGCCGGTCCCCGAGCACCGTCCGGACGTCCTCGTAGCTGCTCACGAGCCAGGCGGGCTCGCCGAAGGGCAGCCGTACCCGGACCGGTCCCTCGTCTCGCAGCCCGCGAAAACGGGTGTCCGGGTCGAGCGCGGTGGCGTCGGCGAGCGGGAAGGCGAGTTCGGGCGCGCCGGTCATCGCGCCGTGAACCGGTCACGACGGGCACCCGCGTCGACCGGCGTCGCGGAGAAGGCGCCCGTCTGCGGCCGTCCGGTGATGGACAGGAACACGTTGTGGCGGTACGTGCTCTTCGGATCGTCGATCCGCGAACCGCCGGGGCGGCCGGAGAACAGGTTGCCGACGAACGACGCGCCGAAGTCGCCGACGTTGTTCACCATCACCTCGGCGACGCCGGTGCGCACCACGTTGCCGTACACCGAAAGCGAGCCGGGGTCGCCGCACATCATGGTGAAGACACCGGTGCGGTCGCCGTTCGGATACCGGCCGAGCGAGTTGTCGTCGAGGCTGACGTTGTACCGGAACACGGTGCGGTCCGCGGTGGCGTCGGGGTCGTTGCAGACGATCAGCAGGCCGCCGTCGCTGCGGCGGCTGAGGTTGTGCTCGTACACCGTCCCCAGCGACGCGGACTCGACCATGAAGGACTGCGACGGCAGCGTTTCCCCGCCTTTCCCGTCCGAGACGGTGTTGTAGCGGATCCTGGTGCCGTTCGAGTTGTAGGCGAACATGCCGGTGGTGTACTTCGTCCCGCCGATCGCGTAGCCGTCGAGCACGTTGTCCTCGACCAGCGCGTTCAGTCCATTGTAGACACCGATACCGTCGCCGTGGATGGTGCGCAGCGTGTTGCCGGTGATCCGCAGCCTCGTGATGGGCACGTACGCGGAACCCGTGCCGCTGGGGTATTCGGGACGGCGTTGCCAGTCCGAAGAGGTGCCGATGGCGGTCCGCCCGGTCCTGGTGACGGTGTTGCCGTCGACGAGGACGTCGTCGAAGCCGGTCGGCCGCCCGGTACCCGCGGCCTTGAAGAGGATCCCGCCGCTCGGATCGGGGTCACTGGGATTCTGACACTGACAGCCGTTGACGTCGTGGACGTCGACGTCCCGCACGACGTAGTGCCGTCCGACGCCGTAGTCGGTCAGCCGGGCGTAGACACCGAACCGGATCTCGTGCGCGCCGGGCGCCGGCCCGAGGTTCGACAGCGCGAGATCCTCGATCTCCCAGCCTTCGACGTCGTCCAGCAGGACGGCCGCGAGCGCGCCGTGCGCGTCGATGGCGGGTTTGGCACCCGAGCCGTAGGACCCGACGGTGATCGGCTTCCCCGGCGTGCCGGAGCCTTTCGGCGCGAACATGCCGTCGCACCGGGTGCCCGCACGGAACACGACGCGGTCACCCGGCGCGTAGGTCCGCGCGCTCGCTTTCGCCACCGACGCCCACGGCGCCGCGGCGCGCGTGCCGGAGGCCTCGTCCGATCCTCGCTGACAGTCGACGAAATACGTCGCGGGGCGGGGTTCGGCTGCGGACGGCGTGGCGGTCGACACGATCACCAGCAGGGCGGCCGCCAGCGCCCCCACCGAACGTGCTCCCAGTGCTGTCATCGCGTTTTCTCCCGTTCCCCACCGAGGTCCGTACCGGGAGCAGCCTGGGCGGGACCGCTCGAACCGGGCTCGAACGCCGGCTTCCAGATGGCGTCGAGCCCTGTTCGAGCCTCACTGGCAAGCCTGCGTCGAAGTGGCTTCGATCGGACGAGAGGGCGAGCACATGTGCGGAATCACCGGTTGGATCGACTACAACCGTGACCTGGCCACGGAACGGCCGACCGTGGAACTGATGACCGAGGCGATCGCGAGCCGCGGCGTCGACGACCACGGGCTCTGGCTGCGCGGCCACGCCTGCCTCGGGCACACCCGCACGGCGGTGATCGACCCGGCGGGCGGCGCGCAGCCGATGATCGCCGACGAAGACGGCAGCCCCTCCGCGGTCTTGGCCTACAGCGGCGAGATCTTCAACTTCCAGCAGCTGCGCACCGAACTGCGCGAGCGGGGGCACAAGTTCCGCACCCGCAGCGACACCGAGGTGGTGCTGCGGTCGTATCTGGAGTGGGGGGTGCGCTGCGCGGAACGCCTCGAGGGCATGTTCGCGTTCGCCGTCTGGGACCTGCGGACCGAGGAGCTGGTGCTGATCCGCGACCGGATGGGCATCAAACCGCTGTTCTACGCGAAGATCCCCGGCGGGTTCATCTTCGGCTCCGAGCCGAAGGCGCTGCTCGCGCACCCCGCCATCCGGCCGACGGTGGACCTGGACGGGCTGCGGGAGATCTTCTCCACGGCCAAACGCCCCGGCGCCGCGGTGTTCCGTGACATGCAGGAACTTCGCGCGGGACACACGCTCACGGTGAGCCGCAAGGGCCTGTACGAGCAGACCTACTGGAAGCTCGAAGCCAAGCCGCACGAGGAAGACCTCGGCGGCACCATCGCGCACGTGCGCTCGCTGCTGTCCGACATCGTGCTGCGCGAACTGGTCGCGGACGTGCCGCTGTGCGTCGGGCTGTCCGGCGGGCTCGACTCCAGCGCGATCACCGCGCTGGCCGCCCAGTGGATGTGGAAACTCGGCGGCGACCGGGTGCGCACGGTGACCCACGCTTTCGAGGGCTACGAAGAGAACTTCCGGCCGGACGACGTCCGGGACACCCCGGACGGCCCGTTCGCCGCCGAGATGGCGGCGCTGGTCCGGTCCGATCACACCGACCTGACGATCCGGACCGCCGACCTGATGGACCCGGAGACCCGGCGCGCGGTGCTGCTGGCGCAGGACATGCCGTCCACGCTCGGCGACATGGACACGTCGCACTACCTGATGCTCAAGTCGGTGCGCGACCACTCCACGGTGATGCTCACCGGCGAGGTCGGCGACGAGGTGTTCTGCGGCTTCCGCTGGATGTTCGACCCGGACTTCACCAATTCCGGCACCTTTCCCTGGGTGGCCAACGAAAACAAGATGCGCAGCACCGGCCACGGCCGTGGCCTGTTCGACCAGGGACTGTTCAGCCGGAAGCTGGACATGGCGACCTACTACGCCGACAACTACCAGCAGACCATCGACGAAACCCCCCACCAGGAAGGGGAAAACGGCCTGGAGCACAAGATGCGCGAGATCTGCTACGCGCACTTCACCCGGTGGCTGCCGATGCTGCTCGCCCGCGGCGACAGGCTGGCGATGGCGCACGGGCTCGAGACCCGTATCCCGTACTGCGACCACCGGCTGGTCGAATACCTCTACAACACCCCGTGGGCGTTCAAGACTTTCGACGGCCGGGAGAAGAGCCTCCTGCGGGCGGCCGTCGGCGACCTGCTGCCCAAGTCCATTGTGGAGCGCCGGAAGAGCCCGTGGCCGGTGACGCAGGATCCGGCGTACACCGAGGCACTGCACCGCGAATTCGCCGGCGTGCTGGCGGACCCGTCTTCACCGGTGCTGCCCCTGCTCGACCTGAAGGCCTCGAAGGAGACAGCGGCGAACCCGACCGGTTCCGCCCACGAATGGCAGAGCCGGATCAACGTGGAAACGGCGCTGCAGTTCAACGCCTGGCTCCGGCACTACCAGGTCGACCTCGCCATCTGAACGCGACTTCGCACCGGTCACGGCACCTTCGCGTGCCTGGCCGGACGACACGTGTGATCAGACGGACGACACACGTGACCGGAGGGACGACACACGTGCCGTCCGTCTGATCACGCGTGCCGTCCGTCCCGGCACGCGAAACCGTCTGACTCCCGGAGAGGGTTTCCCATGACGACCATCCCGGCGCCCTCCGTGCCGCGCCATGCCGGCCTGGCCATGTTCGTGCTCGCCTTCGCCTCGTTCATGGATCTGCTCGACGTCGGCATCGTCACCGTGGTGGTGCCGGTGATCCAGCGCGACCTGGGGGCGACCTACGCGCAGAGCCAGTGGTTCGTCGTCGCCTACGTCCTCGCCTTCGCGGTCGTGCTGGTGGTCGGCGGCAGGCTCGGGGACAGCTATGGCCGTCGCCGGATCTTTCTGACCGGCGTCACCGGTTTCACCGTGTTGTCGGCCTGCTGCGCCGCCGCGCCGAACGCCGAGCTCTTCATCGCCGCCCGGCTGGCGCAGGGCACTTTCGGCGCGTTGATGACGCCTCAGGTGTTCGCGATGATGCAACTGCTGTTCCGGCCGGAAAGACGCGGGACCGGCTTCATGATCTACGGCGCGGTGATCAACCTGGCCCAGGTCGGCGCGCCACTGCTCGGCGGGCTGCTGGCGACCCAGGATCTCTTCGGCCTTGGCTGGCGGGCGATCTTCCTGATCAACGTGCCGGTCGGGGCCGCGATCGTGGTCGCGACCCTGGCGCTCGTCGGCGAGTCCCGGTCTCCGCACCGGCCGCGGTTCGACCCGATCGGCATCGCGCTGGTCGCGGTGGTCACCGCGCTGGTGATCGTCCCGCTGCAGCAGGGCAGGGAAGCGAACTGGCCGTGGTGGCTGCTCGCGATGCCCGTCGCGGCGGTGCCGTTGCTGCTGGTGCTGATCGACCACGAGCGCAGGCGCGGCGGGGACGCGGTCCTGCCGACGGGCCTGTTCCGGCTGCGCTCGTTCTCCGCCGCCGGTCTGCTCGCGACGCTGGTCATGTCCACCATCATCTCGGTGAACCTGATCCTCGTCTGGTTCACCCAGCTCGCGCTCGGCTGGACCCCGATGCGGACCGCGGTCAGCCTCGTCGGGTTCGCGCTGGCGCTGGTGACCGTCGGCACCTGGGGCGCCAAACGGGTAGCGGGCTTCGGCCGGGGCACGGTCGCCGCAGGTTCGGTGCTGCTCGCGCTCGGCATCGCCGTGCTGAGTTCGCTGGTGAGCGTCACCGGGGCCGCCCTGTCCCCGGTGGCGGTCTCCGCGGCGCTGTTCGTCGCCGGGTCCGGGATGGCCTTGGTCGTCGGCACGCTGGTGAACATCCAGCTCCGCGACGTCCCGGAAGGGGACGCGGGCGCGGCGGGCGGCATCCTGTCCGCGGTCTTCCAGCTCGCGGGCGCCGTCGGCGTCGGCGTGGCGGCGACCGTCTTCTTCGCGCTCGTGGCACACGGCGGAAGCCAGGCCGCGGCCGTACCTCCCGGCACCCCGGCCGCCGCGTTCACCTCCTGCGCCCGCGACCAAGCCGCCGGGACGAATCCGTTCTCCCAGCCGGATTCCTGCCGTTCCGCGGAGCTGACCCGGCCGGACGTCACCGCCGCGCTGGCCGACACGAAGCGGCGCTCCTTCGCCGAAGCCACCACCACGACCCTGTGGATCCAGGTGGGCGTCCTGCTCCTGGCGGCCGTCCTTTCCCGGCTCCTGCCACCGAAACGGGCAGGCTGAGTTTCGCTCCAGCGCCACCCGACCGGGCCTCGGCAGGCTCGGCACGACCAGGCAAGAACCCGAATGGGGAAGGCAAAGCGCATGGACATCGGAGTAGGGCTACCCAGTACGGTGCCGGGCGCCGTCGGCACCGAGCTGATCGGCTTCGCCCAGCGTGCCGAAGAACTGGGATTCAGTACGTTGGCGGTCCTCGACAGGCTCGTCTACGACAGCTACGACAGCCTCGTCGCGCTGGCGGCGGCCGCCGCGGTGACCGAGCGGATCACCCTCGCCAGCACCATCCTGCTCGCCGCCTACCGGCCGAGTGTGGCGGAACTGGCCAAGCAGCTCGCCAGCATCGACCGCCTCAGCGGTGGCAGGCTGGTGCTCGGCGTGGCGGCAGGCGGTCGCGAAGACGACTTCACCGCGACAGGGGTGCCGTACCGGCGCCGTGGCGCCCTGCTGGACGGGTTGCTCGACGACCTGGTCCAGGTGTGGTCGGGCGGCGGCCAGGTGCCCGGCATCGGCCCGAAGCCGTCGGGCGGCCGGATCCCGATCTGGATCGGCGGGCATTCCGAGGCGGCGCTCGCCCGCGCGGCCAAACACGGCATCGGCTGGATCTCCCCCGGCGGCAGCGCCGCCGCCTACCCCGACCTCGTCGAGCGGGCCACCACCGCGTTCGCCGCCGCCGGCCGCGACGACAAACCGAAGATGGCCGCCATGACCTATGTCGGCCTCGGCGAGGACAACGCCACCCGCGGCGCGCAGTACCTGCGCGACTACTACTCCTACATCGGGCCGAAGGCCGAATTCCTGGCCAAAAGCCTGATCTCCGACGAGGGCAGGCTCCGCGAAACGATCGACAACTACGCCGCGGCAGGCTGCGACGAACTGCTGCTGTTTCCCACCACCGCGGACCCCGGCCAGCTCGACCAGCTGGCCAAGGTCGCCTTCGCCTGATCCCGAAACCCCGACCCGACCGAGCCCGAGGAGCCGGCATATGCCCAGCACCAGCACCGCCCCCGCGACGTCCACTTTGGACACCGCGGAGCAGATCATCCGCCTTGGCAACCGATTCTCCGACGCCAAGGCCTTGCTCACCGCCGTCGACCTCGACGTCTTCGGGGTCCTGCGGGAGAACCCCGGCACCGCCGAAGAGATCCGAGAGCGGCTGGACGTCGCCGGGCGAGGCCTGCCCGACATGCTGCACCTGCTCACCGCGCTCGGCCTGCTCGACCACATCGACGGCCGGTTCCACAACAGCCCGTCGGCGGCGAAGTACCTCATCCGCGGCACCGACGACTACATCGGCGGCTTCCTGCAGCGGTCCAACCGGAACCTGTACCCGGCCTGGGGCAAGCTGTCCGAGGCGCTGCGCACCGGACGGCCGCAGGCGGTGGGCAACTTCGACCTGGTGGTCGCCGATCCTCGCCTGCTGCGCCAGTTCATCGGGATGATGGACGGGCTGACCCAGGTACTCGGCCCCCAGCTCGTCGCCGCGTACGACTTCGCCCCGCACGGCACGGTCCTCGACGTCGGCGGCTGCCGGGGGAACCTGCTGTCCAAGGTGCTCGGCGCCAATCCGGGGCTCACCGGAACGGTCTTCGATCTCCCCCAGATGGAGCCGTTCTTCGACGAGCTGATGACCGAGACGGGACTGACCGGCCGGGCCGCCTTCCACGGCGGGAACTTCTTCGAGGACCCGCTGCCCCGCGCGAACCTGGTCAACCTCGGGCACGTCCTGCACGACTGGGATCCCGTGCAGCGCAAGGAACTGGTGGCGAAGGCCTATGCCGCGGTCAACCCCGGTGGCACCCTGCTCATCTACGACCGCATGCTGGACGACGAGCCCGAGCACGTCGAGAACCTGGTGATCAGCCTCGACATGCTGCTGGTCACCGACGGCGGTTCCGAGTACACCGTGACCGAGGTGAAGGAGCACGCCGCGGCCGCGGGCTGCCGGGACATCACCGAGCAGCCGCTGGGCGCATACGACACGCTCGTCATCTGCCGCAAACCCTGACACCGACGGCCTGCCGGGGGCGCTCCGGCAGGCCGCGGGACGGGGTCACCGCAGCAGCCTGCCGAGCACCTCGCCCAGCACGAGTTCCGGCGATTCCGGCGCGGTGTCGGTGAGCCAGCCGACATAGCCGTCCGGGCGGATCAGCACGGCGCCGTCGTCGCCGATCGGGTACCGCTCGGGTGCCCGGCCATGGACGTCGCCGAAATCGGCGTCCGCCGAGCCGCGGCCGAGCCGGTAGGCCCGCAACGGAAGGCACAAGCGGCTCGCGATCCGGGCCGCCGCCGCGGTCCAGCCTGCTCCACGGCTCGTGGTCAGCAGGACGAACGAGCCGTCGAACAGGTCGTGGGTGGACAGCGTGGCGCCTGCTCGTTCCAGCCACAGGTGCGGGGCCCGCTCGCCTGGACGGGCCCGCACACCGAGCCGGTCGGCGAACACCGGACCGGACGGCGCACCCTCGGGGTACCGCTGCCCCAGCGTCAGCACCTGCTCCTCGGCTTCGTTCATGGCGGGAGGTGTCCACAGCGGCCACCGCGACAACCGCTTCTCCACTTCGACGGCGATGGGGCGGCGTTCGGCCTCGTAGCTGTCGAGCAGGCCGGGCTCGGCCCAGCCGTGGATCACCCCGGCCAGCTTCCAGGCCAGGTTGTGGGCCTCCTGGACCGCGAGGCCGGCACCGAGCGCGCCGTCCTCCGGCCACCGGTGCGCACTGTCACCGACCAGGAACACCCGGCCGACCCGGAAGGAATCGGCCATACCGGACGGATACGGCCACGGATCGGCCTGCCACTCGTCCGTCCGGAGCTCCAGCCGGATGGCCAGACCGGCCGCGACAAGGCCGCCTGCCCCTTCCGCCGCGATCACGTAGTCCGCGCGCACGACGTCACGCCGTCCGCCGGCACGGTCCAGCAGTACCGCGTCGGCGCCGTCGGCGTCGGTGGCGATCGACACCAGCTCGGTGCCGAACCGGACGTCCGCGCCCCGCCGCCTGGCCGCTTCGAGCAGGACCGGCTCGACCACGTGCCGCTCCCCCTCGTGATACCCGCACGGGCCGAGATCCGGCCACCACCCGCGGGCGGGCGGCGAGTCGCCGCGGATCACTTCTTCGAGACCCAGCGCCCGGTAGATCTCCATGGTCCGCTGGTCGACACCGTCCCCGCCCCCCGTCGACCGCACCCCCGGCCACCGTTCCACCAGGACCGGGCGCACCCCTTGCCGGGCCAGGAACAACGACGAAGCGAGACCGGCGAGGCCCCCGCCGACAATCAGGACCTTCACCCGCTGCGGCTCATTCGGCATCGATACCCACCTAGCTGACTGCTTCGACGAAGTTGGCGTGAGTGTCGGCTCTGCGGCTCACCGGTCCGGAATGGACAGGAAGCCGAAGCGACTGTCGCATCCGGAACCGGGCGCGGGGCCGCTACCCGCGGCAGTCCATTGGAGACACCGGGTGACCCCGTTCCACGCTCCCACTGCGACACCTCACACGGTCATATTCGGTTTAGTTATTAAGGCGTTAGTTATCTTATGATCATACCCGCTGTAATGGACCGTGCGTCCAGCGACACGAGCGACCAGTCACGTTAGACATAGTTATAAGTTAGTTATTGCACTAATGGATGCCGCCGGATCGGCGTGCCTAGACTCTGCGTGACAAGCCGGGTGTCGAACTCAGTGGAGTGCACCCGTTCGCACAAATCGGACTCATTCATATAACCGAGAGTGACGGCGTGCCTGGGGGCAGCCGGAGGACATCACAGACGCAGGAACGACCAAGGGGGTTCATCCATGCTCGGAAAACGTCCCGCCGCGACCAAGGTCCTGGCGATCGCGGCCTCACTGCTCCTGGGCGCGGGCCTGGCGGCCACCCCGGCCGCGGCGGACCCGCCCAAGGTCCCGCGCACCTTCTACGTGGACTGCGCACGCGGTCTCGACGTGGGCCCCGGCACCAGTCCGGACCAGGCCTGGAAGCTGTCGAAGGCCAACACCATGAAGTACCTGGCCGGAGACACGATCCTGTTCAAATCCGGCGTCACCTGCACCGGCACCTTCGCGCCGACAGGCTCCGGCACGGCGGGCCGCCCGATCAAGGTCGGCAGTTTCGGCTCCGGCACCAAACCCCGCATCGACGGCAAGGGCGCGGCCAGCGCGATCTTCCTCCACAACGTCGCGGGCTGGGAACTGCGCGACCTCGACGTCACGAACACCGGCCCGGCCCCGGCCGCGAATCAGCAGCGCGCGGGCATCTACGTCCTGCTCGAGGACTACGGCGTCGGCAGCCACTATCTGGTGTCCAATGTGGACGTTCATGACGTCAACGGCTGCGACTGCCGGTTCCCGCCGAGCGGCGGGGTGGTGTTCTACGCCGCGGGCTCCAAGACACCGACGCGGTTCGACGACGTCAACGTGAACAAGAACACCGTCACGCACGTCGACCGGATCGGTGTCGGCATGCTGTCCACCTGGCTCAGCGCACCGCTGGTGCCGATGACGAAGGTGCGGTTCACCGAGAACACGGTGCGCGACATCGGCGGCGAGGGCATGGTGGTGTTCAACGGTTCGGGCGCGGTCGTCGAGCACAACATCATCAACGGCTTCAACGAAAGGTCCACTCAGGACAGTGCGGGCGCGTACGGCTGGAACGCCGAGGGCACCCGGATCCGGTACAACGACGTGTCGAACGGCAAGGGCCAGGCGATGGCGTTCAGCCTGGACGACGCGAACATCGACACGATCATCGAGTACAACTTCTCGCACGACAACAAGGGCGGCTTCCTGCTGCAGTGCTCGGGTAACGAACTGAAGAACGCCAACGGGATCGCCCGGTACAACCTCAGCCAGAACGACGCGGCAGGCACCGCCGAGCCATACACCAGCACGGTGACCATCGCCTGCGGCGACGCCTCGAACACCCAGGTCTACAACAACGTGTTCTACGCGCAGAACAGCCCCCGGCTGGTCACGAACGTCAGCACCAGCGCGATCGGCGTCCATTTCACCAACAACATCTTCTACGGCCAGCCGTCGAGCTCCTCGATCAACGACACCACCGGCCAGTACGTGAACAACGTGTTCTACCAGGTTTCCGGGGTGCCGGCAGGCAGCACCACCTCGATCATCGGCGACCCGCGGCTGGTGTCCCCCGGTACGGCGACGTCGATGTCGACGACGAGCGGCTACCGGCTCCGGGAGGCGTCGCCCGCGATCCAGCACGGCGCGCCCGTGGCGGACAACGGCGGCAAGGACTTCTTCGGCAACCCGATCACCGACAAACTGAACATCGGCGCCTACGAAGGAGCCGGAGTCACCCCCTGACCCCAGAAGTCCGTGAAGGCCTCCTGAGGGACTTGAATCCACGCAGTGGCGCGCAGCGTCTCCGTTGAGGGTGGCGGCGGGGGCATGGATGGACCTCAAGGAGGCCTTCACGGACCTTGTTCACCTGTGCCTGACCTGCGCGAGGGTGGTAGTTGCGTGGGTGTATTCCGGTCACAGACCTTGATCAACGGAGGATCCGGGACACTCATCGTCCCCGATCCTCCGTTGATCAAGGTCGTGCCTGCCATGCCTGTGGCAGACAACCCGACGGGGGAAGATTCCGGACGTTCAACGGCCGGAATCCTCCCCCGTCGACCAGAGCCCGCCTGTGAAGGATTGAGACGCTCACTATCCCAAATCCCTCATCAACGAGACCGAGCGTGGAAGATCCAGGACGTTCAACGTCCCAAATCCTCCACACCCGACCACCAACCGCACCAATGAGTAAGCAAATACTGGTCCCTCAACGAGGCCTTCACGGACTTGGCGCCGCACCCGTGGCCGGTGTCAGTTCCGGGTCGCGAGCACGATGTAGACGCTGCCGCCTGCGAAGGCCGGGGCCTGGCGGACGCGGACGTCGTAGCCGCGGCCTGCCAGTTTTGCCACCACCGCGCCGAGCCTGCCCTCCCCGTCGTGCACCTCGGCCAGCACCCGCCGGATCCGCGGCCACTGCTCCTCCCGCACCCCTTCGAGCACCTCGAGTTCGGCCCGTTCGACGTCGATCTTGAGCAGGCCGACCCGCTCGATTTCGTGGTCGTCCAGCACCGAGCCGAGGGTGACCACCTCGACCGTCTCGATCCTCCGGACGTTGTGCATCTCCCGCACCAGCGGTCGCGCCTGCTCGTCGAAGTCGGCGTTGTCCAGGTACACCTCGAGGTTGAGGTCTTCGTCGGCCTTGTCGGTGTGCAGGGTCGACTTCGAGCTGACGTAGGGGTGGTACACGAATTCCTGCTCGCCGTTCTTCGCCGCGACGGCGAGCTTCAGCGCCGTGCCGTTGGGCACATGCTCGGCGAAGTTCCTTTCCAGACAAGAGAAAGTGACGGCGGCGGGCTCGAAGGCGATGATCCGGGACGCCGGGGCGTGCTCGGTGAAGCACAGCGATGCCAGGCCGATGTGCGCTCCGACGTCGAGGACGACCTCGTCGGCCCGCACCCCCGCGATCGCCTCGGCGTAGGGGGTGTCCCCGTCGATCTCGGCCCAGAGGATCCGCGCCTCGGCTTCGTCGGCGCAGCTCACCCGCACCCCGTTCGGCAGTTCGTGGGTCCCGATCGCGTCCTGTGCTCGTTCGGCGGTCATCCTCAGCTCTTTCCCGAAGTAGTCGTCGTCCGGCGTTCCGCCAGTTCTTCCAGCACCCCGACCACCTCACTCGGCGACGGCCGGTCCTGCAGCTCCCGGCACACCCTGGCGGTGTTCCGGCGATACGCGGGATCGGCCAGGATCTCGAGTGCGGCCTTCCGGATGTCGTTCTCGTTCGCCACGTGCCCGGCGATGCTCCGGCCCGCGCCCGCGGCTTCGATCCGCCGCGCGATCACGTGCTGGTCGAAACCGTGCGGGATGGCCAGTTGCGGGACGCCGCCCGCGAGCGACGTCATCGCGGAGCCCGCCCCGCCGTGGTGCACGACGAGGTCGCACCGCGGCAGCACCAGATGCAGCGGCACGTTCTCCAGCGGCCGCACGTTCGGCGGCAGCGGACCGAGGTCCCGCAGATCCGTGGCGTTGGCGGCGACCACCACCTCGGCCGCGGTGTCGGTCAGTGCCCGGACCACCGCGGGGACCGCGAGCGCCCGGTCACCGAAGATCTGCCGGGACGAGTTCCCCCAGATGACGCAGATCCGCGGTCTGTCGCGATCCGGTTCCGAAAGCCACTCCGGCAGCTCCCCCGGCCCGTTGTAGGGCAGGTAGCGGATCGGGAGGCGGACGGCGGAAACGAGGCCCGGCTCGGTGCTCACCGGACAGGGGTCCAGCACGTACCCCGGACCGGGAGCGGCCTCGGGAACGCCGTGCCGGGCGAGCGCGTCGGTCAGCGGGCGGTTCAGGACGTACTCGTCGTCGAACTGGACGAGGTCGTGGATCCCGGCCGTCTCGTCCAGCCCGGCGAAGGCGAGCACCATCTCCTCCGGGCCGACAGGACCCCAGAGATGGTTGACCGACGGCACGCCCTGCACCCGGCCAGCCAGTGGCCCCTCGAAGCTGATCGGATCGTGCACGACCAGGTCGGGCCGCCAGCTCCTGGCGAACGCGACCACGTTGTCCACGCTGCGCTCGGCCGCGGCCACGCTCGCCGAGCGCAGCCGGTCCGTGACCGCCGTCAGGTCGATCTCGTCGAGGTCGCGCACTTCGGCCCCGGTCTCCGGATGCGGTGGCGGCGTCGGATACGGCCACTTCCCGCGCCGGGCCTGGACGGCGTTCACCCAGCGGGCGTGCACGAGCTGCTCCGTCCCGCTCAAGATCGGCACCGGCACCAGCCCCGCCGCCGCCACATGCTGGATTTCCGAAGCGGCGCAAGCGACCCTGACCTCGTGACCCGCCGCCTGGAGCGCCCAGCCGAGCGGCACCATCGGGAAATAGTGGCTGCGCCAGCCCGACACCGTGAACAGCACACGCATTCGACACTCCCGCCTAGTAACAAGGGACATAGCGATCGAGCAGGTGTTCGGCGTAACGGTCGCGGGAGATCCGCGAGTGGATCTGCGGCACCAGGCTGCACAGCTTTTCCGTCGAGACCACCGTCCTGGCGGGCGGACCGGGGATGACCAGCCGCCGGGCGCTCGTGCCGAGCCTGTCCTCGATCCCCTGCACGATGTGCTCCACGCGGTGGGGCGTGCCGGACGCGACGTTGACGACCTCGCCGGTGATCTCCTTCTCCAGCAGGTGGTCCAGCGCGCATCTCAGGTCCGCTATGTCGATCAGGTCGCGGTGCGCGCCCTGGCGCAGCCGGACGGTGCCGGATCTGATCTGGTGGATGAGGTTCGGCAGCAGCTGGTGCGCGCGCTGGCCGTCACCCACGAGATGACTCAGCCGGAGCACCAGCCACGAGACCGACGAGTCCATGACATACCGTTCCAGCGCGTGTTTATGCCTGCCGTAAGGCGATTCCGGGACCACCGGCCAGTGCTCGGCGGCGGGTGTCGCGGTCGTGCCGTACATGGCCTGCGACGCCGTCGACAGGAAGACGATCACCATGCCCTGGCGGCGGCAGCGTCGCAGGACTTCGGTGACCAGCGCGGCTTCGCGGTCGAACTCCGCCTTTCCCGCGGCCTGGGTGCTGGACACCCCCGCGGCCAGCAACGTCACACGGGGATGCCGGGAAGCGAGCGTGGCGAGGCCGCGCGCGACGAAACCGTCGCCGACGATCTCCATCACGAAGCCCGTGCCGCGGGGACCCGCTGGGCCTCGGCGCCGATCCGCGCGAGCAGTTCGGCCAGGCCGAGCGCCGAAGCGGCCTGAACCGCCCGTTCGGGATCCACACCCGTTCTTCGGGCGTCGAGCACGGCTCCGGCGAAGGCCGAGAGCGAATTCCTGAACTGGTGATCGGCGGGCAGCACGATCTCCTCGACCCGGTCCTGTTCCTCGATGCGCACGACCGGGGACAGCCAGTCGGGCGGGGTGAAGGCACGGTCGACGCTGATCCGGCCGCTGCCGCCCCACAACAGGTACCGGGCGCCGTAGCCGTGTTCGAAGCCGAAGCTCAGCGTCGCGGTGCGGCCGTCGTCCGACCGCAGCAGCACGGACCCGCCCACGTCGACGCCGTACCCGGCGTCCCACCGCAGGACAGCGCCCGCCACTTCGAGTTCGTCACCGAGGAAGAACCGCGCCGCGCTGATCGGGTACACGCCCACGTCCAGCAACGCGCCACCGCCCAGCTCCGCGCGATGGCGGATGTCGGCGGCCGGCAGCGGAGGGATGCAGAACGCGCTGTGGAACTCTTTCAGCGGACCGATCCGGCCCGCCCCCACCAGGTCTCGCACCGTGGCGTGCTGGGCGTGGTGCGGGTAGGTCAGGTTCTGCCGGATCACCAGTCCCCGGCGCGCGGCGGCGTCGAGCAGCTCCGAGGTTTCGGCGACGCTGGTCGCCATCGGCTTCTCCACCAGCACGTGTTTGCCCGCGGCCAGCGCGGCCAGTGCCCAGCGGTGGTGCAGGGCGGCGGGCAGCGGCAGGTAGACGGCGTCGACGTCGGAACGGGCCAGCACCGCGTCGTAGTCCGCCGCCGCGGCACAGCCGAACTCCCCAGCCAGCCGCGCGGCTTTCCCCTTGTCCCGGCTGGCGATCGCGGTGAGGACGACGTCCGGGGCGGCGGCGACAGCGGGCAGTGTCCGGCGCCTCGCGACGGAAGCGGCCCCGAGCACACCGAGCCGGATCGGACCGTCGTCGTGCCCGGTCGAGACCTTTCGCGTGCTCATCCGTTGCCGCCGGCCACGCCGCAGGACAGGCTGTGCAGGCAGGCGACCAGGCTGCGGGCCTGGACGTTGACGTAGTGGCTGTGCCGGATCAGCGCGGTGAGCTGGTGCACGGTCAGCCACCGGAAGTCCCGCCGCACCTCCTCGTGCTCGCCGTCGCCGACCTCGATCACGAGATAGCGGTTCTGCGCCTTGAAGAAGCGGCCGCCCTCTTCGGACAGGATCGTGTCGTACCGCACGGCACCCTCCGGCGCTTCGAGTACGTCGTCGAGATAGGCCGGACGCGCGTCCGGTGGGAGATGCCCGTAGTTCTCCGGGGAACACTGGACGGTCGGCGCGAGTTCGATCACGTCCAGGTAGCCCGGCTCCACCCTGGCGTTGACCAGTACGTGCAGCACGCCGGAGATCCGCTTGACCAGGAAGGCGACCAGACCGGTGCTTCGCGGCGAGATCATCGGCTGGGACCAGCCGTCGACTTCGCGGCTTTCGGCGCTCACGTCCACCGCGATGATGTCGAAGAAGGCTTCGCTCTCGTGCGTGATGGCATGGCTGGTCCGCCGCCAGCCTGTCGTCTCGTCGAGCGGGATCAGCTTCGTCGCGACGTCGTTGCCCACCCTGGACTCGGTGATCCAGCTGAGGACGTCACCGGAGCTGTGCAGGCTGCCGTTGTCCTCCGAGAACGAGCGGATGACCGAGGACCGGAAGTCGTCCCCGCCGAAGCTGAACAGCGACGCGATGCCCGCGGCGGAGAACGGCAGGCAGGACAGCACCGTGCGGGCGTCCATGTTGATCAGGTCGTATTCCGACAGCAGGCTGTGCAGCTGGCCGATCGTGACCCAGCAGAATCCGTCGATCACTTCGACGTCCGTGGTGACCTCGACGATCATGTTCCGGTTGCGCTTGCGGTAGAACCACGAGCCCTGCTCCGACTGCAGCACGTCGGCCAGCACCCGATGTCCCGCCGTGTCACGGAAGTAGTGCAGATAGGGCACCGGTCGTCCTTTGTGGACCTGGCTGTAGTTGCTCCTGGTCGCCTGGACGGTCGGGGAAAGCTGGACCCCGTCCGCGTTGCCCGGTTCCATTTTCGACTGCATCAGGCAGTGCAGCACACCGTCGATCTCCTTGACGAGAATGCCGAGGATGCCGACCTCCGGCTGGTTGAGGATGGGCTGCGACCATTCCTTCACCGGGCCGTCGGAAACGGCGACGGACAGCCCTTCGACGCTGAAGAACTTGCCGCTCTCGTGGGCCAGGTTCCCGGTGTCCGGCGCCACCGACCATTTCCGCAGCTGCTCGAACGCGATGCGCCGGACGTCGAACGCCTCCTTCAGTTTGCGCACGGTGAGCCAGCGGTGCAGCCGCTCCATGCGGAGGACGCCGTTCAAGGTGAGCGCGGACTCTGCGATACGGACGGAAACCGCGCGTTCGAACGTGCGCAGGCGGGTTCCCGTCCCCGAAGTCATGTGCACCATCGCCACATCCTCATCAGTTCGGCTCGACGCCACGAGACAACCGGTGCTGCCCTGAGCCGAGAGTCTCCTGTTCGCCTCGATCGCTCCTGGAGCCCGGCTGGAACCCCGCCCCGCCTGGAAGTCCACAAAGGACTCGATGCCGCGGACGCGAAGCGGCCCCGCGGGCGGATCACTCGAATCCGCCAACGGGGCCGCCTTTTCCTTCAGATTCAGCTGGTCCGCAGGACCGTGCGGAACGCCTCGGCCAGTGCTTCCGACGCCTGGTCGGTCGCCGGGCTCAGCCAGGCGACGTAACCGTCGGGACGGATCAGCGCGGCACCACCCGAACCGACCGGGTAGTGCTTGTCCCAGGCGTTCTCCACG
Source organism: Amycolatopsis alba DSM 44262 (assembly GCF_000384215.1). Classification (NCBI taxonomy): domain Bacteria; kingdom Bacillati; phylum Actinomycetota; class Actinomycetes; order Pseudonocardiales; family Pseudonocardiaceae; genus Amycolatopsis; species Amycolatopsis alba. Next base: position 5,414,543 of record NZ_KB913032.1, on the reverse strand, counting down.
TCGGCGAGGTCGGCGCCGATCCGGAAAGCCTGGACCGGCACGGAAAGCTTGTCCGAGATCCGGGCGGCGGCCTCGGTCCACTCCTCGCCGTCCGTGCCGGTGAACAGGACGAACCCGCGGCCGAACAGGTCGTGCGTCGACAGCCGCTCGCCGTCGCGCTCCACCCACAGGTGCGGCGCGCGCACGCCCGGCTCCGCCACCTTGCTCAGCGTGTCGCCGAACACGGTGTCGTGCTGGGCGCCGATGACCGCCGAGGACCAGTAACGCTGGCCGAACGCCCAGAGCTGGTCGTCGGTGGTGTCGTCCTCGACCTCGGCGCTGTTGCGCTTCATCTGCCTGTTGACCACGAGGTCGGACAGTTCGACGGCGACCGTGTGCCGCTCGACGTGGTAGCTGTCGAGCAGTTCGTCGCCTGCCCAGCCGTGCACCACACCGGCGATCTTCCACGCCAGGTTGTAGCCGTCCTGGACCCCGGTGTTGGCGCCCATCGCCCCGGCGGGCGGCCACACGTGCGCGGCGTCGCCCGCGAGGAAGACCCGGCCGCGGCGGTACTCGTCGGCGATGCCGATGGCCTGCTCCCAGGCGGCCACGTCTTCGATTTCGACGGCCAGGTCGTCCCGGCCGATCGCGGCCCGGACGTCCGCGATGCACCGCTCGGTGGTGAAGTCGGCGATCGACTGACCTGCCGCCGGGTCGTAACCGACGCTCATCCCCCAGCGGTTCGGCTGGGCCGTGGTCACCAGGCCCGCCCCGACCTTCTCGTTCACGATGATCCAGAACAGCGCCGGCTTCGGCACGAACTCCGACAGGTCGGCGTGGAAGACGATGCTCACCGAGTGCTGGATCACGCCGGGGCCGGTGCGGTGGATGCCGAGCTGCTCACGGATCGGGCTGCGGTGACCGTCCGCGGCGACGACGTAGTCGGCCAGCACGGTCTCCTCGGCGCCGGTCACGCGGTCGCGGATGACCGCGGTCGCGCCGTTGTCGTCGGTGACGATCGAGACCAGCTCGGTGTTGAAGCGGTGCTGCGCGCCCAGGTCACGAGCGGCCGAGATCAGGATCGGCTCCACCGCGTTCTGGTCGGCCTGGCAGAACTCGCCGGGGCTGAGGTGCGGCCAGATCCGCGGCGCGTCGTCGTTGAACAGCCAGTGCCATTCGCTTGCCAGCGTGTCGCAACGGGCGACGCCCCAGTCGTCCTCGAACGGCTTGCCCGCTTCCTTGATGGCCCCTTCCAGGCCCAGCGCGCGATAGATCTCCATGGTCCGCTGGTTGATCCCGCGGGCCCGGCCCTGGATCGAGGCGCCGGGGTGCCTGTCGACCAGCAGGGTGCGGACCCCCTGCTCGGCCAGGAACAAGGTGGTGGCCAGCCCGACCAGGCCGCCGCCCACGACCAGAACCGGTACGCGTTCCTCGTCTGCCATTACTTCTCACCCTCTGAGTTGTTCGTGTTGTCGTCGATCGGACGCGGTTCCCGTCTGGCGGCGTCGACACGACGGAGGTGCGACGACCGGCCGAAAGGCCCGATAGCCATCAAAGTACTAGTCTGATTATGACTATGTCAACTCGGAAGGTCGGCCAGGACTCGCCCCGCGCCCGCCCGGCGTGCCGTCACCAGCCTTTCCAGCCTGGTGACGACGTCGGCGGGGGTCAGGCCGGCTTCGTTCTCATCCCGCACCCGGCGAGCCGCGGCCGCGTAGGACGGATCGCCGAGGATGGTCGTGATCGCCTCTCGGATACCGTCGATGTCCGCCTGCGCCGCCCGCGTGTCGATGGACAGGCCCGCCCCCGCCTCCTGGATCCGGCTCGCGCAGTCGAAGTGGTCGAACACCTGCGGCAGCACGAGTTGCGGGACACCGAGCGCCGCCGCGGTGAGCGCGGCGCCGCTGCCGCCGAGCGCGATGAAGAGGTCACAGGTGGGCAGGAACAGATCCAGCGGCATGAGTTCGACGACCCGCCACCGCTCCGGCAGCTCGCCGGCGAGGCCGACGTCGGATTTGCTGAGCGCGACGACCACCTCGACGTCCTCGAGCCCGGTCAGCGCTTCGACCACCCGCACCAGCGGCCGGGGCCCGCAGATCGAGAGCAGCGTCTTGCCGAAACAGATGCAGACACGTTTGCGCTCCGTCGGCCGCATCGCCCAGTCGGCCATGATCCCGGCTCCGTTGAACGGCACGTACCGCATCCGCAGGCCGGGACTCGCCTCCGGCGACTGCAGGCTCGGCGGGCACGGATCGACGACGAGATCCGAGCCGGGCAGCCCCGCCAGACCGAGACGTCCGCACAGCGGGGCGAGATTCCACCTCGCCCGGTCGTGGTACACCGCGCCTGTCGCGTCGACGCCGTAGCGGTGGGTCGCGACGGGGACGTCGAGCACCCCGCCGAGCACCCTGCCGATCAGCGCCGTCGAGTCGGGCAACAGCAGATCCGGCTGCCAGGCGCGGGCGAAGCGCTCGTAGTCCGCCAGCGCGTCGGTGGCGTAGACCGAATGCAGATCCGCGAGCATCTCCACCAGGAACCGGCCGTACACCGTCGTCTCCCGGTGCTTCCATTCCTCGACGGGGAACCGGTCGCCGGGGTCGACATAGAGATCCCGGTTGAAGTTCTCCGAAGAGCCGAGGCCGACGTAGCTGAACCCGGCCGCGTGGGCCGACGCGGCGATGTCCGGGGTACCGGCGAACAGCACCTCGTGCCCGGCCGCCCGCAGGGCCCAGGCCAGCGGCGTCATGGCCATGATGTGCGTCGCCGCGGACGGCGACGGCAGTGCGAGGACTCTCATCCGTGGCTACCTCCGCGTGCCGGTGACGAACTCGCCGATCGAAGCGACCATGTAATCGATCATTTCGCCGGTCACCCCCGGATAGACGCCGATCCAGAACGACTGCTCGGTGATCACGTCGCTGTTCCTCAGGTCCCCGGAGATCCGGTACGGCTGATCGATGTAGGCGGGTTGCCGGGTGAGGTTCCCCGCGAACAGCAGGCGGGTGCCGATCTTGCGGGACTCCAGGAAGTGCACGAGATCGCGGCGGGCGAAGGGCGCCGCCGGGTCGACCGTGATGACGAACCCGAACCAGCTCGGGTCGCTTTTGGGGGTCGGCTCCGGCAGGACGAGCCAGGGCAGGCCGTCGAGTCCCTCCCGCAACCGCCGCCAGTTCCGCTTGCGGGCCGCCACGAAGTCGCTCAGCTTGCGCAGCTGGCTCAGTCCCAGCCCGGCCTGGATGTCGGTCGTCTTCAGGTTGAAGCCCACGTGGGAGAAGATGTACTTGTGGTCGTAGCCGTGCGGCAGATCGCCCATCCGGTGGTCGAACCGCTTCAGGCACCGGTTGTCCTCGCCCGGCGGGCACCAGCAGTCCCGTCCCCAGTCGCGAAGGGACTCGACGACCCTGGCCAGCACCAGATTGTCGGTGAGCAGGCAGCCGCCCTCGCCCATCGTCAGGTGGTGCGCGGGGTAGAAGCTGACCGTGGTCATGTCGCCGAAGGTGCCGGTGTAGCGGTCCTCGTAGGTCGACCAGACGGCGTCGCAGTTGTCCTCGACGAGGAACAGGTCGTGCTCGGTCGCGAGCTGCGCGATCTCGGCGACTTCGAACGGGTTCCCGAGCGCGTGCGCCAGCATGATCGCCCTGGTGCGCGGGCCGATGGCCGCCGCGACCCGGTCCGCCGTCGTGTTGTAGGTGGCCAGGTCGACGTCCACGAAGACCGGGATGAGGCCGTTCTGCAGGACGGGGTTGACCGTGGTCGGGAACCCGGCGGCGACGGTGATGACCTCGTCCCCCGGCTTCAGCCGCCGGTCGCCCAGTTTCGGTGAGGTCAGCGCGCTCATCGCGAGCAGGTTCGCGGACGACCCGGAGTTCGTCAGATGTGCCTTGCGCAGCTTCAGCGCACGGGCGAACTCGCGCTCGAAGCGCAGCGCGGTGGCGCCGGAGGCGATGTGCAGTTCCAGTGCCTCCGCCACCATGGCCGCACGGTCGTCCTCGTCGAGTACGGCGCCGGAGGCCAGGATCGGGGTGACACCGGGCACGAACGCCCCGTCCGTGCGGCGGCTGCGATGCAGCTTTCGGGTCTGTTCCAGGATGGACTGCGTTGCCGGGTCGTTCATGCGTGCCGTCTCCGTTCGATGCTGGTGTCCTGCCACAACGTGCGCAGCGCGTCGGTCAGGGACCTGCGCGGTGCCCAGCCGAGCACCTGTCCGGCGACTTCCCTCACGATCCGCCGTTCCTCGAATCCCTTCGTCCGCCGGGAACCCCCGGTGGCCAGGGTGACCACGCGCGCGGTCACCCCGCTGACGTCGATCAGCCGCCGCACCAGATCGCCGACCGGGGTGAGCTCGCCCCGGCCGATGTTGATCAGACCGGCGGCTTCCGGCGTGCGCAGTGCCGCGAGGACGGCGTCGCCGATGTCGCGCACGTCGAGGAAATCGCCCCGGCCGCGGAGGACCGGAAGCTCGACCAGGGCGGGCCCGTCCGCGTCGGCGAGCCGGCGGGCCACCGACCCCAGCAGGCTCTCCGACGGCATCCCCGGACCGATGGCCGTGCTGAGGCGCAGCACGACCGCGCGGCCGTCCCTGGCGAGCACCGCCTCCGTGGCGCGCAGTTTGCCGCGGCCGTAAGGGCTGGTGGGCGCGGCAGGCGTGCCCTCACGCAGATCGACGGCCCCGGCGGGATTCCCGTATTCGTAGACCGTGCCGAGCTGGATCAGCCGCGGCGAGACCTCGAACAGGGCGAGCGCGTCGAGCAGGACGTCCACCAGCGCGGTGTTCGTCTCGGTCATTTCCTCATCGGAACCGCGCCAGACCACGCCCGCGGCGTTGACCACCGCGGTCGCCCGCTCTTCGGCGAGCAGCCCCGCCAGCCCCGCCGCTCCGCCGGCCACGACGTCGAACCGCCGGAACCGGTGGCCCGGAACCGGCGGCGGGCGACGGGCCACCGCGGTGACCTCACATCCGGCCGCCGTCAGGGCGGAGCACAGGTTCCGGCCGAGGAAGCCGGTCCCGCCGAGCACGACCACCCGCTCCGGCGCCCTCCCGCGCCCGAGCCGCGGCGTGCTGTTCGACATGTTCGGACCGTAGGCACGCCCGGACGATTTTCGTTGTAGCCGCGGTGGAAGCGGGGTCACGCCGCGGCGAAGTCGTCCAGCAGGCGGGTGTGGTGGGTGGCCCCGGCGAAGCGGGGATCGGCCAGTACCGCGTCGAGGTAGGCCGCGGTGGTGTGGACCCCGTGGCCGCGGACCCGCAATTCGGCGAGAGCGTTGCGCATGCGGGTGATCGCCGAAGACCGGTCGGGCGCCCAGACGATCACCTTGGCCAGCAACGAGTCGTAGTCCGGCGGGATGCGGTAACCACCGCACGCGTGGGTGTCCACGCGGACGAACGCCCCGCCGGGCGGCACGAACTCCTCCACCAGCCCCGGTGTCGGCAGGAAACCGCGCGCCGGGTCCTCCGCGTTGATCCGGCATTCGATGGCCACCCCGCGAAGTTCCACATCGGACTGCCCGAACCGGAGCCGTTCCCCCGACGCGATCCGGAACTGCTCCTGCACCAGGTCCACCCCGGTGACCATCTCCGACACCGGATGCTCGACCTGGATACGGCAGTTCACCTCCATGAAGTAGAACTCGCCGTCTTCGCCGACGAGGAACTCGAAGGTGCCCGCGCCGACGTAACCGGTCGCCAGCGCGCCGCGCACGGCCGCCTCGCGGATGCGCCGGGCCAGGCCTTCCGGCAGCCGGGGCGCGGGTGACTCCTCGATGAGCTTCTGGTGACGGCGCTGCACCGAGCAGTCGCGTTCGCCGAGATGCACGCAGTTGCCGTACGCGTCCGCGAGTACCTGCACCTCGACGTGCCGGGCACCGTCGAGGTAGCGCTCCAGGTAGACCCGGCCGTCGTTGAACAGCACCCGCGCGGTGGCGGTGGTCTCCTCGAAGGCGGGGACGAGGGCGCTTTCCTCGGTGACGATCCGCATCCCGCGGCCGCCACCGCCCGCGACGGCCTTGATGATCAGCGGGTAACCGATCTCGTCGGCGACGCGCCGGGCCGTCTCGACGTCGCGCACCGGTTCGACGGCGCCCGGCAGCAGCGGCAGCCCGGCCGCTGTCATGGCGGCACGCGCCGTGGACTTGTCCCCCAGCCGCCGCATCACCTCGGGCGGCGGGCCGATGAAGATCAGCCCTTCGGCCGCGCAGGCCTCGGCGAAGTCGGCATCCTCGGACAGGAAACCGTAGCCGGGGTGGACCGCCTCGGCGCCGCTGAGCAACGCCGCCTGGATGGTGACGGCGGCGTCGAGATAGCTGCGGCGCGACGGCGCCGGTCCGATGTGGACGACCCGGTCCGCGAGGACACCGACCCCGGCGCCGAGGTCCGCCGTCGAACAACCGGCCACCACCCGCACCCCCAGATCACGTGCGGCACGCGCGATCCGGACCGCGATTTCGCCTCGGTTGGCGATGAACACGCTGGAGATCATGACGCTCCTGAACTTCCGGGCTCGAGGGTGAGCAGCGGGGTGCCGAACTCGACCGGCTCGCCGTCGCCGACGAGGATCTCCCCGACGGTGCCCGCGCGGTCGGTCTCGACCGGGATCATCAGCTTCATCGCTTCGACGATCCCGATCTGCTGCCCCGCGGTGACCGGGGCGCCCTCGGTGACGAACGGCTCCGCGCCGGGTGACGCCGACCGGTAGAACACCCCGACGGTGGGCGCCGGAACGACGTGCCCGGCCGGGGCGGCGGCCGGCTCGGGGACGGACTCGGCGGGCTCGGCGGGCGCGACCGGCGTGCGGGCCTGGGACGCGGGCTCGCGCCACGACAGGTCGATCGACACCGAGCCCGCCCGCACGTGCAGCGCCGTCGGCGGGCGACCGCCCCGCTCCAGCAGGTCGGTCGCGACCTTGGTCGCCTCGCGCAGCAACGGCACGATGTCGCGCGGGCCGTCGGCGTCGTCCCGGCGGGTGAACGGGTCGATCACGCTGCCGGTGTCGAGTTCCGCGTTGTGCAGGTAGTCGTGGCGCAGCTCTTCGGTCACGGTCTTCCTCCTCTTACGGGCAGTGAACGGGTCAGTGATCGGCGAACGCGCGGAACCGCTCGTAGCGACGCCGCGAGCGGACGTCCGGGTCCAGCGCGCGCAGCCGTCGCAGGACGGCGGTGAGCGCGGTGCGGAGCGAGCGGGCGGCGGCGGCGTGATCGGCCTGGGTGCCGCCGTCCGGCTCGGGGATGACGCCGTCGACGATGCCGAGACCGAGCAGCTGCCGGGCGTCGACACGCATCGCGCGGGCGGCGACGGGCGCTTTCGCCGCGTCACCGAACAGGATCGCCGCGCAGCCCTCGGCACTGATCACGGAGTAGACCGCGCCGCCGAAGATGAGGACCTCGTCGGCGGTGGCCAGCGCCAGCGCGCCCCCGCTGCCGCCTTCGCCGGTGATGACCGCGACCGTCGGCACGCCGAGTCCCGCCATCAGCCGGATGCTTTCCGAGATCGCGTACGCCTGCCCGTGTTCTTCGGCCTCGATCCCCGGCGCCGCGCCGGGGGTGTCGATCAGGGTGACGACCGGGATGCCGAGCTTCTCCGCGAGCCGCATCAGCCGGGCGGCCTTGCGGTACCCCGCCGGGGACGTCATGCCGAAGTCCGCCGAGGTCAGCTCCGCCGCGGTGTGTCCTTTCCGGACTCCGATGACCACGACCGGCTCGCCGTCGAGCAGGCCGAGCCCGCCGAGGATCGCCGGGCAGTCCTTGCCGAGCCGGTCACCCCGCAGCTCGACGAAGTCGGAGCACAACCGGCCGAGGTAGTCGGCCGCCGTGGGCCGGGCGATGTCGCGGGCGTCGCGCACGGCCGCCCAAGGATCGACCTCCGGTAACGCCCCCGGATCCCGCACCACACCGTCGAAGTCCACTGTGGACGGTTTCGGGGTGACGGCCTTTCCGGTCACCGCGAGCAGCGACGCCAGCCTGGCGCGCAACTCGGCACGCGGATGCACGGCGTCGATCAGCCCGTGCGCCATCAGGAACTCCGCGGTCTGGAATCCCGGCGGCAACGGCCGGTTGATCGTCTGCTCGATCACCCTGGGACCGGCGAAACCCAGGCGGGCGCCGGGTTCGGCGATGATCACGTCGGCGAGCGTGACGTAGGAAGCGGCCACTCCGCCGAACGTGGGGTCGGTGACGATCGAAACGACGAGCACGCCCGCCGCGTCCAGCCTGCCGATGAGCTGGCTCGTCTTGGCCATCTGCATCAGCGACAGCGGCCCCTCCTGCATCCGGGCGCCCCCGGACGCGCTGACGATGACGAACGGTTCACGCCGCCGCAGCGCCTCCTCACCCGCGCGAGTGATCAGCTCCCCCACCGCGCCGCCGAGACTGCCACCGAGGAAGCGGAAGTCCATCACGGCCAGCACCGCCGGATGCCCGTCCACGGTGCCGCGCGCGCAGACCACGGCTTCGCGCAACCCCGTCGCGGCCCGTGCCGCGGCCCGCCGATCGGGGTAGGCCACCCGGTCGGTGAAGTCCAGCGGGTCCGCGTCCACGAGGTCCGCCTCGATCGGCACGACCGAGCCCTCGTCGAGCAGCCCGCGGATCCGCTCAGCGGCGGCGAGACGATGGTGATGACCACAGTCCGGGCACACCCCGAGCTCCCGCTCGACCCGCCGGGCGTAGAGCACGGTCCCGCACCCCGCGCACCGGAGCCATCGCGCGGTCTCACCCCCGGTCGCCCGCTCGGCAGTCTGGCTGGACATCGCCGCTCCTTCCGTCGGGGCCCGGCGTGACACACCGGCGACAGCGACCCTGCCCCGACACGCTCTACGGCCGCACGAAGAACGGTCGACCAGTCCCCCGCCCCCTCCCCGCTCCCGTCCGGCGGCAAGTCCGTGAAGGCCTCCTTGAGGGACTTGAATCCATGCAGTGGCGCGCAGCGTCTCCGTTGAGGGTGGCGGCGGGGGCATGGATGGACCTCAAGGAGGCCTTCACGGACCGCCGAACGGATCACCGGCGGAGATACAGTGGTCGTATGTCTCCGTCGAAGCCCCGCCGCTCGCCCGCACCGGAGCAACGGCAACGCGACGCGGAGCGCACCCGTCAACGCATCCTGGAAGCGGCGACCACCGAGTTCGCCGCGAACGGCTACGCCGGAGCGCGGGTCGCCGCCATCGCTTCCCGCGCCAAGGTCAACCAGCAGCTCATCTCGTACTACTTCGACGGCAAGCAAGGCCTCTACCAGGCGGTCGCCGACAACTGGTGGAGCTACGAACGAGAGCTGGTGCCGCCGGGCACCTCGCCCGGCGAAGCGGCCCGCCGCTACGTGCTGCAAGCCCTGCACAACCCGGATGGCGCGCGGCAGTTCGCTTGGAGCGGCCTGGAGTACCAGGGTTCCGAGGACGATCCCGATCGTGTCCGGCGTTCCGAACGCCTGCGGCGGGAGGTCGACGTGATCCGCGCCCTCCAGGCCGAAGGCAAGGTGTCGTCCGAACTGGATCCGGCGTGCCTGGTCGTCATGATGATGGCCGCCGCGATGGGTCCCACCACGCTGCCCCATGTCATCGAGGGCCTCTACGAGGTCGACGCGCGCTCATCCGACTTCCTGCACCATTACGCCGATCAGGTCGCGCTCGTCTCACGGCTGCTCGGCCTCGATGGCGCTCCGTCGGGAAAGCCTGCCGACGGCGCCGAGCGCCGGTGACTTTCGGCCGGCGACCGAGCTGCCGTCCTATTCGGCAGTTCTGAGCGCTTGAACTATTTGACGACGAAGCTCACTTGCTCGCGGGTCGTCGAAATTTGCAATACTCGCCAAGCCGCCCTCCCGGTACTGCCGAGCCATATCGGCATCGCCAAGTAATTCACAAGATATTGCAAGATCGTTCAATGTCACCCCCAGCAGCCATTGATCTCGAGTCTCCCGGTGAATCGCAACGGCAAACCGGTGGAAATCAGTCGATTCCTTGTAGCGTTCGAGGTCCCGGTAGGCCAGACCCGCGCCATTCAATGCCTGCGCTTCACGGCTGCGGTCGCCGTGCTCGCGCTGAAGCACAGCCGCCCGCTGATACGAGACAAGGGATTCGAAGACCTGGCCAACGGAACGCTGGATGTGGCCGTACTCGATCAACCAGTAAGCCTCCCATACGCGGTTGTCGTTCTTCCGGGCGATCTCTATCGCCTGAACAATCGACTCCAAGGCGTCAGCGTGTCGGCCAAGCTCGCGGTACGACCTGGCAAGCGCATGAAGGGAATCACCTGCACCGAGAGGATTGCCCGCCGATTTGTGAAAATCGAGATTCTCGACCGCGTATTCGACAGCCGTGACATTGTCCATCACCTGATGAGCGGTTACCCCGAGATTACCTCTTGCGACAGCTTGCCAGAATTGATTGTCGAGATCACCGGCAATGGCCAGACATTCCCTGAACAGTCGGCCGGCTTCCGTCAGCTCCCGTCGACGAAGATTCAGTTGCCCCATACCGTTGAGCGCCATCACTTCACCCAGCCGATCGCCGACTTCGCGACGAATCGCCAAGCACATGTCGAAGTATCGCGCACCGTGAACGAGTTGGTCAGTTTGCACACATACAGTGGCCATACTTTCGAGAAGTTCGGCCTCAGCCCTCTTGTTCCCCACCTGGCGAGCTGCTTTTATGCCGACTTCTGTCACGATTCGCCAGTCATCCAAAGGCCCGAGAATCCGGTAGATATGATGCAAGATCGAAGCAAATTGCCAGGCGGGCTCGTAAAGTCCGGCGTCGGCTGCCGCACGTGTCGCCGCCAGCAGATTGGGACGCTCCAAAGCGTACCATTCACTGGCTTCGGCGACCGTGGAAAATCCAGGAAAAGGAAGGTCAAACCGTGCGTTCGAATCGAGCACGACGCGCGGCGACATCGGATTCAGAGATTCCTGAAGTGAATCAGCACCGTGGACATACCACGCCAAAACTCGACGCAATGCCTCAGCCCGGCTTTCGTCGGATTCTTCCTCGCGAGCCTGATCATGGGCATAGAAGCGCAGAAGATCATGAAATTGGTATCTCCCCGGCGCAATCTGCTCGAGCATGTGAGCCCCCGCCAGGACATCCAGGACACGGCGGGCGTCACTCGTGGGAGTTCCCGTCAGCGCAGCAGTGGCGGACACGCTGAACACGGCTCCTGGATGAAGTGCCAGCAAACGGAAGAATCGCGCCGATTCTTCGGTCAGCGCCCGGTATGACCAGGCAAAGACACTGCGTACCGCATCCGCATCGTCATTGTCGCCCGCCAGCGCATCCCAAAGACTTGACTCGTCACGCAGTTCTCGGGCCAGCGCATCCAACGGCACGACAGGCTCTCGGGCGGCACGTTCCGCAGCTATCCGGAGCGCCAGCGGAAGGCGGCCGCAGAGACGTGCGAGCTCAACGAGCTGATCTTCGTCGTCATTGGCCCGATACCCTGCCGTCACGTCACGCAGCAGTGCCACCGCCTCGGACTCGGTGAGCATGTCCACCGTGAGGCGATGTGCACCATTATGGAAGACCAAGCTCGACAATCGACTTCTGCTGGTGACAAGGGTCAGACACTCGGAAGTCCCCGGAATCAGCGGCCTGGCCTGAGCTGCCGTGGCGACATTGTCGAGAAGAACCAAGATCCGCCGACCTGCCACCAGGGAACGAAAGAGAGATGCCTTGGCTTCCGCATCCACCGGAACAGCACCGCGCGGAACGCCAAGTGCTCGCAGAAAGTGCTCCAAGGCCTGCGTGGCCGCCACCGGCGGACCTGGGTCGTAACCTCGCATATTGACATACAGCTGGCCATCCGGAAATCTTGTTCGCACGCGATGGGCCCAGTGCACCGCGAGTGATGTCTTTCCGACTCCTGCCGTTCCCGCGACCACTGCCAGTTTGATCGCAGGTGGCTGACTCAATTCTCCGAGCAATATTCGATCGAGACGCTCGAGTTCGGCGACCCTGTTGACGAACCCTCGCACGTCCGCAGGTAGTTGTTGTGGCCGAACTGCCCACTGGCGCTGCGCTTTCCCGTGAAGATGTATATCCCCATGAACATCCCTGGCTTGAACGACCTCACTCGCCGAGCCAGACATCTCGGAATGGATTTCTCGGTCATCCCGATCCGTCAACGCTGCCTCAAATTCGGAGGTGCCAGCCCCTTTACTTTGGATTCAAAGTAGGCATCCACATCTTCACCGATCGCGTACAGCCCCTTGACAAGAGTCTCGCACCGCCGGGCAAGATTGATGTCAATCGTTCTCCGAGCGCCCGTCGGCCGCCCGTCATCCGAATAGAGGACCTTGTATACCGTATCGCTGCCTGCGACGATAATTTCAGGCAGCGGATCGATCTCCTCGTACTTTACTACATCCCTCGAGCTGACGACTCTGACTTTTTCGCCGACGCTGGCCGCAAGGCACAGGTAGTGGATTTCCCAGTGAACGTACGGCTGCAGCGGTTCATCGACGATGCGCACCCGGTAAAGGGTCACCCCTTGAGCGGCAGCTTCTTCGTAGTACTTCTGATAGCTGGGCCGATTCGCCTCTATCAGCCGGACCGACTCCTCCCAACGCCCTTCGGAGAATGCCAGCCAAGGCGGATCATCCGGATCACTGAAGAACTGACGACGCTCGACTTTCCAGGTCTCACGCGACCCATGGGGGTCTTGTCGCCGTTTACGAAAGTCAGAGCCGTACTCCTCAAGGGTCATCAACTCGCTGCGAGTGTCGTCGAAGAACTCAGACACCGGGAATATCCTTCTTCGCAGACACCAGCCTTGCCCGTGGAATCACTACCAGGCGCTCGTGTTCGGCAATACTGACCCCTTCCGGCAGGCGCGACCGGTATTCGGCGGTCAAGTCGGTGCCGACCACGACAAAATCTCCGTTGTCCAATTCCCACACGGTTGGACAGGTTTCATAGGGTGGCGACTTTTCGTCACCGAGTCGACGAAGGAAGGCCGAGTTCGGGTCCGCAATCCATGACTGACTCACAGTCGCCTCCAAATGATGGTAATAAAGACAATAATTCTATCACCAGTGAAAACGGATTACATCCACCGTCCGGTTGAACTGCAGATGGAATCACATTGCGAGAATTTTTCTCTTCTTGGATCACATCCCGCAGTCGCCGGGGCCAGATGACGGCTGTGTGGCGCCCCGGCAAGGTTCGCCCGGTTCATCCGGCCCGCGTTGTCACGTTTCCGGTGGCTGTCTCGTCCACCTGGTGACACGACTTCCGAAGGAGCCCCATGCCAGCCCCGTTGCGCATCGCGATCGCCGTCCAGACCCTCGCCGTCTTCCTCACCCCGATCACCGCGGGGCTCCTGCTGACCGTCCCGGCAGGCCACGCGCTCCACAGCGCCACGGCCTACACCCTGTTCGTCGTGGCCGTGCTGCATGTGCTCATCGCGATCCTCGTATGGCGGCCGGGTGGCGGTTCCCCCAAGCCGATCGTGCCCGCGGCCGTGTTCCTCGGCCTCACGCTGGCTCAGGTGTTCCTCGGGATCGCGCACGTGACGGTGGTCCACGTTCCGCTCGGCGTCCTGCTGTTCGGCTTCAGCCTCGTGCAGCTCAGCCGGATTCGCCGGCCCAGGGAAACAACCGTCACAGCAGCCGCCTGATCGCCGTCGCCACCAGGCCGAAGCCGAGAAGACGACGCCGTCCGGGCCAGCCGGAACCGCCCGCCGCGGAGAAGGCTTCCGTGGCGTCCGCGACCGAGGTGGTGACCCGGTGGCGACCTGCGTGGCCATCATGCCGCTGGTGGTCACGTCAGGGGGCTCGCGGACGGGGCGATGGGTCGTCTTCTCCCTCTTCCTCGTGCTGACACCCGTCCTGGTGTGGTTGTTCACAGCCTGCCGGGCTCGGGCGGCGCCGTTCGTACTCCACGGATGCTGACCGCACCGCTCCGAACCCTGCCGATATGGGGCAAAACTGGGGGAAGTCTTGTATCCGCAGGCCGGAATCGGTATGCAGAGGGCGGGATCCTGCAACCAGGGGGGTGCATGGAGATCGAGTTCCGGCTGTTCGGCGGGATCGAGGCACACCGTGACGGGCAACGGGTGGATCTCGGTCATGCCCGGCAACGGGCAGTTCTCGCGGTACTTCTGGCGGCGGCGAATCAGGTTGTGACCATCGACCAGCTCGTGGACCGCGTCTGGGGAGAAAGTCCGCCGAACACGAGCCGGAACACGTTGTACGGCTATCTGTATCGGCTGAGACGGGCACTCGGCGGCACGCCGGACGTGGTGATCACGCGGCAGTCGGGGGGCTATGTGCTGTCCGTCGACCCGCTGACCGTGGACATGCACCGGTTCGCCATCCTGCTCCACCAGGCCGGCGCCGCCGACGACGAGAAGGCTTCACTGGACCTGCTGGAACAGGCGCTCGATGCGTGCCGGGGCAACCCGTTCCCCGATATGGACACGCCTTGGGCGAACAACCTGCGCGAACAACTCACCCGGCAGCGCTTCGACGCGGAGCTGGACCTGATAGATCTCGCGGTGCGGCAGGGCAGGCACGCGGATTGGGTGTCACCGCTGGCCGATCGCGTCATCGCCCATCCTCTCGACGAGCGGCTGGCCGGTCAGTACATGCTCGTGCTCTACCGCGCGGGCCGCCAGGCCGACGCGCTGAAGCACTACCAGCACACTCGCAGGCAGCTGGCCGACGATCTGGGGATCGACCCCAGCCCGGCGCTACAGCGGCTCCATCAGCAGATCATGACGGCGGATCCCGCCTTGGACACTCCGCTGTCCACCGCCCCCACTCTGACACCTCGCCAGCTGCCACCGCCTCCATGGTCGTTCACCGCTCGTCGTGGTGAGTTCGCCCAGTTGAGCAAGGCGCTCGACAACGACGCCGTGAAGATCACCGCCATCGTGGGTGGCGGAGGCATGGGAAAGACCTGGCTCGCGTTGCAGTGGCGCACGAGAATCTCGCCCTGTTTCCCGACGGCCAGCTGTTCGCCGACCTGCGGGGGTTCGACCCGACCGCGGAACCACTCGTACCGCAGGTGGCCTTGCGGGGCTTCCTCGACGCCCTCGGCGTGGCCGCGGCGGCGGTCCCGGTCGACACGCAGGCTCAGATCGGGCTGTACCGAAGCCTGATCGCGGGCCGCCGCATGCTCATCGTGCTGGACAACGCCCGTGACACGGCACAGGTGCTGCCTTTGCTGCCCGGCGATCCGAACTGCGCCGTGCTGATCAGCAGCCGCAGCCAGTTGAGCGATCTGATGGTCAGTCATGGCGCCCGGTTCGTGTCCTTGGACGTCCTCGGCGAGGACGACGCGAGGCAGGTACTCGCCGGGCACCTCGGCGGCGAGCGGCTGGCGGCCGAACCCGAAGCCGTCCGGGAGCTGCTCACGCGGTGCGCGGGACTTCCGCTCGCCCTGAGCATCGTCTCCGCCCGCGCTCTGGCCCATCCCGAGTTCCCGCTCTCGGTGCCGGCCGAGGAACTACGCGACGAGGCGTCCCGGCTGGACGCGTTGGACAGCGGCGGGTCGGCCGCCGGTTTGGGCACGGTGCTCTCGTGGTCGCTGCAGGCGCTGTCCGAGGAGGGCGCCCGCGCGTTCGGACTGCTCGGGCTCGCACCCGGTCCGGACATCAGCACTCCCGCGGCCGCCAGCCTCCTCGGCGTGCCGGTCACACGGGCGCGGGTGGTGCTGCGGGAACTGGAACACGCGTCGCTCCTTCAGCAGCACCTGCCGGGACGCCATCGGATGCACGATCTGATCCGGCTCCTGGCCGCCGACCACGCCCGTCGCCGATATGACGACACGGACATCCAGGCGGCGCTGCGACGGGCGATCGACTTCGCTTTGCACACCGCCTACGCGGGCGAACGGGTCCTGGCGCCCAACCGTCCGCCCATTCACCTCGACGCTCCGGCGCCCGGCTATTGTCCCGTACCGCTGCCGGACTACACGACAGCTTTGGCGTGGTTCGAGTCCGAACACGCCAACCTGCTGGCCGCCCAGCACGCCGCGGCGGCACACGGCCGGTATGAGAGTGCCTGGCAGCTGGCCTGGGTCCTGACCACCTTCCACTACCGCCGTGCGCATCTGCACGACCAGCTCGCCGCCTGGCAGATCGGGCTGGCCGCGGTCGATCATCTCGCGGACCCCGGCGCATCGATCCTGGCTCACCGCCACGTCGGACATGCCTGCAGTGACGTCGGCAGGCACGCCGAGGCGATCAGTCACCTCGGCCAAGCCCTCATATTGGCCGAACAGAGCCACGATCCGGTCACCCAGGCCCGCATTCATCACACGCTGGGCTGGGCGTGGGAACAGCACGGAGACGACCGGCGAGCCTTCGAACACGCCACCCTCGCCCTGCGGCTGGTTCAGCACCGTGGTGAACCAGCGACGGAGGCGGACGCGCTCAACGCGGTGGGCTGGTACGCGGCCCGCATCGGCGACTACGACCATGGGCAGACCCACTGTCTGGCGGCACTCGAACTGCACCGCGGCGGAGACGAGCGCGACGGTGAAGCGACCACATTGGACAGTCTCGGCTACATCGCCACCCATACCGGCCGATACGCCGAAGCCGTCGAGTACTACCGGCAAGCGCTGGCCCTACACCGCCAGTTGAACAACACCTATCAGGTCGTCAACACCCTGGAGCGGGTCGGCCACACCTACCAGGCTCTCGGCGAGCCCGAGCAGGCTCGCTCTGTCTGGCAGGAAGCCCTCACCTTGTGCCGACGCCAGCACCGCACCGCCGACGCAAGCCGAATCCAGCGACACCTGACGAACCTCGACAGTCCACTGTAGACCGTCGGGGTGGCAAGTCCCTCAGGGAGGCCTTCACGGACTTGGGAACGCCTTTTCGATGGGGGTTTCGCCGCCGAGCACCACGTAGATCCGGCCGGCGGTGTCGGGCCGGTCGAGGAGTGCCACGAGCACGGCGGCGACGTCGTCCCTGGCGACTTGGTCGAATCTGGCGCCCGTCGGCCCGATCTTGTTCCCGGCGGTGAGTTCGACGGTGCCGTCGCCGCGGTCGTCGGTGAGCACGCCGGGCCGAAGTACCGTCCAGTCGAGCTTGTCCCTGGTGAAGATGTGCTCTTCGGCGGCGCGTTTGGCCCGCAGGTAGGTGGCGTATCCGGCACCGATGCCGTGGTCGTCGGCGCAGCCGACATTGATGGAGCTGACGTGCAGGAACCGTCGCACCCCGGCCTGTTCCGCCGCGTCCATCACCAGCACGACGGCGGCCCGGTCCATTTTGTCCCGGCGGGCGGCGGTGGCGCTGGTGCCCGAGCCCGCCGAGAAGACGGCGGCGTCCGCGCCGGCGAGGATCGCGGCCACCTCGTCCACCGTGGCCTGTTCGAGATCGAGGACGGCGGCCTCCCCGCCCGCCTGTCTGACGTCGTCGACATGGCGCGGATCGCGCACCATGCCCACCACGGAGTCGCCACGTGCGGCGAGTTGCCTGGTCAGCCGCAGGGCGATCTTTCCGTGGCCGCCGGCGATGACGATCTTCATCCGAAACCCTTTCCCTGCGAAGGACGACGCTACTTCGTCGGCGACTGAGTCATCCGCGAGCGCAAAGCCTCGGCGGCTTGCCACGCCTCGTCGATCGGCACGATCCACTCGTCCCGCAGGTCGATCGACTTGTCGTCCACCCGGACGCGGAGGGCAGGCCCGGCGCTCGGCGTGATGGCGTACGCCAGGCCGATTTCGACTTCGGCACCGCCGGGCAGGTCGATGACCTCGACCTCGGCGATACCCGAGAACGGGACCTCGGCGTCGTGATCGTCGTCGAGGTTGCGGCGAACTTCGCGCCGGATCCGCACGGCGGCCTCGTCCTCGCGGATCAGGAACCAGCCGTCGGCCTCGTCCCGGAGCGCGAAGGACAACTCGGCCGTCGCGCCGACGAGGTCACCCTTGGGCCGGGCCAGCACCGAGGCCGCAGCGTTCCGCACGACGAGCCACGGTACGAGGGAAAGGACGACCACCACCGCGATGGCGATGAGCAGACCGCTTTCCCCGTCACGGCTGAGCACCCCGATCGCGCCGTAGACCCCGGCGACGACTCCGCTGATCGCCGCGACCCGGCTCCAGCGCACGGGCGAGTTCCGCCGGACGTACCCGAACAGCATCAGGATCAGCGCGAACGCGAGGAACCCCAGCACCGGCAGGATCGAACCCCGCGGCCCCGCGAAGGAAACGACGCACAGCGCCACCAGCACGATCGGGCCCAGCGACATCGCGACCAGGTACCTGCGCCGGGCACGAGCGAACACCAGCTCACTGTCGGGCGTGGACGGCGTGCTCATGGTGATTCTCCCCCGGTGGCGTCGTGACGCCGCGTGACGCTACCAGCGCACTGGCCCTTCGTGGCCTCGATCAGCCACACCTCCCAGCGAGAACCGGCCGTCGCATCGACCCTCTTCCGCCACATAGTCTTTTCGGACTATATTGTTTGGACTAGATCGGAGAAGCGTCCATGCGAACCCTCACCATCCTCGGGCTGGCCGTACTGCGGCTGCTCAGCCAGGAACCCCAGCATCCGTACGAAGTCCGGCAGCGCCTGCGGGAACAGGGACTCGATCACCTGATCAAGGTCACCCACGGCGCGCTCTACCACACGTTCGACGTGCTGACCAAGGCCTCACTGATCGAAACGGTCGAGACCACCCGTGAAGGCAAACGCCCGGAACGGACGGTCTACGCGATCACCGAAGAGGGGCGCGAAGTCGCGCTCGAACGGCTGCGCGAGCTCCTTTCCACGCTCCAGCCGGAGTACCCGATCTACTGCGCGGCACTGGCTTTCATGTCCCTGCTCCCCAAGGAGGACGCGGTCGCGCAACTGGAGCGACGGGCCGTGCTGCTGGAGGCGTCGCTGGCGTCGGCGACGACAGGCCGCGAGGCGCTGGTCAAACGCGGGGTGGCGGCGATCGACATCGTCGAGATCCGGCATCTGCAGGCCCATCTTCGCGCCGACCTGGACCTGACGCGCGCGATCGTCGAGGACATCCACGAGGGCCGTCTGGACTGGCGGGCAGGCGAAGAGCCGACCGAGGAGAAAGCGAGCGGATGAGTAAACTGCGGGGGAATCCTTGGGCTGTACTTGTAGCCCTCTGTCTCGGGTTCTTCATGACCTTGCTCGACACGACCGTCGTCGGTGTCGCGATCCCGGACATCGTCGAGCGGCTGGGCACGTCCTACAACGAGGTGCTCTGGGTCAGCAACTCCTATGTGCTGGTACTGGCCGTTTTCCTGATCACCGGCGGCAGGCTCGGCGACCTGTTCGGCAAACGCGGCATGTACCTGACCGGGGTCGCGGTGTTCACGGTGGCGTCGCTGCTGTGCGCGCTGGCGCAGGACCCCGGCCAGCTCATCGCGGCCCGCAGTCTCCAGGGCCTCGGCGCCGCGTTGCTGATCCCCCAGACGATGTCGATCATCATGGGCGTGTTCCCGCCGGAGCGGCGCGGAACGGCACTGGGCGTCTGGGGCGCGGTGGCCGGTGTCGCCACCATCGCCGGGCCACCGCTGGGCGGCTTCCTCGTCGGGGTCCTGGGCTGGCGCTGGATCTTCACCATCAACGTGCCGCTGGGCATCCTGGTCCTGATGCTCGCGCCGATGATCATCCCGGCGGGGGCCAAGCCGCCGCGGACCGGCCGTTTCGACGTGCGCGGCTCGCTGCTGGTGATCCTCGGCCTGTCCTGCCTCGCTTACGGCCTGCAGGAGGGGCAGCGCCACGACTGGGGGACGATCTGGTCGTTCGTGAGCATCCCGCTGCTGCTGGCGCTCGGCGTGGTGCTGCTGATCGCGTTCGGGTTCAGCCAGCGCAAACCCGGTGACCGCACGCCCATGGTGCCGTTCGCGCTGCTGACCGACCGCAACTTCAGCCTGATGAACGCCGGCGCGATCGGCCTGTCGATCGGCATCATGAGCATGGCGATCGGTTTCCAGCTCTACGCCCAGTCGGTGCTGGGCTTCTCGGCGCTGGCCGCGGGGATGATCAGCCTGCCGATGTCGGCGATCTCGGTGGTGCTCGGCCCGTATGCCGGCAGGCTCAGCGACAAGGTGGGCGGCAAGCCGATCGTGGTCACCGGACTGCTGCTGTTCGGTCTCGGCCTGCTGATCTTCTCCCTGACATCCACTGTGGACAGTACGGTGTGGACACTGCTGCCCTCGATGGTGGTGATCGGGCTGGGACTCGGCGCGACCTTCGCGCCGCTGACCACGGTGGCCATGCACGACGTTCAGCCGATGACGGCGGGCTCGGCGGCCGGTGTGCTGAACGCGACGAGGCAGATCGGCGCGGTGCTCGGCACCGCCGGTTTCGGAGTATTGCTGCAGAACCAGCTCGTCGGCAACCTGGTGACCCGCGCCGAAGCGACGGCCGCGACGCTGCCCCCCGAGGTGCGCGGCGAATTCGTCGAGGGCGTGCGGCGCGCCACCGGCAGCGGCCTCGACTTCGCCGATCTGCAGGCGGGCACCGCGGTCCCGGTCCCGAGCGGGGCCTCCCCGGAGGTCGCCCGGCAGGTCGCGGCCGCGGCGAACGAGGTGTTCTCCGGCGGCTACGTCGCGGCCATGCACGGCGCGATGGTCCTGCCGATCACCGCCGTGCTGCTCGGCGCGGTCTGCGGGCTGCTGGCCAAGCGCAGGCAGCCTCAGGCTCCGGCCACACCGGCGGTCAAGGAGCAGCCGGTGGCGTCCGAGGCGTGACCGAACCGCTCGCCGCGCGTTCGGGTACGCGCGGCGGGCCCGGACACACTCTCCGTCTGCGTGGAATCACCCGTGCGGTCTTCGCGGCCGCCATGGAGTGACCCGGTGCACGCCGATGGACCCGGCTTCCTCTCCCAGTACGACGATGTCGTCGGCTTGCCGGAGAGAAAACCATGCTTGCAACCATTCTGCAGTCGTGCGGCTTGGCCGTGACGCTACTGCGGACAGCACTCGACCTTCGCGAATTCCTTCGAAGGAGGCGGACCGGTACCCTGCCCGCGCGGCACGATGTCCGTGACGGGGGCGACCATGAAAGACGCTGAGCGGACGGAATTCTTCGAGCTCTGGTATCCGAAAATGATCGGCATGGGCCTGGCGGCCGGAGCCCGCCACGCCGACGCCGAGGACGCCGCCAGTGCGGTGGCCTTCTGCGTCCTGCGCTCATGGGAGCGGTGGACCGCGGTCGAGAAGAAGTACTGCTATCTGCGCACCGCCGTCAAACACGAACTGGACACCACTCGAAAGAGACGAGCCGCCCGGCTGGCACGGGAAACGCGATGGGTCCGCAACCTGCTTCAGCCAGGGCGCGATTCCGCCGCCGACAGTTACCACCGAGCCCGTGAGCCGGAAAGCGTACGACAGGCCCTGGCCATTTCCCCGCGACGGCAGCGGGAGATCCTGGCCTGGCTCTGCCTGCGCCGTCAGGCGGGATGGGACGTCAAGGACGTCGCCGACGCGCTGGGAATCAGCCAGGACACCCTTCGCCGTCATCGGCAGAACGCCCGCCGCACCCTGGAACCCTTCCTCGTCGGGGACGGCCACGAACACCGGCGATGGCTGCGCGCCGGGGAACGCGTCCACGAGGACTTCCATCGCGGGCACGCGAACCTCCTCGCCCCGCGGCCGGTCATCCTCGACGCCTGGCGGCTCGCCCGAGAACGCGGCCTGAACCCCGAGCGCGGCACCGAGGCCGTCCTTGTCGACGCGGACGAACTGCGTCAGCGCCGCCGGAATTCCCCCCTCCCCGCCCTGGCGGCGTTGACCGACCTGGCCGCGCGCAACGAATTGCTCGCCGTCGTCCTCGACGCCGACGACATCGTGCTGCATCGCGGTGGGCACCGGAGCGCACTGGCCGCCGCCGACCGGCTCGGCTATCTCGAAGGAGCCTGCTGGAATCTCGATCGGGCCGGGGTCAACGCCGCCGGGCTCGCCCCGATCGTCGGCGGGCAGGTCACGGTGAACCGGTGGGAACACACCTTTCCCGACCAGCACGGCCTGTGCTGTACGGCGATCCCGATCCGCGTCCCGCACGGCGGGCACATCACCCTCAATCTGACGGCCACCGCCGACTCCCTCGCCACCCTCCCCCGCGCGGTCCAGCACCAGCTCAACACGATGGCCCAGCGTCTTCACCGACAGTTATGGACACCGCCGAACTGAGCAGGGAGTGCGCACGGCCGGTTGGTCGCTTGAGGTGATCTTTCCTCCGGCGCCCGTGAAGTGCGGCGTTCCGGGCCTACGTTGGGCCGACCGTGCCCGGCACGAACGCATTCCTTCGAAACACGGGGGGGGTTTGTCGATGAACGGGACCCAGATCCGTTTCCAAGGTATCGTCTGGACATTCGGCGAACGCGAATTCGCGGCACTGCTGATGGACGGCCATTCGGCACACGGACCCGACGCTTTGCTGGACGTGACCCAGTCCCGCGGATTGCCGCTGACCACCGATATCCGGCGTGTACCCCTGGCGCTCGTTCCGGGGTGGCGGATCGAAGTGACCTTCGAGGATTCCGGCCACGCACGCCTCAGCGTCCATTGGCCACACGTCCGCCCGCTGGTCAGCCACGTCGGCGTCGACCTTCCTCAGCGGTGGCAGCAACTCGCTGTCACCCAACGGGCCGGGCTGCTGCTGGTCGGACACGACCTCGTCACGGACGACCACTATCTACCCGAACGGGTGACGCGGCTCGCGGAATCCGGATCGCTGGCCGCCGGGGTCGTCGCGTTCCGCTCCGGAAACCGCTCCCGGCCACGGGGGCGTGCGCGGCAAGCCGCGTTCTGACTTTTCCCCCACGACGGTTTCATCGGTATTTCATCTTCGCTCATTAGCGTTCGGCGGGGAAATCAACAGCGGGGAGAAACCGATGAGAAAAGCCAGAGCGCGCCTGCTCGCGACCGCCGTCCTGTCCGTCCTGACCCTGACCGGTGCGCTCGCCGGCCAGGGTGCGGCGCAGGCGGCGGCAGCCCGACCGGACGGCGCGTGCGGGCCGGTCATGTTCGTCGTGCCGGGCTATCGGGACGGCGGGGCCCAGAAGCTCCTGGACCCGGCGCTCGCGCCGGGTGGCGCCAACCCGGTGCGCATCCCGTACCCGAACAGCGAAGCGGACATCAATCTCTACACCGACGTCGACGCCGGCGTCGCCAACCTCAGGACCGCGCTCTACAACCTCTACGTCACCTACGGCTGCGACCTCGACACCAAGGTGTACATCGTCGGGTTCAGCCTCGGCGCCCTCGTCGCGGGCACCGTGCTGGAGACCGAGCCGCCCGGCCGGAACATGCAGGGGGTGCTGTTCGCCGACGGGCGGCGGCAGCCCGGCGAGTCGAACTGGCCGGGTGACCCCGGCGGGCTGATCGGGCACCTGCCCGTCCCCGGCCCCGGTGGCGCCGGTTTCCGGCCGCTGGACTCGTTCCGTTACCCGACGCTGAGCCTGTGCAACGGCCCCAATTCGGGTGGTGGAGCGGATTTGATCTGCTTCGGCGGCACCAATCTGGACAGCTATTTCAGCTCGCATCCTTATTACAGTTTCGAGGTGGGCACCGAGCTGAACATCCACGGCGAAGGCCCGTACCCGAATAACCTGCGCAACCGCGTCATTCCGTAGGCGACGGTGCGCCGGCCGGGCAGGCCCGACCGGCGCACCGCACCGCCTCACGGCGGCAAAGCCGGACATAACAGACCAATCGTCGCACCCGTGCCGGGAGGTTGCCCAGCAAAAGGCGGTCCTGCCCGTGAAGGCAGGAGGGTTCGGACCTTCGGGCAACCCTGCGCCGCACCCGCTCCCCGGAGCAACCCGATTCCGGTTCTCACGTCTTCTGGACAAAGCTTCGACAAAAGACGCGAGAGGGGCGCAGAAATGAAATTCACCGCGAAGAAGACAATCAAAATGGCCATGGTCGGCGGGGCGATCGCCGCCACCGCACTCCTTTCCGCGTGCAGCGGAAACGGTGTCGCAGGAAATGGTTCTCCGGTGCGGAACGCGGCGGAGACGGCGGCCACCGGAGGCCAGGGAGCGGACAGCGGCGGCCAGGGGGCGGCGGCCGGCGGGACCGGCGGCACCACGTCGAACGGTGACGTCAACTGCAGCAAGAACGGCGGCCAGGTCGGCGCGCCGGGGCGGCAGAAGATGGACCTGATCGCGGTGGCCGCCACCGACGGCACCACGCCGGGCTGCACCGAGGCGTTCAACGTGATCGCCGAGTACTACAAGAAGCTGCCGCAGGCCGAAGGCCCTGGCGAGCGCGTGCTCGATGTCCAGGGGCGGTGGACCTGCGCCCGCCAGGCGGATGACGCGGGCAGCAAGGGCGCGGTGGTCTGCGGCGTGCCCAACGACTCCCTGCAGCTGGAGACCAGGCCCGCGGGCGGCACCGGCAAGGCGCCCTCGCCGCAGGCCCGCAAGTTCCCGAACTCCACCCAGGCGGTGCAGTTCACCGGGTAC
This sequence comes from Amycolatopsis alba DSM 44262, assembly GCF_000384215.1. Lineage (NCBI taxonomy): Bacteria > Bacillati > Actinomycetota > Actinomycetes > Pseudonocardiales > Pseudonocardiaceae > Amycolatopsis > Amycolatopsis alba. The sequence continues at coordinate 5,390,200 of NZ_KB913032.1, read as the reverse complement.
GACGCCGGCGCGCGGATGGTCCGCTTCCAGCTGACCGGCCACGGCGAGGGCGAGCAGACCTACCGGCTTCCGCTGCAGAAGGGCGGCAAGGTGTTCAGCGCGGCCACCGTATGCCCGAGCGATTCGGTCACCATCGACGACCAGGGCCTCGGCAACCGGCCGTGCGGCCAGGACCAGCTGCTCCAGCAGCTGAAGGACGGCAACCCGGTGCTCGCGCAGATCACCGTGAACGGCGACGACCAGATCTCCGTGGTCAAGGAGATCTACCGCCCCTGATCCGGCGGGCACACCGCGAAGAAAGGCCCCCTTCCCCACGCCTGGCGCGGGGAAGGGGGCCTTCCGGTACTCGGCTCAGAATCCGAACAGCGAGTGCGGTGCTTCGTGCTCGTCCGCCCAGGTCAGCCACGCGACGTCGGTCGGGCCGATGGCGTAGTTGGCCAGACGCCAGGACCGGGCGTCGTTGTCGACGCTCGTCTCGCTGGTCTTCTTGAGCAGGGCGACGTAGACGTCGGACATGACGCCATCGGCTCGCTTGTTCTCGTAGATGGTTCCGGCGTAGTACGGCCGTCCGGCTTCGACGCCGCGCATGGTCCCCTGGAGGAACACCCAGGGGCCGAGCCGGTCGAGCTGCTCCACGGCCACCCGGACCTGATCGCCGAACTCCTCGTCGAGCCGGGCGGTGGCGGCCTGGAGCACCGCTTCCCGGACCGGGTCGCCGGGGTTCAGCGCCTCCGGGGACGATCGGGTGTACATCTGGCTACCTCCCACTGGCGGGGCAGCGACGACGGCCGCGTCGGCTTGCCCGGTGCTGCTATGGCGTTCTGTCGGATCAGGTCGGCGGGGTGAGGATCTTCACGAGGCCGCCACCGCCGCCCATGCTGATCTTCTGCGAACCGTCGGGGTTGATGTTGTTGGAGCCGATGAACTGACCGTCACCCGCGTACAACACGACGTGCCCGCCGTTGTTCGAGATCACCACGTCGCCGGGTTTCGCCTCGGAGAGCGGTACCGACCGCCAGCCGTCGGCCTCGAGGTTGGCCGTCAGCCCCGCGACCGAGGCGCTCGCCTGGCCCTTGTCGATCAGGCCGGACGCCTCCAGGCAGCCGGAGACGAAGTTCGCGCAGTTGACGTTGTTGGGCACCCACGACTGCATGGCGGGCAGTTCACCGCTGCCCTTGAGGTCACCGGCGTTGCGGCCGAGGAACTTCTCGGCGATCTTGGCCGGGTTGTCGCCACGGGCGTCGATCGGCTTGGCCGGCCGCCCGTCGCCCTGGACCCCGGCGACGCCACCGCCACCACCACCGCCACCATGGCCTCCACCGCCGCCACCACCGTCCCCGCCGCCGTGGCTGGGCACGTGGTTGACCGGGGTGGCGTGGACGCTCGACGCGGTGGTCTGGCCGGTGTCCGCGGGCACCAGCTCCAGGAAGCCGTTCTCGATCTCCAGGCCGAGCGGCTTGAGAAGGTCGTCGATCTGCTTCTCGGCGTCGTCGAGCGCCTTCTCGATCTCGTCCTTCTTGCCGTTCGAGTCCTTCTCGTTGAGCTGCCGGAGCCGCTCGATGTCGGAGGCGGCGATGGCGATCTCGTTGTCGTCCTTGGAGCTGTTCTTCCGGCGGCGGGCCGAGTCGATCAGCGCGCGGTTGTCCGCGTCCTTGTCGTTGGCCTCCTGGGCGAGCTGCGCGACCTTCTTCTTGACGTCGTCCAGGATCTCGGACACGCGCTGGAGGATGTTCTTGGCCGCCTCGGCCTTGTCGCTGACCTTGTAGCTGGCCTTGCCGAGCTTCTCGAGGTGGTCGGCGACGGCGTCGGCGTCCTTGCCCTCCCAGTGGCGCAGTACGTCTTCGCGGAAGGCCTTGAGGTCGTCCCCGAGGTCATTGGCGCTGGTGGCGGCTCCGCCGACCTTCCTGGCCTGGTCGTTGACGGCACCCGAGTTCAGCTTCTGCGTCTGCTGGGCGTGCTTGTCGATGGCGTCCAGCGACTTCGGACGGTCGTGCGACGGGTCGTCGAGCGTGCCCGGATTCCGCTCCGCGGTGGTCATCGGTAAATCCCCCTGGTTCCCGTCTTCGGTCCGATCAATCCCGCTCGCGGTTGCCGCGGAGGGTGTGCACACCCGCGGCTTCGTCGTTCCGCATTCGCTCGGCGGCGTTGGCCAGCGCGATGGACGCGGCGTCGACGAGCTTCGAGGCGGCCGACAGGTGCGCGTTGACGCCCTGGTGGAACCCCTTCATCGTCTTGCCCGTGCTGGCCGCGTTGCTCAGGTCGCCGAACGCGCCGCCGGGATCGCCGTCACCCAGTTCCTTGCCCGTCTTGCTGAAGCCGTCCTTCAGCCCGCCGACCTTCTTGGCCAACGCCGCGATCTGCTCCGGATCGAATCGGCGAGTCATTGATGATCCCTCCAGTCCCGGCGCCCGCGCCCGTGCTTGCTGCCCCACACTGCCTGACCCACACTGCTGTACCGCGCACCTTATGAGCTCTCACTCACCCGTGCGTGTCGTTTCCCGAAACGCGGTGACGCCGTTCGTGTAGATCGACGCACCCGGCCGGGGATCGGTTCCCGACGGAGGGAGGATCTTACCGCTTCGGCATCCGCGTCACCGGCGACGCTCCACGGCCGCCGGGTCCCGCTTCCCGCCTCCGCGGACGTTGCGAAAGCCACTTTCGCAACGTTGAAGGTTGCGAAAGTGGCTTTCACAACCCCGCACACCGCCGGACAGCGCCGGTGCAGGGGTCACGAGGGTCCGCTGACTCGGACGAGTGAACGTGGGCCGCCGGGGTCGTTGTCCCGGTTCTTGAGCCGGGTCAGGGCCACGCCGGCGAGAACGGCCACGACGCCGATGAGCATCGTCGGGGTGGGCCGCTCGCCGAGCACTGTCGCACCGAGAACGATGGAGACGACCGGGAGCAGGTACGTCACCGTCGACGCTCTCACGGTGCCGTCGTCGGTGATGATGCGGTAGTTGAGGATGTACGCCGCCCCGGTGCCGAAGAAGCCGAGGATCGCCAAGGCGACCAGGGCGTCGGCTCGCAGCTCGAGAATCGGCGCCCCTTCGACGGCGAGCGCGGGGGCGAGCAGGGCACCGGCGGCCGAGAGCTGCCCCGCCGAGAGGACCAGCGGGGAGATCCCCCTGCCCGCCAGGAAGCGGGACATGTAGACGTAGCTGACCCCGAGGAACAAGGATCCGACGAGGCATTCGAGGCCGCCCCAGGTCATCATCCCGGAGTCCTTCTCCCAGGGGCTGAAGATGAGCACGCAGCCCAGGAAGCCGAGCACCAGACCCGGTAGCTGCCGCACGTCGTGGTCGCGACGGCCGCGGGTGAAGGCCCACGCGGCCAGGAACGTCCACATCGGGGTGGTGGCGTTGATGACCCCCGCCGACGACGAGCTGATCTCCTTCTCCGCCAGGGTGAACAGCAGGTACGGAATCGCGTTCGCGAGGGCGGCGGACACCAGGATGTGTCTCCACGGCAAGGCACCCGACGACGCCCGCCGCCGACGGAGAAGCCAGATCACCGCCAGCAGGAAGGCGGCACCGATGACCATCCGCAGGAAGGTGACCTGGATGGCGGTGAACCCTCTCAGCGAGATCTTGATCCACAGGAAGGTCGATCCCCAGAGCAGGGCGAGCAGCCCGATTCTTGCCGCGCTTGCCATGTCGAGCGGCCGTCAGCGCGCGGACGACGAGTAAGCCGCCGAGCCGACCAGCGGGTTCAGTTCGGAGACGGCCGGGCTGCCCGGCGCGACACCCGGCAGGAAATCCTGCCAAGCGCCGCTCAGCACCGTGGGGTTCTCGATGACGTTGGCCCCATTCGCGTAATAGGTGGACGACAGGACGCGGCGCGGAAAGCCGGTCCGGTTGGGGCCCGCGGTGTGAAAGCAGTCCGCGGCGTGGAAGGACACCTCACCCGCTTCGAACGGGCTCGAGTCCGGGATCACGCCGTCTTTCCGCAGTTCGTCCTCCACCTCGCGGTCGTACGAGCTGTTCTCCACGGACAGGGGAATCCGCAGCAGCGAGTCGGAAACCGACGTGCGCGAAAGACAGGTCAAGGTGCCCATGGCGACGGGGATCCGCTGCAGCGGTAACCACGACGTGCAGACCGCGGGGGAATCCAGCGGATAATGGTGGTCGTCGCGATGCCAGGGCGTACGCCCGCAGCCGGACTCTTTCGAGAGAATGTTGTCGTGATAAAGCCGAACGGACTCGACATCCAGCAGCCGTGCGGCGACGTCGCCGAATCGGCGGGACAAGGTCACTCCGCGCACCAGGGGATCGGTCAGCCAGACCTGCTCCAAGGCCAGGAAACGGCCGTCGTTGCCGGATCCGTGCGCCGCGTCCAACAGTTCGTCCACCCGCCGGGAAAGCGTCGCGATCACCGACGGCGACAGCATGTTCCGCAGCCTCACATAGCCGTTGCGGCGGAAAAACGAGAGGTCTTCCTCGGTCAGCTCGTACGGCTCGGCGAGACTGGCGTGCACCTCGTATTCGGGCGCCTCGATTTCGTGGGACGGTTCCGGGCCGAGAGGCACTTCAGCGGGCTCGGACGACGGCCGGGACGCCAGGGTCATGTACCAGTCCCACCATTGCTGGTCGTCCCCTTGCCAATCTGTTCTCGCCGGACTCGATACTCCTTCGGATCGTGCCATTTCCATGGTTTCCCCTTGATTCGACGGCGTTGACAAAACCTGCGACATGCCGTTTGAATCCCCAGTTTTTTGGCTGCGCCCAGGATGTCGCCGCCCGGTTGCGGAGCACCATCCGCCGAAGGAGTGACAGCATCCCGTGCCGCCAGGGAACCACTCCCATTCGCCGCGTCGCCACTTGCCGATTTTATTCCGCGTCACCGCGACGGAATCGAAAAAAGTCGCGTTTCGTATTCGGCTGACCGCCCGAATACGAAACGCGGCGCATGATCGGGAGCCGCCGACGGGAAAGATACGTTGAATTCCGGTCAACACGGTCCGCCCGCGGTATTTCCGGCGTCCCGGAAGTCGCGCCATCAGGACGCAAGGCGCGCCCACATCGTGGACCGCGCCGGAATGAGGATGGCCGGGCTTACGGCTCGCCCGCTTCGGACAGCTTGTCCAGCCGGGAGAGCACCAGCTGATGCCAGGCCAGTTCGGCTTCGATCCGCAGCCGGGCGTGCTCCAGGACGAGGTCGTCGGCGACGGACTGATCGGGCCACCTCCGCTCGCCCAGGTGACCGAACTGGGTCGCCTGGGCGGTCAGCGCCGCGAGACGGTCTTCGAGATAGCCCCGCAGCATCTCGCGGTCGAGATCCCCGCTGACGACCAGCGCGAGGTCCACCGGGTCGGGTTTGAGGACCACTTCGGCGAAGGCCTCGTCTCGCAGGGCACGAAGCTCACGGTGCCCTTCGGCGGTGATCGAGTACACCGTCCGCGCGGGCAGCGCGCCGAGCTGCTCGGTCCGCACGGGCTCGATCAGCTTCTCGCCTTCGAGCCGGTGCAACGCCCCGTAGAGCGAACCCGGTTTGACCTGCGACCACAGATCGGTGCGGTCCATCCGCGCCTCGCGGCGGAGCTGATGGCCGTGCATGGGGCCGCGTTTGGCGAGCGCACCGAGGACGAACAGTCTGGTCGGGTTCACCGCACTAGTACAACACGAGTACTCGCGTTTGAGTACTCTCGTCGCATGACCATCCGCCCCATCCTCATCCGCGGTGAGCAGGCACTGGCCACGGCGGCGACTCCTGTCACCGAGTTCGACGACGACCTCGTCCGCCTCATCGAGGATCTGCACGCGACCAACACCGCCGCCAACGGAGCGGGTCTGGCGGCCAACCAGATCGGGGACGCCAGGAGCGTCTTCATCTACGACTGCCCGGACGACACCGGAAAGCGCCACCGTGGCCACATCGTCAATCCGGTCCTGCGGACGTCCGAGATCCCCGAGACCATGCCCCATCCGGACGATGACCTCGAAGGCTGTCTTTCGGTTCCCGGCGAGGTCTTCCCCACCGGCCGCGCGGGCTGGGCGGCCGTCGACGGCTTCGACGAACACGGGGCGCCGATCACCGTCGAAGGCACCGGTTACTTCGCGCGCTGCCTCCAGCACGAGACCGATCACCTGGCGGGCAAGCTCTACCTGGAACGCCTCGTCGGCAGGCACGCGCGAGACGCGAAACGGATGCTCAAGCGGAACGGCTGGACCGGGCCGGGACACACCTGGCTGCCCGGCGAGGTCCCGGACCCGTTCGGCCACTGATCAGGTCACCGGCGGCTCCGAGGCCGCCGACGCGATCAGATGGTCACGTCGCCCCCTTGCCGCTTGCCGTGCCGTCGGCGGGCGGCGGTCGCCGCGGCGAGGGTCTGGAGGACCTCGCCGGTGGCGGCGATGTCGATGCAGGCGTCCGTGATCGACTGCCCGTAGGTGAGCGGCCGGTCGGGGTGGAGGTCCTGGCGGCCCGCCTGGAGGTTGGATTCGAGCATGACACCGACGATGCCGCGCTGGCCGTTCTCGACCTGTTCGGCGATCTGCCCGGCGACGGCGGCCTGACGGAGATGGTCCTTGCGGCTGTTGTCGTGACTGGCGTCGATCACGACCCGGCGGGCCAGGCCGGCGTTCTGCAGGGCCGTGAGCGCTTCGCGGACCGACGCGGGGTGGTGGTTCGGCGCGCTGTTGCCGCCACGCAGGACGAGGTGGCAGTCGGGGTTGCCGACGGTGTGCAGGATGGCGGGCAGGCCGCTGGGGTCGACGCCGGGCACGACGTGGCGGGCGTCGGCGGCGCGGATCGCGTCGACGGCGACGGTGACATCGCCGTCGCGCCGGTTCTTGAAGCCGACGGGCATGGACAGACCGCTGGCGAGCATGCGGTGGTTCTGGCTTTCCACCGTCCGTGCGCCGATCGCGCCCCAGGAGACGGTGTCGGCGAGGTAAGCCGGGATGGTGGTGTCCAGCCACTCGCTCGCCACGGGCAGGCCGCCCTCGGCGAGTTCGAGCAGCAGGTCCCTGGCGATGCGCAGCCCGCGGTTGACGTCGCCGGTGCCGTCGAGGTGGGGGTCGTTGATGAGCCCTTTCCAGCCGCCGACCGTACGGGGCTTTTCGAAGTACACGCGCATGACGATCAGCAGATCGTTGACGAACCGGCCCGCGAGGGACGCGAGCCGGTCGGCGTATTCGAGTGCCGCGGCGGGATCGTGGATGGAGCAGGGCCCGGCGATCACGAGCAGCCGGTCGTCCGTGCCGTCGAGGACGCGGACGACGGATTCACGGCCTTGCCGCACCGTGTCGGCCGCGGTCGCGCTGAGCGGGAGTTCGTGGTGCAGCAACGCCGGGGTGACCAGCGGGACCATCCGGTCGATGCGCTGGTTGTCGAGATCGGCGGCGGCGATGGTCGTCATCACAGGTATCCAGGATTTCTGCCGGCACCGGGCAAGGGGAAAGCCGGGGTTTCCCCGGCCAGGGCGGCGGTCTCGGGTGAAGGATTGAGCAAGCTCGGGAAAAGCCCGGCAGCACTCGATCTGGACGAGATTTTCGGTGATTTCTCTTACCCCGAAATCTCCCACCATCGTTCACGCAAAACAACGGAAAATGCCCTGTCCAACCCGGTTCCCGAGCGCCGTCGCCGAAGCTATCGACCGGTCCAGATCGGATCTCTTTTCTCGGCGAAGGCACGGGGACCCTCACTCGCGTCCGCGCTCCGCCGTCGGCGTTCTTCCCACGGGTACACGGTTTTGAACGCCTCTTCGAGCGGGAGATCGAGCGATCGCAGCGCGGCCTCCTTGATCGCGCGGACCGAAAGCGGCGCGGCCCGGACGAGATCGTCCGTCCATTCGGCGACACACCGATCGAGCTCGGCCACCGGCACGACTTCGTTCACCAGCCCGTGCCGAAGCGCTGTCGCCGCGTCCATTCTGCGCCCGGTGAGCAGATAGCCCATCGCCACTTTCGGCGGAAGCTGCCGTGGCAACCGGAAAACGCCACCCGCCCCGGCGATCAGGCCCAGCCGGACCTCCGGCAGCGCGAAGACCGCGTCTTCGGAGGCGATGACGATGTCGCAGGCGAGCACCAGTTCGAAGCCGCCGCCCAGCGCGTAACCGTGCACACGGGCGACCACCGGCTTCGAAAGCGTGAACCGGTCCGTCAGCCGGGGGTGCCCCGGCTGACCGCCGCTGCCGAACGTCGAGGCTTCCACGCCCGACTCGGTCAGCCGCGCGCGTTCCTTGAGATCCTGGCCGACGGAGAACGCGCGATCCCCCGCGCCGGTCAGCACCACCGCCCTGATCTCGTCGTCGGCCTCGACGTCGTCCCAGATCCCGGCGAGTTCCGTGTGCATCCGCCGGTCCATCGCGTTCAGCACGGCGGGCCGGTCCATCGTCACGTAGGCGACGTGGTCCTTCTTTTCGTACCGCACACGGGGTTCGCTCATCGCGCACCCACCGCGAAGCCGTCCACCTTGCCGATCACGTCCGCGCCGTAGATGCGCAGCGCCTGCTGCAGCGCGAATTCGGCCATGTACCGGCGGAACTCCTCCGGCGGCTCCTCGGCGAGGTTCAGCATGTGCCGGTTGGCCACCACGGCTTCCCCGTCGAGACGGGCCAGCGCGGCCTCGATCGCCGCGTCCATCTCCTCCGGCGGGACGACCTCGTCGACGATCGACCGCGCGTCCGGCTCGTCCGACCGGAGCCGCCTGCCGCCGAGGATCACCTGCCTCGCCACCCGCGGCCCGGCGATCCGGGAAAGCCGGAAGTTCGACACACCGGGGATGATCCCCTCCTTCGCCGCGGGCAGGCTGAGGTACGAGTCGGACGCCGCCAGCACGTGGTCGAAGACCAGGAGGAGCTGGGTCCCGCCACCGATGGCGAAGGAGTCGACGGCCGCCATCCACGGCTTCTCGATCGTCCGGGAATGCCAGGAGCCGTCCGTGCGCAGGCCGCGGAAGATCTTCTGGAGGTAGCCGAGTTCCCGCCGCAGCAGGAAATCGACGAGCGGGATGTCACCGGAGCTGAGCTTCTTGAGGTTGATCCCCGCGCAGAACACCCGTCGCCCCCGGTAGCGGGGATGGCTCATCACCCCGCCCCGCAGCAGTCCTTTTCGGACAGACGGATCGAGCAGCATCAGATCGACCGCGGTCTCCATGTCGTCGACCTGCTGCGCGTCTTCGGCGTTCAGGCAGTCGTCGCGGCACAGGGTCAGGTACGCGACGTCGTCACGGCGCTCCAGCCGGACGGCCTCCATCTGCACGACACCGGTTTCGGCGAACTCGGGCAGCAGGCGCTGTGCCCTGGGCGTGGGCCGGAGCATGGCGTCGAGCAGATGCGGGCCGGCTTCCCGCGCGCGCAGGATCCCGCGCAGGAAGATGCCCTGGTCGATCTCGCGCCCTTCCTTCTCCGCCTGCGGACGCGAACGCTCGGCCGCCATCTGCTCTTCCGAGGGCACCAGGCCGGGGAAGGCGAACGCGGCGGCCCGGACGAGCTCGTCGATCCGCAGGTACCTGCTCCGGCCTTCGGTGAGCTCGTCGTAGATCTCCTCGGCGTGCGCCTCGACGAACTCCGTGCGCAGAGCCCGGATCTCGTCGTCGACCCGGTGGGCCTCCCCCGCCAGAGCCCGGAAGTCGAGCCCCGGCGGGAGAGTCCTGGAATCCGTCGTCACGGCTTGGCTTCCCGTCGCAGGGCCCGATCCGCCGCGGCCAGGTGAGCGCCGAGCGCCTCCTCGAAGGTGGCCGAGCCCGCTTCGAAGATCAGCTGCCGCCGGATCGCCGTCTCGGCGCCGTCGGTGACCTCGGCCAGTTCGGCCAGTGTCTTCGCCGGATCCGCGGACACCTCGTCGATGAGGCTGAGGGCGAGCGCGCGGTCGGTGCCGATCGGGGTCCCGAGCAGCACGGCCCGCCGGATGCCCGCCGCGCCCGCCTGTTCGGTCAGCCGGTACACGGTCATCCCCGGCCAGGTGCCGCCCCCGGCCCAGGAGAGGCGCAGCGTGGTGCCGGGTTCGGCGATCCGCACATCGGCCGCGAGGACGAGGTCCAGCGCCATCCCGGCGCACTCCCCCGACGCCACCGCGACCGTGAGCCTGCCGAGCCGCTCGAACCGGCGCACGACCCGCTCCCATTTGGACACCAGGCCGACGGCCAGCCCTTTCGCCCAGTCCGCGGGCGGGGCGCCCGTGACGTGGACGATGACCGGACCCGTGCCGCGATGGTCCTCGGCACGATCGCAGAGGGCGTCGATCTCCTCGACCGCCGCGGCCGACAACGGCCGGGCACCGTCGAAACGCAGCACCGGTCCGCCGTTCACTTCGTTACGCGTCACCATTGAATAAGCGCCATTTCAATCGTGGAGCCAGGCCCCATGGTCATGAGCACGCCGTAATCCCCCGGACGAGCGACGTCCTCGTCGGCGAGGCGCTCGTAGGAGAAGAGGAAGGAGCCGCTGGAGAGGTTCCCGTAGTCACGCAGCACACCGGTGGTGTGGCGGACGTCGTACCGGCTCAAGCCGAGGTTGACGACGACCGCGTCGACCACCTTCTTGCCGCCGGAGTGCACCAGCCAATGGCCGATGTCGCTGCGGCGCAGCCCGGTACCGGACAGCAGCCGGTCGATGACGATCTCGGCGTGCGCGCCGACCACGTACGGGATCTGCGGATCGAGGAAGAAGCTGAACCGGTCCTGGTCGCGGTCCCAGTCGTAGCGCATCGCGTCGACCGCGTCGGTGATGATGTAACTCGCGAACTTCAGGACACGGGGGCCGGGCACCCGGCCGTCGCCGGAGACGACCGCGAGAGCCGCGGATCCGTCGCCGAAAAGACTGTTGACCACCGCGGTCCGCATCGTGCCGTCCAGCGCGTAGGCGGCGGAACAGGCCTCGCTGCACAGGACGACGCCGAGCTCACCGGGATGCGCCGCGGACCAGCCGGAGACCACGTTGAGCGCGTTCAGGCCGGCGTTGCACCCCATGCCGACAATGTCCGAACGACTGCAGTGCGGGTCGATGCCCAGCTCGCGGATGATCAGCGCGCTCAGGCCGGGAGTCAGGAACCCGGTCGACGTGACGCAGCACAGGTGACGCAGATCCGAAAGCGTCGCGCCCGCCGACTTCAGGCAGGCTTCGAGCGCCCGGCATCCCATGTCGACGGCGATCTTCTTGTGCTTGTCGAGGAGGTCGCCCTGCGGCTCCGAAGCGCGGGCGCCGCCGGGACCCTCCGGCGGCAGCGTGAGAAAACGGCGGTCGATCGCGCTGTTGAGGAAGATCGACCGGATCTTGGGATCCTCGATGTCGAGGATGTCGAGCAGTTCGGCTTGCGAATAGGACGACTCGGAGACCGCGGTTCCCACGCCGGCGAACCTGGTGATCTCGGTCAGCCCGGTGAAGACGGAAAGGGCTTCGGCTGATTCGGCTAGAGCAGTCATCGATACATCCATCCCCATGTTCTCAACTTGCTTCGGAGTAGCTGCTTGAACCGCGCAGCGGGCATCGATCGCACCTTTCTCGGATTTCGGTGGACAGTGGGAAATTAAGCTCGGCGGATCGCGGCGGTCAACGTCGTCCAACGCGGAATTCGGTGAGTGACATCTTGTTCGGGCGAAGGGGACTTTCACCGCATCGCCGCATCGCCGCATCGCCGCTCACGACCCGGCGCGGCACGACGGCGTTGCGAAAGCCACTTTCGCAACGTTGAAGGTTGCGAAAGTGGCTTTCGCAACACTCCCAAAGCCCCGCGTCAGCAGCCGACGCCCCCGGCCGGTGTCACGAAAGCCACTTTCGGGACGTCTGATGTCCCGAAAGTGGCTTTCGCGCCATCCGAAGCCGGCGCGGCGGCGAGCGAGCAAGACACCACTCACGAGGCGAGGTCACGAGATCAGGTCACGAGTCAGGCGCCGTTCGAGATCCACGCTGGTGGCGTAGTCCGGCAGCAGCCCCTGTCGCTCCGCCTCGGCGAGCGTGATCGCCAGCTGGTCCCGATCGGACAGGATCGGTTCGACACCGGGGTCGATCGGCAGGCCGAGTGCGGGATCCAGGACCGAGAGGGCGAGTTCGTTCCGCACGTCGTAGGGCGTGGAAAGCAGGTACCACATGACGGTGTTGTCCTCGAGCGCTACGAACGCGTGGCCGACGCCGACGGGAAAGTACATCGCCCGGTGGTACTCCTGGTCCAGCAGAACCGCGTCCCACCGGCCGAACGTCGGCGAGCCGACGCGGATGTCGACCACGATGTCCAACGCCTTGCCACTTGCGCAGTAGACGTACTTCGCGGTACCGGGCGGTGTCGTCGTGTAGTGGATTCCCCGCACCACACCGCGTTTGGACCTGCTGTGATTCGTCTGCGTCACCGGGAAGAGCGGGCCGCCGTAGGCTTCGGTGAAGGCCTTTTCCTGGAACGGCGAGACGAACGAGCCCCGGTCGTCGTGGAACACCTGGGGGGTGAACTCGAATGCGCCCTCGACAGCGAGTTTGCGTGCTTGCACAGCGGCTCCCGTGGTCGGCGTGATCAGAGGCTGGACAGCACTTCGCGGACCGCGTGGATCACTTTGTCCTGCAGGTCGGGGGAAAGCGCGGGGTACATCGGCAGCGAGAAGATCTCGGTGGCCAGTTTCTCGGTGACCGGCAGGGAACCCGTCTCGTAGCCGAGGTGGGCGAAGCCGGTCATGGTGTGCACCGGCCACGGGTAGCTGATGTTCAGGTGGATGTCGTACGCCTTGAGCCGCTCGATGATCTCGTCGCGTCGCGGGTGCCGCACCACGTACACGTAGTACACGTGCTCGTTGCCGGGAACGGTTCGCGGGAGCTTCAGCTCGGTGTCGCCCAGCCCCTCGGCATAGCGGGCGGCGACGGCGCGGCGGGCCACCGTGTACGCGTCGAGACGCTTGAGCTTGCGCCGCAGGATCTCTGCCTGGACCTCGTCCAGACGGCTGTTGTGGGCGGGCGTCTCCACCGTGTAGTAGCGCTCTTCCATGCCGTAGTAGCGCAACCGTCGCAGCTTCCGGTCCACGGCTTCGTCGGACGTGATGGCCGCGCCACCGTCGCCGTACGCGCCGAGCACCTTGGTGGGATAGAAGGAGAACGCGGCCGCGTCGCCGGTCGTGCCTGCGATCGTCCCGTTCTGCCGGGCGCCGTGCGCCTGGGCGCAATCCTCCAAAAGAGACAGTCCGTGCTTCGCGGCGAGCGCCTTCAGCGGGGCCATGTCCACACACTGGCCGTACAGGTGCACGGGCAGCAGGCATTTGGTGCGCTCGGTGATCGCGGCCTCGACCTGGCTCGTGTCCATCAGGAAATCGTCCTCGCGGACGTCGACGAAGACCGGGGTGGCGCCGGTGCCGTCGATGGCGACCACGGTCGGGGCGGCGGTGTTCGACACGGTGATCACCTCGTCGCCCGGTCCGACACCCAGCGCCTGCAGGGCTAGCTTGATCGCGTTCGTCCCGTTGTCGAGGCCGACGCAGTGCCCGGCCCCGTGGTACGCGGCGAACTCCGACTCGAAGCCGCGCAGGCTCGCGCCCAGCACGAGCTGCCCCGAGTTGAAGACCGTCTCGACCGCGTCCAGCAGATCGAGCCGCTCCGTCTCGTATTCGGCCAGGTAGTCCCAAACACGCGTGGTCATGTGCGAACCTTTCCATGAACTGATGACGTCAAAGCGGCGACAGTGCGACGTACCCCATCGGACAGCGAGACCTCCGGGCGCCAGCCGGTGATCGCCCGAAACGGCGTGGAATCGATGGTGAGGCTTCGGAGATCCGTCTCGGGCGCGTGCGGCGGCGGTTCCACGCAGGTCACCTCCACCGGGCTTTTCCCGGTGTGCCCGGACATCTCCTTCGCCACGAGCCGGAAGACCTCGCCCAGCGGATCACCCCGGCCCGCGCCGATCAGCCAGTGCCCGCCCACCAGGGGATCCGGATGATCCAGTGCCGCGGTGAACGCCGACGCGACGTCGTCGACGTGGACGAGATCGCGGCGCACGGTGCCGTCGCCCCAGACGGTGAGCGGCAGTCCTTCGAGCGCCCGCCGCACCATGGCGGACACCACGCCGCGGTCCTGGTTCGCGCCTTCGGCCGCGGTCTCGCCGAAGACCGTCGGCAGCCGCAGGCTGATCCCGCGCACCCGGCCGTCGGCCGTGGCCTTCATGAGCAGCTGTTCCGCCACGAGCTTTTGCACGTCGTAGGGAGCCACCGGCCGGTCGGGCTCGCTCCCGTCGAGCGGCTCCCGCGGCGGCACGCCGACCTGCAGGACGGTGCCGGCGAACACCACCACCGGTGGCGGCCCGTCGCCGTCGCCGATGATCTCGACGAGGTCCCGGAGCACCCCCACGTTCACGCGTTCGGCGCCCTCGGCCGCGCGCCAGCCGCCGTCTCCCAAAAGCAGGTACACGACCGCGTCCGAGTCCTCGACGGCGTCGGCGAGCGCCGCACGGTCGGTGAGATCGGCGGTGACGACCGTGGTCTCGGCCCGGCCGGGCGGGGGTGTGCACCGCCTGCGCGCCACGGCCCGCAGCCGGATCGGCCGCCGTGCCAGCGCGTGCAGGACGGCCGAGCCGACGAAACCCGACGCGCCGAGCACGGTGATCGTCTTCAAATCAGGCACCTCCCCGCGGCTGGGCCGTCGCGGCGTTGAGGCAGGCGAGGAGCGTGCGGGCCTCGACGTTGACGTAGTGCCCGTGCCGGGTGAGCGCGGTGAGCTGGGCCGGGGTGACCCAGGCGTAGCCGGGCGGGGCCTCGACCGTGTCCTCCGCCTCGATCGCGAGATAGCGGGCACAGACACTGAGGAAACGGCCGCCTTCTTCGGAATGCACCGCCTCGTAACGGATCCGCGATCGCGGCGCGCCGAGGACGGCGTCCAGGAAGGGCGGGCGGCTCTCCGCGGGCAGATGCAGGTAGTTCTGGGGTGTGCACTGGACGGTCGGCGCCAGCTCGACCGTGTCGAGGAAGCCGCCGTCGGCGCGGGCATGCACCAGAACATGCGGTACGCCGCCGAAGTCGCGCACGAGGAACGCGATGAGCCCCGGCCCGACGGATTCGATCAACGGCTGGGTCCAGGTGACCTTCTCGCGGTTACTGCCCTTGACGGCGACCGCGAGGACCTTGAAGTAGTGGCCGTCCTCGTGCTCGATCGCTTCGACGCCCTGCTTCCAGCCACGCACGTCCTTCAGCGGCATCCGGACGGCACGCACGTCGTGGCGCGAACGCTCGTTGGTGAACCACGACAGGAGCTGGACGTCGGAAAACAGCGCGCCGGGAGCCTCGTCCGGGTACGGCAGGCACGACAGCACGCTCCTGGCGTTCATGTTGATCGTCAGGTCCTCGTGCATCAGCTCCGCGATCTGGCCGAGGGTGAGCCAGCAGAAGTCGTCCCACATCGGCACGTCGCCGACGGTCTCGACGATCATGTTGCGATTGGACTTCTGGAGGAACCACGAGCCTTGCTCCGCCTGGAGCACGTCGACGATGACCCGCTCGGGGTCGGGCGGGGCGAAGTATTCGATCAGCTTCACGTTCGTGCCGCCGTGTGCCTTGGTGTAGTTGCTGCGCGTCGCCTGCACGGTCGGCGAGAGCTGCACCATGTTCGGGTTCCCCGGCTCCATCTTGGCCTGCATCAGGAAATGCAGGACGCCGTCGAACTCCTTGCCGAGGATGCCGAGGATGCCGACTTCCGGCTGTTTGATGACCGGCTGCTGCCACTCGCGGTAGGGGCCGTCGCCGTGCGGGCCGTCGGCCTCGACCACGTGCAGTCCCTCGATGCTGAAGAACCGTCCGCTCCGGTGCACGATGTTGCCGGTGACGTCGTCGAAGCCCCACAGGTCCAGCTCGGCGAAGGGGATGCGTTCGACGTGGAAGACGTTGGCCTCACGGCGTTCGGCGATCCAGGCGCGGACGTCCTCGGTCCGCATGTGCGCGCCGTCGGTCGTCGCGGCGGACAGTGCGATGCGCTCCGCGTGGTCGCGGGGGTCACGGGGACGTACCGCGACCGGCGGGGCGGGGCAAGGCAGTGTCGAAGGACTCCTTGTCATGACTGGCTATCCCCTTTGCGTGCCAACGAAAACTCGGTTTCCTTCGCCCCGCGCCCGACGAACGTTAACTTCGGCCCGGCGAAACGGTCCAGCTCGTCCAATCCGCTTTGCCGAGGGTGAGGCTGGGGTGGCGTGGTCGCCGGTGCTGGGAAGCGGTGTTGCGAAAGTGGCTTTCGCAACCTGCCAGGCGGGAACAACGCGAGCGGGGATCCCCCCTCGCCTGCACCAAACGCGGAAACCATGTCGCGAAAGCCACTTTCACAACACCCAACGTCCCGAAAGTGGCTTTCGCGACACCCAAGCGAGCTTCAAGGGCCACCAACCGCCTCCCCCCGGCGGAAGACAGGAAAGCCATGTCGCGAAAGCCACTTTCGCAACACCCAACGTTGCGAAAGTGGCTTTCGCAACCTGCCAAGCGGGAACCCACGCGCACCGGCACCCAGGGTTTCCGGCGAGGGAAAGAGAGTCCCGAGCCCGCTACAGCGGTTGTTCCTGATGCGAAGTCCACGCCCGGTGCTCGGTCTCCCGCACCTCTTCTTCGGCGGTTTGCTCCACCCTCTTCATCGCGAACCGCAGGATCGGCGGCGCCATCAGCGAGGTGACGATCGCGACGAGGATGATGATCGTGTAGATCTCGACGCTGAGGATGCCCAGCCGCAGCCCCACCATGGCCACCACGATTTCGATGACGCCACGCGCGTTCAGCCCCGCGCCGAGCGCGAGCCCTTCCCATTTGTTCAGGCCGCTGAGCCGCGCGCCGGCGTACGCGCCGACGAACTTGCCGATGATGGCCAGTGCGAGCACCGCCAGGCCGGTGAGCAGGACCGGCGGGCGGATCAGCGCGGTGAGATCCATCCGCAATCCGGCCGTGGCGAAGAAGACCGGCGCGAAGACGGCGAGGACGACGGTGCGCAGCGGGGCTAGTTTCGCCGGTTCCACCTTGCCCGCGGTGCTGATCAGGATGCCGCAGAGGAACGCCCCGAAGATCGCTTCCAGACCGAGAGCCTGCGTTCCGGCCGAGGCCAGGAGAATCAGGACGACGGCGGCGGAGACGGTGAGCCCCGGACCGTCGGATTTCGCCGCGGTGCGCAGCACGCCCCGGACCAGCGGCCTGCCGATGGTGAGCGCGAAGACGACGACGCCGATCAGGTAAGCGAGCGAGAGGAGCACGGCGCCCGCGGACACGGCGGTGACCGCCATCGCGCTGACGATGGACAGCATGAACCAGCCGAAGGCGTCCTCGATCGCGCCGGCGGCGAGCGTGAGCTGCCCGACATTGCGGTGCAGCAGTTTCATGTCCATCAGGGTCTTGGCGATGACCGGGATGGCGCTGACGCACAACGCCACACCGAGGAACAGCGCGAAGACGGTGATGTCCGTGCCTTCGGGAACCAGCATCTTGGGCAGGACGTACCCCGCGCCGATGCCCAGTCCGAGAGGGACGATCAGGCCGCCGAGGCCCACTCCGGCCGCCGCGCCACGCCTCCGCCGGAGCAGGCCCATGTCCATCTGCATACCGGTGAAACCGACCAGGAGGATGACCCCGATCTGGCCGACGGCGTCGAGAAGGTGGTACTGCTCGCTGACGGCGGGGAAAAGCCAGCCGTGCAGCCCCGGTGCGGCCCACGCCAGCAGCGACGGACCGAGGATCACCCCGACGACCAGCTCACCGACCACCGCCGGCATCCCGAACCGGGCCGCCAGCCGTCCGAGGACGACGGCGAGCAGGAGCAGCAGACCCACCTGCAGCAGGAAGATCAGGAGACTGTGGGCGGCGATCGGGGCGACCGGCGCCGGAAGCGAGAGAAGCACTTTCCTCCTTAGGAAGGTCAGTTGTGGCGGGAAACCCGCGTGCCCAGCCGTCGGGCCGCGCTCACCGAGTCACAACCCGCGAGGCCCAGCGCGTTCCGGAATTCGACGGTGAGCAGGTCGAGCGCCTGCCGGACGCCGTCCTCGCCGCCCGCGGCGAGCCCCCACATCGCGGGCCGTCCGATCAGGACGGCCGACGCCCCCAGCGCGATCGCCTTGAGGATGTCGCCGCCGCCGCGGATCCCGCCGTCGAGCAGCAGTTCGCCGTCCCAGCCGGACAGGGCGGCGGCGATCTCGCCCAGCATCTCGATTCCCGGCACGGCACCGTCCAACTGACGGCCTCCGTGGTTGGACACCACGATCCCGCCGACTCCCGCGTCGACGGCGCGGGTCGCGTCCTCGACCGCGAGGATCCCCTTGAGCACCACCGGAAGGTCCGTGTGCGCACGGACGGCCTCGACGGATTCCCAGGTGGCCGGGGCGAATTCGCGGGCGGTGTGGTCCGCCACCGCAGACTGCCCGCTGGTCCGGCGGTGCGCGGCCCCGCCCGCGTCGAAGTTGGCCGCCGTCACGGAATCCGGCAGCGCGAACCCGTTCCGCAGATCTCGCAGCCGCCGTCCCATCCACGGCACGTCGACGGTGAACACGATGGCCTCGCAGCCGGCGTCCTCCGCGCGGCGGACGAGTTCCAGTGAGCGTTTCTCGTCGCGCAGCCAGTACAGCTGGAACCAGGGCCGTCCGCCGACGGCCGCGATCTCCTCCAGCGGGACACTGCTCAGCGTGCAGATGGTGTACGGCACGCCGGCGTCACGGGCGGCGCGTGCCGCCGCGAGTTCGCCGTCGGGGTGGAACAACCGCTGGTACGCGACGGGCGCGACAGCCACCGGCAGCGTGGCACGGCGGCCGAAAAGCTCGGTCCCGACGGTGTCGCCGGTCAGCTCACGCAGCATCCGGGGGATCACGAAGATCCGCTCCAGCGCGGCGCGGTTGGCCTCCAGGGAGGTCTCCGCGCCGCTGCCCCCGGCGAGAAAGTCCCAGATCTCGCCGGGGAGGGCGGCCCGCGCCGCGCGTTCGAGATCGTCCAGGCAGACGTGGGTCATCGACGGGCGGGGCCGAGCTTGCTCTGTCCGGTCCGCTCCAGCTCCACGGCTTCGTACAGGGCCTTGATGTTGGAGCTGCCGAAGGTCCCCGCGCCCTGCCGCTCGATGATCTCGAAGAAGATGGTCTTCCGCGGATGCGTGGAGGCGGTGAAGATCTGGAACAGCTGGCCGCCGTGGTCCTCGTCGGCGAGCAGTTTCGTCGCCCGCAGATCGTCGAGCGAATGGGTTTCCAGTTCGATCCGCTCGCCGAGCAGGTCGTAGTAGGCGTCCGGCGTCTTCAGGAATTCCACCCCGCGCGAGGAAAGCTCCTTGACCGCGAGGACCGCGTCCGGGCTGGTGAAGGCGATGTGCTGGATGCCCGCCCCGTGGTGTTCCTTGATGAAGTCGTCGATCTGGCCGGGGTCGGCGGTCTTGTCCGGCTCGATCAGGGTGAGGGTGACCTCGCCCGACGCGCTCTGCACGACGGTGGAGTTCATCGCCTGGGCGCCGACGACGATGTGCTCCTCGAAGATCTGCTTGAACCCGAGGGCGCGCTCGTAGAACGCCACCGTGGGGCCGAGATCCCCCGCGTTGAGGCAGACCGCGAAGTGGTCGATCGCGAGCAGTTCCAGTGCTCCCCTGCCGCGGAAGGCGTCCGGCGTCTCGCCGGTGACGTCCCGCTGGACCAGGGTGTGCACGACATCCCCGAAACCGCTGACGGTGGCCGTGACCGACCCCGCGCGCTCGCCCGGTTCACGGATGGGCTGCGCCCCCGCCTTCACCGCGGCTTCGAAGGCGGCGGCCACGTCCGGGGTGCGCAGCGCGATGTCGGCCACTCCCTCGCCGTGGGTCTGGAGGTAGGTCGCGCCAGGGTGGCGGTCCGAAGTCGGCTCGGTGAGGACCAGCGCGATGGGGCCCTGCCGCAGGGTCACGCTCCGGTGGTCGGCGGACCGGTCCGTGGCGGCGGCGGTGAAGCCGTACTTGTCCATCCAGCCGGACGCGGCCACCTCGAGGTTGGCCACGTACATCTCCACGTGGTCGATTTCGAAATTCTGCGTGCTTTCTTGCGAAGACAAGGCATTCCTCCGTGGAATAGACGTAAATCCTCATGCCCAGAATGGCGCGGGCCCCAGGGCTCATCAATGGTGTCCGCTTGACACCTCCGTCCATATCGGACGGACATGGTCAGCGACCGGTGAACCGCACCGGAAGCTCCCGGTATCCCTGGACGACGACCGCGCGCAACCAGGCCGGTTCCTTCACGAGCTCCACCCGCGAAACCCGCTCTGCCACCTCCCGCAGCACGACCGCCAGCTCGATCCGCGCGAGCGCGGAGCCGAGGCAATGGTGCATGCCGTGGCCGAAAGCGATGTGGCGATTGGGTTTCCGCCCCGGCCGGAACGTGTCGGGATCGTCGAAGACGGCCGGATCCCGGTTCGCGGCGGGCAGCCACGCGACCACCGGCGTACCGGCGGGCAGGTCGCGGCCGTTGATCGTGACGTCGTCACTCGTCACCCGGAGCACGTGCATCGCGGGCGAGGTCCAGCGCAGCACCTCGTCCACCACGGTGTCGACGTCCGCGCTCCCGTCCCGGATCTCCTCCAGCAGGCCGGGCACGGTGGCGAACGCGTGCACCGCGCCGGTGATCGCGTGCCGGGTGGTCTCGTTGCCGCCGATCAGCACGTTGTCGCAGTTGAGAACCACGTCGTCGATCGAGAGTTCGCCGTCGCTCAGCAGCGTGCTGACGAGATCGTCGCCGGGGCTCGCGCGGCGCGCGCTGATCAATTCGTCGAAGTAGACGAGGATCTCGGTATGCGCCTGCCGCGGCGTCATCCCGTCGAAAAGCTCGTCCTCGCCGCCGAACGCGTGATTGGTCAGGTCGATGAGCATGTCCTGGTCCTCGGCGGGGACCCCGAGGATTTCGCAGACGACCGCGGCGGGGATGCGCGGGCCGATCGCGGCGGCCACGTCGCACACCTCGCCGTCGAGCACCCGGTCGAGCACGCCGCGCACCTCGGCCCGCACCCGGTCCGACAGTTTCCGCGCGGCCGCCCTGGACAGCAGCGGCCCGACCAGCTTGCGCAGTTTGCGGTGCTGGTCCTGTTCGGACACCACCATCATCTGGCCGCCGGAGCGGTCGGGGTGGTCGCGGTCGAAGCCGATCATCATCCCGTACTCGGAGGTGAACGGGGCGTTCGGCCCGAGCACCGCGGCGCACGCCCGATGCGAGAACACCGACCAGAAACCGGTGGGGGAACTGCCCGGCTCGCTCCACACCATCGCGTCTTCCGCCGCGTACTCCCGCCACCGGACGTGGCGGTCCAGGCTCGTGTACAGATCGGGATCGCCGAGGTCGACGGTCTTCGTCGTCTGCATGAAGGGGTTCTCCAGATCAGGTGAGTGCGCCGTCGAGCACCTTGGCGAGCTGCGCCACGGTCGGCGCGTCGAAGAAGGCCTGCACCCTCAGCCGGATCTTCAGGCTTTCGCGGATGCGGCCCACCACACGGGTCGCGAGCAGTGAATGGCCGCCGATCTCGAAGAAGCTGTCCTCGACGCCGACACTGGCGACGCCGAGCACGTCGGCGAACAGTTCGGCGAGCAGGATCTCCGTCGGGGTGCCCGGCGCCCGTCCCGAAGCCGCGCGCTCGGCGCTCTCCTCTTCGGGAGTGGGCAGGGCGGTCCGGTCGACCTTGCCGTTCGGCGACACCGGCAGTTTCGGCAGGCTGACCACGACATCCGGCACCAGGTAGGACGGCATCCGCTCGCGCAGCGGCGGGAGGAGGTCTTCGGCCGCCACGCGTCCGCCGCCGGCGCCGACCACGTAGGCGACGAGCCGGTTGTCGTGCGCGGTCACCACCGCCTGGGCCACGCCGTCCACGGCGAGCAGGGCGGCTTCGACCTCGCCGGGTTCGATCCGGTGGCCGCGGACCTTCAGCTGGTCGTCGACCCGGCCGACGAAGACGAACTGCCCGTCCGGACGCTTCCGCACCCGGTCGCCGGTGCGGTACATGCGGCCGCCCGGCTCGCCGAACGGATCCGGCAGGAATCGCACCGCGGTCGCGGCGGGCCGCCGGAGGTAGCCGCGGGCGAGACCGGGGCCTATCGTGTACAGCTCGCCCACGTCCCCGTCCGGGACGGGCCGCAGCAGCTCGTCCAGCACGTAAGTACGGACACCGGTGATCGGCCTGCCGATCGGCGGGGTGTCCTCCCCGGTCAGCGGCTCACTCGCGGTCACCGCCACGGTGACCTCGGTCGGGCCGTACGCGTTGATCATCACGCGGTCCATCGCCCAGCGTTTCGCGACCGGGGCCGGGCACGCCTCGCCCGCCACCAGCAGCGTCAGCCCGGCGGGCAGGCCACCCGACTCCTCCAGCGGCGCCAGCGCCGACGGCGGCAGCGTGATGTGGGTGATGCCCTGATCCCGCACCAGCCTGCCGAGCGGCTCGCCGGGGACCAGATCCGGCGTGGCGGCCAGCACCAGGCAGCCGCCCGCCTGCCAGATCGGCCAGAACTCGGCGACCGCGGCGTCGAAGCTGGGGGAAGCGAAGGCCAGCAACCTGCTTTCCGGCACCAGCGCCTGACGGCGCACGTAGTCGTCGGCCAGGTTCGGGATCCCGCGATGGGTGACCAGCACGCCCTTCGGCTTGCCCGTCGAGCCCGAGGTGTAGATGACGTACGCGGGATGGTCGGGCCGCAACGGGCCGAGCCGGTCCCCGTCGTCCAAGTCCGGTTCGGACACCCCCGGTTCCCGTTCCACGCTCACGACGACGGCGGCACCGGGCACCTCCTGGCCCGGCAGGCACAGCACGATCCGCGCCGCGGTGTCGTCCAGCATGTGCCGTTTGCGTTCCTCCGGATAGTCCGGGTCGACCGGCACGTACGCGGCTCCCGCCTTGTGCACGGCCAGGATCGCGATGACGAACTCGATCGACCTCGGCATGGCCAGCGCGACCAGGTGCTCCGGGCCTGCGCCGTGCGCCACGAGCCGCCGGGCGAGCCGGTTGGCCTCGCCGTTCAGCTCGGCGTAGGTGAGGGTGGTGGTGTCCATCGCCACCGCGGGCCGATCCGGCAGCACGGCCGCGGTCGCCTCGAACAGTGCCGGTGTCGTGGCCGCCGAAAGGACGGTCATGCGGTCTCTCCCAGTGTCTCGCGGGATTCGGTGCGGAGGAACCGGATCAGCTCGCGGTTCACCGCTTCCGGGTTCTCCAGGTAGCCGAAATGCCCGCACCCGGCGACCGTGCGGTGGGTCGCGCCGGGGATCGCGGCGGCCAGCTCGCGTCCGGCGGCCGGTGGCGCCACGAGGTCGTGTTCGAACGAGACGACGTGACAGGGCACCTTGATCGAGCCGTAGGCGTCGAGGCGGTCGGGCAGCGCGCTCAGCAGCAGCTGCTCCCGGACACCCGGCCCCCACGGCCCCGCCGCGGCGAACAGGTCGAGCCAGTCGCCGGCGAGGTCGTCGTCGGCGAGGGTCGCGGGACCCAGGTTGTGCATGGCCCGGACGGCGGCGAGGAAACCCGGTGGCAGCTCGACTCCCTGCTCGATCAGCTTCGCTTCGCCTTCCGCGAGCTCCCGCTGGACGAGGCTGCTCCTGCCGCAGGCCGCCATCAGCAGGACCGAGTCCAGCAGCTCCGGACGGGCCAGTGCCAGCTCCTGCGCGACATACGACCCCATCGACGTGCCGATCACGCGGCACGGCATGGCGTCGAGATAGTCGATCAGGGCGGCCACGTCCTCGACCAGGTTCTCGATGGTGAACCCGCCCGCGCCGTCGTCGCTCGGCGGTATCCCGCGGTTGTCCATGGTGATCACGCGGAATCCGGCGGCGCGGAGCACCGGTACCTGATGCAGGTCCCAGACGGAACTCGGCGCTCCGGTGCCGGTCAGCAACAGCACCGCCGGACCGTCGCCTTGATCGTGGTAAGACAACCGGATCCCGTTCTCGGTTGTCATCAGCATGATGGTCCTTCCCGATCACCGACGGCGCGCAGCGGCACAGCGGCCGTCGAATTCCGCCGACGCAGGCTTAGTCCGATGTGGAGTGCGCGGCCCCAGTTCCACAGCGCACAGAGACGACCGTACCCGCAGAATCCGATTATCTGGAGTACTTGGTACTGGACATGGACAATTCGGCGCGATTCGCGTCCACGGACCCCGCTTGACACTTCGGCGCCGAATGGAAATTCTAGCATTTATGAATTCGAACGGTTTGTCCACTCACTTGAGCATGGAAACGCTGCACGGATCGCTCACCGATCCGGCGATCTCGTCGATGAATCTGCTGAACGAGCTGATCGACGAATACCCTGTGGCCATTTCCATGGCGGCAGGCCGTCCGTACGAAGAGTTCTTCGACATCCGGCTCATTCACGATTACCTCGACGCCTATTGCGAGCATCTCCGGCGCGATCGGAAAGTGGACGAGGCCGGGGTCACCCGCGCGCTGTTCCAGTACGGCACCACCAAGGGCATCATCGCCGACATCATCGCGCGCAACCTCGCCGAGGACGAGAACATCGACGCCGCCCCGGAATCCGTGGTCGTCACCGTCGGCGCGCAGGAGGCCATGTTCCTCGTGCTCCGCACCCTGCGGGCCGACGAGCGGGACGTGCTGCTCGCTCCCGCCCCCACCTACGTCGGCCTGACCGGGGCGGCGCTGCTCACCGACACCCCCGTCTGGCCGGTCCGCTCCACCGAGAACGGCATCGACCCCGAGGACCTCGTCCTGCAGCTGAAGCGGGCCGACGAACAGGGCAAGCGGGTCCGGGCCTGTTACGTGACCCCCAACTTCGCCAACCCCACCGGCACCAGCATGGATCTGCCCGCCCGCCACCGGCTGCTCGATGTCGCCGAGGCCAACGGGATCCTTCTGCTGGAGGACAACGCGTACGGGCTTTTCGGAGCCGAGCGGCTCCCGACGCTGAAGGCGCTCGACCGCTCGGGGACCGTGGTCTACATCGGTTCCTTCGCCAAGACCGGGATGCCCGGCGCCCGTGTCGGCTACGCGGTGGCGGATCAGCGGGTGGCGGGGGGCGGCCTGTTCGCCGACCAGCTCTCCAAGCTCAAGGGGATGCTCACGGTGAACACCTCCCCCATCGCCCAGGCGGTGATCGCCGGGAAGCTGCTGCTCAACGACTACAGCCTGACCAAGGCCAACGTCCGGGAAACCGCCATCTACCAGCGCAATCTCCATCTGACACTGGCCGAACTCGACCGCAGGCTCGGCGGGCTGGCCGGGGTCCGCTGGAACACCCCGACGGGCGGGTTCTTCGTCACCGTCACCGTGCCCTTCGTCGTCGACGACGAACTGCTGGCCCACGCCGCCCGCGACCACGGTGTGCTGTTCACCCCGATGCATCACTTCTACGGCGGCAAAGACGGGTTCAACCAGCTGCGGCTGTCCATCAGCCTGCTCACGCCGGAACTGATCCAGGAGGGCGTGAGCAGGCTCGCGGCGCTCATCACCGCACGGCTGGGGTGACCGCTTCCACCAGCAACATGTCTTCACGGCCTGCCTCGCTCGACGCGAACGGTGTCTGCGAGATCACGTCGAAGCCCGCCCGCACGAGTTCCCGCACCGTCCGATCCGACGGGACGAGCCTTCTGCGATGCGTGCAGACGACGAAGGGATCAGCCGTTTCGTCGGCGGGGTAGATCGTGATTTCCTGGATCTCTTCCGACGGCACGACCTTCACGTGCAAGGCGTGCCGCCGTCCGCTTCGCCCGGTCAGCTCCTGCCGTCGCTCCATCGGTTCCGGCTCGCCGGGCTTCCCCAGCTCCAGGCTGAGCAGAAATTTCCCGCCGGGGTCGAGATGTTCGCGAACCGCCGCGTACACCCGGCTCCTGTCGTACTCGTCCAGTTCGTTGATCGAACCCGAGCTGATGACGACCGTCCCGAAGGTCTTGCCCAGCGAGAAGGCGCTCATGTCCGCCTGAACCACCGTGCACCGATCCCGGACGTCCGCTGGCTCCTTCGCCAGCCGCTCCCGGAAGGCGGCGACCACCGTGGCCGACAGCTCCAAGGCGGTCAGCTCCCAGCCGAATTCCAGAAAAGGAAAACTCAGCCTGCCCACTCCGGCCGCGAGTTCCAGTACCGGCGCGGACACCGGGTGGACGCGGGCGGCGAACGCCTGCGCTTCCGAAGTGCCGTCCCCGTCCTCGACCAGATCCCGGTAGGTGTCCGCGGCGGCTTCGCCGTAGAAATCGCACAGGACGCCCCGCTCGCCCGCCGAGGCGAGCAGGACGTCCGAATGCGCGGTCCGCACTGCTTGATCACCCATGAAACAAACCCCCTGATCGTTTGAAGCGTCCCTGAATTCAGCTGACCGGCCAGGTCGTCTCGCCGTAGTCACCCCGCGGCGAGGATTTCGCGGCGTGCCCGTCGAGCAGCGCGAAGAAATCCTTGTCGGGACCGTGGAGCATCAACATCTGAGACGAATAGAGCCGCAGCGCTTCGAATTTCCGTGTCCGAACCTCCGCCGTGACGGAGCCGAAGTCGGGTGGGCCGAGTTGAAAGCCCTTCGGCAGTTCGGCGGTTCCCGGCGCGAAGATCCCGTGGGGAAGGTCTTCCCACAGTCGCACCGGAATGTCCTTCTCGCGCGCGACGAGCAGCGTGGCGTCTCGCGCGATTTCGTTGTCGATATGGCCGCTGACCGCCGCGCAGGTCAGGATCAGCGCCGGGGCACACTCGTCGACGGCCGACTCGATGTCCTTCCGCACCGCCGCGAACAGCTCCGGATCACCCTGCGGCGACTGCTTGCCGATGGCCAGCTTCTGACGGCCCGGCACGTTGTCGGCCAGCCAGCGGCCGTCCGGCGCCTTGCGGTAAATGGCGTCGAGGAAGGAGCTGTGCCGGTAGTCGACGCCCAGCCGGCCGAGTGCGGCGATGTCCTCGTTCCGGCGATGAAGCGAAGCGTCTTGATCCGGTGTGAGACCCCAGATCGAGTGCATCCGCTCCGCCGCCGGCGAGTACGGGGGCGCCCCGGTACCGGCGAACACCGTGTGCACGGTCGCCTTCGCGCCGTTCCGCACCGCCAAGGCGAGCCCTGCCCCGAAGGACAGGGCCGCGTCGTCCAAATGCGGGGAGATCGCCAGGATCCGGCCCGCGTCGAGAACTCGGGACATGGCGGGTCAGCTCACGTGCACGTTCGGCACGTACCGGATCCACTGCCCACCGGCGTCACGGAAACCCTGCTCCGCGTTCATGATCTCGTCGGCGTGGTTCCAGGCGAACAGCAGTGCGTAGTCCGGGTGGTCACCGGCGAATTCCCGGTACTCGCGCACCGGGATGTGCTGACCGGGGCTGAGCCTGCCCTGTTTGGCCGGTGTGGTGTCCGAGATGAACTCCACCAGATCCGGGGTGATACCACAGAAGTTGGTCACCGTGGCGCTCTTGGCCGTCGCGCCGTAGCCGACGACACGCTTGCCCTCGGCGCGGAGCTTGGTCAGCAACGCGATCAGGTCTTCCTTGATCTTCTTCACGTTGGCGGCGAAGCGTTCCAGCGTGGCGACCTCCGACAGCTTGCGCTCGGCCTCCCACGCCAGCAGTTCCGCCACGGCCTCGGACGGCTTGCGCGCCCCGGCGAGGGCGAGGGTGTACCGGACCTCGCCGCCGTGCACCGGGATGCGTTCGACGTCCACGAGTTCGAGGCCGTTGCGCTTGGCCATCTCCTGGACCGAGCGCGCCGTGAAGAAGAAGAAATGCTCGTCGTAGATCTGGTCGAACGACGTGCGCTCGACGATGTCACCGAGGTACGGGTCCTCGAACACGAAAACGCCGTTCGGGCCGAGCAGCGTGGTGACACCCTTCAGGATCGAGTCCATGTAAGGGATGTGGCACAGGGTGTTGGCCGCGTAGATCACGTCGGCGGGGCCGTCGTTCTCACGGATGTCGGCGGCCGTCGCCTCTTCGAAGAAGTCCTTGCGGACGCGGATCCCCTTGGCCGCGGCCAGATCCGCGACACCACCGGAGGGCTCGACGCCGAGCTGGCGCACACCGGCTTCGGCGATGGCCTTGAGCATGATGCCGTCGTTGCAGCCGAGTTCGACGATGAACGGGTCTTCGCCGGTCAGCTCCGTGGTCAGCAGGCGTTTGGCCAGGTCGTGGAAATGCGTGCGCATGAAGGCCGAACCGGACGAGTGGTACGGGTACGCCTCGTGGAACATCAGGTCCCTCGGGACCTCTTCCATCAGCTGCACCATCGTGCAGGACTCGCAGATCCCGGTGGCGAGCCGGAAGAAGAACTCCTTCTTCTCGTCGCCGGGAACCACGAACGCGTCCGAAAGCGGCTGGCGGCCGAGATCGATGAATTCGGTGACGGTGCCGTCACAGATCCGGCACCGGGACGTGGTGGACATGCGTCTCCTCTGAGCTTGCTCGGGGTGGTTCAGGCTGGAACGGCGGGCTTTTCCCGGCCGACCGCGGTGAAGATCAGGTCCGCGGCCGCCGCGGCCCCGTCGGTGAGGACGGTGCCCGCCACCTCCGCCGCCCGCGCGGCCGTTTCCGGGGCGAGGGCCGTGGTGAGCGCGGCCGACAGGGTGTCGAAGGTCGGGGTCGGACCGTCGTGGGCCACCCCGATACCCAGTTCGGCCACCCGGCCGGCGTAGTACGGCTGGTCCGCGATCTGGGGCACCAGGATCTGAGGGGCGCCCGCCCGCGCGGCCACATGCGTCGTACCCGCGCCGCCGTGGTGGATGACGGCGGCCACCCGGCCGAACAGCACCTGCTGGTTCACTTCGCCGGTGGCGAAACAGTCGTCCCGGTCGTCGGGCAGGACCAGATCGGCCCAGCCACGCGAGAGGATCACCCGGTGGCCGTGGGCGCGGATCGCTTCGATGGCCACCTTCGCGGCGTCAGCGGGGGCACGCAGGCTGCCGAATCCCAGGTAGACCGGCGGCGGTCCGGCGGCCAGGAACGCCTCCAGCTCCGCGGAAAGCGGCCGTTCGTCGGGCAGGATCCACGCGCCGGTCTGCACGGCGTCGAGATCCGTCGGCTGCATCGGGGCCAGGACCGGATCCGCCGCCATCCACGGGTGATCGGTGTAGCCGTGGCCGAAGATATCCGTCACCGGCGGCAGGCCGATCGCGGCCCGCTGCTCGTTGAGCGGGCCGCCGTACCTCCGGAAGGCGCTCTGGTTGTTCCGCTCCCACAGCGCCCGGATGTCGGTCCCTTCCGGGGCGGGCGGCTCGCCGAGAGGCGGCGGCGGCGCGTAGTACGGCGACGGCACATAGCTCGGGCAGTGGAAGCCGTAGAAGTAGGGGATGCCCAGCTTCTCGGCCACCGACCGCACGCCGAGCGCGGCGGCCAGCAGTCCGGTCGTCACCACGGCGGCACAGCCCTCGGCGGCCGCCGGGATCTGGTCGAACTGCGTGGCGATCGTGTCGGAGGTGAACCGGAGCATGTCCTCCGCCGTGAAGGGCTTCGCTTGCCCGGCCGACGGACGCGCCGACTGACCGAGCGGCACATGCGGCACGCCGACCTCGGCCAGCCGGTCCGCGCAGTCCGGCGGGGCGCACATCAGCGGCTCCGCGCCGGACTCCCGCAGACGGACCGCCAAGGCCACCAGTGGTTCGACGTCTCCGCGGCTTCCGCACGTCGCCAACAGCACACGCATTACTTGGTTCCCCGTTCCCTGGGTTCCGGTTCGGTGTGGTTCACGCGGGAACCGCCGGCTTCTCCGCGCCGACCGCGGCCAGCAGCAGCTCCGCGGCCGCCGCCGCCCCGTCGGTGAGGACGGTGGCCGCCACGGCCACCGCCCGCGCACGCGTTTCCGGGGCGAGGACGGTGGTGAGCCCGGCCGACAGTGAGTCGAAGGTCGGCGTCGGACCGTCGTGGGCCACCCCGATACCCAGAGCGGCCACCCGCTCCGCGAAGTACGGCTGGTCGGTGTTCCGGGGGATCACGAGCTGGGGGACGCCCGCCCGCGTGGCCAGATGCTCCGTGCCCGCGCTGCCGTGGTGGATGACGGCGGCCACCCGGCGGAACAGCTCCTGGAGATTCACCTCGTCGATGGCGAAGCAATCTTCCCGGTCGTCGGGCAGGACCAGCTCGGTCCAGCCGCGGGAGAGGATCACCCGGCGGCCGTGGGCGCGAATCGCCTGGACGGCGAGCTTCGCGGCGTCGGCGATCCCGCGTCCGGACGAGCTGCCGAAACCGATGTACACCGGCGGCGGCCCGGCGGCCAGGAATGCCTCCAGTTCCGCGGAGAGCGGCCGTTCGTCGGGCAGGATCCACGCACCGGTCTGCACGGCGTCGACGTCCGGCTGCAGCGGGGCCAGCACCGGATCCGCCGAAAGCCACGGCTGATCGGTGTGGCCGTAGCCGAAGACGTCCTCCACCGGCGGCAGGCCGATCGCGGCCCGCTGCTCGTTGAGCGTGTCCCGGTGCCGGTCGTCGAACCGCCGGACCCGCTCCTCCCACAGCACGTCGATGTCGGTCACGCCCGGCGTGGTCGGCTCGTCGTCGGGTGGCAGGAAGTGCGGGGACCGCAGATAGACCGGGCTGGGGACCGAGTAGAAGAACGGGAGACCCAGTTTCTCGGCCACCGACCGCGCGCCGGTCGCGGCGGCCACGTCCCCGACCGCCACCACCGCGACGCACCCTTCGGCCGCCGCGGGGATCGCGTCGAACTGCATGGTGATCGTCATGGCCTCGAGCCGTCGCTCCTCCTCGGGCGGTGGCGGCGGCATCCCCTCCTGCAACATCAGGTGCTGCGGCAGGCCGACCGGCACATGCGGCACCTCGACCTCGGCCAGCCGCTCCGCGGCGGCGGGCGGGGCGCACATCCGCGTCTCCACCCCGAGCGCCCTCAACCGGACCGCGAGCGCCACCGCGATTTCGACGTCTCCGCGGGTTCCGCACACCGACAACAACACGCGCATTTCGCTACCCCTGTTTGCTAGGCGGGTTTCAGGCCGGGTGGTAAGGCAGCCACTTCATCCCGTCGGGCGAAGTCACCAGCCCGCCGGGGAACAGCGGCATCTCGGGTTCGGCGTCCTCGCCGAGCAGCGCCTTCATCTGCACCTGGCCCGCTTCCTGCATCGCCTGCTTGACCACCTGCGACTTGAACATCGGCACCATGTTGTCCCCGTCGCCCGCCGCCATCTCGTCGACGGCCGAAGCGAATTCGGCGCTGCGCTCGGCGATCCGGTCCGCGGCCGTCAGCGCCGTCTCACCGGAGGACACGCCACCGATCAGCTCGACGAACGACTCGATGTCGGTGTTCTCGTTCCTCGTGACCTTCTTGGCCTGCCAGAAATACGATTCCTCGTTCACGTTCATCTGATAGAACGACACGAGGAACTCGTAGAACACGCCGTATTCGCGGCGGTACCGCGCCTCGTATTCGGTCAGGACGGTCTTCTCGTCCAGCTCACCCGCGAGGACGCTGTTGATCGACCGGGCGGCGAGCAGCGCGCTGTAGGTCGCCAGGTGCACACCGGAGGAGAACACGGGGTCCACGAAACACGCGGCGTCGCCGACCAGGATCATCCCCGGCCGCCAGAAAGTCGTCTGCTGGTACGAGTAGTCCTTGCGGACCCGCAGTTCCCCGTACTTGCCCGTCGTCACCCTCTTCGCGTCCGACAGGTACTCCGAGATCATCGGGCATTCGGCGATCAGGTCCGCGAGCGCCTTCTCCCGGTCGCCCTGGATCTTGTCGGCGTCCTCCCGGCGCACCACCGCGCCGACGCTGGTCAGCGTGTCGCTCAACGGGATGTACCAGAACCAGCCGCTGTCGAAGGCGACGCTCAGGATGTTGCCCGAGACCGGCGCGGGCAGCCGCTTGCCGCCCTCGAAGTACCCGAACAGTGCCAGGCTGCGGAAGAACTCCGAATAGTTCCGCGTACCGCCGACGTGGGAGTACAGCCGGCTCTTGTTGCCCGACGCGTCGATCACGAAGCGCGCCGACACCTCGCGGGCGTTGCCGTCCGCGTCGGTGTACCGCAGCCCGGTGACCCGCTCGCCCTCTTCGACCACAGTGTCGACCGAACAACCCTCGCGGACGACGACACCTTTGCTTTTGGCGTTGTTCAACAGGATCTGGTCGAACTTGGCCCGCTCGACCTGATAGGCGTGCGACGTCGAGCCCGCCATCTTGGCCGAGATGCCGAAGTGGAACGTCCACGGCTCCGGGCGGGCACCCCAGCGGAACGTGCCACCGCGTTTGATCGGGAACCCGGAATTCGCCAGTTCGTCCGCGACGCCCAGCATCCGGCACACCCCGTGCACCGTGGCGGGCAGCAGCGACTCACCGATCTGGTACCGGGGAAAGACCTCCTTCTCCAGCAGCAGAACGCGATGCCCCTGCATCGCCACCAACGTGGCGACGGTCGAACCGCCAGGCCCGCCACCGGCGACCACCACATCGAAATCTTCGACCGACATTTCCCACCATTCCTCTGTGTCGTGTGTCATTTCGCCGGGCCGGTCGTCACCAGACGACCGGAACCTGATCAGGGCAGTCAACGAACGCGCTGCGGTACTTCACTTCTTCGATGGGCACGGCCAGGCGCAGTCCGGGAAATCGCCGCCACAGCGTCCGGTAAGCCGTCCGCAGCATCGACCTGGCCAGCGCCGCGCCCACGCAGTAATGGATGCCGTGCCCGAATCCGACGTCCGACACCGCGGCGCGATTCGCGTCGAGGACGTTGGGATCCGGGGTCAGCGCCTCGTCCCGGTTGGCCATGAGCACCGAGCACAGGACGTAGTCCCCCGCTTTGATCAGCTGCCCGTCGACGACCACGTCCTTGATGGCGAGGCGCGGATTCGGCGCCTGCACCGGGGACAGATACCGCACCAGTTCGTTGACGACCCGGTCGGCCTTTTCGGGGCTTTCGAAAAGCAGTTCGATCTGGCCGGGATTGTCCAGCAGGGCGAGCACACCGAAGCCGATCATCCCCGCGACGGTCTCGACACCGCCGAGGATCAGCGCCGTGCACAGGCCTTTCAGTTCATCGTCCGTGACGTTGTCGCCGTGCTCCCGCGCGATCATGCCGAGGAATCCGTCTCCGGGGTTCTTCCGCTGTCCGGCGATGAGGTTGTCCAGGTACCGGTTGAACGCCGCGCTGTCGGCCGCCCGCGCCTTGAGCCCGCGGCTCAGA
Source organism: Amycolatopsis alba DSM 44262 (assembly GCF_000384215.1). Taxonomy (NCBI): domain Bacteria; kingdom Bacillati; phylum Actinomycetota; class Actinomycetes; order Pseudonocardiales; family Pseudonocardiaceae; genus Amycolatopsis; species Amycolatopsis alba. The sequence continues at coordinate 5,357,265 of NZ_KB913032.1, read as the reverse complement.
TCGGCGTTCCGCCTGATCCGCCGGACGAACTCGTGCTGGTCGTCGCGCGGGATGCCGAGCAGTTCGCACAGGGCGTGGGCGCCGACCGGATCGGCGAACAGCCCTTGGAGGTCCGCGCCCGGTCCCTCGGCCTCCAGCAGGTCGAGCCGGTCGTCGACGAGGGCTTGGATCGCGGGCTCCATCCGGCGGATCCGCCGGAGGGTGAACTCCGGCGTCAGCATTTTCCGCAGGCGGGTGTGCTCGGGCGGATCATAGGTCGAGATCTGCCCGACGAACTGGGCTTCGACGTGTGCCCCGGATTTCGCCTGGGTGAATTGCGGCCGCGTCGTGAAATTCTCGTGGTCGCCGAGGATCTTGCGCACGACGTCGTAGCCGTGTGCCTGCCAGACGAAATCCCGGCCCAGCTGCGCGGACGATTCGCCGGCTATCCGGACCAGCGGGCCCTGTGCCCTGAGCGCGAAATTGTCCTCGTGCGGATCGCAGTTCTTCCGCAGCTGAAAGTTCGCCGGCTCCCGCAGAAGTGGCGCGAGCTGATCGCTACCGTGCCCCATCAGAATGGAAACTCCTTGGTCGACCGGGAAAATCCCGTTTCGGCTTTGCCGGCCCGAACCCGCCGACGCCCCAATTCCACCGGTAATCAGGCAGCACGTCCAGCGACCTCGTGTGGACGGATCCGGCGATCACCATCCGACCATCAATTCGGTCAATCCGTACGCGGGGGTGGTCAGGCGGAATTTGTCGTCCTGCGCGGGATCCGCGAGCCTCAGCGCGGGAAAACGCTGCCACAGCAAGGTGAAGACCGTGCGCAGTTCGAGGCGGGTCAGCGCGGCGCCGAGGCAATGGTGGACCCCGTGCCCGAACGCGACATGCGGGACGGGCTCACGCGCGACATCGAGGCGGTCCACGTCCGGCGCCAGTGCCGGGTCACGGTTGGCCGCGGGGAGGGAACAGATGACGCTGTCCCCTTTCTTGACCTCCTGGCCCGCGAGGGTGATGTCCTCCCTGGCGATCCGGGGGGTCGGCGAATAGGGCACCGTCAGGTACCGGATCAGCTCGTCGACCGCGCGTTGCGCCGACTGCTCGTCACCGCGGAAAGCGGCGATCTGCTCGGGATGCCGCAGCATCGCCAGCACCCCGAGCCCGATCATGCCGGAGATGTTGTCGTCACCTGCCAGCATCACCTGAACGCAGAAACCCCGCAGCTCCTCGTCCGTGGCGTCGTCACCGTATTCGGCGACGACCGCCCCGATCATCCCCTCGCCCGGCTCCTTGCGTTCCCTGGCGATCATCGCCAGCAGATAGCGGGAGAACTTGTCGCCGAGCGCCGCCCGCCGCTTTTGGCTCAGCGAGGCGTCCAGATGCCCGTGACAGAGCTTCATGAACATGTCCCGGTCGTCCCTCGGCACGCCGATCAGCTCGCACAGCACGGCGCCGGGCACCCGGTCGGCGACGAGCGTGATCAGATCCGCGGGGGATCCCGTCTCCTCCATCTCGTCGAGACGTTCGTGCACGATCTGCTCGATGTACGGCCGCATCCGCTGCATCTTGCGCAACGTGAAACCGGGCGTCAGCTTCTGCCGCAGCCGCGTGTGCTCGGGCGGGTCGTAATCCATCAGGTTGCCGACCAGTTCACGCGGCCGGAAGATGCCCTTCCCGCCGATCTCGTCGCGCGGGTCCCAGCGGCGCCGGGTGCTGAACCGCTGGTGATCACCCATCACCTGCCGGACGACGGCGTGCGCGGTGGCCATCCAATGGGTCTCGGCATCCGCCCCGGATCCGATGGTGACCCTCGTCAGCGCTCCGGCGGCGAGCAGTTCGTCCGCCGGGTCCAGCCCCTGTCTCCGGATGTGCAGCGGGCGCTGGTCGTCCTCAATCACCGGGAAAACTCCTTTGCTGCCAAGGTTTCGCGCTACCAGTCGAGGAGAAGGGCTTCCACGTCGAACGGCGGCGGCCCCAGTTTGATCTCGCGATCCGGTTCGGCCAGCCGGAGTTTGGGAAAGCGGTGCGCCAATGCCGGGAGCGCCGCCCGGAACACCATCTCGGCCAGCGGCCTGCCGAGACAGTGATGGATGCCGTGCCCGAACGTGACATGCGAGGGCTTTTCACGGGTGATGTCGAACGCGTCCTCCGGGTCGGGGAACTTCCCACGGTTCGAAGCCAGCAAGGAACAGGTGACGGCGTCACCCGCCTTGACGAGCTGATCACCCACGTACACGTCTTCCTTCGCGATGCGCGGAGTGGTCTTCTCGTCGCTCGTGAGGTACCGGGCGACCTCGTTCAGCCAATCCGGGACGGATTCCGGCTTGTCCCGGAGCACGGCGAACTGCTCGGGATGCTCGACCATCAGCCACGCGCCCGCCGAAAGGAACCGGGCCACCTGATCCCCGCTCGCGCCCATGACGAAAGCGGCCACGCCCAGCAGTTCCGCGTCGGTGATGTCGTCGCCGTGTTCGCGCACCACGGCACCGAACATGTCGTCACCGGGATCGCGGCGCGTTTTGGCCGCGACCTGGCCCATGTACGTCCAGTACTTGTTTCCCGCCGCCACACGCCGTTTGCCCGACCGTTCGGCCCGGCTGGCGTGCAGGGCGCGCGACAGGTCCGCCTGGTCGTCACGGGGAATGCCGAGGAAGTCGCAGATCACCGTCGTCGCGACGGGCCACGCGAACCGGGGCACGAAATCCACCGGGCCGCCGGTGGCCTCGATGTCGTCGAGGGTGGCCTCGACGATCGACTCGATCCGCGGCCGGAAGTCCCGCATCCGCCGGAAAGTGAACGCCGACGCCACCATCCGGCGCAGCCGCGTGTGCTCCGGCGGGTCGTACTGGTTGAGGAAGCCGGGCCAGATGCGGCCTGCCGCCGTCCCGCCGTACAGCAGTTTGGCGCTGAACTTGTCCGAGCCGAGCACCTGCCGGGTCTCGTCGTACCCGGTGGCGACCCAGCCAGTCCGCCCGCCGGGGCATTCTTCGGCCTCCATCACGGACATGGGGCCCTCGGCCATCAGGGAACGCAGCTCCTGCCCCGGATCGAAGCGCTCTCTCCGGTGGATCTCCGTGCCCCGGAGGGCGTTCTTCTCCTCGAACACTGCACAGTTCCTTTCCGCCTCATCCAGCGTTCGTTCGGATGTCCGTGAAGGCCTCCTTGCCTACCCTCAAGGTAGGGAAGGAGGCCTTCACGACCTCACTACGCCGCCGCCGGGCTCGTCCAACCGTCCGGGTTGAGCGGCTGGACACCGTCCCTCAGACGCCGGCTTCCCGCACGAGGCTCTTCGGCCGGAGGTCGGTCCAGTTCTCCTCGACGTAGGCGAGGCATTCCTGGCGGCTGCTCTCGCCGTGCACACGGGTCCAGCCCGACGGCACCTCCGCGAAGGACGGCCACAGGGAGTGCTGGCCCTCGTCGTTGACCAGCACGAAAAAGGAACCGTCTTCGTTGTCGAAGGGGTTGGTCATCGTTGTGTCCTTTCACCTTCCGGGCGGTGCCGGAGTTTCTCGGCGACGATGGCTCCAATCTGGCCCAGCGCCGCGGTTTGCACCATGTCGTAGTGGTTGGACGGGACGTCGTGGCACTCGATGGTCCCGCTGGTGAAGTCCTTCCAGCTGGCTTTCGCCACCGAGACGGGCAGATGCTCGGGACGGTCCACAGTGGCCACGAAGAGCAGGATGTCGCCTTCGAAGGGCGAAGAGACGTGGCGTGGCCCCACATCCCAGAGATTGCGCATGACAGCTTCGAGACGCGACCGGGCGGCTTCTCCCTTGACCAGCTGGCTCGCGAGGTCCAGATCCGCCTGGTTCCGCTTCGACAGGGCCGCTTCCTCGTTCGCGGCGCCGGTCGTCTTGCGTCCCATGTAGACGGGATAGGCGTCGAGCAGGGCGAGCAGGCCGACCTTTTCCCCTTCCGCCTCCAGCGACCGGGCCATCGCCTGCGCGATACGGCCGCCGAGCGACCAGCCGAGGAGGTGATACGGCCCGGACGGCTGCACGGCGCGGATCTGCGCCAGGTAGTCCGCGGCCATCTCCTCGACGCTGCCCGGCAGCGGTTCGGCACGGGCCAGGCCGCGTGCCTGCACGCCGTAGACCGGCTGATCCGCCGGGAGGTACCGCAGCAGCGGTTCGTAGTTCCAGCTCAGGCCGCCGCTCGCGTGGACGCAGAACAGGGGCGGCCGGTCACCGCTGACGCGCAGCGGCAGCAGGATCTCGAAGTCGCCCGTCTTCACCGCGGTGCTCGCCCGCCGCCGCTCGCCGACGACGACCAGGGTCTTCGCGGGCGTCTTGCGGGCGAGCAGGCCCGTGGACAGCATCCGGTGCCCGTCCTCCCCGAACGGACAGGGCACGGTCGGCAGCCCGGCCCCTCCCGCGTCGACCGCCGGACCGGTGACGTAGAGATCGCCGACGGTGCCAGGAGCGACAGGCCGCAGTTCGCCGTCCAGCACGAGCGCGCCGAGCGGGCCGTCCCCGACCAGGTCGGTGACCACCTGGGGCGCGTCCCCGGCCCATCGCGCCGGTGCGATGGGCGGACGGCCGCGTTCGAAGTCGTCCAGGAAGAGGTCCAGGTCGCTGATCCGCCGCCGGGGATCCTCCGCGACCTGTTCGAGGACGCGGATCAGCCGCCGGGCCATCGACTCGGCCGTGGCCTCGTCGAACAGGTCGGTGGCGTAGCGCAGCGCGCCCTCGATGCCGCCAGGTTCGTCGTCGTCATCGAAGCGTTCGGTGAGGTCGACGGCGAGATCCAGCTCCATGGCCTCGGTCCCGCCGGGTTCGACGCTGGTGCGCAGCGCGGGCAGTTCCGCCGCCGACCAGCCGTCGATGTCCTCCTCGTCCACCCGCAGGCCCACCTGGAACACAGGATGGCGAGACAGCGACGCGGGCAGATCCAGCAGTTCGACGATCCGCTCGAACGGCACGTCCAGGTGCTGGCTCGTGGCCTGGACGGCCTCCTGCACCCTGGTGACGACCTCCAGGAAGGTCGGGTCGCCCGAGACGTCCGTCCGCAGGGCGAGCGGCCTGGCGAACGGGCCGATCATCGGTTCGAGATCGAAGAGTTCCTCGTCACGGGGCAGCGTCGAGCCGATCACCACATCCTGGCCCGCGCCGGATTTGGCCAGCAGCATGACGAGCGCCGCGTGCACCAACTGGGACGTGTCCGCGCCCGCCGGTTCCGCCGCCTCCGTCAACCGGGCGTGCGGAGCGGCGTCCAGCCGGAGCGCGACCGTCCCGGCCCGGCGCGACGGGACGGCGGGCCGCGGCCGGTCGAACGGGAGCACCGTCTCCCCGTCGATACCCGCCAGATTGTCCCGCCAGAAGGAGATCTGCTCGTTGATCAGGCTGCCCGGCTCGTTCTCGTCTTCGAGCAGCCGCCGCTCCCAGAGCCCGTAGTCGGCGAACTGCAGGGCCAGCGGCGCGCGCTGCGGGACCCGGCCTTCGCGCCGTGCGCCGTACGCGGCCGCCAGGTCGCGGAAGAACACGTCCAGTGAGTCGTCGTCGGCGAGGATCCGGTGCACCTGCAGGTGCAGTACGTGTTCCTTTTCCGAGAGCGCGAAAAGGTCGCACCGCCACGGCACTTCACGGGTGAGGTCGAAGGCCCGCCCGCGCCGGTCGGCGAGCAACCCCGGAAGGTCCTCCTCGGTGACCGTGACCGGAACCGGCTCGGCCGCCGAGGTCTCGTGGACGTGCTGGCGCACGCTCTGCGCGTCGCCGGGGAAAGTGGTGCGCAGCAGTTCGTGCCGGGTCGCGACGTCGCCGATCGCCGCCGTCAGCGCAGGCACGTCCAGCTTGCCCCGCAAGCGCAGGGCGACCGAGGTGGTCAAGGCCGCCGTCTCACCGCCGGGGTCGGCCAGCAGCCACGCGCGCAGCTGCCGGGCGGTGAGGGGCACCCGGTCCGGCCGCTGGACGGCTTCCAGTACGGGGCGGGACTTCGCGGCGAGAGCCCTGGCCAGCCCCGCGGGTGTCGGCGACGAGAACAGCTGCCGGATGGGGAGATCCTCACCGAGTTCCTCCCGGATCCGCGCGACGAGCCGCATGGCCAGCGCCGAACTGCCGCCGAGGTCGTTGAAGGTGTCGTCGACCCCCACGTGCTCGACGCTGAGGATCTCGGCGAACAGCGCGCACAGGACCTTTTCGGTCTCGCTCTCCGGCGCCTTCGCCGACGAGTGTCCCGCGAGATCCGGGGCGGGCAGCGCCCGCCGGTCCACCTTGCCGTTGGGGGTGACGGGCAGGCCGGGCAGCGCGACGACCGCGATCGGGACCATGTAGTCGGGCAGGACCAGCGCCATCTGCCGCCGGATCTCCTCCGGCCCCGCGTCGGTGCCGTCGGACACGAAGTAGCCGACGAGACGCTTTTCGCCCGGCTGGTCTTCCCGTGCCAGCAGGACCGCCTCGACCACGCCCGGCTGAGCCGCCAGCACGGACTCCACTTCGCCGAGCTCGACCCGGTAGCCGCGGATCTTCACCTGGTCGTCGGCGCGGCCGAGGAAGACGATCTCGCCGTCACGGGTCCAGCGCGCCCGGTCGCCGGTGCGGTACATGCGTTCGCCGGGGAGGAACGGGCACGCGACGAACCGGTCCGCCGTCAGGCCGGGGCTGTTCAGGTAGCCACGGGCCAGCCCCGTGCCCGCGATGTACAGCTCGCCGTCCACTCCCGGCGCGACCGGGCGCAGGAAGGCGTCGAGGACGTAGATCCGGCGGTTGGTCATGGGGTGGCCGATCGGCAGCTCCTGACCGAGCACGTCGCCGGGTTCGATCGGCAGCCACGTCGCGCACAGGGTGGTCTCGGTCGGCCCGTAGGTGTTGCGCACCCGCAGACCGGGCTGGGCGCGCCGCAGGTTCTCCACCGACTGCAAGGGGACGACGTCGCCGCCGGTCCCGATCTCGACCAGGCCGTCGAAGCATTCCGGCGCCGTTTCCGCCAGCGCGCGGAAGGTGCCGGCGGTGAGGTGGACGAAGGTCGCGCCCCGCCCCACGGCCTGCCGCACCCCGGCCGCGTCCAGCGCTCCCGGTTCGGTGAGCAGGACCCTGGCGCCCGAGACGAGCGGCACCCAGATCGCGTAGAGAGACGGGTCGAAGACGTGCGTCGCGTGCATCAGGACGCCGTCCTCGGGACCGATCTGCCAGCCCTCGTCACCGGCCAGCCCGGCGACGGCGCCGTGCGGGATGGCCACGCCCTTCGGCAGGCCGGTGGATCCCGAGGTGTACATGACGTACGCCAGATCGCCCGCGTACAGCCGGATCCCCGGCGCGGCACAGTCGTTCACGGCCGCCCGCGTTCCGGGCGCGTCGAGCACGATCGCGTCGTCCGGCGCGACCGCGCTGGTGGCTTCGGCGCACAGGACGGTCGAGACGCCGGAGTCGTCGAAGATAAACGAGATCCGCTCGGCCGGGTACTCGACGTCCACCGGGACGTAGGCGGCGCCCGCCTTCCAGATCGCGAGGAACGCGATGATCAGCTCCGGTGACCGTTCCATCGCCACCCCGACCCGGTCACCACGGCCGACGCCACGACCGGCGAGGTAACCGGCCAGCCTGTCCGACGCCTCGTCGAGGGCGGCGTAGGTCAGGTCCGCGCCGTCGGCGCCGGTGATCGCCACCGCGTCCGGCGCCGCGGCCACCCGCCGCGCGAACAGCCCGACGACGGATTCCCCCGGCACCGGGCCGGTGGTCGCGTTGAACTCGTCCAGCACCAGTGCACGCTCGGCCTCGCTGACCAGCGTCAGACGGCCGACGAGGACGTCGGGCTCAGCCACCAGCCGCTCCAGCACCCGCGCCATCGCGCCGACGACCGATGCGGCGGCCTCGCGGTCGAACAGGCCATGGTCGTAGTCGAGGATGAGCGGCATCCGTTCACCCGGACCGGTGACCAGGGTGAACGGGTAGTGCGAGGAATTGCTCCCCCGCTTCACCGGGCGCAGGTTCAGGCCGCCCCCCGACGGCTGACCGAGTCCCTGGCGGGGGAAGTTCTCGTAGATGACGAGCGTGTCGAAGACCGCTCCGGGCCCGGCGACGGTCCGCACGTCCTGGAGGCCGAGATACTGGTGCGCCATGAGCGCCGCCTGGTCGCGCTGCAGTCCGGCGAACACGTCGACGGCCCGCCGCGCGCCGTCGAGCCGGACCCGCACCGGCAGGGTGTTGAGCAGCTGGCCGACCATCGCCTCGACGCCGGGCAGATCGGCGGGCCGCCCCGAGGCGGTCGCGCCGAACACCACGTCGGTGCGGCCGGTGAGCTGCGACAGCACGGCGGCCCACGCGCCCTGCACGACGGTGTTCAGGGTGAGACCGTTGCTTCGCGCCAGCCGGGCGAGGCCGTCCGTCAGCTCGGCGGACAGTTCGACGACCTCGGTGTGGATGTCCGGTACCCGTGCCGGGTCGGCCGGGACGACCGTGGTGGGAGTGTCCAGCCCGGCGAGTTCGTTCCGCCAGGCCGCGCGGGCCGCTTCCTTGTCCTGGCGGCCCAGCCAGGCGAGGTAGTCCCGATAGGACACCGTGGGCGGGAGCCCGGACGCGTCGCCGCCCGCGGCGTAGATCTCGGCGAGCTCGCGGTGGATGATCGGCATCGACCAGCCGTCGGTCAGCACGTGGTGCAGGGTGTGCACGAGCCGGTGGCTCTCCGGGCCGAGCCGGATCAGATGCAGTTTCATCAGCGGCGCCGACTCGATGCTCAGCCGCTCGGCCACCTCTTCCGCGGCCAGCCGGTCCACTTCGCCTTCGACATCGGACAGCCCGGAGAGATCCGTTTCGCGCCAAGGGATCTCGGCGTCCCGCGCGATGACCTGCACCATCTGCGCGCCGCTGACGTAGCGGAAACAGGCCCGCAGCGCGGCATGCCGGTCCACGAGCGCCTGCCACGACGCCTTCAGCAGCCCCGCGTCCAGCGGGCCGTCGATGCCGTAGACGGTCTGCACCGTGTAGGTGTCCGGCCCCTCCTTGTCGAGGATGGTGTGGAAAAGCATCCCCTCTTGCAGCGGCGAAAGAGGCCAGACGTCCTCCACGCTGGAGCGAGGCTTTGCGCGGGTGTCGTCAACGGTCACGATCTGCTCCTTATGTAGATCAGTCACCGGCAAGTCCGGCCAAGAGTTGGTCCATCTGGTCAGAGGAAAGCTCCACGAGCGGGCTCGCGGTGGACTCCGGCGCCGCGGTCTCCGCGCCTTCGGCCGGAAGTTCCTTCACGAGCACCGCCAGCCGTTCCGGCGTCTTCTCCTCGAACACCTGCCACGGCGTCAGTTCCAGTCCCTTGCGGCGGGCCCTGGCCGACAACTGCATCGAGGTGATCGAGTCGCCGCCGAGTTCGAAGAAGCTGTCGTCGGGAGCCACCTGCTCGAGCCCGAGCACCTCCGCGAACAGCTCGCACAGCCACGCTTCCATCGCCGTGCGCGGGTCCCGTTTCGAGGACATCCCGGCGAAGTCGGGGGCCTGCAGCGCCCGATGGTCGAGCTTGCCGTGCGGGGTGAGCGGCATCTGCTCCAGCGACACGAACGCCGCCGGCATCATGTACTCCGGCAGCCGTTCGGCCGCCAGCTCGCGCAACGCGGACGTCAGGTCTGCGCCCTCGTCGGAAGCGTCGGCCGACGGCACGACGTAGGCCACCAGTTGCTTGTCGCCCGGCCCGTCCCGGCGGACGGAGACCACCACCTGGTCCGCCCACGGATGCTCCGCGAGCACGGCCTCGATCTCGGCGGGCTCGACCCGGTACCCGCGCACCTTGACCTGCGCGTCGATCCGGCCCGCGAAGAGCAGCTGGCCTTCCTTGGTCCAGCGGAACAGGTCCCCGGACCGGTACATGCGCTCGCCGGGGGCGAACGGGCTGGCGACGAACCGCTCCGCCGACAGGCCGGGACGGCCCAGATAGCCGCGGGCCAGTCCGACGCCGGTGATGTAGAGCTCGCCGACCACGCCGGGCGGCACCGGCCGCAGGAAGGCGTCGAGCACGTAGTGCCCCACGTTGTGGATCGGGCCGCCGAGCGGGACCTGGTCGTATCCCGTGTCCAGCGGGGCGCTCATCGTCGAGCAGATCGTCGTCTCGGTCGGCCCGTAGGCCTGGATCACCCGGCGGCCCGGCGACCAGCGGTCCACCAGCGCGGGCGGCAGCGCTTCGCCGCCGGTCAGGATCGTCCGCAACGTGTCGGGCAGGTCGTCCTCGCTCGCCAGCACACTCGGCGACACGGTCAGGTGGGTGATCTCCGCCTGGCGGATCGCGTCGCCCAGCGTCATCCGGGGCGGCATGCTCGCCGCGTCCGGCAGGACCAGGGTCGCACCGGCCAGCAGGGACATGTAGAGCTCGGAAACCATGGCGTCGAAACCGATCGCGGACAACTGCAGGATCCGCGAGGACGACGTCACGGCCATCCGCTCGATATGCGCGTAGCCGAGGTTGACGAGCCCGGAATGGGTGACCAGGACGCCCTTCGGCACCCCTGTCGACCCGGACGTGTAGATCACGTACGCCGCGTCTTCCGGTGCCACCGGCGGCAATTCGGCGCCGGGACCGGCGGCGGGCAGGTCCTCCAGCGCCAGCACCGTGCCCGCGAAGTCCGCGGGCACGAACGACCGGGTCGTCTTCGTGCACACCAGCACTTCGGGGGCCGAGTCGGCCAGCATGAACTCGACGCGTTCACGGGGGTAGTCCGGATCGACCGGCACGAACACGCCGCCGGCGAAGGTCACCGCCAGCAGGGTCACCACCAGCTCGGCCGAGCGTTCGACCACCACGCCCACCCGCTGCTCGCGCCGCACCCCCGACCGCACGAGCAGCCGCGCCAGCGCCTCCACCTCGCCGAGCAGCCCGCGGTAGGTCAGGCTCCGCGCCGCGTCCTGTACCGCCACCGCGTCCGGCGTCCGTTCGGCCTGCTCTCGGAGCAGCACCGGCAGGGTCTTCGCCGTGAGCGGCGCGCCGGTCCGGTTCCACTCGTCGACCACGAGACGACGCTGGTCCGGGCCGATCAGGCCGATCCGGCCCACCGGCGTCCGCGGTTCGGCCAGCACCTGGTCGAGCCCGCGGAGGATCGACGCGAGCATCTCCTCGGCCCTGGTCCGGTCGACCACGTCCGGCCGGTAGATGAACTCGCCGCGGACGGGGCCCGCCGCCACGGACGCGCGCAGGGACAGCGGATAGTGCCCGGTGTCGTTCGGGATCCCCGTGGAGCGCATGGCGAGCGCGTCGGGGCCGTCGGCCTTGGGCGGCGAGGTCGGATAGTTCTCGAACACCACGATCGTGTCGAACGCCGCGCCCGGACCGGCGAGCTGTTTGATCTCGGGCAGCCCGATGTGCTGGTGCGACATCATCGCGACCTGCCGGTCCTGCAGGTCCTTCAGCATGTCGATGACCGGTTCGGCGCCGGTGAGGCGGGCCCGGACCGGCAGCATGTTCATGAACAGGCCGACCGCGGATTCGACGCCGGGGATCTCCGGCGGCCGTCCCGCGACAGCGGCGCCGAAGACCACGTCGTTCCGCCCGGCCAGCCAGGCCAGGTGCAGTGCCCAGACCCCCTGGAAGAGCGTGTTCGCCGTGACACCGTGCCGCCGGGTGAACTCCACCACGCTCCGGCTCGTCTCGTCGTCGAGTTCGAATCCGACGCGTTCGGGCTCGATCGGCGTGAGGATCGAATCCGGCGGGACGACGTGGGTCGCCTCGTCGAGCCCCGCGAGTTCGGTCCGCCAGGCCTCCCGCGCGGCCGTCTTGTCCTGGCGGGCGATCCAGGCGAGGTAGTCCCGATAGGACGTCACGGCGGGCAGCGCCCGGCCGTCGCCGCCCGCTTCGTAGGCCTTCAGCACCCCGTCGGCGATCAGCGGCAGGGACCAGCCGTCGGCCACGATGTGCTGCGACGTGAAGACCAGCCGGTGCCTGCGCTCGCCGAGCCGCACCAGATGCAGGCGCAGCAGCGGTCCGCGGGCCAGGTCGAACCGCTCGGCTTGCTGTGCCTCCGCGATCCGGTCGAATTCCGCCAGTGCCTCGTCCTCGGGCAGCCCGGACAGGTCGGTCTCCTGCCAGGGCAGCGTCACCTCGCGGGCGATCGCCTGCACGGCTGTTCCGGACTCGAGCTGCCGGAAACTGGCCCGCAGGGCGGGATGCCGGTCGAGCAGGACCTGCCAGGACGCCCGGAAGCGGGCGACGTCCAGCGGTCCGTCGAGGGCGAGCTTCCGCATGCTCGCGTAGACGTCGGGGCCGCGCTCGTCGGTGGCGTGGAACAGCAAGCCTTCCTGGAGCGGGGAAAGCGGCCAGATGTCGAGTAGGTCCGGCACGGCGGCCTCGACCTCGGCCACCTCCGGCTGCGTCAGCGCGGTGAGCGGGAAGTCCGACGGCGTGTGCCCTCCTGCGCCACCGCCGTCGACGTGGGCGGCGAGGCCGGTCAGCGTGTCCAGCCACGCGGCGGCGAAGGCTTCCGCCCCGGCGTCGTCGAGGATCCGCCGGGCCCAGGTCACGGTCAGGGTGAACTCGGGTCCGCCCGCGCCGTCCACCACGACGGCGTCGATCTCCAGGACATGCCGCAACGGCGTGTCCTGCGCCGCCGCACTGCCGGCGATTCCCGTGATCTGCCAAAGCTTCGCGTCGCCGTCGGACCGTGAGGAGAACCGGCCGAGGTAGTTGAACCCGATCTCCGCCTTCGGCAGCGCCGCGAGGACGGGCGCCGTTTCGGCGTTGAGATGGCGCAGCATGCCGTAGCCGAGCCCGCCGTCGGGCACGGTCCGCACGTTTTCCTTGACCTGCTTCAGCAACCGCCCGGCGGCCGGGCCGCCCGCGAGCACGTCGGCCGGGTCGGCCCCGGACACGTCCAGCCGGAGCGGATGGACGTCGGTGAACCAGCCGAGCGTCCGCGAAAGGTCCAGTTCGCCGAGGGGCTGACGGCCGTGACCTTCGACGTCCACCACGACGGCGGTGCCGCCGCGCCAGCCTGCCACTGCGCCGGCCAGGGTGGCCAGCAAGACCTCGTGGACACCGCAGTGGAAGGCCGAGGGGGCCTGCTCCACGAGCGTGCCCGCGGGCACTGTCCAGGACCTGCGCCCCGCGGTCGACACGGTGTCACGCCGGGGATCGAGCTCGCCCAGCCGCGACTGGGCCCCGTCGAGGATCTCCGTCCACGTCGGAAGCTCCGAAGCCCGGATCGCCGCCTCGTCGGCCAGCGTCCGCGACCAGCGCCGGAACGAGACGTCCGGCGGATCGAGCGACGGCCGCAGTCCCGCGACTGCGGCTTCGCAGGCGGACTGCAGGTCCGGCACCAGGGTCCGCCACGACACCACGTCGACCACGAGGTGATGCGCGGCCACCACGAGCCGTCCGGCGTCCACCAGGACCGCCCGCACCATCACGCCCTCGGCGGGGTCCAGCCGTGCCGCCGCGCCCTTCGCGATCTCGTCGACGTCACCAGAGGCGGCGTCGACCAGTGCCGCCGCGTCGACCGTTCCCCGGTCGGCCACGACCAGCCTCGGCTCCGCGCCCTCGGTCTCGACGAGCCGGCTCCGCAGCAGGTCGTGCGTGTCGAGCACCGCGCCCAGTCCGGCGGTCAGCGCGGGCACGGAGAGGTCGCCGGGCACGTCCACGATCACCCACTGCGCCATGCCTTCCCGTGTCAGGCCAAGTGGATCGCGTTCGAGCAGCGCCCGCACCACCGGCGTCAACGGGACCTCGCCGACCCCCTCGGCGTCCTCGGCCCGCAGCTGCCCGCCCTGCTCGGCGACCGCCGCGATACCCGCAGGCGTCTTCTGCTCGAAGACCTGCTTCGCCCCGAAGACGAGATTCTCGCGACGAGCGCGAGCGGCCAGCCGCATCGAGAGGATCGAATCGCCGCCCAGCTCGAAGAAGCCGTCGTCGGCGCCGACCCGGTCCAGTCCGAGGAGTTCGGCGAACAGGCCGCACAGCACCCGCTCGGTCTCCGTGCTCGGCTCGCGACCGGCCGCCCGCGGGGTGAACTCGGGGGCGGGCAGGGCCGCGCGGTCGATCTTCCCGTTGATGGTCAACGGGAATCCGTCCAGCACCAGCACCACCGCGGGCACCATGAACTCCGGCAGCCGCGCCGCGAGCTGCGCGCGGACCGCGTCGGAGTCCAGTCCCTGTCCCGATTCCGCGGTCACGTAGGCGATCAGCCGCTTCTCGCCGGGACGTTCTTCCCTGGCCACCACGACCGCCTGCGCGACGTCGGGGACCTCGGTCAGCGCCGCCTCGATCTCGCCGGGTTCGACCCGGTAGCCCCGGATCTTCACCTGGGAGTCGGCGCGCCCGCCGAACAGCAGTTCGCCCTGCTCCGTCCAGCGCGCCAGGTCTCCGGTCCGGTACATCCTGCCCGTACCGAACGGGTTGGCGACGAACCGTTCCGACGTCGACGCGGTGTTGCCGAGGTAGCCGTGGGCCAGACCGGCTCCGGCGAGGTAGAGCTCGCCGGTCACGTTCGGCGCCACCGGCTGCAGGAACGCGTCGAGCACGTAGGCCTGCCGTCCGGCCAGCGGACCGCCGATCGGCAGGACGTCGCCCGTTTCGTCGCCCGGTTCGAGGACGAGCCACGTGGCGCAGAGGGTGATCTCGGTCGGGCCGTAGAGCTGCCGGAACCGCACGTCCGGGCAAGCCAGGCGCATCCGTTCGACGGAGGCGAGCGGAACCGCGTCACCGCCGGTCAGGATCTCCCGCAGCCCACGGAAGGACTCCGGCGCTTCCTCGGCCACCGCACGGAAAGCGCCCGCCGTCAGGTGGACGGTGGTCACGCCCTGGGAAATCGCCTCGCGGAGCCGTTCCGCGTCGACCGTGCCCGGTTCCGCGACCACCACGCGGGCTCCGCTGACCAGCGGCACCCAGATCTCGACCAGCGACGCGTCGAAAGCGTGCGACGCGTGCAGCAGCACCCGGTCGTCCGGGCCCTGCGACCAGCCGGGGTCGCTCGCCAGTGCCGCCACACTCCCGTGCGGCACCGCGACGCCCTTCGGCACGCCTGTCGATCCCGAGGTGTACATGACGTAGGCGACGTCGTGCGCGCCGACGGTGACCGACGGCGCCTCGTGCCGCGCCCCGCCGATCGCCGGGACGTCCGCGACCACCGGCTCGACCCCGTCCGGCACCGCCTTGCGGTTCGCTTCGAGGCAGACCGCGACCGAGACACCGGCGTCGGCCAGCATCCGCTCGATCCGTTCCGCCGGATAGTCCACGTTGACCGGTACCTGCGCGGCACCCGCCTTCCAGACCGCGAGCAGGGCAGCGAGCAGATCCGCGCCGCGAGCCATCACCACGCCGACGCGGTCACCGCGCCGCACGCCGACGGCGGCCAGCTGCCCGGCCAGCCGGTCGGATTCCCGGTCGAGTCCGGCGTAGGACAGGGTGCGCGCCCCGTCCACGACCGCCACCGCGTCCGGCGAGGCGACGGCCTGCCGCCGGAACAACTCCAGCACCGACGTCGTGTCGGCGGCCTCGCCCGTCGAATTCCAGCGTTCCACCACCGACTCGCGCGCCGGTCCGCTCGTCACGCCGAGGCGGCCCACCGGCAGCGAAGGCTCCGCCACCACCTGTTCCAGGACCCGCACGACCTGCCTGGCGACCTCGGCGGCGGTTTCGCCGTCGATCCGGTCGGGCCGGTAGGACACGGTGATCCGCAGGCGGTCGCCGAGGCTGACGTTCATGGTCAGCGGATAGCCGGTGCCGGTCCGGGTGACGACCGAGCTGATCACGACCCCGCCGTCTTCGCCGAGGCCTTCGGCGGTGTGCGGGTAGTTCTCGATCATCACGATGCTGTCGAACACCGCGCCCGTGCCCGCCGTCTTCTGGATCTCCGGCAGCCCCAGGTACTGGTGTTCGGTCAGCGCCGCCTGGCGCCCCTGCAGGCCCTGGAACAGCTCCAGCACCGGCATGCCACCGTCGAGCCGCACGCGGACCGGGACGGTGTTGATGAACATTCCCACCATCCGCTCGACGTCCGGCACCTCCGCCGGACGCCCCGACACCACCGACCCGAACACCACATCCGTCCGGCCCGCCAGCCGCGCCAGCACCAGCGCCCAGGCGGCCTGCAGGATCGTGCTCGTCGTCAACCCGTTCCCGCGGGCGAGCTCGGTGAGCGCGCGCGTCGTCTCCTCGGACAGCAGTTCGGCGCGGTCACCCGGCATGACCATCGCCTTGCCCGCGTCGGCGTCCACAAGGGACGGTTCGTCCGAACCGGCGAGTTCGGCGACCCACGCCGCTCGCGTCCGCTCGACGTCCTGACGGCCCAGCCACGCGAGGTAGTCCTTAAAGGACGGTGCCGCCGAAGGAAGCGGCCCGCCCGCGTAGGCGGCCGAAACCTCACCCACGACGAGCGGCGTCGACCAGCCGTCCAGTACGACGTGGTGCGAGGTCAGCACGAGCCGGTGCCGTCCGGCGCCGAGCCGGATCAGCAGCAGCCGCAGCAGGGGCGGCCGGGTCACATCGAACCGCTGCGCCTGGTCCTCGGCGAGGAGCCGTTCGACCTCCGCGTCCGGCTCGTCGAGGTGCGAAAGATCCACCACCCGCCAAGGGAGTTCGGCCGCACCCGAGACGACCTGCACCGTTTCACCGGACCCCAGCTGATGGAAACCGGTCCGGAGCGATCCGTGCCGGGCGAGCACCTGCTCCCAGGCCGCGCGCAGCCGTTCCGCGTCGAGCGGCCCGTCGAGGTCCAGGATCCGCTGGCTCTGATAGACGTCGACACCGTCGGCGTCGAAGGCCCGCTCGAAGAGAATTCCCTCCTGCAGTGGCGAAAGCGGCCAGATGTCGGTCAGCCCCGGCGCCGCGGCCTCCAGCTCCGTCACGTCCCGCTGGGTCAGGGCGACGAGTTCGAAGTCGGACGGCGTGTGCCCGCCCGCGGCGGGATCTTCGGCGAGGGCCGCGAGCGCGGTCAGCGTCTCCAGCCAGGCTTCACCGAGCCGCTCGACCATGGCGGGGTCGGAATCGCGGGCGTCGATGGCCAGCCCCAGCCGGAGTCCGGACGGCGTGTCCTGGACGTCCGCGCTGACCTCGACGGCGTGGGCGAGGACCAGATCCGGCCCGCCGCCGAGCGACCCTTCGCCGCCCGGCTGCCACGCGGTGTCCTGCGGGGCGAGCACGGTCCGGCCGAGATAGTTGAACCCGATCCGGGAGGACGGCAACGCGGCCAGCCGTGCCGCGGTGCCGGGGTTGAGATGACGCAGCAGCCCGTAGCCCGATCCGTCGCCGGGCACGGCACGGATCTGCTCCTTCACGGTCTTCAGCAACCGCCCGGCGGCCGCGAGGTCCACATCGGACAGATCGAAGCGGACCGGGTGCACACTGGTGAACCAGCCGACGGTGCGCAGCAGGTCTTCGCCGTCGGCGGCCTCGCGGCCATGGGATTCGACGTCCACCAGCAGCCCGGTGCCGGTACCGCGCACGCGCGCCACCGCCCCCGCGAGCCCCGCCAGCAGGACGTCCTGGATCCCGCAGTGGAACGCCCCCGGCAGCAGTGCCACCAGGTCGCGCGCCTCGGTACCGGACAGTCGCGTGGACCACGAATGCGACTGCCCCTGCCCGCTGTCCTGCACTGGTGCCTGGTCGCCCTCCAGGAGGGCGACCCAGTCTTCGAGTTCGGCCACGGTGCGCTCGCTGCGCGCCTGCTCGGTCTGCCGCAGCGCCCACTGCCGATACGACGTCGCCGGGGCTTCGAGGACAGGGGTCCGCCCGGCGATCACGTCGTCATAGGCCGCCTGCAGATCCGGCAGCAGGATTCCCCACGAGACCGCGTCGACGGCCAGGTGATGCGCCACGAACGCCAGGCGGCCCGGCCCGGTGTCCCCGGCGTCGATCCACACGATCCGCGCCATGATCCCCGCCGACGGGTCCAGCGTGCCCGTCGCGGCCCGGACCTCGCGTTCGGCGATCTCGTCGAGTTCTCCCGCACCGGCGGGCACACGGATGAGAAGGGCGGCCGCGTCCACCGCGCCGCGCTCGCGGACGATCAGCCGTCCGTCCGGCTCCACCCTCGACCGCAGCAGATCATGCGTGTCCAGCACCGCCCGCAGCGCGCTCACCAGCGCGGCCGGCTCCAGGCCCGCCGGAGTGACGACGACCCTCATCTGCGCGAAACCGGGGCGCAGCGCCTCGTCCCCGAGGGCGAGCATCACCGGCGTCCGCGGGATCTCCCCCACCCCCGTGACGACCTCGGCGCGGGGTTTCGCGGCGGCTTCCTGTGCCAGAGCCGCGAGACGTTCGGGCGTCCGGTGCTCGAAAACCTGCCTCGGGGTCAGCGAAACACCTTCGCGACGCGCACGTGCGGCGACCTGCATCGACGAGATCGAGTCGCCGCCCAGTTCGAAGAAGCTGTCCTCGATCCCGACCCGGTCGAGGCCGAGCACTTCGGCGAACACTCCACAAAGGACTCGTTCGGCTTCGGTGACCGGTTCCCGGCCCGCCGACTTCGACGCGAAGTCCGGTTCGGGCAGTGCCCGCCGGTCCACCTTTCCGTTGACCGTCAACGGCAGCTCGTCCAGCACCAGCACCACGGCCGGGACCATGAACTCGGGCAGGGTCTCGGCGAGCTGTTCGCGTAGCCGCGCGGGGTCGGCGTCCTGTCCCGCTTCGGCGACCACGTAGCCGATCAGATGGTCGTGCCTGGCCAGCACCACGGCCTGGGCGACACCGGGGAGACCGCCGAGGACCACTTCGATCTCACCGGGTTCCACGCGATAGCCGCGGATCTTCACCTGGTCGTCGGCGCGCCCGGCGAACGCCAGCGTCCCCTGATCCGTCCAGGACGCCAGGTCGCCGGTCCGGTACATCCGCCCGCCGGGCACGAACGGGTCGGCGACGAACCGCTCGGCCGTCAGCCCCGGACGGTCCAGATAGCCTTGCGCCACACCGGCTCCGGCGACATACAGCTCGCCTGCCACCCCCGAGGGCAGTGGCCGCAGGAACGCGTCGAGGACGTAAGCCCGCCGTCCCGCGAGCGGCCGTCCGATCGGCAGCACCGATCCCGTCTCGTCACCGGGTTCCAGCAGCCACCACGTCGCGCAGAGCGTGGCCTCCGTCGGGCCGTAGAGATGCCGCACCCGCACGTCCGGGCACACCCGCCGCACGCGCTCCACCGCCGCCAGCGGGACCGCGTCGCCGCCGGTCAGCACCTCGCGCAGACCGGCGACGGACTCCGGCGATTCCTCGGCCAGCACCCGGAACGCGCCCGCGGTCAGGTGGGCGGCCGTGACACCACCGGCCACGTGGGCCGCCAGCGCCTCGCCGTCCACCGTGCCCGATCCGGCCAGCACCACGCGGGCGCCCGACACCAGCGGCACCCACAGTTCGAACAGCGAGATGTCGAAAGCGTGCGAGGCGTGCAGCAGCACGGCGTCGCCGGGGCCCACCCGCCAGCCCGGTTCCCCGACCAGCGCCGCGACGTTGCCGTGCGACACCGCGACACCCTTCGGCGTCCCCGTCGAACCCGACGTGTACATCACGTAGGCGAGGTCGTCGGCGGTCGTGCCCGCCGACAGGCGAGCGGACTCCGCCACCGCCCGCCGCGTCTCGGGATCGTCCAGGACGATCGGCTCGAAGCCGACGTCCAGCACGGCGTCCCGGTAGGTCTTGGCGCACACCACGGCCGCGGGCCCGGAATCCGCCAGCATGAACTGCACGCGATCCACCGGGTAGGCGGGATCCACCGGCACGTACGCCGCGCCCGCCTTCCACACCGCGAGCAACGTCGCGATCAGCTCGGGCGACCGGTCCAGCACCACGGCCACCCGGTCCCCGCGCCGCACTCCCTTGGCGCGCAAGTGACCGGCGAGCCGCTCCGCCTGTCCGGAGAGTTCCCCGTACGACAACGTCCGGTCGCCGTCGACGACCGCCGCCTCGTCACGGCGGCGCTCCACCTGGTCGCCGAAAAGCTCCGGTGCCGTCCGGCCCGGCGCCGCCTGCGATGCCGTCCCCCACGCGTCGACCACCAGGGCACGCTCGGCCGGGTTCGTCACCTCGACGTCGGCCACCGTGAGAGCGCCCGCCCCGGTCAGCTGCCGCAGCACTCCGGTGAACCGCTCGAGGATGGCGAGCGCGGTGTCCCGGTCGAAGAGATCCGTCAGATAGTCCAGCTTGAAGTACATCGACTCGCCGGGGACGGCGACCAGCGTCAGCGGATAGTG
Source organism: Amycolatopsis alba DSM 44262 (assembly GCF_000384215.1). Taxonomy (NCBI): domain Bacteria; kingdom Bacillati; phylum Actinomycetota; class Actinomycetes; order Pseudonocardiales; family Pseudonocardiaceae; genus Amycolatopsis; species Amycolatopsis alba. The sequence goes on along the minus strand of NZ_KB913032.1, from coordinate 5,337,208 downwards.
GGCGGCCACCCGGCCCTGATGCACCTGGATGCCGAAAGCCCCGGCAGCACCGAGTTCGCCGGAATCGTGGTGGAACTTCTCGAAGACGATCAGCGTGTCGAAGACGGCTCCGGGGCCGGCCGCCTGCTGGATGTCCGCCAGCCCCACGTACTGGTCGGGGATGAGCGCCACCTGCCGTTTCTGCAGGTCTGTCAGCAGCTCGGCGACCGGCGTCGAACCGCTCAACCGCACTCGCACGGGAACGGTGTTGAGGAACAGCCCCACCATTCCCTCCACGCCGGGCAGATCCGGCGGGCGCGCCGACACCGCCGCCCCGAACACCACGTCCGTCCGGCCCGCCAGTTGCGCCAGCACCAGGGCCCACGCGCCCTGCACCACCGTGTTCAGCGTCAGCCCCCGGCCGCGGGCCAGCTCCGCCAGCGCTCGCGTGAGCTGCTCCGGCAGTTCCGCCTCGACACTCTCCGGCTCGGCGGGCGCGCGCCCCGGATCGGCGGGCACCACCAGCGTCGGCTCGTCGGCCCCCTTGAGCCGTTCCGTCCAGGCCGCGAGCGACCGCGCCTTGTCCTGCCTGTTCAGCCACGCGAGATAGTCCCGGTAGGACGTCACTTCCGGCAGATTCACCGTGCCGCCGTCCGCCGCGTACAGCTTCGCCATCTCGTCCAGCACGATGGGCAGCGACCAGCCGTCCATGATCGTGTGATGGCAGGTCACCACCAGGCGGTGCGTGACGTCGCCGAGCCGGATCAGGCTCAGCCGCACCAAAGGCGCCTGCGTGAGGTCGAACCTCGTCGTCCGGTCCTGCTCGGCCAGCTCTCGCACGGCCTCCGCGGGATCGTCGAGGTGGGAAAGATCCGCTTCACGCCAAGGAAGTTCCACCTGCTTGGCGATGATCTGCACCGTCTCGCCCGATTTGCGCTGCCGGAAGCAGGCGCGCAGCGGGGCGTGCCTGGCCAGCAGCGTCTCCCAGGCCGCGCGCAGCCTGGCCGCGTCCACCGGTCCGGCCAGATCCAGGATCCAATGACCAACGTAGACGTCGGGCCCTTCGCCGTCGTAAACCGCGTGGAAGAGCAATCCGGCCTGCAATGGCGACAGCGGCCAGATTTCCTCGATCCGCGACTGGTTCATCAATATCTCCCTGAATCAGCGAAGGGCATGAAAGTTCATCTAACTAGGGGTAAAGCAAAGGTGTCGTGGTCGCGGGCCCCGGTGTAGCGGGTCCCTGAGGCCGCGGGGTATCCGTGAAGGCCTCCTTTCCTACCTTGAGGGTAGGGAAGGAGGCCTTCACGGACTTGCCAACCGACACGGACACCTTTGCCTTCCCCCTCAATAACTCAGCTTGAATTCCCCGATCCGGTTCTTTGGACCGGATCGGGGAGTGCGACGTCGTATGCGGAAGTTCCCCCGTGGAGGATCATCCCCCTGCCCGGCCTTACCGGACAACATGTCCAGCCGCGTCGGTTCAGGGATCCACAGCTCCTGCAGCGGCGATCCGGGCCGGTGTTGCGAAAGCCACTTTCGCAACCTTCGACGTTGCGAAAGTGGCTTTCGCAACGTCGTCCCGGCCACGCCGCGTCAGCGACCGCTTTCGAACTCGGCTTCGAATTCGTCGATCTCGTCTTGATTCAATTCGAGAAGAGCGACATCGGACGCGGCGTGGTCCACCGCGGCGATTTCCCCCGCTCCCCGTTCCACGACCGCCGCGATCCCCGCGGGTGTCCGTTGTTCGAACACCTCGCGCGCGCCGAAGGCCATTCCCGCGCGGTGGGCCCGTGCCGCCAGTTGCATCGAAAGGATCGAATCCCCGCCCAGTTCGAAGAAACTGTCGTCCGCGCCCGCCCGTTCCAGGCCGAGCACTTCGGCGAAGAGCGCGCACAGCAGCCGCTCGGCCTCGGTGACCGGTTCCCGGCCGGAGACGCGTTCGTTGAAGTCGGGATCCGGGAGCGCGTCCCGGTCGACTTTCCCGTTGGCCGTCAACGGAAGCGCGTCGAGCACCACCACCGCCGCGGGCACCATGTACTGCGGCAGCCGGGCCGCGAGAGCCTCGCGAACGGCGGCCGCGTCCACTCCGGCGTCCCCGGCGGCGGTCACGTAGCCGATCAGCCGTTTGCCGGAAGCACTGTCACGGGCCATCACCACGGCCTGTCCCACCGACTCGTGCGCCACCAGCGCCGCCTCGATCTCGCCGGGTTCGATGCGGAATCCCCGCACCTTCACCTGATCGTCGACGCGACCGGCGAACACCAGCTCGCCGTCCGGGTTCCACCACACCAGGTCCCCGGTCCAGTACATCCGCTCGCCGGAGCCGGACGGATCGGCCACGAACCGCGACGCGGTCAAGCCAGGCCGTCCCAGGTAGCCCCGCGCCACCCCGGCGCCCGCCACGTACAGCTCGCCCACCGCACCCGGCGGCACCGGGCGCAGCCACGAATCCAAGACGTACGCCCGCATGTTCGTCATCGGAGTGCCGATCGGCACCACTTCGGCGGCCGGAGCCGCCTGCCCTGGTTCGAGCCGGTACTCGACACAGCCGACCGTCGTTTCGGTCGGCCCGTACTCGTTGACCACCACGGTGTTCGGGTACGTCCGCCGCCACTGGGCGAGCGTGTCGACGGACAGCTGTTCGCCGCCGAGCAGGAGGTCGCCGGGAACGGCGATCTCGCGGGAACCGGTGTCCAAGGTCTTCAGATGGCTCGGGGTGGCCTTGAGGAACAGCGCCGGGGCGCTCTCCACCGTGCCGATCAGGTCTTCCAGCGCGCCGACCTGGACCGCTCCCCCGACGGTGAACGGCGTGAGCATCGCGGTCACCGTCAGATCGAAGGCGATCGACGAATGCAGCAGCGACCGTCCCCGCAGTCCTGGATACTTCTGTCCACAGTGGAACAGGTAGTTCGCCAGGTTCCGATGGGTGACGACGACGGCCTTCGGCTGACCGGTGGAGCCCGAGGTGTAGATGAGATAGGCGGGCAGGCACGGATCCAGCGGCCGGACGCGGTCGGCGTCGAGACCCCGGTCCGCCCTCTCGTTCACGGTCGCGAGATCGTCGATCACCATCGTCCTCGGCCACGCCGCCAGCACCTCGCCGGCGGGCGACGCCGTCAGCGCCGCGGTCGTGATCGCCAGCGCCGGTGCGGCGTCGCCGAGGATGTAGGCGACGCGGTCGGCCGGATAGACCGGGTCGATCGGCAGCCAGGCGCCGCCTGTCTTGGTGATCGCCAGCACCGTGACGACCAGTTCCAGCGATCGGGGCAGCATCACCGCGACCAGCTCTTCCGGCCCGGCGCCCTGCTCGATGAGCCAACGCGCCAGCTGAGTGGCGCGGGCATCGAGCTCGGCGTAGGACAGCGACCGGTCCTCGAAGATCACTGCGGTCGCGTCCGGGGTGGCGGCGACCTGCGCGGCGAACAGTTCCGGCAGTGTCCGGTCCGGCACCGGCACCGCGGTGTCGTTGCGCGCCAGCAGCTCTCGCTGTTCGGCGTCGGACAGCATCGGCACCGCCGCGAGCGGCGTCCGCGGCTCGGCGACCACGGCTTCGAGCACCCGCGTGAACCGGGCCAGCACGGCTTCGGCCTGCTCGGTGGTGAACAGCGCGGGCTGGTGCTCCAGCCGCAGCCGCAGGACCTCGCCGGGGACGACGGCCAGCGCCAGGGGGTAGTGAGTGGCGTCGGCGGCGGTCATTCCCTTCAGCCGCAACCGATCCGGTTCCGCGTCGGCGGTCTCGTCCGGCCGGGGGTAGTTCTCGTAGACGACGAGGGTGTCGAACAACCGGCCGAGTCCGGCGGCCTGCTGGATGTCGGTGAGCCCGACGTGGTGGTGCGACAGCAACGAGATCTGCTCGTCCTGGACCTGCCGCACCAGCGCGGCGAAGGTGTACTGCGGCCGCATCCGGATCCGGACCGGGACGGTGTTGATGAACAGCCCGATCATGGTCTCGACCCCTGGCAGCTCGGCCGGGCGCCCGGACACCACCGCGCCGAACACCACGTCGTCGCGGCCCGTGATCGCCGTCAGCACCAGGCCCCACACCGCCTGCAGCATCGTGCTGACGGTGACCCCGCACTCGCGGGCCCGCGTCGCCAAAGCCTCGGCGAACGTCTCGTCCAGTTCGGCCCACAGCTGCCCCGGCACCTCGACCGGCACCGGCCGGTCGTGGCCGACCAAGGTCGGTTCCGGCAGGCCCGCCAAGGCATCGCGCCACGCGGCGATCGACGCGTCCCGATCGGTTTCGCCGACCCAGGCCAGGTAATCCCGGTACGGGGTGACCGGCGCCGGCGCTCCGTCGCGGTAAAGCGTGAGCAGTTCGTCCAGCAGCAGCGGCGTCGACCAGCCGTCGAGCAGGATGTGGTGGTTGGTCAGCACCAGCCGGTGACTGTCCTGGCCGATGGCCACCACCGTGAGCCGCAGCAGCGGGGGCTTGGCGAGATCGAACGGCCGTGCCCGTTCGGCCGCGGCCACCGCCGCCGCCTCGGCTTCCGGATCAGCCGACCCCGTCGCGTCCACAAAGGACACTGGCACTGCGAGGTCGCCGGGGATCACCTGGTAGGCGGGCCCGGCGGCGGAGTGCCGGAATCCGGCGCGCAGATTCGCGTGCCGGTCCACGAGCCCGCGTACCGACTTCCGCAGCAGATGCATGTCCAGCGGGCCGCCCAGGTCCAGCACCGCCTGTGCGGTGTAGACGTCAACACCGTCACCCCCGTAGCCGGCGTGGAAGGCCAGCCCGTGCTGCAGCGGCGAAAGCGGCAGCACGTCGGCCACCCCACCGGCGTTCGCGTACTCGGCTTCGAGCGCCTCGATCTCGGCCTGGTCCAGGTCGACGAGGGCGAAGTCGGACGCGGTGTGCCCGCCCGCGGCGGGATCGGACGCCTGACGCGCCAGCCCGGACAACATGGCCAGCCAGTCCTCGGCGAGTCGTTCGACCTCGGCCTCGTCGAGCACGCCGTCCTGCCATTCCAGCATGAGCGTCAGCTCGGGGCCGTCCGGCAGATCCTGGACGATCGCGTTGACCTCGAGCGCGTGCGGCAGGCCCATTCCCGGCTCCACCGCACTGCCGATCTCCCCGACCGGCTGCCACGCCCGCGCACCGCCCTGCTCCCCGGCGGCGAACCGGCCCAGGTAGTTGAACCCGATCCGCGGCGACGGCAGTTCCGCCAGCACCGGACCGGTCACGTCGTTGAGGTACCGCAGCAAGCCGTAGCCGAGTCCGTCGCCGGGCACGGCCCGCGCCTGCTCCTTGACCGTCTTCAGCAACCGTCCAGCCGCCGGTCCACCGGCGAGCGCCTCCGCCCACTCGATCCCCGCCACGGCCAGCCGGACCGGATGCGCGCTGGTGAACCAGCCCACCGTCCGGGACAGATCCGTCCCGGCGACCGGATGACGGCCGTGGCCTTCCACGTCCACCAGCACCGCGTCGCCACCGTGCCGTCGCGTCACCGCGCCCGCCAGCCCGGCGAGCAGGACCTCGTTCACGCCGCAGTGGAACAGCGCCGGAGCGTGCCCCACCAACGCCGAGGTGTCCACCTTCGGCACCACCCACGACCGCGAGCGCACCGCGCCGTCCGTCGGCCGCCCGTCGATCGGCTGCTCCTCTTGGCCGAGAATCGCCTTCCACGCCGCCAGTTCGGCGACCCGTTCCGCGGAGACCGCCCACTCCTTCAGCTGGTCCGCCCACCGCTTGAACGACACGCCCACCGGCTCCAGCACCGGTTTCCGGCCCGCGGCCGCCGCCTCGCAGGCCGCCTGCAGATCCGACAGCAGCACCCGCCAGGACACGCCGTCGACCGAGAGGTGATGCGCCACCACCAGCAGCCGCCCGAGCCGGTCCGGTCCGGCGTCGAGCCACACCGCCTGCGCCATCACGCCCGCCGACGGGTCCAGCCTGCCGACGGCGTCACGCGCCGCGTCCTCCGGCGAACGGTCGTCGAGCTTGACGCGGGTGACCAGCCCGGCCACGTTCACCGACCCGCGCTCACCGGCCACCAAGCGACCGCCGACGACCCGCGCCCGCAGCATGTCGTGCGTGTCCACCACGGCAGTGAACCCCGCGAGCAGCACCTTCTCCGTCAGCTCCGAAGGCGCCGCCACCACCATCCACTGCGCGAATCCCGGTCCGGTGACACCGTCTCCCAGCAGCCGCGTCACCGGCGTCCACGGGACCTCGCCCACGCCGTCGGTCTTCACGGCGGGAGCGGGCGGCGCCGACTCCTCCGCCAGCCGCGCGATCCGTTCCGGGGTCTTCCCGTCGAAGACGTCCGCCGCGCTGAACGTCAGGCCCGAGCGCCGGGCCCGCGCCGCCAGCTGCATCGAGAGGATGGAATCCCCGCCGAGGTCGAAGAAACTGTCGTCCACGCTGACCTGGTCGAGGCCGAGCACGCCGGCGAACAGCTCGCACAGCACCCGCTCGGTCTCGGTGGCGGGCTCCCTCGTGGGCGCCCCGGTGGAGAAATCGGGATCGGGCAGCGCGCGCCGGTCGATCTTCCCGTGCGCCGTCAGCGGCAGGACGTCCAGCGCCACCACCGCCGCGGGCACCATGTACTGCGGCATGCGGGACGCGAGATGCGCCCGCACCGCCTGCGTGTCGACGTCGCCCGGTGTCACGTAGGCGAGGAGCCGCTCTTCGCGGACGGTCACCGCGGCCTGGGTGACACGGGGATAGGCGGACAGGGCGAACTCGATCTCGCGCGGTTCGACCCGGAAGCCGCGGATCTTGACCTGGTCGTCGGCGCGGCCTGCGGACACCAGCTCGCCCTGGTCGGTCCAGTACGCCAGGTCCCCGGTCCGGTACATGCGCTCGCCGGGGTGGAACGGATCGGCGATGAACCGCTCGGCCGTCAGCGCCGGACGGCCGAGGTAGCCGCGGGCCACGCCGACGCCCGCCAGGTACAGCTCACCGGTGACGCCGGGCGGCAACGGGCGCAGGAACGAGTCCAGCAGATAGCCGCGCACACCGGGGACCGGTCCGCCGAACGGGATCGGATGCTGGCCCGGCGTGAGCGGAAAGCTCATCGTCGCGCAGATCGTGGTCTCGGTCGGCCCGTAGGCGTTGATCATCCGGTGATGCGCGGACAGCCGGTCCACCAGGCCCGGCGGGCAGAGTTCTCCCGCCGCCACCACGGTGTCCACCCTGTCCGGCAACGCGTCGAGTGTGCCGAGCACCGACGGCGGCGCCTTCACCTGCGTGATGTCCCACCGTGCCAGCGTTTCGGCCATCGACATCCGCGGCGGCAGCTCGTGCTCCGGCGGCACCACCAGGGTCGCGCCCGCGAGCAGCGCCATCATCACCTCGGACACGATGGTGTCGAAGCCGAGCGCGGCGAACTGCAGGACCCGCGAGGACGGGGTCACGGCGAACCGGTCGATATGCGCCAGCGCCAGATTCCCCAGCCCGGTATGGGTGACGACGACGCCCTTCGGGGTTCCCGTCGAGCCCGACGTGTAGATCACGTACGCGGCACTGCGCGGATCCACCGCTGGCAGCTCGGCCGCCGGGGCCGTTTCCAGATCGACCTCGTCGATCACGAGCAACCGGTCCGCGAACCCGGCGGGCACCGTCCCCCGCGTCGATTCCGCGCACACCACCAGCATCGGGTCCGCGCTCCGGAAGATCCATTCCTTGCGCTCGTCCGGATACGCCGGGTCCACCGGCACGAACGTGCCGCCCGCGAGCAGCACGCCGAGCATGCCCACCGTCCACCAGGACGACCGGCCCACCACGAGACCGACCCGCGATTCGGTGCCGACCCCGGTGGCGCGCAACACTGCCGCGAACTTCACCGACCGGTCCCACAGCTCCGCGTACGACAACTCGCCGTCGCTGTCCGCCAGCGCGACGTTGTCCGGCCACCGCGCCGCGATCCGCCCGACCAGCGCGGGCAGCGGCTCCCCCGTCACCGTCGGCGGATCCCACCGGCGCACCTCGGGCTCGCCCACCCCGATCCGCCCCACGAGGCCGGACGGGTCGGCGACCACCGCGTCGATGGCGCCGACGAACCAGTCCAGCAGCGAGTCGGCGATGGCGGCCGGGACCTGTCCCTGCCAGTAGCCGAGCTGGATCTTGAACCGGTCACCCGGCGTGATGCCGAGGGTCAGCGGATAGTGGGTTCCCTCGATCGTGCGCAGATACTTGTACCGGCCGGCGTACTCGCGCGGGTAGTTCTCGACCACCAGCAGCGTGTCGAAGGTCGCGCCGGGTCCGGCCGCCTTCTGGATCTCCGGCAGCCCCAGATGCTGATGCGGCATGAGGGCCCGCTGCCTGCCGTACAGGTCGGTGAGCGTGTCCATGACCGTTCGCCCGCCGTCCAAGGACACCCGGACCGGCATCGCGCTCATCAGCAGGCCCGGCATCGACTCCACGCCCCGAAGTTCCGCGGGGCGGGTCGCGACCATGGTGCCGAACACCACGTCGGTCCGCCGCGTGAGCCGCGCCAGCACCATCGCCCAGGCAGCGTGCACCACCGTGCTCGGCGTCAGCCCGTGTTCGCGGGTGAACTCCAGCAGCCTGGTGTGCAGCGCGGGCGGCAGGTGGGTGACGCGGTAGTCGTAGTCCGTCGCGGGATCCGCCGTCGCGACCAGCGCGGGCTCGTCGAGGTCGGACAGCTCCGCCCGCCATGCCTCGCGGGCCGCGTCCTTGTCCTGCCGGTCCAGCCAGGCCAGATAGTCCCCGTAGGAGGCGCCCTCGCGCGGTTCCGGCAGCGGTCCCTCGGACTCGTAGGCTCCGAACGCCTCGTTGAGGATGACCGCGACCGACCAGCCGTCGACCAGGATGTGGTGGATGACGACGAGCAGCCGGTGCCGGTCCTCGCCGGTCCGGACCAGCACCAGCCGGACCAGCGGCGCCTTGGCGAGGTCGAACCGCTTGTCCTGTTCCCGGAAGGCCAGGGCCTCGAAGGCCGCGTCGACGTCTTCGGCGCCTGTCAGATCCTCCGTCTGCCAGGGCACGGTGACGTCTTCGTGGACGGCTTGCACCGTCTTGCCCGACTCGAGCCGGTGGAAGGTCAGCCGGAGCTCGGGGTGCCGGGCGACGATCGCTTCCCACGCGGCCCGCAGGCGGGCCTCGTCCAGCTCCCCGGTCAGCTCCAGGATCACCTGCACCTGGTAGATGTCGGGGCCCTGGTCGTCGAGGATCGATTCGAAGAGCAACCCCTCCTGCAGCGGGGCCAGCGGCCAGATCTCGGCGGCGCCCGGAGCGGCGATCGCCAGCTCGGCCTCCTCCGCCTCGGTCAAGGCGATCAGGGGGCCGTCGCCGGGCAGGACTGCCGGGAGGTCGCGCGCCACGGCCGCGAGCCGGGCGGGAGTCGTCTCCTCGAAGATCTGGACGGGTGTCACCAGCAGGCCCGCCTTGGCCGCACGGGCCGCCAGGCGCATCGCGAGGATCGAATCCCCGCCCAGTGCGAAGAAACCGTCGTCGACACCGGCGCGGTCGAGCCGGAGCACCTCGGCGAACAGTCCACAAAGGACGTTCTCGGCCTCGGTGCGCGGTTCCCGGCTCGTGGTGCTCGCCGCGAACTCGGGCGCGGGCAGCGCCGCCCGGTCCACCTTGCCGTTGCCGGTCAGCGGCAACGCGTCCAGTACCAGCACGGCGACCGGGACCAGGTACTCCGGCAGCACCGCGCGGAGGCGCTCGCGGACGAGCGCGGTGTCGATGTCCTTGCCTGCCACCACGTAGCCGATGAGCCGTCCGTCGATCGCCGCCACCACGGCGTCCTGGACGTCCGGCTGGGTGATCAGCGCGGCCTCGATCTCGCCGGGCTCGATCCGGAACCCGCGGACCTTCACCTGGTTGTCGGCCCGGCCCGCGAACAGCAGCTCACCTTCGGCGGTCCACCGGGCGAGGTCACCGGTCCAGTACATCCGCTCGCCGGAGCCTGCCGGATCCGCCACGAACCGTTCCGCCGTCAGCCCCGCCCGGCCGAAGTAGCCCTCCGCCAGGCTCCCGGAGAGATACAGGTCGCCGACGACGCCGGGTTTCACCGGCCGCAGCGACTCGTCGAGCACCTGGACCGCGCGGCCCGCCAGCGGACGTCCGATCGGCAGCACCGAGCCCAGGACGTCATCCGGCTCCAGCAGATGCCACGTCCCGCACATCGTCGCTTCCGTCGGGCCGTACATATGCCGGACCCGCGCGCGCGGGCAGGCTTCCCGCACCCGCGCCACCGCGTGCACCGGCACCACGTCACCGCCGGTCAGCACCTCGCGGAAACCCGCGAACGATTCCGGCGTCTCCTCCGCCACCGCGCGGAAACTCCCCGCGGTCAGGTACACCCGCGTCACTCCGGCCGCGGCCGCTTCCCGCAGGCGCCGCGCGTCCACCGCGCCCGGTCCGGCGACGACCACCCGCGCACCCGACGCCAGCGGCGTCCAGACCTCGAACAGGGACGCGTCGAAGGCGTGCGGCGAATGCATGAGGACCGCTTCGCCGGGTTCCATCACCCAGCCGGGGTCCCGCACCAGCTCCGCGACACTGCGCTGCGAGATCGCCACGCCCTTCGGCGTGCCCGTCGAACCGGACGTGTACATCACGAACGCCAGGTCCTCCGGGCGCACCGTGTCTTCGGACGCGACGCCCGCGCCCTCGTCCGTGACGGCGTCCGCTTCGAGGAACTCCGTCCCGGCCGGTACGGCGGCACGCGCCGCGACCGAACACACCGTCAGCGCCGACGCCGAGTCCGACACCATGAATTCCACGCGCGGCGCGGGGTAGGCCGCGTCCACCGGCACGTACGTCGCCCCCGCCTTCCACACGGCGAGCAACGCGACCACCAGGTCCGCGGAGCGGCCCATCATCACCGCGACCCGGTCGCCGCGGCGGATGCCCCGGCCGCCGAGGCGCGCGGCCAGCAGGCCCGCGCGCTCGTCGAGTTCCCGATACGTCAGCACCCGGTCGCCGTCGACAACGGCCACCGCGTCGGGGGCCCGGTCCACATGCGACGCGAACAGATCCAGGACCGTGGTCCGCGCAGCGGAATTCATCGTCATCCTCCGAAGCCCAGGGGTTGGATCGCCGGCTGAGGTTCGAGCTCGTCCAGCTCGGTTTCGTCGATTTCCGGCTTGGCGGCGTCGTTCGCCGGGTTGGCGAACTGCGTGTGGTAGAGCTCGGCGTAAAGACCGCCCGCGGCCAGCAACTCGTCGTGGGTCCCGCGTTCCCGCACCCCGCCGCCGTCGATCACGAGGATCTGGTCGGCCTCACGGATCGTGGACAGCCGGTGGGCGATCACCAGCGAGGTCCGGCTGCGCAGGGCGGTCTTGAGCGCCCGCTGGACGGCGGCCTCCGACTCGGAGTCCAGATGCGCGGTGGCTTCGTCGAGGACGACGATCGTCGGCGCCTTCAGCAGCAGCCTGGCGATGGCCAGCCGCTGCTTCTCGCCACCCGACATGCGATAGCCGCGATCGCCGGAGACGGTGTCCAACCCGAGCGGGAGGGATTCGATCAGCTCCCAGATCTGGGCGCCCTTGCAGGCCGCGATCAGTTCGTCCTCGGTGGCGGTCGGCCGGGCGTAGAGCAGGTTCTCCCGGATCGTGTTGTGGAAGAGGTAGGCGTCCTGGCTGACCACGCCTACCGTTTCGCGGAGCGAATCGAAGCTGAGGTCCCGCAGGTCGTGCCCGCCGACGCGGACGCTTCCGGAGTTCGGGTCGTACAGCCGCGAGACGAGGTGGGTGATGGTGCTCTTCCCCGCGCCGGACGGGCCGACGAGCGCGGTGAGGGTTCCGGCCCCCACGCGGAAACTCACGTCGCTCAGGACGTTCGGCGAAACCTCCCCGCGCTCCCGCTCGGCCCGCAGATGCTCCAGCGACACCAGCGAGACCTCGTCCGCGGTGGGATAGCGGAACGACACGTTCTCGAACTCGATGTCCGGCGCCACGTTCTTTTCGAGGGCGACCGCGCCGGGGCGTTCCTGGATCAACGGCTTCAGATCGAGCAGCTCGAAGACACGGGAGAAGCTCACGATGACGGTCTGCGCGAGCTCCTGCATCCCGGACAGCTGGGTGATCGGCCCGAACATCCGCCCGAGCAGGGTGGCGATGGCGACCAGCGTGCCGAGCTGGAACGCCCCGGCGAGCACGAGCCCGCCGCCGATCCCGTAGACGAGCGCCGTGGCGAGCGAGGCCATCAGCCCCATCATCACGAAGGCCATCCGGCCCCAGACGGAAAGGCTCACGCCGATGTCGCGGATCTTCCCGGCGCGATCCGCGTAGTCGGCCATCTCCTCGTCCGGGCGGCCGAAGAGCTTGGAGAGCATCGCGCCCTGGACGTTGAACCGTTCCTGGAGGATTCCGCCGAGGCCGGTGTTCGCGTCCATCCGCCCGATGCTGCGCCGCTGGATCACCCGCCCGACGCGGATCCACGGCACGAGGAAGATCGGGATCAGCACCAGTGAGATGACGGCGACGAGCCACGAAAGGTAGAACAGCTCGGCCAGCACCACCACGACCATGACCAGACTGGTGGCCGCCATGAGCAGACCGGTGAAATGCTGCTGCGCCATGATCAGTTCGGTGTGCAGCCTGCCGACCAGCACCCCGGTCTGCGTGCGGGTGAAGAACGCGATCGGCAGCCGCCGGACATGGTCGAGCGCCTGGACCCGGAGGTCGTAGGTGATCCCCTCCCCGATCTTCCCGGAGATGTAGCCCGAAACCAGCGCCAGCACCGCGCCCACCACGGCGAGCACGGCGGTGAGGACGGCCATCCAGACCACGACCCCGAGATCGTTCTTGACGATGCCGCCGTCGATGAGTTCCTTCAGCAGCAACGGAGTCGCGACGACGATCAGCGCCTCCAGGACGGCGACGAGGACGAAGAGCGCCACCTTGCCGACGTGCGGGCGGAAGTAGGCGAGCACCCGGCGCACGGTTCCTTTGCGGACCTTCGTCACCCAGGGATCGGGATCGTCGTCACTCTTGTCCACCCCCTCGAAGCGCAACACCACGTCCATTCGGTCACCTCTCTCACGAGCCAAGTCGGCGAGTTCAATCGTGCTGATTCGAGTCGATGTCCACGAGTGAGTCCAAGCGAGCAGTTTCGGCACTTGGACGCGTTTTACCGCCAGGCTCAAGGCCTTGCGGGGATCCGGGCGTGGCCCGCGACGCCACGCAGGAGCAGATCCGTGACCTCGTCGGGGTCGCCGGACCGCAACGCCGAGGCCGCCGCCGCGAGATCACCCGCGATCCTGTCGAGCACGACCGCCACCCTCGTGGCGTTCCCGGAAAGTATTTCTTGCCACAACAAGGGATTCCCGGCGGCGATGCGGGTCACGTCGCGCAGTCCCTGTCCGGCGAGGCTCAACGCGACGTCGTCGCCGCGCTCCAGCGCCGCCGCCACGGCCGACGCCACCACGTGCGGGGCGTGCGACACCAGCGCCACCGCCGAGTCGTGCTCGTCCGCGCCGACGGTGACGGCGCTCGCCCCGCACAGCGACACCAGCTCCCGCACCAGCAGGACGGCGTCCGCGGACGCCCCTGTGCCGGGGCAAAGCGCCCAGGGGCGGCCGAGGAACAGGTCGGCGCGGGCCGCGGCGGGGCCGGAACGTTCGCGGCCGGCGAGCGGATGCCCCGGCACGTAAGAAGCCGGATCGCAGCCGAGCCGCCGCGCGTCGGCGATCGGCCCCGCCTTGACGCTGGCGACATCGGTGTACGCCGACGCGACTTCCCGTTTCTGCAGCTCCGCAAGCTTTTCCGCGACGAGCGGCGGTGGCACGGCGATCACCGCCAGATCGACTTCCCCGCCGCTCCACTCCTCGCCCGCGCCGAGCTCCCGCGCAAGGTGCGCGGCCCGCGCGTCGACGTCCGCGAGGTACACCGCCACGTCCTGCTCACGAAGGGCCAGCGCGACCGAGGTGCCGATCAAGCCGGTGCCGACGACAAGTACCTTCGCGATGCTCACCGCTGCTCCTTTTGCCGTTCATCGGGAGTTCGGTCCATCGTCCCCGCCTGCCGGACTGTCCGATATGGACTCCTGGCGCCAGGTCGCAAGAGAAAGGGGGATGGCGGGAACCCCGTCCATCCCCCTTCGCCGGATCAGCCCGGCGATCAGCCGGCGGCGAGGTTGGTCGCCCGGTTCTCCAGATGATCCGCGAACCCCGCCCAGACCCTGGCGTGATCCCTGGCGAACCCGGCGACCACTCCGTACAGATGCGGCGGGACGCCGTGGAGGATCCTCTCCCATTCCTGCCCGTCCATGGAATGCATGGACAGCATGCGCAGCAGGATCCGGCCGACTTCGCTCAGCCGCAGCGCGGGATCGGCCTTGAGCTGTTCCAGGACGGCGAGCCGCTCCCGGTCCACCGCGCCGCCGATGTCCGGTTCCGTCCGGCCGAGCGGATGCGGTTTGGTCCGCAGCCGCCTGCTCCCGTCCGGGGTCGGGCTTTCGCCCCGCTCCAGCCTGCCCCGCACGTCCCGGACCGTCTCCGGCGAGATGCCGACCTGTTTGGCGACCTGACGGAGCGAAAGCCCCGGATCATTGCGGATGAGATCGGCCGCGTGTCTCCGTCTTTCCGAACTGTCGACGGGGCGGATGCGGCCGTCCCGCCCGATCCTGGCCTCGTTCCCGGTCTCGCCGCCGCACCGGCGCAGGTCGGCCACCGTCCCCGCGGAGATACCGGTCGCCGAGGCCACCCGCCGATCCGACCACTGCGGATGCGTGCCGATGATCTGGAGAGCCGCGCGTTTGCGATCGGCGAGCGAAAGCGGCAGACCGTGCCTGATGTTCGCCTCGACGGCGAGAACGAACGCGTCCGACTCGTCCCCGTCGACCAGCCTCGCCGCGATCGTCGTGTCGCCCCGCACCCGCGCCGCCTTCAACCGGTGCAAGCCGTCGACCACCCGCATCGTCGGCCGGTGCACCAGGATAGGTGGCAATGCCTCCTCTGCCGACAACAAGGTCTCGACATGCTCCGGATCTTCACCCGACGTTCGCGGCGAAGCTACCGAAGACAGCCGGGACAGTTCGATTTCCACGACCGGGAGAGCGAATATGTCAACCCTCATCGGATCCACCTAGCCCCCATTGGATCTTTGATTCGACCATTTCTCGGCACGGCGGAAAACCGCACCGTCCAACTGCACAGCCTCGGTGGTTGGACACCCAAGATCCCGTCCACGCCTGCCTCTGCCGCACGGCGGTGGTCCTCGACGCTGAGGATCCCCATGAACGCCACCCCGGCCTCGCAGGAGACCGGCGGCGGCATGCCCCCGGCGAACCCGCCGGGGCTCACCCAGTCACCCCGGGCGGAATTCGCCTTGGACCCACTTCTCGGCGACTTCGGCCTGACCGAGGGCATGACGGGCCCGGCTCAGCGGTCCAGCCGGTTGAAATCCACGATCGCCCCAAGGCCGCATGCCGCCCTCGCGGCCCCTCAGTCCCCAGTGAGTGCACACAAGGTCAGCATGACATGACCAATCGTTGTCGGCAATTGACGAACAATCTGGATACGTCACAGCGAAGCGCATCGTCCAAGATCTTCGTTCAAGATCGACACCAGAACTACGCTATTCGTACTGATCGGCGCGAAACGCGATTAGGCTGTTTGCAGAAGCGGTTGGTCCGTTCGAGGCCTTGAGTCACTCGTGAGATGATCTTGAAGTCCTCCGGAACCGTTTCCTTCCCTGCCGGGAATCCCCGTTCGAGCGACCTCGCTTCGCATTCGAGGGAATCGACGAACTCGAGTCTTTTTCATCCGTATGGGCGAGGCACGAAAGGGGAAGCCCTGGTAGGGCGACTTCGCCAAGGCGCAATCACCTAACATGAACCACTTTGCTTTCAAGCCCGAACGTGCACCTTGTCGCGCGACAGGCTTCGCGCGATACGCCACCGGAGTCCGTCCATCGACACTTGGACACGCCGCACCCGTCCAACTCTCCGTAGGCCGGAAAAATACGGACCGGCAAGGGCTATGCGAATCTTTTTCATCCTGGTGGCGGTTGCGACGACAGGACACCGGGGACATTGGGAGAAAAGGACCAACCACCGGACATTATTTCCCACTTCCGGAGATGATCATCTACATTTGTAGGCAATAACGCGTCCGCGGACCCGCTGTCCAGATGCCGACAAAGGGGCGTTACTGACGAATTTCGTCAAGAACGCCCCTTTCACGACACTCCCCCGGCGAGACGACGACGCCGCGGGCACCCGGTCAGGGCACCCGCGGCGGCAAGATCGACTCACCTAGGCGATGGGAAAGTCGAAATACGTCTCCGGATGAGGTTCGTCCTTCAGGTTGTAGTGCCACCACTCGCACTCGTAGGAGCTGAAGCCGCTGTCCTCCATGACGGAACACAGATGCTTGCGGTTCGCCTCCTGCTCCGCCGTGATGCCCGCCGCGCCGTGATGCGAGACGACGTCCATCACGTCGTGGTCGCCACCCATGTCGGCGAGCTCGCCGGTGGCGAGGTGGAACATCGTCAGGTCCACCGTGCTGCCCCGGCTGTGGCCCGACTTCTTGGCAACGTAGCCCTTTTCGAACATCTGGGGCCGGTCGATGTTCGGGTAGTGCCTGGCCTTCTTCCGGCCGTCTTCCGGCTCTTCCGCCCAGCTCATGAAGCGGTTCACGGCACGCTGGGGGCGGTAGCCGTCCCACAGGAGCAGGCCGAAGCCGCGGGACTCGGCCGCGTCCCGCGCCTTTTCCAGTGCGGCACACAGCTCACGCGTGCCCACGATCCGGTTCACCAGGTAGCCGTCCACCGGCTTGCCGGTGAAGTTGTCCCAGGTGGCGTACTTGGCGTCCCAGCGGATGCCGGGGACGACCTCGTCCACGAAGACGAAACCATCCTTCATCCGTTACGACCCTCCAGGGTCAGCGCGACCAGCCTGTCGATCACTTCACCGAGCGGGATGCCGGCGGCGGCCATCATCCGCGGGTAGCGGCTGTACGAGGTGAGCCCCGGCAGGGTGTTCACCTCGTTGAGGACGACGCTTCCGTCTTCCTTGAGGAAGAGGTCGACCCGCGCGAGCCCGCTGCAGCCCAGTGCGCGGTAGATGACCTTCGCGGTCTCCTTGACGAGCGTGCTCGACTCCTCCGGGATGTCCGCGGGAACGATGAAGCTCGAGTTCTCGGAACCGGTCTCGGGGCTTTCTTCCTGGTGGATCTTGAAGAAGCCGTGGGTCAGCGCGACCCGGTCCACCTCGCCGGTCAGCAGGTCGTCGCCGCTGCCGAGGACGGAGCAGCCGATCTCGGCGCCGACGACGGCCTCTTCGATCAGGATCTTGCCGTCGTACTGACGTGCCTCGGCCAGGGCGGCGGGCAGCTCCTCCTTCGAGGAGACCTTGCTGACACCGAAGGACGAACCCGAACGAGCAGGCTTCACGAAGACGGGGTACGTGAGCTTGTCGGCGTCGATGTCGTTGTCCGCCGTGACGATGTGGAAGTTCGGCGTCGCGATGCCCGCACTGCGGACGACGGAGTAGGTGAGCGACTTGTCGATGCACATGACCGAGCTCGGGGCGTCGCAGCCGACGTAGGGGATGCCGGAGAACTCCAGCAGGCCCTGCACCGTGCCGTCTTCACCGAACTTGCCGTGCAGCACCGGCAGCACCACGTCGAGCGCGATCGTCTCGTACTTGCCCTCGTCCAGGACGAGCAGCCCGTGCGTGCCGCGGTCCGGCGACAGGATGGCGGGCCGGGGGTTCGCGGTCTGCTCCCAGTCGGCGGCGGGACCGTCGCACAGCAACCAGGAACCACTCTGCGTGATGCCGATGTAGAACGGCTCGTACTTTTCGAGGTCGAGGTTCTTCGCGACCTCGCTCGCAGACTTGATGGAGATAGGATGCTCTTCGGAAAGCCCGCCGAACAGAATTCCGATTTTCAGCCTACCCATGCTACTTCCCGCTTTCGAATTGGAGACAATTGATGATGCTGTTTTCAACAGTGTCACTCAGCGCGTGGTCGGTGTAATAGGCGGTATGCGGACTGACGATCACGTTCGACAGTTTTTCCAGCCGCAGCAACGTCTTGCTCTCTATGGTCTTGTTCCTGCAGTCGGCGTAGAATATCCCTTCCTCACCTTCGAGGACATCCAGCGCCGCTCCGCCCAGCTTTCCGCTTTCCAGGGCCGAAATGAGGGCCTCGGTCTCGATAAGCGGACCACGTCCGGTGTTGATGATGTACGCGCCGTGCTTCATCTGCCCGATGGCCTGCCGATCGAGCAGATGGTACGTATCGGTGTTGAGCGGCACATGGAGCGACACGATGTCGCTCTGCTGGAGCAATTCGTCGAGAGGGACGTAATCGGCCGGGGCGGCGAGGAAGGTGTCGTAGGCCAGCACCCGGCACCCGAAACCACGCAGCCGGTCGAGGACCGCGACACCGATACGCCCTGTTCCGACCACTCCGACGGTCAGGTCGCGCAGCTCTTTCCCGCGCACCTCGTTCAGCCGGTAGTCGTGAACCTCCGTACGACGGAGGATGGATTTGGCGTCGCGCACCGCCATCAGCATCAGCATCAGCGTGAAGTCGGCCACGCTGTCGGGCGAGTAGGCGACGTTCCCGACGGTGATACCGACACTCTCGGCGTAATTCACATCGATGTGATTGAAACCGATGCTCCGGGTGGAGATGTACTCTACACCGGCCTCGGCGAGCGCGAGAAGAATGGAGTTCGTGATCGGGGTCTTGTGCCCGACACTGATACAGCGGTTTCCTGACACCAGTTCGATATTGGCCTCGGATACCGGCTCCTCGGCGAACGTCGGCGTTATGCCGAAACGGGGTGCCATCTCCCGAAACAACGCGGCCTCGTCCTGCCCGCAGCCATAAATCGTGATTCCCCTCGTCAAGACGGCGGAGGGGGACGCGGACGCCGGCGATCCGGTGCGGGGGGCAGCTGATCGCGCTGGTTCGCTGTAGGTCATGCCCGACATTGTAGGCAGCGCGGTTTTGCGGTCTCTTATGGGGTTTTCGACGCCCCGACAATATGTTACCAACTGGTAGCACCGAGTGCACGGCGTGATGATCGCCCAGGAAGAACCCTCTGCTCGGAGGGGCCGGATCGTCCTTGCCCACCTGAGCCGAGACCGCGTTGCCGTAGATCTTGCCCGCCCGGCTACCGCGCCGAAACCGTACCGTGACGGATGCCACAGAGTCGCGCTGACCTGCGTGGGTTTCTCCGGCGATATCCACGCTCCGTACAGATTCGGCTACCAGGCGCTCCGTCCTTTCGGAGAAGGTCCCCTTTCCCGCGCATCCGATGCGGGAAAGGGGACCTTCGATCCCCCGGCGGAAGGTCAGCGGATCCCGTGGGAGATGACCTCGTTCAGGCCTTCGACGTCGTCGAGCGCTGCTCGCAGCTCGGCGGCGTACTCTTCGGCCCCGGCCCGCAGGCCCCGTTCGACGGCCCCCACAGCGTCGAACGCTTCGACGTCCCCGCCGCTCAGCGCGGCGACGGACTCCTTGACGACGGCGCCGAGCAGCAGCTCCACCGGCACCTTCGGCGTCCCTTCCAGCGGCCAGACGAGGTCGTCCAGCACTCCTTGCCCGGCGACCTCGCGGATCAGGCCCGCCGCGGTGCTCCCCGGCACCCGGACACCTTCCGGCAGCACGGCGCGGACGCTCAAGCTGCGCGAAAGCCAGTACAGCAACTGCCCGTTGACCTCGGACTTGACCAGCCGCGGCGTCAACCAGAGCGTGAGGTTCACGAAGTACTCGGTGAGGCGGTCGAGCACCTCGCCGCCCTTCTGGAAACCCCACAGGTTCAGGTCGAAATAGTGGTGCCACGTGGCATCGGCCACGATCCGCCCGACCCCCGCGACCGCACCGTCGTACACGCTGGACACGCCGTAGACCTGACCGTTGCGCTTGTCGGTGCCCTGGGCGACGATCTCGGGCTTCGGCTGGCCCGTACGGCCCGACGGCCACACGTCAGCCGGGTACCGCGCGGGAATGAGCAGCTGCCCCTCGTGCATGTGGTCCGGGAAGACGGTGATCGGACCGCGCCTGCCCTGGAACAGCGGGTGCGGCCTGCCGAACCGCTTCCGCAGGATCAGCTCCTGCGGGTACGGGTCGAAATCGTTCGGGATCGTCTGGTTGAGGTCGCTGCCCCACGGGTCCGGCTGGTGGGTGTTGTGGCTGAACTCGATGCTCGCGTCCGGCCGGTCGTTCCACACCCGCAGCTCACCCGCGCGCGGGACCCGGTGCCCCAGCGCCCGCCCCAGGTTCAGGTACTCGGGCAGCGACGGATCCGCCCCCGGCGGACGCGGGTTGGAGTGGTCGCCGGTGATGAGCACGCCACCGCCGGCGTCCATCCAGGACCGCAGCGCCGCGACCTCCGCGTCCACGAGTTCGTTTTCCGGCTCTCCCGGCATATTGGACTGCAAATAGCCGAAGAACCACACCTGCTCGTATCTGCCGAGCACACCGGGAGTGAGTTTGTTGGCGGCGTGCCCGCCCTTGTGCCGATTGATCAAATCGATCTCGAACTCGGCGAAGAAAGGCTGGTTCGCCAAGATCAGATCACGAAGAATTCCCAGTGAGAAACCATTTTCACCGGTGAAGCCGATGAGATCCGTGTAGAACAGAATTCTGATCTTCGGCTTGGCCAGCGGACTGACGTGATCCGCCACGATACGTTCGTCGAACATCGAAAATCCCCCTTGCCTGACGCGCCATGCCGTCCTCCCCGGCGGCGCTGTCCTCTTCCACGTATACCGAAATCCCGGCGGTTTCGCAGACACCGGACCGCGGCTGAGGAATTCGCCGCGATCAAGCCAGAACACAAACGAAATCCGCGCGATATGGCGCGAGAGGGCAGGTCCGTGAAGGCCTCCTTGAGGGACTCTGAGTCCCTCAAGGAGGCCTTCACGGACTTCGGGGCTGGGGTGCGGAGCCGGGGTGGGGTCGCTTGCGGGATTCGCCCGTGCCGGGTGACCTTCGGACGAGGAAGGCCTGCCACGGTGGACGCACCACCCCGCCTCCGAAGGAGCCACCATGGCGCGAAAAGACGACGTGCCCGCGCACCGGTTCCGCCGCCCACGATGGGCGCGCCGTCGCACCGAAAAGGGACGGCGCGCTCATCCTCTCCGCGGCTTCACGAACCGGATCAACACCGGCGCGCCAACGGTTTCGTGGCCGCCTTCGGATACCCAGAGCACCACCGGCGCGTCGCTGCCCCGCGCGCTGGTGGTGCTGCTGGGGGCCGCCGCCGCGGTCATCGTGCTGGCCGGGCTGAACTCCGTCGCCTGGCTCGTCGGGCCGGTGTTCCTCGCCCTCGTCATCGTGATCACCCTCGACCCGGTGCGCACCTGGCTGCGCGGCAAAGGATTACCTCGCTGGCTCACGGTCGCCGTACTGGTCGTGACCGTCTATGCCGCGTTACTCGTGCTGTTCCTGGTGATCGTGGTGTCCCTCGCCCAGCTGTCGGCCCTGCTCCCCCACTACGCCGGGCAAGCCGACGAACTGCTCCGGAACGGGATGGCCTTCCTCGGCCGGTTCGGGGTCGGCCAACAGCAACTGCGCGAAGTACTGTCCTCTGTGGACGCGGGGAAGCTGATCGGGTTCGCCGGTTCCCTGCTCGCCGGGGTCGGCGGGCTGGTCACGAACCTGGCCTTCCTGCTCGCGCTGATGTTGTTCCTGAGCACCGAATCGGCGTGGGCGGGGCACCGGCTCGGCCGGATCGCGCGCGAACGGCCGTGGATCAGCGACGCGTTGCGGCGCTTCGCCTTCGGCACCCGGCGGTATCTGGTGGTGACGACGGTGTTCGGCGGGGTGGTGGCGGTGCTCGACACCATCGCGCTTGCCCTGCTCGGCATCCCGGCCGCCGTACTGTGGGGCCTGCTGTCCTTCGTCACCAACTACGTGCCCAACGTAGGCTTCGTGATCGGGGTGGCCCCGCCCGCGCTCATCGCGCTCCTCGGCGGCGGCTGGAAGGCCATGCTCGTGACGATCGTCGTGTACGTCCTGCTGAACTTCGTGGTGCAGTCGCTGATCCAGCCCCGGTTCGTCGCGGAGTCGGTCGGTCTGTCCACTTTGGTCACCGTACTCGCGCTCGTGTTCTGGACCTGGCTGCTCGGCCCGCTCGGCGCCGTCCTCGCCGTGCCGGCGACGTTGCTGGCGAAGGCGTTGCTCATCGACGTCGATCCCCGTGCCCGCTGGGCGGAGGCGCTGCTGTGCACGCCGGGCCGGGAGTCGCACTAGGTCAGGCCGTGGTGGCGTGCGACCACCACGGCCGACCGGCGGTTGTTCACGCCGAGTTTGCCGTAGATGGACCGGACGTGGGTTTTCACCGTGTTGACCGAGACCGTGAGGTCCGACGCGATCTCGTCCAGCGAACGCTGCGACGGCAGCCGCCGCAGCACCACCTGTTCGCGATCGGTCAGCTCGCTCTCGCCGGGCGGGGTGTCCGGGACGAGTCTGCCCCGGACCGACTGGGCGAAGCCGTCCAGCGACCCGAAACCGCCAGAGTGGTCGATCAGGAGATTTCTGACCCGCGGCTCGGCGAGCGCGAACGGGCGTACCAGCCGGTGCGGCCGGGCGAGGGTGAGCGCGCGGTCCAGCGCGTGCAACGCCAGCGTCCGCCGGTGGGAACGCAACGCGAGCGCGGTCTCGGCCAGGCAGATGTCCACCGGCGTGGCGGGCAGCAGCGCGGGGGCGGCCGCGGCGGCGCGCAGGACCTTCTCGGCCAGGTCGGTCTCTTCGACGGCGAGGTGGGCCCGGATCTGCAGCAGCGCCAGCTCGGCGGTGCCGGGCAGTCTCTCCTGCGCCCAGGCGAACACCTCGGCCGCGTGCAGTCCTTCGCCGACCACGAGCGCCGCGTGGTGTTCCGCGACCGTGCACATCGCCGTGATCTCGCGGGGCAGTTCGAGGTCCGCGAGCCGGTGCCGTGCCACCCGCATGGCCTGCGAACCCGCCGCCCGGTCACCGGCGTCGAAGCGGACAAGGCCCTCGAAGAACCCTCTGAGCGGCCCGAGAACCGGCGCGGATCCGGGTACTTCCGCTCGCGGGGCCTGCGCCAGCTCGCCTGCCGCCGCGACCGGCTCGAACCGGGTGAGGTCGTCGTAGGCCAGCATCAGATGGCATTCGGCGACGCCGGGCGCCCGGCGCCAGCCGTGCCGCCGGGCGACGGCGAGCGCCCCGATGCACGCCCGCCGCATCGCCGTGTGGTCGCCGAGGAGCGCGGTCGCGACGGCGAGCGCGAGTCTGCTGTGCAGCACGAGATGTTCGAGACGTTCACCGTGTGCCGCGCGCAGCGCCTCTTCCGCGCGGGTGACGGCGTGGCGGCGGGCGCCCCGGTACAGGGCCAGCCAGACCAGATCGAGTTTGTCCCACGCGACGGCCTCCGGCGACCGCGGCACCGGGGGCACCGCGCTTTCGGAAGGCAGGCTCCCCGTCACCAGCGCGAGATGGGGCACGGCCAGCAGGCGCAGGCCGTCGTCCCCGAGATCGACGGCGGCGGCGGTGAACTCCCCGCGCTGGACGTGCTCCAGCGCGGACGCCAGCCGCAGCCGAGGGCTCGCCGTCAACGCTCCTTCCCCCAGGTACGAGAGCGCTCCCCTGACGAGTTCCCCGTCGCCCGCCAGCACTTGACGCACCGCGTGGTCCCGCGCCAGGCGCAGGACACACTGGCGGTCGCGGCCCGCGACGGCGTGCGTCAGCGCCTCCCCGAACCGTCCTTCCCCGGCGTACCAGCAGGCGGCGATCCCCTGCAGCCGCCGCACCCGCGCGGGCGAGCGCCGCGCCAGCTCCGCCTGCAGGAAACCGCGCAGCAGGGCGGGAAGGCGGTAGGTGTCGGCCGGGGTGCGCTGGACGAGACCGGTCTCGCGCTCCAGTTCGTCCAGCGTCACCCCGGCGTCCGGCGAACCCGACAGGCGGGCCGCGAGGGTCGCGCTCACCGTTTCGCAGACACTGACGCACAGCAAGAGCTCCGACGTCGCCGGCGGCAGCCGCGAAAGCACCTCGTCGGCGAAGAACCGGGCCACCGCGAGCTCGTCGCCCCCGACATCGGCGACGAGTTCGTCCGCGTCCCCGGCGTCACGCACCGAAACCGCGGCCCAGCCGAGCGCGGCGGCCCAGCCCGCGGTGCGCTCGGTGAGTTCGCGGACGCGGTCTTCGCTCACCTTCGCCCCGGTGGCGCGAAAGAGGCATGCCGCCTCCTCCGCGCTGAAGCGGAGTTCGGCGGCACCGAGCCGCGAAAGCGTGCCTTCGACCTGCAGGCGCGCCAGCCGGAGTTTCGGCTCGACCCTGGAGGCCAGCACCAGCCGCAGCATCGGCGGCTGGTGCCGGGCCAGCGCGGCGAGCGCTTCAACCGGCTCCGGGCGGGAAGTCTCCTGGACGTCGTCCAGTACCAGCCACATCGGTTCGCGCAGCCCGGCCAGCGCGTCCCCGAGATCGGCGAGGAACTCGGTACGCCGCCCCGGCCCCGGCGGCTCGAGCCGGAACAGCGAATCGTCCTCGGACAGCCACGGACTCCGCCGCAGCGCGAGGAGGATCGCCGCCCACAGACGGCGTTCGTCGTTGTCGTCGTCGTCGAGCGACACCCAGGCGATGTCCCGCCGATCGCGGGCCCACCCGGCCAGTGCCGTGGTCTTCCCGGAGCCCGCCGGGGCCCGGAGCACCGTCACCGGCCGGGTGGTGGCGCGGTCGAACAGGGCCATGAGCCGGGAACGCGGGACGAAGATGCCCGGTACCCGCGGCACCGTCACCTTGGCTCCGGGGATCCGCCAGGACCGCGACGTCGTTCGAGCGGGCAAGTCAACCTCTCGATCGTCCGAAGGATCGCGACCCCGGTTCCGCGCGGCCACGACTGTACTGATCAGCGGTTTGGCCTACAGGTCACCAGATTTCGTACGCGACCTCGTCCCCGTGCACCAGTACCGCCCAGATCACCAGGACGTCGAGGGCGATCACCACGATGCCCCAGATCGGGTACGCGGACAGGAACACCAGTTGCCCCAACGCGTTGAAGCCGGCGAGGACCACGGTGATGATCCGGGCCCACGGGGCGCCGGTGAACAACGCGCTCCCCGCGAGCACGGCGAGGGCCCCGACGATCAGGTGGATCCACCCCCAGGCGCCGAGGTCGAAGACGAGCAACCCCGACGGGCCGAGCAGGTAGAAGTTCCGGTCGAACAGCGCGACCAGTCCTTCCACCGCGGTGAACAGGCCTGCCATGACGGTGATCGACCCGGCGAACCAGATCCAGCCCGACCGGCGGCGGGACCGGGCGACGGCCGGTTCCGGCGGGGACGGCGGCCCGGTCCCGGTCGCGGCGGTCCAGTGATGCGTTCTTTCGCTCATGGTCCCTCTTTTCGGAAGGAGCGGCTGCGGACTCGGGCGATCATGGTGCGTTCACCGTGACGGCGGCCTCGCCCGAGTCAGGTGAGATCAGACCTGACCGGAGCGCTCTCCGGCTCACACGACGCGGGCGATGCGGGCCGGTCCCGCCACGGGCACAGTGCCGCTCGGACACTGCATCGCCGACCAAGGAGGACCGCGCCATGAGCTCGCTGACCGTATGGGCCTTTCCCACCGCCGACGGCGCCGAAAACGCGCTCGCGCTGCTGGAACGCCTGCAGAAGCAACAGCTCGTCTCGATCGCCGACGCCGCCTACGTCACCTGGCCCGAAGACCGGAAGAAGCCGAAGACCAAGGAACTGGGCTCCCTGACCGGCGCCGGTGCGCTGGGCGGCGGGTTCTGGGGACTGCTGTTCGGCCTGATCTTCCTGGTGCCGCTGCTGGGGATGGCCGTCGGCGCGGCGATCGGGGCGCTGACCGGTTCGCTTTCCCACGTCGGCATCGACGAAGACTTCATCGCGACCGTCCGGACGCGCGTCACGCCGGGCACGTCCGCGCTGTTCGTGATGACGGACAGCACCGTCCTGGACCGGGTCGCCGAGCCGTTCAGGGAAACCGGCGCCACGCTGCTGACCACCAACCTCTCCGACGAGGAAGAGGCGCGGCTGCGCGCCGCCTTCAGCGAGTTCCCGGTGCCGGACCGTTCCTGAAGTCCGTGAAGGCCTCCTTCCCTACCCTGAAGGTAGGCAAGGAGGCCTTCACGGACTGGGGGAAGCGGATCGCCGCGCATCCGGGTGGGGAAGTTCCCGGACCCGGTGCACCGAGTCCACCAGCATCCCGAGCGCCTCGAGCGTCCGCAGAATGCGGGAAATACTTCCTTGATCGGTTACGGTGCCGAAAACGATCAGCTCGTTGCCGACCGGAACGATCAGCATTCCCCGGAAATCGTCTACCGAGCCGTTCGACTGTTCGGGGATTCGGCCACTGCCCCGGAAGACGTAATTCACTCCGGCCAACGGTCCACGCTGGACCGGAATCGGCAGACTCATCCGTTCCCCTTTCCCTTGCCCGCCCGGCCCGCCGCGAACCAGGCCGCCGCCAGCACCGCCAGATCGACCGCCGACATGAGCGAGGACCAGGTGTTCGACGGCAGGAACACCAGCCGCGCGAAAAGATCGAGACCGGCCCTGACGGCGAGGCGGACCGAGGTCACAGAGGTCAGGGTGGCGAGCAGGACAGCGAGGGAGAACACCATCGCTTCGGCTCCGACGCGACCGGTCCGCAGGACGTCGAGTGCCACGAACTCGACGGGTCCGATCCAGAAGAACTGTGTCGCGATGAATACCGACGTCGGCCGTTTCCGGCCTTTCTGTTTTCTCCAGTAATCTCCACGGGCCTTCACGGGGCACACGTTTCTGGGTACTCGTGCCCTTTTCCTCGCCCAGCGCGGGTGAGACGGCCGAATTGCCTGGCAGGATCCGCTCCGACGATGTGAAACTGGCCGCAAAGGAGGCTGGCACATGATGAAGGGCCATGAAATTTCGCCGCGAAGACGACTCCCGAGGACAAAGGTGACCGTCCCCGATCCACCGGCGGATCTCGTTTCCCGGCCGCGTTTGCTCACCGCCCTCGACGACGGGGCGGAGCGGGGCATGGTCTTCGTCGGGGCGCCCGCCGGGTACGGCAAGACGGTCCTGCTCGCCGAGTGGGCGAGCAGCCGCCGCGGTGCGGTCGCCTGGGTGTCCGCCGACGCCGAGGACAACGACGACCGTCTCTTCTGGTCCGCCGTCCTGGAAGCGTTCAGCGGTTGTGCCCGTGTCCCGGCGGGAAATCCGGTGCGGACGCTCGCGGTCCCCGCCGCCCCCGGCACGGACCTCGCCTTCCTGGCCACGATCGCCGACGCGCTGGACGCGATGACCGAACCCGTCCTGCTCGTCTTGGACGGCGCGCAGGAGATCACCGATCCGGGCACCTGGCGCGGGCTGCAGGCGCTCCTGCGACATCAGCCCGCGGGACTGCGCCTGGCGATCTCAAGCCGCCGGGAGCCACCGCTGCCACTGGTGCGCGCCCGTGTCGCGGGACGGCTACTCGAAGTGGGCGTGAACCGGTTGCGGTTTTCGCCGGAGGAGGCCGCGACGCTCGTCGGGGCGACCGGGCAGGGTATCCCGTCGCATCAGGTCGGGCTGCTCGTCGCCAGGACGGGCGGCTGGCCTGCCGGGCTGCGGCTCGCCGCCGCTTCCACCGCCCGGCAAGGAAATCTCGCCGATTTCTTCGCCGGACGGGACCGGGCGGTGCTCGACTACCTGACCGACGAGGTACTCGCCCCCCTGCCCGACGCCCATCAGGACCTGCTGCGCGCGATCAGCATCTGCGAGGAGGTCCCGGTGGGACTGGCGGCCGCCTTGTCCGACCGTCCGGACGCGGAGGCGATGCTCCGCGAACTCGGCGAACCGGCCGGGCAGATGGTCCGATCCGGTGGGACCCCGCCAGGCCACCGGCTACCGCCCCTGCCGCGCACCTATCTGCGGGCCGAATTGCTGCGCCGGGCACCGGAGCGGACGCGGAGCCTGCACGCGGCGGCGGCCCGCTGGTTCGCCGAACACGACCAGCAGGCGCCCGCGTTGCTGCACAGCGTCCGTTCGGGGAACACCACCCGCGTCGGCGAACTGCTGCGCCGTCACGCGGTGGCGTTGTTCCTCTCCGGTGAACACAACGTGCTGCGGCTCGCGCTCGCCGTCCTCGGCGATCGGCGGGCCGTGTCCTCTCCCCTGCTCGCGCTGGTCTCGGCCGCGCTGCAACTGGAGCGAGGTGAGCCGTCGTCGGCCGAGGCGCAGCTGAGCTGTGCGGAGGTGGCCTGGCCCGCCGAGCCCGAGGCGGAGCTGACCGTGCTGCGGCAACTGGTGCGCTCCCGGCTCGCCCAGGTCGATCGCGGCCCGGCGCAGGCCGCCCGCGCGGCCGAGCAGATCGACGGGCATCTGGCGGCGGACACCGGGCTCGGCGGGTTGGCGACCCTGCACCGGATCGCCACCCTCACCGCCCGCCGCGATCGGGGCTCGGCACGGGAGGCGCTGTCCCGCGTCGCCGACGCCGCCGAGCACGCGAACCACCATTTCCTGGTCACCCAGTGCCTCGTCACCTTGAGCGGGCTGGCGGGTTCCGACGGCGACTACCGGACGATGGACACGCTGGCCCGCCGGGTTCAGGCCCGCCACGCGGCGCACGATCCCCATCGCTCGCTCGAAGGCGCCCAGGTGTCGGCTCAGCTCGCCTTCGGTTCGCTGCTGCGCGGAGACGCCGCCGAGTGCGTCGAACACGCGAAGCAGATAGGACAGATGCTGGGCGACGCGCCAGCCAGGGCCGCCCGGAATCTGGGCCTGATGGCGGAAACCCTGCGCGGCGCGGCGGAATTCGAGCTGGGCGGCTGGCATTCGGGACTGCGGAGGATGCGCCGGGCACGGACGCGGCTGGGCACCGGACGGAGTTTCTCGACCGAGCACGCGGCGTGGTGCGCGGTACTCGAACACCGTGCGGCGTTGCGGCTCGGCGCGGCGGATCAGACGAGGGAGACCTTCCGCTGGGCCCAGCCGATCATCGCCGGTTCGGGCGAACTGCTGCTGATGCGGGCCAGGACCCAGCTCCGGCTCGGCAGGCGGGACGCGGCGAGTGCCGTGCTGCGCTCACTGTCGGAAGAGGACGCGCCGATGCTGGTGCCGTGGTCGGGAGTCGAAGCGTCACTGATCGGGGTGCGGGCGGCGCTGGCCGCCGAGGCACGGGAGCGGGCGGTGCGGTCACTGGACGAGGCCTTGCGCGCCGCCGAACCCGGCGACGTCCGGTTCCCGTTCGTGTTCGCGCCCTCCGACGTCATCACGTTCCTGACCTCGCGGCTCGGCAAACTGGGCACCGGTGAGCGGTTCGCCTGCCGGGTGCTCGCCCAGCGCCGCGAACTGCGCACCCCGCCGCTGCCCGCCCCGCTGACCGAACGGGAACGCAGCGTGCTGCGCCTGCTCCCCACCCAGCGGTCGATCGACGAGATCGCCCAGGACCTGACGGTTTCGCCGAACACCGTCAAGACCCACGTCCGCGGCATCTACACGAAACTCGACGTCCGCAGCAGGCGCGACGCCGTGGCGACCGCGCTCCGGCGCGGCCTGCTGGACACCGAGGTCACCGATTTCACGGGGTGAACCCTGCTCGCCTCACCCGGCTCGGGTGAGGCGAGCAGGCCCCGGATCGGGTCGAGTGAACCGGACCCGACCGACCCGGTGTGAGGAGAGATCATGGCCATGGCGAGCACGGAGTACCCGTTCTCCGAGCTGATGTGGACGATGCTGGTGTTCTTCTGCTGGATCGCCTGGTTCTGGCTGCTGTTCCTCGTCCTGACCGACCTTTACCGACGGCCCGCCGTGTCCGGCTGGGCCAAGGCTGGCTGGACGGTACTGGTGTTCGTGCTGCCGTTCGTCGGCGTCCTGCTCTATCTCGGCACCCAGGGACGGCATTCGCGCTCTTCCTCCACGGTGGACAGAGACGCGGTCGAACAGATCGCCGAGGCGAAACGACTGTATGACCAAGGAGCCATCGACGAGGAGGAGTTCCTTGCCCTCAAACGGAAGGCGCTCTCGTCTTGACCGCGCGGTTCCTCCACCTCGCGATACTGCGGCCGCTGCTCACGGTCACCGCGCTGCTGTGCCTGTACTACCTGCTCCCGGTCGATCAGGGACTGCACGGCTGGACCGTGGCCGCCTTCGCCGGTGGCCTCGCCGTCGTGGCCCTGCTCGTCGTCGGCGAGGTGCGGATGATCCTCCGCTCACCGTTCCCGGCCCTGCAGGGAATCCAGGCGCTGGCCTTGATCGTGCCGCTGTTCCTGCTCCTGTTCGCCGACGTCTACTACATCCTCGGCCAGGACCGGCCGGGGTCGTTCGGCACCCAGCTGAGCAGGACCGATGCCCTGTACTTCACGGTCACGATGTTCACCACGGTCGGTTTCGGTGACATAGCACCGGTTTCGGCGACGGCGCGGATACTGGCGACGATCCAGATGGTGGCGGACCTGATGGTGCTGAGTGTCGCGCTGAGGCTGATCGTGACCGCAGTCCGGCACCGCCGTTCGTCCGCATCGGACAGTTCACCGCGGGAGCAGCACGGCGGCGATCAGCCCGCCCAGCGCGACCAGCGTCAAGGTGGCGAGTGCCAGTGCGAAACCCTGGCCCGCCGCCCCGGCCAGCACGGAACCGGCCAGCGCCGTCCCCACCGAAGACCCCAGGTTGGACACACTGCGCGAGACCCCCGAGATGTCGCCCTGGGCCGTGTCCGGGCTGCGCGACTGGACCAGGTTCACCGACGCGGTCAGCATGATCCCGACCCCGGCGCCGAGCAGGAACAGCCCCGGCACGGCGCTCGCCACCCCCGAATCCGCCCGCACCAGGAGAAGCACGAGCACCAGTCCCGCGATGGCGACCACGAAACCGCCGCGGATCAGGCGACGCTGTGAATGCCGCCGGGCCATCCGCCCCGCGGCCGCCGACGCGCCGAGGATGCCGACCGTCGCGGGGGTCAGCATCAGCCCGGTTTCGATGGCGTCGTAGCCGCGGACCTGTTGCAGGAAAACGGCGATCACGAAGAACGCGCCCTGCAGGACGAGCCACTGCACGTGCTGGGTCACCAGGCCGAGGCGGGTGACCCGGTCGCGGAAGAGCGCAGGAGACACCAGTGGCTCCCGGCCCGCTCGTTCCCGCGCGCGGATGTGCACGGAGAACGCGAACAGGATCCCGGCACCGATCACGAGCAGCATCCAGAAGAGCCAGGTGCCCATCTGGAGCACCCCGATCACGACGAAGAACAGGCCCGCCGCCGAAAGCACCGCGCCGCCGACGTCGAACCGGGTCCGGGCGGGCACTTCCGGCGGCTCCACGAGCCGCAGCGCCAGCACGACGACCAGGCCGACGATGAGCACCTGCAAGAGAAACGATGCCCGCCACCCCAGCAAGGTCGTGACCAGCCCGCCGATGAGCGGCCCGGCGGCCGCCCCGAGCGCGCCCGCGCCACTGACCACACCGAACCGGCGGGCCCTGGTCGCGACGTCGGAACTGGTGACGGTGACCAGGATGTAGATCGGCGGGATCATCAGTGCCGATCCGATGCCCTGCAACAGGGAGTACCCCAGGATCAGCGTCCCCGTCCCCTGCGCGGCCGACGCGAGCAGCGCCCCTGCGCCGTAGACGACGAGGCCGAGGAGGAAGCATCTTTTGCGGCCGAGGAAGTCGGTCAGTTTGCTGCCGGGCACCATCAGCGACGCCATGGTGAGGGTGAACAGCGTGATCGCCGTCTGGACGCCGAGCACCGTCGTGCCGAGGTCCGCGGCGATCACGCTGACGGCCACGGTCATCGTGGTCGCCGCGTAGCTGGCGACGAATTGGGCGAGGGCCAAGGGCGGCACGATCATCGGCGTGGCCTTCCTGCTCGGGTGCCTCACACGGTGTCGTGCCCGGCACCCCGGCCACCTCACCCCTGACGGATGA
Source organism: Amycolatopsis alba DSM 44262 (assembly GCF_000384215.1). Classification (NCBI taxonomy): domain Bacteria; kingdom Bacillati; phylum Actinomycetota; class Actinomycetes; order Pseudonocardiales; family Pseudonocardiaceae; genus Amycolatopsis; species Amycolatopsis alba. The sequence goes on along the minus strand of NZ_KB913032.1, from coordinate 5,305,485 downwards.
GGCAGTGGCGGCCCTCCGGGACGACGGTGATCCCCGAACGCACCCCCAAGCCCCGAGGAGGCGCCATGCCCGAAACCGCGATCGCCGAGCACGGCCTGATCGGCGACCTGCAGACCGCCGCATTGGTCACCAGCGGCGGGTCGATCGACTGGTTCTGCAGCCCGCGCTTCGATTCGCCGTCGGTCTTCGGCGCGCTGCTCGACGACGAACGCGGCGGCCGGTTCGGCATCCATCCCGCCGGGCCGTACACCAGCAGGCAGATGTACTACCCGGACACCGCGGTTCTGATCACCCGGTTCTCCGGTGCGGACGGGATCGGCGAAGTGGTCGATTTCATGCCACCGGCCGACGGCACCGCGACCGCCAAGCACCGGATCGCCCGCCTGGTGCGCTGTGTCCGCGGGAAGATCACCTTCGACATGGTGGTCGCGCCTCGCTTCGACTACGGCCGTCGTCCGCACGAGGCGATCATCTTCGGGCACGGCGCCGTCTTCGTGTCGAGTGAGCTGTCGCTGACGCTGCACCCGGTCCGCGAACCCGACGACGAGTACCTCGCCGAGACGCGGCTCGAAGGGAACGACGTGCACCTGCGGCTGGGCCTGGTGGCGGGGCAGGTCCGGGGTGTCGTGCTCGAGACGGATACCGCGGAGCCGCCGCGCGAGATCCGGCTCGCCGAGTTCACCGACCTGTTCGACGACACGGTGGGCTGGTGGCGTTCGTGGCTGGTCCGCTCCACGTACCGCGGCCGCTGGCGTGAGGCCGTGACCCGGTCGGCGATCACCCTGAAGCTGCTCACCTACCGGCCGACCGGCGGCCTGGTCGCCGCGCCCACCCTCGGCCTGCCGGAGGAACTCGGCGGGGAGCGGAACTGGGACTACCGCTACACCTGGGTCCGGGACGCGTCGTTCTCGGTCTCCGCGCTGCTGGCCTTGGGCTTCGCCGAAGAGGCCGCCCGGTTCGGCGGCTGGCTGGGCGACCGGATCCGCGAAGGCGGCAGCGGCGAGGGCGGGCCGCTGGCCGTGCTCTACCGCGTGGACGGTGCGACGGACCTCCGCGAAGAAGACCTCTCGCACTGGTCCGGGTATCGCGGGTCGACCCCGGTCCGGATCGGCAACGACGCGGCGGGACAGCTGCAGCTGGACATCTACGGCGAGGCGCTGGACAGCGTCTTCGCCGCCGACAGGGCGGGTTTCGAGCTGCCCCATCGCGGCTGGATCGCCGTGCGCGCGGCGCTCGACTGGCTCGGCGAACACTGGGACCAGCCCGAAGAGGGCATCTGGGAGACCAGGGGCGGGCGCCGGTCCTTCACCTACGGCCGCCTGATGAGCTGGGTCGCCTTCGACCGCGGCCTCCGGATGGCGAGCACGCACGGCCGTCCCGCCCCGGTCGAGGACTGGACGTGGCAGCGCGACAGCATCTACGACCAGATCCTGAACCAGGGCTGGCACCGGACGCGGCAGGCGTTCGTCCAGCACTACACCGGGGACGAGCTGGACGCGTCGCTGCTGCGGATGCCCCGCACAGGTTTCCTGCCGTCGCGGGATCCGCTGTGGCTTTCCACTCTCGACGCGATCGGGAAGGATCTGGTCACCGACAGCCTGGTCCACCGGTACGACCCGGCGGCGTCCCCGGACGGCCTTGCGGGTTCGGAAGGCACCTTTTCCTTGTGCAGCTTCGCTTATGTCGACGCGCTGACCCGTGCCGGCAGGGTGGACGAAGCGCGGGCGGCGTTCGAGAAGATGCTGACCTACGCCAACCACGTCGGCCTCTACGCGGAGGAGATCGCGCCGAGCGGCGAGCAGCTCGGCAACTTCCCGCAGGCCTTCACCCACCTCGCGCTCATCGACGCCGCGGTCACCCTCGACGCCGCTCTGGGGTGATTGCGCGAAGATGCGGGGATGGGTTACCGGACCTGGATGCGGTACTTCACACCGTCCGCCGTGCATCGACGGCTGGGTCTGGTGTGCCTCGGGGTCGGTCTGCAGCACGGGGCCCTGCCCGTCGTGGGGCCCCGTGTGCTCGACCATTACGTGGCCGTCGTGGTGTCCAAGGGGCGCGGATGGTTCGCCGTTGCGGGCGGGCAGCGGCAGGAGGTCGTCGCGCCCGCACTGCTGTGGCTCGTCCCTGGGGTCGGGCACCACTACGCGCCCGACCCCGGCCAGGGCTGGGAAGAGTGCTTCGTCGACTTCGACGGCAGCGCCGTGGAGGCCTACGTCGAGCTCGGCTACGTCACGCCCGAGGCCCCGGTGGTGCCGCTGGGCGACGTCGAGGTCGTCCGCGACATCGTGAGCCGGATCGTGCGCTGCGCGCGGGGCGGCAGCCCGCTGGCGCAGGTCGACGCCTCGGCGGCCGTGCACCATCTGCTGGTGGCGCTGCGGAGGGCCGCCGACAGCACCCCCAGCGACGGCTCCCTGTTGGACGCGCTGGCGCAGGACGCGCTGCTGCCGATCAGCGTCGCCGAGATCGCGGCCCGCCGCGGCATGACACTGCCCGAACTGCGCGCGGCCGTGCGGCGGAGTACCGAGTCGGGGCTGAAAGATCACCTGCTGACGCTGCGCCTCAACCGCGCGAAGGAACTCCTCGCCACCACACGGATGCCGGTGCAGGAGGTGGCCCAGGCGATCGGCTACGAGGACGCGGCCTACTTCAGCCGGCTCTTCACCCGCCGGGCCGGGGTCTCCCCCGGCCGCTTCCGCGAGTCACGCGTCCAGGCCGTCCCCGGTGGCTGGAGTTCGCGGATCCCGTCTCCCGACGACCCGCCGCTGGTGCCCGACTGAGCCTTGGACTTCCGTACGGCGCCGCTTGGACTTTCCGCGCACTAAGTGCATGAACAACGCTTGAAGTTGAGCGAATGCGTTGACTTACGCGCAGTAACGTTCATAACATCGGCGACCGCCCCGCCAACTGTGGTGCGGGTCACCCTTGGGAGAGAGCCATGCGGACCCTGCCTCTTCTCGGCGCCGCGGCGTTGGCCGTGGCGGCGAGTGCGGTGGTACCGGCGTCGTCCGACGCCGCGCCGCCGGACGCGACGTACACCATCACGGTCGACGCCAAGAAGTCGTTCAGCCCGACCACCGACACCCCGGCGAGCAGCTATGTCGACAAGGACGGCACCTTCTACTTCCAGCAGGCGGCCGCGCTCTACGGCGCCGACCAGCCGCGCGAGTGGGAGTTCTTCAGCGGACGCGATTTCGACAGTTTCACCAAGAACCCGATCAGCACCGCGGTGAACCCGGCCAACCCCGCCGACCGCAACGACGACACGACCTGGCGCTGCAACAACAGCCCCACCGGCAAGGAAGCCACGAACCCGCCCGCCGGATCCGGCTATTCGCAGCGGAACTTCTGCGACCTCGTCGGCACCTGGGTCGATCCGGACACCGGCGACTGGTACGGCCTGATCCACAACGAGTTCACGCCGGAGCCGTTCGGCGCGTACTCGTTCTCGCACTACGACGCGATCGACATGGCGGTCTCGAAGGACCAGGGCAAGACCTGGTCGATCAAGGACCACGCGATCACTTCGCACTACAGCACGAAACGCGGGGACACGGCGGCCTTCCCGAACCAGACGTTCGACTACGGCGACGGCGACCCGCGCCTGTTCGTCGACACCGCCTCCGGGTACTTCTACGTCTACTACGGCTCGCGCATCGTGCCGAAGGCAGGCGCGGGCGGCCCGATGACCGGCCTGGCGCACGTCGCCCGCGCGCCGATCTCGGCCAAGATGGCGACCGGCTCGTGGCAGAAGTGGTTCGACGGCGGCTGGACCCAGCCCGGCGTCGGCGGCCGCGAGAGCAACATGGTCCCGGTGTCCGCCTCTTCGGACACCGGCTATACCCCCGTCGCGGACGACTACGACCCGGCCAACACCGGCAACGTCAGCCAGCAGATCGCCGCGGGACAGCTGCCGCGCAAGTCTGATCTGTTCATCATGAACATCGCCTACAACGCGCATCTCGGGCTCTACATCGGCGCGCCGGAGGCCGTGGACAGCGTCGTCCCCCAGCGCTATTACGTGACCGACGATCTGGCGACGCAGAAGTGGCGGCTGATCGGCGACACCGGGACCTACACCAACCAGTCCTGGTACCGCTGGTTCGTCGACGCCGCGAACAAGACGAACTCGACCATCATCGGCAAGCAGTTCCGGTCGTACTGCGCGGTGGCGTGTTCCGGTGACGCGGGCGGCGAGTACACCACCCAGACCATCACCTCGTCCGCCCCCACACCGTCCCCTGTGGACACCTCCCGCAAGTACCGCATCGGCCTCGGCGACGGCCGGGTTCTCGCGCAGGGCAACGGAAGCGCGACGACGTCCGTCTCGGGCACGACCGGCTCCGACCGTGAAGCGTGGCAGTTCTCCGCCGACGGCGACGGCTCGTACCGCGTCACCAACGCCGCCACGGGCCAGCTCCTCGGCGTCGACGCCGTGCAGGCGGGCCGGGCATGGGGCGCGAAACCCACGGTCACCACGTCCTCGACGGTCGGGCAGCAATGGTTCATCATCCCGTCCACTGTGGACAAGGGAACGTTCCGGCTGGTGAACCGGTACAGCGGGCTCGTGCTCGGCCTGTCCGGCAAGACGTCGCGCCTGGCGGAGACCACGCCGCTCCGCTCCTGGACCGACACCAGCGGGAACACCGTCGGAGGCGGGCGGACCGCGGCCGAGCAGACGCTGAAGTTCACCGACGCCGGCGCGGGCACTCTCGACGGCGTCCACACCCTGACCGCGTCCGGCAAGAATCTCGACGACCCGGATTCGTCGACGGCCACCGGCACCCCCTTGGTCACCTGGTCGCCGAACCAGGGCGCCAACCAGAAGTGGCTGTTCACCAAGCAGTCCGACGGTTCCTACACCCTGACCAACACGCACTCGAAACTGTGCGCCGACGTCGAGGGCGGAGCCACCACCGCGGGTGCGCGGGTCATCCAGTGGACGTGCACCGGCGGACCCAACCAGCGCTGGACGGCGGCGAAACAGCCCGGCGGGACCTACAAGATCGCCAGTGTCCGGTCCGGGCTGCTCCTGACCACGGCGTCCACTTCGGACGGTGCGGCCGTCACGCAACGGGCCGACACCGGCTCCGCGCTTCAGTTGTGGGCGATCAAGTAGCCCGCTTTCTCCTCGTGCGGCCCGTCCCTCGTTCGAGTGGCGGGCCGCACGGTTGCTTCTGTGTGGCCCATCACACTCCCGGTGCACGTTCATGATCCGCAACCGTCTCCCCTTGTGAGAGCACTTTCGGTGAAAAGCTCACCGAAGCGTGGAGGGAGAGCACCATGAAGCACACCGGCATCATCCGCACCGCCACCATCACCGGCGTCGCCGCCGCGCTGAGCCTCGCGGCCATCGTGCCCGCGCTGGCCGCCCCGTCGACCGACCCGGTCACCACCGTCGCGGACCTCGACGGAGACGGCGAACTCGAAACCGTCACCGCCCAGCTCACCGGCGACAACGACCAGGTCATCTCCGCGACCGTGAACGGCACGTTCACCTCGATCCACCTCGGCGCCGACAGCTACGCCGGCGTCCAGGCCCCGCGCGTCACCGACCTCAACGGTGACGGCCGCGCCGAACTCATCGTCACCCAGTCGGTGGGCGCCAACACCACCTTCTTCACCGCCCTGCACTACGACGGCCGCAACCTCAGCCAGGTCGTCGACAACGACAGCAAGCCGCTGTCGGTCGCCGAAGGCGGTGGCATCGCCGCCCACCTCGGCTACCAGTGCACCCCGCTCGAAGGCGGCGGACGCACCTTCGAAACCGTCGCCGCCGAAGCGGACGACATCAGCGCCGACCCGCTGACCTACAGCGGCACCCGCACCGTCTACACCCTGCGCGACGGCGCGCTGACCACGCAGAGCACCATCGCGATCGACCACCGCCCGGTCACCGACCCGGTACTGAGCGCGGACGCCACCACCTGCGCCCAGCCCGGCGCCTGACCGCGCACGGCCACGCGCAAGTCCGTGAAGGCCTCCTTCCCTACCTTCAGGGTAGGCAAGGAGGCCTTCACGGACTATGTGCCGATGTCACGGCGCTCGCGCTGCGGGGAGCGTTGCGAAAGCCACTTTCGCAACGTTGAAGGTTGCGAAAGTGGCTTTCACAACCCGCCTCTCACTACCTCAAGGGCCGATCGACGTTTACGGGGCGTAGGTCAGGCAATTCGCCGAGTGGTCACCTTCACCCGGTCCGACGCGGACACTCGATGCGGTGCATTCCAGCGCCGAATTGTGGCGGCAATCGGACCGGGAGCAGGCACCCACCTGCGCGGTCACCCGATCGAGTCCGCCTTTGGTGTTGAGCGGGACGAATGTTCCGCAATCGGCCGAGCCATTGCCGCCGCCCACCGTGATGGCGAAAGCGTGACAGCCGTCGTGGTTGTAGGAGCATCCGCTGACCGTGCATTCGTGGACAGCGGGCATTTCCGTGGTGGTCATAACGACTCCTGTACATCGTGGTGGTGGTGGTGTCGTTCGGTATGACCAGGGTTACACCGCTCCTCGCGGGCGGCAATTCGGGGAAATTCATTCACCTCTGACGAGCAGCCGTTCCAGCCACGATTCCCGCGCGGCGAGACACGATCGTGCGACAGCGGATTCCGGCGCGAGATCGTAGAAGCCGTGGAAAGCGCCGCCCCAGACGTGCAATTCCGCTTCTCCCCCGGCGGCCCAAATCGCACTCGCGTAGGCGACGGCCTCGTCACGGAACACCTCGGCAGCGCCCGCGTCGATGAACGTCGGCGGCAGACCGCTGAGGTCCGTCGCGCGCGCCGGGGCCGCGTAAGGCGAGACGTCCGGCGTGCCGCGCCGCTCCCCCAGGACCATCGTCCACGCCGTCATATTGCTGGTCCGGTCCCAGACGCCGACACCGTCGTATTGCCGCGCCGACACGGTCTCGTCGCGGTCGTCGATCATCGGGCATTGGAGCAGCTGCCCGGACAGCACCGGCCCGCCCCGGTCCCGCGCCATCAGCGTGACACCGGCGGCGAGACCACCGCCGCCGCTCCCGCCGAAGATGATCAGCCGATCCGGATCGAACCCCAGCTCGTCCGCGTGCGCGGCCATCCAGTCCAGACCGGCGTAGCAGTCTTCCACCGGCACCGGATGCGGATGTTCCGGCGCACGGCGGAATTCGACCGTGACCGCGACGGCGTCGTACTCCATCGCCCACTCGACGAGCGGATGCACGGACGCGAACCGGTCGCCCATCACCATTCCGCCACCGTGGACGTGATAGATCCCCGGCCCGCCGGGTCGGTGGTCCTCGCGCGCGATGACCGAGACCACGATCTCCGCGCCGCCGTACCCGTGGATCGGGTGATCGGTCCAGGTGACCGGGCGATCGCCGATCTGCTCCTCGATGGTCGGGAACTTCATCGCCCGGTAGCGCTCCAACTGCTCCGCCGTCATGCCGACCGGGACGTGTCCGGCCAGCGCGGGCAGCACGGCGGCGAGTTCGGGATCGTATGCGGGCTCCACCATCGCGTGAGCCTAGCCACCCGGCGCCGACAATCCGTATACGACCGGGTCAGAGATCGACGTCGAGACGCGAAGTCGCTCGGGAGACACAGCAGTACATGCGCCCCGCTGCCGCGCCGATGTCGTCGCGGTGCTCCGGCTCGCCTCCGACGACGGAGATCTCGCAACTGCCGCAAACCCCCTCACGGCAACCGGACTGAATCCGGTATCCCGCGTGGTTCAAAGCGTCCAGCATGGACTCCTCCGCGGCGACCGTGACCGTCCGTCCTGATCGGACACAGTTCACCTCGAACGGCTCATTGGGCCCGAATTCCTTGGCCACCGGCTGGAAACGCTCCAGGTGCAGCCCCCGCGCGGGAAACGCCGCCTCGGCCGCGTCGAGCATGGAAGCGGGGCCGCAGCAGTAGACCAGCGCGTCCGGGCCGAGTTCGGCGGCGAGCGCGGCGAAGTCCGGTCTGCCGTGCTCGCCCGTGGCGTGGACGCGCACGCGGTCACCGTAGGCGGCCTGGAGTTCGGCGGCGAACGGCATGGTGGCCACCGACCTGCCCACGTAAACCAGTCTCGCCGAGGCACCCGCCGCCGCCAGCATCGGCAGGACGGGAGTGATCCCGATCCCGCCCGCGACGAACAGGTATTCCGGCGCCGGCAGCAAAGGGAAGTTGTTGCGCGGCAACGAGACTTCGAGGGTCCGGCCTTCGCGCAGGAACAGGTGGACGTACTCCGAACCGCCCCGGCTGAGCCGGTCGTACCGGACGGCGACCCGGTAGCTGCCGCGATCGGCCGGATCCCCGCACAGCGAATACTGCCGGGTCAGCCAGTTCGGCAGCGACAGATCGATGTGCGCGCCCGGCTCCCAGGGGGCCAGCGGGCCATCGGCGCCGCGCAGGACGAGGGACACCGTGCCTTCGGCGACCGGCTCGACGCGGTCGAGAATGGTCTTCTGCATCACCGTGATCTCCTCAGTACAACTGCCGGTAGCTGGTTTCGAGCATCTCCTCCAGCACCGACGGATCGAGGTCGAGGCCCATCTGCTCGGTGGCGATCTCGCCTGCGGACGGCAGTTCGTCCGCGAGTGCCTGGCTCGCGGGATCCCAGAGCCGGGACCGGACCAGCGCGCGTCCGCAGTGGAAGAAGGTCTCGGCGACCTCCACGATGATCGCCAGTTCCGCCGCCTTGCCTTCGGTGCGCATCCGGGCGAGGACGTCCGGCTCGTCGGTGGGGTACGCGTGCCCGTTGACGCGGAACACTTCCCGCATGCCGGGGACGACGAACATCAGCCCGATCCCGTCGTTCTCGGAGAGGTTGCGGAAGGAGTCGGCGAGTTTGTTGCCCGGCCGGTCGGGGATCGCCAGCGTGCGTTCGTCGAACACCTTGACGAAACCCGGATAGTCGCCGCGCGGTGAGCAGTCGGGCAGGCCCGTCGCGTCGGCCGTCGCCATCGCCACGAACGGGGCATGCGCGATGAACCGGCGGCCGTGCCGGTCGACGCGGTCGTGGACCTTGTCCTTGATCATCGCCTCCGGCTCCCCGAGCCGGGCGCGCACCTCCTCGTACGAGATCCGGCGCGGACGCGTCTCATTGACGAGATAACTGCTGGTCATGGCACAATTATGAGCAATTGTTCAGTCTGTCCGCTACTCGCTTTCACGCCGCTTCACTCAGGAGTGCCATGACGTCGGACCAGCGCCGCATCCAGCCACGTAAACAGCCGCGTCAGGTCCGGGCCGAGCTGACCCGGCAGCGCATCCTCACCGCCGCTGCTCACATTTTCGCCGAGCACGGGTACGCCGCGGGGACGACGAACCGGATCGCCGAGCGGGCCCGCGTCTCGATCGGCTCGCTGTATCAGTACTACCCGAACAAGGACTCGATCCTGGCCGAACTGCTGACCCGTCACCTCGACGGCGACCGGGGCACCGCGACGCTGCGTCGCTACAAGGAATCGGCCGAACCGCTGGAAACCATCATGAGAGCGTTCGTGCGCACGGTGATCGACAACCACCTCGACGATCCCCAGCTGCTGCGGATCATGATCGAGCAGGCACCGCGCTCCGGCGAACTGCTGGAGCGCGTCACCAGGGTGAAGTGGGAGATGATCGACGACCTGCTCGATCTGCTCGACGCTCATCCCGAAGTCCGTGTCCAGGACAAGGACACCGCGGCCCGGCTCGTCACGTCGACCGTGGAGCTGACCGTGCATCAGCTCATCGCCGCGCCGGACTCCATCGACCTCACGCGGCTCGAGAACGAACTCGTGACGATGATCACCGGCTACCTTCGCGGCTGATTTTTCGGGGTTGACCAGGCGCTGAATGGGTACCCACCGGTGTGATCCGAGCAGAGAACAGGATGCGCGGCCTGGCCGCCCGCTGGCGGCGAAGAGGCGGCACGCTCGCGTTGGCGTGGACGTTGATCACGTTAGGCCTGGTCACCATGCTGTGGGTGTCGGATTTCCGTGCGTGGCCGGTGTACCTGACGGCGGCGCCCGGTGCCGTCGTATCCGTTCTGCTGTGGATCGGCGTCGCGCGCGCCCGCCGGAGGCCGAGCTAGTTCGTCGCGCGGGTGGCCAGCTTGTCGAACTCTCGATCCGGCAGTGTCCTGTTGAGTTCGAGGAGTTTCTCGGCGAGATGGCCGACGGCGTACCGCGTTTCCGGGCGGTCCGACTCGATGGCACGGCGGACGGCGTCCACGACCACGCTGGGATCGGAGCCGTCGCCGAGTCCCGTTTCGCCTTGCCGCGCCATGGCTTCCGCCATCTTCCCGTACGCCCCGCCACCGGAGATCTCCCTGAGCTGCGCGGAGGTCTGGTCCTCGAACTCGGTCTTGATGATGCCCGGCTGGATGATCACGACATCGATCCCGAAGGGCTCGACCTCCATGCGAAGCGTGTCGGAAAAGGCTTCGAGCGCGTGCTTCGACGCGTAGTACCAAGCGCCGAGCGGCAAAGCGATCTCACCGCCGATCGACGAGACGTTCACGATCGTGCCGGACCGCCGCGCCCGCATGGCGGGCAGGACGAGCTGGACCAGCCGCGCCGGCGCGAGGAGGTTGACTTCGAGCTGGTCGCGCGCGCTGTCGAGCGGCACGTCCTCGACGGCGCCGTGCAGGACGGTTCCGGCGTTGTTGACCAGGACGTCGATCCGCTGCTGCTCGTCGAGCACGGTGTCGACCACCCGGCGGAGATCGTTTTCGCTCCTGGCGTCCATCTTCAGCGGATGGCCGCCCGCCACGCGCAGGTCGTCCATCTTCTCCACGCGCCTCGCGGCGCCGTAGACCGTGTGCCCGGCGCGCAGCAGCTCCAGTGCGGTGGCGTGGCCGATCCCCGACGAAGCGCCGGTGACCAGGCAGACCTTGGTCGTCATCCCGTGTGCACCTCCCGATCTCCTCACCGTTCACGAAACACCAGATTTCCTTGTCCGGCAACGTCGATTCGCCGTTTGTCCAGGTGAAAGGCTTACAATCGATGCAATGACCATGGAGCTGAATGCACCAGGACCGGAGGACGGATGCCGGGAAACCGCCTGACCCGCGACGAGCGCGGGCAGATCGCCTCGGGCTTGGCCGCCGGGCTCACCTACGCCGACATCGCCCGCGGGCTGGACCGCCCCAAGTCGACGGTCATCCGCGAGGTGGCGCGCAACGGCGGCGCCCACGGCTATCGGGCGGGCCAGGCGCAGCAAGCGACCCAATGGCGGGCACGCCGCCGCAAACCCGGTCCGCCGAGCTTCGCCGAACCCGTCGAGCGCACCCCGGAGGCACTGCGGGACTTCGAGACCGAGTTCGCGGGCATGATGGCCGCGACCGGGGTCCCGTCGATGATGGCCAGGGTCCTGGCCTGCCTGTTCACCGGGGACACCGGCGGCAGTACCGCCGCCGAACTCGCCGCCAGGCTCAAGGTCAGCCCCGCGTCGGTGTCCAAGGCCGTCGGCTGGCTGGAACAACGCGGCTTGATCGGCCGTGAACGCGAGGGCAGGCGGCAGCGGTACGTCATCGACGACCAGTTCGGCTACCGGGCCTGGCAAGCCAGTCTCGAAGCGATGACAGCGTGGGCGGACGTCACCCGGCGGGGCGCCGGGCTGTTCGACGGCCCGGCGGGCGCCCGGCTGGACGCCACCAGCCGGTTCTTCCGGCATCTGCACCGGGACATGAGCGAAGCGGCCGAACACTGGCGGCGGACGAGCCCGCGGTGACGTCATTTCGACGGTCTCCCGCCGGATCCGGCCGTGCCAGGATCCGATGGCACTAGGCGTAAACCGAGGGGCGGAAACATGGGAGCGGTGGTCGCGGCGCTCGCCGCGGGCTGCGCGGTGCTGGCGGTGTTCCTCCCCGGCGGGGCGGCCCGCCCGGACCGGCCGGATCTCGAACTGGCACTGGTCGCCGCGGCGGCGGTGCTCGCGGCCCTGCTGACGTTCGGGAAGTCCACCGGGGCGAAGGTTTCCGCGCTGGTCTGCGCGGCGGGTGCGGCGGGCTGGGCGATCTTCTGCCTGAGCACGGACCTCGGCAGCGGCACGCCGGGGAGTTCGGCGGCGGTGCTCGCCGTCGCCGCCGTCGTCACGCTGGTGGCGGCGGGGCTCCCGCGACCGGTCCGGTGGTGGTTCGCGGTCCCGCTCGTGGCGGTGCTCGCCGCGGGAACGGTGACCGCGGTGACGACCGTGCCGGGGCTGGCCGTGCGGTCCACCACGGCCCCGGCCGTCGCCGCGCCCGCGCTCGCCGACCGGGTGACGGCCACGCCGTGGAGCTGGACCCCGCCCAGCCCGGTGCGCGGCGTGGTCGCGGCGGGCGCCGGGGTCGCGGTCGCCGGAACGGCTGGTGAGGTCACCGCGCTCGACGGGCCGACGGGCGCGGTGCGCTGGACCTACGCCCGCCCCGGCGCCCACGTGCGCGCGCTCGTCCCCACTCCGGACGGGCTTCTGCTGCTGGCCGTGTTCGCTCCCCGCGACGGCGGGAAGGACCGCCAGCACCTCACGGTTCTCGACGCGTTCACCGGCGTTCCCGTCCAGGAGACGCTGATCGACGACGTGCACGGCCCCGATCCGCTGGCGCCGACCTCCACCGTGCTGCCGTCGCTCACCTATCTGGGGAACAACGATTTCCGCGTCGACGCGCTCGACCTGCGAAGCGGAAACCCGCTGTGGTCGTGGAAAGCGCCGGAAGGATGCGTTTCCCCGTTCGCGCTGCCCGCGAGCGGCCGTGACGTGGTGCTCGCGCCGCTGCTGTGCCAGTACCGGCTCAGCGTGCTCGGCCTGGACGAGCGCACCGGCACCCCGCGCTGGGAGCACCGGCTGCCGGTGGCCCGGCCGTCGGACGAGAAGGCCGACTACTACCTGCACTCCGCTCCCGGCGGCGGCAAGGTTTCCCTGTCACTGCGCTACTCCGGGCTCGCCACCGGCAGCAACACCGACGTCGTGCTCGACGCCGCCACCGGCACCCTGCTGTCCACAATGGATCCCAAGGCGCCGACGCGGATCACGCTCGGCCCGGTGGCCGTCTCGGAACGCGACGAGAACGGGAAGACCACCGCGGCCACGCTCGACGGCGGGGTGGCCGTCGACCTCGCCGCCTGCCCGGACCGGCGGGCCCAGGCCACCACGCCGACGGCCTACCTGCGCCTGTGCGGCTCGCCCGGCGGCGGGATGGTGGTGCACCGGCAGGAACTCGACGGCTCGCCGTCGTCCACCCTCCCGGTCTCGTGGCCACCGGCCGCCGAACTGACCGGCGGCCTGCTTTCCGGCTCCGGCCGCCACGCGCTCATCCCGGCGCCCGGCGCACTGGTGGCCGCCCGCGCCGGCGACGCCGCGGTCGTCGGGTTCCCCGCGGCCCGTCCGTGAAGGCCTCCTTCCCTACCCTCAAGGTAGGGAAGGAGGCCTTCACGGACTCGGGGGCCGAGCCTCGCGCAAGGCGGCCTTCCAAGCGTCGAGGTAGGCCGAAGCGGGCACTCGGGACCGCCGTTCGAACACCGGTTCCCCGGGATCGTCGGACTCGGCGATCAGCACGTCCTCGCCCTCGCGCCAGATCAGCAAGAACCAGCATTGGTCGCTTTCCCGGAACGGCTCCTGCGAGGTGCCCAGCGGGACGTCGTCGAGCGTCCAGTCCCGCAAAGTCACTTCCACGTTGTCCCACCAGGAGAATTCGGCGAGCACCGTGTCCTCGCCGTCGATGAACCGCAGCCCGTCTCCCATCCCGCTTCCCCGCGGGAACAAGCGCACGGCGAATCCCTCGACCGGCATGAACGTGCTCGTGTCCAGGTCCGCGATGAGGTCGTCCACGAGGACGACTTTACGGTGAAGGGCGGGCGGCCGAGTCCACCCGCCCTCGCGAAAAACACCTCGTTCGACCGGGAAAGTCCGCTAGCCGCCGGATTCCCGGCTGCCTACGCTGAATTCCGCGCAAGAAAATCACCAAATCCTCGGGAGTCTCCAGTGAGAAAAACGAGAATCGTGTTCTGCGCCTTATTCGCCATCGGGGCCACCTGCCTCTCCCCCGCGGCATCGACGGCCCAAAACGCGTTCGCCTTGTCCAGTACCGCTTTCGCCAACGGCGGCCTCATCCCCAAGGTCCACGAATGCACCAGCGGCGGCGGGAACGATCCGGCCAAGAAGAACGAGTCGCCGCCGCTGGCCTGGTCGGGGGCGCCCGCCGCGGCCAAGAGCTACGCGATCGTCATGCGCGACCTCGACAACAACAACCTCATCCACTGGGTCATCTACGACATCCCGGCGGCCACGGCCTCGCTCCCCCAGAACGTCCAGCACGTCTACCAGCCACCCGTTCCCGCCGGCTCCCGGCAGGTCTACTACCGCGGGAGCGCGAGCCTCTTCGGCTACCAGGGACCGTGCTCGCCCTCGACGGTGAACACCTACGAGTTCGTCGTGCACGCCCTCAACCGGGCGTCGCTCACCAACCTGAACTCCAACTCCTCCACGCAGACCGCGGCCAGGGCGATCACCGCGGCCTCGATCGGCTCGGCGAAGATCAGCGGCGAATCGTAGCTCGGTGACATCGGCGGGACACGCAGAGCCAACCCGTGTCCGCGCCGCGAGGCCCGCTGCTCAGCCGTGGCAAGATCGGCCCAATGCAGATCGGGATGCTGGGCCCCTTCGAGGTTCGCGCGGATGACGGCGTCCTCGCCGACGTGCCGGGCGCCCGGCTGCGGGGATTGCTGATCGCCCTCGCGCTCGAACCGGGCAAAGTGGTCCCGAAAGCGACGCTCGTCGACTGGATCTGGGGCGAACAGCCACCGGCAGACGCGACGAACGCCTTGCAGCGCTTGGTTTCCCGACTGCGGAAGGTGCTGCCGGAAGGGGTCGTCGAAGGGCAGACGGACGGCTACCGGCTGAAGGTGGAGCCCGACGCCGTCGACGCCGTGCGGTTCGAACGCCTTCTCGGCCAGGGTCGCGGCGGCGAAGAGCCGGGGCGGCTGCGCGAGGCTCTCGCCTTGTGGCGCGGTGCGGCCATGCAGGACGTCGGCCTGCAGGACAGCGACGCGTTCGACGCGGCGGTCACCCGGCTCGAAGGGCTTCGCCTGACGGCCTTCGAGGACCGGTTCGACGCGGAGCTCGACCTCGGTCACGGCGCGAAACTGGTCACCGAACTGACCGACCTGGCGGCCGCGCATCCCCTGCGCGAGCGGCTCGTCGCCGCGTTGATGCGGGCCCTCGCGGCGACGGGCCGCGACACCGACGCGCTCCTCGTTTACCAGCGCACGCGGGAAGCCCTCGCCGACGAGCTGGGCGTCGACCCGTCGCCGGAGCTGTCCGCGGTGCACGTCGCGCTGCTGCGGGGCGAGCTGGGACGGCGGGAGGAGAACCGCAAGACCAACGTGCGCGCCGAGCTGACCAGCTTCGTCGGCAAGGACGCCGACGTCGCCAAGGTCCGGGAACTCGTCGCCGAACACCGGCTCACCACCCTGATCGGGCCCGGCGGTTCGGGAAAGACCAGGCTGGCCTCGGAAACCGCGCGCACCCTGCTCTCAGACCTGCCGGACGGGGCCTGGCTGGTGGAACTCGCGGCCATCGGCGCGGACGGCGGCACGGGGGGCGGGAAAAGCATCGCCCAGGCGACCTTGGCCGGGCTCGGCCTGCGGGACGCGCTGCTGGGGGACTCGTCGAACGCCGAACCCGTCGAACGCGTGATCGCCGCGATCCGCGACCGGGAAGTCCTGCTGATCCTCGACAACTGCGAGCACGTGATCGAGCAGGCCGCGGCCTTCGCCCATCGGGTGCTCGGGGAGTGCCGCCGTCTGCGGATCCTGGCGACGAGCCGGGAGCCGCTCGGCATCACCGGTGAGGCGCTGTGGCAGGTCGTACCGCTGGCCTTGCCGGATCCGCGGGCCGCGCCCGGCGAGATCGAATCCTCCCCCGCCGTCCGGCTGCTGCGGGACCGGGCGAGCGCGGTGCGCAAGGATTTCGTGGCCGACGAGGCGACGCTGTCCACGATGGCGCGTGTGTGCCGGGTGCTGGACGGGATGCCGCTGGCGATCGAACTCGCCGCGGCCCGGTTGCGCACGATGTCCATCGACCAGCTCGCCAACCGGCTCGACGACCGGTTCCGCCTGCTGACCGGCGGCAGCCGGACCGCGCTGCCCCGGCACCGGACGCTGCGCGCCATGGTCGACTGGAGCTGGGAGCTGCTGACCGACGCCGAACGGACGGTCCTGTGCCGTCTCTCGGTGTTCTCGGGCGGGGCGAGCCTGGAAGCGGCCGAGCACGTCTGTGTGAGCGAAGCCGTCGAGCAGTACGAGGTGCTCGAACTGCTCACCTCGCTGACCGAGAAATCGCTGCTGGTCGCCGCGGGTGACGCGGCGCCGCGCTACCGGATGCTCGGCACGATCAAGGAGTACGCCGAACTCCGGCTCGCCGAAGCGGGGGAATCGGCGCTGGCGCGCGACGCGCATCTCGCCTACTTCATCGAACTCACCGAGGCCGCGGAACCGATGCTCCGCCAGGCCGAGCAGCTGGAATGGCTCGCGAAGCTCAACGCCGACCACGACAACATCACTTCCGCGATGCGCGGCGCGCTCGCGGCGGCCGAGGCACCGGCGGCGATGCGGCTCGCGGCGGCCTGCGGCTGGTACTGGTGGCTCAGCGGGCACCGCACGGAAGGCATGGAACTGGTCAGCGCGGCCGTCGAAGTGCCCGGTGAGACGCCCGACGAGGTCGCGGCCGTGGTGTACGGGCTCGTCTCGCTGTTCATCAGTTCCGGTTTCGCCGACGAGAACACCGCGGCGAAGTGGATCCACGAGTCGTACCGGCTCAGCCAGAGCGGCACGGAGCACCACCCGCTGTTCGGGCTCGTCGCCGCGCTGCAACGCATGCTGACGGGAGCGGAACCGGTGGCCGCGTGGGAACCGGTGCTGGAGGACGAAAACCCCTGGGTGCGCGCACTGGCCCGGCTGCACCTCGGCAAGCTCCGGATCACGCTGGGTCTCCCCGGACCGGAGGCGGAGACGTACCTCGAGCAGGCGCTCACCGAGTTCCGCGCCCTCGGCGAACGGTTCGGGATCTCGTTCGCCCTGACCGAACTGGCGGACCGGATCGCCACCCGCGGCGAGTTCGCGACCGCGTGCGAGTACTACGAACAGGCTGTCACGGTGGTGACCGAGGTCGGTTCCGTCGAGGACCTGATCCGCCTCCGCTCGCGGCAGGCGCAGCTGTACTGGCTGATGGGCGACGAGGAAGCCAGCGCGGCCGCCGCGGCCGAAGCGCAACGGCGCGCCGAACAGGTCACCTGGCCGGGCGCGCTGGGCATGCTGGGCCTCGCCCGTGCGGAACTCGCGCACTGGCGCGGCGAAACCGAGGAAGCCGCACGCGAGCTCGACTTCGCGACGGCGGTGATGGGCGACGAAGCGGAACTGGGACACGTCCGCGCCATCACTCACGACCTTCTCGGCTACTTCACGGAAGATCTCGGCGAATCACGTGAGCACCGGAAGGCGGCATGGGAAGCGGCGGCCGCGGTGCGGCACGTGCCCCTGATCGCCCACATGATCGTCGGGATCGCGGACTTCGCCCTGCGCAGCGACGACCCTGAGCAGGCCGTGCGGCTGCTCGCGGCGGCCGACGAACTGCGCGGGCTGCCGGACCGGTCGCGCCCGGACGTGGCGCGGATCGAGGAGACAGTGCTGCGCCGCCTCGGCGAAACGAAGTTCGCGGAGGCGGCGCGAGAAGGCAGCACTGCGGATTGGAAACAACTCGTCGAGGTCACGCTCGCTTCTTGAACGTCGAGGACGCCCACAGGTAGCCGACGAGCGCGATCCCGGCGCACCAGCCAAGGGCGGGGAGCACGTCGCTCGCGGCGGGCGCCCCGTCGAGGAGCCCGCGCAGGGTCTCGATGATCGGGGTGAAGGGCTGGTACTCCGCGAATTCCCGGAGTCCGGGGCCCATCTTCTCGGCAGGCACGATCGCGCTGCTGAAGAACGGCAGCATGACCAGCGGCACGGACGCGATGCCCGCGGTTTCCGGGGACTTCGCCGCCAGGCCCAGCGCGATGGTGAGCCAGCCCGCCGCGAAACCGAGCAGCACGACCATTCCGACGACACCGAGCCAGTCGAGGAAACTCGCCGACGGCGAGAAACCCAGCAGGAAGGCCACGCCGGTGAGCGCCGCGATGGCGATCAGGTTGGTCAGCAGGCTGGCGACGACATGTCCGGTCAGCACCGCGCCGCGGGAGACGTCCATGACCTTGAAGCGGTTGATGATGCCCTTCGTCATGTCGGAGTTCACCGCGGTCGCGGTGGCGCCGAGGCCGTAGCAGACGGCGAGGAGCATCAAACCCGGTGTCGCGTAGTCGATGTAGTCGACGCCGACGCTGAACGCGTCCCCGAAGACGTACACGAACATCAGCATCATCACGACCGGCATCAGGATCGCGTTGAAGACCGAGGTCGGGTTGCGGGTGAGGTGCTTGAAGTTACGGCGCAGCATCACCAGCGAGGGGGACTTGGCGCTTACGGTCTGCGTGGTCATCACTTCACTGCTTCCGTGTCGTGGCCCGTCAGGGCGAGGAAAACGTCGTCGAGGTCAGGGGTGTGGACGGAGAACTCTTCGGCGGCGAGCGAGTGCTCGTCGAGCCGGTCGAGCAGCGACCGCAGGGATTTCGTCCCGGCGTCGCTGGGGACCCGCAGGGCCAGCGCCTCGTCGTCACGGGTGGCCGCGGGGAAGATCCGCGCCGCGGCGTCGAGTTCGGCGACGGTGGTGAACCGCAGCCGGACGTGCGTGCCGGGCATCCGGCGTTTGAGTTCGTCAGGGGTGCCGGTGGCGACCAGGCTGCCTTGGTCGAGGACCGCGATCCGGTCGGCGAGCTGGTCGGCTTCTTCGAGGTACTGGGTGGTGAGGAAGATGGTCACGCCGCCGGCCACCAGCTCGCGGATGATCGACCACATCGTGCGGCGGCTGCGCGGGTCCAGTCCCGTGGTCGGCTCGTCGAGGAAGATGATCCGCGGGTCGCCGACGAGCGTCATCGCCAGATCCAGTTTCCGGCGCATGCCGCCGGAGTAGGTCGACGCCGGTTTCTTCGCCGATTCCACCAGGTCGAACCGCTCCAGCAGCTCGCTCACGACCCGCTTGCCCCCGGTGGCGCGCCGGTTCAGGTCCACCATCAGCTGCAGGTTCTCCTGCCCCGTCAGCAGTTCGTCGACCGCCGCGAACTGGCCGGTGACCCCGATCGCCGCGCGCACCGCCTTGGCCTCGGTCGCGAGGTCGTACCCGGCGACCTTGGCCGTCCCGCCGTCGGCCTTCATCAGGGTGGTCAGCAGGTTCACCGTCGTCGTCTTGCCGGCCCCGTTCGGGCCGAGCAGGGAGAAGATGGTGCCCGCGGGGACCTCCAGATCGATCCCGTCGAGCACGACCTTGTCCCCGAAGGTCTTTCGCAGCCCGGAGACCGCAATCGCTGTGTCGTTCATGGACACCACTCTGGGCGGCCCGGCTGACACGCCCCCGCCACGGCGCTGACACGGCCGGTGTCAGCGCCGTGTCAGCCGCGTGTCAGGTCTCGCGGGGAGAGTGGTCCGCACAACCACCACGAAAGGCGATCCGATGACTGAGACGGTTCCCGTCCCGCAGGGCCTCCCCATGCAGCGCGACGCGGGTCCCTTCGCTCCGCCCAGCGAGATCACCCGGCTGCGCGAGGCCCGCCCGGTGAGTCCCATGGTCTTCCCGGACGGGCACGAAGGCTGGCTGGTGACCGGGTACGACGAGGTCCGGCAGATGATGGCCGACACCCGGTTCAGCTCCCGCCAGGACCTCGGCATCCTCCACGTCCCGTACGAGACGGGCATGCCCGCCCCGACCGAACCGTCCCCGCCGATGCCGGGCATGTTCGTCGCGATGGACCCGCCGGACCACGGCCGGCTGCGCAAGCGCCTCACCGGTGCCTTCACGGTGAAGCGGATGAAGCAGCTCGAAGAGCACATCGTCGAGATCACCGAACAGCACCTGGACGCGATGGCGAAGCTGGTCCCGCCGGTCGACCTGGTCAAGGAGTTCGCGCTGCCGGTGCCGTCGCTGGTGATCTGCGAACTGCTCGGCGTCCCCTACGAGGACCGCGAGAACTTCCAGGCCAGCTCCGCCCAGCTCATGGTCAGGGACCAGACGCTGGAGGAGAAGATGGCCGCGTTCGTCGGGATGAACACGTTCCTCACCGAACTGGTCACGCGCAAACGCGAGACACCCGGCGACGACATCCTGTCCGATCTCGGCCGCTACGACGACCTCACCATCGAGGAGCTGGCGGGCGCCGCGTTCCTGCTGCTGCTCGCCGGGCACGAGACCACCGCGAACATGTTGGCGCTGGGCACTTTCGCGTTGCTGGAGCACCCCGAGCAGCTGGCCGAACTGCGCGCCGACGCGGAACTGCTGCCCGGCGCCGTCGAGGAGCTCCTTCGCTACCTGTCCGTCGCCGACATCTTTTTCCGCTATGCCGCGGAGGATCTGGAACTCGGCGGCGAGACGATCCGCGCGGGCTCGACCGTCATCGTGTCGCTGCTGGCCGCCAACCGCGATCCGCGGCGCTTCGAGGACCCCGACGCCCTGGACATCCACCGCAACGCCCGCGGTCTCCTTTCCTTCGGGCACGGCGTCCACCAGTGCCTGGGGCAGCAGCTGTCGCGGATCGAAATGCGCGCGGGTTTCGAGGGCTTGCTGCGCCGTTTCCCGAGTCTCGCGCTCGCCGTTCCCGCCGACGAGGTCAAGCTCAAGACCGACATGAACATCTATGGCGTGCACGAGTTGCCGGTCACCTGGACGGAATAGCCGCCGGGAGCGCGTTGGGCTCGTGAGTGGTGTCCCGAGCGCCACGCCTGGGACGCTCACCGTCTCGAACGTGGCGCTCGGGACACCACGCGAGACCCAACCGGGATGCGCGATCCGTCGGCGGACGGTGCACGATCGGGCAGGAAAAGACTTCGCCGTGTTCGTTGTACCAACGAGGAGCGGCGCGGCTATACCTTCGTGTGATGACCGAGATTCGCGGCGCGCTGCTGCGGCCGTTGGTGACGTTGATCCGGGAGCTGCCGGGCGATCGGCCCGCGTTCACCGACGGACACCGGACCCTCACTTTCGGGGAATTGCTGGACTCGAGCGGCCGCTTGGCGGCAGGGCTCGGAATCGCCCGCGGCGACCGGGTCCTGATCCATCTCGGCGCGCGCGTCGAATTCGCCGAATACTGCCTGGCGATCCTGCGGGCGGGCGGCGTCGGGGTTCCGGTGAGCGCGCGGTCGACGGCGGCCGAGCTGACGCGGATCGCGGACGACTCCGGAGCAGCTCTGCTGATCACCGAGGCCAGGCACGCGCAAGTGGCGCGCGAGGTCCAGGCGCGGCGGCCGCGGCTTCGGGTCGTGTTCGTCGAGGACGAGCCGATGCCGCCCCTGGGTGAACCGCGCGACGATCTCGGTCTCGACGAGCCCGCCTGGCTGCTGTACACCTCCGGCACGACCGGCCGTCCCCAAGGCGTCCTGACGACGCAGCGGGCGGTCCTCTGGTCGTCGGCGGCCTGTTACGGCCCGATGTACGGGATTTCCGGCGCCGACACCGTGCTGTGGCCGCTTCCGCTGCACCACGCGTACGCGTTGTCGCTGGCCTTCGCCGGGACGATCGCGCTGGGCACGCACACGAGGATCGTCGACCGCGACCTGCGGGGAGCGCTCACGGCGTATCCCGGCAGCATCCTCGCCGCTGTCCCGGCGACATTCCTGAATCTGCGGCAGGAAGTCCGCGAAGCGCTCCCGGCGCCGCGCCTGTGCCTGTCCGGGGGCGCGCCCTGCACACCGTCGGCACGCGCGGCGGTGCGGGAGTTGTTCGGCATCCCCGTTCTCGACGGCTACGGCAGTACGGAGACCAGCGGCAAGATCGCCGTCCAGCTCCCCGGCGAGGACCACCTGACCCCGGTGCCGGGTATGGAAATCCGGGTCGCCGACGGGCAGATCGAGGTACGGGGTCCCGGCGTCGCGCCGGGCGTGGAGCTCGTGGACGGCTGGTACCGGACCGGCGACATGGGCCGTCTCGCCGTCGGACGGCTCATCCTCGACGGCCGGGCGGACGACCTCATCGTCTGCGGCGGCCAGAACGTGCACCCGACGGAGATCGAGGCGGTCATCGCCGAACTCCCCTGGGTGCGAGACGTCCTCGTGACGGGAAGACCCGACGAAGTCCTCGGCGCGGTACCGGTGGCGTTCCTCGTCTCCGACGAGCCGGACCTCGACGAGGTGCGGCGCCTGTGCCGTCAGCGGCTGTCCTCCTTCAAGGTCCCGGTGGCCTTCCATCGGGTCGAGCGCCTTCCCCGGACGCCGTCGGGAAAGGCGATGCGGAAGGAGTTGCGGGTCCCCCGGCCCAACGACGTGGAAGCGCTGGTGCGCGAGGCGATCGCCGAACTGTGCGAAGCGGACGTGGGAGAACGCTGGCGTGACCGGCCGTTCGCCGAACTGGGCCTGACGTCGCTGGGCGGCGTGCACCTGCGGCACCGGCTGGCAGAGACGACCGGCATCGACCTCCCCCAGTCACTCGTCTACGACTTCCCGACCCCGGCGGCGGTCATCGGCGAACTGGAGCGGCTGCTGTCCGGGCGGGCCGAGCCCGGCATGACGGAAACCGCGCCCGCCCGCGACGACGACCCGATCGCCATCGTCGCGACGGCGTGCCGGTTCCCCGGCGGCGTGACCTCGCCCGAGGACCTGTGGAACCTGGTGGCGGGCGAGATCGACGCCACCGGCGACTTCCCAGCCGACCGGGGCTGGGAACTGGCCGTGCGCTACGACCCGGACCCCGGCCGGATCGGCGGCTCCACCACCCGCCGCGGCGGTTTCCTTTACGACGCAGCGGATTTCGACCCCGCCGTGTTCGGCATGTCGCCGCGTGAGGCGCTCTCGACCGACCCTCAGCAGCGGCTGCTGCTGGAAACGTCGTGGGAACTGTTCGAACGCGCCGGTCTCGACACCGCCG
Organism: Amycolatopsis alba DSM 44262; assembly: GCF_000384215.1. Lineage (NCBI taxonomy): Bacteria > Bacillati > Actinomycetota > Actinomycetes > Pseudonocardiales > Pseudonocardiaceae > Amycolatopsis > Amycolatopsis alba. The sequence goes on along the minus strand of NZ_KB913032.1, from coordinate 5,282,572 downwards.
CGCTGCGGGGCAGCGACACCGGGGTGTTCGTCGGGGTGATGAACGAGGACTACGCCAGTCGCCTGCAAGGACATCAGCTGGAAGGACGGCTGGGCATCGGGTCTTCGCACGCGCTCGCGTCCGGCCGGATCTCCTACACCTTCGGCCTGAACGGCCCGGCGGTCACGGTCGACACCGCGTGCTCCTCTTCGCTGGTGGCCCTCCACTGGGCGGTGCGTGCCTTGCGGGCCGGGGAGTGTTCGCTCGCCGTGGCCGGTGGCGCCACGGTGATGTCGTCGCCGCGCACGTTCCTCGAATTCAGCCGCCAGCGCGGCCTTTCCCCGGACGGGCGGTGCCGCTCCTACGCGGCGGGCGCGGACGGCACGGCGTGGGCCGAGGGCGCGGGGGTCCTCCTGCTGGAGCGGCTGTCGGACGCCCGCCGCAACGGGCATCCGGTGCTGGCGCTGGTGAGCGGTTCGGCCGTCAACTCCGACGGGGCGTCGAACGGGCTGACGGCACCGAGCGGGCAGGCACAGCGCGCGGTCATCCGGTCCGCGCTGGCCGACGCCGGGCTGTCCGCCGCGGACGTCGACGCCGTGGAGGGGCATGGCACCGCCACCCCGATCGGCGATCCGATCGAAGCGGAGGCGCTGATCGCCGCGTACGGCGCCGGACGGGACAGACCGCTGTGGCTCGGGTCCGTGAAGTCCAACATCGGGCACACGCAGGCCGCGGCGGGGGTGGCCGGGGTGATCAAGATGGTGGAAGCGTTGCGGCACGGGCAGTTGCCACCTTCGCTGCACGCCGATGAGCCGAGTCCCCGGATCGACTGGTCGGCGGGTCAGGTGTCCCTGCTCGCCGAGGCCCGCGCCTGGCGTGCCGGGCCGAAACCCCGCCACGCCGGGATTTCCGCGTTCGGGATCGGCGGCACCAACGCGCACGTTCTCGTCTCGGAAGCGCCGCCTCAGGCCGACGCCGGACGTCCGGCGTCGCTCACGGCGCCGTGGCTGCTGAGCGCGGCGAGCGAGAGCGCGCTGCGAGCGGCCGCCTCCCGGCTGCTGGCGACGGCGGGCGGCCGGGACGAAAACGACGTCGCGTTCACGCTCACCACCCGCACTCCGCTGGAGCAGCGCGCGATGGTCTCGTCCGGCGACCTCGCCGCGCTGCGCGCCCTCGCCACCGGGGAACGCCGCAGCCGGATCGTGCGCGGACCGGCGACCGCGGCGTTCCTGTTCAGCGGGCAAGGCGCGCAGCGCGCGGGCATGGGCAAGGAATTGTCGGACGCCTTTCCCGTGTTCCGCACGGCGTTCGACGCGGCTTGCGAGGCCCTCGGCGGTCAGGTCCGTGACGTCGCTTTCGACGGCGGCGAACTGCTGGACCGGACCGATCACGCGCAAGCCGCCTTGTTCGCCTTCGAGGTCGCGTTGTTCCGGCTGTTCGAATCCTGGGGCCTCCGTCCCGGTGCCGTCGCCGGGCATTCGATCGGGGAGATCACCGCCGCGCACGTCGCCGGCGTCCTCTCCCTCGAAGACGCCGGGACCCTGGTGGCCGCGCGTGGCCGCCTGATGGCCGCTTTGCCGCCAGGGGGCGTCATGATCGCGGTCAGGGCGGCCGAAAGCGAGGTCGCGCCGCTGGTCGGGGAATTCGCCGACCAGGTGTCGATCGCCGCGGTCAACGGCCCTCGTTCCCTCGTCCTGTCCGGCTCCGGGAGCGTCACGGAAGCCATCGCCGCGCAGTGGCCGGGTTCCACGCGGCTGCGCGTGAGTCACGCGTTCCATTCGCCGCTGATCGATCCGATGCTCGCCGAGTTCCGCGAGGTCACCGCCGGGCTGATCCACCACAACCCGGAAATCACGCTGGTTTCCGGGCTGGCCGGCCGCGTGATCACCGGCGTCGGCCCGGCGTACTGGGCCCGGCAGGCCAGGGACACGGTCCGGTTCGCCGACGCGCTGGACGCCGTGGCCGCCGAGGGAACCGATATCTGCCTGGAGATCGGCCCGTCGGCCGTGCTGAGCAGGGCAGCGGGAGCGACACTGCCCTCTGTGTCCACTATGGACACCAGTCGCGGGGTGCTGGAAGCGGCGGGCGAGCTGCACACCGCGGGAGTGGCCGTGTCCTGGCCATCGGTGTTCGACGGCAGCGGCGCCCGCCGGATCCCGTTGCCGACCTATCCCTTCCAGCGCGAGCGTTTCTGGCTCGACCCGCGGCCCCGCCGGGCCCCGGAGAGCGGCGGGCACGCGATGCTGGGCCCCGCCTTGGTCGCGCCCGGCTCACCCCGGATCGTGCACGGCGGCTCGGCAGGCGTGCGCACGCACGGGTGGCTCGCCGACCACGTCGTCGGCGGTACGACGCTGTTCCCCGCGACCGCTTTCGTCGAACTCGCCCTGCACGCGGGCAAAACCGGTCTGGCCGAGCTGACGATCGAAGTGCCGCTCCGGCTCGGCCGGGCCGAGGACGTCGCGCTCCAGGTGGTCGTGGACGGCTCCCGGATCGACCTCTACGCCCAGGACTCCGGCACTTGGATCCGTCACGCCACGGGACGCCTGCAGGCGTCCGACGTCTTCGCGCAGCCCTGGAAAGGCGAGTGGCCGCCTCCCGCCACCGAACCGGTGGACCTGGGCCGTGCCTACGCGGCCCTCGACTACGGTCCCGCCTTCCGCGCCGTGACCGGCTTGTGGCAGGACGGCGACGAGCTGTTCGCCGACGTCGAGCTCTCCGGCGAGGTCGACGGCCGGTTCGAGTTGCATCCCGTGCTGCTCGACGCGGCGGTGCACACCTTGGCGCTGGCCGGGCCGCCCGAGGCCGAGGTGCGGGTGCCGTTCCTCTGGACCGGCGTCCACGTGTTCGCCTCCGCCGCGCGCCGGGCCAGAGTCCACTGTGTACGGACAGGTCCCGGTGAGGTCCGCGTCGAGCTCTTCGACTCCGACGGAATGCCCGTCGCGGTCGTGGAATCCCTGTTCACCCGGCCGCTGCCCGCCGGGAGCACGATGCTCTACCGCCCGCGATGGGTCCCCGTCCCGGCCGCGCGCGCCGACGACGTCCGGATCGTCGACGCGCGCGGCGAAGACGCCCGCACCGTGCTCACCGCGTTGCAGGACACGCTCCCGCGCGGAGAACGCACCGTCGTCGTCACCGGTGACGTGACCGATCCGGCGGCGGCCGCCGTCTTCGGGCTCGGCACCGCGGCCTCGGCCGAATACCGCGGCCTGGTCACCGTCGTCGAGGCCGGAGTCCCCGTGGAGAAGGTGCGCGAACTCGTCGGCGGCAACCCCGAACCCCAGCTGTCGATCCGGGACGGCGTGCCGCACGCGCTGCGGATCGCCAGGACCGCGCCCGCGTCCGCCCGGCCGATCGATCCGGCGGGGACCGTGCTGATCACCGGCGGCACCGGCGCGCTCGGCGGGGCGCTGGCCCGCCATCTCGTGGCCGCGCACGGTGTCCGGCACCTGCTGCTCGTCAGCCGCCGCGGCCCGGACGCGCCCGGCGCCGAGGAGCTGCGGCGGCTGACGGCCGACGTGCGGATCGTCGGCGGCGACATCGCCGATCCCGCCTTCGTCCGGCAGCTGGCCGACGCCTGCGACCCGCCGCTGACCGCCGTCGTGCACTCCGCCGCCGTCGTCGCCGACGCCGCGTTCACCGCGCAGACGCCCGCCGGATTCGACACCGTCTTCCGCCCGAAGGCCGACGCCGCCCTGGTCCTGCACGAGGTCACGCGGCATCTTCCGCTGTCGGCGTTCGTGCTCTTTTCCTCACTCGCCGGCACTTTCGGCAATGCCGGACAGGCGAACTACGCGGCCGCCAACCGCTTCCTCGACGCGCTGGCCGTCCGGCGGCGGGCGGAGGGCCTGCCCGCGACGTCGATCGCGTGGGGCCTCTGGGATCTCGAAATCGGTCTCGGCTCACAGATCCCCGAAGCGGCGAGGCATCGCATCCAGACCTCCGGGGTGGCCGCGCTGACCGTGGAGCAGGGAATGGCCCTGTTCGACGCCGCGCTCGGGCATCCGGAACCGGTCCTGATCGCCGCCCGGCTCGACCCTGCCGCCGCCGGCCTGCCCCCGATCGCCGAAGGTCTCGGCCGCCCCGCGCCGAGACCGGCGCCGTCACCGGATCGGCGCTGGCCGGAGCATCCCTCCGAGCAGGAGCTGCGGGACCTGCTGCGCGTCGAACTCGCCGAGGTCCTCGGCCACCTGGATCCTGGAACCGTCCCCGAGGACAAGCCGTTCACCGACCTCGGGCTCGACTCGCTGGCCGTCATCGATCTGCGCACCCGGCTCCGGGAGCTGACCGGGGTGGAACTGCCCGCGCGCGTCCTGTTCGACCATCCGACCGTCATCGAACTCGCCGGGCACCTGCGAGCGTTTGACTGAGCGTCAGTGCGGTCAGCGCGACGGCGAATCCGGTGAGCTGCCAGCCGGTGAGGGTCTGGCCGAGCACCAGGAAGCCCGCGGCCGTGGCGACCAGGGGGTTGGTGAGCGTCAGCAGGGAGACCGACGTCGGGGCGAGGCGATCGATGCCGCGGAACCACAGCGGGTAGGCCAGCGCGGTGGTGACGACGCCGATGTAGCCGTAGCCGATCAGGTTCGCGGTCGTCAGCGAACCGGGGAGGCCTTCGAACAGGAGCGTCGCCGGGGCGAGGACGAGCCCGCCCATGGTCAGCTGCCAGCCGGTCATCGCCAGCGGATGGTCCGGACGGCCCCATTTCTTGGTGAGGACGATGGCGACGGCCACGAGCCCGACGGCGCCGAGCATCGCGATCAGGCCGAGCGGGTCGAGCCGGGCTTCCGACGAAAGGGTCAGCAGCGCGACACCGCCGGCCCCCACGATCGCCGCGAGCACGGTCGGCGCCGGGGTCCGGACGCGGAGGACGGCCAGCGCGAGCACGGCCACCAGCAGGGGCTGCAAGGCACCGAGGGTCGCGGCGACACCGCCGGGGAGGTGGTACGCGGCGTAGAAGATCAACGGCAGGAAGGCGCCGAAGTTGAGCATGCCGAGCACCGTCGTCTTCCACCACCAGGAGCCGTGCGGGAGCCGCCTGGTCAGGGCGAGCAGGAGCAGCCCGGCGGGAAGCGCCCGCAGCACGGCGGCCAAAAGCGGCCGGTCCGGGGGCAGCAAGGTCGCGGTGACGACGTACACGGTGCCCCAGCTGGCGGGTGCCAGCGCGGCGAGCCCGGCGTCACGAAGCGTCGGTTTCGCGGCCGCGGGCTCGGCCGGGACAGGCCGTTCGGCGATGATCGCCATGATGTCTCCTCACTGATAATCTCAACGTTGAGATAACACCAGCGAGATCTGTGAATGTCAAGTCTCTTAATGTTGAGATGATTGGAGGCGCCTCGTGGCCGACGCGGTGGACGCGGTGATCGGGCTTTGGCGGCACGAGCGGCCGGACCTCGAAGACAAGCTCTGGCCCGCCGAGGTCGTCGGGCGCATCCAGCGGCTGTCCCGGATCCTCGACCGGAAGCTCAAGGAGTTCAACGCCGAGCACGGCCTGGAGTCGTGGGAGTTCGACGTGCTCACCACGCTCCGCCGCTCCGGGCAGGCCGACGGCCTCACGCCGGGCGCGCTGCTCAAGGCCGCGATGGTCACCTCGGGCGCGATCACGAATCGCATCGACCGCATGGAGACCAAGGGCCTGGTCGAGCGGGTGCGCGACAGCGACGACCGCCGCTCGGTCAAGATCCGGCTGACCGGCGAAGGCCGCCGGGTCGTGGACGAGGTTTTCGTGCTGCACCTGGAGAACGAAGCCCGGCTCCTGCCCGATCTGAAGCCCGCGCAGTGGGCCGAACTGGTCGGCGGCCTGCGGCTGCTGCTCGAACACTTCGGCGACACGTCACTGGAGTGACTCCAGGGCGGCGGCAGCGGCGGTCAACGCGGCACCGGGGTCGACGCCGAGCTCCCGGACGGCGCGGGCGTACTCGTCCGCCGCGGCCCGAAGCAGGGCGGCCTTTCCCGGACGGTCACCGGCTTCGGCGACGACAGTCCCCCTGGCGCGAGCGGTGTGCACCCAGCCGTGCTCTTCCAGTTCGCGGTAGGCCCGCGCCACGGTGCCCGAAGCCAGCGCCAGATCCCTGGCGAGCTGCCGGATGGACGGCAGCCGGGTGCCCGGCGCCAGCGCGCCGGTGGTGATCAAATGGACGATCCGGTCCCGGACCTGCCGCCACGGCGCGATCCCGAGCTCCGTGTCGACGACGACCTTCAGCGGCATCAGACAGCTTCGGCACGCGACCGACCGGCTTCGGCACGCGATCGGTGGGCGAGGTGATACCAGCCGGCGAACCCGGCGATGACCAGGATCCAGGACACCGGACCCGTCACCTTCGGGACCGCGAGGGTCGCGGTGGCGGCCAGCCCCAGCCCGGCGGCGACCCGAGCACTCCGGACCCGCAACGCGGTGTCGGCCGCACTGTCCCCTGTGGACGGACGGCGGACGGCGAGCAGGATGACCAGCCACGTCACCGCCGAGACACCCGCGGCGATCCCGAGCAGCGCCCACCGGTGGTTGACCACGATCCACGCCGCCGAGGCCGTGGCGATCACCGCGTAGGTGACCAGACCCCAGACGGGAATGAGCCCGCGCACGTCACGCCTCCGCAACGCGGCCTCACGACGGGCGCCTTTCCGGGGCCGCTGCGCCAGCACCTCGGCGATCAGCGCGCCGACGAGCAGCGTGGCCAGGATGGACGACATGTCGTCGCCGCCCACGCCTGCGGAATCGGCCAGCAGCGGCAACCCGAGGTACAGCCACGGATACCAGAACCTGCGGCGACGCAGGTAGAGCACGGCTTCGGCAGTGTCCGACGGCGAAGGATCGCCGACACCCCACCGCCGCAGCACCTTCTTGCCTTGCTTTTCGCCCGGCCACAGCGCGATCAGGATCAGCAGGCCGAACAGGCCCATGAACAGGGCGACGCCCACGATGTTGTCGAACGGCACGATCAGCCTCCCGATACTTGTATCAAGTACACGATACAAGGGTGGTCTTGACGCCGCACGGTGAGCGTTCGGCCGGGGACCCGCGTCCTCAGAGGGGGTCGGCGAGGATCCCGTTGACGTAGGTCCCCGGATGCGTCGCGGCGTCCTGGCGCAGCACGGGAAGGTCCGACGGCCAGTTCGCGGTGAGCGCCTGGGTCTGCCCCGGCGGGATGGTCGTCACCCGCGTCGGCGTCCACGTGGCCTCGCCCGCCGCGGGCTTCAGGACGGTGATGGTCGCGGTCGCGGTGGACCCCGCCGGCACGTCGTTGTACTTCACGCCGTTGTCCACCCTTGTCAGATGGAAGACCGGGCCGTTCGGGTCGGCGGGGCCGTTCAGGTCGGCGCCAGGGACGCCGTACAGCGCGCACGTCCGCGGCGACGTGTTCTTGTAGGTCAGCGGCACGTCCAGCTGTCCCGGCGAGTTCGGGCTCGGCTTGGGAGCACCGAGGGCGAGCGACAGATCCGTTGTGGCACAACGGGGATTGCCGCCCGAACCGGCAGGTTTCCCGGCGGTGGGCGTTTTCGCCTGCCCCGGTTCACGGTTCTGCGGGGTGGGCGTGCCAGAGGCGGCGGAGGTGGCCGTGGGCGCGGCGGACGTCTCGACACCACCGCTGACGGCGGGCGCGGACGCCTGCGGCGCGGCCGACGGGGTACCGGCGTTGCCGCAGGCGACAACGGTGAGCACACCGGCGCAGGCCGCGATCACCTTGGCTGCCCGCGCGATGTTCGGTCGATTCGATCGGTGGCTCATCATCTTCTCCCCGTTTGGTGGATCATTCACCAAGCAGGATGCCCAGGCGGGGCGGAAAGATGCGTCACAATGACGCTGCTCTCACAAAAGCAACCTCGACGGCTGTCACGCATCTTTCCCCTTAGGACAGTGAAATCTGCCCGTTCGGTCACGCCCAGCCGAGCGGGACGACCTCCGCCGCCGACGTCCACGGCCCGCGTCCGCCCGCCTCGGTGAGCGCGCGGAACCGCACGTAGCGGGCACGGGCAGGCCAGAACCGGAGGGTCTTCCGCGCGGCGTCGTCGGGGAAGACGCCCGCGGCGACAGGACTCCCCCAGGCCGAACCGTCGGCGCTCAGGTAGACCTCGTAGCCGCCGACGCGGCCATGGTCCGAACCGTCCTGGCGCGGCAGGTAGTCCAACCCGGTGACGGTCCGGGCCGCTCCCAGGTCGAGCTGAAGCTCGTGGGGCAGTGGGTCCTCCCCGCAGGACCACTTGGTGTGCCAATGGGTGGCGGGATTGCCGTCGACGGCGTTCGCGGCCGCGCCGGATTCGCCCGAGGTCTCCTGGCTGTCGGCCGAGCGGACGGTGGCGGCGAGCGGCCCGGAGCCCATGACCGGGTCGCTGATGGTCTCGGCGCCTGTCTCGACATGGCCCGCGAAACGGCGAAGGAAGCCGTCCGGCCCCTGCGCGGTCAGGTCGTACCAGCCGCTCATACCGCCTTCGGTACTGAACCAGTCCTCGACCGTCGCGCCGGAAGCGACCGAGTACGTCCACGGCCCGCCGCCCCGGTTCCCGGTGCGCACGGTCAGCTCGCAAGCGGCGCCGGTGTTGGTCATCTTCAGGTACACGACACCGGAACCGGGCCGCAGCACGACTTCCGGATTCGGTTTGCCGCCGGTGGTCGCGGTGACCCGGTTTCCCGCGAACCGCCGCAGGAAACCGTTGGGGCCGTGCGCGGTGAGGTCGTACGCCCCGTCCGGGGAACCGACCTGCCAGTAGTCCGAGAGCGTGGCCCCGGTACCGACCGTGTAGCGCCACGGCCCGTCGGTCCGGTGCGCGTTGGCGTAGACGTAGAAATGCGCGCCTGCGGATCCGGTGTTGGCGAAGTCGATCCAGAACCGTTCCGCCGTCACCCGCCCCGACGCCGTCAGCTGATAGGGCAATGGGCGCGCCGTCCGGACCCCGGTCTCCGGCACGGGCGGCTTCTGCACGGAAGGCGGCTGTGGCTGGGTGTTCCACGGCCCGGTCGTCAGCACCGGCTTCGTCAGCGCCGGATAGGTGGCGCTCGGCGCCGTGGTGTCCAGCGCCGACGTCAGGTCTCCGCACACGGTGCGCCGCCACGGCGAGATGTTCGCTTCGGCGACGCCACTCCACCGTTCCAGGAACCGCAGCACGGAGGTGTGGTCGAAGACCTCCGAGCACACCTTCCCGCCGCGGCTCCACGGCGAGATGACGAACATCGGCACCCGCACGCCCAGCCCGATCGGCTCGCCGGAGACGAATTCGTCGGTCGTGGCGACGGAACTCTTGCCTTCGTCGTCGGAAGCGGGCGGCGACGGCGGCGGCACGTGGTCGAAGAAGCCGCCGTCCTCGTCGTAGGTCAGCAGGAACAGCGTCTTGTTCCACACCCCCGGCCGGGAAGCGATCGTGTCGAGGATCGACTTGACCAGGTCGGCGCCGGTGTTGGGACCCCAGGCCGGATGCTCGGTCTGCGATTCCGGCGCGACGATCCAGGACACCGACGGCAGCCTGCCCGCGTCGACGTCGGCCTTGAAAGCGTTCAGCAACTGTTTCGGCGCGACCCTGTCCAGCCCCCGGTCGTACAGGGCACGCTCGGCCGCGGTCAGGGTCGCCACCCCGGCCGCCAGCCCGTCGAGCAGCCGGGTCCGTTCGGCGGCCGAGGCCGAATCCAAGGCGTAGTAGAAGTACTCCAGCTTCGGGAAGGCCTTGCCGGCGGAGTCCTTCACCTTCGACAGCGCCTTGGTGCCGACGGCGAGGAAACTGCTGAAATAGTCCAGCGAATTGTCGCCGTAATTGTCCCATTCCTGATAGACCCGCCAGCTGCGGCCCGCCGCCTGGAGGCGCTCGGCGTAAGTCTTCCAGGTGTACCCGGTGTGCCCTGGGTTCTGCCAGGCGTCGTTGCCGATCGCGCGGGTCTTGCCGTCCGGCTCGTAACCGAGTTTGCCGGTGAACAGGTAAAAGCCGGTTCGGGTTGGTGGGCCCCATTTCCGAGCAGTGGTAGGCGTCGCAGACGGTGAACGCGTCGGCGAGCTCGTGGTAGAACCGCAAGGCCGAGCGCGTGTGATAGGTCAGCGAGCGGACCCCCTTGGCCGCGCGCCACGCGTCGTGCCGTCCCTTGTTCCACGCCCGGTGCCCGCCGGACCAGCTGTGGTCGACGTCGGCCATGAACTGGTCGTCGATCGCGTAGGGAAGAAGGGTGCCCGCGCCGTCGGGCTGCTGGAAGACCGACGCTCCCGAAGGCAGCTTGATCGCCGCAGGGTCGTTGAAGCCCCGTACGCCGCGCAGCGTCCCCAGATAGTGGTCGAACGACCGGTTCTCCTGCATGAAGACCACGACATGCTCGATGACGTCGAGCCCGCCCGTCGGCGCGTCGGCGGCGAGCGCCTGCCGGACACTTTCCGGCAGCAAGGTGAAGGCGGAAGCCGCGCCAGCGGCTTTCAGCAGGGTACGACGGCGCACGGAACCCTCCAGAAATTGCGTTGAACCCGCTCGAATGTGTTCGAAACTGCACCTTTGATGTGACTAGCGAGCAGATCGAAACATAGGAGCCTGCACGGTTCAAGGGTTCCGCCCTCGCGCTGCATGATCGGAGCAACAGAACGCGACTTTCGGATGGCCCGCGCCCGGCGTCCGCCTGCGGCTGCCCCCAGCCCAAGTCCGTGAAGGCCTCCTTGAGGGACTCTGAGTCCCTCAAGGAGCCCCTCACCAACCCCGACGACGGCGCCTTCACGACACTTACCACTCACGACCCCCTGTACCGACGCTGTCCGGCGGCGGTGCGCGGCGTTCCGGCGGCGGTGCGCGGCGTTGCGAAAGCCACTTTCGCAACCTTCAACGTTGCGAAAGCCACTTTCGCAACGTCAGCGGGGGGCGGGAAGCGGGAAACCGGCGGTGCGCGGCCGGTCCAGCCAGCCCAAGTCCGTGAAGGCTTCCTTGAGGGACTCTGAGTCCCTCAAGGAAGCCTTCACGGACTTCAACCAAGCCGTGGTGGGGACCGCCTCCCTCGAGCGGCCCCCACCCGGTTCACCCGGCCCGAAACCGGCCGGACGTCTTTTATTTCCCGTTCTCGGACCTCCCGGACAAAGCGGCCACCGCGAGCACCATCACGACCGGCCAGATCACGACCACCAGCGCGGCTCCCCCGAAGGTGATCGCGGTGACCGACGCCGCCGTCGCGACCAGCCCGCCGACGGGTGACACGTAACAGAACCCCAAGGGCCCCAAGAAGAGAACCCACCGCAACGCGGCCTTCACCGATTTGGCGGGCGGGCGGGGAACCGGATACCGCCCTGGGCCGAGGACCTCGTGCTCGGCACCCTGATACCACCCGCCGGACATCAGCGGCGGGTGCGGCGCGAAGAAGGCCGGTCTTCGCCCCACCGCCTTGGGCGTGCGGGGATTCTCCTCGGCGGGAACGTGGCGGTGATCCTTCGGTCGTCCCAGGACACTTTCGGCACTGCGCATGACACCCTCCCCCGTCGCCGGCCCGAGGCCTGGTGAAGTCACCTCTTGCCTGGCACAATTACCGGTTGCGGTTCGAAACTTTCCGGGTCGTTCTGCCCACTGACCATGGTGACGAGTCGGGGGAGTGGCTGATGCGTCATATGGAACACAGCGGCGAACCGGCTTCCGCGGAGCCGGAGGGCAAGGATGACCGGTCCCGCCACGGGTGAGCACGGGGACTTCGGCACCTGGCGGCGGCTGACCCCCGCGGAGCAGTCCGCTCTCCGGAGCGCAGGACATCTGAAGGTGTGGCGACCCGGCCAGGTCCTCGCCCTCCAGGGCAGTCCGCCCACCAGCATATTCGTCGTCCTGCACGGCTGGGTGAAGATCAGCGCCACCAACTATCGCGGCGAGGACGCCCCGCTCGCCGCCCGCGGCCCGGCGGAAATCGTGGGCGAGCTGGCCCCGCTCAGCGGACTCCCCCGGACAGCCACGATGTCGGCGATCGACGAAGTGCACACCCTCGTCGTGCCGAGGGACAAATTCCTCGGTGTGCTGCGCGACCGGCCACGGATCGCCGAGGAGATCTTCCGTACCGCGGCCATCCGGCTGCACCAGTCCGATCGGCTGCGCCTCGAGTCCGGCGGACCGGATTTCCCGCAACGCCTCGCCGCGGTACTCCTGGAACTGGTACTGCAGCATTCCCCCGACTGGACGGACGGGAAACAGGTCGTTCTCCATTTCAACCAAGGGGAATTGGCGGGGTTCGCGCGTGTCTCGCGCAGCACGCTGATCCGGGGCCTCGAAGAGCTCCGGCGCCTGGGAGTGGTGCGCACGGCACGCCAGCGCGTGACCATCACCCGTCCTCGCGCGCTCCGCGAATTGGCCGCCGGACGGGAGCCACCGGCCGAAGAAGCCTGATCGAACACGGAATCTCGGCTATCCTTGTCGAGGTTCAACTCTCGCAACCGTTTCACGGGGTGGAGGGAATCGGCACGATGAGTTCTTTCTCGGTAAGCACGGAGCCGGACATCGAATCGGCGTTGATCGATCTCGACGACGTCTCTTTCAGCGCGTTACGGGAGCTGGACAGCGCAGCCTTCCGCCATTCGGCGCACCACGTCGTCGAACGCACCACCCATGTCCGCGCCCGCTACAGAAGTGCCGGCACCGCGGGTGGCGAACGGATCGACTGATGCCGCCATCAGCCGGGTCCCGCCCCGCGTTCCATCGCTTGTCGTGGCGGGACTTCGACGCACTCGCCCGCCTCGACGGCGAGGAGGACATGGCCCGCCGTCTGAGACGGGCCGAGCGGAGCAGACGCAAACTGCTGATCCACGCGTTGCTGACAGAGGCTACGAAGACGCCCGGCCACGAGGGGCCCTTGCCGCCGTTGGAATCCGCGTGGGAACTCCTCGCACGTGCAGAAGCAAGGGCACCCCGCGCCGTGAACCGGATGCTCACCAATCCGTACACCGGCAGCTGGGCGGGCTACACAACCCGCCTGATGCGCAACGGAATCGACGGTATCGGTCCTTTGTGGATGCACCTGGGGCACGCGCACGCGATCGCGGCTTCCGCGGCGATCCGGGCGGAACTGGATTTCGAAACCGCCGTCCCTGCCTGGCACGGAAACGCCATCCTTCCTTCGCTGGGGATGGCCAGATTTCCCGGCGCCGATCCGTTTTCCGCGGTCGTCGTGCGAGGCGCGAACGGCCGGTACTCCGTGTCGCACGACGAAACGACGGTCCGCCTGCCGAGCCCGCCCGGCTCCGACGCTCCCGGCTGGTGGGGACTCCGGCGGGTGCGGAGCCAGGTCGGCGCGCACCGGTTCTCGTTGTCACTGGACGACCTCGATCCCTATCGCGGGCTCTACGAGCCTGTCCCGCCGGAAAGGGTGCCGGGCAAGGACCTGGCGGATTGGCAACGGCTGATCGACGAGGCCTGCCGTCTGATCGCCGCGCATCTGCCGGGGCTGGCCAGGATCATGCCGGTGGGCTTGGCCTCGCTCGTCCCGAAACCCCGTGTGCTCTTCCGGAATCCCAGCGCGTCGACCGGGGAGGCGTTCGGCAGCGCCGTGGTCGGGCTGCCCGCCGACGGCGCGTCGCTGGCCGAGACCTTGATCCACGAGTTCCAGCACATCGTGCTCGGCGGTCTGCTGCACCTCGTCGAGTTGTACGAGCCGGATCCGCGGGAACGGATCTACGTCGCCTGGCGGGATGATCCTCGACCCTTGTCTGGCGCACTCCAGGGCGTGTATGCCTTCTTCGGTGTCACCGCGTTCTGGCGTGCGTTGCATCAGGCAGGCCGGTTTCCCCGGCGCTCCGGTTTCGAATTCGCGTACTGGCGCGAACAGACGTGGCACACCCTGCGGGTCCTGCGAACAGACTCGTCCCTGACCGTCGCCGGGCGGCGATTCCTCGACAACATCGTCGAACGCCTGGGCCCCTGGCGAGACGAGCCCATACCGGCCGAGGCGAGCGCGCTGGCCACGGCCGCCCGCCAGGATCACCTCGCGGGCTGGCGCGTCCGCCACCTTCGCCCGGACCCTTCCGTGGTCGCCGAGCTGGCGGCCGCCTGGCTCGGCGGACGGCCGAGGCCACCCGCCACCCTCGACGCCACCGACCTTCCTCCGACGCCGGTACCCGACGGAAGCTGGTCCCAGGCCAGGGCGGACCTGGTCCGGCTGGCGGTCGGGGAAACGCCCATGCCATCGGTGGTACCCGATGCCACCACCGCGGATCGCGCCTACTCCGGCGGTGACTTCCTCGAAGCCGTCAACGGCTACCGGCGAGAACTCGCCGTGGATCCGGACCGGCCCGCCTCGTTGGTCGGGCTGGGCCTCGCGCTCGGCGCGCGAGGCCCCCATCCCGCCGCCCGTGCCCTGCTGCACTGCCCCGAACTCGTCCGGGCGGTGCATCGTCGGCTGAGAGCCGTCCCCCGGCCACCGACCGTGGAACAGCTCGCCTCGTGGATCGGCCAACTCGTGCCGGACTGACCTACATCAGCATCGGGTCGATGTCACAGTCGGCACGGGCGCCGCGCCCCGCCGCCTGCGTTCCGGGGTGGGCCTCGCCGAGAACCTTGCGGTATTTCACCAGGATCGGATCGCGGAACGGCGCGGACTCCTCGTCCCGGCCGAGCGCGGCCAGATCCAGCCCGAGGTTGAAAGCCGCCGCGAGGACCGTGGGGTGGTCTTCCCCGAGCACCTGCTTGCCACGCTCGACCGCGTCCCTGCCCAGTTCGATCGCCCGCTCGAATTCGCCCAGCGCGGCCAGATCACTCGCCAGGTTGATGGTGGCGACGACCGCATAGGGGTGATCCGGGCCGATGGTGGCACGGAAATGCTCGAGAGCCCGCTCGTCGAGGACACGGGAGGCGGCGGGATCGCCCATGAGCCGCAACGTCACCGCGAGGTCGGCCCTGGCCGCGAGGGTGTGCGGATGATGTTCGCCGAGGGCACCGCGGTACCGCTCGAACGTTTCCTCACCGAGTTTGCGGGCCTCCGCCAGATCGCCTGAATGACGGAGGTCGATCGAATGAGCGAGAGCACAGGCCATCGTCGTGGCGTGGTCGTCACCATAAGCGAGCCGGAACCGCTTGAGGGCTTCCGTGGACAGGCTGAGCGCACCAGGGTGGTCGCCGTCCTTTCGCCTGCAGATCGAAAGAATGAATTTGTTGCCCGCCGCGTCCAGCTGGTCCGCACCGAAGCGGGCGCAAAAGTTCTCCGTGAGCCTTTCCTGCTGGACCCTGGCCTGGCCGTACTCCCCCGCTTCGCGGCGGTCCACGTTCAACGCGCTGTTGACGCTGAAGGTGCGGACGTGGTCTCGGCCGAGAACCTCGATCCGCCGACGGAGGGTGTCCTGATCCAGTTCCGCGGCCTCCCGGTAGGCACCGGCCAGCCGGAGGCTGATGGCGTGCTGGTACGCGGCGTTGAGCGTCTCCGGGTCGTCTTCGTCGAACATGCGCCTGGCCTTGTGAAAGATCTCTTCACTCAGTTTGGTCGCGGCCGCGAAGTCGCCCTGGGCCCGGAGATCGATCGTGATGTTCCGCTGGAGAGCGAAGGTCTCTTCGTTCTCTTCACCGGAAATCTGCAGGCGCAACGCGAGGGTGCGCTGATTGAGCTCCGCCGCTTCGGAGTACCGGCCGATCGCCCACAGGTAGAGCCCCAGCCTCGACGACACTTCGACTGTCTGCGGATGGGTGGGGCCGAGCCTCTTGGTGAGCTGCTCCCGTGCCTCGAGGCCGAGCCGTGCCGCCTCTTCGTGGTCGCCGTACTCGAACAGGTAACGCATCAGGTTGATGTAGAGCTGACGCGGCCAGTCGTCGTCGCACTTCAGCACATTCGCCGCGTAGGCGTGCGGCAGCAACTCGCGATAGCGAGACCAGTGCCTGCTGGACTCGGGGTCGTTCGGGTCCAGCGCGGCGAGCAACTGGTGGGCGCCGTGCTGCATGCGCGCGTGCACCTGCCTGGCCATGACCCGGTTGCGCAGGACCAGCTGGACCAGGCGGTGCAGCTGGAGGGTGTTGTTGCCGTGGTCGATCTTCGCCAGGCCGTATCGGTTGATGTCACGGATGGCGCGGGCGAGTTTGATCGGGTCGCGCAGCGCGGCGTCGAGTTCCGGGGAGATCGACACCCGGCTGACCCCGGTCAGCAGATCACGCGAAATCGGCTCCGGGGAGAAGAAAGCGCAGATGTGCAGGATCTGGTGGGCCGCCGGGTTGCGGGTCTTCAGCTCCTCGAACGAAACGTTCCACGCCGCGGCGACGGAAACCTCGTTGTCGGGTGCCGTGGCGGTGTCGAGGATTTCCTCGACCGACTCGTCGAACAGGCGCAGGTACTCCTGCACCGGCATCCCGGTCACCGCGCGCCAGGCCGCGGCCTGCTCGACGGCCAGCGGCAGATCGCCGAGCTTCTCGGCGAGTTCGTCGGCGTCGGCCGGATCGATTTCGGGACCGCGGCGGCCGAGCAGCTCGACGCTTTCCTCGCGTTTGAACACCGCGAGTTCCAGCGGGCGCGCGATACCCGCCCAATCGGAGTTCCGTGAGGTGATCAGGATTTCGCCCGGACCGTTGCGCGGGAAGAACGGCAGCACGGCCTCCGGGCTCTCGGCGGCGTCGAAGACCAGCAGCCAGCGGCGGAACGGGCGCCCGGTCCGGAGCGCCTCGATCACCGCGGGAACCGCGACGCTGGCCTCGGACGCGCCTTGCAGGCCGAGGAGACCGGCGAGTTCGGTGAGGCCCGCGCGGATCTGCGTGGTGTGCGCGGCGTCGATCCACCAGACGAGGTCGTAATCCTGCAGATGCCGGTAGATGTACTCGGTCGCCATCTGGGTCTTGCCGATACCGCCGAGACCGTGCAGCGCCGAGGGGAGCACCGCGGTGGTACCGCTGCTCAACCGCTTGGTGAGCTGCTCCAGCAGCGCGTCGCGACCGGTGAAGTTCGGATTGCGTGGCGGGACGTTCCCGAACACCAAGGGCGGATCATCGGGCTGGCGGGACGGGAAGGTCCGGGAACTGTCCGCGGCCGCAGGGTGGACGATCCTGGTCGTCGGCTCGTTCGCCTCGGACTCACTGAAATAGGTCGAACGTCCCTGGTGCACAGGTGTCGGGGCAGGTGGCCGTTCGGCCGTCTCAGGCATCTTGGGGCTCGCAGTCTTTATGGATGTCTGCATTGATTCAGACACGGGTACGACGGGGTCTGGGTTTTGTACCGCGTTCCGAAGCCGGTCGGCCCTGGACAGGTACGGGCCGGAAAGCGCGCGCATGAGCGCACCCTCCAGTTCCACATCGGCCGAGGACTCGAGGGTGAGCACAGGATCCGGTGTGTTGTTCGGGTCGGCGATGGCGTCTCGGAGGTGACCGAGAAGCGGAATCCGGCCACCGAAATGTGTGGCGGCCACCCGGACGACCTTGGCCGTTTCCGACCGACGCGCGCCACTGAGCAGCAATTCCCGGACTGCCTGAGGAAACGCGAAGACCCCACCTGTGTCCCAAGTGGACTTCCCCTCCCTGGGTCCGGGAGCGTACATGATCCCCGAAAGCAAAAGTTCGAGGAGGTGCTCCAGTCTTGCCTCCGGCACGAACCTCTGCCCCACCAGCTTGGCGACGTCGAGACGCACCGGTACCGCCGCGAGTAACTGCGCCAAGCGTAGCGCCGGCGGCGACGCAACACTTCGGAATCGATGAACTCTTTCGACTGGTGACAAAGTTACCGGCGGGTCATCGGAATCGGACTGGGAAATCCGTTCCGTGGCGAGCACGACCGTTCCTTCGACGGCGGGATCGTTTTCGCCGGTCATCAGCCTGGCCCACCATCCCAGTGCCTGCGGCCGCAGTTCCAGCACCGGCACCGGCACGACGTGATCGGGCACTTTCGAGCCGGGTTCGAGCCAGGCGTCCGCGAGGTCGCAGATCCAGCGACCGTTGGGAGCCAACACCTTCGGGATCCTCAGCCGGGCCGTATGCGGGCTCATGCCGCACCTGCCCCACAGCCATTGCGGAAGCAGGTGCACGATGCTGACCGGCATCTTCCTGCCCCAGCGCGCCAGCATCGGGTACAGCGCGTCTTTCTTTTGCCAGGCGTCCCCGACGCCGTCGGTCAGCAGCAATACCACGCGTCGTCCCGACGAATCCAGGATCTCGTCCGGGTCACGTGCGGGCGCGCCGGACGTACCACCACGGAGAACGAGGTCTTCGTGATCGATGTCCTTCGCGGTTTCCAGCAGGCGGACCTGAATGGTGCGGAAAGCACCCACTTGCCGGAGTAATTCGACAAACTCCGACACTCGTGGCCGCCACAAAGCCATCGACGGACCGTTGTCGAGGACGAGCGTCAGGTCCAGCCAGCGCTCTTTCCTCGATCGGGTGACAGGCCACCACTGTCCGGTCTCCGCGGCCCGGACGGCGGTCGCCACTTCGTCCAGGGCCACATTGTTGAGTCGCCGTGCGGCTCTCTCCCGTTTCAATGTTCTCAGTGCGCGGAAGTACGCCAGCGATTCGAGGACGACGACTCCACCCGGCCCGGTGCCGTCCACCGCGGGTTCGGGCAGCTCACCGGGGACGGCCTCGATCTCGACGACCCCGCCGTCGTCTTCTTCGCCGCCTTCGGCGGGCGTCGAATCGTCCCGCACCGTGGAATGCCGAGGCTCGGGAGCTTCCGGGATCTCCCCGCGGTCCTGGAGCGCGTTGCGCATCCGCGTTTCCTCGGCAGGCGGCTCCGGCTCTTCGACACGAACGGGATCGGTGCTCGCGCGCCGCGGCGCGGTGGCCGCGGCCAGCCAGACGATGTCCGCGACCTCGATCCAGCTCAGGTCCTCGAACTCGAACCGCTTGCTCCCCTGGGGAAGGCCGGTTCTCCGCCGCTCCGCCGCCGGGGCGGAACGCGCGTCGGAGGTACCGCCCGGCCCGGCCATGTCACCGCACCGTCAGTCGTTGCCAGAGAGCGTCCACCAGCCGCGGCCACGCCTCCTGATCCGGCCGGTACGCGCCCGACGTCGCGAGATAGGCGGCGTCGAGCAGCCTGTCGGTGGGGAGACCGCCTTCCGCCTTGCTCCGTTCGGCGAAGTCGCGGATGAGCTCGTCCCGGTGTACGCCGTTCTCGCTGACCAGATGACTGGCCACGATCGCCGCGAGCTGGTCCTCGTCCGGGTTCTCGATCCGCAATTAGCAGACAGCGGCGCAGGAAAGCGGGCGGGAACTCCCGCTCCCCGTTGCTGGTCATGATGACGATCGGGAAGGCGCTGCAGGCGACCCGGCCGTCACGGACGGCGGCCGCGCGCTGCGGATCCGCAGTGTGCACGGTGACTTCGGGATGCCGATTGCGCACCCGCGCCAATTCCTCGATGGTGAATTCGCCGTCTTCGAAGATCGACAGCAGATCGTTGGGCAGATCCGCCTCGGATTTGTCCAGCTCGTCGATCAACAGCACCCGCGGCAGCCTGCTGGGCAGGAAAGCGGTGCCCAGCGGGCCGAGCCGGACGAAATCCCCGATCGGCGGCTCCTCGGCCCCGCCGCCGCGCTGGGCCTGAGTCGTCGCCGCGGCCTGCACCCGGCCGATCGCGTCGTAGCCGTACAACCCGGAACTCAGCGCGGTGTGACTGGTGATCGCCCAGCGCAGCACCCTGCCCAGCCCCAGTTCCCTGGCGATCCGGTACGCGAGACTGGACTTCCCGGTTCCCGGATTCCCCGTGACCAGCAACGGCCGCCGCAGATACAGCGCAGCGTTGATCATGTTGAGTTCGTCGGCGTCGGCGTCGGACTCGGAAAGCGTGAACGCGGTGCCGAGATGACGCTCCGCCTCCCCGTCGTCCGGCGGCGGCACGTCGTTCTCCGGTGGCGGCTCACCACGATAGGAACGCCAAGGCGGCGGCGCGGGCAGGAGCTGCGCGAGGTCGATGTCGTGAATCGGCCTGCCCGTGCCCTGATAAATCCACCAATCGGGTACATCGGCCGGGGGCGTCCGGCCGTCCACGGTCGCGTCCTGATCGTTCCCGCTCATCCGCGGTATCCCCTTACAGTCGAGTCGGGATCAACGGCTGGTCCAGAACGATTACCCGTTTCGGGTCGTCCCACATTACCACCAGATCGTGAGCCAGAGAATTCTTGAACGGTACCGCAGCACCCGAATTCGCCAGTTTGCGGCGATCCGGAAGTTCGATAAAACCGCGCTCCGCGGCCAATACCCAGTCGAGCAACTCGCGCAGGCTCTCCGGCTCGGCGTCCGGATGCCACAACACCACCGGCAGGCCGCTGGACAGCGCACTTGTCAGTTCGTCCGGCTCGGCGCCGGGTTCCACCCAGGCCGACGGCGGTTTCGCCAGGACGAGCCCGACCCAGTGTTCGTCGCTCAGAATCGCGTCGATCGGATGACCTTCGAATTCCGCACAACCGGAGTAGTGCAACCTCTCGGCGGCGGGGTCCTCCATCATCGAGTCCCAGCGAACGTGCCATGCGCGATGCCAATGCCTCGCCCGCATCCTCTCCAAAGACCGTACTCCGAGCCGATATCCGTAACGCAGCGGCTGGGGCTGGCCGGTCCTGTGTTCCTTCGCCCACCGCTGCACGGGCAAAGTGATCAACGCCCTCGGCAGCAGGAATTCCACCGACGCGGACATGCTCTGGCCGGACCAGACGTCCTCAGTCTCCAGGATGACGTCATCGACCCTGAACTCGACCTCGTCGATTCCGATTTCGCGCACTCCACCGAGGGCGGGCGGCCATACGTCCGGGTCGTCCTGACGCCAGAATGCGAGAGTGCATCTCGTCGGATCGGCGGAAACCGGTTCGAGCATGATCATCAAATGCAAATGGGGACGCTGCGGAATGGACGGCCTGCTCTGCCGCTGGTTCCCGAGTGCGGGACCGAGCCGCAGCGCCCTGGCCTGATCGGTGATCCAGCCCGCGATCATGGTGCCCGGTTCACTTTCCGCGTTCTCCGCGAGCAGGCGCAAGAACGTGACCGCCGGCGGGATCCCGTCCGGTCCGGCATTGAAATCGGTGAGCAGCTGGAAAGCATCCCACGCGTCGGTGATTCCCTCCAGTGGCGGCAACGGAACGGCGGGACCGAGCGCCCGGCTCATCATCACCGCCAGTTGAGGGACCGCCATCCGGGTCAGGCGCTGATGCAGGCCCGCCAAATCCTTGCTGGGGATCAAATCCAGAACGGCGCTGTTCAGGCCGGTGATGAACAGGTCGCCGGCGGCCTCCATCGCGAGAGAGGGCGGTTTCGGAACCGGTGCGCCGACTTCTCCGTGTAACCGCAGATAAGCCGTTCCGGTGAACGTCTTCACCGAAACCGGTATCGGCCGGTACGACTCGGGCAACAGGCCCGGATCCTGCGCGATGACATCGGTGAAGAATCGCTGCGAAGAGATGAAGGCGATCATCCGGCCGGATTCCGCGAATGCGTCCTTCGCCAGTTGCGCGTCCAGAATGCGGAAAGCGGTGTCGACGGCCTCGCCGACCCATCCGTTCCCGTCGTTCAGCACTTCGCCGGAGTTGAGGCTCACCCGCAGCCGCATCTGCGCCTGCGGGGTCCGGGTGTGGTTGTACCGGCGGAGGGCGACCGCGACGCGATCCGGCAGCCGATCGGCGACCAGGGCCTTGATCGTTCCCGGCGGGAGCAGGATCAACGCTCCGTCACCGCGATCCTCGTGCGCGCAGGAATCGAAGTCGACGTCGCTCTCGGCGAAGGCGGTCTTCAGCACCTCGTACATGCCCTGGCGCACGGCGAGCCGATCGAGCGGGTTGCGGTCCGGGGCGGTGAAGCCCACGACGTCCACCACGACGATCGTCCGGTCGAGAGCCTGCGTCGGTCGCGCCACTGGCCCCCTCCCAAGGTCCATGGCACCGATGCACCGGCGCCGAAAGCCACATTATCGCGTCATTCGGCCTGGCGTTGAGTGTCAATTGACAAAAGGGTTCTCTCTTTCCGTGCTCGTGATTTGCCCACCACAGCGCGGAGCCCTCCCCGACCGCGCCGGGGAGGGCTCCGTTTTCACCGGCCTCAGACGCCGGCGACCTGCTGGATCCAGCTGCGGTAGCGGGTGATGTTGGTGTAAGCGGTGTTGTTCGACCGGTCGCTGGTCGAGGCGACACCGACCTGGCGGCCACCGGAGAACATCGGGCCGCCCGAGTCACCGCCGGCGGTGATGCCGTCGACGCGGTTCGCGCAGACCGCGACACCACCGTTGTAGTCACTGCAGCTGACCGAGTTGACCCGGACGTTGGCGACCTTCAGGTAGCGGGACTGGCAGTTGATCTCCGAACCGCACTGGCTGGTCGCGCCCCAGCCGTAGACCTGCACGTTCTGGCCGACCGCGACGCTGCTCGTGGTGCCGAGCGGCGAGTAGGTGGCGTTGACCGAACCGGTCAGCTTGACGATGGCGAGGTCCGCGCTCGCGTGCCGGGTGATGGTCGAGCCGGTGGCCATGGTGCCGCCGCTCTGCTGGTCGAGGCTGCCGATCCGGAAGGTGTAGGTGCCGCTGCTCGCGACACAGTGCTTGGCGGTGAGGATGTACTGCGGCGCGATGATCGTCGCGGTGCAGTTCTGCTGGCCGTTCACGAACAGCCGGGCCGCCCAGGGACCACTCTGCGCGTTCTGGCCTCCGATGATCATCGGCTGCGCGCCCGAGGGCTCGGCGGCGGTCGCGGCGGGGGCGGTCGAGCCGAGCAACGCCATGAAGGCGGTGCCTGCCAGCAGGACGAGGGAGCGCAGTCGCATGTTCCGACTCATTTCTGCGGCCGGGTCTTGGCCGCGTCAGTGGGGACCAACGCGCTGATTCTGTGTCGTGCCAAGAGAAGCCGGAAACCGACGAAAGTTCGCGCGGGCTACCTATTTATTTCCATGACGCCCGGCGAATTTTTTGAGTACCCGGCGAAGATCATTAGGTATTCCGCCGACCCGCCGCGCAGCCGCCACGCGGTGAGGCCGACCACCGGACTCAGTCACGCGAAAGTACCGGGGGTCGTGAGTGGCAGGGACGGTTCTGGTGGACCGGTACTTGCCTACCCGCTGGATCCCGTTGGAGGCCGAGTGGTCTCGCGACGGTGAAGGAATCAGGACACTCAACGTCCCGATTCCTTCACCGTCGACTCCGGCAAGCACTACACGTCCCTTGCCACTCACAAGCCCGGTCTACTCCTCGAAGCCCTCGTCCCCGCCGTCGAAGACGTCTTCCATGACCTCGCCGAGGATCATGCCGCCGACCACACCGGCCGCGGCACCGGCGACCACACCGCCCATCCCCGGACCACGCCTGCCGTGGTGACCGTGGTGGTCGTACTCGTGGCCGTAGTGCTCCTGGTGCCCGCCGAACATGGCGTGCCCGCCGCCGGATTCGGCGACGTTGGCCAGCCAGCCGTCGATCGCCGCGGCCCAGTCGGTGCGCAGGGCCTCCTCGTGCGAGACGTGGAAGCGGCCGAAGGAGTCGCCACCGGAGCGGAACATGCCGCCGCGTTTGTCGGCCTCCAGCACCACCACCAGCTCGTGCGGGCTCGCGACGAAGGTCAGCTCCACCTGGTTGACCCGGCCGGCGTAGCGCGACGGCGGGAAGAACTCGATCTCCTGGAAGAACCCAAGCTCCTGCCGGACTCCGTGCAGCTGCCCGGCCTCGACGTCGGCGCTGCGGAAGGAGAAGCCCAGCTCACCGAACGCCTCCAGCACCCTGTCCTGCGACTCCAGCGGCCCGACCAGCAGCGGGTCGAGGTCACCCTTGTCCGGCGCGCCCGCGATGACGAGTTCGGTCCGCACGCCGACGACCATGCCCGGCAGTTCCCGTCCGCCGACAGCGCTGATCGGCGTCTCCCACGGCAGCGCGAGCTGGAACGGCACGGTGGTCAGCTGCCCCGCCGTCACCTTCACCTTGCGGCCCGCGCTGACCCGCAGGAACTCCGCGGTCCCGGCGCGCTCGTGGTCGCCGTGTTCGACCTCGACCCTGGTCACCAGCGAAAGCAGGATTTCCTCGATCTGGGCGTCGCTCGAACCGCCCTGGATGCGGACCTGTCCGGTGACCACCTCGCCCGGCACGGCGTGCGGTGAGTCGAGCACGGTGTCGACGGACGGGCCGCCGACCCCGAAGGCGCTGAGCATCCGTTTGAACATCAGGGATTTCCTCCGCTGGGTACTGGAACTGGGCGAACACTTCGACTACTACCGAGATCCGCCGCGGCACGCCAGGAAAACCGGGTTAAAAACCCCTAAACGGGCGCGGCGTCACTACCTTCTCAGATCGGCCTGGCGCACGTCGTGCAGGTGGATGACGGCGTCGTAGGAACGCCCGAGAGAGATGACCGCGGGGTCGACGGGGAACAGCGTGCCGATGGTGCGGGTGGGCCGGGCGGCGTCCAGCCAGGTGCGGGCGGCGGGCGGCGCGGTGCGGAAGTCGAGGTAGAAGTCCTCGAACCGCACCTTGTCGAGGGTGTACTCGTTCGACCCCTGCGGCGCGGCCGGGACGGAGAACTTCTTCCAGTCGCCTCCGATCGCGGTGTCCTTGGAAAGGAAGGAACCCCGGTCGAAGCTGAAGCCGATCGGCAGGTAGTCGCGGCCCAGCGTCTCGCGCAGGAAGGCGCCCTGCGTCTTCGGGTACATCGCCGGGTTGTCCGGGATGTAGGCGACGTGGGTGTTGTGCGCGGAGAGCAGGACCTTCTGCCCGGTCCGCCGCTGCCACCAGGCGACGTTCTGCGCCATCGCCTGGTCCCGCAGGATCTGGAAGCCGGGCAGCGACTTCGGGTCCGAGAGGTCGACGCTGAGGAACCGGGCGGTCTGCGCGACGAACCGGGCGTGCTGAGCGGTCCAGTCGAGCTCGCCCGCGCCGGTGAGCCCCTTGATCAGCTCGAAGGCCTGCTCCGCCTGGGTGGCGAGCCGCTTCCGTTCGTCGAGCGGTTTGCGGAGGTAGGCGAGATGGTCGTCGATCGGGCGAAGACCGGTGTAGAGCTGGTTCAGCTTGGGCAGCGCCGCCGGATGATGCTGCCGCACGTAGTCGGTGATCCTGGCGAAGAACGCGTCGTTGACCGAAGGCGCGCCGAGATCGTCACCGACGAAGTGCACGGTGCGGGCGGGGTGGGCGCGGTTGTAGTCGCGCATCCACTGAATCAGGCTGACGAACTCCTCACGGTCCCACGGGGAACCGGCCATCGTCCGCTTGAAGATCTCGCGGGCGTCGCCCCGGCCGGTCTGGACGTAGTCGTCGATCTCCATGCCCGCCGACCAGCTCGACTCCAGCGCGAACGCCCGGAACCCCTTCTCCTCGACGAGATAGCGGAACACCCGCTCCTTCATCGCGAAGAACTCGTGCGAGCCGTGCGTGGCCTCGCCGAGGCCGACCACCTTCGCACCGCCGATCATCGCGCCCAAGGCCCGCAGGTCGGCGTTGTTCCGGCCGGGTTCGGTCGACCGCAGCGGATGCGCCGCCAGCTCCAGCGACCGCACCGGGTCCCGCCAGGACGTCGCCGTCTCCGCCGCGTTCGCCGCGGGCGCGAGCATCGCCCCCGTCACCACCACCGCGGCGGCCGCCACTCCTCTTTTCCCCCAACGCTTGCGGTTCTCTGTCATACCCGTTCACCCCTTCGTTCCGATGTCGAAAGCGATCATCGTCCGAAGAGGGCAGGCGGCGCGCTGTAGCAGAGCTCCGACTTCGGATGGGGGAAAACCCCACCCCACGGGAAAGCGGGTGGACCCCGCCGCCGGGACCTGGTGCCCGGCGGCGGAATCCACCCGCGTTCATCTCCCTCCGCAGCGGCTGCTCGTCACTCCGCGCGCCACAACGCGGGCGTGTTCGGCGGCTCCCAGCCGGGCTGGGCCGTGTGCGCCTGCAAGCACACGTAACCGCGGCCGCTGTAGGTGACCCGGACGCCCGCGGAATAGCCGGTTCCCGCCGCCCAGGTCGTCCCGCCGGGCGGGTTGGAGGTCGAAGTGGGCGGGTTGGAGGTCGTCGGGTTCGAGGTGGTCGGCCGCGACGTCGACGTCGGCGTCTGCCGCACGTTGAGCACGAAGTCGAACGCGGCTTCCTTGCCCTGGCCCGCGTCCCGGACGTCCATCAGCAGCCGCGGGTCGAAGATCGTGTCGGTGTTGTTGCGCGGCTCGTTGGGGAAGTAGAGCTGTGTGGTCAGGATCGGCTTGCCGGGCGCCTGCACCTTGACGTGGATGTGCCGCGTACGACCGGGGTACAAGCCCGGCACGATCGTGCTCAGCGAGAACCTGCCCTGGTCGTCGGTGTACTGGTGACCTCGGAAGGTGTACCCCGAGTTGTCGTAGTTTCCGTTGACGTCGGCCTGCCAGAAGTCCAGCAGCGCCCGCGCGATCGGCTGGCACGCGAGACCGAAGACGAAGCCGGAGACGGTGAGCCTCGTGCCCTGCGTGCCAGGGGTGACGAGCGACGTCCGCTCCGGAGAGTTCGGCTTGAAGTAAGGACCCTCGGTCTGCGCGATGGTCGGGGCGTCTCCGTCGTGACATTCCGGGGTCAGCTCGGGCGTCTTGCCGCTCGCGACGGTGGTGCGCGCGAGAGCGGGGCCACCGACCAGCGCGACCGGGGCGACGACACCCGCGGCGAGCGCGGCCTTCAGCACAGTCTTTCGGCTGAGCTTGTTATCTTCGTCCATGACCTGCTCCTCGTGGGGCTTCGGGAATCACCCTCGACGGTATGGAGAAGATCAGCTGCGGACGATGGACTGACTTGGTCAGTCGTGGTGAATCTCCGGGGGCCCGTCTCCGGTCCTGCGATAATCACCGGGACTCAACCCCGTTTCCCGTCGGAAGAACCGGCAGAAATAGGCCGGATCCGCGAATCCGACCCGGCTGGCGACCTGCCGCACGGTGAGATCCGTGCCGAGCAGGAACCGTTTCGCTTCCCTGGTCCTCGCCTCGCGCATCAGTTGTGCCGCTGTCCGGCCGGTCGCCGTTTTCACCGCGTCGGTCAGATATCCCGGTGTGACACCGATACGTTCCGCGAGCGCGCTGACCGACCAGAGCCCGAGATCGGGCCTGCCGAGCAGCCGGGCGAATTCCGTTCCCACCGCCTGTGCCCTGGCGGGCGGGCGTGGATCCGCGAGTCCGGGAAGCCGTCCGGCCCGGACGATCAGCACGTGCATCAGGGCTCGCAGCACCGAATCGGTACCCTGTCCGCCACAACGGAATTCCTCGTCCAGTTCGGCGATCAGCCGTGCCGTCTCCTCGGCCGCGCGGGCGTCGAGCCGCCACGGCTGCTGGCTCAGCCTTCGCAGGGTTTCACGGTCCGACGGATGTTCGAGCAGGAAGTCGTCGGTGAACAACACGACGAATCCGCTGAGATCGCGGGCATCCCAATGATGCACCTGCCCCGGTGTTATGACCGCGAGCTGAGGTGGCCCCAATTCCCAGCGGGTGAAATCGATGACGTGGTCACCGGTGCCGCCGGTGACGTGGACTATTTCGTAGAAAGTGTGCCGATGCGGGAATGCCGCCCGCGACATCGGCCCGATCGTGTCGAAGGTACCGACCGTGAACGGCAGGGCGTCCGGCGCGCGGACCTCCAGCCGATGCAAGGGCAATTCCCCCGCTTTGGGTTTCAGGCAAGGCGTCCTGGGCAACACCGTCGTTCCGCGCATGGACCGGTCCCTTTCACCACACTGGGAATTGAAAAGTCTAGACCAATGCGAGTGCGCTGACTGCCGACGGAAGTCGGATCTCGGCCGCCCGGTACAGTCGTGATCATCGACGCACGTCCGAAGGGTCACCACGCGATGTCTCCAGCCACGTCGCGCGGCCGGACCTGGTGGCCGGTCGGCGCGTTCGCCGCACTGGTGCTGGCCTGTGCCGTGGCCTGGGTGACGACCGGCGATTCCCACAGCGACCTCGAGATCTACCGCTTCGGCGTCGACACCCTGTGGACCGGCGGCGACCTCTACGGCGCCCTGCCGCTTTCCGACGCGGGCATCCCGCTGCTGTTCATCTACCCGCCGTTCGCCGCGCTGGCGCTCACCCCGCTGGCGGTGCTTCCGTGGACCGGCGCCGTGCTCGTGCTGTACGCGCTCAGCCTGGCCGCGCTGGGGATCACCTTCTACGCGATCACCCGCACGCTGTGGCCGTCGGCGGACCGGCGGAAGGCGTTGCTCGTCGCGTCGCTGGCGATCACTCCGGCGCTCTTCCTCGAACCGGTCCGCCAGACCCTCGGGTTCGGGCAGATCAATCTGCTGCTGATGGGCCTGGTCGCGGCGGACTGCCTGCTCGCACGCGGCCGCTACCGGGGCATCGGCGTCGGGCTGGCCGCGGCCGTCAAGCTGACGCCGATGGCGTTCCTGCTGTTCTTCCTGGTGCGCAAGGACTTTCGCGGCGCGCTGACCTCGATGGGCACGTTCGTGGCCGCCTCGGCCGTGGCGTTCGCCGTCGCCCCGGAGGCTTCCGTGCGCTACTGGTTCGGCGGACTCGCCGGCGCGTCGGGGATCAGCGGCACCTCGTTCCACACCAACCAGACCCTGCAGGCCGTGCTCGCGCGCTTCGGCGCCGAGTCCGCCAAACCGCTGTGGCTCGTCCTCACCGTCGTGCTGCTGGCGCTGGTGACGCTGACCATGTCCCGCTCGGCCGCGGTGCCGGCGCTGCTGTTGAACGCGACGTTCGCCCTGCTCATCTCGCCGACGTCGTGGTCGCATCACTGGGTGTGGATCGCCCCGGCGCTGTTCACCACCGCCGCCTGCGCGGTGCTCCATCGGCATGATCACCGCCGGGCGCTGATCTGGCTGGCCGTCACCGGGGTCGGCGCCACGGTCTTCGTCGCGGCACCGTTCCGGTATTTCCCCGCTTTCGACCGGCCGGGGCAGACGTGGACGGCCGCCCAGCAGTGGCTGGGGAACTGCTACGTCCTCGCGGGCCTGATCTTCCTGGTCGTCGCGGGTGTGCTCGCGCTGCGGAAGGAGCATCGATGCTCGACCTGACCGGCACCACCACCCTCGTGACCGGGGCCAGCGGCGGAATCGGCCGCGGCATCGCCCTGCGCTTCGCCGAGGCGGGCAGCGCCGTCGCCGTGCACTACCACCGTGACGGGACCTCGGCGCTCGCCGTCGTCGAGCGGATCCGGGAGGCGGGCGGTACCGCCAAGGCCTTCGCCGCCGACCTCACCGACGACGGCGAAGCCCGGCGGCTCGTGGCCGCGGCGGCGGCCTGGACCGGACGGCTGGACACTCTGGTCAACAACGCCGGCGTGCAGCCGGTCGAGCCGCTGCCGGGGATGTCCGCGCACACCTGGCGCGCCCTTCTCGACGCGAACCTCACCAGCGCGTTCTCCTGCACTCAGGCCGCGGCCGAGGTGATGGACGGCGGCAGCGTCGTCCACATCGCCTCGATCGAAGCGGCGCACCCCGCTCCGGGGCACGCGCACTACAGCAGCGCGAAGGCCGCGCTGGTCATGCACGCCCGCGCCGCCGCGCTCGAATACGGCCCGCGCGGCCTCCGTGTCAACGCCGTCTCGCCCGGCCTCATCGAGCGTCCGGGACTCGGCGACGCCTGGCCGGAGGGCGTCCGCCGCTGGGAACAGGCGGCACCGCTGGGCAGGCTCGGCACCCCCGGCGACGTCGCGAACGCCTGCTTGTTCCTCGCCTCGCCGCTCGCGGCGTGGATCACGGGCCACAACCTGACCGTGGACGGTGGCGTCTCCGCGCATCCCACCTGGTGATCGCCGGGCGGGGAACATCCGAGGTCGGCTACTTCACCGCATGACCCTGTGACCTCCATCACAAGTATTCCCATGGCGCACTTTCGCTGCGAAAGGGCGCGCCACTCCATCAGGTAGGAATCGCCTTCCCGGTTCATCAATCTGATTGCCCGGCCGTGACGGATTGTCGAAGTCGCCGAAGGTAAACGATTGCCGCACCCGCTCGGGCGCATCGCTTGACCGCGCACATCGCCAAGGACGCTCCGTCGCCTCACTGCTACAGTCCGTGTCAGTCCGGTTTTCGTAGAAATACCAGGCTTTCCCCACGATTATCTCGCCGAATTCCGGCACATTCCTCAGAAAAGGCGTCACTTGACGGATCTCAACCACCCGTGGATCGTCAGCGCGTTCCTCGGGGCCGACACCTGCCTGCTCGACTCCGTGCGGGAACTTCGCGCGCGGATCCTGTTCGACCGCGGTCGCCGTCCGGCCTTTCGCCGGGCGGACGGTTCCCACACCGACGACCAGGACCTCGACTTCGGGGCCTGGCATTTCATCGCCCGGCGACAGCCGGACGGCCAGCCGCTCGGCTACATCCGGCTCTCCACCCCCGCCACCGGCGACAGCTTCCAGTCGCGGGCCTACCTCGGCACCGAGCGGTACGAGAATTTGCTTGCCGCGCAAGGCGTCGAGCCGCGTCACGTCTTCGAACACAGCAGGCTCGTCGTCGAGCACCGGGCACGGAAACTCGGGCTCGGGCAGTACCTCAACGCGCTCGCGATCGGCGCCGCGCACCATCTCGGCGCCCACGCCATGATCGGTACTTCGGGGACGAAGGACGGCCAGGACCGTTTCCACGAGCAGTTCGGTTTCGCCGCCATGCCGGGCACTCGCCGCTATGTCGAGCAGTACACCGAAGACGTCGTGATCATGTTCCACCGCGTGGCCGACGGTGCCGGACGGCACCACGATCTCGTCACCCGGCTCCGGGACGAATTCCCCGTGGTCGCCGCCTCCACGCCCACCCCGCTCACCACCGCGGCCCCGTCGGGCAGGCCCGCGCCCGCCGCGCTCATCGCCACCTCCGGACCCGATCGAGACACGTGGCGGCCGACCCTGTTCGCACCCCGCGATCCGGCGGATTTCGCCGCGCTGACGGCGTTGCTGGCCTCCGGCGACGTCCGCGAAGTCCACGACACCCTCGACGAACAGCTCGCCGAACTGGTCCGCAGCCGCGAACCGTCGTGCCGCGACGCGGCCGAAATCGAGGACAGGAAACGGGATCAGCTCGCCGGGCTGGCGCACTGGGAGTACGGCACCTGGGTCTGGTACCCGTGGTCGCGGCGGCTCGTACACCTCCTGCCGCGCGACGAGTTCCGGCTCGTGCGCACGGATCGCAATCGTGGCAAGGTGAACCGGCCGGAGCAGCGCCGCCTGCTCGGCAAGCGCATCGGGATCATCGGTCTCTCGGTCGGCAACAGCGCCGCGCTCACGTTCGCGCTCGAAGGCATCGGCGGCGCCTACGCGCTGGCGGACTTCGACGACTTCAGCCTCTCGAACCTGAACCGGCTCCGCGCGGGCGTGCACGAACTCGGGGTCAACAAAGCGGTCCTGTCCGCGCGCCAGATGTTCGAGATCGACCCGTACCTCGACATCGAGATCCACCGCGGCGGCCTGACCGAGGACAACATCGAGGCGTTCTTCACCGGCGGCATCGACCTCCTGATCGAGGAGTGCGACACCCCGTGGGTCAAGGTCGCGGCCCGCGAATACGCGCGCGACCTGCGAATCCCGGTCGTCATGGACTGCAACGACCGCGGCATGCTCGACGTCGAACGCTTCGACCTCGAGCCGGACCGGCCACTGCTGCACGGCCTGCTCGGCGACATCAAATCCGTGGACGTCGCCGAACTGGGCCACCAGGAGAAGGTCGAAATGATCCTGGCCATGGTCGACGCCGACCGGATCAGCCCGGAGCTGGCCGCGGCCTTCGGCGAACTCGGCCGCACGCTGAGCAGCTGGCCGCAACTGGCTTCCGGGGTCGCGCTGGGCGGCGCGCTCTGCGGCGAAGCCGCGCGGCGTGTCCTGCTCGGCCTGCCGTGCGTGTCCGGCCGGTTCTACACCGACCTCGACCGCCAGCTCAGCCCGGAACGGAGCACGGTCACGTGACCCCGCCGCTGCCCGTCCGGATCGCAGGCACCGGTGTCCACCTGCCCCCTGACGTCGTCACCAACCGGCGGCTCACCGAAACGCTCGACACTTCCGACGAGTGGATCGTCAGCCGTACCGGGATCCGGGAACGCCGTTGGCTCGCCCCGGATCTCGCCACCTCGGACATGTGCGTGGCCGCCGCCCTGCCCGCGCTCGCGGCGGCGGGTTGTGCCACAAGGGACATCGACGCGATCATCGTCGCGACCTACACCTACGACCAGCCGCTGCCGTCGACGGCCCTGATCGTCAAGGACGCGCTCGGCGCTTTCCCGGCGCTCACCTTCGACATCACGCAGGCCGCGTGCGCGAACGGTGTCCAGGCGTTGTTCCTCGGTTCCCTCCTGGTGCGAACCGGTGCGGCGGAACGGGTCCTGGTGATCGCGGCCGACAGCGCGTCCCGCGTGACCGATCCGGAAGACCGCGCCACCCGTGTCTTCTTCGGTGACGCCGCGGGTGCCGCCGTGCTGACCAGGGCGGTGACACCGGGCACCGGACTGCTCGGCTGGGACTTCGGCGCCGAACTGTCCTACGACGTCGAGATCCCGGCAGGCGGCTCGCGGCAGCCCGCCGGGGCGACGACGTTCGCGGGCGGGCGGCACTACCTCAAAATGAACGGCCGGGCCGTCTGGGACACCGCCACCCGATGCCTGCCGGACAGCGTCCTGAACGCCACTCGCCAAGCCGGGCTGACGGTGGACGAAGTGGCCCATTTCTTCCTGCACCAGGCCAACCTGAACATCGTGCAAGCGGCGATGGACAAACTCGGCGTGCCGCGTGACCGCGCGCCGATCACCGTCGACAGTCTCGGCAACACCGGCTCGGCCGGTGTTTTCACCGTGCTGCACAAGGGTTTCTCGGAGGGCTCGGTGCGGGAGGGCGACGCGTTCGTCGTGTCGGCGATCGGGGCGGGGTTCCAGTGGGGCACTCTGTGCTTCAGGGCTTAGATGGCCGTGATCGGTGTTCTGATGTTCGCGATGTCTTTGGTCATGCCGAACTGGCCGCCCTGCAAGACATTTTGACGATCCGAAGAACGGGGAGGCTTCCGGCTTCAGAGGCTGCCGGCACCCTTTCGCCGTGATAGGCACCGAAGACCGGAAGTCACCTTTCATCACGACTCACCGCCACAGTCGAACGGAATTGAATTTTATTTTCCGCGGGTTCAAATGGTCAGCACACCAGCCGGGATGATGATAATTCCGGGTAGCGGAGAGGTGTTCTGCGGCACGTGGTGTTCCGTTGCGGTCGGTGGAGCGCGAGTTGATCGCATTCGGGTTGAAGCAGGGAAGGTCGTTTCGGGAGATTGGGTCCTGGATTGGACGGGATCATTAGGTGGTGTCGCGCGAGATGGGTCGTAACGGCGGAAGGGAGACGTATTCTCCGTTGGTTGCACAGCGCCGGACCGATCGACTGAGGAAGCGTCCAAAGGCACGTAAGGTGCTGAAATCGCCGTTTCTTACTCGTGCGGTGGTCGAAGGATTGCGGAAGAAGTGGTCACCGATGCAGATCGCGCACAGGTTGCGGCTCGAGCATCCGATGGATCATTCTCGCTGGATGTCACATGAAGCGATTTACCAGGCGTTGTTCGTGCAAGCGAAGGGTACCTTGCGGGCGGAGGTGGCCGAGGGGTTACGCCAGGGCAGGATCAAGCGACGGGCCCGGTCACGCGGAGCGGAGCTGCGGGGAAAGATCAAGGATATGGTCCTGATCAGCGACCGGCCGGCCGAGGCCGAGGATCGTGCCGTGCCGGGTTTCCGGGAAGGTGATCTGATCGTAGGCGCGAAAAATCAGTCACAGATCGCGACCCTGGTCGAGCGGAGTACTCGATTTGTCATGCTGGTACGCATTCCTCACGATCGCACGGCCGATAATGTGGCACCGCGGCCGGCGGCCAAGATGAACACCTTGCCCGATGTCTTCAAGAACAGCGTCACATGGGACCAAGGTGGCGAGATGGGTCACCATAAGCAATTCACCATGACCACGGGCATGCCGGTGTATTTTTGCAACCCGCGCTCACCCTGGCAACACGGTAGCAACGAGAACACCATGGGCTGCTGCGCCAATATCTCCCCAAGGGAACCGACTTGTCCATGCACTCGCAGGACGAACTCGATGCCATCGCACACGAACTCAACGACAGGCCACGACAGACGCTGGGATGACTTAAACCCATCAAAGCGTTCAGCAAAGTGTTGCCAGACTAGAGGTGGTGCACTCACCAGTTGAAACCACCCAATAAACTGTTTCATATTCGCACAGATGTTCGAATCGGTGTACTATTGATCTCGTGGCCAGCGACAGCACATCCCCGACGACACCCACCGAGTGGTGGCGTGCCGACACCGCGACGCTGCATGCCCGTAAGCAGGAACTCGAAGTCCTCAAGCGGCAGCTGGACGCGGAGCAGAACGCGATTCTGGCGGAGATCAACATCCGTGGGGTTCGTGGCTGCTCGGGTCATTCGACGCTGGCGTCGATGATCTATGAGGATTTCCGTGTCACCGCGAAGGAAGCCGACGATCGTGCCGACCGGGTCCTGGCCCTGTATCCCGGCCCGTCCATCGGCGGTGACCCTGTGCCGCCTTTGGCGCCGTTGACTGCTGCTGCTTCCGCGGAAGGCGCGATCGGCGGTTCGCAGATCGACGCGATCATCAAAACCCTCGCTCGCATCCCTTCCACTGTCCCGGAAGAGGACGTGCGGGGCGGGGAGAAGATCCTGGTCGACTTGGCCCGCCACGCCGGGCCCCGGACGATCGCGCAAGCCGGGCGGCGGCTGCTGGACGAACTCGACCCCGACGGGAAAGAGCCCCGCAACGAGGACCCGAAGGATGGTCGTCCGGAGCTGCGGTTCGTCAAGCACCGCGACGGCACCCTGGGCCTGAAGGGCACCCTCGAACTCGAAACGTATGCGCGGTTGAAGTCCGACCTTGATCCGATGGCCAAACCGCATAAGGCCATCGACGGGGTCCGGGACTCCCGTACCCAGGATGAACGTTACGGGGATGCCTTCACCGACTATGTGCGGCTAAAGACCACCAGCCGGAACTTGCCCGGTCAAGCCGGGGAAGCCACCCACATTCTGGTCACCATGTCGTATGAGGACCTGATCCGGGATATCGGCGAGGCTCACTTGGATCTGGTCGGGCCGATCAGCGCCACCGACGCCCGCATCCTCGCCTGCGACGCCCGCGTCCGCCCCGGCGTCCTGGGCACCGCGGGTGAACCTTTGGACATCGGCCGGTCGAAACGCACCGTCTCCCTCGCCCAGAAATACGCACTCACCCTTCGTGATGGTGGCTGTGCCTTTCCTGGCTGCGATATGCCGGTGCCACGGTGTACGGCGCACCATATTGTTTTCTGGCGGCACCACGGTGAGACCAAAATCGACAATTTGGTGCTCTTGTGCACGAAGCACCACCGGCTGATCCACCGCAGCGAATGGAAAGTCCAGATCGCCCAAGACGGACTCCCCGAATTCACCGCACCCGCCTACCTCGACCCCACCGGGCAACCAAGGCGCAACACCATGCACCTCAGGACATAGGCCGACCCACCGGTATCGGCCGCGAATCGCCGCCCCAGACTGCCCAGGCGCAGTAGGCGAACACCGGTCCGTCCTCACCGCTCACGAGCATCCGGCGATCATGCCCGTCCGAGTCACCGGCTCCGGATCTCGGTCCCTTGTCTCAGGTTCGTCACCAGCGCCGTCGACTTGCCCGTGACGGCGGTCGCGAGGGTCTTCTCGAGTCCCGGAAGCCTTGCCGCGCGGAGGAGAACGCGGCGTGCTTGGAGCAGGAGACGGTTCGCGGGCAGGAACCAGCGCGCGCCCCGGCGGGCGACCTGCTGCTTTTCGGTCACCACCGGGCGGACCAGCTTTTCGTACTCCGTGAACGCGGCTTCGATCGAGGAGGTCCGGATGAGTTGCTCGGCCAGCACGAAGGCGCCCGCGATCCCCAGTGAAGCGCCCTGACCGGCGAGAAGGGAGACGGCATAGCAGGAATCGCCGACCAGGACGACGCGGCCTCGGCTCCACGACGGCATCTCGATCTGCGCGACCTGGTCGTAGTACACCTCGTCGGACGGCGGGCAGAGATCGAGCGCTTTCGGCACCGCCCAGCCGAGCGAGCCGTAAGTCGCGCGCAGTGCCGCGCGCGTGTCTTGCGGCAGGGCAGGATCTGTCGCGCGGTGCACGGCGAAGGCCGCGAGTTTGCCGTCGCGGAGACCGTAGAAGCCCATCTGCGTCCCGACGGTGTCGGTCAGGCAGAACCGCTCCCCCACCCGCGCGCGGATCTCTTCGTCCTCGAAGACGAACGCCGCCGTGTGGAAGCCGAGGTGGCGCAGGAACCGGCTCTCTTCGCCGAAAACCAGCCGACGCACGGTCGAATGGATCCCGTCGGCTCCGACCAGCAGATCCGCTTCGATCACCTCGTCGTCCGCCAGGGTGATCCGCATCCGGTCGCCGAGATCCTCGACGTCGGCGACTCCGGCACCGAATCGGACGTCCACTGTGGACGGCAGGTTCGTGCGCAGGACGCGTTCCAGATCGGGCCGCATGATGCTGCACAGCCTGCCCCGCACCGACTTGGCGAACTGGACGTAGTCGATCGCCGCCCGGCGGCGACCGCGGTCGTCCAGCAAGCTCGCTTCGTCCACCTGGTACGCCACGTCTTCGACCTGAGCCAGCAGGCCCATCTCCTCGATCGCGTCGAAACCGGGGCCGAAGAAGTCGATCATGTAGCCCTGGTCCCGCGGCCCCGCCGCGCGTTCCAGGACCACGACCTCGACGTCCGACGTCGCGAGCCGGTGCGCCAGCGCCAGACCGGTGATCCCGGCACCGCAGATCGCCACCTTCATCGGGGTTCCTCCCTTTCGGTTCAGCCGACCAGCCGGCGCAGGACCGCCGAGGGCACCTCGCCGCCGGACTCCGGTTCGAGCGCGCGATGCAGCAGTAGCCCGTCCAGCGTGGCGAGCAGCACGGCGGCCGTGCCCTCGGCGTCGGCCACTCCGCGCTCCGCGAGCCAGCGGCCGAATCCGGTGCGCAGATCGGCGAGGAGTTCGCGGATGCCCTGGCGCAGAGTGTCATCGCGGGTCGCGGCCAGGTAGGCCTCGGCGAACAGCAGCGACATCGGGTCGGTGCCGGAGTACTCGCCGACCGACGCCAGCAGTGCGTCCACCGCGGCCGCGGGCGTCTCGGCGGTTTCCAGCGCCGGTTCGAAGGCGCCGGCGACTTCGCGCATCGCCCCCAGCACGGCTTCGCTCATCAGGGCCTGCAGCGAAG
The DNA here is from genome assembly GCF_000384215.1 of Amycolatopsis alba DSM 44262. Taxonomy (NCBI): domain Bacteria; kingdom Bacillati; phylum Actinomycetota; class Actinomycetes; order Pseudonocardiales; family Pseudonocardiaceae; genus Amycolatopsis; species Amycolatopsis alba. The sequence continues at coordinate 5,245,597 of NZ_KB913032.1, read as the reverse complement.
GGAAGTGATAGTGCACGACGCTCGGCGTGACACCCGCGCGTTCGGCCAGGATCCGGGTGCTGACCGCGGACCAGCCGAGTTCGGGCACCAGCGCGACCGCGGCTTCGAGCAACCGCCGCCGTGCGACCTGACCGCGTTCCGCAGCCGGAGAGCCTGCCACCGTCGCCTCCTAGGGCGTTCGTCCTGTACGACTGCCCTGATCGTATGCCCGATTGCGTCGAGCGCGCAAACTCGGTGGTCACGACCCGGTCCGCTGATCGAAAGCCGGCACGGCGCGGACCTCGACGTGGACAAAACGGCGGCATGCTGCACGTCGCCCTCCGCGAAGAACCCCGAAAATCCGGACGCGGCAAAAATGACCTCGTCCCGTATCGGCACCGTCGCGAGGCTTGCCCTTCCGAACCGTTGGAGGACACATGGTCTCGAAGCCCCGCGTCGCACTGGGAATGCTCGTTTTGGCCGCGCTGGCGGGCGGGCTCCTCGCGTTGCTCATCTCGCTCGACGTCGGCGCCTTCTGGGCCAAGACGCTGCCGCTCGTCTTCCTGGTCGGCGCGGCCACCTTCGCGCAGTCCCTCGGCTTGTTCAACAAGAAGCCGAAGAGCTAGGGACCGGTCCCCCTCGTTCGCCGCTACCGTCCCGTCCGTGACCGAGCTGGGCGCCTACGTCGAACGTTTCGAGACGAATTCGCGTAGCCGTGCGCTCCGCGGGGTGGCCGCGATCCTGATCGGCGCGCCGATCGCCGTCGTCGGGGTCATTTTCTTCGTACTGGGCCAGAAGGCCGGGGTGTCCGGCGGCGAGCTGTTCATCGGCGCCGTCGTCGGCTGCGGGCTCGGGCTGGCGCTGGTGGGCGCGTGGGGCTGCTGGCACGCCATCGGCAAACGGGACGAGACCTTCACCCTGTACGAACGCGGATTCGTGCACACGTGGGGAAAGTGCACCACCGTCGTACCGTGGACCGCGATCGAGGTGGCCATCGACCACACCAGGAAGAACATCGTCGCCAAGGCGCTCGGCGGCGACGTCGGCTGTCTCGTCAAGCTCACCGACGGCCGGAAGATCCTCATCAACGGGTTCACCCGGAACGCCGCCCTGTTGACCCGCACCATCTTCGAGGCCGTCGGCAGGCGTCCCGCCTGAAGCTCAGCGTGGATCAGACGCGCGGCGGCGCGAAAGTCCGGCGGTAGTCCTGCGGGGAAACACCGATCACCTTGTGGAAATGGTGGCGCAGCAGAGCTCCCGAGCCGAAGCCGCTGCGGCGCGCGACCTCGTCGATGCCCATCGCCGTCGCCTCCAGCAGGGACCGCGCGTGCAGCACCCGCTGCATGGAGAGCCATCGATGCGGCGTGGTGCCCGTTTCGGCGACGAACTTGCGGGCGAACGTGCGCTCGGACATCCGCGCGTGGCGGGCGAGGTCGGCGACGGGATGTTCGTGGTCGATGGTGTCGAGCATCCAGGTGAGCACCGGCTGAAGACTGTCGCCGGTGCACTCCGGGATCGGCACTTCGACGAACTGGCGCTGCCCGCCCTCCCGTTGCGGCGGCACCACCATGCGCCGGGCGATCGAGGTGGCGACGGCGGAGCCGAGTTCGCGCCGGACCAGATGCAGGCAAGCGTCGATACCGGCGGCCGTCCCCGCGCTGGTGATGATGTCGCCGTCGTCGACGAACAGGACGTCCGGGTCCAGCCGGGCCTGCGGGAACCGCTTGCGGAACCGGTCGCTGTGCCGCCAGTGGTTCGTGCACCGGCGCCCGTCGAGCAGTCCCGCGGCGCCCAGTACGAACGCGCCGGTGCAGACCGAAAGCAGGGTGGCGCCGCGCGCCGAAACCGCGCGGAGCGCTTCGAGCACCGCCGCCGGGTACTCGTCGCGCACGTCACAGGCGGGGACGACGACGAGGTCCGCGTCCTCGGTCGCTTCGAGGCCGTATTCCGGAGTCACCTTGACGCCGTGGCCGAGGCTGAGCGGCTCTCCCGCCCGCTCCCCGCACACGCGGAAGTCGAGCAGCGGCACTCCGTCGTCGGTCCGGTCGCAGCCGAAAACCTCGCAGACGACGCCGAACTCGAAGGCGGCGAAGTCGTCCAACAGCACTACAGCGACGCTTTTCAGCATGTCCGAAGCATAGCTGGCAGGATTTTGATGCACAACGACAGAACTGCCACTTCTGGCAGGATGTCGAGCGGCGCAAACTTACTGCCATGACCGCAATCATCGTCACCCTCGCCCTGATCGCCCTCGTCACCTACCTTCTGGAGCGCAACCACGTGCGGCAAGGCCGTCCGACCGCGTCCGGCGGAGACCCGCTCGGCCGTCCGTTCTGGAGGGGTGGCACCACCGTCTGAACCACGGGTGTCACGAGCGACACGTTCGTCGCCGGGACCGGCGTCGAGCTCCACATCCGCCGAGGTCAAACCCGCAATCGCCGGTTTAAACCTTTCCGCCCGTATTTTCTGCCGGTTACCAGTTTTCTGGTTAGGGTGCAGTGGTGCAAACGGGTTAACTCGGGCGGAAGGAGATCGCGCCGTTCATCGGCGCGGCTGAAACATGAGTTCGCAGGATGGCAAGCCAGCGGAAGAAGAGGTGGTCGCGGGGACCGCGACCGACCTCGCCAACGCACCGGACACGACAGGTCCGGGCCATCCGCCCGATGAGCACGTCCCCCTCGACCTCGCCGCCGACCGGCCCGCCGAGACCGACCGGACCGTTTTCGGCGTCGCCGCGGCCCTCGCGCTCGCGATCATCGTCTGGGGCGTGATTTCGCCGGACAGTCTCGCGAATGTCGCGTCGACCCTGCTGAACGACGCCGTGATCCCTTACGGCGGTTGGGCTTTCGTGCTCACCGCGAGCGGTTTCGTGCTGTTCGCGGTCTGCCTGGCGATCAGCCGCTACGGCCGGATCCCGCTGGGCGGGGACAAGGAACTGCCCGAATTCCGGACCTCGTCGTGGATCGCGATGATGTTCAGCGCCGGCATGGGCATCGGCCTGATGTTCTTCGGCGTGTACGAACCGGTCTCCCACCTCGCGAGCCCGCCTCCCGGCACCGCGGCCCCCAATTCCGACGAGGCCGTCCACACCGCGATGGCGACGACGTTGTTCCACTGGACCGTGCACCCGTGGGCGATCTACGCCGTCGTCGGCCTCGCGATCGCCTACAGCACCTTCCGGAAGGGCCGCAGCCAGCTGATCAGTTCGGTGTTCGCGCCGCTGATCGGCAAGCGCCGCACCGAAGGCCCGCTGGGCAAGGCGATCGACATCATGGCGATCTTCGCCACCCTGTTCGGTTCCGCCGCCTCGCTCGGCCTCGGCGCGCTGCAGGTCGGCGGTGGCATGGGTGCCGTCGGCTGGATCGACAACCCCGGCCGCGGCCTGCTGGTCGCGATCATCGCGATCCTCACCGTCGCGTTCATCGCTTCGGCGGTGTCCGGGGTGGCGAAGGGGATCCAGTGGCTGTCCAACATCAACATGGTGCTCGCCGCGGTGCTCGCGGTGTTCGTGCTGGTGGTCGGGCCGACCGTGCTGATCCTCAACATCGTGCCGGGCGCGATCGGCGACTACTTCCGTGAACTCGCGGAGATGTCCGGCCGCACCGGGATGACCGGCGGCGACGAGATGCAGACCTGGCTCGGTGGCTGGACGGTCTTCTACTGGGCGTGGTGGATCTCCTGGACGCCCTTCGTCGGCATGTTCATCGCGCGGATCTCCCGCGGCCGCACCATCCGGCAGTTCATCTTCGGTGTCATCGCGATCCCGAGTGTGGTGAGCCTGATCTGGTTCGCGATCTTCGGCGGCGCGGCGATCAGCAGGCAACGGGCCGGGACGGACATCGCGGGCGCGGGCAGCGCCGAATCGGCGACGTTCAAGCTGCTGGAAACGCTGCCGTGGTTCGTCCCGATCGCGATCCTGGTGATGCTCCTGGTGTCCATCTTCTTCGTCTCCGGCGCGGACGCGGCGTCGGTGGTGATGGGTACCCTCTCGCAGCGCGGGAGTGTGCATCCGAGCAAGAGCGTCGTCATCTTCTGGGGCGTGCTCATGGGCGCCGTCGCGGCGGTGATGCTGCTCGTCGGCGGGGACAAAGCGCTGACCGGCTTGCAGAATCTCACGATCCTGATCGCGGTGCCGTTCGTGTTCGTCATGGTCGGGTTGTGTGTATCGGTCTGGAAGGACCTGCGCAACGACCCGCTGATGAAGCAGGAAGACGCGATGATGCTGTCGCTGAAGGAACTGCACGAGGAACGCACCAACGGCCACCGCCGCCGCACTATCCTCGGCCGCTCGAAGCACCGCACCTGACCCCCAGGTAAGTACATGAAGGCCCCCATCCTTGCGCCTGGGTACAGGATGGGGGCCTTCATGTACTTCAGAGCGCCGCGAACTGGCCTGCCTTGTAGTCGCCGGCGGGCTGCCGGGTGATGACGTTCAGCCGGTTGAAGGCGTTGATGAGCGCGATCTGGGTCACCAGCGCCAAAAGCTGTTCGTCGTCGTAGTGCTTGGCGGCCGCTTCCCACGCCTCGTCGGTGACACCGGCGCTGTCGGCGATGCGGCAGCCCTGCTCGGTGAGTTCCAGCGCGGCGCGCTCGGCCTCGGTGAAAACCGTCGCCTCACGCCATGCCGCGACCAGATGCAGCCGGGTCGAAGTCTCCCCCGCCGCCGCGGCCTCCTTGGTGTGCATGTCCAGGCAGCCCGAGCAACCGTTGATCTGGCTGGCCCGGATGTTCACCAATTCCCTTGTCGTGGCGGGAAGTTCGGTGCTTTCGAGAACCTTTCCCGCCGAGACGAGGTGCTTCACCAGCTTCGGCGCGAGAGCGGTCTTGAAGAGTTCGAGTCGTGCCTGCATGGGATTCTCTCCTTCTCGTCTGTGTTCACTTACTTCGACGAGGGGGCCTCGAGAGAGGTAACACCCATGGCTTCGAGGAGACGCGGGTCACTCACGGATTCGATCGCGACGATGCGGCCGTCGACGACGGTGCACGCCATCACGCCGCCCAGCCTGCCGCGCTTGTCCCAGGTCACCACGCCGGGCTTGCCACCGACCAGCGCGGGGCGCATGGCCGCCACGGCGCGGGCGCCGCGCTGGACCCGCGTGGCCACGTCGGCCGCGCCCGACCTGACGACGACCCCGCGCGCCGTCTCCGAACGCCACGTCACGTCGGGGTCGAGCACCTGGATCAACCCGTCGAAGTCCCCTTCGCGCGCCGCCGCGAGGAAAGCGTCGACCACACCGCGCTGCCGCGACTCGTCGGCCGGACGTCGCCCCTGCACCTTTCGGCGGGCCCGGCTCGCGAGCATCTTGGCGGCGTCCGTCGATTTGCCGAGGATCTCGCCGACCTCGGTGAACGGGACCGCGAACAGGTCGTGCAGCACGAAGGCCAGCCGTTCGGCCGGGCCGAGGGTGTCGAGCACCACGAGCAGCGCCAGCCCGACCGACTCGGCGAGCAGCGCGTCTTCTTCGGGCGAGTCCTCGATGACCAGCATCTCGGGAGGCTCGTCGTAGGAGTCCTCGGGGCGGGTCTTGCGGGAGCGCAGGACGTCGATGCAGACGCGGCCGACGACGGTGGTCAGCCAGCCGGAGAGGTTGTCGATCGTGTCGGCGTCCTGGCGGGCCAGCCGCAGCCAGGCCTCCTGGACGGCGTCTTCGGCGTCCGCGCGCGAACCGAGCATCCGGTGGGCCACCGCCACCAGACGTCCGCGCTGCTCCTCGAACGCGCTGGCCAGAGCCTCACCGGTCATGTCGATACCTTTCTCGCGCCGATCCGTCATGGACATGACGAGAGCGGCGCGAGAAAGGTAACCGACGGCAGGAGGCAGGGACATCGGCGCCGTGCTTGGAGCCGTGACTCACGTGCTTGGAGCCGTGACTCGCGTGTTTGAAGGCGGAACTCGCGTGCTTAGAGACGTAACTCGCGTGTGCGGAGTCTGATCACGCGAGTTACGTCCCCAAGCACGCGAGTCACGTCGTCAAGCACGCGAGTTCCGTCTCCGAGCACGCATGTGCGGTGTCGCGTCACCCCGGCAGAAGCGAAGGGCGGGCACGAGAAGCGGTGCGGCCCGCAACCAGGGGACCAATTGCGGGCCGCGGGTGCTCAGACGTCCCGGATGGGCGTCTTCACGGTCTTCTTCATGCCGGGGTTCTTCGTCTCCGGCTTCTTCTGCGGTTCCGGCTCGACGGCGGGGCCGCCGATGCCGGAGTCGATCGCCGCCGTGACGATCAGGTTCCGCTCGTCGGACGAGATGACCTCGCCGTCGAGGAGTTCCTGCGTCACCGCCCGCACGTAGGTCACGAACTGGTCGTTCGACGAGTAGTCCGACTCGTCGTCGATCACGTCGTTGATCGTGCAGCCGTTGCCGGTGTCGCGGTTCTCGACCTGGCTGTCCGCCGAGCCGAGGATCACGGTGTCCCGGACGTCGGAGTCCGGGCAGGCGTCCGGGCCCGGCGGCGCGGCGACGATGGTGAACGCGCCGCCCTGTTCCGCCGAGACGTTGCCCGCCTTGTCCGAAGCCCGGTACGTCAGCGTGTGCGTGCCGAGCGCGGTCACCTTGACCGGCGCGGTGTACACCGTCCAGGCCCCGCCGTCCAGTTTGTACTCGATCTTGTCCACACCGGACCCGGTGTCCGTCGCGGTCAGGTTGATGGTCGCGTCCTCGATGTAGGACCAGCTTCCGTCCAGATCACCGCTCACCACCACGGAAACGACCGGCGCGGTGCTGTCGTCGCCTTCGACGATGGTGAACGTCGCCGTGCCTTCGGCCGAGACGTTGCCCGCCTTGTCGGTCGCCTTGTACGTCACCGTGTGCGCGCCGACGACGGTCAGCGCGAGCGGCGCCGAGTACGTCAGCCACGGGCCACCGTCCAATTTGTACTCGACCTTGCCGACCCCCGAACCGGCGTCGGTGGCCGTGAGGGTCACGGTCGCCTTGCCGACGTAGTTGCCGTCGGCGTTCTTGTTCCCGGTCACCTCGGACGTCACTGCCGGGGCGGTGGTGTCACTGCTGACGATCGTGAAGTGCGCCATGCCCTCGGGCGAGACGTTGCCCGCCTTGTCGGAAGCACGGTAGGAGACCATGTGCATGCCCGGCGCGGAAACCGCGACCAGAGCGGTGTACGCGGTCCACGCGCCTTCGTCCACTTTGTACTCGACCTTGTCGACGCCGGATCCGGCGTCGGTGGCGGTGAGCTTCACGGTGGCGGTGTCGAGGTAGTTCCCCGAACCGTCCTTGGTCCCCGTCACCTCGGCGGTCACCGTCGGCGGGGTCGTGTCACCGGGCTGGCCGGTGACGACGCTGAACGACGACATCCCTTCCGGCGAAACGTTCCCGGCCTTGTCGGTCGCCTTGTAGTGCACCATGTGCGAGCCCACGGCGTTGACCACCACGGGCGCGGTGTACGCGGCCCAGGCGCCGCCGTCGAGCTGGTACTCGACCTTGTCCACCCCGGACTGGCTGTCGGTGGCCGCCAGGTTCACCGTCGCGGAACCGACGTAGTTCCCGGCGGTGTCCTTGGTGCCGGTCACGTTCGCGGTCACGGTCGGCGGGGTGGTGTCGCCACCGCCGCCACCGGTGACGGTGAACTCGCCGACCATCTTGGTGTGCCCCTGGATCGTGCAGTGGAACCGGTACTTGCCAGGGGTCAGCGTCACGGTCGCTTCGTGCTCGCCGTTCTGCTCGTCGTAGGGGTTGGCGACGATGTTGAGAGTGACATCGTGGTTGTAGCCGGGGGTCTCGGTGTCGAACGTCAGCGTGTGCGACATCGTCGAGCCGAGGGCTTCGGTGTTCTTGAACAGGATCTTGGTCTCGCCCGCCACCGCGGTGGTCGGCGCGCTGAGGTAGTGGTCGGTGCTGTCGCCGGCGGTCCATTCCAGGGTCTGGACGGGGGCGGCGGAGGCGGGTGCGGACGAGCCCGGCAACACCAGGCCCGCCAGTGCGAGCGCCGCGGCCAGCAAGGCCACGACGAGAGTTCTTGGGGACATCGCAGGGAAACCTTCCGTACAGGGAGACCGGCCGGGCGCGAGGGAGGCCGCGCCCGGCCGGTTTTCGCGCTACAGCTGCCGCACCCGGATGTTGCGGAACTCCATCACGTCGTTGTCGCTGTGGTTCTGCAGACCGATGAACCCGCTGACGAACTGCCGGAAGTCGGTCGACGGGTCACCCGCGCGCGTGGACTGGATGCCCGGCGCGTTCTCGAACTCGTTGATCACGACACCGTTGCGGATGATCGTGTACTTCTGCCCGACGACCTTGACCTCGTACTCGTTCCAGGTCCCCTTCGGCTTCACGCCCGCCTGGTCCAGCGGCCGCGGGTCGAAGTTGTAGATCGACCCGGTCTTCTGCGGTTCACCGGTGGCCCCGTCGTACAGCTGGACCTCGTGCCCGCAGTAGATCGCGACCCAGGCCTGCGACGTCTTCGCCGAGCCGACCGTGCCGCAGCTGCCCGGCGGACGCTGCTCCAGCGGGGTGCGCGGATCCGGGAACCGGACGAACACACCGCTGTTGGCACTGCCGGTCGGCGCGATGTCCTTGAACTGCAGCTTCACCGAGAAGTTGCCGAACTGCCGCGCCGAGTACCACAGCATGCCCAGCCCACCCGACGGTCGCAGTGACCCGTCCGGCTGGATGGCGAACTGCCCGGACGGCGCCTGCGACCAGTTGCGGAACGACTCCGCCGTGCCGTCGTAGATCGCGTCGTAACCGGTGACGCCCTTGTTGCCGATGGGCGACGCGGCGGCCGCGGCGTTGATCTTGTCCGACTCGGCCGCGTTCAGTACGCCGAGATCGCCGAGGCGGTCCACGGCCTGGGTGACGTGGTTGACGAACCCGGCGTGGGAGGTCCACGTGCTCTCGTCGTCGATCATGTCGTCGACCGTGCACCCACCACCGGCGTTCCGGTTGGTCACCCCGGTGTCGGTGTCACCGATGGTCACCGTCGGGCTTCCGTCGGCCACGAGACACCCGATGCTGACCGAGTTCCGGGTGGTCACCGTCTCGCCGTCCGCGTAGGTCACGGTCAGCTTGGCGGTGTAGAGCCCGGTGCGCGGGTACGTGTGCTTCGGGTCGGGCTGCGTCGAGATCGTGCCGTCGCCGAACTCCCACTTGTAGGAGACGCCGCCGGACTTCGACCCGGTGAAGGCCGCGGTGAGCGGCTTGTTCTGCACCATGGTCGACGCCGCCGCCGCGGACGGGGTGGCCTCACCGCCGGTGTAGCTGATCTTCAGCAGCTTCTGGTTGTTGTTCACGGTGAAGAAGCCGCCGCCGTAGTCGAGCACGTACAGCGCGCCGTCCGGCCCGAACTTGGCGTCCATCCACTGGTTCAGCTTGGTGTCGCCACCACCGGTCGGGATGATCTGCCGCACGGTCTCGGCGAACACCGGCGGATCCTGCTTCGCGACGCCCGCCGGGTCGACGGTGACCGCGATCCGGTTCTGCCCGTTGCTCTGGTCACCGATGAACCACTTGTCGTTCCAGTACGAAGGCCACGCGACCCCGCTGTTGGCGTTGACCAGTTCGCGGTGGTACGTCGGCCCGGTCATGACCGCCTGGCCGCCGCCCTTGAGGTACGGCTGCGTGTAGGTGGCCTCGGCCGCGTTGTACGACGGGACGGAGCTGTTGGGACGGTTGGGGAACACCGGCCCGCCGCCGTCCGGCGAGTACCAGATCATGTTCTTCTTGATTGGCGGCAGGTTCACCAGGCCGGTGTTGCGCGGCGAGGTGTTGACCGGGTTGTCGCAGTCGTACCAGCCGGTGAGCACTCCGGCGTTGGTGCTGCTGCGGTCGCGATAGGGCTGCTTGTTGCCCATGCAGTACGGCCAGCCCTGGTTGCCCGCCTCGGTGATGATCGTGGCGGTCTCGTACTTGGCCGGGCCGAGTTCCGGGCTCGGCGAGGACGCGTCCGGACCGACCCACGCGGCGGTCAGCCAGTTGGTCTTCTTGTCGACTTGCAGACGCGAGATGTTCCGCACGCCCATCACGTAGATCTCGGGCCTGGTCTTGTCACCGGGGTCGTTCGCCTCGGGGAACAGGTTGCCTGCCGGGTTGGTGTAGGTACCGTCGGCCTCGGGGTGGATCCGCAGGATCTTGCCGTTGAGGTCGTTGGTGTTACCGGCGGTGCGGCGCGCGTCCTGGAACGAGACGCCCTTGTAGTCCTCGGTCCAGTTGTTGCCCGAGTACCCGTTGGAGCCCTGCGACGAGTTGCTGTCACCGGAACCGATGTAGAGGTTCCCGTCCTTGTCGAAGTCCATGCCGCCGCCGGCGTGGCAGCAGCTGTGGACCTGGACGTCCCACGACAGCAGGTCCTTGCGGGTCGCCTGGTCCAGCGTCTGGTTCTTCAGGTCGTAGGTGAACCGCGAGACCGTGCGCTTGCCGATCTGCTTGTCACGGTCGACCGACGCGTGCGGCATCCAGTAGGCGTACATGTAGCCGTTCTCGCTGAACTTCGGGTCCAGCACGAGACCGAGGAGGCCTTCCTCGTTCTTGACCAGTTCGTCGCCACTGCCGCGGTTGCCCATCACCTTGAGCGTGGTGAGCAGCTTCGGCTTCTTGGTGACCGGGTCCCACTGGTGGATCGTGCCGCAGCCGGCGCCGATCTCGGGGTTGGTCCAGTCGTTCGGCGAGGGCACCGTGTTGCCGGCGCAGGCCGCGCGGCCGATGTAGAAGACCCGGCCGTTCGGCGCGATGGTGAGCCCGTGCGGCTCGCCCATCTGGTCCAGCTGGCCCGCCTGGTTGATCCCGGACAGGCGTTCGACCTTGTAGTTGGCCGCGATCCCCGCCTTGCAGTCACCGCGCACCATGCCGGTGGTCCACTTCAGCGCGCCCAGGATGTGGCTGCGGAACTGGGCTTCGCCGTAGCTCGCCTCGGTCCGGCCCATCCCGGTGTAGAAGGAGCGGCCGCCGTCGTAGTCGCGGCACCACGAGACCGGGTGGAAGGCGCCGTTCGCGCCGACGCCCGGCTTGTAGGTCGATTCCTCGACCTGCGCCACGGTGTGGACGGTGCCGACCGGGTTGACCTCCCAGTTGAGCCACCGGTCCGTGCGGACCCATTTCTGCGGCAGCCCCGCCGTGGTGGGGTTCGCCTTGTCGAGGACGTCGACGGTGGCCTCGGCCGGAGCGGTCTCCGGCGGCGGCGGGGTGGTCGACTGGTCCTTGAACAGCTTGAAGTCGGCCAGCTGGGTGGCCGACTCACCGGCGTTGGCGGTGATGTTCAGCCGGTAGTTCGAGTAGGCCGTGGTGTTGGTGAAGGTGAAGGTCCGGCTCACGAACCGGTCGGCGAACGACTCGTTGGTGCGAGTGTCCAGATCGGTCCACGTGGTCCCGTCGTTGGAACCCTGCAGGGTCCAGTTCTTCGGGTCACGGCCGGCGTAGTCGTTCGCCGACACGAGCGCGTAGCTGCTCACCGCGACGGGCGCGGCCAGCTTGTAGGCGACCCAGGCGGCGTTCGTGAAAGCCAGCCACTTGGTGTTCTCGTTGTTGTCGGCCAGCTTCTCCTTGCCCTCGTTGGGCGCGTTCTCCGCGCTCGCGGTGACCGAGGCGACCGCTTCAGGCGTGGGACGCGCCCCCACCGGACGCGCGCCGATCAGGCCGGAGAACCACTGCGAGCCGTCCTGCGCCCGCGCGGCGTCCGACAGCCCGATGAAACCGCCGCCCGCCTTCATGTAGTTCTGCAGCGAGGTTTCCTGGTCGCGGTTGAGCGTGATGCCCTGCGCGGAAAGGAAGACGACGCCGCGGTACTTCGCGAGGTTGGCCCCGGTGAACACCGCGGGGTCCGAAGAGGACGACACGGAGATCCCGTTCGCCTGGCCCAGGCTTGCGATCGCGTCCGTGGCGCGCAAGACGGGGTCCTTCTGGTCCGCGGCGGTGCCGTGGAAGACCAGGACGTTGACCGGGACGTTCGTCGCGGCTTCGGCGGTCACCGGTGCGATGGCCAGCGGAAGCCCGGAGGTGACGACGGCGCCGACCGCCAGCGCGGCCAGTGACCGTCTGCGAAGACGGCGTTGCGAAAAGACTCGTCTCAAGTTCTCGCTCCTTTCGAAGACTAGTGGTGAGAGTGGGCCGAAGCGCCGGTGGCGTCCGGCTTGGCCGCCGTGGTTCCGTGCTGATGTCCCTTGAAGCGGTCGATCGCCTCCTGGGCGCCCGCGGGCATCCCGCCGTCGGCGTTGCGGACCAGGAACACCCCGGACATGCCGTCGTCCGAGTGCTGCTGGACGTGGCAGTGGTACATCCACGCGCCCGGCCCGACGCCGTCACCGGCGATCACCTGGAACCCGAAGGAGTTGCCGGGGTCCAGGGTCTTGTTGTCGAGGATCGGGGCGTTGTCGGTCGCGCTGGTGAGCATGCCGGTGCGGGTGTCCGCCCAGCGGTGCGCGTGCAGGTGGAAGGTGTGCATCAGGTTGCCGTGCCCGATGCAGATGAACTCGACGCGTTCGCCGAGGTTCGCCTCGAAGATCGGGGTGTTCGGGGCGACCTGGTGGTTGATCCACATTTCGGTGAACACCACGGTGAACTGCTTGCTGGGCAGCAGATCCCCGCGTTTGCGCACGATCAGGCCGCCGTAGAGGCCCTTCATCAGGCCCACGGTGCCGTGGTCGCCGCCGAACGCGTGGTCGTGGTAGTGCCAGTACCCCGCGCTGCCGGGCATCCAGAAACCGTTGGCCGCCTGGTAAGCCGTCCGCGTCTTCCAGGTGTAGGTCTTGGTCTCGTACGGCTTGTTGAAGGAATCGTTGAACGGCGAGCCGTCCGATTTGGTGTCGTAGTTGACGCCGTGCGGGTGGATCGAAAGCCGCTGGTCGGTGTTGTTGACCAGTTCGATCACCAGCGTGTCGCCCTCGTAGCACTCCAGGAGTGGGCCGGGGATCGTCGGCTTTCCGGGTTCGAGCCCGTAACCGACACGGGTCGAGCCGGGAACGTAGTCGGCGTACACGGTGATGTTGCGGGTCATCCCCGCCGCCGCGGCCGGTGCCGAACCGGCGCTCGCCGCCACCACGACCGGGGCGATGACCCCGGCCGCGGTGCCCGCGAGCATCGATCTGCGGGACAGCCCGCGTTTGTTCTTGTCCATTGTGGATTCCCCAGCTAGAAGCGGACGTTACGGAGATAGGTGAATCCGGTCTGGGCGGTGCTCAGGGGATCCGTGGGGTTGTCGTGCTCGACGATGTACTCGTGCAGATGCGGCCGGGTGCAGCCGAAGATGCGGGGGAAGTCGATGACGCCCTTGCCGGGGTCGACCATCTTGCCGTCCGCGGTCCGGTCCTTCACGTGGTACTGCACCACGCGCGGGAAGTGCTGGCGGTACAGCGAAACCGGGTCGACGCCGCCTTCCACCGCCCAGAACAGGTCGATCTCCAGGTGCACGTAACGCGGGTTGGTGCCCCTGGTGAGCACGTCGTACGGGCGCACGCCGTCGATGGCCGCGAACTCGTGCGCGTGGTTGTGGTACCCGAGCGGGATCCCCGCCTGGCGGAACTTCCGGGCCGCCGTGTCGAGGCGTCCGGCGAACTGCTTCCAGCCGTCGATGGTGTCGAAGGCCGCGAACGGCACATTGGCACGGGTGTTCCCGAGGACCTTCGCGTCGGCGATGGTCTTGTCGAGGTCCCCGTCGATGCCGACGTGCGTGGACGTCGCCTTGATGTGGTTCTTGTCCAGCAGACCGCGGAACTCCTGCGCCGTCCGGCCGTAGGTGCCGGCCAGTTCGACCTTCCGGTAGCCGATGTCCGCCAGCGCGGACAGGGTTCCCGGCAGATCGGCCTGCAACGCGGTGCGCAGAGAGTAGAGCTGGATGCTGATCTTGTCCACCGGGACCCGGCCGCGACCGTGACTGTGGCCTTGGGCCTCTGCCTGGGGAGCCGCGTTCGCGAGGCCCGGCAGGGCTACCGCCGCGCCGACCGCGACCGCCGCCGTCGCGGCGCCCCGGAGTAGCGACCGTCGAGAGTGGAACCGCTCAGCTTCTTCACCGCACATGAAACCGCCCTCACTTCTGGTTGCTGAAAGCCGCGTCGAAGGCCGCCGACGGCTTGTCGAACAGGAGCCCCCGCAGATAGGTCACGGCTTCCGCCGCGCCCCGGAGCCGGTCCATGCCGGCGTCCTCCCACTCCACCGAGATCGGACCGGCGTAGCCGATCGAATTCAGTGCGCGGAAACAGTCCTCCCAAGGCACGTCGCCGTGCCCTGTCGAAACGAAGTCCCAGCCGCGTCGGGGATCTCCCCAGGGGAGATGCGAGCCGAGCCTTCCGTTCCGTCCGTCGAACCGTTTCCTGGTGTCCTTGCAGTCCACGTGGTAGATCCGGTCGGCGAAATCGAGGATGAAACCGACCGGGTCGAGGTCCTGCCAGATGAAATGCGAAGGATCCCAATTCAGCCCGAATGCCGGACGGTTGCCGACAGCTTCGAGCGCACGTTTCGTGGTCCAGTAGTCGTAAGCGATTTCCGAGGGATGCACCTCGTGCGCGAACCGCACGCCGACCTCGTCGAAGACGTCGAGGATCGGGTTCCAGCGGTCGGCGAAGTCGGTGTAGCCCTCGTCGATGACCGCCTGCGAGACCGGCGGGAACATCGCGACGTACTTCCAGGTCTTCGAACCGGTGAAGCCGATCACCGTGTCCACACCGAGTTTCGCCGCCGCGCGGGCGGTGTCGGCCATTTCCTGCGCGGCCCGCTGCCGGACGCCTTCGGGTTCACCGTCGCCCCACACCCTGGAAGGGATGATGGCCTGGTGGCGTTCGTCGATCGGGTCGTCACAGATGGCCTGCCCGACGAGGTGGTTGGAGATCGCCCACACCTTGAGGCCGTGCTCGGCGAGCAGCTTGAGACGGCCGGGCACATAGTCCTCTTCGGACAGTGCGCGGTCGACCTCGAAATGGTCGCCGGAACACGCGATTTCGAGGCCGTCATAGCCCCATTCGCTGGCCAGCCTGCACACCTCGGTGAACGGGAGATCCGCCCACTGGCCGGTGAACAGGGTGATCGGACGGCTCATCAGTTCTCCTCGAAGGTGATCGCGTCGACGTCGAACAAACCACCGGAACCGCCCTTGAACACGAGGAACAAGGAGCCGGTGCCGCCGGGGTCGGTGATGGCGGAGGCCGGGATGTCGGCGTAGGTGTCCCAGCCGCCGGTGTTGGCGACGGTGACCGTCTGGACCAGCGGCCCGTCCACCGCGCCCGAGCGGACCTCGATCCTTCCGCCCGCGCCGCCGGATGAGACCCGGTAGCCGATGCCACGGACGCCGACGAGGTTCACCGGGTCGAATTTGATCCAGTCACCGGATTCGATGTGGCCGACGCGTTTGCCGCCACTGGCGCCGGCGTGCCCGACGACCTCGATCCCGCTGGACTGGGTGTAGAACTCCGCCTGCTTCAGCTTGGGCTGCAGGATGGACTCCGCGTCGCCGGTGAGCGCCGGTACGCCGTTGCCGCCGTTGTCGGTGTAACTGGCGTTGATGACGCCGAAGACGTTGGCGTCCGCGCCGTGGCCCTCGTCGGCGGGTGTGGCGATGGTGCCCTCACAGCCCGTCGCGCGGCTCAGCGGATGCCCGTGTCCCTCGTGGCCGAGGATGTATTCGACGGTCACCTTCGAGCAGTCGATCGGGTTGTCCTCCGCATCGGTCACCTCGACCTTGAACGGAACCATGTCGCCGAAGCTGAACACGCTGCCGTTGACCGGCGTCTTCAGCGTGACGACCGGCGCGGTGTTGCCGACGGTGACCACCACGCTCGCGGAGCCGGTCAGCCCGGTGGAGTCGGTGACGGACAGCTTCGCCGTGTACTGACCGTTCGCGGCGTAGGTGTGGGAAACCGGGGCGGCTTCGGTCGAGTCGGTCGTGCCGTTCCCGTCGAAGTCCCAGGCGTAGGTGAGCGCGCCGCCGTCGGGGTCGTTCGTCCCGGTGGGGTCGAACTTGACGGTCAGCGGTGCCTGGCCGGACGTCTTGTCCGCGGTCACCTGGGCGACCGGGGTCTTGCGTCCCTTGGTGTAGTCGATGCGGTAGACGGCGGATTCCTTGGAGCCGCCGAAGTAGCCGGTGCCGTAGTCGAGGACGTAGAGCGCGCCGTCCGGGCCGAACTCGATGTTCATCGGGCGGACCAGGTCCATCGAGTCGAAGAACGGCTTGATGGCGCCGCGTTCACCGTTCTTGCCGACGGTGATCTCCTTGATCCAGCCGCGTTCCCATTCGTAGGCGAAGGTCTTGCCGTTGAAGTACTCCGGGAACTTCGTCTGCGACGGGTTCTTCGCGTCGAACTGGTAGACCGGACCACCCATCGGCGACTCGGGACCGGCGCCGAACTCGGGCACCGAACCGCCGTCGTAGGGGATCCAGGCCTTCTCGACCGGCGGCAGCTCGGTCAGCCCGGTGTTGCGCGGGCTGGTGTTCTTCGGCTTGGCGCAGTCGAAGGCCGCGCCGGACTGCTTGGTGGCGAAGTCGTAGTCGATGAACGGCTGGTTGTCGCCGATGCAGTACGGCCAGCCGAAGTTGCCGGGCTTCTTGATCAGGTTGAACTCGACGGTGCCACCGGGACCGCGCTTCGGGTCGGCCGCACCGGCATCGGGACCGTAGTCGGCGAGGTGGATCCAGCCGGTCTTGCGGTCGACGGCGAACCGGAACGGGTTCCGGAAGCCCATCGCGTAGATCTCCGGCTTGGTCTTGGCCTTGCCCTTCGCGAAGAGGTTGCCCTTGGGGACGGTGTACTTGCCGTTCGCTCCGACCTTGATCCGCAGCACCTTGCCGCGCAGGTCGTTGGTGTTGCCGGAGGAGCGCTGCGCGTCGTAGACCGGGTTGCGGTCAGCGCGTTCGTCGATCGGGGTGAAACCGTCGGAGGAGAACGGGTTGGAATCGTCCCCTGTGGACAGATACAGATTGCCCTGTGCGTCGAAGTCGATCTCGCCGCCGGCGTGGCAGCAGATGCCGCGTTCGGCCGGGACCTGGAGGATCTTCTGCTCGCTCGTGAGGTCGAGCTTGTTGTCGGTGCCGAGCTTGAAGCGCGAGAGCTGGTTGTAGCCCTTGAACGGCTCGAAGTCGGCCGGGGTGCCGTTCTCCGGCGCGTCACCGGCGGGAGTGTTCAGCTTGGGCGCGTAGTACAGGTAGACCCAGCGGTTCTTGGCGAAGTCCGGGTCGATGGCGACCCCCTGGAGGCCGTCCTCGTCGTGGTTGTAGACGGGGATCTGCCCTGCCAGCGAGGTCGTCGCCGAAGAGCTGGTGTACCAGACGCGGCCGTCGCGCGAGGTGTGCAGGACGTCGCGGTTGGGCAGCACCGACAGCGCGATCGGCTCGCCGGTCTTCTCTTCGCCCTTGGCCAGGGTGATCTGGTCGAAGTCCGCGTCGACCGGGTCCTCCTGGGTCTGCTTGGCGCAGCCCGCCTCGCTCAGCTTGGTGGCGTACTTGATGCCACCGGCCAGATGCTTGAGGAAGGCCGGTTCGGCGTAGGACTCCTTGGTGTGCCCGCCGCCGGTGTACCAGGAGCGGCCGCCGGAATTCTCGTGGCACCAGGCGATCGGGTGATCGCCCATCGCGCCGTCACCGGGCTGGTAGCTCTTCTCGTCCAGGCTGGCCAGGACGTTGACCTTGCTCCGCGGGTTCGCGCGGTAGTTGTACCACTCGTCGGTGCGCGGCCAGGTCTCCGGAAGATCCACAGTGGACACATGGCTGCGGTCTTCGACCTTGACGTTCGCCTGCTGGATCTGCGGGTGGGACTTGAAGTACGCGCCCACCAGGTCGCCGTACCAGGGCCAGTCGTACTCGGTGTCGGAGGCGGCGTGCACACCCACGTACCCGCCGCCTCCCTTCACGTACCGCTCGAACGCGGCCTGCTGGTCCGCGTTCAGCACGTCACCGGTGGTGGAAAGCCAGACCACCGCGTTGAAACGCTTGAGGTTCGCGTCGGTGAAGGCCGCCGCGTCCTCGGTGGCCTCCACCGCGAAGTGGTTCTGCGCACCCAGTTCCTTGATCGCTTTGATCCCGTCGGGGATCGAATCGTGCCGGAAGCCCGCGGTCTTGGAGAACACGAGCACCGTCGCCGCTTCGTGCGCCGATGCGGATTGCACCGGTAGCGCGACGCCTGTCAGAGCCGTGACCATGGATGTGAGGAGCACACCCAGTCGTCGTTTCAAAGACATAGCAGTAGCGATCCTTTCGATGAGCGGCGGCGATCAAGGAAGGGGATGCGGGTGGAACGCGCCTTTCTGTGAGGTGAGGCGGGGAGGGTGGTCGTGAGTGGCGATTCGGGTTCTAACCCGAATCGCCACTCACGACCCGCTGGACCGAAGCGCTCCCGTCACGGAGCTGACTTGAGGTGTTGCGAAAGCCACTTTCGCGACGTTGAAGGTTGCGAAAGTGGCTTTCGCAACATCGGCACCGGCGGGCGCGGGCGGCTTTGTCCCGAAAGCCACTTTCGGGACATCAGACGTCGCGAAAGTGGCTTTCGCGACACGCACCAGCCTCAGCACCCCGCCACCTCCTCTACTTCAGGCCTTGCAGCGACAACAACAACGGGTGGACGTCGGTCGCGCCGACGCGGCCGGACGGCTGGAAGGCCGGATCGCTGCACAGCAGCACCGGACCGTCCTCCGCGGAATCCGGCAGCCGTCCGTGCGAGCCGCGCACCCAGCGCGGATCGGTCGGGACGACGTCCATCGCGTACCGGAGCCCGGCGAACTTCTTCGCCAGGTTGAGCCCGGCCCGCGCCTTGGCGAACTTGTCCTCCGGGTCGAAGAACAGCTCGGCGGGGTCGTAGCCCGGTTTGCGGTGGATCTCGACGCCGCGCGCGAAGTCGGGCTTCCGCTCGTCGTCGAGCCAGTAGTAGTAGGTGAACCACGAGTCCGGCTCGGCGACCGCGACGAGTTCCCCGGCGCGTTCGTGGTCGATCCCATAACGAGCCTGCGCCTCGCGGTCGAGGACCTCGTCGACGCCGGTCAGTTCGCCGACGATCGAGCGCACCCGCTCGATATCGGCGGAGTCGCGGACGTAGACGTGGGCGACCTGATGGTCGGCGACGGCGAACGCGCGCGACGCCCACGGGTCGAGGTACTCCATGCCCGCCTGGGTGTAGACCTCCAGCAGACCCTCTCGGCGCAGCGCCCGGTTGATGTCGACCGGCCGGTGCACGTTGGTGATCCCGTACTCGCTGAGCGCGACCACGGTCGCCCCGGCGTTGCGCGCGTCGTCGAGCAGCGGCGAGAGCGCGTTGTCCAGCTCCCGTGCGGCTTTCCGGGCCTGCGGCCCGTCGGGACCGAAGCGCTGCAGGTCGTAGTCCAGGTGCGGGACGTAGGTCAGCAGCAGATCGGGCCGCTTCTCCCGCAGGATCTGCTGTGACGCCCCGATGACCCATTTGCTCGACTTGAGTGACGCCGTCGGGCCCCAGTACTGGAAGAGCGGGAACTCCCCCAGCGCACCGGTCAGCTGATCGTGCAGTTCCGGCGGGCGGATGTAGGCGTCCGGCGATTTGCGGCCGTCGGCGTGGTAGATCGGCCGCGGGGTCACCGTGACGTCGGTGCTCATCCCCATCGCGTACCACCAGCACACGTTCGCCGAGGTGTAGCCGGGATGCGCCGCCCGCGCGGTCTCCCACAGCTTCTCCCCGCCGACGAGCCGGTTGTGCTGGCGCCACAGGAAGATCTCGCCGAGCTCGCGGAAGTACCAGCCGTTGCCGACGATCCCGTGCTGCGCGGGCATGAGCCCGGTGAGGAACGTCGACTGCGCGCTGCACGTGACGGCGGGCAGCACCGTGCCCAGTTCGGCCTGCCAGCCGTCTTTCGCGACGGCGGACAGCTTCGGCATGTCCCGCAACGCCTTCGGGGTCAGCCCGACGACGTCGATGACGACCAGCGGCTTCATGCGGAAACCCCTTCCGTGGCCAGGTTCGCCTTGGCCCACTCGAGTTCGGCGGCGATCCCGCCGACGAGGTCACCCGCGTCCGGGAGCACGCTCCAGGTGTAGGTCTCGACCTCGATATGCGGTGCGCCGGGCAGGCGAGCGGCGACGGTGCGCAGGACGTCCGTCGTGGTGGCCAGCGGCGCGGCCGGAGCCTGGTGCAGCGGCATGTGGAAGTGCACGCGCCACGGCCCCTCCCTCGGCAGCTCCGTCCAGGCTTCCGGCAGATCGTCGGCCTCGTGCACGGCACCGCCCGAGAACTCCCGGACCTGGTGCAGGTAGCGGGGTTCGGCGAACGCCGCCAGCGCTTCCCGCGCCTCGGCGGGCTTTTCGACGTGCAGCGCGGCGGAAGCCTGAACCTTGACGATGTCCAAACCGGACTTCGCGATCGCCGCGAGGGTCTCCGCAGGGTCGGCGAACGACACCGCGAGATGGCAGGTGTCCAGGCACAGCCCGACGTACTCCGGGTCGACGCGACCGGACAGCCAGCCCAGCGCGTCGGCCACGGTGTCGAGCACGCAGCCCGGTTCGGGCTCGACGGCCAGCCGGATCGGCCGGTCGCCGGTGGCCCGGATCGCGCGGACGACCTGTTCGAAGGCCTCGGCCGCGCGGTGGTCGTCGTGCTCGGTCCACGGCTCGCGCCAGGCGAGCGGCAGCGTGGAGATGCTGCCGTAGGTGGCGTCCTCGGCGAGCAGGTCGGACAGCACCGTGACACAGTCGATCGTGTACGCGGCCCGCTTGCCGTTCGTCCATTCAGGACGGTAGACGGCGTGCTTGACGACCTCGTCGTGGAAACCGCCGTACGGGAACGCGTTCAGCGTGTAGACACTCAGCCCCCGCGCGTCCAGTTCCGCGCGGAACCGCTTGCGCGCCTCGACGTCGTCGGCGAGGCCCCGTGCGACCGGCGCGGAAAGCCACAGGCCGACACCGAGCTTGTCGGCGCCCAGCCGCTCGCGTACCGGGAGCGCGTACCGCTCCAGTTGCGCGACGATGCCGTCCACGTCTTCGGCGGGATGGACGTTCGTACAGTAAGAGATCATTTGCGGGCACCTCGCAGCACCGAGTTGCCCTCGAACGTCTCCGCCTCGCCGGTGAAACCGGGCAGCGGGTCGAGGGTGAGCCGTCCACTTTGGTCGTAGAAGTCGACCGGGTTCTGCCACAGGACCTTGTCGACGTCGGCGTCGGTGAAACCGCCGTCGAGCATCGCCTTGCCGGTTTTGGCGGTCTTCAAGGGATCCGAACGGCCCCAGTCGGCGGCCGAGTTGACGATCATCTTCTCCAGCCCGTACTGGCGCAGGATCTCGACCATCCGGTGTTCGTCCATTTTGGTGTCCGGATAGATGGAGAACCCCATCCAGGCACCGGAATCCTTGACCAGCTTGACGGTGACCTCGTTGAGATGGTCGACGATGACACGCTCCGGCGCGATTCCCGCCTCCCGGACGACGTCGAGGGTGCGCTTGGTGCCTTCGAGCTTGTCGCGGTGCGGGGTGTGGACCATCACCGGGAGATCGTGGTCGAGGGCCATCGCCAGCTGACGCGCGAAGACCTCGTCCTCTTCCTTGGTCATCGAGTCGTAGCCGACCTCGCCGACCGCGACGACGCCGTCCTTCGCGAGATACCTCGGGAGCACGTCGAGCACCTCGCGGCAGCGAGGGTCGTTGGCTTCCTTGGGGTTCAGCGCGATCGTGCAGTGGTGCCGGATGCCGAACTGGGCGGCGCGGAACCGTTCCCAGCCGATGAGCGCGTCGAAGTAGTCGGTGTACGAGCCGACGCTGGTGCGCGGCTGCCCCAGCCAGAACGCGGGTTCGACGAGCGCGCGGACACCGGCCGCGTACATGGCTTCGTAGTCGTCGGTGGTCCGGGAGGACATGTGGATGTGGGGATCGAAGATACGCATCGGCTCAGTTCTCCTTGAGCAATGAGAGGGCGTCGGCGGGAACCTCACGTCCGGCCGCCCTGCGTTCGTCGGCGAAATCGGCGAGCATCCGCTTCAGCTCGTCGTCCGCGCGGGTTTCGAGATCCGCGACGGCGGCCAGCGGCACACCGACGAAGACGCATTTGAGGACACCGTGGCGCCACGCGTGGTCGTCCAGGAACCGGGCGAAGGGCCCCATGGCGGCGGCGACCAACCTGATGTCGTTGGCGCGCAAGGCGTCCTCGACCAGTTTGATCCCGGCGTCGGTGACCTCGGCGCCCGGCGACTCCAGCGTGGAGAGCGCCCGCAGGACCCCGCGCCGCTCGGCGTCGTCGCCGTAGCGGTAGAGATCGCGCAGTTCGACCGCCAGCTCAGCCGGGGCCAACCGACCTGCCAGCACCCCGATCAGCCGCGAGCGGGCCGCGTCGTCGACGGTGCCGTGGACCAGGCCCTGCGGATCGATGTCCGGCCGCAGTGCCGCACGGCCGACCTCGCGGCCGACGGCCGGGAAGATCGCACCGATCACCGACGGCTTCTCCCGGATCCGGTCTTCCGCCTTGTCCAGCCACGTTCGCGGCAGAGCCGCGTTCAGCGCCGTGAAGGCGCGTCGCGCGGTGTCGGGCGCGGCGTGGCTGTGCCGGGGCAGTTCGACCGCGGCCAGCCCGGTGTAGCCGATCTCCGCCAGCGCGGCGAGCGTGCCGGGCAGGTCCAGGTGACCGTCGCCGAACTCCAGATGCTCGTGGACCCGCGGCAGCATGTCGTCGAGCTGCACGTTCCACAGCAGCGGCCCGGCGAGGCGGACGCATTCCGCCGCGTTGACCGGCTCGACGGCGACGCAGTGCCCGACGTCGAGCGTGACGCCGAACAGCTCCGGCTCACCGAGTTCCTTGCGCAGGTCCAGGACCTGGCCCAGATGCTGCACGAGGTGACCCGGCTCGGGTTCCATCGCCAGCCGCACGTTCAGTCGCGCGGCGTGCTCCAGAACCGCCGCGACCCCGTCACGCAACCGCGACCACGCGACGTCCGTGTCCACAGTAGACACTCCGGACCAGAACGAGACGCAGTCCGCGCCGAGATCCCCGGCGATCCGCAGAGCCCGCGCCAGGAAGTCGATCCGCAGCGCGGGATCGTCCGACAGCAGCGTCGGTGAGTGCTTGCGCCACGGGTCGAGCAGGTAGCGCGCGCCGGTCTCGATGACGACCCGGTTCAGGCCGAGCGCCGAAAGCCGGGACGCCACGTGGTCGACGTGGCGCGCCAGATCGTCGGCGAACGGGTCGAGGTGGTCGTGGTCCAGGGTCAGCGCCACCCCGGTGTACCCGAGGTCGGCGATGATCGCGAGGGCGTCGTCGAGGCGGTGGTTGGAGAACCCGTTGGTGCCGTATCCGAGGTGAAAACTCATGTGGGGCTCACCTTCCGCGACAGCTTGCGGGCGATCGGCAGCGCGGCCGCGACCAGCGCGGCTCCCAGTACCGAGCCCTTGGCCGTGACCGCCGCCTGCAGCGGCACCATGCCGTGGATGCCGCTCTTGGTCGCCGAGCGGACGGACTTCGCCGACGGGTCGCGGACGGCGTCCGCCTGCGCCTTGCCGACCAGGCCCGCGTAGCCCGAACCGGCCGCCATCGAGGCCGCGCGATGCCAGCCGCCACGTGCGGGTCCGGTCAATGCCAACGTTGTCGCCGCGCAGCTGGTGGCCAGTGCGGCGCGGGCCGTCGCCGGGTTCGCGCCGTGGACCTCCCCTGTGGACAGGGCCGTGACGCCGAGCGTGTGGACGCCCACCGCGGCCGCCGCGGTGGCGGCGAGTCGAGGTTCCCCACCGGCACCCAGCAGGACGTCGAGCGTGCGGCAGGCCGCCATCGCCACCGGTCCGGCCGGGGTCGGCTTGAGCACGGTGTCGTAGGCCCACACCGAAGCCGCGAGCGGGACCGCGACCCGCATCGCCTGACGCCCGCCGCCGAGCGCGGCCAGGCCGAGGCCCGCCGCGGTCAGCGCGACGCCGGTGGTGAGCGCCGCGCCGGCACTCACCCGCCCGGACGGGATCGGCCGCTCGGGACGCTCCACGGCGTCGAGCTTCCGGTCCGCCCAGTCGTTGAGGGCCATCCCGGCCCAGTAGAAGGCGACCGAGGACAGCGGCAGCAGCAGCCGTCGCCCGGTCATCTTGAGTCCAGCCGCGGCGGATCCGGCGACCGTGTCACCGAGCACCGTCAGCGCGGCGGGCGCCCGCACGAGCTCTACATAGGCCTTCACAGGGCTCCCGCCCAGGCGATCAGGCGGGCGGTCTGCTCGGCGAAGCGGTGTTCGTCGCTGCCCAGCGGGTCCTTGAAGAAGAAGCCGAGCTCGGTCAGCGCGCCGCTCTGGCCGCCTGCGTGCGCGGCGGTGACGAAGCGGGCGAGGTCGAGGATCAGCGGCGCCGCGAGCGCGGAGTCGTAGCCGGTCCAGGTGAACTGCAGGCTCATGCGCGCGCCGAGGAAACCCTCGAACGACACGTGGTCCCACGCGGTCTTGATCTCGCCGAGGTCGGGCACGTTGTCGATGTGCAGCGGCGCGGTGACGTCGTCGCCGAGCAGCGCGGCGAGCCCGCGTGCCTTGGATTCCAGCTTGCTGTTCGCGGTCACCGGGTCGGCGAGGGTCTCGCCGTCGCCGCCGCCGAGCAGGTTGGTGCCCGCCCAGGAGCGGACCTTCAGCGCCCGCGCGCTGAACATCGGCGCGAGGACGGTGCGGAGCAGGGTCTCACCGGTCTTGCCGTCACAACCCGCGTACGGCAGGCCTTCCCGCTCGGCGAGCTTCCGCAGTGCGGGCAGGGTGATCCCCGCCGACGGCGTGAACTCGACGTACGGGCTTCCCGCCTTCAGCGCGGCGTAGGCCGACAGGGAACTCGACGGGAGCACCGATCGCGTCGGATCGGCCAGCGCCACTTCGAGCGCGTCGAGATCGTCGTGTTCGGGCAGGTGGGGGCACGGGGCCTCGGTGGAGGACACGTTGAGGGCCACGACCCGAGCGAGGTCGTGCCGGTCGGCGAAAGCTCGGATGTCCGCCGTGAGCCGGGCGGCCGCGTCGGCCTGGGCACCCGTATGCGTCGCCGGGTGGTAGCCGTCGCGGATCTCGGCGTCCACTTCGGCCAGCCCGGACCGGACCGCCGAGAACACCGAGTGCCCGAACACACCGGCGTGGGCCAGCTGTTCGGCACGCTTCTCCAGCGGGGTGTGCACGATGTCGTGTCCGCCGAGGACGAGATCATCCCAGCCAGGCAACGGAACCCCGGCGAACGCGGGCAGTTCGGTGACGCAGCCGCCACCGCCCGTCACCCCCGCGCGCAGCGCCAGCAGCCCTACCGCCGCGGTCGTGGCCACAGACCCCCTCGCGCCGATCAACCAGATGCCCGTGCGCTCGTGAGCAGGCATTTCTCCACCTTTCCCAGCCAAAACAGCCAACCTCGGATGGTCGGATGTTTCGGATCGAACCAAGTCGCAGTGATAGCCGTCATGCGACTTTCGGCTGGATCTACCTGTCAGTTACTCCCCTTCGCCGTGACGCCGGGCACAGCGGTCCATCGGGCCTCTTCGGCCGCGCTGCGCTCGACCGCGTCCAAGACCTGCTGAACCCTCAACCCGTCCTCGAAGGACGGTTCGGGATCCGTGCCGTCGCCGATCGCGGTGAGCAGGTCGGCGACCTCGTTGGTGAAGGTGTGCTCGTAGCCGAGCAGGTGCCCCGGCGGCCACCACGCCCCGACGTACGGATGCTCGGGTTCGGTGACCAGGATCCGGCGGAACCCGGCCTCGGTGGCGGGCTGCCCACCGTCGAAGAAGGACAGTTCGTTCATCGACTCGAAGTCGAACGCGAGGCTCGCCTTCGACCCGTTGATCTCCAGCCGCATCGCGTTCTTGCGGCCCAGCGCGAACCGGGTCGCCTCGAAACTCGCCACGGCGCCGCCGCTGAACCGGCCGAGGAACAGCGCGGTGTCGTCGACGGTGACCTGTCCGGTGCCGCCGTCGCCGTCCGGCCGCTCCTTGACGAAGGTGTTGGTGAGCGCGGAAACCCCGGTGATCTTCTCGCCGGTGACGAACTGGGCGGCGTCGACGATGTGCGCGCCGAGATCGCCCAGCGCGCCCGAGCCCGCCTTGTCCTTGTGCAGCCGCCAGGTCATCGGCGCCTGAGCGTCGGACAGCCAGTCCTGCAGGTACACCGACCGCACGTGGCGGATCTCCCCGAGCGCCCCGCTCGCGACCAGTTTCCTGGCGTGCGCGAGCGCGGGCACCCGGCGGTAGTTGAAGGCAACCATGGACCGGACGCCGTTCGCGCGTGCCTTCGCCGCCGCCTCGGCCATCGCTTCGGCCTCGGCGAGGGTGTTGGCCAGCGGTTTCTCGCACAGCACGTGCTTCCCGGCTTCGAGCGCGGCGATCGCGATCTCGGCGTGGCTGTCGCCCGGCGTGCAGATGTCGACCAGGTCGACGTCGTCGCGGGCGATCAGCGCGCGCCAGTCCGTCTCGACGTCTTCCCAGCCGAACCGTTCCGCCGCGGCCTTCGCCCGCACCTCGTCACGGCCGCCGAGCACGGCGAGTCTCGGGATCAGCGGTGGCGTGAAGAACCGGTGCACGCTGCGCCACGCGTGCGAATGCACCGCACCCATGAACGCGTGGCCCACCATGCCGATCCCGATCGTTTCCCTTGCCGTGCTCATGCCCCTCCTAGATACGCGTGCGTGTGTCGGGTACGCAGGTCTTACGAGTCGAAGCCGACGTCCATGTACTTGTCGACGTTCTCCTTGGTGACCACCGCGGAGTACGTGGTGATCTCGGCGGGGATCTCGTGCTCGGCGAAATCACCGGCCCCCTTGCCCTGGCCGAGCAGCCGTGCGAGCGAGATCGCCGAAGACGCCATCGACGGGCTGTAGAGCACCGTCGCCTTCAGCGGCTCCGCGTCGGACTTGATCAGGTTCATCGCGTTCTTCGAACCCGCGCCGCCCACCATCAGGAAGTTCTTGCGGTTCGCGTTGTTGATCGCCGCGATGACGCCGACACCCTGGTCGTCGTCGTGGTTCCACAGCGCGTCCAGCTTGGCCGCGGACTGCAGCAGGTTCGACGTCTGCTTCTCGCCGGACTCCGGGGTGAAGTCCGCCGAGACCCGCGGTCCGACCTGGAAACCCTGACGGGCCAAGGCGTCCTTGAAGCCCTTGCTGCGTTCCTGGGTCAGCGGCAGCGAGTCGATCCCGGCGACCTCACCGATCACCGGGCTCGCGATGTTCTTCGCCTTCATCTGCTGGGCGATGTAGTTCCCGGCGTTGACGCCCATGCGGTAGTTGTCGCCACCGATCCAGGTGCGGTACGCGAGCGGGGTGTCGAAGACGCGGTCCAGGTTGATCACCTGGATCCCGGCGTCCATCGCCTGCTGGCCCACCGCGGTCAGCGCCTTGCCGTCGAACGGCAGGATCACCAGGACGTTGACCTTGGCGTTGATCAGCGTCTCCACCTGGGAGATCTGCTGGTTGACGTCGTTGGTGCCCTCGGTCGCGTTGAGCGTGACCTCACTGAACTTCTGCGCCTGCGCGCGGGCGTTCTTGGTGATGGCCGCCATCCAGCCGTGGTCCGCGGCCGGGGCCGAGAACCCGATGGTGACCGGGGTTCCGGGCTGCGAGTTCGACCCGGCGTTGGCGACGTTCGCGGCGTTGTTCTGCGCCGGTGCCTCGTTCGAGGTGCACGCGGTCAGCAGCGCACCCGCTCCGACGGCCGCGCCTCCCAGCAGGAAACGGCGGCGGTGCAGGGATTGTTCGGTCATGACGACTCTCCATCCACGGTGATCAAGTACTCGTCTTGGTTTTCTTGACGGAGCGGAACTGCAACAGCGCGGCCAGCACGATGATCACGCCTTTGGCGATGTTCTGGATGTCGGTGTCCAGGTTGTTGAGCGTGAAGATGTTGGACAGCACGGTGAAGATGAGCACGCCGATCAGGGTGCCGATGAGCGAGCCGCGGCCACCGGTGAGCAGGGTGCCGCCGATGACGACCGCCGCGATGGCGTCGAGTTCGTAGAGCAGGCCGTTGGTCGAAGCACCCGCGGTGGTGCGGGCGACGACCATCAGCGCGGCGATGCCGCAGCACAGCCCGGCGACGCCGTAGACGAGCGCGGTGTGCCGTTTGACGTTGATGCCCGCCAGCCGCGACGCCTCGGCGTTGCCGCCGACGGCGAAGGTGCGGCGGCCGAACGTGGTGCGGTTCAGCAGCACCCAGCCGACGGCGAACACCAGCGCGAACATCCAGATCAGCACCGGGATGCCGAGCAGGTCACCGCGGAAGAACTCCAGGAAGCCCGCGTCCGACACCACCTGTGTGCGGCGGCCGCTGATGCGTTCCGCGAGCCCGCGGGCGGAGACGTACATCGCCAGCGTGGCGATGAACGGCACTATCTTCCCGTAGGACACCAGGATCCCGTTGACCAGCCCGCAGCCGAGGCCGACCAGGAGTCCACAAAGGATCATCACGAACGGGCCGTAGGACTGGGTGGCCAAGGTGGTCAGCCAGACACTGGAGAGCGCCACGATCGACCCGACCGAGAGGTCGATGCCGCCCGCGATGATCACGAACGTCATGCCGACGCTGACCACCCCGATGGCCGCGGCGAGCCGCAGGATCGTGGAGATGTTGCCTTCGGTGAAGAACTGGTCGGGCCTGGTCACGCTCCCGACGATGCACAGGATCACCAACACCCCGGTCAGCCCGAGCAACCGTGGGTCGGCCGTGAACCGGAAACCGTTCTTCTTGGGTGGCACGGTTTCCACGGCGGCCTCCGTACGCACCGACTCCGCTTGGTCAGTCACGCCGCACTCCCCTCGAGAATCACGTCGAGCACATCCGCCTCTGTCAGCTCCGCAGACGGCTTTTCAGCCAGGACACGTCCTTCACGCAGCACCAGCACCCGGTCGGACAGTCCGAGTACTTCGGGGATCTCGCTGCTGACCAGCACGATCGCGACCCCGGTCGCGGCCAGTTCCTCGATCAGCCGGTACAGCTCCGCCCGCGCGCCGACGTCGACCCCGCGGGTCGGCTCGTCCAGCAGCAGGACCCGGCAGCCGCGGACCAGCCAGCGGGCGAGCACCGCCTTCTGCTGGTTGCCGCCGGACAGCGTGCGGATGATCCGGTGCGGGTCGGCTGGCCGGAGATCGAGGCGCCGCAGGCTTTCCCCGGCGTCGTCGAGTTCCTTGCCCCGTTCGGTGAAGCCGAACTTCGCGTACTTGCCCAGGCTCGCCAGGGTCACGTTGTGCACGACGGGCAGGTCCAGTAGCAGCCCCTGGCTCTTGCGTTCCTCGGGCGCCAGGCCGATCCCGGCCTTGACCGCCGCGGACACGCTGCCCGGCCGGACCGGTTCTCCGTCGACCGACACCGAGCCCGTGTCCTGCTTGCGCGCGCCGAAGATCGTCTCCAGCAGTTCGCTGCGGCCGGAGCCGACGAGTCCCGCGATACCGACGACTTCGCCCGCGTGCACGGTGAAACTCACGTTCTCGAACTCGCCGACGGTGGTCAGGTTCTCCACCTTGAGGACCTCGTTGGCCGGGTCCACGTGCTCCTGGTGACGCGGGCCGAACACGGTCTCCACCTTGCGGCCCGCCATCAGCGCGACGAGGTCGGCGGTCGGCGTCTCCTTGGCGTCGAGGCCGGTGGAGACGGTCTTGCCGTCCTTGAGCACGGTGACGCGATGCCCGATCCGGCGCAGTTCTTCGAGGCGGTGGGAGATGTAGATGATCGCGACGCCCTCGGCGGTCAGTTCGCCGACGATGCGGAACAGGTTGTCGACCTCTTCACCCGCCAGCGCCGCGGTGGGCTCGTCCATCACCAGCAGCTTCGCGTCGTAGGCGAGCGCCCTCGCCATCGAGACCAGCTGCTGTCCGGCGGCGGACAGCTTGCCGACCTCGGTCGACGGCGTGATCTCCGGATGCCCGAGGCGGGCCATCAGCTTCGCGGCCTTGCTCCGGGACTCGCTGATCCGCGTGAACCCGAACTTCGCGCGCTCGCGGCCGAGGAAGATGTTGTCCGCCACGGAAAGCCCCGGTACCAGGTCGAGTTCCTGGTACATGGTCGCGATCCCGATCTTCAGCGCGGCGACCGGCGACGGCAGCGTGACCGGCTCGCCCTGCCAGAAGATCTCGCCGCCGTCGGGACGATGGGCCCCGGCGAGCGTCTTGATCAGTGTGGACTTGCCCGCGCCGTTCTGGCCGAGCAGGCAGTGCACCTCGCCGGGTTCGACGTCGAAATCGACCCCGTCGAGCGCGCGCACCCCCGGAAAGGTCTTCACGATCCCCCGGACGGATAGCAAGGTCATGCCGGAGCCTCCTCGGCCGTGGTGGGAACTAGCGTCGGATCGGCGAAAAGCCGTTCGATGGCGAGATGCGCGGCGCCGCGCAGCGGGGCGGTGGTGCCCAGCGGCGACGGCTCGACGCGGCACGCGGGCTCGTGCCCGAGCGGACGCGCGGACAGTTCGCGGCGCACCGGTTCGACCAGCCATTCGCCCAGTTCGGCGAAGTAGCCGCCGAGCACGACGACGTCCGGGTCGAGGACGTCGACCACAGTGGACACCGCGATGCCGAGCGCGACCCCGAGTTCCGAGACCGCCCCGACGGCGCGCTGGTCACCGCGCTGCACGCGGTGTTTGAGCAGCCCGACCCGGCCGTCGACGCCGAGCGCGGGATCGTGCAGCGGGTCGCCGGGTGAGGCGGCGCCGCGCAGGACGGCGTTGAGCCCGGCCTTGGTCTCCAGGCAGCCGACGCGGCCGCAGTGACACTGCTCGCCCGACGGGTCGACGGCGATATGCCCGACCTCGCCGGCGAAACCCCTGGCACCGCGCAGGATCGCGCCGCCGGACACGAGTCCGCCGCCGACGCCCATCCCGCCGCTGAGGTAGAAGAGCTCGCGCACACCGCGGCCGACGCCGGCGACCGCCTCGCCGATCGCGCCGAGGTTGGCTTCGTTGTCGACCGCGATGGCGTCGACCGGCAGGCCGAGCCGGGCGGCGAGCAGGTCGGCGATCTCGGCGTCGCGCCAGCGCAGGGTCGGCGCGAACCGCAGCACGGCGGCGGCCGAGTCGACCAGGCCGGGGACGGACACCGTGACGCCGACCGGCTGGTCGTCGCGCAGCACCTGTCCGGCGAGGAAGGCGAGTTCGTCCATGCTCCGGTGCAGTCCGAGCGCGGCGACGTCGGCGGTCTCCGTGCGTTCGGCGACGACGGTGCCGTCCAGGTTCGTGACGACGGCGGCGAAGCGGTCGGCCTCGACACTGAGCGCGAGCCCGCAGGCGCTGGCGCCGTTCAGCTCGACCAGCTGGCTGGGCCTGCCGTTGCCGCCACCCTGGAGTCCGGCGGAGCGGACGAGGCCGCGTTCGGTCAGCTCGGTGGTCAACCCGGAGACGGCCGCTTTGGTGAGCCCGCAGCGCGCCGCGAGCTGGGTACGCGAGAGCGGCCCCGCGCGCAACGCCCGCAGGAGCGCTGCGAGGTTCGAGGTACGTTTTCCCGCCGAGAACCCGTCAGCGCCGTTCGCCGTGCGTGGGCTGACCGGGTCGAGCCGCCCGGATTCCGTCACCGCCACACATCCCTCACTTACGAGTCGGCCGTAACAAACTTTGTTACTTAGCCAGCGAAAGTAGGGTGGTGCGTGTCACCCGTCAAGGTGACAACAGGACAGAAATGTCGACTAAAGCCCGCCATCACCCGAATAGCCGTCCAAATCGGCACAGGCTTTCGTACTTTTCGAGCGAAAGTCTGCACGATCTTGACGTTACTAATCGGAATCGCGTGGATGCCCAACGTGCCGTCGGGCGGTCAACGAGCCGTCAGCTGCTCAGCGTGAAGGCCCGGTCCGTGGCCGACCAGGCGGCGCCGATAACCCCGGCGGTGTCGCCGAGTTCGGACAGCACGATCGGCAGGTTCCCGGTCGCGAGCGGCAGCGACCGCCGGTAGACCGAGCTGCGGATCTCGGCGAGCAG
The DNA here is from genome assembly GCF_000384215.1 of Amycolatopsis alba DSM 44262. Lineage (NCBI taxonomy): Bacteria > Bacillati > Actinomycetota > Actinomycetes > Pseudonocardiales > Pseudonocardiaceae > Amycolatopsis > Amycolatopsis alba. The sequence continues at coordinate 5,213,881 of NZ_KB913032.1, read as the reverse complement.
CTGATGCCCGAGCTGCGCGACGCCGCCGCCGATCACGACCATGCCGGGGTTCACGAAACTCACCAGCGAGGCGACCACCTGGCCGAGCCGCCGCCCGCCGTCGCGGATCAGGTTGACCGCGCCGAAGTCGCCGGACGCCGCCGCGCGGCCGACGTCCTGGGCGGTGATCGCGCCGCGGGCCGCCACGACGTCGGCGAGATAGGTCGACCGGCCGCTGCGGGCCAGCGTCAGTCCGTCGCGGGCCAGCGCGGCGCCGCCGAAGTACGCCTCGAGGCAGCCCGTCTCCCCGCAGGCACAGGTCGGCCCGTAGTCGTCGAGGCGGATGTGCCCGATGTCGCCCGCGGTGCCCGCGACGCCGCGGTACACCTTGCCGCCCAGCACGATCCCGCAGCCGATACCCGTACCGATCTTGACGAACACCAGATCGTCAATGGAGCGGGCGACCCCGGCGTGCCGCTCCCCGAGCGCCATCGAGTTCACGTCGTTGTCGACGGTGACCGGGCAGCGCAGCAGCCCGCCGAGATGGTCGCGCACGGAGAACCGGTCCCAGCCAGGCATTATCGGCGGTGCGACCGCCATGCCCTCGGCGAAGCTCACCGGCCCCGGCAGGCCGATCCCGGCGGCGATCAGCTTGCCCGGCGCCTCTTCGCGAATCTTCTCCGCCAGGGCTGTCACGCGCTTGAGGACCGCATGCGGCCCCTGGCGGACGTCGCAGTCCTCGACGGTGTGCACCAGCACCTCGCACGAAGCGTCGGTGAGGGCGACCCCGACCGACGTCGCGCCGACGTCGACCGACAGCACGCGCAGGTCACCCGCCAGCCGCACCAGCGTGGACCGCCTGCCGCCCCGGCTCGCCGACGGGCCCGCGGTTTCGACGAGGCCGACTTCGGCGAGGCGCGCGACCTCGGCGCCCACCCTGGCACGCGGCAGCTCCAACCGCTCCCCCAGCTCGACCCGTGACATCGGCCCTTCGTCCCTCAGCAGCGTGAGCAGCTGGGTCTGGTGCCGGGTTTCGACCATCGGATGCTCCGAGGTGGATGCCGTGCTCATTCCCCTGAGCCTACGGCGTTGTCCACCGAGTGTCCCGAATGCCACGGCGGAGACCGGCCCACGGGATTCGAAACCTTCGGCATCGCCTGGACGGGAACAAACCCACCGCGGCCCGCTAGTCCACTTTGGACAGTTCGGCGCGGACGAGTAGCCACGACGGGACCAGCAGGATCGCGGTCATCCCGACGATCCACCGATGCGTGTCCGCGATGGCCGCCGCGGTCCCCGGAGCGGCGGCGAGACGCGCGGAGACGACCGCGGTCAGGATCGACGTCCCGAAGGAGCCGCCGATCCGTTGCAGCATGGCGAACAGCGGCATCGCGTGGGAAATTCGCTCCTTGGCCACCGACCTCAGCCCGGCGGCGAGTGCCGGGGTGGTGGTCAGCCCGATTCCGCAGCCGCGGACGAACTGCACGGCCGACAACCACCAGTAGTCGTCGGATCCGGTGAGCAGGGCGAGCGGCACCGTCCCGATGATCGTGACGATCAGCCCGGCGAAGATCACCCGCGCGCCGCCGACCCGGTCGGTCAGCCTGCCCGCGAGCGGCAGCGCCAGCACCGTGCCGAGTGCCAGCGGTGCGGTCAGGAACCCGGTGGCGAGGAGACTTTCGTGCCGGACGTCGAGGTAGTACAGCGGCAGGACGATCATCGCACCGAACAGCGCGGCGCCCATGCCGAAGATGACGGCGGCGGCCGAGGAGAACGCGCGGTCACGGAACAGCCGCAGATCGAGCAACGGGGCAGGCGATCGCAACGCGCCGACCGCGAAAATGGCGAGCAGGATCGCCCCGGCGACAGCCGCGATCGGGACGGCTTCGGCGAAGCCGTAGACGAGCAACGGCAGGCCGGTCACGGTGAGGGCCACGCCGCGCCGGTCCAGCGGCTGCGGGTCGGCGGGCCTTTCCCGTGGCAGCCATTTCCGGCCCAGCAGCAAGCTGAGCACCGAGATCGGCACGTTCACCAGGAACAGCCACGGCACGCCGAACCGTTCGGTGAGCACGCTGCCCGCCAGGGTGCCGAGCACGGGGGCGAGGTAGATCGGGATGCTCAGCACGGCCATCATCCGGCCGAGCCGCTTCGGTCCCGCCGTCATCGCGAACAGGATCTGGCCCGCCGGGACCAGCAGCCCGCCGGCGGCGCCTTGCAGGACACGGAAAACGATCAGCGTCTCGATCGACGTCGCCGTCGCGCAGAGCGCGGAGAGCGCCGCGAACAGACCGACGCACACCAGCCAGAGCCTGGCCGCCCCGAAGCGGCGGCTCGCCCAGCCGCTCACCGGCACCATCGCGGCGAGCGCCAGCAGATAGCCGGTGGCGATCCACTGAGCGGTACCGAGCGGTGCACGGAATCCGGCCGCGATCGTGCCGAGCGCGACGTTGACGACGGTCGAGGTGAACATCGACAGGAATCCGCCGACGGTCAGGATCGACGCCATCCCCCACAACGCGGGGGTTATGCGCTCGTCATCGGGACTTCCGATCATCCTACCTGCCCTTCTTATCATCGTTAAGGTCTTAACAGTGATAAGATCATTACGGGTTGTCAAGGTCGATACGGACGGGCAAAGGTGTGCCCATGGTCGTGAGACGGGATGGCTACGTTCGAGCCGCGCTCGAACTCCTCGACGAGGTCGGGCTGGACGGGTTGAGCCTGCGCAGACTCGGGGAGAAGCTCGGCGTGCGGGGTCCCGCGCTCTACACGCACTTCAAGAGCAAGCAGGCGTTGCTCGATCAGATGGCCGAAACCATGCTGGATGAGCAGCTCGCCCCGCTGGACGATCCCGCCGCGATGGGCGATTGGGCCGAGTGGCTGGCCCGGCGGGCCCGCACCATCCGGCGCACGCTGCTGTCCTACCGGGACGGCGCCCGGCTGCACGCGGGCACCCGGCCCACGGAGCGAGCAGCGATGACACCGCTGATCAAACCGCTGCTGGCGGCCGGTTTCGACGAAAGTGACGCGGCGCACGCGATCCTCGCCATCAGCCGGTACACCCTCGGCTGCGCGATCGACGAACAGCAGCACGCCGAGAGCGACCACACCGAGGATCCGGCCGCCTCCTTCGAGTACGGCCTCGCCAGGCTGATCGCCGGGCTCCGCATCGACGTCGAGGTCGCGAATCCGCCAGACCAGGATGTCGCATAGCTGCTGGACTGACTCCCATGACGACCGACAACGCCCGGCTGTTCCGCTCCCTGCATGTCCCGGCCCGCCCGCTGGTGCTGGCCAACGCGTGGGATGTCGCGAGCGCCCGGATCATCGAAGACGCGGGTGCCGCGGCGATCGCCACCACCAGCGCCGGGGTGGCGTGGAGCCTCGGCGCCCCCGACGGCGACCTGCTCGGCCGCGACCTCGCGGTGGACCTGATCGCCAGGATCGCCCGCGTGACAACGGTTCCGGTGACCGCGGACATCGAGGGCGGGCACGCGGACACCCCCGCGGGCGTCACCGAAACCGTCGCCGCGGTGGTGGCGGTCGGCGCGGTCGGGATCAACATCGAGGACGGTCCACGTCCGCCCGAAGACGTGGTCCCGCGGATCGCGGCGGCCCGCGCGGCGAGTGACGAGGTGTTCGTCAACGCCCGGATCGACACCTTCCTCAGGGGCCTCGGCGGGGTGCCGGAAACGTTGGAGCGCGCGACCGCGTACCTGGCGGCGGGAGCGGACGGCATCTTCGTCCCCGGCGCCACCGATCCCGCCGTGATCACCGCGCTCGTCGAAGGCATCGACGCGCCGGTGAACGTGATGGCCCACCCTGGCGCGCCGAGCGTCAAGGAACTGGCCGGACTCGGGGTCGCGCGGGTGAGCGTCGGTTCCGGCATCAGCCAGTCCGCGTACGCCGTCGTGCGGGACAGCGCACGTGAGCTCTTCTCGATCGGTACTTACTCGAGTCTGGAGAACTCCGTCGATTACGGCACCCTGAACACCCTCCTCACCCCACGCGATTAGTCGGCTAACCGCAGGGATCGCCGAGGGTGAAGGCGTAACTCGCGTGATCAGACACGTGACACGTGTGATTGGAGCCGGAACTCACGTGATTGGACGCCGCACTCGGAGTTCCGGCTCTGATCACGCGAGTTCCGGCTTCAAGCACGCGTGTTCCGGCTCTGATCACGCGAGTGCGGTGTCCTGCCGCATTCAGAGGGCGAAACGCGGCAGGGGGCCGGGGGTGTCAGGACCAGAGGTAGCGCCGTTCGGGGCGTCCTGTTCCGCCGTACTTCAGGGTCACCTCGGCCTTCCCCGTCGCCACGAAATGCTCCAGGTACCGGCGCGCGCTCACCCGCGCGACGCCGGTCGCCTCGGCGCATTCGCTCGCCGAAATCCCGCCGGACGCGCCGCGCAGCGCGGTCTCCACCAGCCGCGCGGTTTCGGCGGTGAGCCCCTTGGGCAGCACCGGTTTCGCGCTCGGCCGCGAGCCGAAGACCTGGTCGACGTCGGCCTGCCCGGCCTCGGCCAGCCGGTCCAGCCGCCGGTGCAGCGACGCGAAATGGGTGAGCTGATCACGCAGAGACGCGTACTCGAACGGCTTGATCAGATAGTGCAGGACCCCGCCCCGCATCGCCTGCCGCACGGTTTCCACGTCGGTCGCCGCGGTGATCAGGATGACGTCGACGTCCTCGGTCGCGCGCAGTTCCCGCAGCACGGAAAGCCCGTCAAGATCGGGAAGGTAGACGTCCAGCAGCACCAGGTCCGGTTTCAGCTCCCGCGCCAGGCGGAGCGCGTCGGCGCCGGTGTGCGCGACCCCGACCACGGCGAAGCCCTCCGTGCGCGCGACGTATCCACTGTGGACTTTCGCGACCATGAAATCGTCGTCGACGACGAGCACCCGGATCATCGCGGCAACCTCGCCGTGAACACCGCGCCGCCGGAGTTGTGCACCTCGACGGAACCGCCGCGCCGGACGCACGCCTGCCGGATCAGCGCGAGCCCGAGACCGCGCTGTCCGTGCGCCGCGGCCTTCGTGGTGAAGCCGTGCTCGAACACTTCCTCGGCGATCTCCGGCGCGACTCCCGGCCCGGAATCGCGGACCTCGACCCGCACTTCGTCCTCCTCCTGCCACACACCGACCTCGATCCAGCCCTGCTCGCCACCCAAGGCATCCAGGGCGTTGTCGACGAGATTTCCCAGCACCGTCACCAAATCCGTGGAGAGCGCGTCCTCGACGCGGTCCAGTTCGCTGTCCGGGGCCATCCGCAACCCGACCCCGCGTTCCGCCGCCAGCGACGCCTTCGCGATCAGCAGCGCCGCGACCGCCGGATCGCCGACGCGCGAACCGACCTCCGCGCGCCACTCCCCCTGCGCCGAACTGATCCGGCTGACGTAGCCGCGGACTTCGTCGTACTCACCGAGTTCCAGCAGCCCGGAGATGGTGTGCAGCCGGTTGCTGAACTCGTGCGCCTGCGCCCGCAGCGTGTCGGTGGCGTGCCTGCTGGCGTCGAGTTCGTCCCGCAGGGTCATCAGATCGGTGCGGTCCCGCAGGGTGACGACGGCACCCCGCACGTCGATCGGCATCCGGTTCAGCGTCAGCACCTTCCCTTGCCTCAGCACGATCTGGTCGGCGCCGGTCGCGCGGCCGGTGAGCAGGTCGCGGATCCGCTCGTTGAGGTCGAGGTCCTCGACCGACCGGCCGACGGCGTCGTCCGGCAGGGCCAGCAGCGCGCGGGCCTGATCGTTCACCAGGGTGATCCGGTGCTGCGGGTCCAGCCCGACGACGCCCTCCTTGATGCCGTGCAGGAGCGCCTCCCGGTTCTCCACCAGCGCGGTGATCTCGTGCGGTTCCAGGCCGAGCGTCTGGTTCTTCACTCGCCGCGCCAGCAGCAGCGAACCGCTCACGCCGATCACCAGCGCGACCCCCAGCACCCGCAGGGCGTTGTCCGGCGAGTCGAGGAAACCGGCGAAGAAACCGGGCGACTTCGAGCCCGCCGCGACCATGCGGACCACCTTGCCGCCCTTTTCGTCGAGCACCGGGACGTGCGCCACGATCGAACCGTCCAGTTCGCCGACCCACGACCGTCCGGAAAGGACGGTGCTGTCCCCGATGTCGAGCGTGCTCCGGAGCTGATCCGGATACGGCGAAGCGAGCACATAGCGCTGGGAGTCGGCGATGACGACGAAATCGACCCCGGAGAAGCTCCGCGCGGTCTCGGCGGGCGCGGCGAGTTCGAACGGGCCGTTTTCGAGGTCGCCCACGACGCTCTGCGCCGCGACGGTCTCCGCGACCGAGAGCACCCGGCGTCCCTCGGTGGTGCGGAAGTTGTTCCCCGCCTGGGTGACGGCCAGTACGCCCACCGCGCACAGTAGGCAGCTGACGACTACCAGTTGCCACACGAGGAGCTGGCGGGCCAAGGAACCCCGAGCACCCATCGCCACCTCCGCGTGACCACAACGACCACAACAACCCTTAGGCCCGCAAGCGGGACATCTCTGTTTACACGAGTGCAACATGTCCAACCACGCGGCAGAGAGGCGGGGATCACAGTGAAGCCCAGTAGCTGGTTGGCCATCGCGGCGGCGCTCGTCGCCGTCTTGCTGGTGCCACCCTTGCTCACACCGGGCAGCGAGGCCGACGAAGGCTCGCAGATCCGGTCGATGCGGGTGCTCGTGCCCAACGCGCCCGGCGGCGGTTACGACATCACGGCCCGCACGGCGACCAAGGCGATGGAGGACGCCGACCTGCTCGGCAACGCGGAGGTGTTCAACCTCCCCGGTGCCGGCGGCACGGTCGGCCTCGGCCGCACGGTGGCCGAACGTGGCAACGGCAAACTCGTCATGTCGATGGGTCTCGGCGTCGTCGGCAGCGTGTTCACGAACAAGTCGCCGTCTTCGCTGCTCGACACCACACCGGTGGCGAAGCTGATCGAAGAGTCCGACATCGTCGTGGTCGGCAAGGACTCGCCGTACAAGACGATCGGCCAGCTCATCTCGGCCTGGAAGGCCGATCCGGGCGCGGTCCAGGTCGGCGGCGGCTCGTCGCCCGGCGGCCCGGACCACCTGGCGCCGATGCTGATGGCGAAGGCGGTCGGGCTCGCCCCCAAAAAGGTCAACTACGTCCAGTTCGACGGCGGTGGCGAGCTGCTCGCGTCGGTCCTCGGCGGCAAGGTCGCGTTCGGTGTCTCGGGTGTCGGCGAATACCGCGACCAGATCGCGGCGGGCACGCTGCGGGTGCTCGCGGTGACCAGCGAGAAGCGGATCCCCGGCATCGACGCGCCGACGCTTTCGGAGTCCGGGGTGGACGTCAAGTTCACCAACTGGCGCGGCATCGTCGCGCCGCCCGGCATCACCGAATCGGACCGGGCGAAACTGGTCAGCCTGTTCGACCGGCTGCAGAAGACGCCGCAGTGGCAGGAAGCCTTGCAGCGCAACGGATGGACCGGCGCCTTCGCGCCCGGTGAGCAGTTCGGTTCGTTTCTCAAAGAGGAGAACACGCGAGTGGCAACGGTGCTGAAAGAGCTGGGTCTCGCATGACGACCACATGGCTGAAGGAGCGCTCCGAACTCGGGGTGAGCGTGGGACTCCTGGCGCTCGGCGTGCTGGTGCTCACCGACGCGCTGAGCATCCCCACCGACTTCGCCCAGCGCGGGCCGGTGGGGCCGAAGGCGGTGCCGATCCTGGTCGGCTCCCTGCTGCTGATCGTCGCCGTGCTGCTGGCGCGCGACGTGCTGCGCGGCGGCAAGGGCGAGGCCGAGGGCGGCGAGGACATCGACCTCACCGAGCCCGCGGACCTGCGCACGGTCCTGTTGCTGTGCGGCGCCTTCCTCGCCAACGCGGCGCTGATCGGCCTGGTCGGGTTCCCGATCTCGGGCGCGATCCTGTTCTGGGGCGCGGCGTACGCGCTCGGCAGCCGCAACCTGGTGCGTGACCCGCTGATCGCGGCGGGCATGTCCGTCGTGACCTTCCTGGTCTTCAACAACCTGCTCGGTGTCCCGCTCCCCGGTGGCCCGTTGATGGAGGTGTTCTGATGTTCCAGCAACTCATCGACGGCTTCGGCACCGCGCTGACCCCGACCCATATCGCGATGGCGGCGATCGGTGTCCTGCTCGGCACCGCGATCGGTGTGCTGCCGGGTATCGGCCCGGCCATGGCGGTGGCGCTGCTGCTCCCGGTGACCTACGGCCTGGAGCCCACCGGCGCGTTCATCATGTTCGCCGGCATCTACTACGGCGGGATGTTCGGCGGCTCGACGACGTCGATCCTGCTGAACACGCCGGGTGAGAGCGCGGCGGTGGTCGCGGCCATCGACGGCAATCCCATGGCCCGCAAGGGCCGCGGGGCGCAAGCGCTTGCGGCGGCCGCGATCGGGCATTTCGTCGGCGGCATCCTCGGCACGATCGCGCTGGTCGTGCTGGCCCCGGTGATCGCGAAGCACGCCGTCGACATCGGCGCGCCGGACCTGTTCGCGATCATGGTGCTGGCGTTCATCGCGGTCACGTCGGTGCTCGGCAGTTCCCGGATCCGCGGCGTGGCGTCGCTGCTGATCGGGCTCACCATCGGACTGGTCGGCCTCGACGAGATGACCGGCCAGCAGCGGCTGACCTTCGGCTCACTGCACCTGGCCGACGGCATCGACGTCGTCATCGTGGCGGTCGCGCTGTTCGCGGTCGGCGAGTCGCTGTGGGTCGCCGCGCATCTGCGGCGCAACGCGTTCAAACCGATCCCGGTCGGCAGGCCGTGGCTCTCCCGCGCCGACCTGAAGCGGACGTGGAAGCCGTGGCTGCGCGGGCCGCTCATCGGATTCCCGTTCGGCGCGGTGCCCGCGGGTGGCGCGGAGATCCCGACTTTCCTCTCGTACGTCACGGAAAAGCGGCTGTCGAAGCACAAGGACGAGTTCGGCAAGGGTGCCATCGAAGGCGTCGCGGGTCCGGAAGCGACGGCGTCGGCGTCGGCCGCCGGGACGCTGGTCTCGATGCTGACGCTCGGCCTGCCGACCACCGCGGTCGCGGCCGTGATGCTCGCGGCGTTCCAGCAGTACGGCATCCAGCCGGGACCACTGCTGTTCGAGCGGGAGTCTTCGCTGGTGTGGGGCCTGATCGCCTCACTGTTCGTCGGACTGACACTGCTGCTGGTGCTGAACCTGCCGCTGGCGCCGCTGTGGGCGAAACTGCTGCGGATCCCGAGGCCGTACCTCTACGCGGGCATCCTGTTCTTCGCCAGTGTCGGCGCGTACGCGGTCAACGCGGACATCTTCGACCTGCTGGTGATGTTCGTGATCGGCCTGATCGGCTTCGCGATGCGCCGCTACGGGCTGCCGGTGCTGCCGGCGATCATCGGCGTCATCCTCGGCCCGGCCGCCGAACAGCAGATGCGGCGCGCGCTGCAGCTGAGCGACGGCAGCCTGAGCGGATTGTTCAACACCCCGTTCGCGATCGTGGTCTACGTGATCATCCTGGTGATCCTGTTCTTCCCGTTGATCAAGCGCTTCCTGCCTGCCCGTCCCACCGCCACCGAGGCGGAGCCCAAGGACAAGGTGGACGCCTGACCAGCGGGAAAACCGGCCCGGCCTCGACTGCCCCGAGGCCGGGCCCTTTTCCCTCTCCGGAAGGAGAGCACTTGTCCGCGCGAGTGATCTTTCCGGCGCCTCACGGCGACAGGGTCAGTCCCATGAAGATCCTGCACCTGCCCCCGGCCGTCAGCGACACCGAGCGACCGGTTCCCCGGTGGATCCCGTTCCTCGGCGGCAAACCCGTCCGGCTTCTCGTGGCCGCTGTCCCCGCTGTCGCCGGAGGCCTGATCCTCACGGCGTTGTTCAGCGCGATCCCGCTCGGCGACGGCCGCCATCTCACGGTGTTCGGGGTGCGCGAAGGCGTCGCCTACCTCGACGAAGGCTGGGAAATCCTGGCGAGGGTGTGCATCGCCCCGCTCTCGCTCTGGGGGCCGATCACCATCGTCCTGGGCGTCGCGTACCACCTTCGCCGAAGGTAACGAAAAGATAACGGCGAGATCGCTTTTTGAACCGCGTTCGCTTCGGGGCCGTTTCAGCCAACACGGAGTCAGTGACACCGGCGCTGCCGGCGCCGCCTCCCCCGGACTCCGTGCAACGACACCGAACGAGGTGAACAAGTTCATGCCCCGTAACCAAAGAACCGCAGGTCGCCATCGCATGGCGCGTCGCACCAAGGTCGCCACGGGAGCCATCGCGCTTTCCCTCGCGGTCGGCGGGATCGTCGTGATCAACACGACCGGAACCCCCGACGCGGCCAGGGCCGACAACGCGGACAAGTCGTTCTTCATCGACATCAAGCAGGTTCCCCGCGGCACCAACGTCAACCTCGACCTCGCCAGACGAGGCGCCCGAGGGACGTTCACCGTGGACTGCGGCCGCAACGAGAACGGCCACTTCAACGGCGACAACTTCATCGCACAGCCCGGTGTCCGCAACGGCGCCGAGCACCTCCACGACTACGTCGGGAACCTTTCGACCAACGCGGACTCGAACAACAAGAGCCTGCTGCGCGCGGGCACCACCTGCAAGAACGGGGACAAGTCGGCCTACTTCTGGCCGGTCATCCGGATCAACACCGAGGAAGAGGAAGAAAACCAGGCGGCGGACGAGGAGAAACTCGCCGCCGACCGCGTCGACGCGGCCAAGGACGAGGCGGGCGCCCAGGTCGACTGCCCCGACGTCGCCAGCGAACTCGACGACGTTCCCGACCAGGCCATGCCCGCCGTCGACGAGAACCTCGACAAGCTCGACCAGGAGTCCGACAACGCCAACAAGCAACTGGCGCAAGGAAAACAGGCGGGCCAGGTGCTCACTGAGCTGAAGGACAAGCGGAAGCCGTCGATCAAGAAGATCAACGACACCCTGGAACAGGCGGGCAAGCAGGCCGCGAAGGACGAAGAGCTGCTCGCCGGCTGCGCGGTGAAGCAGAACGGCGAAGGCGGCCTCGACAACGGCGGCGAGAACAGCAACGCCGCCGGCGACGCCGAGAAGAAGCAGGCCGACGGCAAGGCCGCCGACCTGCCCGGCGTCAACGACAACAACGAGATCGGCAACAACGAAGGCGAGATCCAGCGCCCCGTGAAGGCGGACCTGACCTTCACCAGCGGCGGTGCCCGCCGCGTCGTCGCGATGCCGAAGTTCCTGCGCGTGCTCTACGGCGACGCCAAGCAGAGCACCAACGGCCCGGCCAACGCCCGGCCCAGCTGGACCTGCAGCGGCTTCGAGGACCGGCTCACCGAGCTGTACCCGATCTGCCCGCAGGGCAGCAAGGTCACCCGGATCCACGCGTTCCCGAACTGCTGGGACGGGAAGAACACCGACAGCGCCAACCACCGCACGCACATCGTGTTCTCCGACCGGAACGGGAACTGCCCGCGTGGCTTCAAGAACGTGCCACAGCTGAAGATCACGCTGGTGTACGACATCCCGCTGAACATCCAGACCGCCGGGCAGTTCGCGGTCGACGCGTTCGCGCAGGAGAAGCACAACCCGCGGTCCGATCACGACGACTTCGCGAACGTCATGTCACAGCGGCTGATGAACCAGCTGGTGAAGTGCGTCAACAGCGGGAAACGCTGCCGTCAGTAGACGGAACGCTGTGGGGGCGCGGTGGGGATGACCCGCGCCCCCACTCCCCGCGCCGGGGGGTCCGGTTTCTGGCCCGGCGTAGGGGTACCGGGCCAGAAACCGGCGAGCGATACGGCTTTCCCTCCCTGGAAACCGGACCGCCCGGTCTGGGTCAGGCCGTCGTCGACAACCGGCTCACCCGGTTGAACACGAGCGGCACCGCGACAGCGGGGTTCAGTTCGGCCAGGACCGCTTCGGCGTCCAGGCCAGGCAAGTGGATCCACGCGCTGTCCGCGAAATCCGGGGTCGTGACGCTGATCCGGGCGCAGCGCGCAGGCGGGACCAGCGCGACCCCGAACGGCTCGACCACGTTGCGCCACACGGATTGCGAGACGATCATCCCGGCGCCGAACTTGTCGCCCGTCGGATCGGACCGGCACCAGTAGCCGACGGCTTCGTTGAAGGTCGAGGCGCACAGCAACCGGGTCAGCGTGATGTACGTGCGGTGGTAGCGGTGGTTGTCCGCCATCGGTCCCATGTGGACCGCCACCCGCGCCCGCATCGGGACGCGGGCGTAGCGGTTGCGGGTCCGGAGCAGATGGTCCAGATGGAACACGACCTCGCAGAGCTGGCCGACGGCGTGGTCCGGATACGCGACCATCAGCCCGTCCCCGGTCTCCCGGAAGTGACGCGCTTCCCCCGGAGCGAGCCCCACCGCGTTGAAAGAGCGGGAAACCAGCGTTTCCATCTCGGTCTTCATCGGGTCCAGCAGGTCATCGCTGGCCTTGGACGAACCGACGATGTCGACGGAAAGTACGGCGTGGGTGTGCGCGTTGTAATGGCCTGAGGTCAGCACCTGCATCTCTGCGACCCCTCCCCTGATCGGTGAAAACTGGCGGCAGGAAGCAGTGTTCCCACTCCTCACCGGAAGTTCTGTTCGGAACCGAACAAAACCTGACCCCGCGCTGGTCAACGCCAGTGAGCTAAGTCACACCTTTTTCCGTGATCACCCGCAATGCCTCGCGATCGACAACGGTGATCGCACGGCGCGAACTGGCCACAACTCCCGCCTTCCGGAGTTTGTCCAGCGCCTGCGCGACCATGGTCCGGCCCATCGGGATGAACTGCGCGAGTTCGTCCTGGCTCAGCGGGATCCCGATCCGCCAGCCGGCGGGCGTCCGGATGCCACAGACGTCGACGAGGTAGTCCAGCCGGGTCGCGACCCTGGCCACCGCCTGCGGTTTCCAGGACTGCGTCCGCTGCCGCTGGGCGAGCACGAACCGGCGGGCGACGCTGACGAGCACCTCCCGCATCGCCGCCGGATGATCCAGCAGGAACCGGTTGAACTCGCTCGCCGCGATCCGCCGGACGTGCACTTCCTCGATGGCGACGACGTCGGCCATCCGGATGCCGCCCGCGATCACCGCGATCTCGCCGTGCAGATCGCCGGGCACGCCGACGTCGAGGATGACCGTCGCCCCCATCCGGTCGGCGCTGGTCACCTTCACGTAGCCGTGCCTCAGCAGCATGACGAAGTCGCCGGGCTCACCCGACCGCATCAGCGCCTGTCTGCTCTCGTAGGTCTGCGGGGTACCCATCTCCAGCAACCGGGCACGGACGGGTTCGTCCAGCCGCTCCAGGAACGGACGTTCTCTCTCTTCGGCGGCCTCCGGGCCCAAACCCACGAAACACCCTCCCAGGCAGTCGTGAACACCTATCGCGGAGAGTAACCGAATCGGCCACCCGATCCGGCGGCGGAACCGTCGTGCGTGGTGAAGATGCCCAGCCGGACCAATTCCGATCTGATCCACTCGGCCAGCCGGTGCAACGGCCCGTCCTCGGCCTCGACGAAATAGCTGTCCACGATCTGGTGTCGCCTGTCGGCGTGTTTCGCCGCGTAGAGCAGCGCTGACCGTACCTCGGAGACCTTCAGCGGAGCGACCTTGATTCCTGGAGCGGGCCGCACGGTGCTTTTGGCGGCCATCACCGCCAGCACGGCTTCCTCCAGGCTGAACCGGTGCTCCACCGGCACGACCACATGTTCCACGCCCTCGACAACCCGGCGCCCGATCAACGGCATACTGTCAGATCAGCATGACGCACGGCCGTAGTCTGTTCGGCACCGAACACTCAGCGTGGTTCGACCACCGCGATGGCCTCTTCGAGCGTTTCCCGGTACAGCCGCATCCGTTCGACGAGCATCACCGGATCCGGGTCCGCGTCCCGTGCGTGTCGCTCCAGCTTCTCGGTGGTCTGCTTCACCGTGACCTGCAGTTCGACGACCTCGGGCGCGTTCCGGCCCCTGCGGTCTTCGAGTCGAGCCACCGCCCGCTTGAACGCTCCGGAAAGCTCGGCTTCGCCCGGCTGCACCGATTCGATGGCCGTCAGCGCCCGCCCGAGCATGCTGTAGTGGTCGTAGCCCGCCGGTTTCCCTTTCGGCGGCTTCGATCGCCTGCCGTTCAGCGCGAGGAACGCGATCTCGGCGGGAACCAGCGCGGCGAAAGCGGCGACGGCGCCGAAGAGCCAGGCCGCGGGATGCGGGTACGTCACCGCGCGGCCGATCAGCCCGGCGATCAGCGCGAGTACGCCGGCGACGACGTGGAACGGGCGGTTGTCGTGCTCGGCCATGTCAGAAGTTACTGAAGACGTTGACGAACATCTTGTCGATGCTCTGCGGGTCGACGGCCTGGTAGCTGCGGGCCTTGGACTTCTGCGCGATCTCGTCGAGAACGCGGCCGTCCGCCTGCGCGCCGTAGGCCATCGTGAAGATCCGGACGGAGTTGTCCAGCCGTTCGGCGTCGACGGCCTTGAGCATGTCGTCCTTGCTCCCGTCGCCGGTGTTCTCGCCATCGGTCAGGAAGACGATGGCGTTGATGACGTTCGGGTCGAACTCCCGCCGCATCTTGTCGTTGGCGGCCGCCACGGTCTTGTACAGCGCCGTGTTTCCTTTCGGGACCAGGTTTTCGACCAGGTCGATCATCGGCCCGCGGACGTTCTTCACCTTGCCGATCGGCATCTCTTCCTCGTACCCGTCCGAGAACGTCCACAGCCCGACCTCGTCCTCGGGATGCAGATATTCGAGCTGTTTCTTGATCGCGGGTTTCAGCAGGTCGATCCGGCGATCGGAGTACGGCTTGTCCTTGCGGTTCTTGTCGAACGGATCCTTCATCGATCCGGACAGGTCCAGCACCAGCAGGATCCGGCCGCGCCGTTGCGTGTACTCCCAGCCGTCCAGCATCTTCTGGATCTGGTCTCCGGTCGGGACCTCGATCTTCGGGGTTTCCCGCGTGTCCTTGGTGCGCACGACCTCGGCCAGCTCCTGGCTCCCGTTGCCGCCGGGGTCGCGGAACCCGAGTTCCCGGAAGCGTTTCTGCTGGTCGGGTTCCAGCAGGAAGGCGTAGAGATCCTTCGCCGCCTCCTGCTGTTCCGGCGACGCTTTCGCGGTGACCAGGAAGGGATGGTCGATCAGCATCGTCCCTTCCTTCGGGTGCACCGCGACCAGCGGGCGCACCGGCGGGACGGGGTTCCCGTTCAGCTGCGCGGGATCACCGGTCGGCACGCCGCGGTTGTAGAGGTAGACCATCTGCTCCTGCATCGCCATCGCGCTGATGTAGGGCGTGGGCTTCTTGCGGTCCTCGTCGTACAGCGTCTTCAGGAAGGCCACCGAATCGTCGCTGTAGTAGGCGACCGACGCCTCGATGCCGCGGACGAACCGGACGGCTTCGGTCGTCCCGATCTTGGTGTAGTCGCCGCCGGTGGCCGCGAAGTAGGTCGCGATGGTCGCGGCGAGCCCGGACGTCGACCGCCGCGGGTTGTCCTTGCCCAGCGTGAAGTTCCCCCACTGGGCGTTCGCCCCGGCTTTCGACGCCCAGCCGCCGTTCTGGTTCACCGCCAGCACGTCACCCCAGCCGATGCTCGTGTCCGGCCAGCCCATCGCCTTGGCCATCGGCTCCGGCATCGCCATCACCATCGGGCTCGTCGCGAGCGAGGTCTTCGTGCCGTCCTGGATCAGGCCCCCTTTGCCGCGCTGGCGCAGCAGATCGAGCCAGAGCGACGAACTCGGCAGCCAGACCTGGGGTTCGGGCTGCCGCTGGTCGACGTCGTTCCAGCCGTCGGCGATGAGGTCGAGCGTGGCACCCGAGGTCTTCTTGAACGACTCGACCTTCGCGCACCGGCCGTCGCCGAACGTCCGGCCGGTGTTGTTGTACCGCCCGGCCAGTTCGGCGATCAGGTCGCCCTTCTCCGTGGAGGAACTGATGACCAGTCCGACGCAGTCGGTCCGTGCCGCGTTCGACGGCGGGGTGACGACGGTCGCGAGGAGAACGATCACCAACGCCCCGACGAGCCCGCCGAAGGCGAGCGCAAGCCAGCCTGATCTCCGCATACGCCGCCCCTCGCCGTTGTAGCGCGCAAGTGTAGCTACAACGTGGTTCCCGCTTCCATTTCCCCGGTCACCAGATCGTAGGTTTCGAAACTGAAGCGGGCGAGAGTGCCCACCCAATTCCGATAGACCTGTAGATCATCGAAGGATTCGACGTCTAGCCGCCATTCAGGTGGAAAGGCCTCCTGCAACGAGTCGCCGCCGGAAAGCGCGATGAAGGTCGAGCGTGCGGCGTCCGGATCGGCGACCAGCAGGGTCAGCAGGACCAGCACCGCCCGGTAGGGGCCGCCGACGAACCGCGCCAGTTCCGCGTCCGGGATGCCGATGCGCACGAGCCGGTACAGGTTGATCAGTTTCCGGATCTCGCGCGGTGTGTTGAGCTTTTTCCGCAACACGTGCACGAAAGCGCGTTCGACCTCGGTGAGCCGCAACCGGTCCGGCCGCATGTTGTAGAACGTCGGCGGGGCCGTTTCCTCGACGAGCACTTCCACCGGTTCGCCGTTTTCGCCGCTTTCGGCGGTGTCCCCGTCCTCCGGCCATTCTTCGCGCCCGTGCGGCGCCGGCTCCCGTCCTTCGATCGGCATCAGGGCGTCGATCAGTTCGTCGGCCGCGGCTCCCATGGGGCGCAAGGCGAACACGATCTGGAAGATCTTGTCGAGGTACTCGGTCCGCCGCGCTTCCCCGGCGCCGAAAAGCTCTTCGTGGTGCTGGTCGAGGCATCGCCGCAACCACCGCGGATCGACGGCCACCACGACGACGAACGCGGGCAGGGCCAGCAGCAGATGGACCGCCGCGAGCACCTCGATCACCTTCGACGGCGGGCAGCGGTCGAGGTCGTCGATGTAGAGCACGATGCGTTCCAGCGGCGGTGCGCCCTTGCCGCCCGCCAGCTGCCATTCGGCTCGCGCGCCGGCCAGATCGGCGCTGAGGTCCGCGAGATCCTCCCGGACACGGGCGAAAACGCCTTGGTAGTCCCCGTATCTGCCGGTTTTCGCTTCTTCGATCAGGTCACCGAGCCGGGTGGCCGCGTCCAGCCGCCGGAGCCGTTCCTCGGTCTCCCGGACCTCGGTCTCGAAGCGTTCCGCCCGCTTCTCGACGTCTCCGCGCAGTTTGTCCAATGTGGACTTGACCGGCGCGAGCGCCGCCCTGGCGGTGGTGAGCGCCGGGGTCAGCACGGCGCCGAGCGCGACGACGGCGCCCGCCGCGGCGAGGATCGCGTTGTGCCACAAGGCCCAGCCGGTGATCGCCGCGACGAGGCCGAGCACACCGGAGACCGCGTAGCCCGCGACGGCGAGACGCCGCCGTCGCCGTTCGGCCCGGTCCACCCCGGACACCAAAAGCCGCCAGCGCCAGGTCAGCGGGGAATCCGCTTTGATGGCACGGAGACCCGCGAGCCGGGTCCGCAACCGCTCACGTTCGGCCCGGACCTCGCCTGCGTCCGCGTGCGTCTCGGGCGCGCCGAGGTTCCGGAACAGATGGTCAACCAGCCCGACCCACAGGTGGTCGTCGTGGTACTGCCAGGCGTTGAACCGGATCTGCCGGATCTCGCCGGCGAACACGCTGGTGGCGGCGTCGCCGCGGGACCTGCGCGCCAGTTCGGCCACCCGGTCGGTCACCTGCCGCACGAAACTGGACTTGCCGGACCCCCAGGGGCCCAGCAGCGCGACGCACAACGGCGGGCTGGTCTCGCGGTCGGCGATGACCGCGGCGAGGGTGCGCACGTCGTCCTGGAAGCCGATCAGGTCGAGCGGGCTTTCGACGTCGGGCGTGATCCGCGGGCGCGCCCGCCCCGGTTTGGGCTCGACGAAACCGGTGCCGTCGATCTGGTTGCCGAAGCGGTCCCACACCCGGATCGTGCCGTCGTCCCCGACCGTGACGATCTTCTCGTTGCGCGCCGTGCAGGCGATCGCGCGGACGTTCCCCCGGTGTCCCTTGAGGAGGGTGTACCCGGCCGGGTCGTCGATCTCGCGGACGCAGACCTCGCCACCGGAACCGCCGGAGAACACCAGTTTGCCGTCCGGGCTGAAGGCCAGCGTCCGCACCACCCCGGCGTGGCCGGGGAAGACGAGGGCCGGATCGCCGTTGCGCCCCCACAACCGGACCGTCTCGCCGTCGCCGGACAGCACCCGCTCGCCGTCGGCCGAAACCGCGACGACGCGGACCGTGCCCGCGCCGTCGAACCGGTAGTGGGAAACGACTTCCTTGTCCCACAGCCGGACTCCACCGGTGTCGTCGCCGGCGACGACCACCCGGCCGTCCGGGGTCACCGCGACCGATTCGACCTCCGGGCCGCCGGTGCGCAGACCCCGCACGGTCACGCCGTCCAGCCGCCGGACCTCGACCACGCTTCCCGAGCCGGACACGGCGAAGTCCTTCGCCACCGCGACCGCGACGGTCCGCTTGGTGGTCTGGACCTCCGGGGGATACGCCTCACGACCGGCGAGCCGCCAGCGCCGGACCGTCGCACCATCGCAACCGACCACGTGGTGACCTGAGATGCCCACCGCGAGCACCGGCCGATCGTGGCCGCTCAACGCGAAACGCTGGACGCCGGTCTCCAGGTCCCAGACCCGGACCGTCCGATCCGCACCGCCGGTGACCAGCCGGTTTCCCGTCACCGCGACCGCGAGGATCGGTTCTTCGTGTCCGGTGAAACGCGCCGTCGTCATAACGGCACAGTCTTCCGGTCACGTCAAGATCGTGGTTAACGACAGGCGACTATCGGCGGGTACCCCGACGACCTCGGCAGGTCCTAACATCACGCGGAGGCAACGGAGGATTACGCACAGGTCCTCTTGCCAGAACAAAAAAGTGTCGACACTGCTCCGAAATTCCAGCACGCCTTAACGCGAGGAGTTCAACGTGCTTCGACGTACCTTCGCCGCGGTGCTCACCGGCGCCGCGCTCTCCATCTCGGTGCTCTCGGCACCCTCCGCCGGTGCCGCCGAGATGTTGGCGACCACCCTGACCTACGACGACAGCCAGGCCGCGGAGTTCAAGGCAGACGTTGCCGCCGGCGTCAACGTCTGGAACACCAACGTCACCAACGTCCGTCTCGTGAAGGCGACGCCGGGGCAGCGGGTCAACATCCGGATCGTCGCCGACAACGGCTGGCCGCGCGCCACCCTCGGGCCGGTCCGCCCGAGCGGCACGGTCACCGTCTGGTACGGCAGGCAGGCCGTCCAGCAGGGCTACAACAAGACCCGGATCGCCTCGCACGAACTGGGCCACAGCCTCGGCCTGCCCGACGTGAAGCCGGGGCCGTGCTCGTCGCTGATGTCGGGTTCGACCGGTGGCGTCAGCTGCGCCAACGTGAACCCGAACGCCCAGGAGAAGGCCCAGGTCCAGCGGAACTACGGCGGCACCGCCGTGCGGAACGCCGACGCGGGCAAGGTCCTCGCGGAGATCGGCTGATCCCCGGTCAGGGGGTGCCCGCCCGGCACCCCCTGACCAGGACCGACGACTCAGTCCGCGGCCGTGATCGCGGCCGCCGGGCACAACTGCACGGCGTCGCCGATCGCGGCCGGTTCCGGGTCCAGCAACCGGACCCGGCCGTCTTCCTCGTCCTGTTCGAACACCTCCGGCGCGGTCAGCACGCACATCCCCGCGCCCACACAGCGTTCCCGGTCGACTTCGAGCCGCATGGCGATCAGTCCCACGCCACCGGGAGCGCGTACACCCCGTAGATGTCGGAATCCGTCCGCAGCGGGACCTCGTCGGCCGGAACGGCCAGGCGCAGCGACGGGAACCTGGCGAGCAGCCCGGCGAAGGCGACCTTCATCTGGACACGCGCGAGCTGCTGGCCGAGGCACTGGTGGACACCGTGCCCGAAGGACAGGTGCCCGGCGGCCTTGCGGCCGAGGTCGAGCCGGTCGGGATCGGGGAACTTCAGCGGGTCGCGGTTGGCGGCCAGCACCGAGATCGCGACCGGTTCCCCCGCCTTGACGAGCTGTCCGCCGATCTCGACGTCTTCCAGCGCGGTGCGCACCCCGGTGTGCGGGATCGCCAGGTAGCGCAGGAGCTCCTCGATCGCGCCGTCGATGCTCTCCGGGTCCTCGCGCAGGGCGGCGAGCTGGTCCGGATTCCGCAGCAGCGCGAACGTGCCCAGCGCCAGCATGTTGGCCGTGGTGTCCAAACCTGCCCCCAGCAAGAGGAACGCGATGCTGGTGAGTTCCACTTCGGTGAGTTCGGTCGCCGCGAGTTCGCCGAGGATGTCGTCGGTCGGCTCGGCCCGTTTGGCCACGATGAGCCGGTAGAGGTACTCCCCCAGCGCGTTGATGGCCGCCCCCTGCTCCTCGAGCGAGGCGTCCGGCCGGTTCAACGGTGCGACGTTGCGCCGGAAGAATTCGTGATCGTCGTAGGGGACGCCGAGCAGCTCGCAGATCATCAGCGCCGGAATGGGCTGTGCGAAAGCCGTCACCAGATCGGCGGTCGTCCCCTGCCGCTCCATCGCGTCGAGGTGCTCGATGGTCACCTGCTCGACCCGTTCGGTGAGCTGCCGCATCCGGCGGACGGTGAACTTGCCGGTGAGCGTCTTGCGGTAACGCGAGTGCTCCTCGCCGTCCATCTTGATGAACATGCCCGGCTCCGCGGGTGGCGGCACCACCATCGCCGAGGGCCCCGGCAGCGGCGAGTGCAGCAGCTCCTGCCGTGAACTGAACCGCGTGTCCGCGGTGATTTCCCGGACGATCGCGTGCCCCGTCGCGAGCCAGCCTTCGTGACCGTCAGGAAAGGTGAGCCGGACGAGCGGATGCTCGTCGCGCAGCGGGCCGAGTTCGGCGGGCGGGTCGAACGGGCAGCCCTTCGGCCGTTCGAGGGGAATCTCCGCGAGATGCGGTACCGAGGTCGTCATAGCTGTTCCTCCCAGATCTTCAGCCATGACCAAAGGCTACGTTGCATTTATTCTTTGCCCAAAGCTCCGCTCTGGCATTTTATGCGTTATAGCTGGTAGATTTCTCGAAATCGTTGCAACGGTCTTGCCGATGAATGCAACACGTCGTTGCACTGACCTGCGAGTGAACGCACAGGAGGTGCCCATGCCGGGCGGCAGGCTGACGCTGGAAGACCGCCGGCTGATCGCGGCCTGGCTCAAGGACGGCCTCGGATACGCCGAGATCGCCCGGCGGCTCGGGCGCCCGACGTCGACGATCAGCCGCGAGGTCGCGCGCAACAGCGGCCAGTCCGGCTACCGCGCCGACGAAGCGAGCCGGGTCACCGGGGAACGGGCCCGGCGCCGCAAACCGCTGTCACGGGCCGCCCCCGTCGTCACGAACGGGTACGGACGGGATCTGGAGGCCGTGCGTACCTTCGAGACCGACTTCGCCGAGATGATGGTGGCGACCGGGCTGCCCCGGATGATGTCGCGGGTGCTCGCTTGCCTGTCCGTCAGCGACGAAGGCGTCCTCACCGCGGCGGAACTCGCCCGGCGGCTCCAGGTCAGCCCGGCGTCGATCTCGCACGCCGTCCGCTACCTCGAAACGCAGGCCCTGCTCCGGCGGGAACGGGACGGCAGGCGGGAGCAGTACGTCATCGACGACGAGATGCCGCAGCGGGTCTGGGCCGAAAGCGTCCGGGCGAACCAGGAATGGATCAAGATCGCCCGCCAGGGCGCCGAAGTCCTCGGCACCTCGACACCCGCGGGCGCCCGCATGGACGACCTCTCCCGCTTCCACGCGCGCATCAACGAAGTCATGCTGGACGACCGCGTCGCCGTCTACGTCGGCGACGCGGTGACGGCACTCGCCGCTCTCCTCCACGCGGGGCGCGCACTTTCCTCCCCGGCACTCGCGGACGCGCTGGGGTGGCCTGTCGAACGGGTCTCGGACGCGCTGCGGGTGGCGCAGGAGTACCCGCACGTCGCCGGCCCGGTGACGGTGGTTTCCGGTGGTGAGGGGTATCGGGCTGTTGCTTTGGTGGAGCGGCTGACGGTGGCTCAGCTGGGCCTTCTCGGCAGCCGGGCTCCGGCTGCCGAGAAAAGCCCTACATGACGTCGCGAACGACCATCCGTTCCGAAGCCCGTTCGATCGCCGCCTCGACCGCGCCGACCCGATCCGCCAGCAGGCCCATCGCGCCGACGGCTCGGCTCATCGGGTCTTCGTCATCGCCGCCGAGCGCCTGCGCCCGCAGGTAAGCCGCCTTCACGTCCGCCCACCGCTGCGCCTCCGAGGCGCTCAGGCGTCCGCGCAATTCGGCCAGTTTGAGCAGGTTGGCCTCGGCGCCCGAAGTGAGCGTCTGCGCTTCACCGGCGTAGTGGTCGTCGATCAGCGCTTCCAGTTCGGCGTCGTTCATCGCGGGCACGATCCGTCCGGCGAGCTTGTTCATGTTCCGGTACGAACCCTGCAGCTGGAACGGCGGTTCGACACGGGACGCGTCCGCCTGCGCCGCCGAGGCGATGTACGCCTGATTGTTCGCCAAAACGATCCGCTGCACCTGGATCAGTTTCCGCAGCACGGCGAGGATCTGCTCCAGTTCGGTCGCCGAGTACGCGTGCTTCAGCTGATCCGCCCGCACCGAGCCGTCGCCGCGGGCCAGCCGCACGAGAACGTCCACATCGGACCTTTCCCGCGAAACCAGTGGCGCGAGCACGGTGTTCGCGGTGAGCGAGTTCTCGATATAGCTCAGTGCGAACAGGTCTTCCTTGCCCGACAGGACATCGCCGAGGTTCCATACGTCCGCGCGGTTGGCGAGCATGTCCGGGATCCGGAACCGCTTGCCCTGTTCGGTGTACGGGTTACCGGCCATGCAGACGGCGAACCGCTTGCCCCGCAGGTCGTAGGTCCGCGTCCGGCCCTCCCACACACCTTCCATCCGCCGCTGCGCGTCGCACAGCGAGATGAACTTCTGCAGCAGCTCCGGCGAGGTGTGCTGGATGTCGTCCAGGTACAAGAGCACGTTGTTGCCCTGCTCCAGCGCGAACGAGATCTTCTCGACCTCTTGCCGCGCGGTCGCGTTGGGCGCGTCCGCCGGATCCACCGACGTGACCTCGTGCCCGAGCGCCGGCCCGTTCACCTTGACGAACACCAGTCCGAGCCTGCTCGCGACGTACTCCATGAGCGTCGTCTTGCCGTACCCCGGCGGCGAGATCAGCAACAACAGCCCGGACTGGTCGGTGCGACGGGCGTCACCGGTCGCACCGAGCTGCTTCGCGAGGTTGTCGCCGATCAACGGCAGGTAGACCTCGTCGAGCAGCCTGTTGCGCACGAAGGCGCTCATCACCTTCGGCTTGTACTCGGCCAGCCGCAGCCTGTCCCGTTCCGCCGCCACCAGTTCGTTGCGCTGCCGCTGGTACGCCCGGAAACCCGGCACCCGGTCACGCCGGAACCGCCCGGTCCTCGCCAGCGTCTCGTCCAGCCGCAGCGTCAGGGACCGGTTGACGATCCGCGGATGCGAGCCGAGCAGACCGTCCACGGTGGCCGAAAGCTCCGCCGACGAGTCGTAGCGCGGCAGCTCGGCGAGTTCCATCGCGACGGCCTCGGCCAGCTCGTCGCCGGGAATCCCGGCTGAGTCCACAAAGGACGAAAGCCAGGCTTCGGCGAGCTGATGACGATCCGCGAGGTCTTCGAGGGCACGCAGGTCTTCGGCGAAGCTCCGGCGGTCGAGCCGGAACTTGTCGAGCAGTGTCCGCGCGCCGCCGCTGGTGACGAACCCCGGCGACGCGTCGGCCAGTTCCTCGAACAGGTACTCACCGGCGAATTCCAGGTCCAGCGCCAGCCCGGACGACGCGGCGAACGCGGCCATCGCCTCGGCGAACTCGCCCGCCAGCGAGTCGATCGCCGTGGTGTGGCTGAACGCCTCCCGCACCCGCGCGAGCGACGCGGCGCGCGTCGTCCACGCGGACTTCGCCGCTTCTTCGGCCCCGAAAGCCCAGAACAGCTGAGCCGCGGCCCGTGCGGCGGGCGGATACCGCAGCAATCCGGCGGCGGACCGCAGGCGCAGCAGCTCCGCCAGGATCGCGGCGGCGTCGTGGTCGTGCACGCCGCGCGCGTAACCCTCGTCGTAGCGGTCACCCGCGACGCGCCGGACGACCTCCAGCAGCTCGGTCTCCGGCAACTCCGGCTTCTCGAGCAGGATCGACGTGGCCAGGTACTCGGCGCGATAGACCTCGGGCGACTCCGAGACCAGCAGCTGATCCCAGTACGGCCGCGTCGCCTCGAACGAGGGGTCCCGCACCGGCGAGCGGTAGTCGGTCCCGGTGATCGCGAACTTCATCCCGCCGTCGTGCGGCACCAGGGTGAGGTCGATGTCCTGGGTGTTGACCGCGAAGGTGTTGCGGCCAAGGCGGATCGTCTCCCCGCCCTCGCCGTAGAGGTCGAGCCTGTCCCGCAGCGCGCGACCGGCCTCCTGGCGAGCGGCCTTGACCCGGCCTTCGAGCTCCTCGGCGCGTACCTGGTCGCCGAGGTCGCGCAGTTCGGCGACGACGCTGCGCAGCTTCGCGACCATCGGGTCGGAGGCGAAGTAGGTGTTGATCTCGTCGACCGAGCCGAGCGTGCCGACCCGCCTGGTCACGCTCGTGAGGATCCGTTCGGCCGAATCGACCAGCCTGTCCGCACGGCGGGCCCGCTCGTCGAGCAGCGCCTGCTTGCGCGAGGAGAACGCCTCGTAGACGTCGGTGCGCTTTTCGCCCAGCGAAACCAGGAAGTCGTCGAACTCGCCGAACCGCGATTCGAGATTTTCCAGCTGCAGCAGCAATCTGCCGAGCTGCTCGTCGCAGCGGTCCGGGGTGTCCGCGACCGCGAGCCCGCCGGTGATGGCCTGCGCGAGCAGCGCGAACTCGGCGGCGAACTCCGCCCGGCCCTCGGTCTCCAGCAGTTCCTTGCGGCGCGCGTCGAGGGTGGCACGGGCCCGGTTGACCCCGCCGATCACCTCGCCGACGCGTTCGAGGATCTTCGTCCGCACCACGGCGTCCGCGATGTCCAGCCCACCGACGACGTCGGTGAGGACTTCGAGCCCGCCGGACTGCTCGTCCAGCTGCTCGGCGACCGGGATCGCCTCGGCGACGGTCGCGATCGCGCCCGCGGCTTCGACCAGCCTGTCGACCTCTGCGTGGTAGCTCGTGAACGCGTCCTCGCCCTGGAGGAACCGGACGGCCCGCTGCGCGGCTTCGCCGAATTCCGTGTCCAGGTCGGCGATCACCTTGTCGACCCGGTCGGTGTCGACGTACCGCAGTTCCCGCACGGTGACGAGATGGCCTCGCGCGCGGTGCATTTCGGCGAGCCTGCGCACCCACGCGTCGGCCGCGTTCAGCGCCTCGCCGCGCACCCTGCGCACGAGCGACGCGGTTTCCGCGGCCGCCTCTTCCACGGCTTCGGCGGCCTGAGCGGTGAGCGAGGTGACCGTCTCGAACTCGTCGAGCACCTGCTCCGCGGTGACCCGGACGTCCGACAGCGGCGACCGCAGATCGCCGAGTTCGGCCTCACCGAGCCAGTGGTAGTGATCGAAAACCCTTGCGCACGCGGCGATCAGGGCCTCGAACACCGCGGCCGACGGCGCCATCTCGCCGACCATCCGGCCGATCGACAGGCAGTCGGAGATCCCGCGGACCAGATCGGCGTTGCCGACCCGCTCCAGCGGCCCTGTCCCGGCCGGCTGCGACGCGGCAAACGTGTCCGATTGGAACGGCGTCCGCCACACCTGCATCGGATGCACGCGGCTCGGCTCGTCGGACAGCGCGCGGAACAGCACCATCGTGCCGTCGTCGAACAGCGAGTACCCGTGGCACGGGATCGGGTTCGAGACCTCTTTGCGGATCACGTTGTACGGCAGGAGAAGCGAGCGCCCCTCGGCCCGCGCGTGGAAGACGTAGAGCACGTCCTCCCCGTTGGGCGAGCGGATCACGCGCTCGAATTCGAGCTCGTCCACCGTGGTGTCGAACGTCTTGCTGATGCCCGTGTCGAGGTAGTACCCGCCGGGGAAGATGATGCCGTGGTCCTCGGGCAGCCGCTGGCACGCCTGCCCGATCCCGTCGAGGCGCACCACGTCGCGGGTGCGGGTGTTGAACACCAGGTACCGGTGTTCGGTCTCCTTGTACGGCAGCATCCGCAGCAGGATCAGCGGGCCGATCCTGGCGTAGGACACCTCGGCGTCGGCGAGACTCTGCAACGGCTCGTCGACCGGCTCGGAGTAGACGCCCTCGCCGGTCTCGGTGTTGTTCTCGACCTTGATCGTCAGGTTTCCGCCGACGGTCTCGACGAACACCTCGTCCTCGATCGAGATGTGCGGATGCCGTCCGAGAACGTGCTGCTCGCGGCTGGTCTCGATCCATTCGAAGTCGTGCGACGGCGGGAAGACGTGGTCGCGTTCACCCCGGCTGTCCACATAGGACACTTTGCCGTCGGCGGCGATGCCCCAGCGCAGCACGCGGATGTCCTCGGTCCGCGGGCCGATCTGGAACACCGCGAGCAGCTTGCCCTCGACCCGGCGCAGCTGCAGCAGCTTCGCCTGCCGGTAGTACCGGTACAGTTCGGCGAAATCGCGGACGAACTGCTCGTCACGCAGCAGTCCGGGCAGCTCTTCGGCGGGCACGTCGTCGAAGCGGAAGGCTTCCTCGTCATGGCTGAAGCCGTGCAGCGAGAAGACATCGTCGACCGTCGTCTCGGGTTTGAGCCCGATGAAGACGTTGTAGCCGAACAACATCCGCCCGCCGACGGACACGACGTCGCGCGGCACGCAGTTGTTCGCGGTGCGGATCCGCTCCGTGCCGATCAGCGCGAGCTGCGCGCTGCCGAAGACCCCGAGCCGCGCGGTGTTGAGCTCGTCCGCGCGTTTCGCCAGTTCGGCGGCCTGTGCGGCGAGCCGGGCGCGGAGCACCTCGTAGGTGCCCGCGTCCAGCTGCTCCGTTCCTGCCGCCGGTTCGGTCGCCGTCACTGCTTCGCGGGGGCGAGGGTGGCGACGGACTTGTCGGCGAGGCCGAGCCGCTGCGCCATGGCCAGCAGCTCCTGCACCTTGCCGCTGTCCGGGCCGCCCGCCTGCAGCTGCTTGGCCAGGAAGGCCGACAGCGTCAGGTTCTTCACGTCCTCGGTGCTCACCGAGCCGAGCAGCTTGCCGATGTCGTCGGTGAAGCTGCCCGAACCGTCGAGCCACGACTTCCCGAGCGTCTGGACGACGTCCGAGTGCTCGACGAACCCGTCGACGCTCTTGCCGAGCCCGATCGAGCCGATGACCTTCTCGAAGAACATGGTCTCGCCGCCGACGATGTCGATGTCGGCCTTCTCCAGCCCGATGCCCAGGACCGTGGCCTGGGCCTCGGCGACCTCGC
This sequence comes from Amycolatopsis alba DSM 44262, assembly GCF_000384215.1. Classification (NCBI taxonomy): domain Bacteria; kingdom Bacillati; phylum Actinomycetota; class Actinomycetes; order Pseudonocardiales; family Pseudonocardiaceae; genus Amycolatopsis; species Amycolatopsis alba. The sequence continues at coordinate 5,186,693 of NZ_KB913032.1, read as the reverse complement.
GCTGGACGTTGAGCGCGGCGAGCCGGATCTCCTTCTCCGCCTCCAGGCGCAGGCGGTACTCCTCGTGCAGGCGGCTGGCGCTGTCGAGCGCGGCCATCGCGGCGGCCTTCTCGGTGAGACCTTCGGCCTCGCCCTTGAGCTTGTCGCGCATCGCGTCGGCGAGCACGATCGCCTTCTCGCGTTCGACGATCGCCTCGGCGCGGCCGACCTTCTCCAGCGCGTCCGCGTCGCGTTCCTTGACCTGCGCCGCGGCCAGGCCGACGGCGGCCTCCTCGGCCTGGATGCCCTCCGCGAGACGGATCTTCGCGCGGGTCTCCAGCTCGGCGGCCTGCTGGCGCGCCTCGGCCAGCGTCAGTTCCTCGCGGGCCTTGTGCTTCGACGCGGCCTCGGCGGCTTCCGCGGCCTTGATGTCCTTGACGAGGTTTTCCTGCGCCTCCGCCTCGGCCCGGATGATGGTGGCCGAGCGCTGACGCTCCGCCTCTTCGACGACGCGGAGCTTCTTGATGTTCTCTTCCTGCTCCGCCACGGTCTTCTCGACCGCGATCCGCTCGCGGATCACCTCGGCGATGGACCGCTTCTCGGTCTCGACTTCCTTGTCCTTGGCGATCCGGGACAGCTCGGTCTCGCGTTCGCGGCCGATGACCTCCAGGAGCCTGTCCTTCTCGATGCGCTCGCTCTCGATGGCGATGACGCGCTCGCGGTTCTTGCCCGCGACCTCGATCTCCCGCTGCTGGTTCTGGTGCTGGACGCCGAGCTGCTCGTCCGTGCGCAGGTCGGCGGCCTGCGACTTGAGCCGCTCCTCCGCCTGGACCTTGGCGATCTCGGCCTCTTCGCGCGCCCGCATGGTCTCGACCTCGCGGCGCTGCTTGATCTCGGCGTCGGCCTGACGGCGCTCCAGTTCGAGGATCGCCTCGCGGGCGTCCACGTTCTGGCGGGTGATCTCTTTTTCCTCGCCGCGGCGGAACTCGTTGGTGCGCACGTGCTCGATCGCGGTCAGCTCGGTGATCTTGCGGATACCCTGCGCGTCGAGGATGTTCGCGGAGTCGAGCTGCGCCATCGGCGTCTGCTCGAGGTAGTCGATGGCCGCGTCCTCGAGGCTGTACCCGTTCAGGTCGGTGCCGATGACGCGGATGATCTGATCGCGGAACTCGTGGCGCTTCGTGTAGAGATCCACGAAGTCCAGCTGCTTCCCGACGGTTTTCAACGCCTCGGAGAACTTCGCGTTGAACAGCTCCTGCAGCGTGGCCTCGTGGCTCGCGCGTTCGGTGCCGATCGCCTGCGCGACCTTGATGACGTCCTCGACGGTCTTGTTGACCCGGACGAAGAACGAGATCCGGATGTCGGCGCGGATGTTGTCCCGGCAGATCAGGCCTTCACGGCCGGTGCGGGTGATCTCCATCGCCTTGACCGAGGTGTCCATGATCTCGGCCTTGTGCAGTACCGGCAGGACGATCGCGCCGGTGAACGTCACGTCGACGCGGCGGACCTTCGAGATGATCAGCGCCTTCCCCTGCGGCACCTTCTTGAACAACCTGGTGATCGTGAAGAGCAAGACCAGGAGGATGACAACTATCACGGCGATCAGAACGCCGGCCCCCACGCTGATGGCACCCATAGTGTTCCTTTTCTGCTTCAGAGATCCAAAGACTCGACCCAGAAGAACTCGCCTTCGGAGTCGTAGTCATAGAGAACAACGCGGCTCCCGGCCGTCAGGTTGCCTTGGCCCGCCTGCCGAACGTCCACAATGGCCGTCGACCCGTCGGCGGCGGCGACCTCGGCCTGCCCGAAGTCATGGCTCACCGACGAAGTGCGGATGACGGCGGCGCGACCGACGAAGTCCCGCCTGCTCGGTTCCTTCGCGGGACCGAATACCCGGCGCAGTGGCACCGCGATCACCCTCGTCCCGAGCGTGCCGAGCACGAGCGCGACGGCGAGCACGCCGACCCCGAACCCGATCCTCGATGGTGTCGAAAGCTCCAGATCATCGAGAAGAACCGTCCCTGCCAGGCTGGCGAACCAGGTGAATGCGATCAGTAAAGAGAGCGAAATGGACAGTGGGACCCCACCGAAGCCCGCCAGGAGCCCGTCTCCGCCATCGAAGCCATCGGTGTCGACTCCGCCGAACAGTGCCAGCAGCCAGTAACCGATCACCACGATCAGCAGGAAGCTGAAGAGCACGGCCGGGAACCCCAGAGCCGCGGTGACGAACCCGCCCATCCTGTCGTTCCCTCCCCCATTACCACGGGTCAGGACTATAACCAGCGAGTGACGTCCGCCGGGCCGTTTTCGGCTACGAGTGGGTCACGGTGTGCGGAAGCGTGCGCGGGCTCGAGCACGCCGCGAGACGGAATCCGTGACTCGCGTGCTTGGAGGCGGAACTCACGAGTGCGGTCCCCAAGCACGCGAGTTCCGGGTCTGATCACGCGAGATCGGTGTACGGGTGCCCAGCGTTACGCCGACCGGCCGCGCGGAAGCCATCCGGTTGGACCTGTCGCGCCGCCGGAGCGAGCCCTACTCTCCAGTATTGAGAGTGACACAGGACACACCACGGTCTTGGAGGCTCCCTTGGGTTGGCACGTTCGCGAAACGATCGACGGGGATCAGCGCGAACGGCGGATCCGCCACGTCACCCGCTGCCTGAGCTGCACCCTCACCTGCGTCCATTGTGGACTGCCCGCCGGATTCTCCCTTCCCGCGGGACATCCCGGACTAGGCGTTGTCGAGCACCTCCCTGGCTCGACAACGCCCGGACTGCCGGATCTCGCCCTCCTGCACCGCTTCTGCCGCGACCACCTCGCCACGGAACCCGGTATCGCGCTCCGGCGCGCGTACCTCGGCCTGGCGACCGAACTCTTCGAAGCGGGGCGGCGGATCCGCTGTCACCGAAGACTCGGCGTGCATCCGCCACGGCCGGGACATCTCGACGCCTACCGAAAACGGTGGCGAGTGGCCAAAATGCGGTACGCCTGCAAGGCGTGCCGGTACTACACCGGCTCTCACTGAGCCGATTCTCCCCCGGAGGACTCGTGCTCGTTCGTCTCATCCTCGGCCTGCTCGTCACCGTCGCCGGTCTCGCTTTCGCCGCCCGCCGCGCCGCCTGGCTCTACAAACTGATCAAGTCCGGCCAGCCGGACGAAAAACGCTCCGACGTCATGGCCGTCCGCGCGAAAACACATCTGGCCGAGGTCTTCGGGCAGCGCAAACTGCTGAAGTGGTCGGTCCCCGGACTCGCGCATCTGTTCACGTTCTGGGGTTTCGTGATCCTCGGCTCGGTCTACCTCGAGGCGTACGGCGCCCTGTTCGACCACGACTTCCACATCCCGCTCATCGGGCACTGGGCGGTTCTGGGCTTCCTGCAGGACTTCATCGCCGTCGCGGTACTCGTCTCGCTCGGGGTCTTCGCGGTCATCCGGATCCGCCAGGCACCCGAACGCCAAGAGCGCGCGTCCCGGTTCTACGGGTCGCACACCGGCGGCGCCTGGTTCATCCTGTTCATGATCTTCAACGTGATCTGGACGATGTTCCTCTTCCGCGGCGCGTCGGCGGCGGTCGGCGTCTTCCCGTACGAGTCGGGCGCGTGGGTTTCCCTCGGCGTCGGCGAACTCCTGGAGCCGCTGGGCCTCCCGGTCACCGAGCCACTGGAGACCGTCGGGCTGCTGCTGCACATCGGCGTGATGCTGGCGTTCCTGTCGATCGTGCTCTACTCCAAGCACCTCCACATCTTCCTGGCGCCGGTCAACGTCACCGCCAAACGGCTCCCGGACGCGCTCGGCCCGCTGCTGCCGATGGAGTCCGGCGGCAAGCCGATCGACTTCGAGGATCCGGGCGAGGACGACACCTTCGGCCGCGGCAAGATCGAGGATTTCACCTGGAAGGGCATGCTCGACTTCGCCACCTGCACCGAATGCGGCCGCTGCCAGTCGCAGTGCCCGGCGTGGAACACGGGGAAACCGTTGTCCCCCAAGCTCATGATCATGGATCTGCGGGACCACCTCTTCGAGAGCGCCCCGTACATCCTGGACGGCAAGGAGGCGCCCGAGGAGCGTCCGCTGGTCGGCACCAAGGAGGACTTCGGCGTCATCGACCCGGACGTCCTCTGGTCCTGCACCACCTGCGGCGCGTGTGTCGAGCAGTGCCCTGTCGACATCGAGCACGTCGACCACGTCGTGGACATGCGCCGGTACCAGGTGATGATCGAGTCGGCCTTCCCGAGCGAACTCGGCGTGCTGTTCAAGAACCTGGAAACCAAGGGAAACCCTTGGGGCCAGAACAACTCCGACCGCCTCGCCTGGACGAAGGACCTCGGCTTCGAGGTGCCGATCTTCGACGGCGAACTCGCCGAAGACGTCGAGTACGTCTACTGGGTCGGCTGTGCGGGCGCTTTCGACGACAACGCCCGCAAGACCGTCCGCGCGACCGCGGAGCTCCTGCATCTCGCCGGGGTCAAGTACACGATCCTCGGCACCGACGAGTCCTGCACCGGCGACCCGGCCCGCCGCTCCGGCAACGAGTTCCTCTTCCAGATGCTCGCGCAGCAGACCGTCGAGACACTGAACGCGGTGTTCGATGGCCGCGAACCGGGCACGCGCAAGATCGTCACCACCTGCCCGCACTGCCTGAACACGCTCGGCCGCGAGTACCCGCAACTGGACGGGCACTACGAGGTCCTGCACCACACGCAGCTGCTGAACCGGCTGGTCCGCGCGGGCAAACTCACCCCGGTCCAACCGGTCGACGCCGGCCCGGTGACCTACCACGACCCGTGTTACCTCGGCCGCCACAACAAGGTCTACGAGCCGCCGCGCGAACTCGTCGGCGCGACCGGCGCCACCCTGAGCGAGATGCCCCGGCACGCCGACCGTTCGCTCTGCTGCGGCGCCGGTGGCGCGCGGATGTGGATGGAAGAGCAGATCGGCAAGCGCATCAACCTCGAACGCGTCGACGAGGCACTCGGCACGGACGCCGAAACCATCGTCACCGGCTGCCCGTTCTGCCGCGTGATGCTGAACGACGGTCTCGTGCAGCGGCAGAGCGAGCAGCGTGGCCAAAACGTCACCGTGCGCGACGTCTCCCAGCTCCTGCTGGAATCCGTGAAGGAGCGAGACCGGACCGCGACCGAGATTTAGGCACCGGTCGGCGGAGCTGAGATGCATGCCGGGAACGGACACAACGCGTGAACCCGCCCGGCCGCAGGCCCCGCTATCGCGGTGGCAGGGCGCCCTTCCTGCTCGGCCTGACCGGTCTGACCATGCCGCGCCCTGCCGACGTCGATCGCGGACGCGGGTTCGCCCAGAGATTTAAGGCACACGGGAGTTGGAAGTTCGGCGCACCGAACTCTAGACTCATGGGATGGCGAATCTGTTCAAGGCCGTCTGCGGGCTGGCCGCGTCGGCGCTCGTCCTGACCGCGTGCGGCGGCCCCGCCGGCGGCGCGGACGACAAGCGGCCCGTGGTGCTGACCACGTTCACGGTCTTGGCGGACGTCGCGGCGAACGTCGCCGGTGACAAGCTCAGGGTCGAGTCGATCACCAAGCCCGGCGCCGAGATCCACGGTTATGAGCCCACGCCGGACGACATCAAGAAGGCCGCGAAGGCCGACCTGATCCTCGACAACGGACTGAACCTGGAGGCGTGGTTCGCCCGGTTCGTCAAGGAGAGCGACGCACCGCACAAGGTGGTCAGCGAAGGCGTCCAGCCCATCGCCATCGGCGAGGACTCCTACCAGGGCAAGCCGAATCCGCACGCCTGGATGTCGCCGAAGAACGTCGGGATCTACGTGGACAACATGGTCAAGGCGTTCAGCGAGGTCTCCTCCGCCGACGCCGCCGTGTTCAGGGCGAACGGCGACGCCTACAAGGCGAAACTGCAAGCCGTCCAGGACGAGATGACCGGCGCGCTGAACGGGCTGCCGAAGAACGAGCGCGCGCTGGTGACCTGCGAAGGCGCCTTCTCCTACCTCGCGCGCGACACCGGCCTCACCGAGCGGTACATCTGGGCGGTCAACGCCGAACAGCAGGCCACGCCGCAGCAGATCACCCGCGCGATCGGGTTCGTCAAGGAGAACAAGGTCCCCGCGGTGTTCTGCGAGTCGACGGTCTCCGACGCCCCGATGCGCCAGGTCGTCTCCGCGACCGGCGCCGCGTTCGGCGGCGTCCTCTACGTCGACTCCCTGTCCGGTCCCGAAGGCCCGGTGCCGACGTATCTCGACCTCATCCGCCACGACGCGAAGACGATCGTGGCCGCGCTGACCGGAGCGAAGCCGTGACCGCCGCGATCCGCGTCGAGGGCGTCACCGTCCACTACGGCGAGGTCCTCGCGCTCGACGGTGTCGACGTCACGCTCGAACACGGCCACGTCTGCGGGCTCGTCGGGATGAACGGCTCCGGCAAGTCGACCCTGTTCAAGACGGTCATGGGTCTGGTCCGGCCGGACAGCGGCACGGTCTCGGTCGACGGCGCCACCCCCGCGCTGGCCCGCAAGACCGGCGCGATCGGTTACGTGCCCCAGAGCGAGGACGTCGACTGGTCGTTCCCGCTGTCGGTCCGGGACGTCGTGATGACCGGCCGCTACGGGCGGCTCGGCTTCACCCGGCGGCCGCGCCGCGCCGACCACGAGGCCGTCGAGCAGGCACTGGAGCGAGTCGAACTGACCGAACTCGCCGGACGGCAGATCGGCCAGTTGTCCGGCGGGCAGCGTAAACGCGCGTTCGTCGCGCGCGGGATCGCCCAGGGCGCCCGTGTCCTGCTGCTGGACGAGCCGTTCGCGGGCGTGGACAAGCGGTCCGAGGCCACGATCACCCGGCTGCTCAAGGAACTCGCGGCCGACGGCGCCGCGGTCCTGATCTCCACGCACGATCTGCACGCGCTGCCCGGCCTGGCCGACGAGGCGATCCTGCTGATGCGCAAGGTGCTCGCGCACGGTTCCCCCGGCGAGGTGCTCCGGCCCGAGAACCTCGCGCTGGCCTTCGGACTCGATGTCCTGCAACGGGAAGAGGAACCCGCGTGAACCTCTACGACCTGTTCCTCGAACCGCTGAGCTACGACTTCATGGTGCGGGCGCTGACGTCCACGGTGATCGCGTCCGCGGTCTGCGCGGTGCTCTCGTGCTGGCTGGTGCTGATCGGCTGGTCGCTGATGGGCGACGCGGTCTCGCACGCGGTGCTGCCCGGCGTCGTGCTCGCGTACGTCCTCGGCGCGCCCTTCGCGCTGGGCGCCGTCGTCTTCGGTTTCCTCGCGGTGGCGCTGATCGGCGTCGTCCGCGACACCAGCCGGGTCAAGGAGGACGCCGCGATCGGCATCGTGTTCACCACGCTGTTCGCGCTCGGGCTCGTGCTGATCTCGGTGACGCCGAGCCAGACCGACCTGAACCACATCATCTTCGGCAACCTGCTCGGCGTGGACACCTCGGATCTGATCCAGATCGGCGTCCTCGGCGCGATCACGCTCACCCTGCTGGTGCTCAAACGCCGCGATTTCACCTTGTACGCCTTCGATCCCACGCACGCGCACGCCATCGGGCTGAACCCGCGCGTGCTCGGCGCCGCGCTGCTCGGGCTGCTCGCGCTGACCGCGGTGGTGGCGCTGCAGGTGGTCGGCGTGATCCTGGTGGTGGCGATGCTGATCATCCCCGGCGCGACCGCGTACCTGCTGACCGACCGGTTCGGCCGCATGCTGGTGATCGCGCCGTCGTTCTCGGTGCTCGCGGCGGTGACCGGGCTGTACCTGAGCTACCACCTCGACACCGCGTCGGGCGGGATGATCGTGCTGGTGCAGGGCGCCGGGTTCACGCTGGTGTACCTGTTCGGGCCGCGGCACGGGATCGTCGGGAAGCGGCTGGCCAAGCGACGGCGGGAAGTCGCGCGAGCCGGGTAACCGGGCAATCACCCCGCGCTCTGTGTCTCTCGCGACATCAGGAAGGGCCGATCCTTAGGTTAGGCTCCCCTCATGTCTACGGAAGACGCGCTGCTCACCGGCCATGACCTGGTGCTCGCGCACCAAGAGCGGGCCGTGGTGGACGGCGTGTCCCTGTCGCTGCGCGCCGGGACGGTGACCGCGCTGGTCGGGCCGAACGGCTCCGGCAAGTCGACGCTCCTGCGTTCGCTGGCGCGGCTGCACAAGCCCCGCGAAGGCAGCGTCCAGCTGGGCGAACGCGCCGTCTGGGGCGGGAACGCGTTGTCCGGCAAGGAGTTCGCCCGTCAGGTCACGCTGCTGACCCAGCACCGGCCCACCCCGAGCGGGGTGTCCGTGCGCGACGTCGTCTCCTACGGCCGGTACCCGTACCGCTCGGGCTGGCGCGGCGTCGACGTCGACGGCGCCGCCGCGGTCCGCCGCGCGATGGAGCTGACCGGCGTGACCCCGATGGCCGAACGCGGCGTCGACGAACTGTCCGGCGGAGAACTCCAGCGCGTCTGGCTCGCGTCCTGTCTCGCCCAGCAGACCTCCGTACTGCTGCTCGACGAGCCCACCAACCATCTCGACCTGCGCTATCAGATCGAGATCCTCGACGTCGTCCGCGATCTCGCCAACGAAGGCGTCGCGGTCGGCGTGGTACTGCACGACCTCGACCACGCGGCGGTCATCGCCGACGAGGTCGTGCTGCTGTGCGAGGGAACCATCGTGGCCACGGGTGACATCGGGCGGGTGCTCACCACCGAGCACCTCTCCCAGGCCTACGGCGTCACCGTCCACGTCGCGAACGACCCGGTGACGGGCGCGATCCACTGCAGGCCACTCGGGCGGCATTCGCCCAGGCCCGCCTGAGAAAACCAGGAAGAACAATGCGTTTGCTGACCCCTGCCGCCCTCGTCGCGGCGACGGCCTTGCTGCTGTCCGCCTGCGGCACCACCGAGAACACCGCCGCCGCGCCGAGTGAAGCCGCCGCGAGCGGACCCGTCACGGTGACCGACGCGCGCGGCAAGGCCGTCACCCTCAAAGCGCCCGCCAAGCGTGTCGTCGCGCTGGAGTGGGGCGAGGCCGAGATGGTCGCTTCGCTCGGTGTCATGCCGGTCGGCGCCGCGGACGTCGCGGGCTACAACGTCTGGGACAAGGCCGTCCCGCTGACCGCGGAGGTCAAGGACGTCGGCAAGCGCAACGAGCCCAGTGTCGACGCGATCGTCGGGCTGAACCCCGACGTCGTCATCATCGCCGACGAGCGCGACTCGACCCTGGTGCCGCAGATCGAGAAGTACGTGCCGGTCGTGGTCACCAAGTCCAGCGACGCGGCCCGGAACTTCGACCGGCTGCGCGAGGACTTCAAGCTGATCGCCAAAACGGTCGGCAAGGAGACCGAGGCGGACAAGCAACTGTCCGAAATGGACGCCAAGCTCGCCGAGGGCAAGAAGGCCGTCGAGGGCAAGGGCGCCGCGGGCACCCCGTTCCTGATGGCCGACGGCTACCTCGAAGGCAGCACCGTCAGCGTCCGCCCGTTCGGCAAGGGTTCGCTGGTCTCCGACACCGCCGAGGCCGTCGGCCTCAAGAACGTCTGGACCGGCAAGGTCGACCCGCAGTGGGGTCTCGGCCAGACCGACGTCGAGGGCCTGACCGCGATCACCGACCCGAAGACCGTGCTGTTCTACAGCGCGTCCGAAGAGGACGTCTTCACCACCGGGCTCGCGCAGAACGCCGTCTACCAGCGGCTGCCGTTCGTGGTGTCGAAGAAGATCCACAAGCTGGAATCCGGCACGTGGACCTTCGGCGGGCCGAAGTCGGTCATCATGACCGCCGACCAGATCGTGAAGGCCGTCACCGCCTGATGCTGAAAGAAGTGCGTGCGCCGCAAGCAGTGCGCACCGCGGCGGTGTCGGCGGGGCTGGTGGTGCTGATCACCGTCCTCGCCGGCATCCACCTGACCCAGGGCACTTCGACGTCCGGCCCGCTGGACGTGGTGAAGGCGATCTTCGGCCACGGCGACGCGCAAACCCTTGCCGTACTGGAGGGTTCGCGCGTCCCCCGGCTGCTCGCCGCGTTGCTGCTCGGGGTCGCGCTCGGGGTCGCGGGCGCGGGAATGCAGTCCGTGGCACGGAACCCGCTCGCCTCGCCGGACACGCTCGCGGTCAACGCGGGCGCGCATTTCGCCGTGGTGGCCATCTCCGCGTTCGGCCTTTCGCTGCCGCTGGTCCCGGTCGGTGGCGCGGCGTTCGTGGGCGGGCTCGTGGCGGCCGTCATCGTGCTGGGCCTGGCGGGTGGTGGCTCCGCGAGCCCGCGGCTGGTGCTCGTCGGCTCGGCGGTGCTGCTGGCCGTCCAGTCGGTGACCATCCTGCTGCTGCTCATGTTCGAGCAGGAGACGTCCGGGCTGTTCGCCTGGGGCAGCGGTTCGCTGACGGTGTCCGATCTGCGCGCGACCGGGCAGATGACACCGATCGTGGTGGTCGCCGTGGTCGCGCTCGTCGCGATGGGCCGCAAACTCGACGTCCTCGCCCTCGGCGACGACAACGCGACCGTGCTCGGCCTGCGGGTCCGCCGGACGCGGGTCAGTGCGATCGTGCTGACCGTCGCGCTGACCGCGGCGGCGGTGACCGTCGCCGGACCGGTCGGGTTCGTCGGGCTGAGCGCGCCGGTGATCACGAAACTGCTGCTGCCGATCGCCAAGCACCGCACGCTGCTGCCGGTGTCCGGGCTGGTCGGCGTGGTGACGGTGCTCGGCGCCGACGTCGTCCTGCGGGCGATCATGGGCTCGGCCGCCGCCGTACGGGTGCCGACCGGCGTGGTGACCACGATCGTCGGCGCCGCCGTGATGGTGTGGCTGGCACGGCGCGGCCGGGCCAGTGGCTCGCGCCGTCCGGCTCCGGCGGGACGCGTCGGGGTGGCCGGTTCGAGGCGGCGGCTCGTGACGATCTCCGTCGTCCTGGTCGCGCTGCTGATCGTCGTCCCGGTCGTCGGGCTGATGCTGGGCGACCGGATGGTGCTGCTCGGCGATCTCGCGAACTGGGTCACCGGCGACACCGGGACCGCGCTCACTTTCGTGCTGGACCAACGACTTCCGCGAGTGCTGGCCGCGCTGCTCGCCGGTGCCGCGCTGGCGGTGTCCGGCTGCGGGATCCAGTCGGTCAGCCGCAACCCGCTCGCCGAACCGGGCCTGCTCGGCATCACCGCGGGCGCCGGGCTCGGCGCGATCACGCTGATCACCATCGTCCCGGCGGTCGGTGCGTGGGCGATCGCCGGTGCCGCCGGTCTCGGCGCGGCCGTCGTGTTCCTGCTGGTCTACGGGCTGGCGTGGCGGTCGGGGCTGGACTCGGACCGGCTGGTGATCATCGGCATCGCGGTCTGGTCGGCCGGGATGGCGCTGATCACCCTGCTGATCGTGGTCTCCGACCCGTGGAACTCGGCCAAGGCGCTGACCTGGCTTTCGGGGTCGACCTACGGCCGCACCCTGGACCAGATCGCGCCGGTGGCGCTGGCGCTCGTCGCGCTGACGCCGTTGTTGTGGGTCAAGCACCGCGAACTGGACCTGCACGCCCTCGACGAGGACACGCCGCGCGTGCTCGGGATGCGGATCGAGCGATCACGGCTGGTGATCCTGGGAGCGTCCGGGATCCTGGCGGCCGCCGCGGTGTCCGCGATCGGCGTGGTCGCTTTCGTCGGACTGGTCGCGCCGCATCTGGCGCGATCGCTGGTCGGCGGACGGCACGGCCGGGTCCTCCCGGTGGCCGCGGCGCTCGGGGCGTTGCTCGTGAGCGTCGCGGACACCTTGGGGCGGACGGTCATCGCACCGGCGCAGATCCCGGCCGGTTTGGTGATCGCCATGGTCGGGACGCCGTACTTCGTGCTGGTGCTCTGGAAGACCCGGCCGTAAGAGCCCGTCAGGATGCCGGGTCCACCTGCCAGTCCGGGTGGCCCGGCATCGGCGGCAAGGTGCCCGAGGCGTAGAGCCAGCTTCGCAGGAACGGGCCGAGGTCCTGGCTCGCCACGCGTGACGCGGTCGCGATGAACTGCCCGGTGCCGGCGACCTTGTCGTGGTTCTCGGCGACCCACGCCCGCTCGATCCGCTGGAACGTCTCGGCGCCGACCTGCTGCCGCAACGCGTACAGCGTCAGCGCTCCGCCTTGGTAGGCACCGGAGCCGAACGGGCGGTTGTCACCGGGACCGAAACTCGCCGGGTCCGGCGCGGCGATCGGCCCGTTCTCCTCGATCCAGGAGCGATGCGAGCGGTACGCGCTCTGCGCGGCCGTGTCCACCGTGTTCCTTTGTTTCGCTTCGTTCCACAGCCATTCGTAGAAGACCGCGTGCCCTTCACTCAGCCACAGGTCTCCCCACTTCGCCAGGGAAACGGAATTGCCGAACCATTCGTGGGCGAGTTCGTGCGCGATGACGCTGTCGGCCCCGGTCTCGTCGAACTTCTCCGGCGTGAGCTGGTCGGAGTTCAGCCAGGTGAGCCCTTGCGTCTCCGTCGCCCCGCCGGACGGCGTCGCGTAGGCGCCCGCGATCCGGCCGGGGAACGGGCCGAGCCGCTGCCCGAGGAAGTCGAGAGCGGTCCGGTACGTCTCGTCCAGCCGGGGCAGGATCTCCGCGGACTTGTCCGACGGCAGCGCGTACCGCAGGTCGACCCCGTCCGGTCCACGCCGAGGGGTGACGGTGATCGGCCCGACGCCGACCTGGAGCAGTTCGGTGGCGATCGGCCGCGGTTCGTCGAAGACGCGGGTGGTGCGGTCGCCGACGGTGGCGGTGGCCACGAGCCGCCCGTTCGCGACCGACGTCGCCTTGCCGGATGTGGTGACGTCGATGGTGGTGGGTGTCTTCGCCGAGGGATGGTCGCTCACCGCCAGCACGCGCCGCGCGCCCGTGGGCTGGGTGTGCAGCTGGACGAAGTCGCCCGCCCGCCAAAGCCCGTTGACGAGGTCCTCGGGTTTCTGGGGCGGGTTCTCCAGCAGGTCAGGGGCGGTGTTGAACACCGTCACGGCGACGGAGAACCGTGCGCCGTCGCGCACCGGCCGGGCCGGGGTGATGACCAGCTCGCCGTCCGGCGTGGTCCGCCAGTCCGCCGGTTTCCCGTCCACCGCCACGGACCGGACCTGGGGTCCGAGCAGGTCGAGGTCGAAGCGCGACAACGACTGGGTCGCGCGCAGGTTCAGCCGCGACGTCGCCGTGTACGAGGTGAGGTCCGGCGCGAAAGCGAAGGACAGCCGCTGCCGTTCGACCCGGTAGCCGCCGTTCCCGGCGGTCGGCCAGAGCGGGTCGCCGATGCCGGGGGCTCCCGGTGCGGGCGCGCCGGCCGCCGCGACGGCCGGTGGTCCGGTGAGCAGCAGTGCCGCCGCGAGGGCGGCGCAGGTCGTTGCCTTTGATCGCATGCCCGCCAGCCTGGCCGGGCTCCTCCCGCCACGGATCAGCCGTTCGGCCGGGACGGCTCCGCCGGTTGGTCGTGAGTGGCAAGTGCCATCAGAACCAGCCTTACCACTCACGACCAGCCCTGCCGACGGTCCAAGCACGCGCCCCGCTGGTCGCGTTGCGAAAGCCACTTTCGCAACCTTCAACGTTGCGAAAGTGGCTTTCGCAACATGCCCTCCCCGCCAGACCGCACCGGACCCCAGGGGATCGCGGGTCTCGTGAGTGGTAAGGCGGGTCAGCGGACCCGTATTTGCCTACCCACGCCTGACCTGCACGAGGGCGGCGGTTCCGCGGCTGTCGGGTTCGACGGTGAAGGATTCAGGACGTTCAACGTCCGGAATCTTTCCCGCTCGACCGCACCAAGACGAAGCAAGTCCCCGAGTGTGGAGGATTCAGGACGTTGAACGTCCCAAATCCTCCACACTCGACCGCCACTCACACCAGCTACAGGGTCTTCTGCAGGTGGGTGGCGAGGAGCTTCGTGAAGCGCGAGGGGTCGCCCAGTTCCCCGCCTTCGGCCAGCAAAGCCATGCCGTAGAGCAGTTCCGCGGTCTCCGCGAGCCCCTCGGACTCGCCGTTGTCCGTGAACGAGGACCGCAGCCCGGACACCAGCGGGTGGCCGGGGTTGAGTTCCAGGATCCGCTTGATCTGCGGCATTTCCTGGCCCATCGCGCGGTACATCTTCTCCAGCGTCGGGGTGACGTCGTTCGTGTCGCCGACGATGCAAGCGGGCGACGTCGTCAGCCGCGACGAGAGCCGGACCTCCTTGACCTGCTCGGACAGCGTCGTCGTCAGCCAGGTCAGCAGCCCGGAGAACTCTTCCTTCTGCTCGTCGGTGGTGTCGTCGAGCTCGACCTCGCCCTTCGCGACCGACTGGAACTGCTTCTCCTCGTAGCCGGAGACGGCGTCGACCCACATCTCGTCGATCGGGTCGGTGAGCACGAGCACCTCGTACCCCTTGGCCTGGAAGGCTTCCAGATGCGGGGAGTTCTCGATGCTCTGCCGCGACTCGCCGGTCAGGTAGTAGATGTGCTCCTGGCCGTCCTTCATCCGCTCGACGTACTCGCGCAGCGAGGTCGGCTTCTCGGGATCGTTCGTCGAAGCGAACGAGCAGATGTCGAGGATCGCGGTGCGGTTCTCGTGGTCGTCCAGCAGGCCTTCCTTGACGGCGCGGCCGAACTCCTTCCAGAACGTCTCGTACTTGTACGGGTTCTCGTCCGCCATCAACGTCTTGACCGTCGAGAGGACCTTCTTCACCAGGCGACGGCGGATCAGCTGGATCTGCCGGTCCTGCTGCAGGATCTCGCGCGAGACGTTGAGCGAGAGGTCCTGCGCGTCGACGACGCCCTTCACGAAGCGCAGGTACTCCGGCATCAGCGCTTCGCAGTCGTCCATGATGAAGACGCGCTTCACATACAGCTGGACTCCGCGCTTGCGCTCCCGCATGAACAGGTCGAGCGGCGCGTGCCCCGGCAGGAACAGCAGCGCCTGGTACTCGAAAGTGCCCTCGGCCTGGAGCCGGATCGTCTCCAGCGGGTCGTTCCAGTCGTGCGCGACGTGCTTGTAGAACTCGTTGTACTCGTCTTCGGTGACGTCGCTGGAGGAGCGGGCCCACAGCGCCTTCATCGAGTTGACCGTGGCGATCTCTTCGCCCTCGGTCATCCGGATCGGCCAGGTGATGAAGTCCGAGTACTTCTTGACGATCTGCTTGATCTTGGTGGCCGAGGTGTAGTCGAAGAGCTGGTCTTCGGTGTCCTCGGGCTTGAGGTGCAGGACGACCGACGTGCCCTGCGGCAGGTCCGGGACCGTCTCGATGGTGTACGTGCCTTCGCCTTCGGACTCCCACCGGACGCCTTCGTCCGATCCCGCATGGCGCGTCAGCAGCGTGACCTTGTCGGCCACCATGAAGCTGGCGTAGAAACCGATGCCGAATTGGCCGATCAGATCCTGCGAAGCCGCGGAATCCTTGGTTTCCTTCAGTTTCTTCAGGAATTCGGCGGTGCCGGATTTCGCGATCGTGCCGATCAACGCGACGACGTCGTCCCGGCTCATGCCGATTCCGTTGTCCCGCACGGTGAGGGTGCGGTTTTCGGGGTCGGTGTCGATCTCGATGTGGAGATCGTCGGTATCCGCCTGGAGTTCCTTGTCGCGGAACGCTTCGAGGCGGAGTTTGTCCAGTGCGTCGGAGGCGTTGGACACCAGTTCGCGGAGGAAGGTGTCCTTGTTCGAGTAGATCGAGTGGATCATCAGCTGAAGCAGCTGACGTGCCTCCGACTGGAACTCGAGTGTTTCGGCAGAGGTGGTCACGCGGCGATATTACCGAGTGCGGAAACGGCTCATACCAGCCTCTGCCTGGCCACTTCGACCAGACCGTCACCGGTGGCCTGTTCGATGGTCGTGACGCACGCCCGGCCGGTGGCCTCGACCGTCGCGACGACGTTGCCGAAATGCGGGCCGGACAGTTTCGACCAGGTCAGCGGATCGGGTCCGACGCCGCCGCGCGTGGCCCACCGGCGCGCGAGGGAAGCCAGCCTGCCCGACCAGGTGGCGACGAAGACCGGCTTGAGCAGCCGCGGCATCGCGTTGTGCACCGGCGAGCAGGTGAGCTGGTAGACCGCCGACGTCACCGGCCTCGGATACCGCGCCTCGGCGATGTAGGCGTGGTGGACGTCGCCGGAGAGCACCGCGATGGTGGCAGGCGGGTTCTCCCGGCGTCCTTCGCGGGCGATCATCGCGGCGAGCCTGTCGAACGAGGCGCGGAACGCCGCCCAGTGTTCGAGGTCGGCGGCCTGCCGGAGCTTCTCCGCGAACCTGCCCCGCCACCCAGGGCGCTCGCAGGACCGTTCGTTGAGCGACTGCAGATGGGACACGACCGGCGGCAGCAGCCACGGCAGCGAAGACCCGATGAGCAGGTGGTCGCACGGGGCAGCGGCGTTCTCCTCGATCCATTCGAACTCGTCCTCGTCGACCATCGACCGGGTGCCGCCCGCGAGGATCCGGCCCGCCCGGCTGTCGATGACCAGCAGCCGCACGCCGCCGAAGTCGCGGCGATAACTCCAGCGCGCGCCCTTGGTGCCGTCGCGTTCGTTGTCGGCCTCGTCGGCGTACTCGGTGAGCAGGTCCGCGTTGTCCCCGCCGGAGGTGATGGCCTTCTGGAAGGTCGGATCCTCGGCGAGTTCGGCGGGCCCGAGGTTCCCGAGGTGCTGGTAGACCCAGTACGTCATGATCGCGCCGCGCAGGCGCTCCTTCCACCACGGCTGGGCACGCATCTGCCGCTGCCAGGTGTACGAGGTGTTCCAGTCGTCGCGGACGTCGTGGTCGTCGAAGATCATCGACGTCGGCACGGTGGACAGCAGCCAGCGGATCGCCGGTTCGCCCCAGGCCTCGTGATAGAGGTGGGTGTACTCCTCGAAGTCCGCGACCTCCGTGCCCGGCGGCTCGGAGGTGTCGCGACGGCGGCTCAGCCAGTCCTGCGTCTCGTCCGTGGTTTCGTCGGCGTAGACCTGGTCGCCGAGCATCAGCAACGCCTGCGGCCATTCGGTTTCGTCGCCGTCGGCCATCCGGCGGGCGTACGCGGCCAGCGCGTCCGGGCCAAGGGCGTCGGCGTTCCGGGGTTTCCGGCAGGAGCCGAACACGAGCCGGACCCGCGACCCCTCCTCGGGCAGCGTCCGGATGCGGCTCGGCGGGAACGCGGAGTCCTCCAGCGGCCACACTTTCTCGCCGTCCACGCGCACTTCGTAGTCGAGGCACGAGCCGGGTTCCAGGCCGGTCAGCACCACCAAGGCGTAGTGATGGCCTCGGATCTCGAACGTTCGGGCGGTCGTGCCGAGGACTTCGACCTCACCCGCGGCTCGCGTCTCGACCCACACCGTCGCCGACGTGTCGTCGACGTGCCGCAGCAAGGGACCCAGGCGCAGGCTCATATCGGAAACGGTGCCACAACCGGGCCAAGATCGTGCGCTGAGCGGGACGTCAGCGGGTGAACTCCTCGCCGAACCGGTACTCGCCGAGGCAGTAGGCGAACCCCGACTCGCTCAGCGGGTCCAGGCCTTCCCGGCGACAGTGGTCGAGGAAGCCTTCGGCCCGCGCCCACCGCTCGCCGTCGAACCAGAACACGCCACCGGCGTAGTGGATCGCCGCTCCCGTCTCCGGGTCGACGAGGTTCAGGGACTCGTAGTTCTCCGGGCGATCGCGCACCAGCCGGACGAGGTCCTCGGGGACGCCGCGGTAGAGCGCCTCCTGCACCGCGTAGTCCTCCTCGGCGTACAGGTTGAGGTCCGACTCGTGGTCGAAGGTCAGCAGCAGGGCGCGCCCGTCCGGGGTGAAATACCAGACGGCCGACTCTCCGCCGCCGTTGTTCCAGGCGAACCGTTCCGCGCCGTCCACCTCGACCGGTGTGATCCCGGTCTGCTCGTCGATCGCCGCGGCGCGTCGTCGCACCTCTTCGAGGGGTGTCGCACCGAGGGCGGCCCAGATCTCGTCACTCACCGGCGCAGACTACCGACTGAACCGCGCGGGCCCGCCGTCCGTGTAATCCGGTGAAGGCCGCCCTCCGGAAGGAAACTGCGTTGTCCGTTTTCCCGCGCCCCGCCCTGGCAGGCCTGCCGGGTGACCGGACGGCCGCCCGCGAAATCGCGTCCAGCGCGGTGACGACCCTGTCCGCCGTGCTCGTGCTGTTCGCCCTGCTCGCGCCGGACGACCTCGACAGGCTCACTCCCGAGGCCTTCGTGCGGCTGCCGGTGGAGGCGCTGCTCGGGGTGGCCGTCGTGCTCATGCTGCGCGACGGCGCCCGGCGGATCGTCGCGGTGTCCGCCGGCGCGGTCCTCGGGCTGCTGACCGTCGTCAAGGCCATCGACATCGGCTTCGGGCTCGCCCTGAACCGGCGGTTCGACCCGGTGTTCGACTGGGGTGTGCTCGGCAACGGCGTCGATCTGCTCGGCACGTCGATCGGCCGGGCCGGGGCGATCGCGTCGTTCGCCGGGCTGACGCTGCTGGCCGTGGTCGTGATCGTGCTGATGGCGCTGGCGACGCTGCGGCTGAGCCGGGTGGTCTCCGGGCGGCCCACCGCGTCGACCAGGGTGATCGCCGTGCTCAGCGTGCTCTGGATCGTGTGCGCGGTGTCCGGCGCGCAACTCGCTCCGGGACAGCCGCTCGCGTCGCGCAGCGCCGCCGCCTTCGCCTACGACGACCTCCGCCAGGTGCGGGCGGGTATCCGGGACCGGGAGGCCTTCGCCGGGGAAGTCGCCACCGACGCCTTCCGGGGCGCTCCGCCGTCCGGCCTGCTGAACGCGTTGCGCGGCAAGGACGTCCTGTTCACCTTCATCGAGAGCTACGGCCGGGTGGCCGTCCAGGACTCCGACATAGCGCCGAAGGTCGACGCGGTCCTCGACGCCGGGACAGCGCGGCTGAAGAAGGCCGGGTACGGCTCGCGCAGCGCGTTCCTGACGTCGCCGACGACGAGCGCGGGAAGCTGGCTGGCGCATTCCACGTTCCAGTCCGGGGTCTGGGTCGACAGTCAGCACCGCTACGACGACTTCGTGAAGACCGACCGGTTCACCCTCGGCGGCGCGTTCGAACGCGCGGGCTGGGAGACCGTCGGCGTCGTGCCCGCGCATACGGAGGACTGGCCCGAGGGCAAGGTCTACGGCTACGACCGCTACTACGACTCGCGCACCATCGGCTACCACGGGCCGCCGTTCTCCTACGCCACGATGCCGGACCAGTTCACGCTTTCGGCTTTCCAGCGCGCCGAACGCTCGCGGGAACATCCGCCGCTGATGGCGGAGATCGACCTCGTCACCAGTCACTGGCCGTGGACGCCGCTGCCCCACCTGGTCGACTGGCCCGCCGTCGGCGACGGTTCGATCTACAATCCCATGCCCTCCCAAGGGAAAACGCCCGACGAGGTGTTCACCGACCCTGCCAAGGTACGCGGCGCGTACGGCGACTCGATCGCCTACTCGCTGAACTCGCTCATCTCGTATGTGGAGACCTTCGGGGACGACGATCTCGTGCTCGTGTTCCTGGGCGACCACCAGCCGAACCCGATCGTCGCGGGCGCAGGCGCGGACCGCGACGTGCCGATCAGCGTCGTCACACGGGACAAGGCCGTGCTCGAGAAGATCGCCGGGTGGAACTGGCAGGACGGCCTGCACCCGGACCGGAACGCGCCGGTGTCGCGAATGGACACGTTCCGGGACCGGTTCCTGACCACTTTCGCGCACTAGCCGGGAGACCTGCGCATCGCGCTGGTCGCCACCAGGGCGAGGGCAAGCATGCCGACGAAGAAGAGGAGACTCTGTCCCATCGCGGCGGCGTGCCCCGCCGGACCGTCGGGCGCGACGGCGAGGCGTGCCTGGATCACGGCACCGACACCGGCCGCACCCAGGGCGGCGCCAAGGGACCGCATCGCGTTGAAGACCCCGGAACCCGCTCCGGCCAGGTCGGGCGGCAGCGCCGCACTGGTGATCGCCGAGACGGACGTCCAGGCGATCCCGTTGCCGAAACCGTTCACGACGACGGCGCCCATCAGCGCCCACAGCGGTGTACCCGGTGAGATCAGGATCGCCAGGGCGAGCAGCGAGAGCGCGACGATCCCGAGACCGGCTCCCGAAATGACGGCCGGATGGAACCGGGTGACGTAGCGACCGGCCGGCGGAGAAACGATTCCGCTGACGACCGCACTCGGCAGCAACAGCAAGGCGGCCGAGAGCACCGTCGTGCCGCGGTCGTCCTGGGCGTACAGCATGAACGGCAGCGCCCAGTTGTTGCACGAGGCGAGCACTGCCACCGCGATGCCGCCGAGGGCGAATTCGCGGCGACGGAACAGGGCGGGCGGGATCAACGGCTCCCGGCCACCCCGGCATTGGAGAAACACGAAGACGGCGAACAAGGCGGCCCCGGCCATGAGCAGTCCGGGGATGGAAACGGGGCCCGCCACGGTGCCCCACCCGTAGACCGGGCCTTCCTGGATACCGAAGCTCACACAGAACATCGCGGCCGCGCTGAGCACCAGTCCCGGCACGTCGAAGCGGTGGGCGTGGGTCGGCAAGTCCGGAACGGCGCGCCAGGCGAAGACGATCGTGGCGATGCCGATCGGCAGGTTGATCAGGAAGATCGAGCGCCACCCGAACGGTTCCAGCAGCAGACCGCCGAGCACCGGACCGCTGACGCCCGCCAGTCCCGCGACGGCACCCCACACCCCCATCGCCGCACCGCGCCGGTCCGCGCCGAAGACGCGCGTGATCACGCTCATGGTCTGCGGGCTCATCAGCGAGGCCCCCAGGCCCTGCACGACCCGCATGGCGATCAGCATTTCGAGCGAGCCCGCCACACCGCACGCCACCGACGCGAGCGTGAAGATCGCCATGCCGGCGAGGTAGACGCGCTTCGGGCCGAACCGGTCCCCCAGCCGTCCGGTGATCAGCAACGGCACGCTGAACGCCAGCAGATAGGCCGAGGTGACCCATACCGCGTCGCCGACCCCGACGCGCAGCTCCCGGATCAGCGTGGGCGTCGCCACCGACACGATCGTGCCGTCGAGCAGGATCATGAAGAATCCCAGGCACAACGCCACCAGCGCGCGCCACGGCGCGGCCTGGCGGTCCACAGGTCTTGCTGACGTACTCACTAGTCGAACCGCCTCTCGTCGCTACCCTTGACGATCGCGACTCAAGTCGACTTGAGCGCAACCCCCGGAGAGGAGGGGCACGAGATGCTGCATTCGATCCGTGACGTGGCGGAAGCCTTCGGGACGACCGTCGCCACTTTGCGGTACTACGACGAACTCGGCCTGGTCCCCGCGACCACCCGCCGGGCCAGGGTCCGCTTCTACGACGACGACGCGTTACGCCGGCTCGCGTTCGTCCAGCTCTGGCACGACGACGCGATGATGAGCCTCGACCACACCGCGGAGATCCTCGCCGGGCCCCGCGCGATCGAGCACTGGCGTGAACTCGTCGCCCATCGCGTCGACGACCTCACGGCGACCATCGAGCGCATGCGCCAAGCCATCGACGCCTTGACCCATCTGAGCCGATGCCCGCGCGACGACCCGCTCTCGTGTCCGGTCACCGCGGAACGCCTTGAGGCCAGGGTGACGAAGGCGATCAAGGGCTAGCCGGTGGCATCGCGGTACCGGTCGGCCAGCTCGCGCAAGTAGCCGACCAGTTGCGGCGGTTCGGTTACCCGGAAAGGGTAATTGAGCAGTCCCAAGTGGACGGCCAGGGTCTCGATGCTGTCGGCGCCGGTGTGCAGCACGCACGTGCTCGCGTCGACGGCCTCGACCGTGCCGACGGCCGGGTTGATCCGCGCGGTCACCTCCTCGGCGGACGCGTGCACGGTGACGTCGGCCCGGTACCGCCAGGCGGCCGCAGAGACCCCGCGCCGCACCCGGTCCGTCACGTCCTCGGGCAGGTCACGCGGGGTGAACCGGGGGCCGACCGGGACACGCGGGGTCAGCCTGTCGACGCGGTAGGTGCGCCAGTCGCCGCGGTCGAGGTCCCACGCGACCAGGTACCAGCGGCGTCCCCAGTTCACCAGGCGATACGGCTCGACCTTGCGCACGCTCTCAGAGCCGTCGTGGCTCCGGTAGCCGAACCGCAGCACCTCGTGATCCCGGCAGCAGGCCGTCAGCACGGTGAGCGTCTTCGCGTCGACGCGCGGGCCGGGTTCGTCCCTGGGCACCGAGATCGTGTACGCCTGCAGCGCGTTGACGCGGCGCCTCAGTCTTGACGGCAGCACCTGCTCCAGTTTCGCGAGCGCGCGCAGCGACGTCTCCTCGACGCCCGCGATGGTGCCGCCGGCGGCGGTGCGGAGTCCGATCGCGACGGCGACGGCCTCCTCGTCGTCAAGCAACAGTGGCGGCAGTTCGGCGCCCGCGCCGAGGCGGTACCCGCCGGCGGAACCGCGGGTCGCGTTCACCGGGTACCCGAGCGCGCGCAGGCGCTCGACATCGTTGCGGACCGTCCGGGAGCTCACATCGAGGCGTTCTGCCAGTTCAGTGCCGGTCCAGTCACGGGGAGTCTGCAAGAGGGAGAGCAGACGGAGCAGCCTTGCCGAAGTTTCCAACATATTTCGAGGTTGCCTTCCCATTAGGAACGGCATGTTCCTAATGGGAGCTTAACCTTTGTCTCATGAACGAGAACACCGAGATCAGACCCTTCACCGTCGACGTCCCGCAGTCCGAATTGGACGATCTGGCCGACCGCCTGGCGCGGGTCCGCTGGGCGAACGAACTGCCCGCCGACCAGGTGACCGACGGAGTGCAGCGTGGACCGGTCACGCCGGGCTGGGAGTACGGCGTGCCCCTCGACTACGTGCAGCGTCTGGTCGCCTACTGGCGCGAAGGCTACGACTGGCGGAAGTGGGAGGCGAAGCTCAACCAGTACCCGCAGTTCACCACCGAGATCGACGGGCAGAACGTCCACTTCCTGCACGTCCGGTCGCCGGAGCCGGACGCGACGCCGCTGATCCTCACGCACGGCTGGCCGAACTCGGTCTTCGAGTACCTGGACCTGATCGACCAGCTGACCGACCCGAAGGCCCACGGCGGGGACGCGGCCGACGCGTTCCACGTGGTGATCCCGTCGCTGCCGGGGTTCGGTTTCTCGGGCGCCACCCATGAGAAGGGCTGGAACCGGTACCGCACGGCCCGCGCGTGGGCCGAACTGATGCGGCGGCTGGGTTACGAGCGGTACGGCACGCACGGGAACGACGCCGGTTCGTTCGTCGCCCCCGAACTGGGGCGCGCCGACGGCGAGCACGTCATCGGGGTGCACGTCACGCAGCTGTTCTCGTTCCCGAGCGGAGACCCGGCGGAGTTCGAGGGCATGACCGAGAAGGAACTGGAGTACATGCAGTTCCTTCAGACCTTCAACGACGACATGTCCGGCTACGCGAAGCTCCAGGAGAGCGCGCCGCAGAACCTCGCGCACGCGCTGGCCGACTCGCCGACCGGGCAGCTGGCGTGGAGCGCGCAGCTGCTGTCGGGGACGAGCGACGACCACGTCCTCACCAACGCCACGCTGTACTGGCTGACGAACACGGCGGCCTCGGCGGCGCGGTTCTACTACGAGGACAAGCACACCGAGCACGTGACCGAGCCGACGACCGCGCCGACCGGGCTGGCGAGTTTCGCCTACGACTTCCGTCCGCTGCGCCGGTTCGCCGAGCGGGACCACGCGAACATCGTCTCGTGGCAGGAGTTCGAGCGCGGCAGTCACTGGGCGACGCAGGACGCGCCGGATCTGCTGGTTGGCGACATCCGGCAGTTCTTCCGCAAGCTCGCGTAACGACTCGTGAGGTTCTGACGGACCTGTATTTGCCTACCCACTGGTGCGACTGTGGAGGATTTGGGACGTTGAACGTCCTGAATCCTCCACCGTCACGCCGCCTGCCCCCGGCACCACCTTGATCAACGGAGGAATGGGGACGGTGAGTGTCCCGGATCCTCCGTTGATCAAGATCCGAGACCGGCGCGAGCCCGCGACGGTGAAGGAAACAGGACGTTCAACGTCCCAAATCCTTCACCGTCGCCCCCGGCACCCGCGGAACCGCCACCTTCGCACAGGTAGGCAAATACCGATCCGCCCCAACCAGCCTCACCACTCACGAGACCCGCGACCCCTGGGGTCCAGTGCGGTCTAGCGGGGAGTGCGCGTTGCGAAAGCCACTTTCGCAACCTTCAACGTTGCGAAAGTGGCTTTCGCACCGCGGCCAGCGGGGCGCGCGCTTGGTGGCACGCACGAGGCACGGTCAGGCGCCGTCCAGCACCGCCAGCTGCGACGCGTCCAGTTCCAGCGTGAAAGCCGGCCGGATCGCCTCGTAGTGCTCCCATGTCCGCGGCCCGATCAGCGGCAGCACCCGCGGCGACGCCTGCCGCAGCAGCCACGCCAGCGCGACCTGGTTCCCGGTCGCCCCCGCTTCCCGCGCCACGGCGTCGATCGCGGCCATCCGCGCCTCGCCGTCCGGTCCGGCGTAGCTCTGCCAGACCGGATGCGCGAGCCGCCGGGCGGAGTCGTCGTAGATCCCCCGCAGGATCGACGAGTACGCGGCGAGCGCGATGTCTTCGTTGTCCCGCAGGAAGTCGAGCATGTCCCCGGTGGCCAGCGACGCCGAATCGGCCACCGGCCGCAGGTACGAATGCTGCAGCTGGACGGCCACCGGCGACGCCCAGCCGTTCCGTTCCGCGAGCGCGCGGATCCGCTCCAGCCGCCACGAACGGACGTTGCTCCAGCCGATGTGCCGGACCTTCCCCGCGCGGACGATCCCGTCGAGCGCGGACAGCGTCTCCTCCAGCGGGGTCGCCCGGTCGTCGACGTGGATGTAGTACAGGTCGATGTGGTCGGTCCCGAGCCGCCGCAGGCTTTCGTCGACGGCGCGCCGGATCACGTCGCCGCCGGCGCCCTCGAAATGCCGTCCGATGTGGTCCCAGTCCGCGCTGCCGTCCTCGTGGTACCCCTTGCGCGCGCTGTCGGCGTCGGCGACCGCGGCCGACCCCTTCGTCGCGAGGAAGACCTTGTCCCGCCTGCCTTTCAAGAGTCTCCCGAGCAGTTCTTCGCTCTCCCCGCCCGCCGCGCCGGGCACCCACCACGAATAGCAGTTCGCGGTGTCGAGGAAGTCGCCGCCGTCGTCGAGGTACGCGTCCAGGATCCGCGCCGAGGTCCGCTCGTCGGTGGCGGTGCCCATCGTCATGCACCCGAGCGAGACCTGGCTGACTTTCCGGCCGGTCCGGCCGAGCTCCACCTTTTCCATGGTCTAGACTTTATGGTGGGATCGGTCCGGTACTACAGTCCATTCACATGACGAATTCCCAGACCAATCTGGCTTGGGACGTGCTCCTCGATCTCTCCGGACCGGGTCCCCGGCACGAGCGGCTCACCAGGGCGCTCCGCACGGTGATCCGCGAAGGCACGCTCGGCTCCGGCGCCGCGCTGCCGCCCAGCCGCACCCTCGCCGCGGATCTGGGCTTCTCCCGCTGGGTTATCACGCAGGCGTACGAACAGCTGATCGCGGAGGGCTATCTCGCCGCGCGCACCGGCTCGGCCACCGTCGTGCGCTGGTCGGCGCCGGGCGGCGAGGCCGCGAAACCCGTCCCGCGCACAGCCGCCCCACCGGAGATCGACCTCATGCCCGGTCTGCCCGACCTGCGGCATTTCCCCCGGCAACGCTGGGCGGAGGCGGTCCGCGAAGTCCTCGCGAACGCGCCGCACGGCGAGTTCGGCTACCCCGTTCCCGGCGGGCACCCGCGGCTGCGCGCCGTGTTGGCCGACTACCTCCGCCGGTGCCGGGGAGCCGTCGTCGACGACGTACGGATCTCGTCCGGCGTCACCGACGGGTTCGGCCGCGTGTGCCGCGCGCTGCTCGCGGCCGGGATCACCCGCGTCGCGGCCGAGGAACCCGGCTGGCAGACGCTGCGGCGCGTCGCGACGCGCGCCGGACTCGACGTGGTCGGTGTCCCGGTCGACGAAGACGGCCTGCGCGTCGACGAGATCCCGTCCGGCGCCCGCGCCGTCCTCGTGACCCCGGCGCACCAGTTCCCCACCGGCACCGTCCTCTCCCCCGCTCGTCGCGCCGGGCTGCTGAGCTGGGCACGCGACGTCGACGGCCTGATCATCGAGGACGACTACGACGCCGAGTTCCGCTACGACCGGCGGCCGGTCGGGACCGTGCAGGGCATGGACCCGGCGAGGGTCGCGCTGCTCGGTTCGGTCAGCAAGACACTCAGTCCCGCGCTCGGCCTCGGCTGGTACGCCTTGCCTCCACAGTGGACGGACCTGGTCGAGCCTTCGCCGACTCCGCCCGCGCTGGAGCAGCTGGCGTTCGCGACCTTCCTCGAACGTGGCTCCTACGACCGGCATCTGCGCGCGGCCAGGCGACGCTACCGGGCCCGGCGCGACGCGCTGGTGGACGCGCTCGGCCCGCTGCCGGTGTCCGGCGTCGCGGCCGGTCTGCACCTCGTGCTGGATCTGCCCGGCGGCTCGGCGGCCGAGGTGGTGAGGCGGGCGGCGATCAAGGGAGTGCGCGTGACCGATCTCGACGACTACCGGGCGACCCCCAGAGCGCCCGGGCTCGTCCTCGGTTACGGCAACCTCGCCGACAACTCCGTCGGCACCGCCGCCCGCCTGCTGATCGAGGCCATCGGGGAGGCCTCGCGGACGAGATCGTGACAGGCTCCGGTTTCAACCGGGCAACAGCAGTAATCTGACACTTCGGGAGGTGAACGCGTATTCCCCGGTTCGGTTTCGGTGTGCTCGGCCCGCTCGAGGTGACGCGTGACGGGGAGCCGGTGGTGATCGCCGGGCCCAAACTGCGGGTCCTGCTCGCGGCGTTGCTGGTGCGGGCCAACTCGACGGTCTCGCTGGACCGGCTCGCGGACCGGCTCTGGGGCGAGGACCAGCCGTCCACGGCGCGCAAGAGCACGCAGGTCTACGCGCTGCGGCTGCGCCGGATGCTGGGCGACGGCCTGATCGAGACCCGCCAGGACGGCTACCGGATCCGGCTGGAGCCCGAGCAACTGGACCTGCTCCGCTACCGGCGGCTGACCGAAGCGGGCCTGGAAGCGGGCAAAGCGGGTGATTCCGCCACGGAGCTCGCGCTGCTAGCCGAAGCGCTGGAGTGCTGGCGCGGCCCGGCGCTCTGCGACGTCCCGTCGGAATCCCTGCAGCGTGACGAAGCCGCGCAGCTCGGCGAAGACCGCCTCCGCACGCTGGAGCGCTGGATCGAGGCCGGGCTCGAAGCGGGCAGGCACCGCGAGCTGGTCGCCGAGCTGGTCACGCTCACCAAGGAACACCCGTGGCAGGAGACGTTCCGGGCGCAGCTCATCACCGCGCTCGACCGGTCCGGCCGTCGCGCCGACGCGCTGGAGACCTACCGCTCGACGCGCCGGATGTTCGCCGACGAACTGGGGATCGAGCCCGGCCCGCGGTTGCGGCGCGTCCACGCCGCGATCCTCGACGAGGGCGCCGATCCCCCGAGGGAGACGATCAGCCAGCTGCCGCCCGACGTCCACCGGTTCGTCGGGCGCGCGGATCCGATGGCCGAGCTCACGGGACTGCGGCTGACCGCGACCGGGCGCAACGTCGTGGTCTCCGGACCGCCGGGGGTCGGGAAGACCGCGTTCGCGGTGCACGTCGCGCACCGGTTCCGGCCCTCCTTCCCGGACGGCCAGCTGTATGTGAACCTCCAGGGCTACGCGGCCGGTCCGCCGCTCGACCCGTCGGCCGCGCTGACCCGGTTCCTCGGCGCGCTCGGCGTGCACCGGGACCGGATCCCGGCCGAACCCGCCGAGCAGGCCGCCCTGTTCCGCAGTGTGCTGGCGGACAAGAAGATGTTGCTGCTGCTGGACAACGCGGTGCACGTCGACCAGGTCCGGCCGCTGCTGCCGGGGCGGCCCGGCTGCGCCGTGCTGATCACCAGCCGCAACGACCTGCGCGGGCTCGCAGTCAACCCCGGCGCCGTGCACCTGCCGCTCGGCGTGCTCACCGAAGACGAATCGAGTGCCGTCCTCGCCGAACTGCTCGGGCCCGCGCGCACGGCCGCCGAACCCGAAGCCGTCGCCGCGCTCGCCGCGGCCTGCGCGCATCTGCCGCTGGCACTGCGGATCGCCGGTGCGAACCTCGCGGCCGACACCGGCCGCAGCGTCGCGGAGTACACCGCCGAGCTCACCCGTTCGGGCAGGCTGGAGGAACTGGCCATCGACGGCGACTCGTCTTCGGCCGTGCGGGTCGCCTTCGACCGGTCCTATCTGCGGTTGTCCGAACCGGACCGGACGCTGTTCCGGATGCTCGGCCGGGCACCGGGTCCGGATTTCGGCGCGCCCGCGGCGGCCGCTGTCGCCGGGGCTTCGCGCGTGGAGACCGGCCGCGCGCTCGACCGGCTGGCCGCGGCGAACCTGCTGCAGCGGACCGCGCCCGGCCGCTACCAGTTCCACGACCTCATCCGGGAGTACGCCGCCGAACGCGGGCACGCCGAAGACCCGCAGGAAGCCGCGCTGACGGCGTTGTCCCGGCTGATCGAGTCGTATGTGGAGACCGCTGCCGCGGCCACTCGCGTGCTCTACGCCGGCGCCGCCTCGCCGGTCTTCGACGAACACACCGCGCTTCGCTGGCTGGACACCGAACGGGACAACCTGGTCGACACGATCGCCTGTGCCACCACGGATCCCGCGTTCCAGCCCGCCGCGTGGCGGCTGATCGACGTCTTGCGCGGCTACCTCCAGGCGAGCGGGCACGCCCGTGAGGCGGTCGCGACCTGCACGGCCGCGCTGCGCTCGGCGACCGAGACGGGCAACGTACGGGCACGGCTGTCGCTGCTCGACGTCCTCGGGCAGATGTCGCACAATCTCAGCGACTACGGCCCGGCGATCGAACACTTCCAGCAGGCGCTCGCGGCCGCGCGTGAGCTGAAGGACCTCGACGCGGAGACCGACGCGCTGCGCAACCTCGGCCGCGCGTCGAGCCAGCAGGGCAAGGCGAGGCAAGCGCTGCACTTCCACGGCCAGGCGCTCGCGGTCAGCCGCCGGGCGGGCAACACCGGGGCGGAAACGCTGGCGCTGAACTGCATCGGCGTCATCCACACCTTCTCCGGCAGGCCGAGGACGGCGGTCGGCTGGCACGACCGGTCCCTGCGGCTGGCCACGGAAACCGGCCAACGGGAAACCGCCTTCCACGCGCTCAACGGCCGCGGGATCGCGCTGTGGGCGCTGGGCAGGTTCGACGAGGCCATCGCGGATCACGAACAGGTGCTCGCCTACACCCGCGAGGCCGGACTCGGCTTCGGGGAAACGGCGACCCTGAACTGCCTCGCCGAAACCCACTGCGACGCGGGCCGCCTCGACGTCGCGATGACACTGGCGACCGAATGCCACGCCCGCTCCGTGCAGATCGGCGACCGGCGCGGCGAGGCGGCGGCCGTGGAGGTCATCGCGACGGTGCGGAACCGGCGCGGCGAGCATGCGGAAGCGATCGAGGGACTGCACGAAGCGCTGCGGATGTTCACCGAAATCGGCCTCGGCTACGGCCAGGGATCCGCCCGGATCGGCCTCGCGTTCGCGCACCGGAGCCTCGGCGACGCCGCGAAAGCGCTGGAGTACGCCGAAAAGGCGTTGGCCACGTTGCGCGAGAACGGTCAGCTTCTGCTGGAGGCGGACGCCCTCACCGAAATCGCGCACGCCCGGCTGGACCTCGGCGAGCCGGAAGCGGCGCGGGCACTGGCCGACCAGGCGGTGCGGCTCGCGTCGAAACGGGGGCGGCGGTTGCCCGAGGAGCGGGCCCGCGCCCTCAGCCACCGAACATGAGCTTTATTCGACCCAGGTAGAGGTCCGTGAAGGCCTCCTTGAGGGACTCTGAGTCCCTCAAGGAGGCCTTCACGGACCGCTCAACCACCGCTCACGAGGGCAGCACGGACTGGACGGCCTCCGGGGTCCGCGCGACAACGGTCGTGCCGTCGTCCGCGGTGATGATCGGCCGCTGGATCAGCTTCGGATGCGTGACCAGGGCGTCGATCCACCGGTCACGGTCGGCGGGCGTGCGCCCCCAGGTCTTCAGCTCGAGTTCCTTCGCGATCGCCTCGGCGGTGCGGGTGATGTCCCAGGGCTCGAGTCCGAGCCGCTTGAGGACGGCCTTCAGCTCCTTCGCGGTCGGCGGGTCCTCGAGGTACTTCCGCACGGTGTACTCGGCCCCCGCCTCGTCGAGCATCGACACCGCGGACCGGCATTTGGCACACGCCGGGTTCACCCAGATCTCCATCCGAGACCGTCCCTTCGAATCACTTGATGGTCACAGACGTTACGGCGGGAAGGCTCAGGCCGGGATGCGCCGGGCCGCGAGGAGGGCGATGTCGTCCTGCGCCGGCGTCGCGCCGACGAGCGCGGCCATCACCCGCGCGCACACCACTCCTGGCTGCTCGGGGGTGACCACGTCGACGAGCCGCTGCAGGCCGAGGTCGATCAGCTGGTCCCGGCGTTCCACGAGACCGTCGGTGTAGAAGACGAGCGAGCCACCGGGCGGCAGGTCGACCACGGTTCTTCGCCGTCGCGGCCCGGTGACCCCGATGGGCGGATCCACCGGGACATCGACGAACGCGGACGGCCGATCGGGCGCCGCGAGGACCGGGGGCAGGTGTCCGGCCAGCGAGATCGCCACCTTGTCCCGCGAAGCCGTCACCAACCCGTACACGACGGTGGCCAGTGTCCCCGGCTCGAAATGCTGGACCTTCCGGTCCAATTTGGACAGTACCTCCGCCGGGTCGTCCGATTCGAGCGCGTAGGCGCGGAGGGCGCTGCGCAGCCGTCCCATGATCACGGCGGCGTTGAGGCCGTGCCCGGCGACGTCGCCCATCACGATGCCGAGCCGGTCGCCCGGCAGCGGGAACAGGTCGTACCAGTCACCGCCGACCCCTGGTTCGGTGCCCGGCACGTACCGCGCGGAGAACTCCATCCCGGCGACGACGGGCAGCCGCCCCGGCAACAGGCTCCGCTGCAGCGCCGCCGCGGCCGCGCGGTCGGTGGCGGAGTTCTCGATCTGCAGCGCCAGCGCGAGCCGCGCGGCCACCAGCCGCAGGAGTTCGACGTCGGCCTCGGAGAATTCGCGCGACGTCACGGATCCGACGTGCAGCACGCCGATCAGTTCGTCCCCGGCGACCATCGGCACGCCGAGCAAGGTGCGGAGGCCTCGCTCCTGCAGCAGCGTGTTGACCACGGTGGTCTCGTCGACGTGGTCGAGGATGACCGGGCGCCGGTCCGCGGCCACCCGGCCCGCGAAACCCGCGCCGACGGCGATCCGGACGTCCTGGAAGACCTCTTCCTCGATGCCGGAAGCGGCGATGGCCTGCAGCTGCCGCGCGTCCGGGTCGTGCCGCAGCACCGTGGCCGTGTCGACCCCGAGGACCTCGCGCACCCTGGCGAGGATTTTCGCCACCACCAGGTCCTGGCCGAGGTGTCCCAGCGCGGTGTCGGTGATGGCTTCGAGCACCTGGAGCCGTTCGTCGGCCGTCGATGTCCCGGACATGCGGGAAAGCCTAGCCAGTCCGGCCGCGTGCCGTCGCCCAGCCCGCCGCCAGTTCGTCCAGTTCGGCCGCCAGTTCGGCACTCGGCGGGAGCGCGTCCCACGGGACCCGGCAGGCGAGCGCCGTACCGAGCCCGGCCATCCGGATGACGCTGTCGATCAACTCCTCCGGCCAGTCGAATCCCGGCTGGGCGATCAGCAGGCTCACGCAGCCGTGCATCGCCGACCAGAGGCCCATCGCGAGCACTTCCGGTTCGCCGCGCAGGATCCCCTCCCGCACACACGCGGCGGTCGCGTCGGCGAGATACCGGAAACAGGCGACCGCGCCGGGAGACGAGCCTCCGGACGGGCGCATCAACAGGACCCGGTACTGCACCGGATGGTCCAGGGCGAACCGGGCATACACCCGCGCGCAGCGGCTGAGCGCGCGCATGGGGTCGCCGACCTCGGCGGTGTGTTCGTGCATCCGGCGCGCGAGGTCGTCCCACACCCGCAGGCAGACCGCCTCCAGCAAGGCGTCACGGCTCGGGAAGTGCGCATAGACCGACGGGGTGGACACGCCGGTCCGCCGTGCGACGGCACGCAGCGTCAGTGCTTCGTCGGTCCCCTCCTCGGCGAGCAGGGCATCGGCGGCGCGCAGGATCTCGCCCCGCAGCTTCTCTCCTTCGCCCGGCCGCGCTTTCGTCCGCTTCGCGCCCATGCCGTGATGCTGCCAGCATTGACTTGACACCGTCAACTTGACGATGTCAGCTTGAGCTATGGCGCACTTCCAGACCGCGACCGCCCTGATCCGCCGGGGCGACAGGCCGGTATTCGACATCGAGCTCGATCCACAGTGGACGATCGGGGCGAAACTGCACGGCGGCTACCTGCTCGCCGTGCTCGCCAGGGCCGCCGCCGGGGTCTCCTCGCATCCGCACCTGACCGCGATCAGCGGCTCGTTCTCGGTGGCGCCGGAGCCCGGTCCCGCGGTCGTCGAGGTCGAGGTGCTGCGCGAAGGCCGCGGCCTCACCCAGCTGCGCGCGCGGCTGAGCCAGCACGGCGCACCCTGCACCGAGGCCCTGATCACCCAGGGCGTCCTGACCGACGGCGACGCGTGGTGGTCCGGAGTGGACCCGGTCGAGATCCCGCCGGAGCAGGACTGCCTGCCCGTGCCCGCCGACGGCGGTGGCGGCTTCCGGATCGGCCTGATGGACGTCGTCGAGCAGCGGCTCGACCCGGCAGCGGCGGGCTTCGCGGTGGGACAGCCGTCCCGGAAAGGCGTCATCTCGTCCTGGCTGCGGCTCGCGGACGGCAGCGACTGGGATCCGGTGAGCCTGCTCGTGGCGCTCGACCCGGTCCCGCCGATCTCCTACGACCTCGGCATCGCGGGCTGGGCGCCGACCGTCCAGTTCACCGCGTACCTGCGCGGGCTCCCGGCACCGGGTCCGGTCCGGGTGCGGATGCGGGCAGGCGAGATCGGCGGCGACCGGATGGACGAGGTCGCGGAGCTTTGGGACGAAAAGAACAGATTGATCGGGCAAGCCACCCAAATAGCCGCGGTGCGCGTCCCCTGAACCACCCGAAAGCGGGTTCATGACGGAACTCCGGGCGTTAAGATCCGGCGTCGACGTCATTGTTCTGGGGGCAGGACCATGGAAGTGGAACCACGCCGCGCGGACGCGGACGGCTCGGACGAGGACGGGGCCGAGATCACCCGGCTGTGCCGGACGCTGGTACCGCTGGCGGCCGCGGGCAAGCACGCCGAGGCCGCGTCGACCTACCGGTGGGTGACCAGGGCGTCGATCGGGGCTCCGCTCCGTTACCGCGACCACGCGTTACGGCTGGAGTTCTGCGCCCTCACCGGCAACGAGCACACCGGTCTCGATCTTCTGTCGCTTTTGGACGGTGTCGGCGACCACGCGGACGCCGTCGGCAGGCTGGACTTCTTCGCCGCGGCCGCACTGCTCACCCGGCGGTTGACAGAAACCGGATACGGCGAGATCCGGTTCGTTCTCAACGGGCCGTACGACGGTCTTTCCCTGAACCGGCTGCACCGGCGGATGCGGGCGGCGGCCTTCGTCGAAGCCGAGGAACTCGACGAGGGCGATCCCACCGGATATTTCGCCGCGCACGCCGAACGGAAGATGACCGCGAAACCGGTCACGGAATTCGTCCCGCTCCTGCCTTCCGCGCTGCCGCGGGTCCCGATCCTGCCTCCGCCGGATCTGTCGGCGGAGGAACTCGTCACCAGGGCCGAAATCCACAATCACCGATGCGAACCGGAAGAGGCGCGGGCCTGTCTCGCCGCGATCGGCACCGTCGCGGACGGGATCGCCCCGCGGCTGGCCGAATTACGCGCGATCTTTTTCCAGGACGGTGACACCGAGGAGCGGTTGCGCCGCGCGGCCACGGGATTCCGGCGCCAGGGCGACGAAATCCGGTTCCTGCTCAACCAATGCTGGCTCGGGCTGTGGCTCGTTTTCGACGATCAGGCCGAGACCGGGGTCGCGCTGACGACGGTGGCCGCGGCGCGGTTGCGCGCCGGGACCGACGAGCGTGCCGCCTGCTGGGGCGAATACTGGCTGGCGCACGTGCTTTCCGGGCAAGGCCGCACTGCCGAGGCGTACGAGGCCTTGCGTCGCGGGGCGGAACGAGCGCACAAAGCAGGCGATCCCTTGCTGCACGGCACTCTTCTGTGCCTGGAGGCGTCGTTGCGGAACGGTGACGGCGAGGATCCGGGGACCACGCTGGAACTCGCGCAGGCGGCGACGGACGCCTTCATCGTCGGGAACGTCGGCGAGAAAGCCGTCGAGGCCGTCGAACAGGTCCGGATCGCTTATGAGCGCACGGGATCGCTCGACGAACTGGACGTCTTCGTGGAGCACTTGCTGTCGACGCTTCCCGCGGGCGGCCCGGAACGGTTGCGTGGTCATCTCCGCCAGCTTCGGGCGCTGTCGCTGATCGGCACCGGGCGGTTCGCCGAGGCCGTCGACGACGCGTACGCGTCCCTCGGTGTCGCCGCGTCGAAAGGCAAGGACAACGCGGAACACTGGTACGTCCTCGTCACCGCGCTGCACGGCGCCGGCCGCTACGACGAGGTGCTCGACGTCGCGCCCCGCGCCATCGAGCTGCTCGCCGGGCTGCCGGACTGGGGCCATCGCTGCCGGTGGATGTACGCCGACGCCTACCGCGCGCTCGGCGAATCCTCGCGCGCCTTCAACGAATACGCCGTCCTCGCCGAAATCCTGGAGGAGTCGGGCGACACCGGGCACTCCTACATCTCGGTGAGCATGGCCGCCGCCGAACAACTGGATCTGCTCGGCTACGGCGCGAACGCCGCCGACTTCTACGCGCAAGCCGCCGACGCGGCTGTGGCGATCGGCGGCGGTTACGTGGCCGCCACCTGCCGTAACGCCGCGACACTGTCCCGGCTGCGGTCCGGCGACCTCGACGCGGCGCTCACCGCGCTCGACGTCGCGGAATCCGCCGTGCACGCCGTGGAAACCGAGACCGTGCCCGCCAGGGAACATCTCGTCGCGCAGCTCGACCACGTCGCCGCCCACGTGCTCAGCGCCGCGGGCCGCGTCCGGGAGGCCGCCCGCCGCGCGCTCCGCGCCGCCGAAACCTTCCACCGGATAGGCGAAGCCGAGTCCGCCCGCGATGTCGACCTCTTGCTCGAACAGATACTCCTCGGTGAACAAAAGTGACGTATGTCCTGTTCTGTCAGTGACATGCTCACCTTCGGCTGCTTATGATTCCTGCCGGTCTAGACCTCTTTCCCACATCCGGATGCCTCATCCCCCGCGATGAAAAGGCGGTTCGGCATGACCAGAAGATTCCTGAGACTCGTGGCCGGCGCAGCGCTGGTGCTCGGCGTCATCTCCCTGCCCGCCCCGGTGGCGACCGCGGCTGAAGCCTCGGCGGTCTGCGACGGCGACGGTGTCAGCGGAAAACGCGTTCAAGCGCTTTATGTCCGCGGAAACACGCAAGCGGACAGGTACGGGCAGCTCGTCGGCCAGTTCCAGACCTTCACGAGCCAGATCGACGACATCTTCGTCGAGGCCGCGTCCCGGCTCGGCGGCGGCGTCCGGCACGTCCGGTACGTGCACGACGCGAGCTGCAAGGCGACGATCGCGAACGTCGTCATCGCGCAGTCCGCGATGGCCGACGTGGACACGATCACCAACGCCATCAAGGCACAGGGCTACAACCGCGGCGACCGCAAGTACCTCGTCTGGTACGACGCGGGCGGCTGCGGGCTCGCGTTCGGCAACGGCGGCAACGACAGCCCCGGCGCGAACAACCCGTACAACGGCGGCCCGCATTACGCGACCGTCGGCACGGGCTGCTGGAGCTGGCAGGCCAGCGGCCACGAACTCCTGCACAACCTCGGCGCCGTCCAGGGCAGCGCGCCGAACGCGACGCCGTACGGTCATTGCTGGGACGACGAAGACATCATGTGTTACGACGACGGCGGCCTCCCGCCCGGCGGCCTGAAGAAGGTGTGCCCCGGCGCGCCGGAAAACCAGATCGACTGTCTCGGCAACGACTACTTCCACACCAATCCCGCGCCCGGAAGCTACCTCGCCACCCACTGGAACGTGGCCGACAGCGAGTACCTGATCCGCGGCGGCACGCCGTATCCGGCCGGGCGGATCACCGGCGCGGGCGGTAACTGCGTCGACGTCGACAACTCGCAGATCGCGAACGGCACGGCGGTGCGGCTGTGGACCTGCAACAACACCGGCGCGCAGACGTGGGCGGTGCAGAACGGGACCCTGCGCGCGCTCGGGAAGTGCCTGGACGTCGACAACAGCGGGACGGCGGACGGGACGAAGGTGCAGCTGTGGGACTGCAACAAGACCGGGGCCCAGACCTGGCAGCGGAGCGGTCAGAGGCTGGTCAACCCGCAGTCCGGTAAGTGCCTCGACGTCGAGGGCGGCGGCACCGGCTCGGGAACCCGGCTGGTGATCTGGACCTGCAACGGTTCGGCAGGCCAGTCCTGGCAGATCCCGGCCTGACACGCCACCTGAAGTCCGTGAAGGCCTCCTTCCCTACCTTGAGAGTAGGGAAGGAGGCCTTCACTACGCGTCTCGGACCATGCGTAGCCTTGCCACCCTTCCCGCACCGGAGAAAAATCTCCGGCATGTCCGGAGGAGCCAGCGGTACCCGAAGCCTGCCCATCGGCTTGATCGCGCTGTGGATCGTGCGTGCCGCGCTCGCCGCCGAGTTCCTCTACAGCGGTTACCTGCTGTTCGCGGGCGGCCACACCGAACAGACCTTCGCCGAGATCGGCCTCGGACAGTGGCTGCGGTACGTCACCGGCGCCGTGGAGGCCGTCGGCGCGATCGGGCTGCTGATCCCCCGCCTCGGCGGGCCGTCGGCGCTGCTACTGGCGGGCGTCATGCTGGGCGCGAGCGTCACCGAACTGTTCATCCTGGCCAACGGCGGCCCGGTCCTCCCGCTGGTCCTGCTGATCATCACCGCGACGCTGGCGTGGTTCCTCCAGGATCAGACTCGGGCACTCCTCGGTATCGAGCCTCCCGAAGACGACGAGGACTACCGCTAGGCGAACGCGAGCTCCCGTTGCGCCGATCGGTGCAACGATGACCGTCCGAATGCACCGATCACCGGCACAGTCAACGAAAAACCGCATGTCAGCGCGCCTGGCAAGCGGCTGACGTGGACCCCGAAATGTCCACATGAGCGTGATCATCCGCTCACTCAAGGTGAAAGATTGCGGCTCGTTTACAACGAACCGGCCACCCGCTTGACAGTCGGAGTGGTACGTACCACGCTGCCGACATTGGTCTACACCATTTTGTGGGAGCCCGGCACAGTGGCCGGGCATCGAAAGGACGGCACGAGTGAAGCGCTGGCTCAAGATGGCTGCGGGCGCCGCCGCCATCACCCTCGCGACGGCGGGCTGCGCCGGTTCCGGTAGTGGCGACAGCACGAATTCGAGCGCTCCGGCGTCGAACGGCTCGCTCACGGTCTGGCTCATGACCGGGACCGCCCCGGAATCGCTGACGAACTCGCTCCACAAGGAATTCGAAGACGCACACCCCGGCGTCAAGGTCAAGTACGAGATCCAGCAGTGGAACGGCATCCAGCAGAAGCTGACCACCGCGCTGGCCAGTGACAACCCGCCGGACGTGATCGAGCTGGGCAACACCCAGACCCCCGCGTTCGCGAACCAGGGCGTGCTCGCCGACCTCACCTCGAGCGTGGGCGACTTCAACGGCGCGCAGTGGCTCCAGGGCCTCAAGGCTTCGGGCGAGTTCGACGGCAAGACCTACGGCGTCCCGTTCTACGCGGCCAACCGTGAGGTCATCTACCGCAAGGACATGTTCGAGCAGGCGGGCATCACCGCGACGCCGAAGACGCGCGCGGAGTGGCTCGACGCGATCACCAAGCTCAAGGCCAAGTTCGGCAGCGACCCCGAGTTCCAGGCCCTCTACCAGCCGGGCCAGAACTGGTACGAGCTGCTGTCCTTCATCTGGGACGAGGGCGGCGACATCGCCCAGGCCAACGGCAAGTCCTTCAAGGCGACTTTGGACTCCGCGCAGGCCAAGGCCGGGCTCGAGTTCTACAAGCAGCTCACCGACGCTTCGGGCACCAAGGCCCCGAAGGACGCTGACGAGGCCACCCCGCAGCAGGCCGGCATCTACGGCGCGGGCAAGGTCGCGATGATGATCGGTGTCCCCGGTGAGGCCGACACCGCGGCGAAGACCGACCCGAAGATCAAGGAGAAGTCGGGCGCCTTCGCGATCCCCGGCAAGACCGCCGACAAGTCGGCCCCGGTCTTCCTCGGTGGTTCGAACCTGGTCATCCCGGCCAACAGCAAGAACGCGGCCGCGGCCAAGGACTACGTCAAGCTCTTCTCCACCCCGAAGTACCAGACCGAGCTGGCCAAGGCCGGTTACGTCCCCGGTACCTCGACCGACGTGTCCGCGCTCGACGCGAACCCGCTCACCAAGGTCATGGCCGAGGCGTCCAAGAACGGCCGTGCCGTCCCGACCAGCCCCAAGTGGGGTGACGTCGAGTCCGGTCAGAACCCGATCAAGGACATGCTGACCGCCTACCTGACCGGAACGAAGACGCTCGACCAGGCGACCGCCGACGCCAACGCAGCGCTCGACAAGCTCATCGGCGGATGACCACGACCAAAGATGTGACGATGCCGGCGGGGGCCACCCCGCCGGCATCGCCGCGCATCAAACGCCAGAAGTCCAATCGGCGTCTCCGTCTCGGCGAACGGACGGCGCCGTATCTGCTGATCCTTCCGGCACTGGTCGCGATCCTGGTCCTGCTGGGCTGGCCGACGATGCAGCTGATCGGGATCAGTCTCCGCAAGCTCGACCTCCGTGAGCTGGTCTCCGGAGACATGGTCTGGGTCGGCTTCGAGAACTTCTCCACGATCCTTTCCGACCCCGAATTCTGGGAGATCACGGTCCGCACCCTGGTGTTCACCGCCTCGGTCGTGATCATCACCCTGCTGCTGGCGCTGTTCATGGCGCTGCTGATGCGGCATCTCAACCCGGTGGTCCGGGTGATCCTGCAGGTCGCGCTGATCCTCGCGTGGGCGACCCCGGTGGTCGCGACCACCACGGTCTTCCAGTGGATCTTCGACCAGCAGTACGGGATCCTGAACAAGACGCTCGCGAAACTCGGTTTCGACGGGTTCATCGGGCATTCCTGGTTCTCCACCGGCCCGAGCACCCTGACCGTGATCGGCCTGCTGGTCGTCTGGCAGGCCGTGCCGTTCGTGGCGTTCACGCTGTACGCCGGGCTCCTCGGCGTCCCGAAGGAGCAGTACGAGGCCGCGGGCATCGACGGCGCCAACGGCTGGCAGGCGTTCTGGGCGGTCAGCTGGCCGGCGATCCGGCCGATCCTGACCATGGTCACGTTCCTGTCGGTCCTGTGGGACTTCAAGTTGTTCGCCCAGGTGTGGGCGATCCGCCAAGGCGGGCCGGACGGCGCCAGCACGACGCTGCCGGTCTACATGTACCTCAAGGGCCTCGCGGGCAACCACTTCGGCCTGGCGGCCACCGCCGCCCTGCTGATGATGCTCGTGCTGATCCTGCTCACCGCCCGGTACGTCCAGCTGCTGGTGCGCACGAAGGAGGCCGACCTGTCATGAGGAAGTCCCTGACCCAGCGGATCGGCCTCGGCGCGCTCGGCGTGGTCGTGGCCCTCCTGTTCGTCTTCCCGACGTACTGGATGATCACCTCCTCGCTGAAGACACCGGGCCAGGTCCTGTCCCCGGACTACGACCTGATCCCGTCCGCGGCGACGCTCGACAACTTCGTCTCGGCGCTGACGAAGCCGGGGTTCACCACGTACCTCGCCAACAGTCTCATCGTCACGCTCGGCGCGGTGCTGTGCTCGCTCGTCGCGGGTGTGCTGGCCGCGGTTCCCTTGTCCCGCATGCGTTTCCGCGGCCGCAAGGGGTTCCTGCTGCTGGTGCTGGTCGCCCAGCTCGCCCCGTTCGAGGCGCTGCTGATCCCGATGTACCTGCTCATGCGCGACGCCGGGCTGCTCAACCAGCTGCCTTCGCTGCTGCTGGTGTACTTCGCGGCGACGCTGCCCTTCACGTGCTGGATGCTCTACGGCTTCGTCAACGGCATCCCGTACGACCTCGAAGAGGCCGCGATGATCGACGGCTGCAGCCGGGCGGGTGCCTTCCGCCGGGTGACGCTGCCGCTGCTCGCGCCGGGCCTGGTGACCACCTCGGTGTTCAGTTTCATCACCGCGTGGAACGAGTTCCTGTTCGCGTTCGTCTTCATGCGCGACCAGAACAAGCAGACCCTGCCGGTGTGGCTTTCCTCGTTCCGCACGGCGTTTTCCGTGGACTGGGGCGGGATCATGGCGGCGTCGGTCATCTACGCCGTGCCCGCGCTCGTGTTCTTCATTCTCGTCCAGCGCAAGCTCGTGTCCAACCTGACCGCAGGCGCAGTGAAGGGGTAATCCTTGTCTTCACCGGAAAAGCTCGCCGCATCCGTTCTCGTATCGGGCTTCGACGGCACCATCGCACCGGATTGGCTGCGCCGCAAGGTGGCCGACGGCCTCGGCGGCGTGATCCTGTTCGGCCGCAACGTGGTCGACGACGAGCAGGTGGCCGCGCTCAGCGCGCAGCTGCGGGCGGAACGGCCCGGCGTGCTCATCGGCATCGACGAAGAGGGCGGTGACGTCACCCGGCTCGACGTCGCCACCGGCTCGTTCATCCCCGGACCACTCGCACTCGGCGCCGCGGACGACGTCGAGCTGACGGCGTCGGTCGCCGCTTCGCTCGGCGAGCGGCTGGCCGCCTGCGGGGTGACGATCAACTTCGCCCCGTGCGCGGATCTGACCCTGGCGGCGGAGGATCCCTCCATCGGGGTCCGCGCGTTCGGTTCGGATCCGGTGAAGGCTTCGCCGCATGTCGCGGCGTACATCACCGGGATGCAGAAGTACGGCGTGGCCGCGTCGGCCAAGCACTTCCCCGGCCACGGGGCGGCGACCGACGATTCGCACCACGCGCTGCCGGTGCTGCCCCGGACCGAGGCGGAACTGCACGAGATCGAGCTCGTCACCTTCAAGGCCGCGATCGCGGCGGGGGTGCGCGCGGTCATGACCGGGCACCTCGTCGTGCCCGCGTGGGGTGAACTGCCCGCCACGCTCAACCCGAAGGCGCTCACCGACGTCCTGCGCGGTGAGCTCGGCTTCACCGGCGCGGTGATCACCGACGCGCTCGACATGGGCGCCATCGCGGGCGAACTCGGCAAGACCGAGGGGGTCGGCCGGGCGTCCGTGCGGGCGCTGATCGCCGGTGCCGACGCGCTCTGCCTGGGTGGTGTGTCGTTCGACGACGACGACCTGAACCGGATCGCGGCGGTCATCGCGGCCGCGGTCGAGTCCGGTGAGCTGCCGCTGGAGCGGCTGGCCGAGGCGTCGGAACGGGTCGCCGCGCTCGGCGCTCCCCCGGTGTCGACGCCGATCTCCCCGGTGGACTACCGGCTCGGCCTGGAGGCGGCGCGCAAGGCGCTGCGGATCCAGGGCTCGCCGAAGCTGGAGGGCCCGCCGCTGGTGATCGACATCGAGACCGAGCCGATCATCGCGGCCGGTCCGATGCCGTGGGGGCTCGGTTCGCAGCTGACCGAGCTCGTGCCCGGCACCCGCGCGGTCAAGGTCGGCGCGGACGGGATCGCGACCGCGATCGAAGCCGTCCACGGCGCGCGCGACCTCGTCGTGGTGACGCGCGAGGCGCACCGGCACCCCGAGGTCCGCGAGTTCCTGGGCTGGCTCCGGGAGTCCTCCGTGGACTACATCCGGGTCGAGACCGGCGCGCCGGGACCGGACACCGAGGGGCCGCGGATCGACACGTTCAGCGGGTCCTACGTCAGCCTCCGCGCCGCCGCCGAGTACCTGGCCTGAAAGTACGTGAAGGCCCCCTTCAGTGCGCTAGACGCACTGAAGGGGGCCTTCACGTATTTCGGTTGCGGGACCGAGGTGAGCGTGCTGTAGTCGACTTGACCTAGGAGATGATCGTCTTGCCGGTGTCTGCGTCCTTCCCACAGGTAATTTCCGCCTACCTCAAGGACAAGACACCTCGTGAAGACCCTCAACCTGGGGATTCTGGCGCATGTTGACGCCGGGAAGACGAGCCTGACCGAGCGGCTGCTGCACACCGCCGGGATCATCGGCGAGCTGGGCAGCGTCGATGACGGCAGCACGCAGACCGACACGCTGGCGCTCGAACGCGCCCGCGGGATCACCATCAAGGCGGCCGTGGTGTCGTTCGCCGTCGGCGACGTCACCGTCAACCTGATCGACACCCCCGGCCATCCC
The DNA here is from genome assembly GCF_000384215.1 of Amycolatopsis alba DSM 44262. Taxonomy (NCBI): domain Bacteria; kingdom Bacillati; phylum Actinomycetota; class Actinomycetes; order Pseudonocardiales; family Pseudonocardiaceae; genus Amycolatopsis; species Amycolatopsis alba. Next base: position 5,144,558 of record NZ_KB913032.1, on the reverse strand, counting down.
GATTTCATCGCCGAGGTCGAACGCGCGCTCGGCGTGCTCGACGGCGCGGTCCTGGTGCTGTCGGCGGTCGAAGGGGTTCAGGCGCAGACCCGCGTCCTGATGCGGACCTTGCGACGGCTGCGTATCCCGGCACTGCTGTTCGTGAACAAACTGGACCGCCGCGGCGCCGATCCGGACCGGGTGTTCCGGGAAATAGCCGGGAAACTCACGCCCTCGGTCGTCGCGATGGACCCCATGACACCCGATCGGGTGATCGACCTGCTGGCGACCCTCGACGACGACCTCCTGGCCGGGTACCTCGCCGACCCGGACGGGTTCACGCCGTCGCGGCTCCATGCCGAGCTCGCCGCGAAAGTGGCCGAAGGGCTCGCCCATCCGGTCTATTTCGGCTCGGCGATCACCGGCGCCGGTATCGACGCGCTCCGCGACGGCATCGAGAATCTGTTGCCTGCCAAGGAGAGCGACGCCGACGGGCCACTGTCCGGCACGGTGTTCAAGGTCGAACGCGCACCGGGCGGCGAGAAGATCGCCTACGTGCGGCTGTTCTCCGGCAGGGTCGCCGTGCGCGACAAGGTCCCGCTTGGCGACGGCGAAGGCAAGGTCACCGCGATCAGCGTCTTCGACAACGGCTCGGCCGTGCCGTCGGGTTCGGCCGGGGCCGGGCGGATCGCGAAGCTGTCCGGGCTGGACGTCCGGATCGGTGACGTGCTCGGGACACCGCCCGAGCACGCGCCCAGAGCCCTTTTCTCACCACCGACGCTGGAGACCGTCGTCTCCCCGGTGCGCCCGGCCGATCGCGGCCCCTTGCACCAGGCACTCACCCGGCTGGCCGAGCAGGACCCGCTGATCGGCCTTCGGCACGACGAGATCCGTCAGGAGACTTCCGTTTCCCTGTACGGAGAAGTTCAGAAGGAAGTCCTGCAGTCGACGCTCGCGGACGAGTACGGAATCGACGTCACGTTCAGCGAGACGACCACGATCTGCGTCGAACGCGTCTCCGGCACCGGATCTGCCGCCGAACTCATCGGCAAGGACCCCAATCCCTTCCTGGCGACGGTCGGCCTGCGCGTCGAACCCGGTCCACCGGGGAGCGGGATCTCGTTCCGGCTGGAGGTCGAACTCGGCTCGATGCCGTACTCCTTCGTCAAGGCCGTGGAGGACACGGTGAAGGAGACGCTGCGCGAGGGCGTCCACGGCTGGGAGGTGCTCGACTGTGTGGTGACGATGACGCGTTCCGGTTACTACGCCAGGCAAAGCCACGCCCACGGCACCTTCGACAAGAGCATGTCCAGCACCGCGGGCGACTTCCGCGATCTGACGCCGCTGGTGCTGATGGCGGCCCTGCGCGAGGCCGGGACGACCGTACACGAACCGATGCACCGGTTCACCCTGCAGGCCCCGGCCGACACGCTCGGCCCGGTCACCGCGCTGCTGGCGCAGGCTCGCGCCATCCCGCGCGCGACGTTCACCGAAGACGGGACAGCGGAACTCGACGGCGAGATCCCGGCGGCGAAAACCCATGAGGTGCACCAGCTCCTGCCCTCGGCGACACGGGGAGAAGGTGTGCTGGAGACCAGCTTCCACGGCTATCGACCGGTCCGAGGAGCACCGCCGTCACGGTCGAGAACCGATCACAACCCGTTGGAACGCAAGGAATATCTGTTACGCGTGCTGCGGCGCGTTTAAAGAACGGAGAACGTCATGGATTCACGGCTCGGAGTCAGGATCCCGCGCGAACTGCCCGCCGCCCGGCTGGCCGGTCTGGCGCGCCGCGCGGAACAGGAGGGGCTGGACGAGGTCTGGATCGTCGAGGACTGCTTCTACGCGGGCGGGATCGCCACGGCGGCGACGGTGCTGGCGGCGACCGAGAGGATCACCCTCGGCATCGGCATCATGCCCGCCGTGGCCAGGAACCCGGCCATCGCGGCGATGGAGATCGCGGCACTGGCGGAGCTGCACCCCGGACGCCTGATCGCCGGGTTCGGGCACGGCGTGCCGAGCTGGATGCGGCAGATCGACGCGTGGCCGCCCTCGGCGCTGGCCGCGTTCGAGGAGACGCTGACGGTCGTCCGTCGGCTGCTGGCGGGTGAGCGGGTTTCCTTCGAGGGCAAGCACGTCCGGCTCGACGGGGTCGAACTGGAGTTCCCGCCCGCCGTGCCGCCGAGGCTCATCGCCGGTGTCCGCGGCCCGAAATCCCTCGCGGCGGCGGGCCGGGTGGCCGACGGAACGCTCCTGGCGGAACCGGCGACACCGGAGTACGTCCGCGCGACGCGCGAGCTCATCGGCGTCGAGGGTCATTCGATCACCGCCTACAACTGGCTGGCCCTCGACGACGATCCCGACCGGGCCCGTGAGCGGGCGCGGTCCGACGTCGCTTCCGCGATCGGGCCGAACTCGGGTCCGGCGCTGGAGCCGCTGGACTTCGGCGCCGAACTGCTGGCCGAGGCCGCGGGTGACGACCTGGCCGTCCGGTTGCGTCCCGAGTGGATCGACAGGCTGAGCGTCAGCGGTCCGCTCGACCGCTGTGTCGAACAGATCCGGGCGCTGTACGCGGCCGGGACCGAATCCGTCGTCCTGCTCCCCTTGCTCGGCGAACCGGAGGAAGAGTCCTTCGCGGCGGCGGGCCGGATCGCCGCGGAGCTGCGCCGGTAGCCCTTCCGGTCACCCGAAAGCCGGTCCGTTCCGCCCCTGTCGCGGCAGGTGGTGATCCCTAACGTCGTCGGAGAACCGACCACAGAGGGGATCACCACATGCCCGACACCGAGGCCGCCCGGCATTTCGTCACCGTCTCCGTCGCCGACCCGGCGGCGCTGCGCCTGCTCGGCAGGCGCGGGCTCGACCTGTTCGCCTCGACCGCGCGGGAAACCCCCGAGGGCGCGGCGATCGACGGCTACCTCGCCGACGCGGAGATCACCGAACTCACCGGCAGCGGGCACGACGTCCACGTCCATCCCGACGTCGAGGCCGCGCCGCTGGAGATCGCGCCGGAACCCGGCAGCCGGGAGCTCACCGCCGGACCGGAAACCGCCGTGCCGCCCGGATACCGGGATTCCGTGCAGTTCGAACGCCTGATCCGGGACATGGCCTCGGCCCTGCCGGACACCCTGTCCTGGGTCCGGCTCCCCGAACGGTCCGTCCAGGGCAAACCCATGTCCGCGCTGCGGATGCGCGGCGGCGACCGGGCCGACCGGCCGGGCGTGATCCTGATGGCCGGGGCGCACGCACGCGAGCTGATGAACCCCGAAGTGCTGTACAACTGGATCTTCCGGATGGCCTATGCCCTCTCGTCGCAGACGTCGGTGACCTACCCTGGCAGCGACTACGGGTACAGCGTGGTCAAGCTGCTGGTCGACAACCTGGACATCTTCGTCGTCCCGATGGTCAACCCGGACGGCCGCGACATCGTCATGTCCGCGGAACACCTGCGGATGTGGCGCGGGAACAGCCGCGGCGTCGACCTCAACCGCAACTACGACTTCCTGTTCGACAGCGGGATCGGCACCAGTCCCGACCCGGCGAGCGAGGTCTATCGCGGGCCGCAGGCGTTCTCGGAACCGGAGACCCGCGACATCCGCTGGCTCCTGGACACGTTCCCGCACATCACCGCCGTGCTGGACCTGCATTCCTACAGCGAGCTGATCCTCTACCCGTGGGGCGACGACGACAACCAGACCACCGATCCCGCGCAGAACTTCCGCGTGCCGAACCCGGATCGCGGCGTGCCGAACGACGGGCGTTACCGCGAATACATCCCGCAGGGTGATCTGAACTGGTTCCTCCGCGCCGGAGCCCGGATGCGCGACGTCATCCCGAAAGCACACGGCCGGACGTACACCCTTCAGCAGAGCGTCGGGCTCTATCCGACAACGGGAACCATCGACGACTACACGTTCTCCCGGCATTTCGTGAACCCGGCGCTGAAGAACGTCCGGACCTTCTGCATCGAAACCGGCAAGCCCCCGGCCCGCGGCGACGTCCTCGGTGCCTTCCAGCCGCCGTACTCCGAGGTCTACAACGTGATCGAGGAGATCGGTCCGGCGATCATGGAATTCCTGCTGGAGATCTACTGCCCGACCGGTCCCGACAGCCTGCTGCTGGAGGAGACCGAAGAAATCCTCGGCAGGCACATGGGTTCCTCACGGGAACTGTACGACAGCCTGGTCTCGCACGGGCCTGGCATCCTCCGAGCGCTGGGCGACGACCCGCGAGCGCGCGTGAAGGCGACCATCGCCTTGAAGCGGCTCACGGAAGCCGCTCGGCTGGAGCACGATCCGGTGCTGGAAAGCGACGTCGCCGGGAAGCTGGCCGAAGCCGCAACGGCGATCGGGGAGGCGGTGCCGGAGGCGCGGGAGCTGCTGAAGGAGTTCGTCACGCGGACCGAAGGGGCGGCCGGGCAGCGGCTCAGCACGGCGCTCTCGTGAGCGGTTAGAGCCTCGAGCGCCACACCAGAGACGCTCAACGTCTCGAACGTGGCGCTCGGGGCCTCTTCCGCGGCCGCCCGCCGGAGCGAGCCGATCAGAACGGGTGCTCCATCCACACGTTCGCCTCCACGTAGACCCCGCAGTCCCGCTCGACGTTCGCGTGTACCGGCGCGATCCCGCCGGGGATCACGTTGTCGCCGTCCGCGAGTTTGACACCGGTCCAGTCATGCCAGTCCGCGATCGAACCCGAGATGGTCACGGCGAACGGGCAGACCTTGATCACCCGCGCGCCGAGCCGTTCGTGAGTGCGCAGCCAGCGGTCGGCGAGCAGCCCGTCCTCGCGGCGCCGGACGGCGTAGGACTCCATGGGAACGTCCGGCTCGTCCTCCTTGCCGATGGGGCGCACCGAGACGATGAGCCGCTTCAGCCCCGTCTCGGCCGCCCGCGCCTTGAGGGCCTTCAGCATCGGTGTGGACAGGCCGGTCCCCCGCAGATGCGGCGCCACGACGACTTCGAGCGCGCACAGGGTGTCCGGCGCCCGGCCGTCCATGAGGTCTTGCGCGGCCCACTGGATCGCCTCGTCCCAGCCGTGCGACGGCAACTCGTGGCGGTCCTCGGCCGGATAGGTCAGCGGGACCGACAGCGCCCGCGCGATCGGCACGCCGTCGTCGTCCAGCGCGATCAGGAAATACCGGGACCAGTGCCGCAGGAACCGTTCCGGGGTGATCATCTTGCCGCTGAACCCGGCGTAGATGAACTCACCGCCGACGTCGCCGAGATTCAGCGCGGTATCGAGGAGATCAGGACGGGACGCAAGATCGACGATTCGCATGCCGCCAAGTCAACCGAGCCGATGATCGACGGCGATAGCTGCATCCGGGCGATGATCAAGCAGGCTGACGCGGCACGGCCTGCAACCGGGAAAGGACGTCGGTGAGCCTGCCCGCGGCCACGTCCCATTCCTCGAGGGCACTGCTCCGCGCGAGCGCCGCCGTCCGCAGGGAATGACGCAGTTCGGCATCGAGCGACCAGCGCAGCAACGCCGTCGCGAGCGCGGACGGGTTGTTCGGCGGCACCAGCATGCCGGGCACGCCGCCGCCGGGCGCGGTGCCGAGCGCGTCGTGCGCGCCCGCAGTTTCGGTGGCCACCACGGGGATCCCGCGCGCGAGCGCCTCGGCGACGACCAGCCCGGACGTGCCGCCGCGGGCGGGCAGGACGAGCAGATCCGCGCCGTCGTAGACCAGGTCGAGGTCCTCCGGCGGGCGGATGAGGCTGATCCGGGAGCCGAGCCCGAGCCGTTCGACCGTCCAGCGCAGTTCGTCGACGTAGGCGGGATCGTGGTGCGTCGCCCCGGCGAACACGCATTTGAACGCCAGTTCGTCGACCGTCGAAAGCGCCCGGATCAGCACATCCTGGCCGTGGCGCGCGGTCATCGGCGCGAGACAGAGCAGCCGGGAGACGCCGTCGGCGCCCGCCGCGAGCGGAGCCGCGTCCGTGCCGGGTGTCGCGACGTAGACGCGAGTGGGGTCGAGGTCGTGCCGGTCGATCAGCTGCCGGGCGAGCCACGGCCCGGTGGCGACGACCATGCCCGCCAGCCGCAGGGTCTCCCGTTCGCACGCGTCGAGTTCGGCGGCCTGCGCCGGGTCGAGCGCGGGATCGTCGGCGAGCGGCCGGTGGACCAGGACGGCCAGCCGCAGCCGCCGGGTGTGCGGGACCACGATCTCCGGGACCCCGCAGGCGACCGTGCCGTCGATCAGGACGACGGTGTCGTCGGGCAACGCGGTGAGCGAACGGGCCAGTCTCGACCGGGACAACGGTCCCGGCATCGGCCAGGCGCCGGCGATCGGCAATTCCAGCAGCGGGAGCCCGGTGGCCGGGAGGTTCTGGCACATACGGCGGTCGTATTCGCCGCTGAAGTCCTCGGTGTCGCCCGGCAGGACGAAGACGACCGGTTCGGTCACGCGGACATTCGAGGTGAACACGGTTACCTCCTGATGCGGGCGCCTTACCAGGAGGAACGGATACGGCGCCCGCCCGGTTCACCTCGTGAGTGACAAACTTTTCACCGGCCGACGCGGGCGATCGCCGCCACGATCTCGTCCCGCAGCCCGGCGCCGACCGCGATGGTGGCCTCCGATCGCACCGTGTGATCGGCGCCGTCGCTGTCGATGACCACTCCCCCGGCCTCGCGCACGAGGAGGACGCCCGCCATCGTGTCCCACGGTTTGTTGGAGAGGATGACGCTCGCGTCGAGTTTGCCGTGCGCGACCCAGGCCAGGTCGATCGCCGCGGAGCCGAGGAACCGGACCCGCTGCACACGGCCGCCGAGTTCGGCCAGCAACGCCATCCGGACGCGGTTCTTGACCTCCGCCTCCTCGCCGACCGCGAAGTCGCCGATGCTCACGATCGCGTCGGACAGCTCCGTCGCCTTCGACGCCGCGAGTCGTTCTTCGCCCGCGTACGCGCCCTGACCTTCAGCGGCGGTGTAAGTGATGTCGAGGAACGGCAAGGAGATCGCCGCGACCGTGCTCTTCAGGCCGTCGACGAGGCCGAGCGAAACGCCGCACAGCGGGATGCCGCGCGCGAAATTCGCGGTGCCGTCGACCGGGTCGAGCGCCCACCACAGGTCCTTGTTCCCCTCGTGCCCGCGTTCCTCGCCGAGGATGCCGATCTCCGGGGTCTCGCGCGCCAGGAACTCGCGGACGGCGTCCTCGACGGCGAGGTCGACGTCGGTCACCATGTCGCGATCACCTTTGGCGGCAACGGAAAACGACGTCATCGAGCGGACGATCCCGGTCGCCATGGCGACGGCTTCGCGGGCGACGGACAACAATGCGGCGTGGTCGGTCATGTGGGTACCGTAGCCCGATGGACCTGTTCCCGACGGCCACGACGGCCGACGAGCGCGCCCGTGGCGCCGACGTCGCGGTGCTGCCCGTCGGCAGTTTCGAACAGCACGGCGCGCACCTCCCGCTCGCCACCGACGCGGTGATCGCGACGACCATCGCCGACGCCCTCGCCTCGGCGTACCCGGTGCTGCGGCTCCCGCCGATCACGATCGGCTGCTCGCACGAACACGCGGACTGGGCGGGGACGGTCAGCATCTCGGCCGCGACGCTGTACGCCGTGGTGAACGATGTCGCCACCTCACTGCGCCGGTCCGGGGTGCCGAAACTGGTGCTGGTGAACGCTCATGGCGGCAACTACGTCCTGTCCAATGTGGTCCAGGAGTCGACGTCACCGATGGCGCTGTTCCCCGGCGTCGAAGGCTGGCAGGCGGCGCACGACGCGGCCGGGCTGGAAACGTCACTGGACAGCGACATGCACGCCGGGGAGCTGGAGACTTCCCTTTTGCTGCACGCACATCCTTCGCTGGTGCGGCCCGGTTACGCGGAGGCGGACCACCTGGCCGACGACAGGCGGCACCTGCTCACGACCGGGCTGCGGCCGTACTCGGAGTCCGGTGTCGTGGGGCGGCCTTCGCTGGCGACGGCGGAGAAGGGACGGCTGGTGCTGGAGTCACTGGTGGAGGGCTTCGGGGAGACCCTGGCCGCGCTGGGCTGAGTGTCTCGTGCGCCTCGCCCGTGACGCTCAACGTCCCGAGCGTGGCGCTCGGGACATCATCCGTGCGCCCTCAGGACCCCGCCATCGAATCCAGATGCGGCAGGAAGTGGTGCATCCGTTCCTGTTTCGTCCGCAGGTATCGCAGGTTCTCGTCGTTCGGCGTCACCAGCAGCGGCACCCGCTCGCTGATCCGCACCCCGTGCAGCTTCAGCTGGTCGACCTTCGTCGGGTTGTTGGACAGCAGCCGCACCGAACGCACCCCGAGGTCGGTCAGGATCGCCGCCGCCGCACGGTAGTCGCGCGCGTCCACCGGCAGTCCGAGCGCGATGTTCGCCTCGACGGTGTCGAGCCCTTCGTCCTGTAGCCGCATCGCCTTCAGCTTCGCGAGCAGGCCGATGCCGCGCCCTTCATGTCCCTGCGCGTACACGAGGATCCCGGCGCCCTCCTCGACGATCGCCCGCAGCGCGGCGGCCAGCTGGTCGCCGCATTCGCAGTGCATCGAGCTGAAGACGTCGCCGGTCAGGCATTCCGAATGGACCCGCGTCAGCGTGCCGAAGCCCTCGATGTCGCCGTGGACCAGCGCCATCTGCTCGGTGCCGTCGGCGTCCAGATACCCGAACGCGCGAAAGACGCCGTAGTGCGTCGGCAGTCTGGTCTCCACGACCCTCTCGACGGTCATCGTGTGTCTCCTGTCTGTACGGGTGTCCTCGCCGCGAAGCGCGGTGCGGCGGGTGTGGCGGTCTTGAAGGAACCGACGAGCAGTACGCCGGCACCGGGAAGGCTGGAGACGAGCGCGAGCACGCCGTAGACGACGGCCACCGTGACACCCTGTGCCGAACCGAGGCCCGCCGTGCCGAACAGCAGCGCGCAAACGCCCTCACGCGGGCCCCAGCCACCGATGTTCAGCGGCAGCCCCATCGCGAGCAGGGCGAGGATCATCAGCGGCAGCAGTTCCGCGATCGGCGCGGTGACCCCGGCCGCGCGCGCGGCGACGACGAACAGCGCGAGATGCCCGGCGAGGGTGGCCACCGAAAGCAGGCTCACGCCGGGCCAGGTCTCCTTGGTCAGCAGGCCGAGCCGGACGTCGGCGAGCGTGACGGCGAACCCGCGGCGCCACTTCGATCCACTGTGGATCCAGTGCCTCCCCGCCGTCATCCCGGTGACGACGGCCGCGAAAGCGAGCACGACCACCACGATCCCGGCGGCCGTGACGACCCCGTCGATCGGCGGAGGCACCACGGAAGGCGTGCTGAGCACGACGGCGACCGAGGCGCCGATCACCACGATCTGCCCGGCCGTCCGCTCCAGCACCACCGCGCGGACGCCACGCGGGACGTCACCGGCGCCGCGGCCGTGCTGCACGGCGCGGTTGACGTCGCCGAGCACCCCCGCCGGCAGGACACCGTTGAGGAACAACGCACGGTAGTACTCGCCGACGGCGCTGGGCAGCGACAACTTCAGGCTGAGCCGCCGCGCGACCAGGCACCAGCGCCAGGCGCTGAAAACCGTGGTGGCGAAACCGATCCCGAGGGCGGCGGCGACACCGGAGGCGTCGACCTCGCGCAGCCCGTCCAGGAACGCACGCGTGCCCAGTTGCCAGACGAGCACCCCGAGGATGGCGAGCGCGCCGAGGATCCGCAGCCAGGGCCAGAACCGCTTCACGACGGCACCACCAGGAGATCCTCGTGCTGGATCGTCGCGTTCAGCTCGCCGGCCGCGCACTGCGCGAGCCGCCACTGCAGGTACGCGTCGCCGTCCGACGAGAGCTCTGGCCGCTGCTCGCAGGCGGCACCGACCCAGCCGGTGAGCCATTCCGCGGTCAGCGCGGCCTGATCCGCGCCGAGCCGCCACGGGCTCGGGGCGCGCCGCACGGTGGCGCCGAGCCGTTCGAAAACCCCGTACGCGACGTCCACCGCATCCGGGCCGAGCAGCCACCGGCCCTGGGTCACCCGGCGCTGATGCGCGTTGAAGGCGTCGGCGATCTCGATGTCGAACTTTTCCTCGGGCGACAACACGACCCGCCCCGAAACGCTCAACGTGAACAGGACCGCGCACCTCGCCCCGACACAGGCCTCCGCCAACCTGGACATCTCCTCGGCGGTGAGCAGATCGAGCAGCGCCGAAGCCGCCACGAGCGACGTCCCGGCCAGGTCCTCCGCGCGTAGCTCGGTGATGTCACGCTCTTCGGTGACGACGGTGACTTCGCTGCCGTCCAAAGCGTGTTCCGGACGGCTGGTGCGGGCCAGCGCGTGGATGAGCAGGTCGGGATCGCGGTCGTGCAGGATCCAGTGCTGCCTGCCGGGCAGCCGCCGGGCCAGCCAGCGGCCGAGCGAACCGGTGCCGCAGCCGAGATCCCGGACGACGACCTCGTCCTGTTCGCGCAGGAACGCTCGCACCGGCTCGATCAGCTCGGTCGCACGGGCGGCGGCATCGGCGTCTTCCCTCAGCTGAAGCCAGCTCGGGGCGTATTTGGTCATGCCGCCGTCCTTTCGCTCAGCAGCACGGCGGCGACGCCGCGGGCCGTCGCGTCCCAGCCGGTCAGCGTCTCGCGGCGAAGGCGGGCGGAGGCGCGAAGCCGGTCTCGGAGTTCAGGTTCGGTGAGCCAGCGGCGAAGGGCCTTCGCCAGCGCGCTGACGTCCTCGCCGGGAACGAGCATCCCCGGCACGCTGCCGTCGGGCGACCGGCCGAGGGTGTCCGGCAGCGCGTCGACGGCTGTCGCCAGCACGGGAATGCCGTGTGCGAGCGCCTCGGTGACGACCATGCCGTAGGTCTCCGCGCGCGAAGGCAGCACAAGGAGGTCTGCGGACGCGTACGTCGCTTCGAGTGCTTCGCCGGACCGAGGACCGGCGAGGGTGAACCGGTCGCCGAGAGTGTGTCGCCGCAGGCGTTCGACGTAGCGGGTCTCGCGGCGGATGGCGCCGACGCATTCACAGCTCCACGGGAGATCCGTGAGCGACTTCAGCGCGTCCGCGAGCAGCCCCTGGCCCTTGCGCGGAGTCACGTTGGCGACACAGACCAGATGCGTCCCGTTCGGGGTCCCGAAAGCGATTTCGGCGTTGTCGGCCCCCGGCGGGACGGCGTGCACGCGATGCGGGGCGAGGTCGTGGTGCTCGATCAGCCGTCTCGCCGCCCAGTCGCTGGTCGCGACCACGGCCTCGACCGCGCCGAGCGTCTCCCGCTCCAGCCTGTCGAGTTCGGCGGCGAGCGAGGGCGAAAGTCCCGTTTCGTCGGCCAGCGGGAGATGCACCAGCACCGCGATCGACAACCGCTGCGCCGCGGGCACGATCACCTCCGGCACCCCGCAGGCGACCAGCCCGTCGAGCAGGACCACCGCACCGGCAGGCAGCTCGGCGAGCTTGCGCGCCAGCACCTTGCGCGCCTCGGTGTCGGGCCGCGGCCAGTTCCCGCGCACCGCGATCTCGCGGACCGCCACCCCCGCCGCGACGAGGCCGTCGCACAGGCGGCGGTCATAGACGTTGCCGCCGCTCGGCGCGCCAGGGTCGTCGATGTCGCCGGGAAGGACGACATGGAGGCCGTTCACAGCGCACGCTCGTAACTCGCCCACGCGACATGGGATTCGTGCAGCGAGACGACGATCCCTTCGAGCCCCCGCGCGCCCTCGCCGAGCGCTCCCGTGTGGACGCGGTCGGCGAGCCTGTCGGCGATCACCTTGGCGAGGAACTCGGTCGAGGTGTTGATCCCGGCGAATTCGGGCACGTCGTCGAGGTTGCGGTAGTTCAGGTCGGCGAGCACCGCTTTGAGCTCTTCGGTCGCCTTGCCGATGTCGACGACGATGTTGTCGGCGTCCAGTCCGGACCGGCGGAACGTCGCGTCCACCACGAAGGTCGCGCCGTGCAGGTTCTGCGCGGGTCCGAAGACCTCGCCGCGGAAGCTGTGGGCCACCATGACGTGGTCTCGGACGGTGATGCTGAACAACGGACCTCCCAGATCGTGCCCTAACGCGTGTCCTCCCTCTGATAGGTGACACGGAGGCAGAGCGTTCCCGGTTCATTCGCGGCCAGACGCGGCAGGACGTCCGGTAGTTCATGGAACCTGCATTCCCCGCTGACCAGCACACTAAAGACGGGGTCCGACAAAATTTGCAAAGAGAGAAGCAAGCGGTCGCGGTGGCTTCGGTTCGCGCGGCGCGCGGGCGAGACCATCCCGACCTGGCTGCTGCGGATCGCCAGCCGCCGTGAGTGAAAGTTCTCGCCGAGCGGGACGCTGATCCGGCGGCCGCCGTACCAGCTCAGCTCGATGACCTCGCCCTCCGGCGCGAGGAGTTCCAGCGAACGCGCGAGGCCGGCTTCGCTCGCGCTGGCGTGCACGACGAGGTCGCAGTCGCCCAGCGCGTCCTCCGGTGTCGAGAAGTCGACACCGAGCGCTTCGGCGACCTTCGCGCGTTCCGGGTCGACGTCGATCAGCTGCACCCTGGTCGCCGGGAACCCGGACAGGAGCTTCGCGACGCTGCTGCCGACCATCCCGGCGCCGACCACGGCGATCCGGTCGCCGAGTTTCGGCGCCGCGTCCCAGACCGCGTTGACCGCGGTCTCGATCGTCCCCGCGAGGATCGCGCGCTCAGGCGGCACCCCGATCGGCACCGGCGTGACGGCCGACGCCGGGACGACATAGCGCGTCTGATGCGGATAGAGACAGAAGACGACCTGCCCGACCAGCTGCTCCGGGCCTTGTTCGACCACGCCGACGTTGAGGTAGCCGTACTTCACGGGGCCGGGGAAGTCGCCCTCCTGGAACGGCGCGCGCATGGCCGCTCGTTGACTGACTGGGACCTCACCGCGGAAGACGAGCGTCTCGGTGCCCCGGCTCACGCCGCTGCACAGGGTGCGGACCAGCACCTCGCCTTCACCGACCGGAGGGAGCGTGACAGGCCTGATCTCGCCGTCACCGGAACCACTGAACCAGAAGGCGCGTTCCATCGTGTCCTCTCATGTCGGCCCTTCAGACGGGGTCGTCGTCACCATAACGAGGAGGCCTCGTGATCAACCCCGGAGTTTTCCTGGGGGTCCTCGTCCAGCTGGCGCTGCTGGGGACGCTGGACGCCGTCGCCGGGCTGGGCCCGCTGGGCTGGCTCGCCGGAGCCGCCTACGGCATCGCCGTCGGCGGATTCCTGACCTACGGCCTGCACCGGAGCACCGCGCGCTCCCTCGGCCCGGCCGACGCCGTCACGCTCGGCCGCTCCGGACTGGTCGGCTGCGTGACCGCGCTCGTCGTCGACACCGCGGGCCGGGAGATCGTCACGATGGTCGTCATCGCGTCGGTCGCGCTCGCCCTGGACGCCGTCGACGGCCAGGTCGCGCGCCGCACCGGGACCGCGTCACCGCTCGGCGCGCGCTTCGACATGGAGGTCGACGCGTATCTGATCCTGGTCCTGAGCGTGGTCGTCGCGCAGTCGCTGGGCCCGTGGGTGCTCACGATCGGCGCGATGCGCTACGTGTTCGTCGCCGCGAGCCGGCTGTGGCCGTGGCTGAACGCCCCGCTGCCGCCGAGCATGGCGCGCAAGACGGTCGCGGCCGTGCAGGGCATCGTGCTGGTCGCGGTGGCTTCGACGGTGCTGCCGCTGTGGGCCGGTTTCGTGGTCACGCTGGGCGCACTCGGGTTGCTGACCTGGTCCTTCGGCCGCGACACGTGGTGGCTGGTGGAGCGGCACTCCTTCGCCGCCGTTCCCGCCTGATCAGGCGTACTGCGCTTCGCCGTTCCCGATCGACCAGTCGACCGGACCGTTCTCGGTGATCGTGACGAGCACGTTCCGCGGCTCGGTCCCCGCGTACTCCTCGGCCAATTCCGCGATCCGCCGGTACAGCGACTTCTTTTGCACGTCGGTGCGCCCGTGCCGCATGGTGATCGCGACGAACACGATCCCCTCGTCCCGGTGGATCCCCAGGTAGTCGTCGTATTTCAGGGTGGCCTGGCCGTTGAGGACCTGGAAGCGGTCGTCGGCCGGGATACCGAGCGTTTCGACCATCGCGTCGTGGACGGCGTTACCGAGGGCTTCGAGCTTGTCGGTCCCGGCGGCGTCGATGCGGACGAAAGGCATGTCAGTTCTCCTTGGTGGCGAGCAGGCCGAGGGCGCCGTCGACGGCTTTCGCGAAGACGTCCGGGGAACCGGCGGCGCGGGCGAGGACGTAACCGCCTTGCAGCACCGCGACCAGCGCGGTCGCCGTGGCGTGCGGATCGAGCGAGGCGTCGAGTTCGCCTGCCACGCGGCCCTCGTCGAGCAGTTCGGCGAGACGGCCGGTGAGCCAGCCGAAGTACTCCTCGACCGGCTTTCGCAGGTCCGCGTCGGCCATCACGTCGGGATCCTGGGCGAGCTTGCCGACCGGGCAGCCCTTGAGGACGTCGCGCTCACGGCACAGGTAGGCGGTGACCCGCTCGACGACCGTGCCGGGCCCGGCGAACTCGGCCTCCGCCCTGGCGCGCAGGTCTTCGGCGCTGCGGTCGATCGCGGCGAGCGCGAGTTCGGACTTGCCCTGGAAGTGGTGGTACATGCTGCCCTGACCGGCGCCGGAGCGCTCCTGGATCGCCTTCGGGCTGGTGCCGACGTACCCGCGCTCCCACAGGAGCTCGCGAGTGCTCTCGATGAGCTGCTCCCTCTTGTCCACAGCCAGACCGTACATACTAGTAGGTACAGGGACAAGCCGGAGCGGCGGGAGCAAGGGACCTTTGCTATCACTTTCCCTTAAAACCGCAGGTCAGCGCACCGTCGCCGCCGCGACAAGGGCGGTCGTGAGTGGCGATCCGTGTTCCGACGGACCCGTATGTGGAGGATTTGGGACGTTGAACGTCCTGAATCCTCCACACTCGGGGACCTGCTTCGTCTCGGCGCGGGGTGAAGCTTGTGCTGGATGGCGGTGCGGTCGAGCGGGGAAGATTCCGGCCGCTGAACCTTCACCCGTCACGTCGTCTGCCCCAGAACAGGACCGGCGCGAGCCCGCGACGGTGAAGGAATCAGGACGTTCAACGTCCCAATTCCTTCACCGTCGAGCCGACAGGCGCGGAACCGCCACCCTCGTGCAGGTCAGGCGTGGGTAGGCAAATACGGGTCCGCGCTGACCCTGTTTGCCACTCACGACAACGTGTACCGACACCGTCCGGCGACCCGCGGCGTTGCGAAAGCCACTTTCGCAACCTTCAACGTTGCGAAAGTGGCTTTCACAACCTCCTCCCCCCAGCCCGCCCCCGCATCCCTCGGCTAAGCCGCGTGAAGGGGGCCTTCACGCGCGCCTGGCGCGGCAGGTGAGGCGGCTGGGGTTCCTGAGGCGATTCGGTGGTCCACAGAGAACGCGGCAGTTCAAGGCCGCGAGTCTTGGCCGAACCGCTCCCACGCCCGGTCCCAGGCCGCCCGCCGCCTCCGGTTCAGCAGGCGCAGCGCGAGCAGGTATCCCGCCGCCAGCAGCGTCACCCCGGCCAGCCACACCCCCACCCCGACACCGACCCCTGTGCTGGTCGCGTCCAGCGGCATCACCGGCGGATCGACCGCAGCATCGGCCTCGTCGAGCCATACCGTCACCCCGTCACCCGCCGAAGCGCCGAGATCGGCGGTGGCGAGCCCCTGCTGAAACGACCCGTCCGACAACGGCCAGCGAGCCGCCACCCGAGCGGTCCCGGCGGAAGGGGTCCCGTCGAGACCAAGCTGCGCCGGCGGAGCGTCTTCGAGCAGGAGCGCTGTCGTCGGATGACGCGTCGCCGTCTCGAAGGCCGAGCGCGCCATCATGGTCGCGTAGGCCTCCGAACCGGCCGCCGCCGCCAACGGGACACCGAGCAGCGCCGCGACGACGCCGACGACGAGGATCGCCGCCTCGATCCGGTCACTGATCCGGGCGAGCGGATTCCGGCCGGGATGGATCCGGCGCCACAGGAACAGAAGCGACACGACGGGCCTCCTTCACCGGTTCCTCACCGACAAGACTGCGTCGCGAAGAGCCGGAGCAATAGGAGGCTTTGGTCCCGTCAGCGAGGAACGTTCTCACCCGGTACCACGTAAGCGGCGGCCGCCCGGTTCACCGCACGACGTGCGCGTACGCGGGCTTCAGGTCCTCCAGCGGACCCGGCGGCGCCACCAGCGGTCCTTTCGCCCAATCGCAGCCGAGTTCGTGCAGGACCTGCAGTTGCTGCGCGGTCTCGACTCCCTCCGCGACCACCACGAGATCGACGGCGTGCGCCATCGCCATGATCCCGGCGACGATCGGCTCGGCGTCGCTCGACCGCCCGAGGTCGGCCACGAACGACCGGTCGATTTCGATCACGTTCAGATCGAGACGGCACAGCTGGGCAAGGGAGGAGTACCCGGCGCCGAACCGTTCCGCCGTCACCCGGACACCGGTCTTCCGCAGCGCGTCGACGGCGTCGGCCGCGTCCTTCAAGGCCGTCTCGTCGACATCGAGACTCAGATCCTGCGGCACCAGCCCCGCGTCATCAAGAGTTGTCTGAACCACTTGTAGCAACGTGGGATCACCCAGTTGGCGGACCGACAGGCTCACATTCACATTACAGTGCACACCATGATCGGCACGCCATCGCGAGATCTCGCCGGCGGCCTTGGCAAGGACCTCCGCACCGATGACCGTCAAAAGATCGCCGTCGTCGGCGATCTCGGCCAATTCCGTCGGATCGATCGCCCCACGGACGGGGTGATCCCATCGGGACTTCGCCTTCACCGCGACCATTTCACCGGTCCGCAAATCGACGACGGGCTGATAAACGGTCTCGACCAGGCCATCCGCGACGGCGTTCCGCAGATCCTGCTCCAGGGCGAATCGATCCTGCACTCGTTTCCGCATGATCGGCGCATAGAAGGCATAGCGGCCGGGGCCGAATGTTTTTGCCTGGTACATCGCCAAATCGGCGTCTTCCAGCAATTCGTCGGCGCTGCGGGTATCACCGGGTTCGGCGATCACTATTCCGATACTCGTATTTATATGCAGTTCGCGGCCGTGCACCGTGAGCGATCCGGCGAGACATCGCTGAAGGTGATCGGCCAGCGCCCGCACCTCGGCCGCTTCGGTATAACCGGTGGTGATGACCAGGAACTCGTCCCCGCCGAGCCGTCCGACCAGGTCCGACGGACCGGCGGCGGCCCGCAGCCGGTCGCCGATGATGCGCAGCACCTGGTCACCGACGGTATGACCGAGCGAATCGTTGATGATCTTGAACTTGTCGAGGTCGATGAACATCACGGTGGTCGTGCGCGCCGGATCGGCGATCGTGAGGCGCAGCCGGTTCAGCGCGAGGGTGCGGTTCGCGAGCCTGGTCAGCGGGTCGTGGGTGGCCTCGTAGGCCAGCCGCTCGCTGATCGCCCGCCGTTCGGTGATGTCGGCGAAGGACGTCAGCACCGAGGGCACGCTCTGCCCCGGCGCCATCAGCGGGCCGGAGGTCAGCGAAAGCCACCGGTGCTCCCCGTCGCGCCGCCGCACCTGCACGACCCGCCCGGTCTCGACCTTCCCGGACCGCCGCACGCGCGCGGACGGCAGATCCTCGACGGGCACCGGGGCGCCGTGCTCGTCGTGCAGCCGCAGTGTCCGGCTCTCCAGGCCGACCAGGGAACCGGCCGGGACGCCGGAGATCCGGTGCGCCGCGGAGTTCGCCAATTCGATCCGCCCGCTGGGACCGACCACCAGCACTCCTTCGTCGAGCGTTTCGACGACGGTGGCGAATTCGGCCTCGGCCCGGCGCTGCGCCGTCTCGTCGGCGCACAGCAGCACGTAGCCGTCGAACATCTCCGCCGCCGAGACGCGCACCGCCAGCGCCGTGCCGTCGGCGCTGAAATGCGTCGCCTGCACGACACCGCCCGCGGCGACGACCTGCCGCGGGCTCATCGGCGCGCCGACGACCTCGGCCACCGGAACACCGATGACCTGGCCGAGGTCGTGTCCGTAGACGGCCTCGGCCGCCGGATTCCAGCTCGTCACCAGCCCGTCCGGCGAGGTCGCGATGATCGCGTCGCTCGCGTGGCCGACCAGCGCGGCCTGAAACCGCAGACCGGCCTCGGCCGCCTTCTGCATGGTCAGATCGCGCATGATCACCTGGTAGGCCGGTTTGCCCTCCCAGGTGGTGAGTACCGCTTGCGATTCGACGGCGACACCGTAGCCCTGCAGGGTCCGCAGCGTCATTTCCGTCGGGTCGCTGAACGAGCCGGGCGAGTCCAGCGAACCGATCCGCGCCAGCAGCGCGTCTTGCGAGCCGGAATCGACCAGATCCGTGATGTGCATCCCGATGATCTCGGTCGAGACCTTCGCGCCGACGAAGCGCATCGTGGCCGAGTTCACGAACACGACTTTGCCGCGCTGATGGACACAGATCCCGTAAGGGCTCGCTTCGACCATCGTGAGATATTGCGTACCCAATGCGCCGCCGTCGGGATTTTGCTCCAAAAGGCGGTACCCCTTGCCGAGAAAAGCGAGCGCGGGTTCACCGCGGTGATCCCTCTCGGCGGACAACTCGGTCAGCAGGCGGACGAGCGAAGCATGCCGGTCGGGTTCTCCCACCGTGCGGGTCGCGGTGCCGTTCGCTGGCGAGGAATCCTGATCCGAGGGCCGGTGGGTGTCGGGAGTCCCACCGTCGAGATCGTCAGGATCCATCTGATCCAAACCCCCTACTCGACTGATGTAGCTTCCGATTAGATCACTAAATCGACCTAGCCGTCCTCCTCGGACAGCCGATCGGTACGGCAATTCCACCCCGGCGTTGACTGAATGTAGTTGAAGGGAAACACGTGCGGAGCAAAACAGACATCTGCGGCATCGGCGCCGTAACCGCCTACGGCTGGGGGCGCGAATCGCTGTGGGAGGGCCTCGCGGGCGGCGTCCCCTGCGCCCAGTACACCGACGGCTTCGGCGAGACCCCCGAAGAACCGGGCTGGGTCGCGCACATCCCCGAGGGCGGCAGATCGCGGGACGGCAGCCTGCACGCCCGCGCCCTGCTCTCGGCGGCCCGCGAGGCGATCGAGGACGCCGGGCGACGAGGCTGGTCACCCGGACGGCGGGTCGGCGTCATCTCCGGTGGCGTCCGGGAGGATCTGCGGACCTGGGACAGGCTCACCACCCTCGGCGAAGAGCTCATGTACCGGCGCGAGTTCATCGGCATGATGCCCTCGACCCCGATCGCCTCGCTGATGTCGGAGTTCGGCTTCCGCGGCCCGTCGATGGCCACGTCCGCCATGTGCGCGACCGGCAGCGCCGCGATCCTCACCGCGAAGATGTGGCTGGACGCCGGCATGGCCGACGACGTCGTGGTGCTCACCACCGATCTGTCCGCGACCAGGCCGATGGTGCGCAACTTCGTGCACTGCGGGGTGGCGATCACCGACGTGCCGCCGCTCGAGGCGTGCCGTCCTTTCCAAGAAGGCACAAGGGGTTTCACCTTCTCCGAGGCCGCCGTCGCGATGGTGCTGTCGCAGCGGAAGACCGATGCGTACGCGACCGTGCTCGGCGGCGCCATGACCCACGAAGCGCACAACGCGATGGCGCTCGACCCCGATCCGACGACCGCGATCACGGCGGTGACCGAAGGACTGGAGAACGCGAACGCCTCCGCCGCGGACGTCCGCTACGTCAACGCGCACGGAACGGGCACGAAACTCTGCCATCGCACGGAATCCCAGATCCTCGAAGCGGTCTTCCCGAGCAGCACCCGGATCTACTCGATCAAACCGCTGACCGGGCACAGCCAGTCGGGCAGCGCGCTGACCGAGATCGCGGCGACCTGCCTGGCGGCGGAGCGGGACCTGGTCCCGGCGCCGAAGCCTGTGGCCGACGGGCATCCGCAACTGATGGAAGGACCGTCCCGACCGGAAAGCGGGCTCACCGTCAAGACGTCGATCGGGATGGGGGGTTACGTCGCGGCTGTCGTGCTGGACACCGCGTAGCGGACCAATTCGATAACACACGGTCTCAACGTCGTCACGAAGTGTCATTTACCGTGCTCAGATAGTCGATACTCCCGAGTAGCGACAAGCACTGAGCACGGAGGCGACCATGAGCGCGAGAACGGCATCCGACAATCTCGTCCGCAACTACCTGTTCTTGCGGCGCGCCATAGGTTTCCTCGGGATCGGGCTGCCCTTCGTGCTGATCTTCGGGAAGCTGGTCGTCGACGGCGGCGGCCTGCTCAACTCGATCAGCGGGTACTACTACTCCGGAATGCGCGACGTCTGGGTCGGCGTCATGTGCGCCATCGGTGTGTTCCTGTTGTCCTATCGGGGTTACGGCCGGATCGACGACGTCGCCGGGAACATCGCGGCGGTGGCCGCGGTCGGGGTGGCGCTGTTCCCCACCACGCCGTCGAACGGTGACGGCGAGGACGTGTTCATCGGCCGCCTGCACCTCGGTTTCGCCGCGGTCTTCTTCCTCACCTTGGCGTTCTTCTGCATCGTGCTGTTCACCAAGTCCGACAAGGAGATCCCCGGCGCCCGCAAACCCGAGCGGAACCGGCTGTATGTCGCCTCCGGCGTGATCATGCTGGTGTGCCTGGCTTTGATCGTGCTCTGCAGCCTCGTTTTCGACGACCTGACCAAGTCGCTCTACCCGGCGCTCTGGCTGGAATCGGTGGCGATCTTCGCGTTCGGTGTCGCGTGGCTCACCAAGGGCGGGACGCTGCTTCCGGACCGGACGGTGACGTCGGGGACACGCGTGACGGCCTGACCTGTACCGGAGCCGAGCGGATCAAGGTAAAGGAACCTTTATCATTGGCCGGGTCGTTGACGCCCTATGACAGAGCGCATCGCACTCCAGCTCGGCCGGCGCGATCTGCTGGTGGTCGCGGGGATTCCCGGAGCGGGCAAGACCACTTTGCTGGCCGGGGCGGCGACCGGCGCGCTGCCGGTGCTCGACTCCGACCAGGTCCGCGCCCGGCTGCGCGCACGATTGCCCGCCGCGCTGCCGTACCGGTGCTACCGGCCGCTGGTCCACCTGTGGCACCGCGCGCGGGTCATCCGGTTCGCGCTGACCGATGGCGGCCCGCTGATCGTGCACGAGCCGTCGACCCGCGCGACGACCCGCGGGTCGCTGGCCCTGCTCGGTCTGGTGAGCCGCCGCCCGGTCCGGCTGCTGTGGCTCGACGTCACCCCGGAGGACGCGCGCGCGGGCCAGGTCGCGCGCGGACGCGTCATCCGGCGGCATTCGTTCGCCCGCCACGTCAAAAGGGCCGAAAAGGTGCGCCGTGACCTGCGCGCAGGCTGGGTCCCCGCCGGTTGGCGCGGGGCGCGGATGGTGACCCGCGAGGTCACCGGGGCGCTGCGGTTCGTCACCGACGAGGAGCCGGGAAGAGTCCGGCTCCTCCCTGTCGAGCGGCGTGCCGCCTAGCCTTCTTGGGCGCGCAGCTTCGCGCGGCGCTTCCCTTCGTGCATCGCCACCACACGGGCGACGGGGATCGTGTGCCCCTGCTCGACGAGGTCGGCGGGCAGCGTCTGCGGCTCCGGCATCGCCTCGGCCCAAGGGTCCTTGTCCCCCAGCAGATCCGGCGCCGTGTAGACGGTGAAGTCGGCGGGGACCACGTTCCCGAGATCGTCCCAGGACACCGGGAACGACACCGGCAGTCCCGGCCGCAGCCTCGGGCTGTACGCCGCCGCGACCGTGTTGCCGCCCGCCCGCGTCGAATCGAGGTACACCTTTCCTTCGCGGTCTTCCACGATGTACGCGGTCGTGGCGACCGAAGGATCGACCTTCTCCGCACGGGCGGCGAGCGCGCGGGTGGCGGCCGCGACGTCTTCGAAGCCTTGTCCCGGAACGAGCGGGACGAAGATGTGCACTCCCTTGGAACCACTGGTCTTCACCGCTCCGGCGAGGCCGGAGTCCGAAAGTGCCTGCCGCACCAGCGCGGCGGCCTTCACGACGTGCGCGAAGTCGTCACCGGCGGGCGGGTCGAGGTCCAGCACGAGATGGGTCGGGCCCGCGTCGGCCGCCGCGGTCATCAGCGTCGGGTGGTACTCGACGGCACGCTGATTCGCGAACCACAGCAACGTACGACGATCGTCGCAAAGCGCGTACGACACCTGCCGCTTCGACGTCTCCGCCCACATCCCGTACCGCTTCACCCAGTCAGGCGTGTACTTGGGCAGATTCTTCTGCATGAACGGGCCCTGGCCGCGCAGGATCCGGATCACCGAAAGCGGGCGGTTCTCCAGCACCGGGAGGATGCGGCCCGCGACGGCGTCCAGGTAGTCCACGAGGTCGCGTTTGGTCGCGCCCTCGAACAACGGCTGGTCGAGGTTGGTCAGTTTGACCCCGTCGCGCTCACACATGGGGTGAGCCTGACACAAAAGACTCGTGAGTGGTAATGCCTGTCAGAACAGGCATTACCACTCACGAGCGCGGCACCTAGCTGATGTTCGCGTCGATGCAGGCGTAGAACGCGTTCGCCGTGTCGTAGACGTTCCAGCGGGCGAGGATCTTGTGCCGCCCGCTCTGCTGCAGGTTCACGCTGTGCGTGACCGTCGCGCCCGGAGTCGCACCGTTGTCGTTGACGGTCGCGACCTTGGCGCCGTCGACGAAGTACTCCCAGGTGCTGGTGCGGTGGCGAGCCGTCAGCGTCCACCGGAACTGGGTGGTACGGCCGAGGGAGTGCACCTTCCAGCCCTTGCTGTCATTGTTGAGGTCCGCGAAACGGCCGACACCGCCGTTGCAGCTCATCAGCCCCTTGGGGCCCTCGACGCTCTGCGGTTCCCATTTGATGTCACCACAGGAAACGGTGCTCTGAGCGCACTGTGCCTGCCTGCTCGCGGGCGAGGAAACGTAGCCGTGCGCGCTGGCGGTTCCCGCCGGGATCGCGACCAGAACCGCCGGCACCATTGCCGTACCCGCTGCCAGGGTCAAAAGCCGTCGTTTGAAGCTCATGCCTACCCCTTTCCCATCTCAACACCCACCGCTGACTCGAGATTTCCTGGGCCACAGCGAGCGAAAACCAATGAAGGTTGGGACCACATCCGCCGAAGCGCCGAGCTGGCGAATGTGGTCTAGACCATAATTGGTTCAGACGACTCGGTCAAGAGTAACCAACCGGACACTTGGAGTTGTGAAGATCGAACAGGGGCTGTCAAGCCGTACGTTCAGCCCGCACCCAAACAGACGAACGGTCGCCGGAACGGATCAACGGCGATGGTGTCCGCCAGTGCCGTCGCCGGTCCGGCACCTTCGGCGAGTCCTCGGTGGTAGTCGTCCATCGCGGCGGCCGCCGCCTCGTCACCGACTCGGCTCAACGGCGCGATCACCGTCCGCGAACCGCTCGCGAGCAACGCGCTGGCGAAACCGAGGACTTCGTCGCCCGGCCGGATCCGGTTCAGTGCCAGTTCGCACGCCGCGAAGACGACTTGCGACGGCGGCTGCGCGAGCCCGGCCATCTCGTGGGCGAAGAGCGCGCCGTCGGCCAATTCCAGCCGGGAGAACAAGGCGTTCTCGGGCTCGTGCGCGCCGTGCGCGGCGATGTGCGCGAGCTTCGCGCCGTCGAGCGCCCGCAGCACGGAAGTCACTGTCGCGTCGGGGCCGGTCAGCGTATGCGCGGACCGGTAGTGCGTGGCGAGCTTGTCCAGCTCACCCCTGGTCCCCACCAGACCGGGACCGCGGACGAGGACGACCTTCCGCCCGGACGGCACCGCCGAGTTCTCCGCGCCCAGCCACGCCGTCGCCGACGGGGCGACGACGATCGGCCGCGACCGCAGCGCCGGCAGCACACCCCAGGGAACGGCGTACAACGGACCGGTCGGCACCACGACGAGCCCGCGATCCCCGAGCAGCCCTTCCAGCGGACGGATCAGCTGGCTGTCGAGCCGTTCGGCCTGCTTCCGCGCCGAAGCGAGCACCGACCGGACCAGCAGTGGCTGCAGCTGATCCGGCGCGAGGGCGTCGAGGTCGACGTTCAGCATCCGCGCGGACTCCGCCGCCCGCTCCGCCGAGCCGAGCCGCACCAGTTCGCACCGCCCACCGGCGACCACCACCGCCACCAGGTCGTCCCCGGAGGACGCGAAACTCACCAGCGCGCGTTCGCCGAGCTCCTCGGCGACTTCGGCGAGCCGCGCGATCGGCCGCGGTTTGCCCCAGCGCCCGGTGTGCCACCCGAGCCGATGCGCCTCGCGCAACCGCTCGGCGTACTTCGCGCGCAAGGCCGTCGTCGGATGCCCGTCGTGCTGCGCCTGGTGGATCGCCTGGTCGAGACCCCGGACCTCACCGACCCGCTCGGCCAGCTCCGGGTCTGTCGCCGCGAGCGGTTCGTACCGGTAGCTCTGCGCGCGAGTCCGTTCCGTCCAGCCGAACAACCGGGCCGCGTCGGCGCGCTCGAGCACGATCTTGACCGCCAGATCCGCCAGCTCCCGGCCGTGCAGCGCCGTCCCGGACACCAGTTCGAGGCCGCCCATCCGGTCGCGGACCCGGTCGAGTTCGGTGAGCCCGGCCCGGATCTCCGCCAGGGCCTTGGTCTTGTTCCCCTCGGCCACCGCGAGTTCCGCGCGACAGAGCCTTCGCAGCATGCGGTAATCGACGGAAGTCAGCCGCCCCGGCTGCGGAATCCGGTCGAGCAACTCGGCGGCACGCTTGCGTTTTCCCTTCCGCAGCTCGACCCGGACGGCCAGCATGCGCGCCAGCGCGGCCTGATCGGCGAGCCGCGGCATCGGCATCGCGTTCGCCGCGCGCAGCGCACGGGCCGTCAGGGTGACCGGGATTTCGTTGGTGCGCAACGCGTCCCGCACATCGGCGCGAAGACCGACGATGGTCGCGTTGGCGACGCACGTCTGGCATCCCCAGCGGAGCATCCTTCGCCGCGCCGAGGCGGCGTAACCGCGGGCGAGTTCGAGATCGTCGCTCATCAGCGCCGCCGACGCGCGATACAGCTCCACATCGGCGAGATCACGGCTGATACTGCGCTGAGCGAGCATCGCCGGCAGTACCTCGTCGAGGTGCCCTCCTGCTTCCTCCGCGAGCCCGGCCGTCAGCAACGCCTGAGCCTGGGCGAGCCGGAGGAGCGGGGGGACCTTCATGTCGAGCGCGCGGTAAATGCGTTCGCCCTTGTCGAAGATGCGCAGCGCCGTGGGCACGTTCCCGACTCGAAGCTCCAGCGAACCCAGTGGCCTCATCACGTCGGCGGCCTGCGCCTGGAGCTCGTATCGCTCAGCCAGGTCGATGGACCGCGTCAAGTCGTCGCGTGCCTTGCGGATGTCGCCCAATCGAGTATTGGCCAAACCGCGTGTTGCCAGCGTGCCCAGGTAGGGCCCCAAGAGCGAAGCCGGATCCTCGGCCGAAGCCAGGGCCACATTCTTCTGCCCGATGGATGAATCGAAGTAAGTCAGGCTCTCTTGATTCCGGCCCGCGGCCATGAGCAAGAGAGCGTAATTGTGGTCCAGCTGCCCTCCGAGTTCGGCACGCAGAAGCGCGTCCGACACGGAATCAAGCAGGAGCCGGACCTCGTCGAGACCGGCCATTCCTGCCGCGACCTCGCCCGCCGTCTCGGACGAAAGAGCCGCGATGGTGCAGGTCAGTCGGATTCTGGTCGCCAGCCAGTCATCGTGATGTTCCGCCGCGACCGGTTGGATCGAGTCGAGCAGAGCCATACCTCTGCGGAGAAGCCGAATGCCCTCGCGCTGGCGGGCCGAACACGCCGCGTCGACGCCGGCCCGATGCAGCCCTCGGGCCTCACGGATGACCTCGGGATGCTTCAACTCAATCACAACCACTGAACTATGACAACACACGCAGTAGCCGGAAGAAGCCCGGCCGCCGAACAGTTCTGCGGCCGGACCTCCTTCGAATCCCGGATCAGGGAGTCGGCGGCGGGCTCTGTACACAGCCGCCCGAACATTCCAGCAGCTTGTCACGGTAGTGATCACAGTCCGGGCTGTGCTGGTGTTCTCCCTGGTCGGGCTTGGGCTGAGCCGGGTCGACCGGCTCCTCCTCACCGATGGGGTCCTTGACGTCCGTAGGCGTCGACATTCGACGATCTCCTCCCCTGCTGATCTTTCTTTGTCGTACCAGGCAGCCCAAGAAACGCCGGGCCCCCTCTGTTCACAGGCCCTCTTCCTGCGAACGGGGCAATAGTGCCACAACGGAGCAGTGATCGGGAGTTTTTACCTACACTGAGTCATCGGCGGCACCCAAAAGAGGGACGCCTGGTTAGCGAGCCTCACGACCTGTGCCGAATGGCCGACAAGCGCTTGCACCTCTCTTCCGGACAGCGGCGAACGCGACCAGTTCACTGCGCCATCCGGCCTAAGATCCAGAACTTCTTGTGACACAAGGGTTTCCGCGCACAAAGGCCGGGGAACTCACGGCCCGTCGGGGGATGACCGGCAAGAAATCCGGAGGAGATAACGATGTCCACGTGGTTGGTCATCATCATCGTCGTCGCCGCGGTCCTGGTAGTGGGCGCGGCCGCTTGGTTCGTCATCGCGGGACAGCGCAGGCGGCGGTTGCGGGAGACGTTCGGGCCCGAATACGACCGGGCCGTCAAGGAACACGAAAGCCCGAGGGAAGCCGAACGTGAGCTTTCGTCACGGGTGAAACGCCATTCGGATCTCGACATCCGGCCGCTGCCCGCGACCACCAAGGACCGCTACGCCCAGGAATGGGCGCTGATCCAGGAGCAGTTCGTCGACCGCCCGGCAGGCGCCGTCGTCGAGGCGGACCGGATGCTGGTCTCCTTGATGGCCGAGCGCGGATACCCCACCGAAGGGTACGACCAGCAGCTCGCGGATCTGTCCGTCCGGCACGCGAACGCGTTGCGGCATTACCGCGCCGGACACGAAACACTGGAAATCCACAAGGAATCCGAAATGTCCACGGAGGACATGCGCGAGGCTATGAAGCACTACCGCGCGGTGTTCGAAGATCTGTTGACCGAAGGAGTGAAGAACGATGGAAAGCAGGCCTCTGGAAACCGAGGACTTGGTGATCGCTGAACCCGTCACGGACGAGCCCGCTCCGGAAGAGTCCTCCGAGGACGGTGAGCACACCCTGTTCGGCGGCGGCGACGTCGAACGGTTCCGCGACAGCTGGCAGGGCGTCCAGGCGGCCTTTGTGGACGATCCGCGGCGAGCGGTCAAGGAGGCCGACGAACTCGTCGCCGCCGTGATCCAGAATCTGGCGTCGACCTTCGCGGACCACAAGAAGGAACTGGAATCCGCCTGGAGCCAAGGCGAACCGGCCACCGAAGACCTCCGGATCGCGCTGCGCCGCTACCGGTCGTTCTTCAACCAGCTGCTGAGGGCGTAGCCGTCTTCAAGCACCGGTGGTCGAACCGGGCCGCACGATCATCAAGACCGTCACCACGGCCCAGAGCAGGTTGAACATCCCGGTGTACATCGCGACGCGGCCCGCCGTGACCGGTTCCGTCGGCGGCTCGGCGTCGAGCGCCGCGAGGATGGCGTTCTGCCCCGGCAGCACCACCAGCGCCAGCACGCCGGCGGCCGCGGCGGTGAGCGCGATCGACACGATCACCCACCCGTCGCCGAACACCCGCATGCTCCCCGCCGTCGCCAGCCCGAAGAACGGCACCGCCAGCCCGAAAATCGCGTAGACGCGGCAAATCCGGTTCACCATGCGAAGCACGGACAGACCGGAACCCGGTTCGGCGAACGCCTTACGGGCGGCGGCGGGGAACATGCCGGCCGCGACGGTGACCGGGCCGATCGCGATGACGGCGGCGAGGACGTGGAGGATCAGGAGAACTTTCGACACGCCGCCGAGCCTATGATCACCACCCCGACGTCCGACACAGGTGTTTTCGACGGATGTCACAGGATTCCGGCCAGGCGCTACGTCCGGCGACGTACGCCGAGTGCCGCCTGGGAACGGATGTGGCGAGGGCCTCTCGCGAGACACCATTCGTCACCATGAACCTTCCTGTGGACACAGACGAACTCACGAAACGGTATGGCGAGCACCTCGCCGTCGACCGGATGAAACTGACCGTTCTGCCCGGCGAGGTCTACGGCTTCCTCGGCCCGAACGGCGCGGGCAAGACGACGACGCTGCGGATGCTGCTGGGCCTGGTCCGGCCGACTTCCGGCAGCGTGCGGCTGTTCGGCGGGCCACCCGGCGACCTCGACGGGGTCGGCGCGCTGATCGAATCTCCGGGGTTCTACCCGTACCTGTCCGGCGCGGACAATCTCAAGGTGCTGGCCCGCTACAGCGGAACGGATCCGCTCCGGGTCGGCGAGGTGCTCGCGATGGTCGACCTCGCCGATCGCGGCAAGGACCGGTACTCGACCTACTCCCTCGGCATGAAGCAGCGGCTGGGGGTCGCCGCGGCGCTGCTGAAGGATCCGCGGCTGCTGATCCTCGACGAGCCGACCAACGGGCTCGACCCGGCGGGGATGGCCGACATGCGCGTACTGATCCGGCGGCTCGGCGCGGAAGGCTGCACCGTGCTGCTGTCGAGCCATCTGCTGGGCGAAGTCCAGCAGATCTGCGACCGGGTCGGCGTCGTCTCCCGCGGCAGGCTGGTCGCGGAGAACACGGTGGCCGAACTCCGCGGCGGCACGGTGCTGCATGTCGAGACCGACGAGAACCTGCGGGCAGCCGATCTGGTGCGGCGCTGGATCGGCGCCGAGAACGTGCGAGTGGGCGGAACCGGGCTCGATCTGACCGTCGACCCGGAACGCGCGTCGTGGCTGAACCGCGAACTGGTCACGGAAGGGATCGCGGTGCGCGAACTGCACGTCCGAGAACGGGATCTGGAGCAGGTCTTCTTCGAGCTCACCGGAGAGGTGGCAAGTCATGTGGGGTAGCTGCACCGCCGAGCTGGCGAAACTCGTCCGGCGCCCGGCGAACTGGTTCATGCTGGGGATCGCGGTCGTGCTCGGCCTGACCTTCACCTATCTGCTGCCGCTCGCGGGCGCCGCGGGGTCGTCGAGCGGGGCGCCCGGCACGGATCGCGGGCTGGCCTCGACCATGCCGTCGAACCTGGTCGGCAACTCGATCGGCGGGCTGCCGGTGTTCCTCGGCGCGATCATGCTCGTGATCGGGGTGCTGGCCGTCGGCACCGAATACGGCTGGGGCACGTGGAAGACCGTGCTGACACAGGGTCCCTCGCGACTGACCGTCTACAGTGGAAAGTTGTTCGCGCTCGCCGTCGCGACCCTGACCGTCGTGCTGACGAGCTTCGCGACCGGCGCCGTCACGAGCGCGATCATCGCCTCCTCGGAGGGCGAGCCGATGAACTGGCCGTCGTCCGGCTCGCTGCTGACGGGAATCGGCGCGGGCTGGCTGATCGCGATGACCTGGGCGTCGTTCGGCGCGGTGCTCGCCGTCGCGATGCGCGGGGTGGCGCTGCCGATCGGGCTCGGCCTGGTGTGGCTGCTGGTCGTCCAGAACCTGCTGTTCGGGGTCGCGGCCCCGCTGCTGGACTGGGTCGACACCCTGCAGCGGGCGCTGCCGGGGGCCAACGCCGGTTCGCTGGCCGCGTCACTCGGCGCCTCCGGTGGGACGCCGGGGATCGGGGAACTCGTCGGCGTCTCCCAGGCGACGCTGGTGGTGGCCGGGTACCTGGTGGTCTTCGCCGTTCTCGGTGGCTGGCTGCTCCGGCGCCGGGATGTCCTCTGAAAGTCCGTGAAGGCCTCCTTCCCTACCTTGAGAGTAGGGAAGGAGGCCTTCACGGATCGCTAGGCGAGAGCGTCGAGGTCCGCGACGACGTCGGCGGGCAGTTTCAGGTCCGCGGCGGCGATGTTCTCGCGCAGGTGCTGCGGCGACGACGTGCCAGGGATCAGCAGGATGTTCGGCGACCGCTGGAGCAGCCACGCGAGCGCGACCTGCATCGGCGTCGCGTCGACACGGCGGGCGCAGTCGTCGAGCACGCCGGACTGCAGCGGGGTGAACCCGCCGAGCGGGAAGTACGGCACGAACGGGATGTTGATGGCCGCGAGCGCGTCGAGCAGGCCGTCATTGGCGCGGTTCGCGACGTTGTACTCGTTCTGCACGCAGACGACCGGCGCGATGGAACGGGCTTCCTTGACCTGCTCCGCCGAGACGTGGCTGAGGCCGAGGTGCCGGATCAGGCCCTGCTGCCGGAGTTCGGCGAGGACCTCGAACGGCTCGGTGATCGACACCGGGATCGGGAAGACGCCGTGCTCCCCCGCGAGCCGCAGGTTGACGACGTCGAGCACGTCGACGCCGAGGTTGCGCAGGTTGTCGTGGACCGCGGAGGTGAGCTCCTCACGCGAGAGCGCCGCGGGCCAGCCCTTGTCCGGCGTCCGCTTCGCGCCGACCTTCGTGACGATGTGCAGGCTGTCCGAGTACGGGTGCAGCGCCTCGCGGATCAGCTCGTTGGTCGCGTGTGGGCCGTAGAAGTCGCTGGTGTCGATATGAGTCACGCCCAGCTCGACGGCCTCGCGGAGGACGGCGATCGCGGTGTCGCGGTCGCTCGGCGGCCCCCAGATGCCGGGGCCGGACAGCCGCATGGCGCCGTAGCCCATCCGGCTCACGGTGAGATCGCCGAGGGTGTGGGTGCCGCCTGGGCTCATGATCGCTCCTTGTACGAGTGGGTTCCGCTCACCTTATGCAGCTCGGGCCGGTCCTGCGCGTGCGGGAAGGGAGCAAGGGACCTTTGCTCTCGCCCATGGCTCTGACCTGCGCGAACGACCAGGCCGACCAGCTGGTTCGCCAGTCCCTCGGTCAGCCCGTCGACGAACATCTCGCGGCCGGCTGGCGCTCCCCGTTCGGCCAGGACCGTCGCCACGGCCTCGCCAGGGTTCGCGTAGGGCCACAGTCCCGCGACAAGGATGAAGACGGCCTTCGCGAAATGCTGAGCCGCTTCGGCGCCCAACGGGACGCGGGCGCGGACGAGGTCGGCGAGCCGTTCGGTCCGTTCACCGGCCTGGGTCTTGAACGTCCTGGCGGTCTCCACGGAGATGTTGCGTTCGAGCACGGCGGCCATGGTGCTGATCAGCTCGCACAGCAGCCGCTGCCGCGAGATCGACTTCGCGATGACCGTCGCGACGTGCTCGTGATCGGCGTCCTCAAGCGCGCCCAGCTCGCCTTCGAGCTCGTCGAGCCACGCGACCCAGACCGAGTCGAGGACCTCCAGGAAGATCGCCTCACGGCTGTCGAAGTACCGAAGCACGTTCGACTTCGCCAGACCGACACGGTCACTCAGTTCGCGCAGGCTGATCCGGGAGACGGGCCGCTCGGCCAGGAGTTCACGCGCCACCCCGAGGATCGCCGTGCGCCGGGCCTCCACCTGTTCCGGCCGCCGCGCGCGCTGGAAGTCGGGGGACACGCGCCGCACGGTACCAGACCACCCGGCTGTTATTCGGCGTTGGCGGCCCTCCTGGCCTGCACCCGCTTGTAGCTCCAGATCAGCAGGGCGAACAGGATCAGCCCGGACAGGATCAGGCTCGAACCGGTGCTCCAGCCGGCGAGCGGCAGTCCGGGCACGACGCCCCAGACGACCCCCGCGGCCAGCAGGCCCAGCCCGGCCAGCACCGAACCCGCGATCCGCAGCGGAGACGAAACGCTGTCCTCGGCCGCCTTCATCGCCCTGTCGCGGATGGGGTCGACGTACTTCTCCACCGCCGGGAACTCCGAAGCCAGCACGAGCAGCCCCGCGAGCACCAGCAGCAGACCCGGTCCCGGCAGCACGAGGAGCGCGATGCCGACCAGCAGGAGAATGCCGCCCGCGACCAGGATCAGCGCCTGTTTCACGGGTTTTCCGATGCCCACGTCTTCTCCTCGCCGTCGTTCTTCGGACCGATTGTGCCGGGAACGCGCTGGTCCCGCCTGATCTGAAAACTCTCGGCCGGACCTGTCGGTTCCCGGCGAAGCCGTTCGTCGGTGGGGTGAACCACCCACCGAAGGACGGAGGCACGCATGCACCCCGACCCGCGCCGATGGCGAGCGCTGGCCCTGCTCTGCACGGCCAACTTCATGGTCATCCTCGACTCGCAGATCGTCGTGCTCGCGGTGCCGTCGATCGAGCGGGACCTCGGATTCGACGGCGGCGGGACACACTGGGTGCTCAGCGCGTACCTGCTGAGTTTCGGCCTCCTGCTCCTGCCGGGCGGTCGCGCCGCGGATCTGCTCGGCCGCCGCCGGACGTTCTCGGCAGGCACCGCGTTGTTCCTGCTCTCCTCGCTGTGGTGCGGGTTCGCGTGGAGCGACGACGTGCTGATCGCCGCACGGGTCCTCCAGGGGATTTCGGCGGCGCTGATGGCACCTAGCGCGCTCGCGCTGGTGATGACGACGTTCACCGACGACGGCGAACGCACCAAGGCACTCGCCGCGTGGTCGGGCGTCGGCGGCTTCGGCGCCACGGCCGCGCTGCTCATCGGCGGGACGTTGACGCGGGCGTTCGGCTGGGAGTGGGTGTTCTTCCTGAACGTCCCGGTCGCGCTCGTCCTGCTCGCGGCCACCCCGGTCCTGCTCACGGAAAGCCGTGACGTGTCACGCCGCGGGGCGCCGCTGGTCCCGCTGCGGATCTTCTCGTCGCGGATGCTCACCGGCGGCAACCTGGTGATGCTCACCAGCGCGATGGGCGCGTTCGCGGTCTCGTACCTGATCTCGCGCTACGCGCAGGAGGTGCTCGGTTATTCGCCGCTGCTGTTCGGCGTCGCGACGGCGGTGCTGCCGGTGATGGCGGTCTTCGGAGCCTACGGCGGACAGGCGCTGATCCCCAGGATCGGCGTCCGGGGCCTGGCCGTCGCGGGCACGGTCCTGCTGGGCGCCGGTTGCCTGGCGCTGGCCGGTGTCTCGCCGGACGGCGCCTACCTGACCGATCTCCTGCCCGGTCTCGCCGCGTTCGGCCTCGGGCTGGGCGCGGCCACGGTCGCCGGGCCGATGGCCGCGCTGGGCGGCGTCGACGCCGGGGACACCGGGCTCGCGTCCGGGATCACCACCGCCGCCTTCCAGCTCGGCGGCGCGTTCGGCGTCTCGGTAGCCTCGGCCGTGTCGGCGGCCGTCACCGGCACCGCGACGTCGGCGGAAGCCGTGACCGGCGGTTTCCGCGTGGGATTCGTGACAGCCGCCTGCTTCGCGGTACTGGGCCTGGCAATCGCTCTTTCGGCGCTGCGGCCCGGAAAAGCCCTGGTGTTGGAGGACTGATGCGCTACATGTTGCTGATCTGCGGGAACCCTCATCCCGGCGCGGACGGCTGCGACGACCCGCTCGACGAAAAGACGCAGGCGTGGGTCGACGAGATGACCGCTCGGGGGGTGCGGCTGTCCGGCAGCAGGCTCCGGTCGACGGCCACCGCGACCACCGTGCGGCACCGCGACGGCGACCTGCTCGTCTCGGACGGGCCGTTCGCGGAGACGAAGGAACAGATCCTCGGCTACGACCTGATCGAGTGCGCCGACCTCGACGAGGCGATCGAGGTCGCGTCGAAGCATCCGGTCACGAAGTTCGCGACCATCGAGATCCGGCCGATCTGGCCGACCCCCTGACGCCCTTTGCTCGGTCCGTGAAGGCCTCCTTGAGGGACTCTGAGTCCCTCAAGGAGGCCTTCACGGACTTGCACCCTAGGGACCCAGCGCAGGTGATAGCAAAGGTCCCTTGCTCCCTCACCCACCGGCCAGCAGCTGCTCGAAAGGCACGAAACCGCTGGCAGGAGGGATGGCAGGCGAGGACGAAAGCCGCGAAGCGAACTCCCGCCCGGCCCGCGAAGCCCGCGCGTCGAGATCCCCCGGAGAAGCCCAGTCCGACGAAGCCGCGTACACCGCCGTCGCGACAGGCTCGGCGCGAAGGTAGGCGAAGAGCGGACGCAGTGCGAAGTCGAGCACCAGCGAGTGCCGTTCGGTTCCGCCGGTGGCACCGATCAGCACCGGCTTCCCGTCGAGCGTCTTCTGCTCCAGCACGTCGAAGAACGACTTGAACAGCCCGCTGTACGAAGCGGTGAACACCGGTGTCACGGCGATCAGGCCGTCCGCGGCGGTCACCGTGTCGATGGCCGCGCGCAGGGCCGGGGAAGGAAACCCGGTCAGCATGTTCTTCGTGACGTCGATGGCGAGATCGCGAAGTTCGATCACCTCGATCTTCACGTCCGGCAGCGCGGACGCGGTCGCCGCGGCCAGTTTGTCCGCGAGCAACCGCGTCGAGGACGGCTGGCTCAACCCCGCGGTCACGACAGCGATCGTCGTCATACCGTCACCCCCGACAGAAGCGAAGCGTGCGTAGGCGCCTCAGGCACGTGAGAAGGACGAAGCGAGTCAAGTTCCTTACGCAGCACCGGGATCACGTGCTCACCCAAGAGGTCGAGCTGTTCCAGGACGGTCTTCAGCGGCAGCCCCGCGTGGTCCATCAGGAACAGCTGACGCTGGTAGTCGCCGAAGTGCTCGCGGAAGCTCAGCGTCTTGTCGATCACCTCTTGCGGGCTGCCGACGGTCAGCGGCGTCTGCTCGGTGAACTCCTCCAGCGACGGCCCGTGCCCGTACACCGGCGCGTTGTCGAAGTACGGCCGGAACTCCCGCACCGCGTCCTGCGACTTCGGCCGCAGGAACACCTGTCCGCCGAGGCCGACGATCGCCTGGTCGGCCTTGCCGTGCCCGTAGTGCTCGTACCGCTCGCGGTACAGGTTGATCAGCGACTGGAAGTGCTCCTTCGGCCAGAAGATGTGGTTCGCGAAGAACCCGTCGCCGTAGTAGGCGGCCTGTTCCGCGATCTCCGGGCTGCGGATCGAGCCGTGCCAGACGAACGGCGGGACCCCGTCGAGCGGCCGCGGGGTCGAGGTGAACTCCTGCAGCGGCGTCCGGAACTTGCCGGACCAGCTCACCACGTCCTCACGCCACAACCGGTGCAGCAGGTGGTAGTTCTCGATGGCGAGCGGGATGCCCTGCCGGATGTCCTGCCCGAACCACGGGTACACCGGGCCGGTGTTGCCGCGGCCCATCATCAGGTCGACGCGGCCGTCGGCGAGGTGCTGCAGCATCGCGAAGTCCTCGGCGATCTTCACCGGGTCGTTCGTGGTGATCAGCGTGGTCGAGGTGGAAAGGATGAGTTTCGACGTCTGCGCGGCGATGTACCCGAGCATCGTCGTCGGCGACGAAGGAACGAAGGGCGGGTTGTGGTGCTCGCCGGTCGCGAAGACGTCGAGGCCGACCTCTTCGGCCTTGAGCGCGATCCGCACCATCGCCTTGATCCGCTCGTACTCGCTGGGCGCCTCCCCGGTGGTCGGGTCGGTCGTCACATCGCCCACCGTGAAGATTCCGAACTGCATGACCTGCTCCTATGCCGGGTTGTTATTGCTTGAGCGTTCAACCTCACGCGCGCAAGAAGTATTCCAGACCATCGACGCGAGCCGAAAGGGTGACTTGATCGGCCCGGAAAGTGGCCGCCCCCACACTCGGATCCATGTGGATCGCTTCCCTGCTTGTGACAACGTTGACATTCGCTCTCACACCGGCCACCACCACTCCCGAACCCACCGTCTCGGCGACGATCTGCGCCCAGTACTGCGACAGCCGCGATCCCGCGCTGGCCGTCGGCGACAGAAGGCCCAATACGGCGACGGTCTGGGGCCGCGGTATCACGCTGCACCTCTCCGACGGCGACGACATGGGCTGGGGCGACATCGCCGACGGCGACCCCGGCGACGAGGTCTGGCTGGACCGCTCTTTCGACGGCGGCCGCACCTGGTCCGGCGACAGCCGGATCGGGAACACGAAGATCCCCGCCGGGCAGCGCGGCTGGCGGACCCTGATGTACAACGTGGACGACCCCGGCACCCACCGTTTCGGCGCCCTGCGCGCCTGCGGGAAGGCGGGCAACCGGCCGGAAATCGCCTGCACGCCGTGGTTCCGCACCACCGTCGCCGCGAACACCCGCGCCGAAGCCGCGGCCACCGCGCTCATGCAGTTCTACGACGGCGGCACCGGGCTCTGGCAGACCACGGGCTGGTGGAACTCGGCGAACGCGCTCACCGCGATCCTCGACTACAGCACCCGCACCGGCTCGCAGAACTACCGCCATGCCATCGCCAACACCTTCGATCGCAACCGCGGCAACAACTTCACGAACGAATACATCGACGACACCGGCTGGTGGGCGCTCGCCTGGATCCGCGCCTACGACCTGACCAAGGACCGCCGCTACCTCGACACCGCCGTCATCGCGGCGAACTACATGTACTCCTACCGCGACGGGACCTGCGGCGGCGGGCTCTGGTGGTCGACGGCGAAGACGTACAAGAACGCGGTCACCAACGAGCTGTACGTCAAGGTCGCCGCGTCACTGCACAACCGGCTCCCCGGCGACACCATGCAGCTGGCCAGGGCACGCGAGGTCTGGGACTGGTTCCGCGCGAGCGGCATGATCAACGGGAACGACCTGGTCAACGACGGGCTGAACTCCTCGTGCGCCAACAACGGGCAGGCCGTCTGGAGTTACAACCAGGGCATCGTCCTCGGCGCACTGGTCGAACTGGGCCGCGCGACCGGTGACGCCGCCCTGCTCACCCGCGCCCGTCAGCTCGCGGACGCGTCGACGACGACCTCGCTGCTTCACACGAACGGGATCCTGCGCGACCCGTGCGAGTCCGGTGACTGCGGGGCCGACGGACCGTCCTTCAAAGGCGCGTACGCCCGTGGTCTCGGCGAGCTGGACCGGGCACTGCCCGGCAGGCCGTACCGCGCTTACCTGACCCGCCAGGCGAATTCGACGATCGCGAACAACCGCACGTCGCTCGATCAGCACGGCCTGCGCTGGGCGGGACCGGCCGACAAGATCGACGCCGCCCGTCAGCACAGCGCGCTGGAGGTCCTCACGGCAGCCCTCTGAGCACCGGATCCGGGACGTGCAGCCAGGCGCGGACCTCGGTCTCCTTCTCGTGCACGAGCACCTGCCGGTAGCTCATCGTGTCGAGACCGGGGCCGCCCTGGTCCTGGACGTCCTCGTGGAACCGGTCCGAGACCAGCACGACCACGGGCGAGCCGTCCGGCGCCTCGGTCAGCGCGTCCCGCAGCACCCGTGAATCGAGCAGCCGGGCCAGCAGCACCTTCGGCCGCCCCGTCACGCCGTATTCGTCGAGCGTGATCTCGCCTGCGTGGACAGCCACGCGCACCCGGATCCGCAGCTCGGGCGCGGTCACCACGTTGTGCCGGGCCAGGTCCGCGGTGAGCCGGGACAGAAGCGGGTACAGCAGCCTGAACTTCGGGAACTGCGGCGGGACGACCACGATCATCCCGTCCCCGGTGTCCCGTTTCAGGCAGACCTCCCAGGCGATCCCGCTGCTCTCGAAAGCGTTCTCCAGCAGGCCGAAGAGCATCCGCCGGACCTGGACGAAGATCTCGCTGCTGCGCCCGACCTTGCCGAATCCGGCGATGTCGATCGAGAACAGCCCGCAGTGCATACCGGTCTCCACCCAGACCGTCGGCGGCGGATAGAGGATCTTCTTCCGCAGGAGGGCGAGGTGCACACAGGACACGGTGACGAACAGGATCGTGCCGAAGAACCACAGGAAGCCGAACGCGATCTCCGTGTTGTCCGCGTCGCCCGCCTGCGCGAGCGAGTAGAGCATCAGGCAGGACACCACCGCGTAGGCCAGCACCCACAGCCACACGACCGGACGGCGCAACCGCAGCGCGGCGTGCACGAACGGCAACGGCGCGAGCACGCCGAGCGACGCGACGACCGCCACGAAGTACCAGAGACTCACGACGCGCTGCACGGTCGAGGCGCGCGTGGGACCGAGTCCGACGACCACTTGCTTCCCCCCGTCACCCTGTGACACCGGAAACGATAACGCCTCATCAGAGGCGCGAGGAAGGTGTCCCGGTGACAGGTGAACCGGCAGGCAGGCGGCCGGGACGATACGAGCGTTCACTGACGGTCAGCGGAAGAGCGCGGTCGGATGACAGGGCGTGGCCACGAACAGGTGTTCGCCACACCGAGGGCGCTCGAGAAGAGTAACTGTCGGAGGGGACGGATATCCTCCAGTACGGTGTCGCGTTGAACGCCACCGTCACGAGCCAGTTCGCGAGCCACGACTCCAGGAGAAGTACCCAGTGACTGCTGAGACCCTGTACGGGGCCGACGACCTGACGCATCTCGAGGGTCTGGAAGCGGTCCGCAAGCGTCCCGGAATGTACATCGGCTCCACCGACAGCCGCGGCATCAACCACCTGTTTTCCGAGGTCGTCGACAACTCGACCGATGAAGGTGTGGCGGGTCACGCCGCGAAGATCGTGGTCACCCTGCACGCCGACGGCAGCGTCCAGGTCGACGACGACGGCCGCGGCATCCCCACCGGGACGCACGCGAAATCCGGTTTGTCCGGTGTCGAGCTGGTGCTGACGAGGCTGCACGCCGGCGGCAAGTTCGGCGGCTCGGGCTATAAGACCTCCGGCGGCCTGCACGGTGTCGGCGCTTCGGCGGTGAACGCGCTCTCGCACCGCTTCGACGTCACAGTGAAGCAAGAGGGCAAGGTCCACCAGATGTCGTTCGCGCACGGCGTGCCCGGCGTCTTCGACGGCCCCGGCCCGAAGGCCAAGTTCACCCGCAGGTCCGGGCTGAACATCACCGGGAAGATGAAGCGCGGCGAGCGTTCCGGCACGTCGATCCGGTATTGGTACGACTCCCGCTACTTCGAGACGGGCGCCGTGCTCGACGTCGAAGGCGTCCGCGCCAAGATGCGCAACACCGCGTTCCTGGTCCCCGGTGTCACGTATGTGCTGCGCACCGCCGTCGACGACGCGATCAGCGAAGAGACCTTCCACTTCCCCAACGGCCTCGCCGACATGGTCGACTTCCTCGCCCCCAGCGGCGAGAAACCCGTCTGCGGCACGCTGATCATCAAGGGCGAGGGCACCTACAAGGAGAACGCGGCCGACGCGAGCGGCGTCATGCAGTCCAATGTGGAGCGGCACGCGGAGATCGAGGTCGCGCTCCGCTGGGGCACCGGCTACGAGCGCACGGTGGAGACCTTCACCAACACCATCCGCAACGTGCACGGCGGCACGCATCGCCGCGGTTTCGACCGTGCGGTGCTGAAGTCCTTGCAGGACGCCATTTCCAAAACCCGCGGGCTGCTCAAGCCCAAGGAGGACATGCCGACGGTCGAGGACGTGCTCGAAGGCATGACGGCGGTCGTCCACGTCCGGCTGCCGGAGCCGCAGTTCACCTCGCAGACCAAGGACGAGCTGTCCACCGCCGGGATCACCCGTGTCATCCAGGGCATCGTCGACAAGCACATCCGGTCCTGGACCGAAGAGCGCAAGACCAAGTCCGAGGCGAAGATCGTGCTGCAGAAGGTGGTCGACGCGGCACGCGTCCGGCTCACCCAGAAGCAGCAGAAGGACGCCGCCCGGCGCAAGACCGCGCTCGAGGGCGCGGCCATGCCGCCGAAGCTGGTCGACTGCCGCACCACCGGCGTCTCCCGCAGTGAACTGTTCCTCGTCGAGGGTGACAGCGCGCTCGGTTCGGCGCGGATGGCGCGCGTGTCGGAGTACCAGGCACTGCTCCCCCTGCGCGGCAAGATACTCAACGTCCAGAAGGCGTCGCTCGGCGACACCTTGAAGAACGCCGAGATCGCCTCGATCGTGCAGGTGCTCGGCGCGGGCAGCGGACGCACGTTCGACCTCACGACCATGCGCTACGGCCGGGTGATCCTGATGGCCGACGCCGATGTCGACGGTTCGCACATCCGGACGCTGCTGATCACGCTGTTCGCCAAGTACATGCGGCCGGTGATCGAGGACGGCAGGCTCTACGCCGCGATGCCGCCGCTGCACAAACTGGTCACCAAGGGCCGCAACCCGGAGACCCACTTCACCTTCACCCAGAAGGAGATGGAGACCAAGTTCGCCGCGCTGGAACGCGCGGGCAAGCAGATCGTCACGCCGGTGCCGCGGTTCAAGGGCCTCGGCGAGATGGACGCCGACGAACTGTGGGACACCACCATGAACCCCGCCACCCGCTCGGTCCGCCGGATCACCCTCGACGACGCCGAAGCCGCGGAGAACGCGCTCGAACTGTTGATGGGCGAGAAGGTCGAACCGCGCCGCAACTGGCTGGTCGCCTCTTCCGACCGGGTCGACCGCGAAGCCATCGACGCCTGATTTCGTTGCTATTCAAGGAGCTTTGAGCAATGGCACGCCGTAAGGGCACCACCACCAAGGTCGACCCGTCAGCGTTCGACCGGCCCGGCGCGAACGTCTTCGACAACTCGCTGAAGACGGAGATCGAGGATTCGTACCTGGAGTACGCCTACTCCGTCATCCACTCGCGGGCGCTCCCGGACGCGCGGGACGGGTTGAAGCCGGTACACCGCCGGATCATGTACTCGATGAACGAGAACGGCTACCGGCCGACACACGCGTACGTGAAGTCGTCCCGCGTGGTCGGCGACGTGATGGGCAAGTACCACCCGCACGGTGACACGGCGATCTACGACGCCATGGTCCGGCTCGCGCAGGACTTCTCGCTCAACGTCCCGCTGGTCGACGGGCACGGCAACTTCGGCTCCCCCGACGACGGCCCGGCCGCCTCGCGGTACACCGAGGCGCGGCTGTCCCCGGAAGCGATGCTGCTGGTCGGCGAACTCGGCGAGGACACCGTCGACTTCCGACCGAACTACGACGGTTCGCTCGAAGAGCCGTCCGTGCTACCTGCGGCTTTCCCGAACCTGCTGGTCAACGGCACTTCCGGGATCGCGGTCGGGATGGCGACCAATATGATCCCGCACAACCTCACCGAGGTCATCGGGGCGGCGCGGTGGCTGATCAACCACCCGAACGCCACCCTCGACAAGCTGATGGAGTTCGTCCCCGGCCCCGACCTGCCGACCGGTGGTTCGCTGCTGGGCCTGGACGAGGTCCGCCGCGCCTACGAGACCGGCCGCGGCGTGGTGCGCATGCGCGCCAGCGCCGAGACCGGGCCGCTCGAAGGCAGCCGCGGCCGTCAGGCGATCACCGTCACCGAACTGCCGTACGGCGTCGGGCCGGAGAAGGTGATCGAGAAGATCACCGACGAGGTCAACAAGTCCAAGCGGCTCACCGGCATCGCCGACGTCAAGGACCTCACCGACCGCGAGAACGGCACGCGGCTGGTCATCGAATGCAAGGTCGGCGTGAACCCGCAGGCGCTGCTGGCGGATCTGTACCGCCTGACGCCGCTGGAGCAGTCCTTCGGCATCAACAACCTGGTGCTGGTGGACGGGCAGCCGCAGACGCTGGGGCTCAAGGCGCTGCTGGAAGTTTTCCTCAGCCACCGCTACGAGGTCGTCACCCGCCGCACGCGGTACCGCCGCCGCAAGCGCGAAGAGCGCCTGCACCTGGTCGAAGGCCTGCTGGCCGCCTTGCTCAACATCGACAAGGTGATCAAGCTGATCCGCGAGAGCGAGAACGCCGCGGCCGCCAAGGACGGCCTGATGACGCGGTTCAAACTCTCGGAGATCCAGGCGACGTACATCCTCGACACGCCGCTGCGGCGGCTCACGAAGTACGACCGGATCGAGCTCGAAGCCGAGCAGGACAAGCTGCGCGCGGAGATCGCCGAGCTGTCGAAGATCCTCGACGACGAGTCGGTGCTGAAGAAGGTCGTCTCGGCCGAGCTGGCCAAGGTCGCCAAGGACTCCCCCGCCGAACGCCGCACCGCGCTGATCGACGGCGACCTCAAGGAGGTCCTCGCCGCGTCGAAGCCGTCGGGTCCGCTGGAGGTCACCGACGACCCGTGCCAGGTGATCCTTTCGGCCACCGGGCTGGTCGCGCGGACGGCCGCGGAATCAGAGGAGGCGTCGGAAGTGCGGCGCCGCAACGGCCGCGTCAAACACGACTCGGTGTCCGCCGTCGTGCATTCGACCGCGCGCGGTCAGGTCCTGCTGGTGACCAACCGCGGCCGCGCGTTCAAGACCGACGTGCTGCCGCTGCCGGTGCTGCCCGAACAAGCGGGCACCGTGTCGCTGCGCGGCGGGATGGCCGCGAAGGAACTGGTACCGCTGGAGAAGGGCGAGCGCGTCATCGGCCTTGCCCCGCTCGGAGAGCAGGCCGCCGGCTCCCCTGGCCTGGCGCTCGGCACGAAACACGGCGTCGTGAAGGTGTGCGCGCCGGAATGGCCGGTCCGCTCGGACGAGTTCGACGTGATCAGCCTGAAGGACGGCGACGAGGTCGTCGGCGCCACCTGGCTCACCGACGGCGACGAGACGCTGGCCTTCTTGTCGTCCGAAGCGTCACTGCTGCGCTATGCCGCTTCGCTGGTGCGGCCGCAGGGTCTCAAGGGCGGTGGCATGGCCGGGATGGTCGTGCGCGGCGAGGCGGAAGTGGTCTTCTTCGGCGCGATCCGGACCGATGACGCCGAGCACGGCGAGCCGATGGTCGTCACCGCGACCGGCGCGAGCGTGAAGGTGACGCCGTTCAGCGAGTACCCGGCCAAGGGCCGCGCGACCGGCGGTGTCCGCGCCCAGCGCTTCCTCAAGGGCGAGACACGGCTGGTCGTCGGCTGGATCGGCCCGCGCCCGGCAGGCGCCGCCCGCAACGGCGACCCGGTGGAACTGCCGGAGGTCGACGTGCGGCGCGACGGCTCCGGCCACGCCCACCCCGGCCCCGAGGTCGTCGGTCACCTCATCGAACGCGACTGATTCGACCACCTCGGATCACCTCAGCCCCCTGACTCGCGCCTGGCGAGTCAGGGGGTTTTCCTGTGCCGGACGGCCATCTGCCTGCGGATGGCGTAAGACACGAGGGCACTTTGTGCACCCCTAAGGGGCAAGCCGCCGGCTTTCGCTCACTTGAGCGCCCCGGCCACGAAACGTTTTCGGCATCGACCCCTCGGTCTCGTTGCCGAAAACGTAGGGATCTCCCGCACCGAAGCCCGAGAAACTCATCCGTGCTCCGGCGTCCCGGTATTTCAAGAGTCCAATCGGGCGATTCCCATTTTCGCCGTTTACAGTTGACCTTGCGGCCGGGCTGCGGATAGATTTCCGATCGGCCCGCTCGGCCCGGATATTCACGCAATGACGCGAACCGCAGGGCCGCGATTCTTGTACTGAGGGGAATTCGGATGTCGAGTTTTGTCGACCTGCTCAACTCGCCGAGGGAAACACGGCCGAACATAAAATTCG
Organism: Amycolatopsis alba DSM 44262; assembly: GCF_000384215.1. NCBI lineage: Bacteria > Bacillati > Actinomycetota > Actinomycetes > Pseudonocardiales > Pseudonocardiaceae > Amycolatopsis > Amycolatopsis alba. The sequence goes on along the minus strand of NZ_KB913032.1, from coordinate 5,101,599 downwards.
AGCAACCAGGAGAACAAGCGGACAGCCAGCACGTTCTTGCCCGCGTCGCATTCGAAAAGAATGGGTTCGCCCCTGAATTGCACAAGGGCGTACCGACGGTGGGCGTACCGATGACCACGGAGACCGAGCCGGGATTCCACGAGGTTTTCGCCGCTTCGGGTCCGGTCGTGGCAGGCCGGGAAGGCGGCCTGGTCTACGCCGTGGACGGCCGCCATCTGTTCTGTTCCATCCAGGTCACCGAACGCGACGTCTATCGCGACGCGGCCCGGATCGCCTACGACTCCGCCTTCGAACTCGCCACCCGTCTCGGCTATCCGAACATCCTCCGCATGTGGAACCTGGTCGGCGGCATCATCGACGACAACGCGGACGGCGTGGAGATCTACCGCGACTTCTGCGCGGGACGGTCCGAAGCCTTCGCCTTGTGGTCGGGCAGGATCCTCCACATCCCGGCGGCGACCGGGATCGGCACCCGAGGCAACGGCGTGTACCTGTACTTCATCTCCGGACGCGCCGACGCCGAGGTCCACCACCTGGAAAACCCCCGGCAGACTCCCGCCTACCACTATCCGGAAAGCTACGGCCCCAAGGCGCCGAGCTTCGCGCGAGCCACCTTCGCCGACGGAATCCTGTACATTTCCGGGACCGCGAGCATTATCGGCGACGAAACAGTGCACAAGGGAAACATCTCGGGTCAGGTCGATGTCACCCTGGAAAACATCACGACACTGATCAGCACGGAAAATCTGGGGAAAGTCCGCGCGGAAGGCGGCTACACCCTTCGCGACCTCGACCTGATCAAGGTTTACGTCAGCCGCCCCGAAGACATCCCGTTCGTCCGCTCGCGGTGCGAGGAAGTCTTTTCCCCCGACGCACGGGTCGTCTATCTGAACGTCGACATCTGCCGCCCCGATCTGCTCGTCGAAATCGAGGCGATAGTCCAATGAATCTGGCCTCTCACCTTGCCACCCTCGCCGACGAAAAAGGCTGGTCAGGACGAACGGCCTACCGTACCGGCGATGTGACGGTGTCTTACGCGGAACTGTATGCCGGTTCGGCACGATTCGCCGGCGGGCTGGCCGCACGCGGGGTGAAGGCGGGAGACCGCGTCCTGCTGCTGCTGCCCGACAGTGTCGAACTCGTGCAGGCCGTCCTCGGCACGATCCGGCTGGGCGCCGTGGCGATCCCGGTCAACACCTTCATTCACGAGACGGCCATCCGGCGCGCGGTCGAAACCGCGGGTGCTTTCCTGGTCATCGCGGAACCGGGGACACCCGGCCTCGACCAGGTCGCCCCGGTCGCTCCCGCACAACTCGCCTGCCATGAGCCGAAAACCGGGTACTTCCCGGCTCACGCGGACACGCCGGCGTTCGCCTTCTTCACCTCCGGCACGACCGGGACCCCCCGGCTCTGCTTCCACACCCATGGTGACCCGGAGGTCTACGACCAGGCCATCGGCTCGGTGGTGGACCTCGCGCCGGAGGACGTCACCCTTTCCGTGTCGCGGATGTACTTCTCCTACGGATTCGGCAATTCCATCCTCTTGCCGCTGCTTCGCGGGGGTTCGACGGTACTCAGCCGGGAGCGGCTCACCGAATCCGCGGCCTTGGAGCTGATCACGCGGCATCGGGTTTCGGTCCTTTATGGACAGCCGAGCTTCTACGCCCGGCTGCTCCAGCACCCCTTCACCGCGGCACTCCGCGGCCTGAAGCTGGCGCTGGTCGCCGGTGAACCGCTGCCCGAAAGCGTCGAAACCACGCTCCGCGAAACGCTCGGGGCGAGATTCCTCAACATCTTCGGCACCACTGAAATAGGACACGCCTTGATCGCGAACACCCTGTCCTCGCACCGGGACGGCACCATCGGCCGGATCCTTCCGCCGTACCGCATGCGGATCGTCGACCGGCTGCGCCGCGAGGTGGCGGCCGGGGTGGAGGGGAAGCTGGAGGTTCGCGGCCCGACGATCGCACCCGGCGTCCCTCGCGGCTCCGACACCCCGCTGCGGACGCCGGACGACTGGTACGTGACCGGCGACGCCGCCACTGTCGACCCCGACGGCTTCGTCCGCTTGCACGGCCGTCTGGACGACATCGAGATCGTCGGCGGGCAGAACGTGCATCCCGCCGAGATCGAAGATCTCCTGGTGAGCCACCCCGCCGTCCGCGCGGCCGGTGTCTGTTCGGTACGCCGCGAGTCCTCCACGACTTCACTTCGCGCCCACGTCGAACTCGACGAGGGTGCCGAGCCGGAGCAGGTGATCGCCGAGATCGGCTCCCTGACCCAGAAGCACCTGAGCTGGTACGAGATCCCGGAGGACATCATCGTCGTCGAATCCCTTCCCCGCACCCCGGTCGGCAAGCTGGACCGCCGGGCGCTCCGGACGCTGGCGGCGGTCCGATGAGCACCCGGACCGAGGTCGAGACCGGGGTCGACGTCAAGGCCGTCGCCGCGATCGCCGTCACGCTGGTGCTGTGGGCATCAGCCTTCGTCGGCATCCGCTTCGCCGGTGCGCACTACGAGCCTGGCTCGCTCGCCTTGGGCAGGCTGCTGGTGGGCGCGCTCGCCTTGGGGGCGATCGCGGTGGTCAAGCGCACTCCGCTCCCGCCACGCAAGGCCTGGCCCGGCATAGCCGGTGCCGGTGTCTTCTGGTTCGGCCTGTACATGGTCGCGCTGAACTGGGGCGAGCGCTATACCGACGCGGGGACGGCGTCGCTGCTGGTCGGGATCGGCCCGGTGTTCGCCGCGATCCTCGCCGGGATCGTCCTGAAGGAAGGACTGCCCCTCCCCCTGGTGATCGGGCTGGTCGTCGCTTTCGGCGGCGCGGCGATCGTGGGACTCTCCTCGCAGCACGGCTCCTCCAGCGCCCTCGGCGTCGCGCTCTGTCTGCTGGCGGCGGCGGGTTACGCGGTGGGAGTGGTCTCACAGAAACCGGCTTTGAATCACGCCACCGCGTTGCAGGCCACGACCTTCGGTTGTGTCGTCGGTGCCGTCGCCTGCCTTCCGTTCAGCGGTCAGCTGATCCACGATGTGGCCACCGCGCCGGCGTCGGCCACCTGGTCGGTCGTCTACCTGGGGCTGCTGCCCACCGCGCTCGCGTTCTACACCTGGGCATACGCGTTGTCCCGGACACCGGCGGGCAAGCTCGGCGTGACCACCTATGTGGTCCCGGTGATCGTGATCGCGCTGTCCTGGCTTTTCCTCGACGAGGTACCCACGCTGCTCGCCATCCTCGGCGGGGCTCTTTGCCTTGCCGGAGTCGGCGTTTCCCGGACCAAGAAACGGAGAGCGCAGTGACCACGATCCCCGGCTACGAACTGTTGCCGAGTCCAGCGGAACTGGCCGACGAACATCCCGTTCCAGCCCGGCTCGTCGACCAGATCCGGGAACACCGCTCGGAAATCACCGACGTGCTCAACGGCAGCGACGGACGGGTGCTGGCCGTTGTCGGCCCGTGCTCCGTCCACGACCCGGTCGCGGTCATCGACTACGCCGAACGGCTGGCGAAGTCGGCCGAACCGTTGAAGGACCACTTGCTCGTCGTGCTCCGGGCATACCTGGAAAAGCCGCGGACCGCCGTCGGCTGGAAAGGTTTGCTCCACGATCCCTGGCTCGACGGCTCCGAAGACATCGCCGGCGGCCTGCGCGTGGGCCGCCGATTCCTGATCATGGCCGCGGAGAGCGGGCTGCCGCTGGCGGGGGAGTTCGTCGAGCCGATGCTCGCCCCTTACCTGAGCGATCTCCTCAGCTACGGTGCCATCGGGGCCCGGACGGTGGCCAGCCAGTCGCACCGGGAGCTCGCGTCCCAGCTGCCGATGCCGATCGGGATCAAGAACGGTCTCGACGGTGACCTGTCGGTCGCCACCGCCGCGATTCACTGCGCCCGCACCGCGCAGCGGCACCCGGCCGTGAGCGAACACGGCGCTCTTGTCGTGCGAAGTTCGCCCGGCAACCCGACGGCGCACCTGATCCTCCGTGGCACCTCGGCCGGGACCAACTACGACCCGGAGACCGTGGACGCGGCCATCGAGGGGTTACGCGCCACGAAGTCCTTGGACCGTGTCGTCGTGGACGCGTCGCACGGCAACTCCCGCAAGGACCACCGCCGCCAGCCCGGCGTCATCGCCGACATCGCGGGCCGGATCGCCTGCGGTGAGAGGGGAATCGCGGGGGTCATGATGGAGTCGTTCCTCGAAGAGGGACGACAGGACCACCCGGCGCCCTATGGGGTGAGCATCACCGACGCCTGCCTCGACCTGAGCAGCACCATGTCGGTGCTGGAGTCGCTCGCCGACTCCGTGCGGATGGGCCGGTCGGTCGTCCTCGGGTGACGTGTCGTGAGAGGTCCCCGTGGGATTCCGTTCCACGGGGACCCTCACCTTCACCGGCCCAGCAGGCCTTTCGCGATATGCGTCACCTGGATCTCGTTGCTTCCCGCGTAGATCATCAGCGACTTCGCGTCCCGCGCCAGCTGCTCCACCCGGTACTCCGCCATGTACCCGTTCCCGCCGAACAGCTGCACGGCCTCCATCGCGACCTCGGTGGCCGCCTCGGACGAGTACAGCTTCATCGCCGAAGCCTCGGCCAGCGTCGGCATCTTGCCCGCGCGCAGCGTCTCGATCAGCTGGAACACCATGTTCTGCACGTTGATCCGCGCGACCTCCATCTTCGCCAGCTTGAGCTGGATCAGCTGGAACCGCCCGATCTCCTGGCCCCACAGCTTCCGGTTCTTCGCGTAGTCCACGCACAGCCGGTGACACTCGTTGATGATCCCGAGCGCCAGCGCCGCGACCCCGATCCGCTCGACGGCGAAGCCCGACTTCACCTCGGCCTTGCTGTCGCCGTCGCGGCCGGTCTCGGACTCGCCGAGCAGCCTGTCCCGCCCGAGCCGGACGTCGCTGAAGAACAGCTCGCCGGTCGGCGACGACATCATGCCCATCTTCTTGAACGGCTTGCCCTGCGTGAGCCCCGGCATGCCCTTGTCCAGCACGAACGTCAGCACCTTGCGGTCGCGGACCGCCGAGCCGTCGTCCAGCTTCGCGTAGACGATGATCGTGTCGGCGTACGGACCGTTGGTGATGAACGTCTTCTGTCCATTGAGGACATACTCGTCACCGTCGCGCCGCACCGACGTCTTCATCCCGCCGAAAGCGTCCGAGCCGGAGTCGGGTTCGGTGATCGCCCACGCGCCGACCTTCTCGAACGTCGCGAGCTCGGGCAGCCAACGTTCCTTCTGCGCCTGCGTGCCCTTGGTCAGGATGGTCTGCGCGGTCAGCCCGATGCTCACACCGAGCGAGGCGACGATACCGAGGCTGACCCCGGCCAGTTCGCTCACCGCGATGAGCGCCATCGCCTCCTGCCCGCCGAAAGCCAGGCTCCCGCCGCCGGAGCCACGCTCCTTGGACAGCAGTTTCGTCACCGATTCCCGCGCGAGCGCGTCGATGCCGAAGGAGGCGAACATCTTGCGGATGAGGTCGTACGGCGGCAGCGTCCCGCTTTCCAGCGCGTCCAGCTGCGGCCGGATCTCCTTGTCGACGAACTCGCGGATCGCGTCCCGGATCAGCAGTTCGGTCTCGGACCACTCGATCACGGCAGCCTCGCGGCGATGTCGTCGATTTCCCAGGCTTCCTCGGTTTCGATCACCTTGACGTCGTGCCAGCCCGCGAGTTCCGAGATCGCGCCGCCCTGCACCGCGAACACCTTGCCGGTGAGCGGGCACTTCTCGGTGGCGAGGTAGGCCACCAGCGGCGAGATGTTCGCCGGGGAGAACGCGTCGAACTCCCCTTCCTCGACCTCTTGGGCGAAGATCGCGCCCATCCCCGGCGTCGCCAGCGTGAGCCTGGTGCGTGCGATCGGCGCGATCGCGTTGACCCGCACGCCGTACCGCTCCAGTTCCTCGGCTGCCACCAGCGTCAACGCGGCGATCCCCGCTTTCGCCGCGCCGTAGTTCGCCTGCCCCGCGTTCGGCAGCGTGACCCCGGACGCCGAGGCGGTGTTGATCACCGAACCCGCGACCGGTTCACCGGCCTTGCTCGCCGTCTTCCAGTACGCGGCCGCGTGCCGCAGCACCGCCGCGTGCCCCTTGAGGTGCACGGCGATCACCGAATCCCACTGGGATTCCTCAAGTCCGGCAAGGAAAGCATCGCGCAGGATCCCCGCGTTGTTCACGACGACGTCGAGCCTGCCGAACTCGCCCACCGCCTGCGCGACCAGCTCCTCGGCGCCCGCCCAGTCGGCGACGTTCGCCGTGTTGGCCACGGCCTTCCCGCCCGCCGCGCGGATCTCGTCGACGACCTCCTGCGCCGGGCCGACATCGGCCCCGCTGCCGTCGTTCGCCCCGCCGAGGTCGTTGACCACGACGCTCGCGCCCTCCCGCGCGAACAGCAGCGCGTGCTCGCGGCCGATCCCGCGTCCGGCGCCGGTGATGACGGCGACGCGCCCGTCGAGTGCTCCCATGGCTTTTGCTCCTACTCCGCGAATTCCGCGAGGCCGTCCTTGATCACGACGGTCTCGCCGACGGTGGTTTCGAACGCGTAGCTCCCGGCGCCCGCGCGCCAGATGTGCGTGGTCAGGTCCTGGCCGGGCAGCACCGGCTTGGCGAACCGGACGGCGAACCGCTTCAGTTTGTCCACATCGGACCCGGCGACCTCGGTGAGCAGGGCCCACGACGTGAAGGCCATGGTGCACAGGCCGTGCGCGATGATCCCCGGCAGTCCCGAATCCTTCGCGACCTCTTCGTCGAGATGGATCGGCATCGGATCACCGGCGGCGGGCGCGTAGCGGTACGTCTGGTCGTCGTCGACGTGCTGGTTCACCTTCGCCACCGGCGCCTGCGAGCGCAGCGCGTCGTCGAACTTGTGCTCCGGACCGAGTTCACCGCGCGTCTCGCCGGTGTCGAACCCGCGCACGAACAAGGTCACGTACTGCTCGTTGACCAGGTCGCCGTCCTCGGTCCGGCATTCGAGGTGGATGGTGCCGCGCGTGCCGTTCGGCAGGCCTTCGTAGCCGGTCATGCGTGCCCGCGACACGAGTTTGTCGCCGGGCCGGATCGGCCGGTGGAACCGGAATTCCTGTTCCCCGTGCACGATCCGGCCGAACAGCCCGACCGGGACGACCTCGAGCGCGGGTTCCATCAGCGACTCGAACACCGGCACGATCGCGAACACGGGGCTCGCGACGTCCCCGGCGAGATGCGCCGGGATCGGGTCGTTGGTGGCCTTCGCGTAGTCGATGAGGCGCTCGCGGGTCACCTCGAACCGGGACTCGTCGGTCCACTTGCCGAGCCCGCCGGGATCGAACCGCTCGTCGGTCACGCGACCAGCGCCTTGAAGTTCTTCAGCGACGCGTCGAGGTTCTTCTTGCCGTCCTTCTCGACGGCCTTGCCGAGCGCGCCGACGATCATCTGACCGGCGAACTCCGCGTCGATACTGGCGAGCGAACCGTCTCCGGACGCCTGCACGGAAAGCTCGAACTTGACCTTCACCCCGGCCATCCCGGTCCCGGAGATCGCCAGCTTCGACGGCGCCTCGAACTCGTCGACGGTCCAGGTGATCGTGTTCGGCATCCCGAGCATCGTGACGACCTCGGAAGCCTGCGCGCCTTTGGAGAACTCGGCCGGGACCTCGCCCTTCCACTTGGTGTGGATGGTCAGCCACTTCTCGAAGTTGTTGGGGTTGGAGAACTCCGCCCAGACCTTGCCGGGGGCCGCGGGGAGTTCGACGGAGGCACTGATCTTGCCCATGGTTGTTCCTTTCGGTGAGATCAGCGCTCGGCGCGCTGGTAGGCGGTGACGACGGCGGCGCCGCCGAGTCCGATGTTGTGCTGGAGTGCGGCTTCGACGCCGTCGACCTGGCGTTTGTCTGCGGTGCCGCGCAGCTGCCAGGTCAGCTCGGCGCACTGCGCGAGGCCGGTGGCGCCGAGCGGGTGGCCCTTGGAGATCAGCCCGCCGGAGGGGTTGACGACCCACTTGCCGCCGTAGGTGGTGTCCCCGGAGTCGACGAGCTTCCCGGCTTCCCCTTCGGCACAGAGCCCGAGCGCTTCGTAGAGCAGGAGCTCGTTGGCGGAGAAGCAGTCGTGCAGCTCGATGACCTGGAAGTCCTCCGCGCCGAGCCCGGCCTGGTCGTACACCTGGCGGGCAGCCTGGACGTTCATGTCGTAGCCGATGATGTTCTTCGCGGTGCCGTCGAAGGTACTGGCGAAGTCGGTGGTCATCGCCTGCCCGACGACCTCGACGGCCTGACCGGCGAGCCCGTGCGAGTCCACAAAGGACTCGCTGGCGAGGATCGCCGCTCCGGAGCCGTCCGAGGTCGGGGAGCACTGGAGCTTGGTGAGCGGGTCGTAGATCATCCGCGAGTCGAGGATGTCCTGCAGCGAATAGCTTTCCTGGAACTGCGCGTACGGGTTGTTCACCGAGTGCCGGTGGTTCTTCTCGCCGATCTTGGCGAAATGCTCGGCCGTGGTGCCGTAGGTCTTCATGTGCTCGCGGCCCGCCGCGCCGAACATCCACGGCGCGGGCGGGAAGAGCACTTCGGAAATCTCCGCGAGAGCCTGGAGGTGCCTGCCCATCGGCTGCTCGCGGTCGTCGTAGGTCGAGCCGAGCGAACCCGGCTGCATCTTCTCGAACCCGAGCGCGAGCGCGCAGTCCGCGCGGCCGCCGCGGATCGCTTCCGCGGCCAGGTACAGCGCGGTCGACCCGGTCGAGCAGTTGTTGTTGACGTTGACCACCGGGATCCCGGTCATGCCCAGCTCGTAGACCGCGCGCTGCCCCGAGGTCGACTCGCCGTAGACGTAGCCGACGTAGGCCTGCTTCACCTCGTCGAAGGAGATCCCGGCGTCTTCGAGCGCCTTGGTCCCCGACTCCCTGGCCATCTGCGGGTAGTCCCAGTCCTCGCGGCGTCCGGGTTTCTCGAACTTCGTCATGCCCACGCCGACGACGTACACCTTGTTGGCCACCACGACGCTCCTTGTCGTTGCCGGGTCGCTGCTGAACCTGAAGATACAGACAGGACTGTATTTATCAACCCCTTACATACAATCCTGAACGGATGTTACTTACGGCACGCTGAGTGTCAGGTGACGCAGACGAGCGGTCCGCACCCCCGTTAAACAGGGAGAACACCACTCACAGGGGGTTTCGATGAGAAGAACGAGCTTGGTCCTGGCCGCCACCGTCGCCGCCGGGCTGCTGTCGACGGGCACCGCGTCGGCGAGCGACTGGACGATGAGCTACCTGCCGTTGCCGCCCGGCGGCAGCGGCACCGCACGGGTGGCAGGCACGAACGGCGCCGGGGGTTACGCGGGGACCGCCGACGGGAGGCTGGTCACCTGGAACGGCGGGACCGTCGTGGACCACGGCGTCCCGGACGGCTACACCAGGGTCGAAGCGGCGGACGAGAACGCGTCGGGTTCCGTCCTCGGCAGCGCCGTCTACTACTCGGAAGGGAGCCACTACCCCGGCAAGCACGCCTTCGCCTTCGAGAACGGCGAGTTCCAGTTCCTGGGCAAGGTTCCGGGCTACTACAACTCGCAGGCCCTCGGCACGAACGACCGCGGCGACGTCGTCGGCACGGTGTTCAACGACATCCGCTATGGCTCCACAGCTGCTTTCTGGCCGTCCGGCGACCGCGAGCACCCGGTGAAGCTGGACGTCCCGCCGTTGCTCTCCCCCGTCGACATCGACCAGGACGGCACCATCCTGCTGAACGAGCAGTTCGGCGGTACCTGGCTCTGGAAGGACGGGGTGCTGCGGCAACTCGTCCTCCCGGACGGCCTCCGCGAATCACGCGGGATCGCGATCCGGAACGGGAAGGTGCTGGCCTCGACGCAGCTGGGCGATCGGCTCTGGACGGCGTTCGACACCTCCCAGGAGGTACCGAGCGGCATGTCCACCATGGCACTCAACGGGTCCGGCCTGGTCACGGGATGGGTTTCGCCGAGGATCCCCACGGCGTGGTCTCCGGGTGACCCGGTGACGGCGCTCCCCTCACCTGGCAACGCGTACGGCACCGTCGTGGGCGAGAACGGCGAGATCGCCGGAACGCTGGAGAGCGGCATCGACGGCATCCCCGTGGTGTGGCGCCGTGGCTAAAGTCGGGATATGGATCCCGAAGAGCTTCGGCAGCGGTTCGCCCTGCTGACCACCGCGCATCTGACCGACGGCTGCGTCCGCGCCGGCGTCCCGGTCCGGTGCGCGCCCGCCGGCACGCACGCGGTCGTGCCCGGCAGCCGGGTCGCCGGGCGGGTGACCCCCGCCCGGCACGTCGGCAGCGTCGACGTCTTCCTGGAGGCGTACGAGATCGCGAACCCCGGCGATGTCCTCGTCGTCGACAACCGCGGCAGGCTCGACGAAAGCTGCGTCGGAGACCTCGCCGTCCTCGAAGCCGAAGCGGCCGGGCTGAGCGGCGTGGTCATCTGGGGGCTGCACCGCGACACCGGCGACATCAAGAAGATCGGGCTGCCGGTGTTCAGCCTCGGCTCGATCCCGACCGGCCCGCTGTCGGTCTCGGCCCGCCCGGACGGCGCGCTCGATTCGGCCGTCGTCGGCGAGTGGACGGTGACGCGGGAGGATTTCGTGTTCGGCGACGAGGACGGGGTCCTGTTCGTCCTGGCCGACCGGGCGGACGAGGTCCTGGACCGCGCCGAGGCCATCCGCGACACCGAACGGCTCCAGGCCGAGCGGATCCGCTCCGGAGAGTCCCTTCGCGAGCAGGTCCGCTTCGCGGACTTCCTCGCGGAGCGCGCGAAGTCGCCTTCGCTGACGTTCCGGGAGCACCTGCGCGCGGTCGGCGGCGCCATCGAGGAGTAGCAAGGGACCTTTGCTATCACCTGAGGGCTCGGGTGCGTGGGTGCGTGGGTCAATCCGTGAAGGCCTCCTTGAGGGACTCAGAGTCCCTCAAGGAGGCCTTCACGGACTTACGTGCCCTGCCCGGCGCCGTGCTTACGAGGTCTTCGCGCCGCCGAGCCACAGCAGGCCGTCGACGGTGAAGCGGTTCTGCACCTCACTCGCGAAGGTCGACGACAGCGGCTGGTTCGTCTCGTAGTTCATCTTGTTGTGGCCGAAGTTGGCGTACAGCATCTTGTACTTGTTGTTGGTCCAGAGGATCGGGTAATACCCGCTGTACCAGGACTGATTCGGGTCGGTCCCGAGCGGGAAGCTCACCGGGTCCACCGACGCGAGGATCTTGATGTCCGGGTTCTTGCGCAGGTCGTTGTTCCAGGCATACCACTCGCTCACCGAAGAGGTGAACGTCGCGGGCAGCCGCGTGGTCGACGGATGCGGCTTGTTCTCCACCTTCAGCGTCGCCGTCGTCGGCCCCCAGGTGTTGGACTTGAAGCCGCCCGTGCCGAGGAACCTGTTGTGGTACCAGTCCCAAGCAGACGGGTTGGTATTGAAGGCCGCCACATGGAACCCGAAGAACGCGCCGCCCGCGTTCATGTACCGCTCGAAGCCCGAGCGCTGCGCCGAGGTCTGCGGCAGGTCGTCAAGGAACAGCACGACCTGGTACTGCGAGGGCTGCAGCGAGTTCAGCTGGTTCCAGTTGTTGGTCGCCGTGTAGCTGAAGTTGTTCTGCGACGCGGTTTTCGGGAACCACTGGTTGGCTTCCTTGACGAAACTGATGTGCGCCGCGTCGTAGGTCCCGTTGTAGAACGCCAGCACCTTGAACGCGGGTGCCGCTTGCGCCGTCACCGGGGCCAGTGCCAACGCGAGACACGAAACGAACAGCAGAGCGAGCCGGACCGCGAATCTCCTCATACCTCACCACCCATGCCGATAGCGAAGGCCGAACCCGAACGGGAACAGCCCGGACTTTCCATCGCCGACGTTGATCGGCTGCTGGTCAGCACTGCGCATCCATGTCACCGGCAACCTGCCGGTCGGGTTGTAGTCGCCGAAGAGCACGTCCGCGACGCCTTGGCCTTCCGAACCGGGCAGCCACGACGCGATCAGCCCGTCCCACGACGGCAACTGCCCGGCGATGTCCAGCGGCCGCCCCGAAACGAGCACCACAACGGTCGGGACGCCACTGTCCTGAAGCCGCTTCAAGGTCGCCAGGTCTTCGGCGTCGAGCCCCATTCCCTCCGGCTTGTCACCGCGGCCTTCGGCGTACGGCGTCTCCCCGACCACCGCGACCGCGACGTCGTAGGACTTGTCGATCCCGTTCGCGTCCTTGTCGAAGGTGACCGTGGACGAAGGTTTCGCGGTGTGCCGGATCCCTTGCAGGATGGTCGTTCCCTCGGTGACCGGGCCGCTCTTGCCCTGCCAGCCGACCGTCCAGCCGCCGCTCTGATTGCCGATGTCGTCGGCGCTCTTGCCCGCGACGAAGATCCGGTTGCGCGACTTGTCCAGCGGCAGCACCCGGTTCTCGTTCTTCAGCAGCACCTGCGATGCGCGGACGGCCTTCCGCGCGAGGGCGCGGTGTTCGTCGCTGCCGATGGTCTTGATGAACCGGCGGTCGGTCAGCGGCCGTTCGAACAGGCCGAGCTCGAACTTCTTCGTGAGGATGCGCCGGTTCGCGTCGTCGATCCGCGCCTGCGTGACCCGTCCGGCGAGTACTTCGGCCTTCAGCGTGTCCATGAACTTCCGGTATTCGAAGGGCACCATGACCATGTCGATGCCGGCGTTGATCGACGCGGTGACCTCGGCCGGGGTGAAACCGGGTTGCCGGTCGATCTGGTCGATGCCGTTGTAGTCCGAGATGACGATGCCGGAGAACTTCAGTTCACCCTTGAGCACGTCGTTGATCAAGTAGGAACCGGCGTGCATCTTGAGGCCGTTCCAGCTGCTGTAGGAGATCATCACCGAACCGACGCCACGGCGGACGGCCTCGCGGAACGGCGGCAGGTGCACCGCGCGGAGTTCGGCTTCGCTGATGTCGGTCTCGCCTTGGTCGTCGCCACCGGTCGTGCCGCCGTCGCCGATGTAGTGCTTCGCGGTCGCGAGGACCGAGCCCGGCGCGGACAGCGAACGGCCCTGCATACCGTCGATGGCCGTCGTCATCGCGGAGGCGATTTCCGGTACCTCGCCGAAGGATTCGTACGTCCGACCCCACCGGTCGTTGCGCGCGACGCACAGGCACGGCGCGAAATTCCAGTCGATGCCGGTGCCCGACACCTCTTCGGCGGTCGCGCGGCCGATCTTCTCGACCAGCGCGGGATCGCGTGTCGCGCCGAGGCCGATGTTGTGCGGGAAGACCGTCGCGCCGTAGAGCCCGTTGTGGCCGTGGACGGCGTCGACGCCGTAGATCAGCGGGATGCCGAGCCGGGTGGCGAGTGCTTCCTTCTGGAAGCCGTCGTACATGTCGGCCCAGGTGGACGCGTTGTTCGGGGTCGGCTGGGAACTGCCTCCGGAGAGCAGGGAGCCGAGCATTCCCTTGGTGACGTCGCCGGGCGCCTTGATGCCGAGGCGTTCGGCCTGCGTCATCTGGCCGATCTTCTCGTCGAGGGTCATCCGCGACAGCAGATCGGCCACGCGGACCTTCACCGGCCGCCAGGCGTCCCGGTACGCGGGGCCGTTTCCGGCCAGTGCCGGGGTGTGCGACCCCAGCAGGAGCGCGGCGGCCAGTATCCCCAGGGTGAATCTCCGCATCCGGGTCCTCCTCGACACACGGGGCGTAAGTTCAAGGCTTGAATTAACGCATGACGAAGATCCATGGTCTAGACCTGCGAAAAAGACGGTTCCCGCTGACCGACATCGGGCCGGATCGATAACCTGGGGATTATGGAACTGCGGGATATCGAGATCTTCCTGGCGCTGGCCGACGAACTGCATTTCGGCCGCACCGCGGACCGGCTGCACGTCTCGCAGGCACGGGTGAGCCAGTCGATCAAACAGGTGGAGCGCCGGATCGGCGCGCCGCTGTTCGCCCGCACCAGCAGGCGGGTCCGGCTCACGCCGATCGGCGAACGGCTGCGGGACGACCTCGGCCCCGCTTACCGCGCGCTGTACGAAGGCATCGATCGCGCGGTCGCGGCCGGACGCGGGATCGGCGGCGTGCTGCGGCTGGGCTTCGAGGCACCCGGCGTCGCCGATCTGACCGAAGACCTGCTGGACCGCTTCCGCCGGCGCTATCCCGACACGGAACTGCTCATCCGGGAGGCAGACTTCGCCGACCCGTTCGCGATGCTGCGCTCGGGTGAGATCGACGTCCTGGTGACCCTGCTCCCGGCCGACGACCCCGAACTCACGACCGGACCGGCCGTGTACACCGAACCGATGGTGCTCGCGGTGTCGTCGAAACACCCTTTCGCGCGACGGAAGTCAGTCACCCTGGACGACCTCGCCCGCGACACCGTGCTTCGCGCGGCGCATCCGCCGGAGCCGTACTGGATCGAGGAACCACGGCAGTGGCTGACGCCTGCCGGGCACCCCGTGACGCGAGGAAAGCCCTTCGCGACGTTCCAGGAACTGCTCGCCGCGATCGCCACCGGCGCCGGCATCTGCCCGCTCGCGGCGCACGCGCAGGAGTACTTCAGCCACCCGCGAATCCGCTTCGTGCCCTTCGCCGGTTCGCCCGACGTCGAGTGGGGCCTCGTCTGGCCGCGCTCCGCCGAGACAGCCCGTGTACAGGCCTTCGCGGCCGTCGCTTCGCTCCCCTGACCCCGAACAACATGAAGGCCCCCTTCCTGTACCTAGGCGCAAGGAAGGGGGCCTTCATGTACTTGGGCGTGCTAGCCGAGGGTCTTCGTCACCCAGTCCTGTTCGAGCTTCACGACCTGACCGTTGTAAGTGACGGTCGGCGTACCGAAGCCGGCGCCCTGCCCGAAGTCCTGCTGCAGCGACGGGTCCGTGGAGATCTTCTTGTACGCGTCCTGGATCTGCTGCTCGTAGACGCCGGTGTTGATCGCCGTCGCGAAGGCCGGGTCGGTGATCCCGACGTCCTGCCCGAGTTTGATCAGCTGCGTCTTGTCGAACCCGCGCGCGCCCTCCTGCGGCTGGTCCTTGAACAGCGCGTCGTGGAAGGCGAGGAACTTGCCCGCGTCGGCCGCGGCGAGCGAGGCGTTGGCCGAGTCCAGCGAGTAACCCGGCGGGTCGGAACGCTGGTTGAGCATCGGGAGCATGTGGTACCGGATCGCCAGCGTCCCGTTGTTCACCTGCTCGTGGAGCTTGTCCTTGAACGTCTCTTCGAACTGCTTGCAGATCGGGCAGAGGAAGTCGGCGTAGACGTCGATGGTCTTCGTGGCCTCGGGCTTGCCCGCGGTCACGACGGCCCCGTCGCGCTTCTCGACGACACCGGGCGCCCAGGTGCCCGTCTGTGCCGCGATGTCCTTGCCCTCGGTGGAGTTCTTGCTGGACGTCGTCCAGATCACGCCACCGATCACCAGCGCGGCGAGCACGACCACCGCGACGGTGATCGCGACGACCTTCTTCTTGTCTCCGCTCGCGACGCCCCTGGCCTGCGCCACCGAGCGCGCCGCCGTCTGCTCCTGCTTGCGTTTCCGAGCGTTGCGCTCAGCTCCACCCACGATTATTCGTTCCCTTCAGCGATACCCACATAGTCGTCGTCGGCGGGGCCCCCGGAGTTCCCGAGCCAGCCGTCCACCGACAGCCAGGTCCGCGGCCGCACGATCAGCCAGACACCGAGCAGCGCGAACCCGAGGTCCCTGGCGATCTCCTGCGGATACTGCGTCTGATCCGCGGCGATCTGACCGCCACCGCCGAAGCAGCCGCAGTCGATGCTCAGTCCGCGCGCCCAGGATTGGGCGATCGCGGCGATGAGCACAGCGAGCAGCAGCACCGACAGCATCGACGCCCAGCGGGTCACGAACCCGGCGAGCAGGAGCAGGCCGAGCGCCAGTTCGGCGATCGGCATCCCGATCGCGACAGGGCGCACGAGCCCGTCCGGCAGGACGTCGAAAGCCTGCACCGCGATGTAGGTCTGTCCCGGATCGCTGATCTTCAGCGCTCCGGAAACCAACCAGACGGCGGCCAGTCCGAGCCGGGCGAGTGTGCCCACGGCGTCGAGTACGACTTGGGGCGGTCTACGCACGGGCTTAGGCTAGCCGCCAACCCTGAGAACAACGTGAGGCGGCGGACGGAGGCACCCGATGAGGGGACGCGCCCTGCTGGTGGCCTGCTTGATGCTGGTCACAGCGGCGGCGGCCTGCGGCAAAGAGGCCGGCCCGTCGGATTCACTGGTCGCGCGCGCCGTCGCGCTCAACGAACTCACCATCGGCATCCGCTTCGACCAGCCGGGGCTCTCCCAGCGGACGGTCGACGGCCGGTACGTCGGCTTCGACGTCGACGTGGCGAAGTACATCGCGAGCGAACTGGGCGTCGACGAAGATCACATCACCTGGCACGACAGCAGGCCCTCGTCACGCGAGACGGACATCACCTCGGGGATCACCGATCTGATGGTGGCGACCTATTCGATCACCGAGAAACGCAAACAGACCGTCGCTTTCGCCGGGCCTTATTTCGACGTCGGCCAGGACCTGCTCGTGCGTCTCCGGTCGACCGACATCACCGGTCCCGAGAACCTCAACGGCCGCAAGCTGTGCGCCGTGGGCGGCACCACCTCGGCCGAGCAGGTGCGCGACAAGTTCGCCCAGGCCGTCCAGCTCATCGAGTACCCGCGCTACCAGGATTGCGTCACCGCGCTCCTCGCCGGGCAGGTGGACGCGGTCACCACCGACGACGTCATCCTGGCCGGATACGTGGCGCAGAACCCGGAGTTGCTGAGGGTCGTCGGCAAGCCGTTCTCGAAGGAGAAATACGGTGTCGGCCTGCGCAAGGACGACATCGAAGGGCGGGCGGCGGTGGCCAAGGCCATCCAGAAGATGATCTCGTCCGGCGAATGGCTGGACTCGCTGAACCGCAACATCGGCCCGTCCGGCTACCGGATCCCGCCTCCGCCGCAGGTCACCGAGCAGTGACCCTTCCCGATCTGCCGGTTCGCGCCGTCCTGCCCGAACTCGAAGCCGCTCTCGACGCCCATGGCACCGCGGTCCTCGTCGCGCCCCCCGGAACCGGTAAGACCACGCTGGTGCCGCTCGCGCTGGACAACGGCGAGGGCCGGGTGATCGTCGCCGAACCGAGGCGGCTGGCCGCGCGCGCCGCGGCGGCACGGATGGCGTCGCTGCTGGGCGAACGGGTCGGTGAGACGGTCGGCTATTCGGTGCGCGGAGATCGGAAGGTGTCTTCTTCGACGCGGATCGAAGTGGTCACCTCGGGGCTGCTGGTCCGCCGCGTGCAGAACGATCCCGAACTGGCCGGGGTTTCGACCGTCCTGCTCGACGAATGCCACGAACGCCATCTCGACGCGGATCTGCTGCTCGCACTGCTGCTCGACGTCCGCGCCGGGCTGCGGGACGACCTGCGCCTGCTCGCGACCTCCGCCACCGTGGCCGCCGGACGGCTGGCGGCCCTCCTCGGTGACGCGCCGGTGATCACCGCGCGGGCCCGGACCTATCCGGTCGACGTCTCGTACTCCCCGGCGGCGCGCGGCGAGCGGATCGAAGCGACCGTGGTCCGCGCGATCCACAAAGCACTGTCCGAAGGGGACGGTGACGTGCTCGCTTTCCTGCCGGGAGCCGGTGAGATCGCCAGGGTGAGCGGACTGCTCAACGGCCTGGACGCCGACGTGCTGCCGTTGCACGGGCGGCTTTCGGCGGCGAGCCAGGACGACGCGCTGCGCCCGCGCGCCCGCCGCCGGGTGGTGCTGTCGACGTCGGTCGCCGAGTCCAGCCTGACCGTGCCGGGGGTGCGCGCCGTGGTGGACTGCGGGCTGTCGCGGGTGCCCCGTGTCGATCACCGGCGCGGCCTGCCGGGACTGGCGACGGTCCGGGTTTCGGCTGCCGTCGCGGAACAGCGCGCGGGCCGCGCCGGACGTGAGGCGCCGGGACGCGCCTACCGGTGCTGGGCGGCGCACGAGCAGGGTTCCCTGCCCGCGTACCCCGAACCCGAGATCAGGACGGCGGAACTGGCGCGGTTCGCGCTCGAACTCGCGTGCTGGTCCACTCCGGACGGTTCCGGCCTCTCCTGGTGGGATCCGCCGGGCGAGGGCGCGCTTGCCGCCGGTCGCGCGTTGCTGACCACGCTCGGAGCGACCGCGGAAGACGGGACGGTGACCGAACGCGGCCGGAAGATGGCCGGGCTGGGCCTGCATCCGCGACTGGCACGGGCGTTGCTGGACGGCGCGGCGCGGACCAACGCGCGTTCGGCGGCCGAGATCGTCGCGCTGCTGGACAGCGGCGGCACGCTGACCGATCTCGAAGCCGAGCTACGGCGGGTGCGGGGCGACGAGCGGTGGAAGTCCGAGGTGCGACGGCTCGCGAAGCTGGTGCCCGACGGTGGCGGCAAACCTGATCCGGCGCTGGTCGTGGCGCTGGCACATCCCGAACGGCTCGCGCGGCGGCGCTCCGCGGGGACGCCGGTGTACCTGATGGCCGGTGGGACCGCGGCGGAACTGCCGCGCGGCAGCGGGCTCGCCGACGTCGAATGGCTGGCGGTGGCCGAAGCGACCCGTGATCCCGGCCGCGCGCAGGGCATCATCCGGCTGGCCGCGCCCGCCGACGAGGCCCTCGCCGTCCGCGCGGCGCCGAATCTCGTTTCGGCGGTGGACGAAGTGCGCTGGTCTTCGGGCGATGTCGTGGCGCGTTCGGTGCGGAAGCTCGGGGCGATCGTGCTGTCGGAGAAACCGTTGCGCTCGCCCGCGCCGGACGCGATCCGCGCCGCGCTGCTGGACGGCTTGCGCGCCGAAGGGCTCGGCCTGCTGCGGTGGTCGGAAGACGGGCGACGGCTGCGCGAACGGCTGTCCTTCCTGCATCGGGTACTGGGCGCGCCTTGGCCCGCGGTCTCCGACGCCGCCTTGCTGTCCACTTTGGACACCTGGCTCGACTTCGGCCCGGCGCGCCGCCGGTCGGACCTTGCCTCGCTGGACGCGGGCGCCGCGCTGCGCGGACTCCTGCCCTGGCCGGAAGCGTCGCGTCTGGACGAGCTGGCGCCGGACCGGCTGGAGGTACCGTCGGGTTCGCGGATCCGGGTCGACTATTCGGGTGAGCAGCCGGTGCTGGCCGTGAAACTGCAGGAGACCTTCGGCTGGCTCGCGACGCCCGAGCTGGCGGGCGTGCCCGTCGTGCTGCACCTGCTCTCCCCCGCCGGGCGGCCCGCCGCGGTCACCGCCGATCTGGAGTCGTTCTGGCGCAACGGTTACGCCGCCGTGCGCGCCGATCTGCGCGGCCGCTACCCGAAACACCCCTGGCCGGAAGAGCCGCTGAGCGCCGCCCCCACCCGGCGGACCACGCGGCGCGGCGGGCCGTGACCGGTCAGTCCATCAGCTGGTGCTGAGGCCGGGTCGGCAGCTGCGACGCCAGCTCCTCGTCGTCCTCCCGCTCGTTCAGTCCCAGCTGCACCGCGTTCCGGATCTGCTCGCGGTTCTCCCGCACCACATGGGCGAAGAACTCATCGATCCGGGGATCCGTCAGCACCTCGAGGATCACGCGCATCGCGGTGTCGATCACCGAGCGCACCACCTCGTCGTGGAACGGCAGCTTCGAAAGCCGCCCCGCCTGCGGATCGCTCTTGAGCTTCTCGGCGATGATCCCCCGCAGCAGAGTCTGGTTCTCGCCGAGTGAGCGCGCGAGGTTCTGCGGGTAGTTCCCGGTTTCCACCACCTTGACGACCTCGTCGAGCACCGCGATCGTGATCGGCTTCTTGATCGCCAGCACTATCGGCCGCGAAAGCCGTTCGACCAGCCGCTGCGTGAACCGCTCCCCGAACGCGCGGTCCGCCGTGCGCGCGAGCCGGACGAGCACGGCCAGGATCCGCAGCAGCCGGAATCCGCGCAACGCCGGATGCGCGATGGGGATCATGCCGAGGATTTCGTACCAGTTGCGCAGCGGGAACCACTTCTCCCAGCCGTGGCGTCGCCACCGCCACAGGAATTCCAGCGCGAAGATCCCGCACACCGTCGTGTCGATGACGAAGACGGTGTGCGCCGTCTTCTCCGAATGCGGGAAGAACGTCACGTAGACGAGCAGCCCGACGGAGAACACGGCGAGGACGAGCATCACCAGGTCGAGCGGATTCACGCGCCGTTGTTCGCGGGTGGTCATGGCGCCGATTCTGCCTTTCCGCCGTGACTCGTGCCGAGCGGCACCTGCCGAAAGTAAGGGATGGCCGATGACTTCGGGGCACTGTCCGCGAGTGCCCCCGCACTGAAGACTTCCGGTACACGAAGGAGGGCGCGATGATCACGCTTCGAGGACTCACGAAGCGCTACGGCGAGAAGACGGTGGTCGACGGGCTGACCTTCGCCGTCGAGCCGGGCAAGGTGACCGGTTTCCTCGGTCCCAACGGCGCGGGCAAGTCGACGACCATGCGGATGACGCTCGGCCTCGACGCGCCGAGCGCGGGCGAGGTCCACATCGACGGCAAGAGGTACGAGGATCTGCGGCACCCGCTGCGCGAGGTCGGCGCACTGCTGGAGGCCAAGGCCTTGCACCCCGGCCGGAGCGCGGGCAAGCACCTGCTGGCGATGGCGCGCAGCAATGGGCTTCCGGACAGCCGGGTGGACGAGGTGCTCGCGACGGTCGGGCTCACCGACGTCGCGGGCAAACGGGCCGGGACGTTCTCCCTCGGCATGGGGCAGCGGCTCGGCATCGCCGGTGCGCTGCTGGGCGACCCGCGCGTGCTGATGTTCGACGAGCCGGTCAACGGCCTCGACCCGGACGGTGTCCGCTGGGTGCGGCACCTGATGCGGTCGCTCGCGGAGGAGGGCCGCACGGTGTTCGTGTCGAGCCATCTGATGAGCGAAATGCAGCTGACCGCCGACAGGCTGGTCATCATCGGCAAGGGAAAACTGCTCGCCGACGCCCCGGTCGACGAATTCATCGCGGGCAACTCGCGGACGTCGGTCGCGGTGCGGGTGCCCGTTCCCGCCGAACAGCGCGCGCTGGAACAGCGGCTGCGCGCTCTCGGCGCGACCACGGAAACCGATCAGGACGCCCTGATCGTGCACGACCTTCCCGTGCACCGCGTCGGAGACGCCGTGCACGAACTGGGGATCCGCGTGCACGAACTCGCCGAACGCACGGCGTCACTCGAACAGGCCTACATGGAACTGACCGCGTCGTCGGTCGAATACGGAACGGGAGTAGCGGCATGAAGTCCTTCCTGGTCATCGCGGCGGTGGTCGCCGGTCTGCTGGGGGTACCGGCGGTCGCGTCGGCCGCCCCGTCGGCACCGGCTTTGTCGCTGCCCGCGCCGGACGGCCCGCTCCCGATCGGGCTGCGCACCCTGCACCTCACCGACCAGCAGCGCGCCGACCCTTGGGTGCCCGAGAAGCGGCGCGAGCTGATGGTCAACGTCTGGTACCCGGCCGTCCCGATCGGGCGCGCGCCGCTGTACATGACGACGGCGGAGTCCGCGGCGGCCGTCGCCGGGCGGAAACTCGACCTGCCGCCGGACGCGCTGAGCAAGGTCCGGGTCCACTCGAAGGAGAACGCGCCTTCGCTGCCGGGACGGCGTCCGCTGGTGGTGCTGTCGCCGGGTGCGGGCAACAACCGGATCACCCTCACTTCGGTGGCGGAACACCTTGCTTCACAGGGTTTCGTGGTCGCCGGGATCGACCACGCCTACGAAGCCTGGGCGACGGAGTTCCCCGACGGCCTGCGCCAGTGTGTCGCTTGTGGACAGCAGCCCGACCCTTGGCCCGCCGCGATCGCGAACCGCGCGATCGACACGTCGTTCGTCGTCGACACCCTGCTGAAGGACCGGCGCTGGTCGATCGACGCCGGGAAGATCGGGATGGCCGGTCACTCGGCGGGCGGTTCGGCGACCGCCGCCGCGATGGTCGCGGACCGGCGGATCAAGGCGGGCGTGAACGTCGACGGCCCGTTCTTCGGCACCGTCTCACTCGACCGGCCGTTCCTGCTGCTGACCAGCCCGACCGGCGAGAAGTACTACCGCGATTCCTGGACGGCGACCTGGCCTCGGCTCACCGGGCCCAAGAAGGACTTCCTGGTCAAGGACAGTGGTCACTCGTCGGTGACCGACGCGGCGATCCTGGTCGACCAGCTGGGGCTACGACAGCACATGCCGCCTGCCGAGGTCGAGAACCAGTACGGCTCGATCGATTCGGTGAAGGCGCTGAAGTTCTTCCGCGATGAGCTGACCGGCTTCTTCAAGCAGTGGAGCGCCCGGTGAACGCGGTCTCTTCGGAGTGGACGAAGTTCTGGTCGGTCCGGTCGACCTGGTGGTGCCTGATCAGCGGTGTCCTGTTGATGCTCGCCTACTCCGGCGCGGTGGGCCTTGCCGCGAACGCGGGCGTCGAACGCTCGATGGCCCCGCACGCCGTGGTGACCGGGGCGGCTTTCTACCTCACCCAGTTCGCCGTGGTCGCGCTGGCGACGCTGGTCATCACGAGCGAGTACGCCAGCGGCAGCATCCGCTCGACGTTGCAGTGGGTCCCGGCGCGGAACCGGGTCCTCGCGGCGAAGTCTGCCGTCCTGGTGCCGGTGCTGTTCGGCTACGGCGTCCTGAACACGCTCCTCGGCGTGGCGATCTCGGCGCCGCTGATCCCGGAGCGGGATTCGTCGGTGGGCGAGGTTCTCGCGACCTCGGCGGGCATGGGCGGCTACTTCGCGCTGCTGGGGCTGCTGTGTCTCGGTCTGGGGACGGCGCTGCGGAGCACGGCGGGGACGATCGTGACCGTGTTCGTGCTGCTGGTGATGATCCCGATGTTCGCCGGATCGCTGGGCGGCGAAGACGCCGTGAACTACTTCCCCGGCTTCGCGGGCGTCAACGCGATGCTCAACTCCGGGGAGCCGAACCCGGTCTTCGGCGGCGTCGCGCCCTACGCGCGCTGGGTCGGCATCGCGCTCTGCACGGCTTGGGCGGCGGCCGGTCTCGCCGCCGGTTCCACCGTCCTGCGGCGCCGCGACGCCTGAGCGGGAAGCAAGGGACCTTTGCTATCGCCTGCTCCCTGAACCGCCCCGAGCATGTCGCGAAAGCCACTTTCAGGACATCTGATGTCCCGAAAGTGGCTTTCGCGACACCCGTTCCAGGACCCGGCAGCCCAGGCGCCGCGATCGCCCCCCTCGGCCCAAGCAGGCGACAGCAAAGGTCCCTTGCTCTCTTTCCGCTGGTCAGCGCCCCACGCGAGAGCAAAGGTCCCCCGCTACCCCGCCACCCCGAGCCCCGCCAGCACCTCCCGCGCCCCCGCCGTCAGCTCAGCCGGCCCAGGCGGCCGCAGCGACCCAGTCCCGGCCAGCGCGTCGAAGATCGTCCCGTCCAGCCAAGCGACGAGCACCCGCGCGTGCCGCTCCGGTTCCGCCGATCCGCGAGCGGCCAGCACCTCGGCGCACCGCCGCCGGATGATCAGCCCGCCGCGGTCATAGGCCTCGCGCAACTCCGGCCGCCGCGTCGCCTCCAGCGCGAACTCGTAGCGCGCGAGCATCCGCGTCCGCCCGCTCGTGATCGCCGCGTGAGCGAACCCCGCCACATATTCGGCCAGCTGTCCGGGCGCCGGATCCAGGGTGACGTCGTCGAGTTCGACCATCCGCGAGATCGCCAGCTCCAGCAGCGCCGCCCGCGTCCGCGCGTAGTACGAGGTCGACCCCGACGGCAGCCCGGCGAACTTGTCGACAGCGCGATGCGTCAGCCCCCGCATTCCTTCGGCCGCGATGACCTCGATGGCCGCGTCCCCGATCGTCGCCTTTCGCACTCTACAAGTGTAGTAGTACTCTACAGATGTAGAGGAGGTCGACATGCGCAAAGCGATCGTGGTCGGCGGAGGAATCGGCGGACTGACAGCCGCCATCGGACTGCACGGCATCGGCTGGGAGGTCACCGTCCTGGAACGAGCCCCGGAGCTCACCGCGGTCGGCGCCGGCATCTCCCTGTGGCCGAACGCCCTGCGCTCACTCGAAACACTGGACGTCCACCTCGGCAACCTGCGGGAACAGTCGTCTGGCGGCCTCCACGACCGGCAAGGCCGCCGCATCACCCGGTGGGACGCCGAGGCGTTCCGCCGTCATCACGGCCGCCCGCTCGCCGCTATCCACCGCGCCGACCTCGTCGGCGCGCTCCGCGAAGCCCTGCCCGCCGGCTGCGTCCGCACCGGTACCGAGGTCACCGGCCTCGACGATCTCGACGCGGACGTCATCGTCGCCGCCGACGGAATCCACAGCGGACTCCGGAAGCAGCTGTGGCCGCGGCATCCCGAACCGGTCTACAGCGGCAGCACCGCCTTCCGCGCGGTGACCACCCTTCCCCGCCATGTCGAGCTCAGCACAAGCTGGGACGACGGTGCCGAGATCGGCGTGATCCCGTTGCACGACGGCCAGGTCTACTGGTGGGCGAGCTACGTCACCGAAGCGGGAATCCGCCAGGAAGACCCGAAGTCGTATCTGAGAAACCGCTTCGGCGGCTGGCACGACCCCATTCCCGCGCTCATCGACGCGACCGCGCCCCAGACGCTGCTGCACCACGACCTCTACCTGCTCGGCACTCCCCTGCCCTCATATGTGAAGGGCCGCGTCGCCCTCCTCGGCGACGCGGCCCACGCGATGCCGCCGTTCCTCGGCCAAGGCGGCTGCCAGGCGATCGAAGACGCCGTCGTCCTCGCCGCCGCGCTCAGCATCACCGAAGACATCGACATGGCGTTGAAGAGCTACGACGAGCAACGCCGCCCACGCAGTCAGGGCGTCGTCAAGGCCTCGGTCCAGGCCGGGAAAGTAGGGCCACAGCTGCGCAATCCGCTCGCCGTGGCCGTCCGCAACGGCGTGTTCCGCCTGCTTCCCGGCGCGCTCACCGCACGGATCGGCGCCGGCGTCAGCGGCTGGACTCCTCCCGTTCCCCGCCGACCAGTCCCGCCTCGTACGCCGTGATCGCCGCCTGCACCCGGTTCCGGGCACCGAGCCGGTTGAGGATCGTGCTCACGTAAGCCTTCACGGTGCCCTCGACGACGAACAGCTTCGCCGCGATGTCCGCATTGGACAGTCCGGAACCCAGCAGCGCCAGCACTTCCTGCTCACGCGGCGTCAGTTTGCCGATCAGCGCCTTCGCCTCTTCGGCACGGGAAACCTGGTTGCCCGAGAACCGGGCGATGACCCGTTGAGCGACCTTCGGTGAGAGGAAGGCCGCTCCACCGGCGACAGCGTGGATCCCGGCGAGCAGTTCGCGCGGATCACCGGACTTCAGCAGGAAGCCGCTCGCGCCGAGCCCCAGCGCGCGCTCGATGTAGGCGTCTTCACCGAACGTGGTCAGCATGATCACGCCGATCTCCGGCAGCAGCCGCCGGATCTCCTCGGCGGCCTTGAGCCCGTCCATGACCGGCATCCGGATGTCCAGCAGCACGACATCCGGCCTGGTCGCGCGCACCTGCTCGATGGCGGCACTGCCGTTCTCGGCCTCCGCGACCACTTCGATCCCCGCGTCCGCCGCCAGGATCGCCGACACTCCGGCGCGGATCATCGCCTCGTCATCGGCCAGCACCACCCGGATCATCCGGGTTCCCCCTTTGCTCGTCTTCACTGATCAAGTCCTTCGACACGAGTTTCCCGCCGGTGAAGCACAGCCGATAGGCCTCGTAGTCCAAGTTGAACACGGTGCGCTCGGTGCCGTAGTACTCGCATGTCGCTCCGGCAGGCACCGGCGGTTCCACCACGCGTGGCCGCGCGATCCGCTGCCCGCCGGGCAGGACGGCCGCGATCTCGGCCCGCGTCTGGCCCGGCCGCAGGCGCTCGTAGTCCGCGCCGACGAGTACGGAGCGGTACCACTGGACGAGGAACACGCTCCCGCTGATCGCGACCACCACGCCGAAGAGCCCGATCGGCACGACGATCGCCTGGATCAGGCTGCGCCGGACGTCACGCCGGGCGCGTTCCAGTTCCCTGGCCGAAATCGACTGTCCGACCTCGGCGTCCATCGCCGCCTGGCTCTCCGGCGATTCCTCCGACGGCGCCGCGTCGTGCGGCAAGGTCGCGCTGACCTCGAATCCGCCGTCGTGGGGGCCCGCCCGCAAGGTCCCGCCGACCAGCCGGACCCGCTCGCGAAGGCCGATCAACCCGCGTTTGCCCGAAGTCCTTCCCGGCAGCGGCCCCGCGGGGGGCGGGGCGTTGGTGACCACGACGTCCGTCCGCCCCGTCGAACGCACGACCCGGACGGTGACGGCGGCACCGGGCGCGTGCTTCACCACGTTCGTGACCGATTCCTGGACCACGCGATAGGCGGCGCGGTCGACCATCCGCGGTTCACCGTCCACCGGGCCGTCCACGGAGGAATCGATCAGCACGCCCGAGGCTCGGGCGCGGTCGAGCAGGTCGTCGATGCTCTCGTGCACCGGTTCGGTCGGCGCGTCGTCCTCGCGCAGGACGCCGATGATCTCGCGCAGCCGCTCGGTCGCCGTCGCGGCGCTCTGCCGCAGCTCGCCCGCGGCCTGCTGCTGAGGCTCGTCGAGCCCGCCCGCGACCTCCAGCGCCGCCGCGCGCACCGCGATGAGGCTCAGCTCGTGACCCAGTGAGTCGTGCATGTCGCTGGCGATCCGGGTGCGCTCGCGCAGCCGCGCACGGTCGGCGACGAGCCGCTGACGGCTCTCCATCTCCTCCGCGCGGCGCCAGCCGTCGCGCGCCATGTCTTCACGCTGCCGGATGTACCGGCCCATCAGCCACGGCGTCACCGACGCGAAGACCAGCACTCCGAGCAGGGCACCCCAGGACGCGAACCCGTCCTTGCTCCACGCCAGCGCGACGGGGACCGCGACCACGGAAACGACGGTGAAGAGGCGCAACATCGGCTTCGCGACCGGCTGCCGGTACCCGGCGAGGTAGCTCACCGCGACCAGCACGAACCCTTCCCAGATCGGCACCCGGCCACCGAAGCTGCCCATGACGACGAAGCTGGCGACCATCGCGATCCCGAGTGAGACCAGCGGATACCGGCGTGACAGGGCGATCGCGGCCGTGGTCGCGGTGAGCCCGGCGAGCAGTTCCCACTTCCGCGTGCTGGATCCGGCGTCGATGACCACCCAGCCGCAGAGCCCGAGCCACAGGGCGACGTCCATGATCAGCCGTCGCGCGCGCCGCACAGGCTCCTCCACGTCTTTCACAGGCCTGGACGCTACAAGTCGCGTTGAGCCGTCCGCCATGGACGAAAGTAAAGGTCCCCCGATCATCGGGTCTCCGCCGGATTCATGAGGCATGATGATCGACCATGGCCGAGCGCACACTCACCGGCCAGCTAGGCGGTCCTGTCCCGGCAGGCATCGAAGCGCTGGCCGACAACGAAAAACAGGACCTCTCCGACGCGTTGCGCGATGCGCGCCACCGCCAGGCCAAAGCCTTGGCCGAAGCGGGCGAAGAGGGCCTGAAGTACGTACCCGCGCTTCTGCGCGGCACCATCCGCAAGGTGGTGGGCCTGTGACCACCGAAAACTTCGCTTCGCAGGCGGAGATCCTCAAACTCGCCCGTGTCCTCGGCACCACCCCTGAGCGACTGTCCTACCTGGAGAACGTGGACGCGGCCGAGCTCCAGACGTTCCGCGAGCAGGTCACGAACACCCTGTTCGACGCCAACCGCGCCGCTCTCGAGCGGATGGCGATGGCGAGCAAGCTCGTCCCGAGCCCGATCCTCGCGAAGATCGCCGAGAAGGTCTTCGGCCCGCTTCTGTGCGCGCGGATCGCCGGGCTCGTGGACGTCTCCCGTGGCGTTGACGTCGCGAAGCGACTGAAGCCGCAGTTCCTGTCCGACGTCGCGGCCGAACTGGACCCGCGCCGGGCGAGCGCGATCATCGCGCGCATCCCGCTCGACACCGTCGTCGCGGTCGCCGGGGAACTGGTGCGCCGCGAGGACTGGATCACCGTCGGCCGGTTCGTCGGCCACCTTCCCGATCCGACAGTGCGAAGGGCCCTCGGCGTCATCGGCGACGAAGCGCTGATCCGGATCGCGTTCGTCCTCGACGACAAGAGCCGGATCGATCACGTCCTCGGGCTGCTCTCCGAAGCCCGGTTCCGCGGCCTCCTGCAGGTCGCGGCCGCCGACGAGGACCTGTGGGCGCCGGTGCTCGACCTGCTCACCCATCTGAGCGAGAAGCGCGTCGAGCAGTGGTCCCACTTGCTCGACGAACTCCCGCCCGCACTTCGCGAACGCGTCGAGGAGACCCTCGACCAAGCCTCCTGACCGCAGGGGGAGCAAGGGACCTTTGCTATCGCTTTGCCGCGAAACCGCAGGTCAGAAGCTCCCCGCGTCGCCACACAGCGGCCGTCAGCGGCACTCCGGGCCGGTACGCGAGATGCGTCGTCGAAGGTGCCTCCAGCACCTGAAGGTCAGCACGCGCTCCAGGCCGCACGAAGCCGACATCGTCACGCCGAAGCGCGCGAGCGCCGCCCGCCGTCGCCGACCACACTGCCTCGTCGATCGTCATCCGCATCTGCAGCACCGCGGTCGTGACGCAGAACGCCATCGACGTCGTGTACGAACTGCCAGGGTTCGCGTTGCTGGCCAGCGCGACCGTCGCCCCCGCGTCCAGCAGCCGCCGCGCCGGCGCCAACGGCTGGCGAGTCGACAGGTCACACGCGGGCAGCAAGGTCGCGACGGTCTCCGAAGCGGCGAGAGCCTCTAGGTCCGCTTCGCTCAGGTACGTGCAATGGTCGACACTCGCCGCGCCCAGCTCGACCGCGAGCCGAACTCCCGGCCCCTCCCCGAGCTGGTTCCCGTGCACCCGCAGCCCGAGCCCGCGTTCCCGCGCCGCCTTCAGCACCCGCCCGGACTGCGCCTCGTCGAACGCGCCGGTCTCACAGAACACATCCGCCCACCGCACGAGCGGAGCCACGGCATCGAGCATGTCGCCGCACACCAGGTCCACATACGACTCCGCGTCCGCACCCGGCGGCACCAGATGCGCGCCGAGGAACGTGACCTCGTCGGCGACGGCAGCGGCGATCCGCGCCGAACGCACCTCGTCTTCGACGTTGAGCCCGTACCCGGTCTTCGTCTCCAGACACGTCGTGCCCTGCTTCGCCGCCTCGTCGACGTGACGCCGCAAGTTCGCCGCCAGCTCCTCGTCGGAAGCCGCCCGCGTCGCATTGACGGTGACCGCGATCCCTCCGGCGCTGTAGGCCTTCCCGGCCATCCGCGCTTCGAACTCGGCGGTGCGGTCCCCGGCGAACACCAGGTGTGTGTGGCTGTCCACCCAGCCGGGCAGCACCGCACGGCCGTCGACGTCGATCCGCTCGTCCGCGTCGGGCGCGTCCGCCGCCGGGCCGACCCACGCGATCGCTTCGCCGTCGACGACGACCGCCGCGTCGCGGAGCTTGCCCAGCTCGGCGTCGTTCGTGGTGAGCTCGCCGATACCCGTGATCAGGACTGCCACAATGCCTCGATCTCCTTGGCCAAGACCGTTTCCGGCCGGTCGATCAGCTGATGCACGCCACCGCGGACGATCTCCCGCCCGGCGACCACGACATCCCGGACATCCGCGCCGGAAGCCGCGAAGACAACACCTGACGGCTCGATCCCGGCGGTCCGCACCGACCCGAGGCCGACCGTGACCAGGTCCGCGCCCGCTCCCGGAGCCAGTTCGCCGACTTCGTCCCAGCCGACCGCGCCGTGATCGGTCGCCGCCCCGAGCAGTTCCTCCGCGGTGAACCGGCCGCGCTGCTCGCTGGCGAGCCGCTCGTTCAGTTCCAGTGCTCTGGTCTCCTCGAACGCGTCGACGACCGCATTGCTGTCGCTGCCGAGGGACAGCCGCACCCCCGCGTCCAGCAGAGTGCGCGCCGGGCCGATCCCGTCGCCGAGATCCCGCTCGGTCGTCGGGCAGAAACAAGCACGGCTTCGCGCCTCACCGAGCCATTTGATGTCGCCCGCTGTCAGGTGCGTCGCGTGCACCGCGGTGAGCCGATCGGTGAGTACTCCGTTGTCCCAGAGCAGCCCCGTCGGAGTCCAGTGATAGGCCGCCATGCACTGTTCGTTCTCGGCCCGCTGCTCGGAAAGGTGGATGTGCAGCGGCCGATCCTCGGGCGTCCCGTTGTCCACTTCGGACAGTTGATCCTCGGGAACGGCACGCACCGAATGGATCGCGCCGCCCACCCGGAACGTCTCCCCCTCACGCATTTCGCCGACTCGTTGCGCCCACTTCGCAGCGGAACCGTCGGAGAAGCGCTGCTGCACCTCGTCCGGCTCGACGCCGATGCCACCCGCCAGGTAGCACGTGTCGAGGAGAGTGAGCCGGATCCCGGCGTCCGCGGCGGCCTGCCGCAGCGCCTCACCCATCGCGTTCGGCTCGGCGTAAGGCTTTCCGCCCGGCGCGTGGTGCAGGTAGTGGAACTCGCCGACACTCGTGTAGCCGGCCAGCACCATCTCGGCGTAGACCCCGCGCGCCAGACGATGGTACGAATCCGGATCCAGCCGGGACGCGAGCGAGTACATCCGCTCGCGCCACGTCCAGAACGTCCCGCGATCGTGATGCGTCCGGCCGCGAAGCGCACGATGGAACGCGTGCGAATGCCCGTTGGCGAATCCCGGCAAGGTCAGTCCATTCAGGACGGTCCCTGCACGAGGCGCGTTCGCTGTCACGGAGGTGATCTTCCCGCCGTCGACCTCGATCCGGACGGCATCGGCTATCCCGTCCGGCAGCCAGGCCCGTTCACACCAGTATGTCGTCATGCCGCCAGTTTCTCCAGGACGTCCGCGAGCGCACGGGCGCCGTGATCGACGTCCTCCGCTTCCGAGAACTCCTCCGGGGAGTGACTGATCCCGGTCGGATTGCGCACGTAAAGCATCCCGGACGGAACGAATCCGGCGAGGATCGCCGCGTCGTGCCCGGCCCCGGTCGGCAGCTCCGGCGGTCCGCCCAGCCAGGTGCCCAGGTCGCGGCGCAGCGCGTCGTCGAAGATCACGTCGTCGGAGTACGACTCCCTGGTCACCTCGACGCGGCAACCCTCCTGCCCAGCCGCATCTTCGGCCAGTTTTGCGATCTCCGCGACCAGTTCGGGCGTATTCGTACCAGGCACCCGCGCGTCCAGCCAGAGGTCCACAGTGGACGCGATGACGTTGGTCCCGCCGGGGACCGGCACGAGCCTGCCGACCGTGGCCCTGGCGTCGGAAGTCGCCTTCGCCAGTTTCCGCACGGCAAGGACGGTCTCGGCCGCCGGGATCATCGGGTCCCGGCGATCGCCGATCAGCGTCGCACCGGCGTGGTTTCCCTGTCCCTGGAAGGAGAATCGCCACCGTCCGTGTGCGATCACCGTATTGCCGACGGCGACCGGTGAACCGAGGTCGATCAGCCCGCGCCCCTGCTCGACATGCAGTTCGAGGAACCGCCCGATCAGGCCGAGCCGTTCGGAGTCGCGGCCGACGCGTTCGGGATCGAGGCCGGATTTCGCCGCCGCTTCCGCGAACGTGACGCCGTCGGGGTCACGCAGGCCACGCGCCTTGTCCGCGTCGATGGTCCCGGTCAGCAGCCGCGAGCCGAGGCACGGCACGCCGAAGCGGCCGCCTTCCTCCTCGGCGAAGACCACGACGGCGAACGGCTTGGCGGGGCGGAATCCCTTGGCCTGCAAGATCTCCACCGCGTCGAGCGCGCTCGCGACCCCGAGCGGGCCGTCGAAGGCGCCACCGCCGGGAACCGAGTCGAGATGGCTCCCGGTGACGACCGCGTCCGGGCCGGGGGTGCCCCACCAGGCCCAGATGTTGCCGTTGCGATCGGTCTCGACCCCGAGTCCCAGCCGTCCGGCGCGTTCGACGAACCACGCGCGCAGCTCGGTTTCGGCCGCGTCGAAGGCATGGCGGGAGTAGCCGCCGCGCTTCGGGTCGCGGCCGACGTCCGAGATCTGCGCCAGCAGTGAGGACGCGGTCACTCGGCGTCCCGCATCGGCACGCGCACACCGCGTTCGTCGGCGACGTCGGCGGCGCGGTCGTAGCCGGCGTCGACGTGCCGGATGACGCCCATGCCAGGGTCGTTGGTGAGCACGCGCTCGAGTTTCTGCGCGGCCAGCAGGGTTCCGTCGGCGACGCTGACCTGGCCCGCGTGGATGGAGCGGCCCATGCCGACCCCGCCACCGTGGTGGATCGACACCCAGCTGGCTCCCGAGGAGGTGTTGACCAGCGCGTTCAGCAACGGCCAGTCGGCGATCGCGTCGGAGCCGTCGGCCATGCCCTCGGTCTCGCGGTACGGCGAGGCCACACTGCCCGAGTCGAGGTGGTCGCGGCCGATGACGACCGGCGCCTTCAGCTCACCGCTGGCGACCATCTCGTTGAACCGCAGGCCCGCGAGGTGCCGCTCGCCGTAGCCGAGCCAGCAGATCCGCGACGGAAGGCCCTGGAAGGCGACGCGTTCACCGGCCAGTTTGATCCAGCGCGCGAGGGATTCGTTCTCCGGGAACAGTTCCAGCATCGCGCGGTCGGTGGCCGCGATGTCCTCGGGGTCGCCCGACAGCGCCGCCCAGCGGAACGGGCCGTTGCCCTCGCAGAACAGCGGGCGGATGTAGGCGGGCACGAATCCAGGGAAGTCGAACGCGCGCTCGCAGCCGCCGAGTTTCGCCTCGCCGCGCAGCGAGTTGCCGTAGTCGAAGACCTCGGCGCCCTTGTCGAGGAAGCCGAGCATCGCTTCGACGTGCTCCGCCATCGACTCACGGGCGCGTTCGGTGAACTCGTCGGGCTTCTTGTCCGCGTAATCCTGCCACTCGTCGACGCCGACACCCTTGGGCAGGTAGGAAAGCGGGTCGTGCGCGGAGGTCTGATCGGTGACGATGTCGACCTCGACACCGCGGCGCAGCAGCTCCGGCAGCACCTCGGCCGCGTTCCCGACGACACCGACGGACAGCGCGCGCTTCTCCTTCTTGGCGGCCTCCACCCGGCGGATCGCGTCATCGAGGTCGTCGGCGACCTCGTCGAGGTAGCGGGTCTCGACGCGGCGGTGGGCACGCTGAGGGTCGCATTCGATGACGAGCGCGACGCCGTCGTTCATCGTGACGGCCAGCGGCTGCGCGCCGCCCATGCCACCGAGGCCGGCGGTGACGGTGAGCGTGCCCTTGAGGCTGCCACCGAAGCGCTTCTTGGCGACAGCGGCGAAGGTTTCGTAGGTGCCCTGCAGGATTCCCTGCGTGCCGATGTAGATCCAGGACCCCGCGGTCATCTGGCCGTACATGGTCAGGCCCTGTGCTTCCAGGCGGCGGAATTCCGGCCAGGTCGCCCAGTCGCCGACGAGGTTGGAGTTCGCGATGAGCACGCGCGGCGCCCATTCGTGCGTGCGGAACACGCCGACCGGCTTGCCGGACTGGACGAGCAGCGTCTCGTCAGCTTCCAAAGTGGTCAGTTCGCGGGTGATCGCGTCGAAGCTGGCCCAGTTGCGGGCGGCCTTGCCGGTGCCGCCGTAGACGACGAGGTCCTCCGGGCGCTCGGCGACCTCGGGGTCGAGGTTGTTGTGGAACATCCGCAACGCGGCTTCGGTCTGCCAGTTCTTCGCGGTGAGCGTGGTGCCTCGGGCGGCACGGACCGTGCGGGTCATGGGCTCAGACCTCCAGTTGGGCCGCGGCGAGGACGGCACCCGACGCGACGAGTTCTTCGGCGGCGGCGATCTCCGGCGCCAGGTGACGGTCGGGGCCGGGGCCCTCGACCTTGGTGCGGACGAGATCCCGGACCCGGCCGGTGACCGGCGACGGGACCAGGGGCGCGCGCATGTCGAGTGCCCGCGCGGCGGTGAGCAGTTCGATGGCGAGGACGGTGTTGAGGCCCTCGACGGCCTTGCGCAGCTTGCGCGCGGCGGACCAGCCCATGGAGACGTGGTCCTCCTGCATGGCGCTGCTCGGGATCGAGTCGACCGACGCCGGCACGGCGAGGCGCTTGAGCTCGCTGACCACGGCGGCCTGCGTGTACTGGGCGATCATGTGGCCGGAATCGACGCCGGGATCGAACGCGAGGAACGGCGGCAGACCGTGCGAGCGGGCCTTGTCGAGCATCCGGTCGGTGCGGCGCTCGGCGATGCTGGCGACGTCCGCGAGCGGGATGGCAAGGAAGTCGAGCACGTACGCGACCGGGGCGCCGTGGAAGTTGCCGTTCGACTCGACGCGGCCGTCGGACAGCACGACCGGGTTGTCGACGGCGGAATGGAGTTCACGCTCGGCGACGAGTTCGGCGTGCGTGAGGCTGTCCCGTGCGCCGCCGTGCACCTGCGGCGAGCAGCGCAGCGAGTACGCGTCCTGGACGCGGTTGCAGTCCGGGCCGCGGTGACTCTCGACGATCTTCGAGTCCTGAAGCGCCGTCCACATGCGCTGGGCGCTCCGTGCCTGTCCGGGGTGCGGGCGCAGGGCCTGGAGGTCGGCGGCGAAGGCGCGGTCGGTGCCGAGGAGCGCTTCGACGCTCATCGCCGCGGTGATGTCAGCCGTGTCAAGAAGCTTGCGCAGGTCGGCAGCAGCCAGCAGGAGCATGCCGAGCATGCCGTCGGTCCCGTTCGTGAGGGCGAGGCCCTCCTTCTCCGCGAGAACGACCGGCTCGATCCCGGCGTGCTTCAGCGCGACGCCGGCCTGGACGACTTCGCCGTTGTACTCGACTTCGCCCTCCCCCATCAGCGCGAGTGCGACAGCGGCCAGAGGCGCGAGATCGCCGGAGCAGCCGAGGGAGCCGTACTCGTGAACGAGCGGAGTGATTCCGGCGTTGAGCAGGGCCGCAAGCGCTTGCGCGGTCCCCGGACGGACGCCGGTGTACCCACTGGTGAGGGTGCGGAGCCGCAGCAGCATCAGCGCGCGCACGACCTCGGTCTCGACGACCGGGCCCGCGCCCGCCGCGTGCGACCGGATCAGCGACCGCTGCAACGCGGTGCGGCTCTCCAGCGGGATGTGCCTGGTGGCGAGCGCACCGAAGCCCGTCGAAACGCCATACGTCGGCGTCTCGGCGTGGGCGAGGTTGTCGATGTGCTGACGCGTCGCGGCGAGGTTCTTCTCAGCGGCTTCGCTGACCGCGACGGGCGAGTGGTCACGGGCGACCGCGACGACCTGTTCGGGCCGAAGCGGTTCGGACCCCAGAAGTACGGTTTCCGGCATAGCCCCATTGGACAACGCCATGCCCGCTGGCAGGCGACCCCAACCGGTGGTTGTGTCTGGTATCCAAGACACACCCGGCGATAGCAGGGGACCTTTGCTATCGCTTGTCTCAACGTTGAGAGAAGCGATAGCAAAGGTCCCCTGCTCCCCCAGGTCGGGAGAACAGGAGGTCAGCATGGGCGAGAGCAGTGAAGTCCCAGCTCTGCGACGCGGCCTCGGCATCCTTCGCGCGCTCGCCGCCCGGCCGGGCCCGGTGTCGGCGGCCGCGATCGCGCGCGAACTCGGCCTCCCGCGCTCGACGACCTATCATCTGCTCGCCGAACTGGAGGCCGCCGGTTTCGTGGCACACCTGCCCGCCGAGCGCCGGTACGGCCTCGGCATCGCCGCGTTCGAGCTCGGCTCGGCCTACCTGCGGCACGATCCGCTGGAACGGCTCGCCGTCCCGCTGCTGCGCAAACTCGCCGATCGGGTGGGCCACACCGCGCATCTCGGCGTGCTGCACGGTAACGAGTCGCTCTACCTGGTCAAAGAGCGCCCCACGCGCCCGGAAACCCTGGTCACCGAGGTCGGCGTCCGGCTTCCGGGGCAGCTCACGGCGTCAGGCAGGGCGATGCTGCGGCACCTGCCGTCGCCGCACGTGCGCGCGCTCTTCCCGGCCGCGTCGGCGTTCGTCCTGCGCACCGGCCGCGGCCCGCGCACCCTCGCCGAACTGCGCCGCACACTGAACGCGGAGGGCAGGCTCGGCTGGGCGGTCGAAGACGGCCACGTCACCGAAGGGTTCGCTTCGGTGGCCTGCCCGGTCTTCGACCACGGTGGCCGGCCGATGGCCGCGATCAGCGTGACCCTCCGCCACCTCTGCCCAGGGACTGAGGGCTGCGAGGAAACTTGGCCTGAACTGGCCGAAGAGGTCCGTCTGACCGCGGCCGAACTGACTACCCGGATCGGGGGTCAGGTGCGCTGAGCGTGCTTCTTCTGGACTCCTTCGAGCCCGAGCATGGCCAGCAGTTCCGCACAGTCGATGGCGTCCGAGGCGTGCCCGGCGACGGTCCTTGCGGCTCTGCCGTTCTGCAGGGTGAGGCGGACTTCTTCCTCCGCGCGCACACCGGCCATCCGGCTCTGGTCTTCTGCGGGGTCGGGACGACTGGAATGCCTAGCCCAGGTCATCTGCCACCTTCTTCCGGCCCTCCGGCGACTCGGGGTCGGTTCGTTAGAGGGCCATGGTCGGACACCCAGCATGACATCCCACTCAACCAAGATCACCATTGCGGGTGAATCGAGATGAAAATGACCTTGATCTAGCTACTCTCCGTGATTGAGCGGGTCGCCCAAAAGCTCGCCGGACACACCTAGGCCGGAACAACATCCCTATCCTCCGCGTGATTTCACGGCGCACCGATTCTGTCAGCGATGATCCCGCATTCCGACCGACGATCACGTTCGGCGATACGTCCACCTCGGACAACAAGTACGCCCGCTCTCCGGCCATCGCACGGCAGCCAGGATCACGCCGGACGGCAGCCGACCAGACACGCGAACTCGCCGCCCCTCGCACTTAGCCGGCGAAACATCGTGGCCAAGGCGGACCTGAGCTGCCGGCACATACACGGCCGCATACTCTTGGGCCTCTCCTAATTATTTCGCCAACAGGCCCATCTGTGTATCGAAAAGAATCGACAGAGCAAGTCGAAGCGTGTTCCTCTGACGCCACACGGAACAGTCCCGATATGAGGCGATGCGCGTCATGCGCACAACACGACTCGGCGGATAGCGACTCTCGACCGGGTCGCGAGCCGGCCAGACCGATCGACCAGCTTAGCCCTACTCCAGGCCTCGGGTGGACTTGACACGACCACCCCGCCAGCCTCGGCTCGCCCACTTGCCTTGCCGAGCCATATCGGCAGCTCAGAGCAGTCGCATACGACCTCGCCCACGAACCGAAAGTGCGGACACCTTCACGGGACTACCCTGGGGCTGTAACACGGTTGCCGATTTGGCCTATTAGGTGCGGTAAGAAGACCATAAGAGGGGGATACCAAGTGACGATGGCCGAATGGGCCGCGAGCGTGCCCACGGACGGGTCCGTCGAGCTCCCGCCAGACCCGCGGACAATGGAAGCCATCGGGCGCAATCACTCGTTCGAGACCGCCCTTGCCGACCTGGTCGACAACTCCGTCGATGCGGACGCGACTCATGTACTGATCCGGTTCGTTCGCGATCAAGGTCGCCTTTGCTCGCTGTACGTCGTGGACAACGGGCACGGGATCGGTCCGGAACGGATAGACGAAGCGATGACCGTCGGAGGCCGCCGGGCCTATGGTGAGGCGGACCTCGGCTGGTTTGGACTGGGCCTCAAGGCTGCCTCTTTCAGTCAGGCGAATCAGCTGACTCTGCTCTCCCGAGCGAAGGAAGCACCTGCGGTTGGGCGCCGCTGGAGAATCGATGACGCCAAGACCCGCTTTCTCTGCGACACCGTCCCGGAGTCCTTCGCCGAGCACGAGCTCGAGCAGGATCGCGGGCTCCCCGACACGGGAAGCGGCACGATCGTGCGCTGGGACCAGGTCGGTGGCTTCCCCGCCACTGACAACGAGTCTCACGTTGAGCGGTTCGTCTCACAGAAGGTCGTCGACGCCTCCAACCACCTCGGACTCGTGTTCCACCGCATCATCGAGAGTGGCCGCGTCACGATCGTCTTCGATGTCCAGGACGCGCGCTCCACCTCACCCAGCTCGCCGATCGAGGTGGAGTCGATCAACCCCTTCGACTACCACCGCACAGGTGCCACGGGGTTTCCGAAAGACCTCAAGGCCGCCGGCGACCGCTCGTTGACATTCCGGTGCCACATCTGGCCCCCACGTTCGACGGCACGTCAGTTCAAACTCGGGGGCCGTCCCGCTGACCACCAGGGAATGTACTTCTACCGCCGAGACCGTCTCCTGCAGCCTGGCGGGTGGGAAGGAGTGCACGCCCCGCATCCCAAGCTTCAGCTGGCCAGGGTCGAGGTCGAGATCGACCGTGATGCCGAAGCTTTGCTTCGGATGAATCCGGAGAAGTCGAGAGTCCAAGTACGTCCCGAGTTCAGCCATGCCTGCGAATCGGCCAGGGCCGAAGACGGGACCTCGTTCAGCGATTACTTCGCTCAAGCGGTGCGGGTCTACGAAGCAGGCAACAAGCGCCGTAAGACGCGAAAGCCGATGATTCGCCCAGGGAGGGGCTTCAGCCCTGGCCTCCGGGACACCATCGATGCGGAGATCGAGGCACTCGGCGCGGACCCTGTTGACATTCGCTGGCGTGATTTCGATGATGACCGATTCTTCGACATAGACCGTACGGAACAGACGATTTGGCTCAACAAGCGGTACCGGAAGATGTTGCTCGGCGACCGCCACGCGGGCCTCAACGACCTGCCTCTCCTCAAGACCATGATCTATCTGCTCATGGAGGACGTCTTCCAGGGCGACTATCTCGGATCACGTGACAAGGACAACATCGAGCTCTGGAAGTCGCTGCTGACCACCGCTGTGCGCGCGGAGCGACGATGACCGCGACGCCGAATCCTGACCGCCACCTCGCCCCCGCTCTCCTCAATCGTGTGCTCACCGAGGGAATGCCTTACCTGAAGCCGATCGAGGGTGACCCACTCGTGTGGCTTTTTGTGACGCCTTCGGAGGGGCACCTGGGTCTGCGGGTGCACAGTCCGGAATCCGACCGCGCTCCCGCCACAGGACTTCAGCACGTCGTGAGCCGCTTGACTCACCAGGATGTCGGCCGCTGTTTCGAAGTGGTGGTCACGGTCCCCAGACTGTTTCAGGCGGCCTATCCACTCCTGTGTTCGGTCGCCGACCATGTCCAGATCGACAGGTTGTGGCCTGAAGATGCGCTGAAGCTCACCCTTCGCGAATTCGCCATGCTACTCAGAAGAGAGGAGGTCTTTCCCAAAGAAAGGGAGATCGGCCTGTTCGGTGAACTGCTCAGCCTCGCGGGACTTGTCCGCGCAGAAGGTGTGTCCACCGCGCTAGCCAGTTGGCGCGGACCGGCTAGGGAAGAGCATGACTTCGGCCTTCCTGCTGACGACGTGGAGATCAAGACGACCAGCGGGGAGCGGCGCACTCATTGGGTCGAGTCGCTGAATCAGCTTGTCCCCACCGGTAGCCGATCGCTGTGGCTGGTATCTCACCAACTCACTCAGGCGGGGGCCCGAACCGGGCTCCGGCTAGGGGAATTGGTCGAGCGGGTGCGGGACCTTGTCGGCGCGGGCGCCAAGCGCGACGACCTGGAAGCGGGCCTGGGCTCGTGGGGATGGAGCGACGATATGGCCGAGCGCTGCGAGACCCGATGGACACGACGGACTCCTTCCGCGCTGTATGCGATAGATGACCGATTCCCGCGGCTGGTTCCGGAGTCGCTCAAGAACGCGGAAGTCGCGCTCAACCGGCTCGTCGAGGTCCGCTATCGCATCGACCTGACAGGGCTCGTCCCCGTCACGGCTCCCACCTCGACACTTATTGCCACACTCGGCTCCGAGGAGAAATGACGATGTCTGACGCCCTGGCGAAGTCCTATCTAGCCGCGCTGGACGCTATGAACCGCAGCGGCCCCAGGAACTTGCGACGCAACGCCCTGGCACAGGCCGACGAGTTCGGGAGTGGCACCGATATATCCGACGCGGCTTTGCGTTCCTATCTCGGCACGTCGTCGCCCTCGGATGACGAGTTGCGCAACGAGCTTCACATCAAGCTCGCCAAGTGGGACAGCGCCCGAATCGAAGACGGTGAATGGACGGCGGGCACGACGGCCAACACCCCGCAACGGCGAGCCGTGATTCTCGCCAAGCTCGGCGTCGATGTGGAAACCGCGCGCCTGTTCGATGTGATGTTCCCCATCCATGCCGGAGACGGCACGGTGGTGATCGCCAAGGAATGGGATCCCTGGTACAGCGAAGACCTCATCCGGACCAGGGACTTCTATTGGAGCCACTATGCCGATCACTTGCGCAACCAGCGCGGATGGGACGAACACGCGATCGCCAGCTTGCATAACGCGACGCGTCACGTCGTGGAGCGACTCAGCGAGCCGACCCGCGCGGAACCGTATCAGGCCAAGGGATTGGTGGTCGGGTACGTGCAGAGTGGCAAGACGGCGAACTTCACCGGTGTCATCGCCAAAGCGGTCGACGCGGGCTACCGACTGATCATCGTGCTGACCGGTACGACCAACATGCTGCGCGAGCAAACCCAGCGCCGGGTGGATATGGAGCTCGTCGGACGCGAGAACATCCTGCGAGGAGTGGACACGGAAAGCGCAGAGGCGCTGTCCGCGGTCGACTACCAGGACGATGACGATTGGCTCAAAGGCAGGTTCGTCGAGCACGGGTGTCGGCCCGCCGACGTCGGCAAACCCGATATTCATCGGATGACCACCCGGTTGTTCGATTATCAAAGCCTCCGCCAAGGAATCTCGGCCCTCGACTTCGAACAACGAGACCGGACGAAGCCACTAAACCACGTCGAGAATCTGCTCTCCGCCGATGCGAGACTGATGATCGTCAAGAAAAACAAGGGAGTTCTTGCCAAACTCGTCAAGGATCTCAAGCGGATAACAGCACGGCTGCATCAGATCCCCGCTTTGATCATCGATGACGAATCGGACCAGGCATCGGTAAACACGACCAACCGCAAACAGCGGCAGGCCGGCAAGGCCAAACGGACCGCGATCAACGCTTTGATTTCCGAATTGCTGGGGATGCTCCCGCGCTGCCAATATGTCGGCTACACGGCCACGCCGTTCGCGAACGTGTTCATCGACCCAGGGGACGCTCAGGACATCTTTCCCAAAGACTTCCTGATCTCATTGGAGCGCCCGCCCGGTTACATGGGGGCGGAGGACTTCCATGATCTGGACTCTGACATCCCGCCTGAGGATCAGACTGTCGAGAACTCCAACGAAAACGCTCACATACGCTCTGTCGATGACTCTGAGCTCGACCGGGATTTGCGCCGTGCGATCGACTTCTTCGTCCTCGCCGGAGCGGTGAAGCTCTATCGCGAGGCACACGGCCACCCGGAGTTCAAACACCACACGATGTTGGTGCACGAAGCGATGCACACCGACACTCACCGGGAGACAGCTCTCCAGATCAAGAAGATCTGGGAGGAAGCTGGTTACTTCTCCACCACCAGCCACCCGAGACTGCGCGCCCTGTTCGAGAACGACTTGCTCCCTGTGTCCTCTGTCCGGGCCGAGGGTCAGGCGACTCCCGCGTCCTTCGAAGACCTCGCTCGCTACATCGGGACGGTCGCACGCCGGACCAGCCCCAGCAAGAACCCTGTGCTGGTGGTCAACAGCGACCAGGACATCGAACAGGACGAAGTGGACTTCGACCGCCATCCCGTATGGCGGATCTTGGTCGGGGGTAACAAGCTGGCTCGCGGCTTCACCGTCGAGGGCCTTACGGTCTCCTACTACGTCCGAACAACGCAGAACGCCGACTCACTGATGCAGATGGGGCGCTGGTTCGGCTTCCGCAAAGGCTACCGGGATCTGGTCCGGCTGTTCGTCACGGACAAGCTCAGGGATGCGTTCGAATCGATTTGCCTGGATGAGCGCAGCTTCCGCGAGGAACTCGCGGCATACGCCGACACCGACGAGAACGGCAGGCCGATTTGCACCCCGGCCGAGGTGCCGCCGTTGGTGAGCAGTCACGGGCTCAGGCCGACGGCGGCGTCGAAGATGTACAACGCGGTCCTAGTCGAACGGCGCACAGGCAGCAAGGAACCCAGCTCCGGCTACCCGACGATGCGGGAGAAGGACGCGCTGGAACGCAACGTCGACGCCTGTGTACCGCTGCTGGCAGCCGCATCCGACCGAACCAGCTTCTCCGACAAGGGGGGCTCGTCATTCGACGCCTTCGTCGGCACTGTGAGCCACACCGACATGGTTGCCGTCCTGAGCAAGTTGACCTGGGCGAATCCGATGACCTTCAAACCAGACCTCGTGTGGATCAGCCGTCTGGGACCGGACGTGATCACGGATTGGCGTGTCGTCGTCCCGCAGCAGCGGAAGGGCAGGCGAGCCGTGTTACGTGGCCAGCAGGCGATAAGTCTGCATGGGCGTGCCGTGGACGACAACGAACGCATCCGAGGCAACTCGACAAGTGCCCACCGGAGCGCGGTCGACGCCCTCGCAGTCGGCAGCACTACGGGCAAGATGATCCTGTACCCGATGGTGGACAAGAATGTGAAGGTACTTGCCGGACACGTGGAGACCGATCCCTCGGGCGTCGTTATGGCGATCGTCCTCAGGCTTCCGGGCGGCGCGACGAAGAACCTCGGCGTCCTGCAATGGCAGACTGTCGATTCCAACAAGCCCTCATACGCGCTCGTCGATGAGCACGAGGCGTCCAGGCAGTGATCGCCTGCTCGACATGGCCGTGTTACTCGACATCGAGCGCCGAGCGGTGCGCTAGGCTTTGCCAGTTACCTCAGCACACAGTGGAGACGAGATGGCAGACCGGACCTCGGTGGAACTATTCGCCGGGGGTGGAGGGTTGGCCATGGCCGTGCACAGGGCAGGCTTCCGGCCACTCTTGCTCAATGAGTTCGCCCGACACGCTTGCGACACGCTGGAGGCGAACGGAGCGAAACCTCGCGGTGAGGATGAATGGGTTCCGGAGCTCGGCCAACCGTGGCCGCTAGTGGCCGGGGACGTGCAGAAGCTTCGGCTGACCTACTTGAACGGCAGGGTCGATGTGCTCGCCGGAGGCCCGCCCTGTCAACCGTTCAGCCTGGGCGGAGTAGCCAAGGGGGACGAGGATCGGCGCAACATGTTCCCTGAACTGTTCCGCGCCATCCGGGAGATCCAGCCAAAGGCCGTCATCTGTGAGAATGTGCGCGGCTTGCTGAGGCCGTCGTTCAAACCTTACTTCGAATATATCCTGCGTGAGCTCAGCCTGCCGTTCCTGGAGCGGGACCCCGATTCGAACTGGGAAACCCACGACGCCGTCCTGCGAGAGACCGACCTCGCCTCAGTCGACCCGACCAAACGCTACGACGTGGTCATGACTCCGGTCAACGCTGCGGACTATGGCGTTCCCCAAATCCGCAACCGGGTGATCATCGCGGCCTTCCGCGCGGATCTCGGTGTGAACCTCGACAGGTTCCGAGACCTTGTTCGCCCCACCCACTCGGAAGCCGCGCTCTTCAGGTCGATCCGCGACGGGCACTACTGGGAGCGGCATCCCGACGTACCCAAGCACGTGCGCGACCGCGTAGAGGCGACTCTGCCGGGAACGATTCCCGTGGATGAACTGTCGCCATGGCGGACGCTACGTGACGCTGTGAACGGCGATGGCGACAACGGGCCATTGCCAAAGATCCCTTGGAATCGCCTCGACCGGCGGGAGTACCACGTGGGTGGTTTCACTGACCACGTCGGGTGGCCAGACGCTCGGATCTACCCCGGTCACACTCCGAACGTTATGGACAGGCCGGCCAAGACCGTCAAAGCGGGGGTGCACGGCGTGCCCGGCGGCGAGTCCGTACTTCTCACCGATGAACGTGTCAAGGACGAGACAGACCCCAGCGGCTACCGCTACCGCCACCGGTATATGACCGTCCGTGAGACCGCGCGAGTCATGACCTTTCCCGACGACTGGAAACTCAGCGGGCCACGTGGCGAGAAGATGCGCCAACTGGGTAACGCGGTGCCGGTCCTGCTCGGGCAGGTGTTCGCCGAGGCGGTAGCCGGATGCCTGGACGAGGCAGTGTCGGCACAGTGATCATGGCGGACCGGGCGTGGAAGGCGCCGACAGGGCGCACCCCGGCCGAGACAACCGCCGAGCAGGACCGCGCGGCGGGTGGCAGGAAAGGCCGTATGGTCGATCTTGGTGCCAGCCGCTACGCCAGGGCATCGGTCGATCTGAGGCTCAACCGGACCGCGACAGAGGTGCTGGCACGCCTACGCTGGTCAGACGGCGGGAAGGCGCATACGCATGAGCTTGGCCAAGTGTCGCGATCGACCCGTGCTCGTAATCTTTCCGAAGGATGGACCATCGCACGTAACTCCGGGCTAGTC
The DNA here is from genome assembly GCF_000384215.1 of Amycolatopsis alba DSM 44262. Taxonomy (NCBI): domain Bacteria; kingdom Bacillati; phylum Actinomycetota; class Actinomycetes; order Pseudonocardiales; family Pseudonocardiaceae; genus Amycolatopsis; species Amycolatopsis alba. The sequence continues at coordinate 5,057,557 of NZ_KB913032.1, read as the reverse complement.
ACAACGGAGCGGTTGCCGAGCGGGTCATGGGCGTCATCAGCAGGAGCGCGAGCATCGATGCGAGGCAATCGCAGCCGCGACACAGAGCCCGAATTGGCACTACGAAGGCTGCTGCATCGACGAGGCCTACGTTATCGAGTATCCGCCCGTCCGATCGTGGGCTCGCGCCGGACAGCGGACATCCTCTTCCCAAAGGCCAAGGTGGCGGTATTCGTGGATGGCTGCTTCTGGCACGGTTGCCCGGAGCATCACCGACCTTCGTCCGTGAACTCGACTTTCTGGCGAGACAAGATCGAACAGAACCGCAAACGTGACGCTGACACTACAGCCCAGCTGAACACCGCAGGTTGGACAGTGATCAGGGCGTGGGAGCACGAAGACCCGGCGACGACCGCAGACCTGGTCGAAGCCGCGGTGCGGATACGGACGTCGAGAGCTGACGGCTAGGAGGGGCGGATGTCCAAACCAAAGCTTCCGAGTGATCTAAGAGAGAAGGTCTGCCGAGAGCTTTATCGCCAGGTCCACGTCTTGGACTGGGATTCGATGAGTGACCAGCAAAAGACCGAGCAGTATTCACTGTGGGTAGACGATCCCGCGATCGGCGGCGAGCTGGCCGACCACTTCACCGCCGAGGGAATGCGAGTTTGGTTGAAGGACGGCCCGATGAAGGAGTACGCCCGCGCTCTCGAAGGCGTCGGTTCCTACGCGGGCTACGCGATGAAGCGGTTCGTCGACATCGGTGAAACGATCCGTGAGGCGCTGGGGCCGGAGTGGCGAACCGTACCCGGAACGCTCGCGGAAAAGCCGATGCATGTCAACATAACAAACGGCCCCACCACACGGTATGTCTGTTGGGGCCAGCCTCACACGTTCCGCGACCTCCTGTGGGCGGCGGTCCGTCAGGCCATCGTAACGCCGACGACCCCCCTGATCGCGATCACGATGCGCGAGGACAGGTCGGCGAGCGAGGATGACCAGGCCTTCCAGGACAAGGTCGCCGCTCATTGCAGGCTGGATCTGATTCGGGTCACCCGTCGGCTGGTCGACAAGAACTGATCAGACCAGGACACCTGGTATCGGTCCTATCGCCTGGAGCCGGACGGCTGCCCCAACGCTGGCAGGAGAGCAGGGGACCTTTGCTATCGCCTCGCCACCGCGCCAGGTCCTGGCAACGAAAACGGCGAGTGCTCTGTACGAGCACTCGCCGTCTATCCGGTGGAGGTGCCGGGAATTGAACCCGGGTCCTCTGGCGTATCAACAGGGCTTCTCCGTGCGCAGTCCGCTATGTCTCTACTTGGCCCCTTCAGTCACGCGAACAAGCTGAAGTGACGAGCCCAGCCACTGTTTGATTCCCAACCACACCCCGCAGCCGAGTGTGGCGGTAAGCCTCCTAGCTGATGCCGGTGACCGGGTCGGAGGCGACCCCGGACCGACAGAGTTGCTCTACTGCTTAGGCAGCAAGAGCGAACTCGCGCTGGCTCTTAGGCTCGGCGCTTATTGGTTTGCGATGACGCTTACGGTGGTCTCTCGCCTGCACCGGCACGCTTCTCCTGAATCAACGTCCAAAGTCGAAACCGTTCACCCCCTTGGTGGGAACACAACCTCTACATCATAACCCGGTCGGCAACCGGGTTAATCCCGCAGGTGGGGCTAGCCCCACCTGGGAGATGCCCGTGGGCACCATGTCAGCGGACGGCCCCGAGCGCGATGCTTGTGTCCTCGAACCGGAGAGGAGCACGACCATGAGTTCGCTAGCGGCCGAGCGGGAGCTGAGCAGGTCCGATCCGTCGTTCGGCGGCTCGCTCGCCTACCTGCTGATGAACCTGCCGATGGGCATCGTGGCGTTCGCGCTCCTGATGGCGTTCATCTGGGCGGGAATCGGCACGGCGGTCGTCTGGATCGGGTTGCCCATCCTCGCGCTGGTGATCCTGGCGGTCCGCGGCGCGGCCCGGATGGAGCGCGCCAGGGTGTACGCGCTGCTCGACCGCTACATCGACCTGCCGTACCTCCCGCTGCCCGCCGCCGGCCAGTCCGTGCGGTGGAAGGCACGGCTGAAGGACGGTTCGACCTGGCGCGACCTCGGCTACTTCTTCCTGCTCTTCCCGCTCGGGGTCATCGAGTTCGTGCTGGTCGCGGTGTTCTGGTCGACCAGTCTCGGCCTCGCGGGCCTGCCGATCTACTACCGCTTCCTGCCGGGCGGCGAGTACCGCTTCCCGAACTGGGACGTCCCGTGGTTCACCGTCGACTCGACGGTCTCGGCGTTGCCCTGGGCGGCTCTCGGCGTGTTGTGCGTCGCGCTGTCGGTAGCGTTGACGAAAGCGCTGGCCGGGATGCATGCCCGGCTGGCGACGGCGTTGCTCGGCCCGACCCGCGCCCAGCGCCGCCGCCTGGAGGATTCATGGGGCGAGGTTCCGACGATGAGCACGGTGCAGGGATGACGATCGACCAGCAGGTACACCAGGTGGGGATCCCGCGGCCGCGGCCGTTGCGGTCGATCGTCTACATGTTCGTCAGCTTCATCTTCCGGCTGCTCCAGTTCATTTTGATCATCGTCGGCCTGGCGGTCGGCATCGGGACGGCGGTGGTGTGGATCGGCTTCCCGATCCTGATGGCCACGACCAACTTCATCCGCTGGTCCGGCGACCGGGAGCGGGGCTGGGCGCGGAAGATGCTCGAAACCCCGCTCGAGCCGGTCGAGCGCCTCCCCGTCGAAGGGCTTTCGCTGGTCAAGCGCTGGCTGACCCGGCTGACCGACCCGACGACGTGGCGCGACCTCGCCTACCTGATGGTGGCGTTCCCGCTGGCCTGCGTGGAGTTCCCGATCGCGATCGCGTCGATCGTGCTGCTGCCGATGGCGATCTGGGTGACCCCGTGGATCGGGTGGCTGCACGGCAACCTGGCGTACTCGCTACTCGGCCCGAACCGCACCCGGAAACTGGAGCAGAAGGCCGAACACCTGCAGGCATCGCGGGCTCGTGGTGTCGACGCCGCCGAGGCCGAACGCCGCCGCATCGAACGCGACCTGCACGACGGCGCCCAGCAGCGCCTGGTCGCGGTCGCGATGAGCCTGGGCCGCGCGAAGTCGAAGTTCGACCAGGACCCGGACGCCGTACGCGAACTGATCGACGAAGCGCACCTCGACGCCAAGCTGGCGGTGTCGGAACTGCGCGATCTCGCACGGGGCATCTACCCGGCCGTGCTCGGCGACCGCGGCCTCGACGCCGCGTTGTCCGCGCAGGCCGCGAAATCACCGATCCACGTCGACGTCGAGGTGACCGTCGAACCGCGACCGCCCGCCGCGGTCGAGACGACGGCGTACTTCATCGTCGGCGAGACGCTGACGAACATCGCGAAGCACTCGGGCGCGACCGAAGCGGGCGTGAAGGTGTGGCGCACCGACTCGATGGTGATCGTCGAAATCACCGACAACGGGCACGGCGGCGCCGAAGTACGGCCAGGTGGCGGCCTCGCCGGGCTCGCCGACCGCGCGGCCACGATCGACGGCGTGATCACCGTCGTCAGCCCGCCGGGTGGCCCGACCGTGATTCGCGCGGACCTGCCGTGCCAGTGGTGACCCGTTCGTGAGTGAATAGGCCCTGCCGTTCACTCACGAACCTGGGGGCAGGATGCGGGTCGTCATCGCCGAAGACGCTGTGCTGTTGCGCGCGGGGGTGATCCGACTGCTCGCCGACGAGAACATCGAGACCGTCGCCGCCGTGGACAACGGCGACGACCTGCTGGGCGCGGTCAAGGAGCACCGGCCGGATCTCGCGATCGTCGACGTGCGGATGCCGCCCACCTTCACCGACGAAGGCCTGCGCGCGGCGCTGGGTGCCCGTGAGGCCATCCCCGGTCTGCCCGTTCTCGTGCTTTCCCAGTACGTCGAAGAGAGTTACGCCGTCGAGCTGCTGTCCGGCGGCGCGGGCGGTGTCGGTTACCTGCTCAAGGAACGCGTCGCCGACGTCGGAGACTTCCTCGACGCGGTCAAACGTGTCGCCGCCGGCGGTACGGCCATCGACCCGGACGTCATCGCGCAGCTGATGGCCCGAGGCCGCAAGAACCCCCTCGACGCGCTCACCGCCCGCGAATCCGAGGTACTCGGCCTGATGGCGCAGGGCTTGTCGAACACCGCGATCGCGAACTCGCTCGTCGTCTCGCACGGCGCGGTCGAGAAGCACATCGGCAACATCTTCTCGAAGCTCGGTCTCGAAGCGAGTTCGGTGGAACACCGCCGGGTCCGCGCGGTGCTCACTTACTTAGGACGCTGAAGTAGCTCTTGGTGGCGAAGCCGTCACTCACCTAACATGGGCAGACTGTTGGTGAGTGAGGAGTCGAAACCGAGGAGGACCCATGACCGACCGGCCCTCCCATCGCGCCCGTTTCTTCGGCGGGCCCCTCGACGGTCGTGTCCAGGAACTCGGTGACACCGAACCGATCGCGGGCACCGTCCTCAAACACGTCCATCTGCACGACGGGCCGAAGATCGAAACCCGTTACGAACTCGGGCGCGCCGAGGACGACTGCTGGGAGTTCCGGCTGTGTTCGGCGCCGATCCCGGAGCCCGCGCCGCGGCCAGAGCCCGAACCCGACGGTGTGGGGTAGGGAAAACTCCACCTTCGACGGGCGAAAACAGGAAGACCGATACGGCGGTGCGCACCGCTGTTTTCGAAGCCCTGAAGCACCAGGCTCTTTTTCATGCACACAAGCGGGAAACAGGGCCGGGACAGGTTCCTGGACATCGTCCGAGCGGTCGCGATCCTCGCGGTCGTCGTCCAGCACTGGGGTATGCCGGTGCTCTCCTACGCCGACGGGAAGCTGTCCACCGGGAACGCGCTCGCGACGCCTGGCTGGTGGGTCGTCACCTGGCTTTCGCAGGTCATGCCTCTCGTCTTTTTCGCGGGCGGCGCGGCGAACCTGATCTCCCTGTCCCGCGCGGAAAGTTCCCGCTCCTGGCTCGCGGCCCGCCTCAAGCGGCTGATGATCCCGGTGCTGCCGCTGGTGGCCGTCTGGCTGTTCGTCCCGGACATCCTGCGCGGGATGGGCATCCCGGAGCAGCCACTGCAGGTCGGTGGCGCGATCGCCGCCCAGCTGCTGTGGTTCCTGGCCGTGTACGTGCTCACCGTGCTGCTCACCCCGATGCTGGCCGCGGCGCACCGCCGCTGGGGTCTCAAGGTCCCGATCGTGATGCTCGCCGCCGCCGTGCTCGTCGACGTCGCCCGCTTCAACGACCTCGGCCTGATCGGTTTCGCGAACGCCGTCTTCGTCTGGATGGCCGTGCACCAGCTCGGTTTCCACTACACACAGGGCCGACTCGGGTCGCTGAGCCGCAATGCCGCGCTGGGCATGGCAAGTATCGGATTCGGGATCACCGCGCTGATGGTCGCCTTCGGCCCGTACCCGGCCAGCATGATCGGCATGCCGGGCGCCCCGGTGTCGAACATGAGCCCGCCGACCGTGCTGCTCGCCTTCCTCGCGATCGGCCAGATCGGGCTCCTGCTGGCCTTCAAACCGCAGCTGAACGCCTTTGCCGCCCGACCGAACCTCGACGCCGCCCTGAAGTGGATCGGCCCGCGGTTCATGAGTGTCTACCTGTGGCACATGCCGGCGCTGATCGTCGTGTCCGGTATCGCGGTCTACGGCCTGGGGTACGAAACGCCCGAACCGGGTTCCGTGCTGTGGCTGACGATGCTCCCGGCCTGGCTCGGCGCCTGCGGGATGGTGCTTCTCGGTCTCCTGCGGCTCTTCGCCCGCTTCGAAACGCAGGCGTCCGGCCCGGCCTCGACCGCTCAGACGCCTCAGCTCGTCCTGGCCGGACTGGCGATCGCCGGCGGTCTGCTCGGGCTGGCCGCGCACGGTTTCGCGCCGCTGAGCGACGGTATCGCGCAGGGCCCGGTCCCGTGGGTGGCGCTGGCGACGGGTGGATTCCTTCTGGCGGGCAAGCAGATCCCGGTCACGGACCTGGGAGCGCGACTGCTCGGCCGGGCGGTCTCCGTCACCGAGGTGGCGCAGCTCAAACGCTGAGCAGCTTCGCGGGGGTGTCGTGCAGCACCGCCCGCAGAAAAGGCTCACCCAGGCGATCGTCGGCTGCCCAGCCGGCGATCGCCTGCAGCTGTGTGGCGTAGGAGTACGGGATGTTGGGGAAGTCGGTGCCGAGCACGACGCGATCCGGGAACTGCGCCAGCAGATCCGTCCAGTCCGGCGGGAGCGGGTTGCCGCGCAGGGTGAACTCCACCCCGACCATGGTGGTGTCGAGGTACACGCGCGGATACTTCCGGGCCAGCTCGAACGCGAAATCGATCTCCGGCATGCCTGCGTGCGCGAGCACCAGGGTCAGGTTCGGATGCCGCACGAGGATCTCTTCGAACAACCGTAGCCCGGTGTAGGCGCCCTTCAACGGACCGTGTCCACAGTGGACGACCACCGGGACACCCGCGTCCGCCAGCGCGCCCCAGACGCCGTCCAGCAGCTCGTCACGCGGGTCGTAGGCGCCGACCTGGACGTGCGCCTTGAAACAGCGGGCGCCGGCGCGCAGCGCGTTGTCCACAACGGACAGTGCGGACGGTTCCGGATAGAACGTGCCGGTCGGCACGGCGTCCGGGACGCGTTCGGCGAACTCCAGCGCCCAGGACGTCAGCCATTCGGCCATCCCCGGCTTGTGCGGATAGACCAGCGGCGCGAACCTGCGCACGCCGAACGAGCGCAGGGTTTCGACGCGCTCTTCCTCCGACGTGCGGTAATACACCGGCCAGGCCATGCCGTAGTGCTCCTCGGCCTGGTCGAAATAGGCCCACACCTTGTCCATGACCGGCTTCGGCAGGAAGTGCAGGTGCAGGTCCACGAGCCCGTCGATGCCCAGCGCCGAGATCCACTCGGGGATCTCGGCGTCCGAGGCTGGCCCGTGGATCAATCGTTGTACCGGCCCTTCAGCGCCCGGCCCATGGCCCGGCTGATGGTGCGGTCCGCGTCCCGCTTGGCGATGTCCTGACGCTTGTCGTAGGACTTCTTGCCCTTCGCCAGCGCGATCTCGACCTTGACCTTGCCGTCCTTGAAGTACATCGCCAGCGGGACCAGCGAGAGCCCGCTCTCCTTGGTCTTGCCGATGAGCTTCTCGATCTCCTGGCGGTGCAGCAGCAGTTTCCGGGTGCGCCGCGGCGTGTGGTTCGTCCAGGTGCCCTGCACGTACTCCGGGATGTGCACGTTGCGCAGCCAGACTTCGCCGTCGTCCACCGTGGCGAACGCGTCGGCGAGTGATGCCCGTCCTTCACGCAGGCTCTTCACCTCGGTACCGACGAGCACGAGACCGGCTTCGTAGGTGTCGAGGATGGAGTAATCGTGGCGAGCCTTGCGGTTCGACACGATCACCTTGTGTCCACGTTCCTTGGGCATAGTGGCGACTCTACGTGAGTTTCTGTGTTCGGGCAGGTGGTTATCGGGGCGGCTAGTGGCGCACGTACAGGCGCAGCGTCACATAGCCGGTGATCGCCGAAATGATGACCGAGACGGCGAGCAGGATCGGCGCCACCGGGAACAGCAATTCGAGCATGCCGACCGCGGGGAACACGTCACCGGTGAGCACCAGGTCGAGCAACAGCACCTTGGTGAGCACGAGGAAGACGATCCCGATGATCGCACCGACAAGGCCGGCGACCACCGCCTCCAGGAGGAACGGCAGCTGCGTGTACCACCGGGTCGCGCCGACCAGCCGCATGATGCCGACCTCGGTGCGCCGGGTGAACGCCGACACCTGGATCGTGTTGGCGATCAGCAGCAGCGCGGCGATGGCCATGATCAGCGCGGCGCCGAACGCCAGGTTCCGCACACCGTTGAGCGCGTTGAACACGCGGTCCAGTGCCTTCTGCTGGTCGTCGACCTTGCTGACGCCGGGTTTGCCGGTGTACTCCTGGATGATCGCCTGGCTGCGCTCGGGGTTCTTCAGCTTGACGTGGAGCGACGCGGGCAGCGCCTCCGGGCCGGTCAGCGCGAGCAGTTCCGGCTGGCTCTCGAACATCTTCTTGAACCGCTCGTAGGACTGCTCGCGGTTCTCGAACACGACCGACTCGACGCCGTCGTTGGCCTGCAGGTCCTGGCGCAGCGACTGGCAGGCCGACTGCGAGCAGTTCGGGTCACCCGAGCTGATGTCGTTGACCAGATAGACCGAAACCTCGACGTCGGCGAGGAAGTTGGCCTTCATCTTGTCGATCGTTCCGACGGCCAGCAGACCGAAGCCGAGCATGGCGAGGGAGACCGCGGTGGTGAGGACCATCGCGATGGTCATCGTGACGTTCCGGCGCAAGCCGGTGACTACCTCGCTGAAGACGAAACTGGCGCGCATCGGGGTTGATGTCCCTTGGAAGTCGTGGGTTACGGAAGAGGGCGGGGCCGGTCAGCGGCCGATGCCGTAGACGCCTCGGGCGTCGTCACGGATGACCTTGCCGAGCTGAAGCTCGACGACCCTGCGCCGCATCGAGTCCACGATCGAATGGTCGTGGGTGGCCATCAGCACCGTCGTGCCGGTGCGGTTGATCCGCTCCAGCAGCAACATGATGTCCTGGCTGGTGTCGGGGTCCAGGTTCCCGGTCGGTTCGTCGGCGAGCAGCACGAGCGGGCGGTTCACGAACGCGCGGGCGATCGCGACACGCTGCTGCTCACCACCGGACAGTTCGTTGGGGAGGCGGTCGGCCTTGCCGTCGAGGCCGACGAGTTCGAGAACCTCGGGCACGACCTTGCGGATCGTGGGACGCGGCTTGCCGATGACTTCGAGCGCGAAGGCGACGTTCTCGGCGACCGTCTTGTTCGACAGCAGCCGGAAGTCCTGGAAGACGCAGCCGATGGTCTGCCGCAGCCGCGGCACCCGGCGACGGGCGAGCTTGGCGACGTCGAAGTTGGAGACCATGACGCGACCCTTGCTCGGCACCTCTTCGCGCAGCAGGAGACGCAGGAAGGTCGACTTGCCGGATCCCGAGGGACCGATCAGGAAGACGAACTCACCTTTGTCGATCTCGACCGACACCCTTTCGAGGGCGGGACGGGTCGAGGTCTTGTAGACCTTGGAAACCTCTTCGAGCCGGATCACGGTTCGGCATACTACCCATGCCCGTCGTTAAGCCGGGGTAGCCCGGTCCCGGCGGCCAAGCGAGCAAGGGACCTTTGCTGTCACTCTCTCCCGGAGAGTGACAGCAAAGGTCCCTTGCTGTCTCACGCTGGGTTGTTACGCGGCTCCGGACTGCTTGCGCCAGCGGATGCCCGCCTCCAGGAAACCGTCGATCTCGCCGTCGAGCACGGACGACGGGTTGCCGACCTCGAACTCGGTCCGCAGGTCCTTGACCATCTGGTACGGGTGCAGCACGTAGGAGCGCATCTGGTTGCCCCAGCTGGAGCCGCCGTCCTTGAGCGCGTCCATCTCGGCGCGCTCTTCTTCCTTCTTCCGCAGCAGCAGCCGCGCCTGGAGCACCTTCATCGCGGCGGCCTTGTTCTGCAGCTGCGACTTTTCGTTCTGACACGAAACGACCACACCGGTCGGGATGTGCGTGATCCGCACCGCCGAGTCCGTCGTGTTGACGCTCTGGCCACCGGGGCCGGACGAGCGGTACACGTCGACGCGGATGTCCTTCTCGGGGATGTCGACGTGGTCGACCTCCTCGACCTCGGGCATCACCTCGACGTGCGCGAAGGAGGTCTGGCGACGGCTCTGGTTGTCGAAGGGCGAGATGCGCACCAGCCGGTGCGTGCCCTGCTCGACCGAGAGCGTGCCGTAGACGTAGGGCGCGGTCACCTTGAACGTGGCCGACTTGATGCCCGCCTCTTCGGCGTAGGAGATGTCGTAGACGTCCGTCGGGTAGTTGTGCCGCTCCGCCCACCGCAGGTACATCCGGAGCAGCATCTCGGCCCAGTCGGCCGCGTCGACGCCGCCCGCTTCGGACCGGATGGTGACCACGGCGTTCCGCGGGTCGTACTCACCCGACAGCAACGTGCGGACCTCGAGCCCGTCGATGTCCTTCGTGAGCGCCGTGAGCTCGGACTCGGACTCGGCCACACTGGCGGAGTCGCCCTCGGCCTCGGCCAGTTCATAGAGGACACCCAGGTCGTCGAGCCGCTGCCGCAGCTCGGAAATGCGTCGCAGCTCACTCTGCCGATGGGACAACTGGCTGGTGACCTTCTGCGCCGCTTCGGGGTCGTCCCAGAGGTTCGGGCTGGACGCCTGTTCCTCCAGCTCGGCCACCTGGGCACGCAGCGCGTCCAGGTCCATCACCGACTCGATCTGTGTCAGCTTGCCGGTCAGGTCCTTCAGGGCCGCATCGAACTCATCACTCACGTCGGACAAGGTTACGGCAAAACCCACGACCGGTTGCGGGGAACCGGTCGTGGGTACCTGTCCGGGTCAGGACTGGGGGATGGAATCCAGCAGTTTCAGTGCCGCTTTCGCCTGCGCCTGCGCGAACTCGGCGACCGCCTTGGCGTACGGGCCGTCGGCCCCCTTGGTGGCGGCCTTGGCCTCGTCGAGCTGCTGGGTGTAGCTGGCGCGCGCCGACTCGAGCAGAGTCGAGCGCTGCTTCACCGTCAGCGAGCCGGCGTGCACGAGACGCAGGATCAGCGGGCTGCGGAGGTGGTCAGGACCGGCTTCGGAGGACAGCCACGTCTTGAACGCCTTCTTGCCCGCCGCGGTGATGAGGTACTGCTGGCTCGACCGCGGACCCTGCTTGCCGAGGCGGACGAGGCCCTCCTTCGACAAGGCGGGGAGCTCCCGGTACACCTGGCTGCGGGTCACGCTGAAGAAGGCGCCGAAACGCTCACCCGCCCCCGCGACCAGTTGCCCGCCCGTGGCGGGACCGTCGTGGAGAAGACCGAGCAGTGCGGCGGCTGTTGCATTCAATTCGGACACGCTCTCTACGGTCCCACTTTTCGGAACCTGTGTCCACTGTGGTCAGCACATCTGTCCATTGTGGCTAGTGATATGCGCTCATTCGGCCCAACGCACTACGCCTGTCCACAATGGACCGAACACGCTACGCAACCGGCTTCGGCCACGGACAGCGGTACGCGTCCCCCGCCCCGACCAACGGCGGCGAGTGATCGACCCGGAGGGCACACGGCCACGAAACCGGAAAAAGAAGAAGCGCGGATCTGCGATTTCCGCAGATCCGCGCTTCCTTTTTTCTCGTAGCGGGGACAGGATTTGAACCTGCGACCTCTGGGTTATGAGCCCAGCGAGCTACCGAGCTGCTCCACCCCGCGTCGTTGTGTTAATAGATTACACGGGGGCGAAACCGGGTTTCAGGGGGGTACCCCTAACTTCTCAAAGCGCCCCTGACCTGCCTTTATGACGAGACTTTGTCATCCAGCCACGCGAAGACGCCGTTGAGCACCATGGTCAGCCCGTCACCGAATCTGCCCTCGATGTCCTCGTCGAGGGCCCACCCCGCTGCCGTGAGGTCATAACGCGGGTCCCGTTCGCCCGGAACCGGATAAACGGCCTGTTCTTCGATCGTGAAGCCGACGACGTAGCTGTAAACGGTGAAGAACGCTCGTCCAGCCAGGTACGGTTCGAGCCCGGCATCGACGCGCCCTTGAAGCGGATTGCCGACGATCAGGCTCTCGTCGGTCATGAAGGTGCCGGCGAAGACCTTTGCCCCGTCACGGTAAGCGAGCATCATCCGGCGCAAAGCCCGCGACGCCAGCTCAAGCGAGTCCCGCTCCCCCAAGCCTTCCGGCACGCGGCCCGGCATCGCGTCGGCGTACATCCGTGTCGCCATCTCGTCGAGCAGCTCTTGTTTGTTCTTCACATGCCAGTACAGCGCCGGCGCCTTGACGCCGAGCTCCTGTGCGATCAGGCGGAGCGTCAGCCCGTTGAGCCCGACGTCGTTGAGCAGCCGAAGCCCGGCGCGGACGATGTCCTGCCTGGTCAGACCCACTTTCAACCTTCTTTCCCGTGATCGAGGCTTGACAATTTAACGATGTTAAGGGCAGGCTGAGCGCAGGTCAATTTAACGTTGTTAAGGAGTGGTATGAACAACCTGGGGACGGACGTGGTCGTGGCCGGAGCGGGGCCGACCGGGCTGATGCTGGCCCACGAGCTCGCGCTCGCCGGCGTCGATGTCGTGGTACTGGAACGGCTTCCCGAGCGCACAGGACTGTCGAAAGCGCTGAACCTCCAGCCGCGCACCGCGGAAATGCTGGAACTGCGCGGACTTCTGCACGGCGCCGAGGAGCGTTCGTTCACGACGGTGCAGGACGGTCACTTCGCGATGATCCCCGTCGGCTACGACGGCTGGGACACCCGCTTCCCTTTCCAGCTGGGGATTCCGCAGGCTCAGGTCGAGGCCTACCTGGAGGAACAGCTTGCCACGCAAGGAACGAAGGTGCTGCGAGGCGCCGAAGTAATCGATTTCGTTCAGGACAAAGACTCTGTCTCTGTCCGGTACCGAACAAATGGTGGCGAAACCCGGCTACGCGCGAAGTTCCTCGTCGGCTGCGACGGAGGTCGAAGCGTTGTACGAAAAGGACTGGATGTGGACTTTCCCGGTGTAAACGGTGAAGGTTTCGGCATGGTCGCGGACGTCCTGTTCGACAAAATCCCTGACGGCGCGCAAAAACAGTGGCGAACGATGCGGAACGTCGGCGGGGCGACAGGTGACACCACGTTCAAAGGCCTGATTCCGTTGGGAGAACCGGGGCTTTACCGCTTCGTGTACGGCGACAGGGCCTCGCGGCCCGCGGATATCCGGTCCGCCGTCTCGCATGACGAAGTCCGGCGCGCCTTGCTCGAGTCGTACGGCGACTCCGCGACGGTGTCGGAAATCCGGTGGGCGTCACAGTTTTCCGATGCCGCGCGACAAGCGGAGCACTACCGCGTCGGGCGGGTACTGCTGGCGGGCGATGCCGCGCACATCCATTTCCCCGCCGGCGGTCAGGGCCTGAACCTGGGTGTGCAGGACGCCATGAACCTGGGCTGGAAGCTCGCCGCGACCGTGCGTGGCTGGGCCGGTGACGACCTGCTCGACACGTACGAGGCCGAGCGGCACCCTGTCGGCGCTCAAGTACTGCACAACGTCGCCGCTCAGACAGGGCTGATTCCGCGGTCTCACGAGTCTCGCGCGCTTCGCGCCGTTTTCGCCGATCTGGCGGCGCTGCCCGAGGTGAGCCGGCACCTGTCGGGCATGGTCTCCGGTCTCGGGATCCGCTACGCGACCTACGGGACGTCGCATCCGGCGCTCGGCTCGCGGCTGACCGACCAGGATGTCGCCACCGAGGCCGGCCCGCTTCGTCCCAGCACGCTCTTTCACAACGGTGACTTCGTGCTCCTGACGACCAGTCCGGCCCACACCGACGCCGCCAGGGCTCAGGCCCGCTCACCGCGCCTGACGACCCAACTGGTCACGTCCCTGCCGTGGCCGTCCACGGACGCCGTCCTCTACCGCCCCGACGGCTACGCCTGCTGGGTCACCCCCACCCCGACGCGATAGCAAAGGTCCCCCGCTACCGCCCCGCGATACCAAAGGTCCCCCGCTACCCGCCGCCACTCGGCGCGATACCAAAGGTCCCTTGCTACCACCGCAACCCCCAAACACCACGCACCGACCACTCGGGGGGTCCAGGGGGCGGAGCCCTCCCTGGCGGGGGTCCGGGGGTTCGACCCCCGGAGACAAAACGAAGGAGGCCCGGTCTGCGCAATCCGCAGACACGGGCCTCCCACCTCTGTAGCGGGGACAGGATTTGAACCTGCGACCTCTGGGTTATGAGCCCAGCGAGCTACCGAGCTGCTCCACCCCGCGTTGTGACACCTACCTTACGCCTACGTTTCGAGCAGGCGCAAAGCAGGTGCCCCTTTGGTAAGCGACGTCACCCTCCGGGCTTGTTGGCGGGCGGCGCGCCACTCGCCGGCGGGCTCGCCTTGGCTGCCTCGTAGGCCCGGTAAGCGACATCGAGTGCGGCGAGGGCGGCACCTTGATCCGCGTAGTTGCCCGACTGCTGGGCCGCCTTGTACTTGGCCCAGGCGTCATGCATCTCACCGGCGGCCTTTTCGAGCGCCGGGTTGCCACTGACGGGCGGTTGCGGCGTCGTCGTGCCCGGCGGCGGCGGCGTCGTGGTTCCGGGAGTGCCACCGGTCTGAGGCGGTGTGACCCCGGATCCGGTGCCCGCACCGAAGACCTGATCGAGCGCTTCGTTGAGCGTCGGCGCGAAGCCGATCTTCGTGCCGTAGGAGACCAGGACTCGGGCCAGCTGCGGATAGCTCAGCTGGTTCCGTTGCCGGATGTAGACCGGTTCCACATAGAGGAAGCCGTTGGCGACGGGCAGGGTGATCAGGTTTCCGTAGGTGACCGTGACGTTCGGGTTGTTGAACAGTGTCCGGTCCTGCGCGACCCGCGGGTCACTTTGGAATCTGTTCTGGACCTGGACGGGTCCGTCCACCTGGGTCGCGCCACTAGCTCCTGTCGGCAGTCTCAGGACCCGCATTCGCCCGTAGTCTTCGGGATCGGACGATACCGACATCCAGGCTGCCAGATACTGCCGTTGGAGACCGGTCAGTGAACTGGTGAGCTGGAACCGCGACTTGGCGTCTCCCGGCGCGGTGGCCAGGACGTAGTAGCCGGGCTGGTTGGCGATACCGGAGGCGGACGCGTTCACTCCGCCTTCCTGCGTCGGGTCCTGGGGGACACTCCAGAAGGCCTGCTGAGCGTAGAACTCGGCGGGGTTGTTCACGTGGTACTTCGACAGGAGTTCCCGCTGCACCTTGAAGAGATCTTCGGGGTAGCGGAAGTGTGACCGCAGGTCCGGGGAGATCTCAGTGCTCGGCTTGACCAGTCCGGGGAAGACCTTCTTCCAGGCGTTCAGCACCGGCTCGTTGTCCTCGACCCCGTACAGGGTCACGGTGCCGTCGAACGCGTCGACGGTGGCCTTGACCGAGTTGCGGATGTAGTTGATCGAAGAGTTCGCCTGGCGGGTCGTGCCGCTGAGCGAGTCGTTGGTGGCCTGGCCGAGCTGGGTCTGCTGGGCGTACGGGAAGTTGTTCATCGTCGTGTAGCCGTCGACGATCCAGATGATCTTGCCGTTGACGACCGCCGGGTACGGGTCGCCGTCGAGAGTCAGCCACGGGGCAGCCTTCGCGACACGCTCCCGCGGCTCGCGGTTGAACATGATCTTGGATCCGTCGCCAATGGCGTCGGAGAAGAGAATGTTCCGCTCGCCGTACTCTGCGGCAAAGACGAGCCGGTTGAACCAGTTGTCGATCGGCACGCCGCCGGAACCCTTGTAGATGTAACCGCGGTCGACCGCGGTGTCGTACTCGCCGGGCGCCTGTCCCGCCTTGCCGCCGACGATCGCGTACGCGGCGTCGGTCGCGAGCTCGCCGTAGTAGATACGGGGCTCGTCCACCTTGATACCGGGCTTGTTCGGGTCGGACGACCCGGCGCCCGCCGGGTTCTGGGTGTCGCTGGTGGTGGCGATCGGGTAGCCACCGTCGGAGTTGGCGTCCTTCAGTGCACGGTCGATCGTGTTGGCCGGCGCGGCGACGAAGCCGTTTCCGTGCGTGTAGACGAGGTGCTTGTTGATCCAGTTCGTCTGATTGCCGGTGAGGCCTTCGGTCTTGATTTCCTTGGCCGCGACGATGTAGTCCTGCGTGACACCGTTGAGGGTGTAGCGGTCGATGTCCAGCTTGGACGGGAAGCCGTAGAAGTTCTCACGGCCGACGCGCTGGGTGAACGTGTCGCTGAGGATGTTCGGGTCGAGGAGCCGGATGTTCGGGACAGTCCCCTTGTCCGCCTTGATCTCCGCGGAGGTCGCCTCGGATTTGCCGGTGTAGTCCTGGTATTCGACATTGGTCAGGCCGAACGCCTGACGTGTCGCATCCATGTTGCGCTGGATCGACGCCGACTCTTTCTCGTTGGCGTTGGGCTTCACGGAGAACTGGTCGAGCACCGCGGGCCACGCGACACCGACGAGCACGTTCGACAGGATCAGCAGCACCAAAGCGATCGCGGGCAGCTGCAGGTTGCGCAGGAACGCCCCGGCGAAGAACGCGACGGCACAGATCACCGAGATGCACAGAAGGATCAGCTTCGCGGGCAGGACCGCGTTCAAGTCGGTATAGGTCGCACCGACGAACAGCGGGGCTCCCCGATCGGACAGCAGCAGGTTGTAGCGGTCGAAGAAGTACTCGACCGCCTT
Source organism: Amycolatopsis alba DSM 44262 (assembly GCF_000384215.1). Taxonomy (NCBI): domain Bacteria; kingdom Bacillati; phylum Actinomycetota; class Actinomycetes; order Pseudonocardiales; family Pseudonocardiaceae; genus Amycolatopsis; species Amycolatopsis alba. The sequence goes on along the minus strand of NZ_KB913032.1, from coordinate 5,041,396 downwards.
CAACAGCACGAAGATGCCGATGGTGATGGCAAGCTGGGCGCGGGTCGGGCCGGCGAGCTGGCCGCCCTTGCCCGCGAGCCGGATACCGCCGAAGACGTAGTGCGAGATCAGCGCACCGAAGAACGCGATGACGACCGCGATGAACAGCCAGCCCAGGAGCCAGTTGTAGAACGGCAGGTCAAAGGCGTAGAAGCCGACGTCGTTGCCGAACTCGGGATCGGTCTGACCGAACGGCGTGCCGTTCAGGAACAACTGCACGACCTGCCAGTCACTCTGCGCGGACGCGCCGGCGATGAGCCCGGTGAGCACCGGGATGCCGATGCCGAACAGGCGGATCCGGCCGACGATCGCGGACCGATAGCGCGCGAGCGGGTCGTCGTTGCCGGAAACCGGCACGAAGACGGGCCTGGACCGGTACGCGATCATCAGGCTGATCGCGAGCGCACCCCCCACCAAAAGCCCGACCGCGAAGAACAAGACGACACGGGTGATCAGCACCGTGCTGAACACCGTCCGGGCACCGACCTCGCCGAACCACAACCAGTCGACGTAGGTGTCCAGCAGTCTCGCGCCCAGCAGCAGGGCCAGAATGACTACGGCGGCGATGATGAGCAGTATCCGGCTGCGCCGGGACAGCTTCGGCAGGCTCACGGGGGGCCGAGTGGCCACTGCACACGCTCCTGGTTTGGTGAACTTTTCGCAGGGGCGCGCGTACCGCATGCGGCCCCTGATGCTCTAACTCTACGGATGCCGTCAGAAGTTCCCGGAACCCGCCCAAACCGGACTCGGAAGGCCGCTGCCCCGACCGCCTGGAACGATGTGCCAATGGCACCGAGTGAGCAGCAGGGCGTGGCCGGCCTGGCCCGTGAAGTCGAGGAGTTCGTCGCCTCCGGAGGATGGGATCAGCCGCCGCAGTTGTTCGCGCTGGTCCCGACCGCGGCACTGCTGGACGAGCAGCCCGAACTGGCCGGGCAACTCGACGCGTCGGCCCCGCTGACGCCGGTCGCCCAGGAGTCGCTGCCGGGTGGCGATCTGGGTGAGGCGCTGGCGCAGATCGCGTGGCCCGATCTGGTGCTGGGATGCGCGCTCGCGCAGGAGATCATCGTGCTGCCGCCGGACGCCGAAGCCGAGCTTCCGGTCGTGCCCGAGACCGACGCCGAACGCCTGCGTCAAGCGGCCGCTGACCACCCGCGACGTACCGAGGCCCGGCTCGTGGCCGCTGTGCTGCGGGATGGCGCCGGAGCGTGCGTCATGCGGCTTCGCGGTGCCGGGCAGCCCGAAGAACCCGGTGACGTCCCCGTCGACGAGATCATCGAGAACCCGGAGCTGGCCCCCAACCTGCTCGAAGCCCTGAAGGCGACCCTGCTCCCCTGACCTGCAAAAAGAGAGCAAGGGACCTTTGCTATCGCCTGCCCCAGTACGCACGCTGGGCGATACCAAAGGTCCCTTGCTCTCTTCAGACCCGCAGGCGATAGCAAAGGTCCCTTGCTCCCCCAGCCGTCAGCAGGAGGCGGTGGGCCGTCCCGCCTTGAGGTTTTCGAGCTGCGCGATCGCCTCGTCCAGCGTGGATACCTTGATCAGGTTCAGGCCATCGGGTGCGGCGGTCTTCGCCTCGGCACAGTTGTGCGCGGGCACGAGGAAGTCGGTGGCACCGGCTTCACGTGCGCCGACCACCTTGAACGAGATGCCGCCGATCGCGCCGACGACGCCCTTTTCCGAGATTTCACCCGTCCCGGCGATGTGCCTGCCACCGGCGAGGTCGCCGGGTTCCATCTTGTCGACGACCGCGAGCGCGAACATCAGGCCTGCCGACGGGCCGCCGACGTCCTGAAGCGAGATCTTCACATCGAAAGGAACATCGGCGCGGTCCACCGCGGTCAGGCCCATGAAGCCTTCCGGACCATCGGGCCGCTGCGCGAGCGTGAGCGGCACGGTGCGTTCTGCCTGCCCGTCGGATTTGAACGTGATCTGGACGGTCTGCCCTGGCTTCGTCCCGTTCAGCGCGGCCCGCACATCGGTCGCCTCGGCGACCGTCTTCCCGTTGACCACCAGAAGCCGGTCACCAGGGGCGAGCACCTTGTCCGCCGGACTGCCGGAGACGATCGTCTTCGCGAGCACCTTCACAGGGAACTTGCGCCGCAGCGCCGCGACCTGGGCAGCGGTCTGCGAGTCCTGCAGCTGCTGGATGTTCTCCTGACGGACCTGCTCATTGGTCTCGCCCGGCTTGAAATACTCCTCGCGCGGAGCCAGCGCGTACCGGCCGCTCGCCCAGAGCCCGAGCGCGTTGAACAGCGTGATGCCGCCATCGCGCAGGGAGACCGTCGTCATCCGCAGCTCGCCGGAGGTCTGGAAGATCTCATGCCCGTTGACCTGGATCACCGGCTGTCCGGCGGCGTCCTTGCCGAGGGTGTCGTAGGTCGGGCCGGGGCTGATCGCCACGTATGGCACCGGGATGAAGAACCCGACCAGCGCGAACGCGACGAACAACGCACCGCTGACCAGCAGGGTCCAGCCTCGCCGGGTCAGCCGCCGTTCGGAGCGGTCCTGGTCACTCGCGGAGCCCGCACGGCTCCGCGTTGCTGTGGTCTGCTCCGAGGGCTCAGTCACGCGTGACAGCGTACGGTGACGGTGTTCGCTTCTCGGTGAAGGCCACGCTCATCACTCCACTTGACGAGCTCCGCGTCCCAGGACCCGCGTACGGTGGTGCCATGAGCAAACCCCCGTTCGGCTTCGGACCGCCCGATCCCGACAAACGAGGCGAGAACGAGCCGTCGGATTCCGGCGGCCAGCCCTCCGGCGCCGAGGCCTTCAATCAGCTCGGTCAGATGCTCAGCCAGCTGGGCCAGATGCTCAGCCAGGCCGGCAGCTCGACCGGGCCGGTCAACTACGACCTGGCGAAACAGATCGCGTTGCAGAACCTCAGCAGCAGCGACAGCGGCGACGTCAAGCTCGGCTTTTCGTCATCAAGTGGCGGCGACTCGAACACAGCCGTCCGTGACGCCGCCCACCTCGCCGAGCTGTGGCTCGACGCCGCGACGATCCTGCCCGCCGGAGCTACGACGACCGTCGCGTGGTCCGCGCGTACCTGGGTCGAGAAGACCCTGCCTACCTGGCAGCGCCTCTGCGACCCCGTCGCCCAGCAGGTCTCGGGCGCCTGGGTCCAGGCACTGCCTGACGAGGCCAAGCAGGCCGCCGGCCCGCTGCTGTCGATGATGGGGCAGATGGGCGGGATGGCCTTCGGCTCCCAGCTCGGTAACGCCCTGGCTCAGTTGGCTTCCGAAGTGCTCACCTCCACCGAGGTCGGCCTGCCGCTCGGCCCCGCGGCCACCTCCGCGCTCTTGCCGGCGAACATCGAGAAGTTCACCGAGGGCCTGGAGCTGCCGACCAGCGAGGTGCTGGTCTTCATCGCCGCGCGCGAGGCCGCCCACCAACGGCTGTTCGCGCACGTTCCCTGGCTGCGGCAGCGTCTGCTGGCCACGGTCGAGGAGTTCGCGAGCGGGATCTCCGTCGACACCTCGGCGCTGGAACAGCTCGCGGGCCAGATCGACCCGTCGAACCCGGCCAGCATCGAAGAGGCCATGTCCTCCGGTCTGCTCGAGCCCCAGACCTCGCCCGAGCAGAAGGCGGCCCTGAACCGGCTGGAGACCCTGCTCGCGCTGGTCGAAGGCTGGGTCGACGTCGTGGTCGCCGAGGCCATCGGCGACCGCCTCCCTGGCGCGGACGCGCTCCGGGAGACGCTGCGCCGCCGCCGTGCCACGGGTGGCCCGGCCGAGCAGACCTTCGCCACCTTGGTCGGGCTCGAGCTCCGGCCCAGGCGGATGCGAGCGGCTTCCGCACTGTGGAAGCTGGTCGGCGACCAGCACGGCATCGAGAAGCGGGACGGCCTCTGGTCGCACCCCGACCTCATGCCGACCGCCGGAGATCTCGACGAGCCGCTGGACTTCGCCGAACGTCTCGGCGATGGCGAGTCGACCCTCGAAGGCATCGACCCGATCGCCGAGATCGAACGCACCGAGCGCGAGAAGAACAAGCCCAAGGACGACGAAGACAAGAGCTGAGGCACGTCAGTCCTCCGCCGCGATGCCCCATCCGGCGGCGGAGGACAAGCCCTCCAGATAGCCGATGGCGCGCTCGGTCTTGGGATAACGGCGAACGAGCTCCCAGAACGCCGCGTTGTGCCCTGGTTCCTTCAAATGTGCGAGTTCGTGCACGAGGACGTAGTCCAGCACCCATGCCGGCACCCGGCGCAGGCGATCACTGACCCTGATCGTCGCGTCGACCGGCGTGCAGGACGCCCACCTCGTGCGCATCGGCGGCACCCAGCGAACGCTCGCGGGTATCGCCTTTCCGTCCAGAAACTTCGCCGAGAGCACGGCGCAGCGCGCCAGCAGCGCCTCGTCCGAGGCCTTCGGCGGTGCGGCCTGCCTCGGCCCCTTGCGCAGCAGTTTGCGCTGCATCTCGGCTACCCAGTGCTTCTCCTCGGCCCGTGTCATCCGGGCAGGGATCAGCACGACGAGGGTGTCCTCGTCCCAGTACGCGGTGACGGTCCGATGACGGCGTTGGCTACGCCGTACCTCGACCTTGTGTTCGGGAGTGTCCGACGGATTCGTCGTGTCCCGGCTCCTCAATGAGGGCGTCCGTGCTTCGACCACTCGACCACGGTAAGGCCAGTCACCGACAACTCCGAGGGCCGAAAGGTCACAGCCTCGAGTTGTCCACAACGGGGCCAACCTGTGGATAACTCGCGTCTTTCTTGGCGTCCGGCGGGCGGACCGGTGCGATCCTGCGATCATGAACCTGCGCGAACCGGATCTGCGATCGATCATCCTGCCCGCCTTCCCGGCCCTGCTTCCCGGCCTGGATGTGCTGGAACGCGGAAACGGCGAGATCCAGATCGGCCTCGACCCCGCACACGCCGTGGTGATCGCCGGAGTCGCCACCGAGGTGGCCGAAGCGCTCCGTGAACTGGACGGAAAACGGGCCGCCGACGACATCGTGCTCGCGCAGAGCGAACATGACGAACAGCTGCGGGACCTGATGACGGACCTGACGGCCAGGGGACTCGTGACCGACGCGGGGGAACCACAGCGGCATCCCGTACCGAAGCCGGAGACGGGCCTCTGGTCGCTTCGTGCCCGCCACCATCACGCGGCCATGACGGCGCGCCGCAAGCGCACCGCGGTGGCGATCCACGGCGACGGCAGGCTGGCTGTGGCCATCGCCGTCCTGCTCGCCAACGGCGGAGTCGGGCACATCGACGTCCGGGCGTCGGGCACGGTCCGCGAACGTGATCTGGGCTCTGGCTACACGGAGGCCGAAATCGGCATGCAACGCCGGGACGCGATGGTTCAGGTGGTGCACCGCACCGGGCCGGACACGTCGACCTCCCGGCTCTACTCGGACCGCCGGCCGGAACTCGCGCTGCTCACCGACGCCGTGGTGCCTGCGCCAGAGGTGGTCGAGGAACTCTTCCGGAACGGGATCAGCCACCTGCCGGTCCGCGTCCGGGACGGGATCGGCATCGTCGGGCCGCTGGTGGTGCCCGGCCGCAGCAGCTGCCTGCGCTGCGCCGACCTGCACCGCGCCGGGCGTGACGAGTCCTGGCCGAGGGTGGCGAGCCAGCTCGCGGGACGTGTCCAGCAGCCGGACCTCGGCGCCGTGCAAGCGTGTGCCGCGCTGGCCGCCGCACAGGCGCTCCGGCTGCTCTCACCCAGCGACAAGGCACCGCCCGCGTGGAACGCCACCCTGGAGATCGACTTCTTCGACGGGGCGATCCGTCATCGCGACTGGCCGCCGCACTCCGGATGCGGATGCGGCGCCCGGTGATACCGCGAGCGACGTAGCCCACACGCACGCCCCCAACAGGCTGCGCAAGCGGAGTGAATCAAGGCAGAATCGCGAAGGTGACCGACTCCCGCAACGCCGAGGACCGAGATGCAGCCATCCCCCGCAACGGGGCAGCGCGAACGGCGAAGCTGGCCAGTATCCCGCTCGGCATAGCGGGCCGGGCGGTCGGAGGCTGGGGCAGGCGGCTGACCGGGCAGAGTGCCGAAGAGGTCAACGCGACACTGTCCGCCAAGGCCGCGGAGCAGCTCTTCGAGGTCCTAGGCACGCTCAAGGGCGGCGCGATGAAGTTCGGCCAGGCGCTGAGTGTCTTCGAAGCCGCGGTGCCCGACGAGATGGCAAAGCCCTATCGCGAGGCCCTGACGAAGCTCCAGGCCGCGGCGCCGCCCATGCCCACCCGGCAGACCCACCGTGTCCTCGCCGAGCAGCTGGGGCGTACCTGGCGGCAGCGGTTCGCGGCCTTCGACGACGCACCGGCCGCGTCCGCGAGCATCGGCCAGGTCCACCGCGCGACCTGGCACGACGGCCGCGAAGTCGCCGTCAAGGTGCAATACCCCGGTGCCGATGACGCGTTGCGGAGCGACCTTCGACAGCTCCAGCGTTTCAGCAGGTTGTTCCAGGCCTTCGTGCCGGGGACCGAGGTGAAACCGCTCCTGGCGGAACTCGCCGAGCGGATGCACGAGGAGCTCGACTACCAGGCGGAAGCCCAGAACCAGCGCGCTTTCGTGAAGGCGTTCGAAGGCGTCCACGGGTTCCTGATCCCACGGGTGGTCGCCAGCGCGCCAAAGGTCGTCGTCACGGAGTGGGTCACCGGCACTCCGCTGTCGAAGATCATCGCCGGCGGCGACAAAGAGGCGCGAGACCGAGCAGGCCGCCTGCTCACCGAGTTCCACTACTCGTCGCCGGAACGGGCACGGCTCCTGCATTCGGACCCGCATCCCGGCAACTTCATGCTGACCGCCGACGGCAGGCTGTGCGTGATCGACTTCGGCGGAGTGTCCCGGTTGCCCGAAGGGATTCCGCAGCACCTCGGCGAGATGACCAGGCTGGCGCTCGACGGCGAGTCCTCGAAGCTCATGCGGCTGCTCAGGGAATCCGGCTTCATCCGGGCCGACGCGGATCTGCAGGCCGATGACGTGCTCGCCTACCTTGCGCCGTTCACCGAACCGCTGGCGGGCGACACGTTCCACTTCACCCGGCGGTGGATGCAGCGGCAGGCGGGCCGGGTCGGCGACACCCGCGGCCGGGATTTCCGGATCGGCCGCTCACTCAACCTGCCGCCCGAGTACCTGATGATCCACCGGGTGACCGCCGGGTCGACCGGCATCCTCTGTCAGCTCGACGCGGAGATCCCCGCCCGCGCGATCGTCGAACGGTGGCAGCCGGGCTTCGCGGCCTGAGAAGTTATCCACAGGGAACGGTGCGGCTGAGCCAAAAACGTGGTCGTCCGGGCGAGTTGTCCACAACCTCGCGAAAGTGGTTCCACCCGGACGGCCCAACGGTCATCCTCGATTCATGGCCACTACACGAAGCGCCCGGCTTGTGGCGCTCAGTAACACCAGCGAATCCGGGATCGTCACCAACCGAGAGCTGCGGAAGGCGGGCGTCACCGCGCGTTACGCCGCGAAGCTCTGCGGTCCGGGCGGTCCTTGGCGAAGGCTGATGCCGGGTGTGATCCTTTTGCGCGACTCCGCGCCCACCCGGCTTCAGCTGCTACAAGCCGCTGTCGCACGGTTCGGGCCGGAGGTGGTGGTGACAGGTGCGGACGCGCTTCGCGCGCGTGGCGTCGACTGCCCGGTGACGCGGGAGGTCCACCTCCTGGTCCCTGACTATCGACGCGCCCCGGCGGAGCCCGGCATGTTGCCCCGAAGAACCACGCGGATGCCGCCGCCGACCTTGATCGACGGTGTCCCGTTCGCCCCGCCTGCCCGTGCGGCGCTGGACCTGGCCAGGTTGGAGCTCGATCCCGCGCGGATCGACGAGCTGATCTCGCTACCGCTGTACTGGGGTCTGTGCACGCTCGAAGAACTCACGGACGAGCTCGATTCCGGTAACCGGCGAGGCTCCGCGGCGGTCCGTGCTGCTCTGCGACGCGTCGATCCCGAAGAGAGCTACGCACACGGGCTGGCGAAGAAGGTCCTCAGCGGCTGTCCGCTGCCCTCACCGTCGTGGAACACGACGATCTGCGACCGGCGAGGGCATCCCATCGGCGCTGCCGACGCCTGGTGGGACGACATCGGCTTGGCGTGGCAATTCCGCGCTCCGAAACGCGGCATCGCGGATTTTCACCCGCTGGCGCTCACCGCGACCGGCACGGTGCTGGTCCGCTGCACCATCGACCAGCTGAAGAAGGTCCCGTTGGAAGTCGCGGCCGAGCTCGTCAGGGCGTTCGCCGAAGCAGCACGGACGCCGCGACCGAAGGTCCGCACGATCGGCCGGATCGATGCCGCCTGAGGGACTCACCAGTACTCGTCCGGCAGCTTTCCCTCGATGTCGCGGGTGTGGCGGCGGGCGCAGGCAGGGCACATCCAGCGCACGACATTCTTCTCACGAGTGGAAACCCAGGCGAGTGTCTGCGCGGGCTCCTCGTCCGCGCCGCGGATCCGACCGCACAGCGAGCAGCCGGCCTTGTCGCTCACGGCCGCCGGCCGCAGTGGATCGTCTTCGCCCCTTGCAAGAACAGGTCCTTGCGTGCGCCGAGGAAGGCCGAGCTCGCCGGATCCACCAAGGCGGCCGCGGTCTCGTGGTCGTCGCTGCTCAGGAGGTCTCCTGCCACCTCGGCCAGCCAGGTCACCCGCTCGATGATGAACTCGCGCAGCAGCTCCGGCCCAGGCGCCGGGTGATGGACGAGCGCCCCGAAGGAGCTGACTTCGGTCAGGCCGGCTCGTTGGAGCGCGATGTTCCAGCCGTAGGGCATGGAGACCGAACCCGGAATACCTGCCCGTATCTCGGCGAACCACTCTCCTCGCGCGGCGAGCAGCCTCTCCTCGAGCCCAGGCCTGCCGATGCCGAGGTCCCAGGGGAGACAGTTGAAGTCCAGGCCGCCCTCGGAGATGGCGACCAGCCCGCCGGGGCGGGCGAGACGGGCAAGGGTATCGACAGCCGCCTGCTGATCGGGCAGGTGATGGACCACTCGTGAAGCCCAGACCAGGTCGGCGGGAGGGAGTTTGGCAGGCAACCCGTCGTCGGCCACGTCGGCATGGATCGTCTCGACAGTGGCGTTGTCCCCTGCGGCCGCGCTGACCACACGGTGCGCTTCGGCCAGCAGGTGCTCGGTCGCGTCGACAAGCACGATCCTGGCGCCGACGGAGGCGAGTTCCTCGGCGAAAAGCACACTCATCCCGCCTGCACCACAGCCGACGTCAAGGATGGTCGGCCCGTCCGGCATGCCATCCAGCAGCCGCCGGGCAGCCGCCCGCATCGGCTCGGCGTCGAGAGCTTCTGCCATGCGAAGCGATCGAAGCCGGTCAGCCCAGTCGATGTCGTCATGCGTGTGTACGGCCATTCCCCCAGTGAACACCACGCCAAGCCGCACCACGCCCCAAAGGGGAGCGGGGGACCTTTGCTATCGCGCGGCGATAGCAAAGGTCCCCCGCTCCCCCGAGTGGTCAGGCCTGAAGGCGCTCGGCGCGCCGGGTCGCCCAGCGGGCGACCTTGGTCCACCTGCGCGCGGCCCGTGGACCGCTCCGAGCCCGCTGTGCGCGGACTCCTTCCTCGAGGTCTCGTATTCGGGCCCTGGACAGTTCTTCATAAAGCAACATTTCGCTGGTCTCCTCGACCTTGATCTCGTTCAACTTGGTCGGCGTGACGGTTCGGTAGCCCGTCCGCGCCTCGAAATCCCTGGTGGTGATGAGTTCGACGGTCATGCCGCAGCGCTCCGCTCGACCTTGCGCGCGACGGGACGCGCCTCGGTGACGGGCTCGACGACAGGGTTCTTCCGGGGGCGGCCACGGGGCCGCTTCCGCGCGACGACAACGCCACGCTCGAAGATTTCGCCACCCCAGACACCCCACGGCTCACGCCGTGAAAGGGCGCCCGCGAGGCAGGCGGAACGGACCGGGCAGTCCGCGCAGAACGCCTTCGCTCGCTCGAGCTCTGCCGGCGACTCGGCGAACCAAAGGTCCGCGTCACCCGAACGGCAGGGAAGCATCGACTCAGGCGAGTCGATGGCGTCGAGCAGGTCGATGACGCCGGCGTCGGCGAAAGGCAGGGCCTCCCCCGGCGCGAAAGCTATGGCCGATGACATAAGTGCACTCCTCTGTCCCGTAACGGATTTCGTACTGACGGTGGAACTGGACAACGCTGAACCCCAATTAGGTTGTGCAGCCAACTTGTTTGTGCAGCAAAAAACACGAAGGCCGCGGATCCGGTAACCCGGTTCCGCGGCCTTCGTGAGCCTCTGGTCCTGACTAGGTCAGGAACTTCGCTCCCGTATGGACAACGGAACACGGAACTGCTTGATAACCGGCAGATCGACGCCGCCATTCACGTACGCCCCACCCAAGGCGGCGGCGTGCGTGAAGGTCTCGTCGGCGGCGATCCAGCTCAGGTCAAACCGCTGGGTGCCGCGGGCGGCGAGGATGCTCACGGGCATGAAGGTGCCCTGGCGCTGAGCCTGCGGGACTTCCGCGACGCAGGACAGACGGGTGCCAGGGTTCGTGAGCATCATCTTGATCGTCATTTCACCGGCACCACCTTTCTCTGTCGCACGCGAACCGCCCTGCGGTCTACGCTGTGTTGTAGATGTTCTTCCCCAGTCCGGGCGCTCCCGCCCGGGTACCTGCAGGTTATTGCCCTTGGCCGCGCCGGGGCAACTTATTTTCCAGAAAATCCGTCGAAGTTGCGAAGATCGGCTCTGAGCAGCAGGTTCGCCGCGTGGATCATGCCCGGAACGCGGTCAAGACTCCACGGAAGCCCGCACGACATCGAGAACCTCTGCCCCGAAGCGTTCCAGCTTCGTCGCGCCGATCCCGGAGATGGCACATAACGCTGTGTCATCGGTCGGCCGCTGCTCGGCGATGGCGACCAGAGTCGCGTCGGTGAAGACGACGAAAGCGGGCACCTTCAACTCACGCGAGCGTTCCCCTCGCCAGGACTTCAGCTTCTCGAGCAACTGCTCATCCACATTGGACGGGCAACGGGAGCAGCGCCCCAGCTTGATGTCCAGGGTCTCCAGCAACGGCCCTCCACACAATCGGCACCGCGCCTTGTTACCGGACTGCTTCGGCTGCTGCGCTCGCGCGACCCTCGCCGCCGGGTGGTCCTCGGGGATCAGACCGTAGAGGAAACGGCTGCGTCGCCGATTGCGTCGATTTCCCGACGTCCTGGCCAAGGCCCACGACAGCGAGAGGTGCTCTCGTGCTCGGGTGACGCCGACGTAGAACAGGCGCCGCTCTTCTTCGATGGCCGAGTCGTCACCGTCGGCGTGGAGGATCGGCATGGTCCCCTCGGCGAGCCCGACAAGGAACACGGCGTCCCATTCGAGCCCCTTCGCCGCGTGGAGCGAGGCCAAGGTGATGCCTTCCACTGTCGGCGGATGCTGCGCGGTCGCCCGCTGTTCGAGCTCCGCCACGAACCGGGGCAGATCCACGTCGTCGACGGTGGAAGCCAGCTCCTCGGCTAGCTCGACGATCGACAGAAGCGCGTCCCACCGCTCTTTCGCCGCGCCTCCGGCAGGAGGCTGGTCCGTGAGTCCTACCTTCGCGAGTACGGAGCGAACCCGTGTCACCAGCTCGCCGGTGTCGGCGTCGGTCGACGCCATTCGCAACGCGGACATCGCCTGCCTGACCTCGGTCCTGGCGAAGAACCGCTCGCCACCGCGGACCAGGTACGGGATGCCCACCTCCGCCAGTGCTTGCTCATAGGCTTCCGACTGGGCATTGACGCGGTAGAGCACAGCGATCTCGCTGGCCGCGACTCCGCCGTCGAGCAGGTCACGGATCCTGCGCGCGACAGCGGCGGCCTCAGCGGTCTCGTCGTCATACTCGGCGAAACGCGGGACAGGTCCTGAAGGACGTTGACCGACGAGTTTCAGCCTCGACCCGGCTGGACGGCCACGTGCGGCCCCGATCACCTGATTGGCGAGAGCCACGACCTCCGGAGTCGAGCGGTAATCCCGCTCGAGCCGCACGACCGTCGCCTCGGGGAACCTCCGCGTGAACTCCAGCAGCGGCCGGGGCGAGGCGCCACCGAACGAATAGATGGTCTGGTTCGCGTCGCCGACGACGGTCAAGTCGTCGCGGCCGCCGAGCCACGCGTCGAGCAGCCGTTGTTGCAGCGGAGTGACGTCCTGATACTCGTCGACGACGAAGCAGCGGTAGCGCTCGCGAAACTCCTGGGCCACCACCGTGTGCTCCTCGAGGACGGCGGTGGTGTGCAGGAGCAGGTCGTCGAAATCGAGGACTTGCGCGGTGTTCTTGACCTTCTCGTAGTTGCGGTAGACCTCCGCGACCTGCGACGCGGGAGCGGGTGTGTCCCGCTGAGTACGCGCGGCGACGGCCGGGTAGTCGTCCGGCGATACCAAAGAGGCCTTGCTCCACTCGATCTCGCTGGCGAGGTCACGCAGGAGTTCCGTCTCAGTGCCGAGACCTGCCTTGTTGGCGGCTTGGCTGACGTAACGGAACTTGTTCTCAAGCAGGTCCCAAGGCCGGTCCCCGACTACCTGGGGCCAGAAATACCGAAGCTGGCGGCGAGCGGCCGCGTGGAAGGTGAGCGCCTGAGCGGCGTCGACACCCAGCCCCCGAAGGCGTGCGCGCATCTCGCCCGCCGCACGGGTCGTGAAGGTGACCGCGAGGACCTGACCAGCAGATACATGCCCGGAACGGACCAGGTGAGCGATGCGATGCGTGATCGTCCGGGTCTTGCCAGTCCCCGCTCCCGCGAGGACGCAGACCGGCCCCCTCGGCGCGCAGGCGGCAGCGCGTTGCTCGGGATCGAGCCCATCGAGCAGGCCTGGACGACTCTTCGGGGACGATGCGCTAACCACGCCCCGATCCTCGCAGAGGGCCCGACGGGATCGACGCAGGGCACGCGGCCGTATCCTGGTCACATGGCGGGAAAGCAGGACAAGGAAGCAGCGAAGCTGGCCAAGAAGGAGAAGCGTGCTGCGAGCAAGGCTCGCCGCGGGCAGATCTTCGAGGCCTTCAAGATGCAGCGCAAGGAAGACAAGGCGCTCATCCCCTGGATGGCCGGATCGCTCCTGGTCATCACCGGTGTCGTGTTCGGCATCGGGTTCATCTTCGACGTCCACTGGGTCGTGCTGCCGCTGGGCATCCTGCTCGGCGCACTCGCCGCTGTGATCATCTTCGGCAGGCGGGTCCAGAAGACCGTGTACTCGAAGGCCGACGGGCAGCCGGGCGCCGCTGCCTGGGCGCTCGAGAACATGCGAGGCCGCTGGAAGGTGACGCCGACCGTTGCGGCCACGACCCAGCTCGACGCCGTGCACCGGGTGCTCGGTGGTCCGGGTGTCGTGCTCGTCGCCGAGGGCGCGCCGCACCGCGTGAAGTCCCTGCTCGCGCAGGAGAAGAAGCGTGTGTCCCGCTTGATCGGTGAGACCCCGATCTACAACGTGATCATCGGGAACGAAGACCAGCAGGTGCCGCTTAAAAAGCTGCAGGGCTACCTCATGAAGCTCCCTCGCAACCTGAAGCCCGCGCAGGTCGACGCTCTGGAAGCGAAGCTCGCCGCCCTCGGCAACCGCGGAGCCGCGATGCCCAAGGGCCCGATGCCTGCCGGCGCGAAGATGCGCAACGTCCAGCGCACCATCCGTCGCCGCTGACCAAAAGAGAATCAGGGGTCCTTTGCTATCGCCGCGCGGCGATAGCAAAGGACCCCTGATTCGTCTGCGAGCAAAAACTGTCGGTGGGTGGTCGCATGATCACTGTGTGGACGGAACCTCAGGCGCCTTGCAGAGGGCGCTGGCAGCGATGTTCCCGGACGGCGTGGCCGCTCGGGCGGAACTTGTCGCCCTGGGGCACTCCCATTCCTGGATCTCCCGCCGTTGCCGTGAAGGCGGCCCGTGGCGACGCCCGATTCCCGGCGTCATCCTCCTGACCAGCGCCACGCCGACCAGGCGTCAACTCATGAAGGTCGCGCTGACCCACGCGGGCCAGGAAGCGATGCTCACCGGAGTCCAGGCAGCCAGGCTCTACGGAGTCCGAAACCTTCCACCGGAAAGACGGGCCCACGCCTTGATCCCCCACCGGAGCAAGGTCGCCACCTGGGGATTCGCCGTCGTCGAACGAACGATCCACCTGCCGGAGCCTGTAGAGATCGACGGGATTCCGGTAGCTCCACTCGCCAGGGCTCTGATCGACGCGGCTCGGCGCATGGACGAACTCCAGGCCGTCAAAGCAATGATTCACGACGCGGTCCATCGCGGGCTCTGCACTCCAGAGGAACTTCGTGACGAGTTGGCGCAGGCCAGCACGATCGGCTCGGCACTCCCCCGGATCGTCGTCGATGCCCTCCAGGATGGCGTCGACTCCGCCGTGGACCAATGGCTGGAGACCATGCTTGAGCGCAGCGGCTTGCCAAGGCCAACCCGAGGGGCTGAGCTACGGACCTCGGACGGAGAGGTCATCGGAGTCGCCGACGCCTGGTGGCCGAAGGTCGGCGTCGCCATCCAGATCCGCTACGACGAAGTAGCTCTCGAACCGGACAAGCCCTCCGAGATGTCCGCGCTGGTCGCCGGCGGCCTCATCGTCATCCAGGTGAGTCCGGCGCGACTACGTGATGAGCCGCTGGTAGTGATCCAGGAGCTGCGAGCGGCTCACCGTCGTGCTCGGCAACGACCGCCTCCGGATCTCGGCAGCGCGCCTGCGACACCGGCCGCCTGACCGCCGCCGGCAATAGGGCCGCCGCCGCCCTCAGCGGAAGCAAAGGTCCCTTGCTTCCCTCTCGGGGTCATCGCATACGGATGACGACGGTCCCGGTCAGCCGGTCGAGCCAGCTTCGGCCGTCGATGTTGCGGATCGCGGCCGGAATGACCACGAAGGTCAGTGCCGCCCGCACGACTGCACGCCACACTCCGACCATTTGCGAGCCGTCGAGCCTGGCTACACGAACTCCGACCACCGCCATGCCAGGGGTGAACCCGAAGAAGGCAGCGGGGATGGCGGTGATTGCCGCCCAGACGCCCACTGACCAGAGGTTGAACGTCTGCATGACGGCCGGATCCTGAAGGCTGGGCGTCACGAAGAGTGTGGTGACAAGCGAGGCGAGTACCAAATCGATGATCAGCCCGAGGAGACGTGCCCCACCGCCCGCCACCGAGCCGACACCCGATTGGGGCAAGCCGAGTCGCTCACCGCGCCACCGCTGCGTACCCTCGCCACCGGCCGTCGTTCCATCCCCGGCTCCGGGTAGCCATTCTCCGGTCCATCTCGCCACCCATCCAGGGTATGCCGGTGGCGCGGGACACATTCGCCCTGGTCGGCTACCCGATATCGCCGCCCCGTTAACACCGGCGAAACATACGGGTGACGGTCGGGCAACACCGCGCTCTTAGCGTGAGCCGAAGAGAGTACTGCCGCCGGCAACGAACGAGAAGGAGTCACCGAGGGTGCCCACTACTCCAGACGACATTCAGCGCCTTATCGCCGACGAGAACGTAGAGGTCGTTGACGTCAGGTTCTGCGACCTGCCCGGCGTTATGCAGCACTTCACCGTTCCGGCGAAGGCGTTCAACGAAGAAGCCTACGAAGAAGGCCTGGCCTTCGACGGCTCCTCGGTGCGTGGTTTCCAGTCGATCCACGAATCCGACATGCTGCTCCTCCCGGACCCCGAGACTGCGCGCATCGACCCGTTCCGCAAGGCGAAGACGCTCTCGCTGAACTTCTTCGTGCACGACCCGTTCACCCGCGAGGCGTACAGCCGTGACCCGCGCAACATCGCGCGCAAGGCCGAGCAGTACATCGCCGAGTACGGCGTCGCGGACAACGTGTTCTTCGGCCCGGAGGCCGAGTTCTACATCTTCGACTCGATCCGGTTCGATTCCGCCGAGCACGCCTCGTTCCACGAGATCGACTCCGTCGAAGGCTGGTGGAACACCGGTGCCGACGTGCCGGGCGGCAACCAGGGTTACAAGACGAAGTTCAAGGGCGGCTACTTCCCGGTGCCGCCGGTTGACCACTTCGCCGACCTTCGTGACGAGATCGTCCGTAAGCTGCAGGGCTCCGGTTTCGAGATCGAGCGCGCGCACCACGAGGTGGGCACCGCCGGTCAGACCGAGATCAACTACAAGTACAACACGCTGCTGCACGCTGCTGACGACCTGCAGCTGTTCAAGTACATCGTGAAGAACACCGTGTTCGCCGCCGGCAAGACCGCGACCTTCATGCCGAAGCCGCTCGCCGGGGACAACGGCTCGGGCATGCACTGCCACCAGTCGCTGTGGAAGGACGGCACGCCGCTGTTCCACGACGAGTCGGGTTACGCCGGCTTGTCCGACACCGCCCGTCACTACATCGGCGGTCTGCTCAAGCACGCGCCGAGCCTGCTGGCCTTCACCAACCCGACCGTCAACTCGTACCACCGGCTCGTGCCGGGCTTCGAGGCCCCGGTCAGCCTGGTGTACTCGCAGCGGAACCGGTCGGCTTGTGTCCGTATCCCCATCACGGGCAACAACCCGAAGGCCAAGCGCGCCGAGTTCCGGTGCCCGGACTCGTCCGGCAACCCGTACCTGGCGTTCTCGGCGATGATGATGGCGGGCCTCGACGGCATCAAGAACAAGATCGAGCCGCCGGAACCCATCGACAAGGACCTCTACGAGCTCCCGCCGGAGGAGGCCCAGAACGTCAAGCTCGTTCCTGGCGACCTCGGCGCGGTTCTCGACACGTTGGAGGCCGACCACGACTACCTGCTCGAAGGTGGCGTGTTCACCCCCGATGTGATCGACACGTGGATCTCCTACAAGCGTGAGAACGAGATCGACCCGCTGCGGCTGCGCCCGCACCCGTACGAGTTCTCGCTCTACTACGACGTGTGATCGTGCGGTAACAACACCGAGAGCACGCCGGTGGTGAGGTGCGGAATCGCCCTCACCACCGGCGTTTCTTTATGGCATGGGACGGCGGCTACTCCGAAGTGGAGAGAACCTTGAGATCGACGCCGGCTCGCTCGATACGGCCGCGGGGATCGTCCACCAGCTTGCGCCGCTCGAGGTCCATCAGCCCCAAGGTGCATGTGATTTCCGCGGACAAGGTGCCATCGACTTTGTAGATGTTCGAGTCCATGTGGAACGTCTTGCCGGTACCGAACTTGGCGTCACAGGTCACGTCGACGACATCTCCGGCCCGGAGCTCGCGCCTGAACACGATGTGGGACTCAAGCAGCACAAAAGCAAGATTCGCGTCTCGCATGCCCGAGTTGAGGCCACCGGCGAGCTCCATCAGCTCGAGTCTGGAGACCTCGCCGTACGAGTGGTAAACAGCGTGGTTCAGATGGCCAAGAGTGTCCAGCTCGTAGTGCCGCACCTTGATCCGGGTGCGAAATGGTTCGCGCACAGTCACCGGTCCACTGTAAGCGCCGCTCTCCGGCTGCGACGCCGAGTGTGAGCAAGGGACCTTTGCTGTCGTCTCATCCACACCCGCGGCAAGCGATAGCAAAGGTCCCTTGCTCTCCTCTTGCAGGTCAGAGGGGTCAGCCCTGGTAGAAGAGGGTCTCCACGACCGCATGAGCACGTCGCGTCGTCCGCCGGTAGGCATCGAGGAACTCGCCTGGATCGTCATCGGCCGAGTAGCCGAGCACCCGCGCGACCGCTGCAAGATCTCGCCCGGAGCTGGGGATCTCGTCGACTGCCTTGCCCCGGACCAACATCCCGGCATTCCGGACACGCGTCGCCAGTAGCCACGCCTCGCTCAGGGATTCGATCTCGGCAGGCTCGGCGAGCCCCGCCTCCGCGGCGGCCTTCAGCGCATCGATCGTCGAGGTGGTCCGCAGCCCGGCAACTTCATGTCCGTGACGCAGTTGCATGAGCTGCACAGTCCACTCCACGTCGGCGAGCCCTCCGCGCCCGAGCTTCGTGTGCCGTGTCGGGTCAGCGCCCTTGGGCATGCGTTCCGTCTCCACCCGCGCCTTGATTCGCCTGATCTCACGCACTCGAACCGCGTCAAGACCCGCCTGCGGGTAGCGAATGGGGTCGATCATCTCGATGAATCGCGCACCGAGGTCGTCGTCACCGGCGATGAACCGCGCCCGGAGCAGTGCCTGCGATTCCCAGACCTCTGCCCACCGCCCGTAGTAGCTGCGGTAGGACTCAAGGGTCCGCACCAGCGGACCGCTCCGCCCCTCCGGACGGAGATCGGCGTCGACGACCAACGCCGGGTCGGGGCTCGGCGCCCCGAGGATCTTGCGCACCATCTCGGCGACAGAGGAAGCGAACTTCGCTGCTTCGGAGTCCGACACACCTTCGGCCGGCTCGCATACGAAGAGAACGTCCGCATCGGACCCGTAGCCGAGTTCGGCCCCGCCCAGACGCCCCATGCCGATGACGGCGATCCTCGCGGGCGTCTGGCCGAGCTCTGCCTGACGCTGGCGAAAAGCAGCGGCCAAGGCACCTTGCAACACGGCGACCCAGACACTCGACAACGCTTCGCAGACCGCAGGTACGTCAAGCAACCCCAATAAGTCTGCTGATGCGATCCGCAGCATCTCGTGCCGTCGGAGCGATCTCGCGGCCGTGACCGCGGCGTTCAAACCCGGCTGACGTCGCACCGCGGCTCGCAGCGAAGTGGCCACTTCTGCCGGGGTGCGACCAGCCAAGCGCGCTGGATCACTGAGCAGCTGCAGGACTTCCGGTGCCCTCGCCAGCAGGTCGGGCACCAGCCGCGACGTGCCCAGCAAGAAGGCGAGCCGTTCGACAACAGCACCCTCGTCACGAAGGACTCTGAGGTACCAGGGCGTTTCCTCGAGCGCTTCCGAGACCTTCCGGTAGGACAGAAGCCCGCGGTCAGGGTCCGGGGTGTCAGCGAGAAGGTCCAGCAAGACCGGCAGCAGGGCCTGCTGGATGGCCGCCCGACGTGACATTCCCGCGGTCAGCGCCTTGATGTGCTGAAGGGCTCCGTCCGGCGCGGCATAGCCGAGCGCGGCGAGACGGCTCTCTGCCTGTTTCGTAGTCAGCCGCAGCGCCTCGGTCGGCACGTTCGCGACCGATTGCAGCAGGGGCCGGTAGAAGAGTTTCTCGTGAAGACGTCGGATGCTCTGCAGGTGGCGGCGGAACTCCGCCAGCAGCACATCCCCTTCGCTCTTGCCCCGAGCGGGACGCACCCCGCTCGCCCTCGCGATCGTTCGCAGCTCGCTGGCGTCCGAAGCGGCAGGGAACAGGTGTGTACGCCGAAGCCGGCGAAGCTGGAGCCGATGCTCGATCGTCCGGAGGAACTCGTATGACGATCCGAGCTCCGCAGCGTCTTTTCGGCCGACGTACCCGCCTTCACCCAGCGCGGCGAGTGCGTCCATCGTGGACGGAGAACGCAGCTCCGCGTCGATCCGACCATGGACCAGCTGCAGCAATTGCACGGCGAACTCGACGTCGCGAAGGCCGCCACGTCCCAGCTTCAGCTCGCGCTCGGCGTGTGCTGACGGCACATGGCCTTCGACCCGCCGACGCATCTTCTGCACCTCAGGGACGAAATTCTCCCGATCGGCCGCCGCCCACACCTTCGGTGCGACCATCTCCGCGTACTGACGCCCGAGTTCGACGTCGCCTGCGACCGGCCGTGCTTTGAGCAGAGCCTGGAACTCCCAGGTCTTGGCCCACTTCTGGTAGTAGGCGGCATGTCCGTCGAGTGTGCGGACCAAAGCGCCCGCTTTGCCCTCTGGGCGCAACGCCGCATCGACCTCGAAGCAGGCCTTGCCGACCACGCGCATCATCGTGCTGGCAAGCCGCGTCGAGACCGACAGATCCCCGTCACCGACGAAGATGACATCCACGTCGCTCACGTAGTTCAGCTCGCGACCACCGCATTTACCCATCGCGATCACGGCCAGCCTGCCCTCGACATCAGCGCCCACCTCGGCTTCCGCGACCAGAAGCCCCACTGTCAGAGCGGCCTCGGCCAACGTGGTGAGCTGAGCTCCGATCTCGGCATAAGGCGGCTGGCGAAGGCCGGGCTCGACGAGGTGGCCAAGGTCGGCCGCTGCGATTCCGAGGATCAGCTCGCGGTACCCGGCACGAAGAGCCTGCTCCGCTTCGAGCCCTGTGAGCAGGTCTCCTTCCGACCGCAAATGGTCGAGGAGACGGGTCACATACTGATCCGGATCAGTGCTCTTGTCGCCTTGGAGAGTCTTCCAGCAGTCGGTGTTCGCGACCAGGAAGTCCGCGAGCGCACTCGACGTGCCCAAGACGCCCAGCATCCGGCCGCGGAAGGTCCGATTGGTGCGGAGCGCCTGGTCGAGCTCATTCCAGGCGGCCGGGTCGACTTCCCTGATTCGGTCGAGCCCGCTCAGGGCGAGATCGGGATCCGCCGCACGGGAAAGTGCTGACAACACGTCGGCGACGGTGCTGTCCGGGCCGGACTCGGTCCACCAACCGGCAGCACGCAGCTGCCCGTCGGCACGGGGGTCGGTGAAGCCGTATCTCGCCACGGAAGCGGTCGGCCTGGAGCGCTCAACCATCGGCCTCCACCGTAGTCGCACTCCCTCCTGTCACCAGACGGACGCGCAAGGGAGCAAGGGACCTTTGCTATCACCGGGCAGAGGTGATACCAAAGGTCCCTTGCTTCGCTAGGCGGCGATCCTGCCGACTTCCTGTTCAGGAACGGTCGGAGTGGGGCCGGTGAAGCTGCCGGCGTTGACGGGGCTGCGCCGCGAAAGCAGGTAGATACCGATGCCGACGGCCAGGCCCGCGACGCCGACGGCGATAGTGCCCACCGTGCCCGTCGAGGTCACGAGGCCAGCTGCGGCACCAACGATGGCCGCTGCCGGAAGCGTGAACAGCCAGGCGATCACCATGCGGCCGGCTGTGCGCCAGCGGACCGGGGACTCGTTTCTGCCCACGCCGGAGCCGACGATGCCGCCAGAGCAGACATGGGTCGTGGAGAGAGGAAAGCCGAAACTCGTCGAAGCCAAGATCACCGCCGCCGAACTGGTCTGCGCGGCGAAGCCCTGCGGACCATCGATGTCCGTCAGGCCCTTACCCAGTGTGTAGGTGATTCGCCAGCCGCCGAGGTACGTGCCGAGCGCCAGCGCCAACGCCGCACTGACGATCACCCACAGCGGCGGACCGGCCCCGGCGGGGAGGGTTCCGGCGGTGATCATCGTCAGTGTGATGACGCCCATGGTCTTCTGAGCGTCGTTCGTGCCATGGGCGAGCGACACCAGGGAAGCCGAGATGATCTGTCCGACTCGGAAGCCGGCCGTCCGGCCGCGACGGACGAAGATCCGGTAGACGAAGTACGTCACGATCATCGCGGCGAGACCCGCCAGGACCGGCGACAGAGCAGCGGGGACCAGCACCTTCTCGATGATCTTTCCGAAATGGACGGAGTCCGTTCCGGCCGACACCCAGGTGGCGCCGATCAGGCCGCCGAACAACGCGTGGGATGAGCTGGAAGGCAGTCCGATGAACCACGTGACCAGGTTCCATACGATCGCCCCGACCAGGCCGCCGAACACGATCGCCGGTCCGATCTTGGTGTCATCGACCAGTCCATTCGAGATGGTCTTGGCCACTTCGACCGACAGGAAGGCTCCGACCAGGTTCAGGACCGCGGAGATCGTCACCGCGACCTTGGGACGTAACGCTCCGGTGGCGATCGACGTCGCCATCGAGTTGGCCGTGTCATGGAAACCGTTTGTGAAATCGAAAACTAGGGCCGTGACGACGACGAGCACGACCAACACTGAGGGCTCCACCCCGACCTCCGAACCCTTTCGAAACTCCCTTCGCAAGGTACCTGACAGCCAGACAGGAGTGTTAACAACCCATACGTATTTGAGACATAAGTTGTTAAGCCATCGGCAATGTACGTTGACGTTCCGCAGCCGGAGCGAGGTCACCGGACACCAGTCGGACGAAGCGGTGCGCGAACGGCCGCCAGGTTTCGGTGATATCGGCATGCACCCGAACGAGGTTTTCCAGGGTCAGTACGTCCGGCCGGGTGAGTTCCGCCATTTCCGGCGACTGCCTTGCCCAGTCCAGGACCAGATCCGGTGTCGTCTCGATATGGAACTGGACACCGTAGGCACAACGGTCGAATCGAAAGGCTTGGTAGGCATACCGCGGGGAGGAAGCAAGAAGCTCGGCGCCGGCGGGCAGCCGGGTGATCGCGTCGTTGTGGAACTGCAGGACGTCCTGCATGAGGGGCAGGTCCGCGAACAGCGGATCGGTCCAGGCGGCGTCCTTCTTGGACACAAGCCCTGGGCCGACCTCGGGACCTTGATCGCCGGCGACGACAGTGCCGCCCAACGCCACCGCCAGGAGTTGACCGCCGAGGCAGATCGCGAGCGTCGGGATGCGCGCGCCCGCAGCCTTCGCAAGAAGCTTCCGGACGTCCGAGAGCCACGGATGAGCGGAGTCGTCGTTGGCACCCATCTCTCCGCCAAGACATACAACGCCCGCGTACCCATCAAGATCGACGGGGAGACTCTGACCGGGCGGCAACCTGATGTCGAGCTCAGCTCCTGCCTCGGTGAGCCAGTCGCCGAGAGGGCCGATCGGATCTGATTCATCTGGCTGGATGACGAGCAGTTTGGGAGCGGTCACCACCCCAGCCTACGACCGCCAAGAGATCAGGGGACCTTTGCTATCGCTCGGGGCGGCGCGATAGCAAAGGTCCCCTGATCTCGTTGGTCAGCAGGCGCAGCTTGGGGTGGGCGCGGAAGTGGACGTGAGGGCGTCCCGGTCAACGGGATAGCCTGCCGCCTGCCAGGCGGTGATGCCTCCTGACAGGCGTTTGACCTTGAAACCGAACTCCGCGAGCTTCAGGGCTCCCTTCGTCGCGGCATTGCAGTGGATGCTCTCGCAATAGCAGACATAGACGAGGTCACGGTCGAGCCGACTGACCGACTCGGGCGTCATGTCTCGGTACGGGAGATTGATCGCACCGGGGATGCGAGCCGACGCGAAGGCTTCGGGAGCGCGGGTCTCGACGATCACGTAGTCCTGCCAGGCTCCGGAGGTGAGGTCTTGGACAAGGTCATCGGGATCCACGTCGAGAGCGAGTTCGGCACGCAGGACCGCGGCCGCGGTCGCGCTGTCCAAGGCCGGAAACGTCAGTACGCGGGATTCGGTCGTCATGCCTCAATCCTCCCGATCAGTGATCGTCCACAACATCGGAGAATCCAGGTCCCGCCGACGGCTAGCCTGGAGATTCCTGGCAGGCACGACGATCGACCTGGAGTTCAGTGAACCTCGATGCTCTCGACTGGCAGCTGCTCGAACTGCTCCAGTCTGACGGCCGACTGACTTTCTCGGAGCTCGGCCGACGAGTATCGCTGTCGGCACCCGCGGTGACCGAGCGGATCCGGCGCCTTGAGGAGAAGGGGATCATCACCGGCTACTCGGCCAGCGTCGACTTGAAGAAGCTCGGGCTCCCGATCGAAGCGATGGTCCGGGCGAAGGTGCGCAGTCTCGACACCGCTCGCTTTCGTGAAGCCATCCTCGTACTGCCCCAGGTGCTCGACGCTGATCACGTCACGGGAGACGAGTGCTGGCTAGTGCGGGTTGCCTGCCGGAACACCGCGGAGTTGGAGGAGCTCGTAGAGCGGATGCAGCGTTATGGGGAGACGACGACCTCGCTGGTCTTCTCCTCGCCGGTCCGCCGACGCACAGTCGGCCGGCGGAGCGACTGAGCGATGCCTCGGTGACAGCAAGGGACCTTTGCTATCACCGAGCGGGTTTGGGTATGAAAAAAGGTCTGGGACCTGGGAAAACCTCTAGGGTTCTCGACCAGGTCCCAGACCTTGTTTCAATGTTAGTCCGGCGGTGTCCTACTCTCCCACAACCCTTCGGTTGCAGTACCATCGGCGCTGTCAGGCTTAGCTTCCGGGTTCGGAATGGGACCGGGCGTTTCCCTGACGCTATAACCACCGAAACACTGTGAAACAACCACTTCCACCAATACAAATTGGTGGTTGTGTGGTGTTTCAGAGCTGTAGAGTGGATGCGTAACATCTTTGTGGGCAAGTCCTCGGCCTATTAGTACCAGTCAACTCGACAACACATTACTGTGCTTCCATTTCTGGCCTATCAACCCAATGGTCTGTTGGGGGCCTTAACCCACATGGGGTGGGATACCTCATCTTGGAACAGGCTTCCCGCTTAGATGCCTTCAGCGGTTATCCCTTCCGAACGTGGCCAACCAGCCATGCCACTGGCGTGACAACTGGCATACCAGAGGTTCGTCCGTCCCGGTCCTCTCGTACTAGGGACAGCCTTCCTCAAGTATCCTACGCGCGCGGCGGATAGGGACCGAACTGTCTCACGACGTTCTAAACCCAGCTCGCGTGCCGCTTTAATGGGCGAACAGCCCAACCCTTGGGACCTACTCCGGCCCCAGGATGCGACGAGCCGACATCGAGGTGCCAAACCATGCCGTCGATATGGACTCTTGGGCAAGATCAGCCTGTTATCCCCGGGGTACCTTTTATCCGTTGAGCGACACCCCTTCCACCAGGTGGTGCCGGATCACTAGTCCCGACTTTCGTCCCTGCTCGACATGTCTGTCTCACAGTCAAGCTCCCTTGTGCACTTGCACTCAACACCTGATTGCCAACCAGGCTGAGGGAACCTTTGGGCGCCTCCGTTACTCTTTAGGAGGCAACCGCCCCAGTTAAACTACCCATCAGGCACTGTCCCTGAACCAGATCATGGTCCGAGGTTCAGATTCCCAATCCGACCAGAGTGGTATTTCAACAACGACTCCACCAACACTAGCGTGCCAGCTTCACAGTCTCCCACCTATCCTACACAAGCCGAACCGAAAACCAATACCAAACTATAGTAAAGGTCCCGGGGTCTTTCCGTCCTGCCGCGCGTAACGAGCATCTTTACTCGTAGTGCAATTTCGCCGGGCCTGTGGTTGAGACAGCCGGAAAGTCGTTACGCCATTCGTGCAGGTCGGAACTTACCCGACAAGGAATTTCGCTACCTTAGGATGGTTATAGTTACCACCGCCGTTTACTGGCGCTTAAATTCTCAGCTTCACCCCGAAGGGTTAACCGGTCCTCTTAACGTTCCAGCACCGGGCAGGCGTCAGTCCATATACATCGTCTTGCGACTTCGCATGGACCTGTGTTTTTAGTAAACAGTCGCTTTCCGCTGGTCTCTGCGGCCACCCACCCCTAGCCCGCGAAGGGCTTCAGAGTGTTTGGCCCCCCTTCTCCCGAAGTTACGGGGGCATTTTGCCGAGTTCCTTAACCACAGTTCACCCGATCGCCTTAGTATTCTCTACCTGACCACCTGTGTTGGTTTGGGGTACGGGCCGTGCACGCACTCGCTAGAGGCTTTTCTCGGCAGCATAGGATCACTCTACTTCACCTCAATCGGCTACGCATCACGTCTCAGCCTTAATGAATGGCGGATTTGCCTACCATTCGGCCTACACGCTTACACCAGTACTACCACTCACTGGCGGAGCTACCTTCCTGCGTCACCCCATCACTCGACTACTACGGAATCAGATCCCACGCTCCACACTCGCGCATTCACCCGAAGGCTTCAACACGAGGCTTTGGGTGGTTAGTATCAACCGCCTCATCCTGGGCGCACGTGCTCGGGTACGGGAATATCAACCCGTTATCCATCGACTACGCCTGTCGGCCTCGCCTTAGGTCCCGACTTACCCTGGGCGGATTAGCCTGGCCCAGGAACCCTTGGTCATCCGGCGGCAGAGTTTCTCACTCTGCATTCGCTACTCATGCCTGCATTCTCACTCCCGCACCCTCCACGACTGGCTTCCGCCGCCGCTTCCCTGGATGCAGGACGCTCCCCTACCCATCCACACGACTGGACACTCCCTCAAGGGAAGCATCGATCTGTATGTGTGAATGACACAGCTTCGGCGGTGTGCTTAAGCCCCGCTACATTGTCGGCGCAGGACCACTTGACCAGTGAGCTATTACGCACTCTTTCAAGGGTGGCTGCTTCTAAGCCAACCTCCTGGTTGTCTGGGCAATCCCACATCCTTTCCCACTGAGCACACACTTAGGGGCCTTAGCTGGTGTTCTGGGCTGTTTCCCTCTCGACGACGAAGCTTATCCCCCGCCGTCTCACTGCCACACTCTCACACCACGGTATTCGGAGTTTGGTTGATTTCGGTAACCCGGTAAGGCCCCTAGACCATCCAGTAGCTCTACCCCCGCGGTGAAACATGTGACGCTGCACCTAAATGCATTTCGGGGAGAACCAGCTATCACGGAGTTTGATTGGCCTTTCACCCCTACCCACAGCTCATCCCCTCAGTTTTCAACCTAAGTGGGTTCGGCCCTCCACGTCGTCTTACCGACGCTTCAGCCTGGCCATGGGTAGATCACTCCGCTTCGGGTCTAGACCACGCGACTATATTCGCCCTATTCAGACTCGCTTTCGCTACGGCTACCCCACACGGGTTAACCTCGCCACGCAGCACTAACTCGCAGGCTCATTCTTCAAAAGGCACGCCATCACCTCAACATCACAAGGATGTGCTCGGGCTCTGACGGCTTGTAGGCACACGGTTTCAGGTACTCTTTCACTCCCCTCCCGGGGTACTTTTCATCTTTCCCTCACGGTACTAGTCCGCTATCGGTCTTCAGGAAGTATTTAGGCTTACCGGGTGGTCCCGGCAGATTCACAGCAAATTCCACGAGCTCGCTGCTACTCGGGAACACCAGACAAACAATCCACAACGTGTTTTCGCGTACGGGACTCTCACCCACTCCGGTCGCCCATCCCAAGGCGTTCCACTAACACGCGCAATCATTCCGAGGACTGTCAGATCCTCGACGCTGGGTCCCACAACACCACACACACAACGCCTGACAGCTTGACATGTGCATGGTTTAGCCTCTTCCGCTTTCGCTCGCCACTACTCACGGAATCACGGTTGTTTTCTCTTCCTACGGGTACTGAGATGTTTCACTTCCCCGCGTTCCCTCCACACACCCTATATATTCAGATGCGGGTAACACCACATAACTGGTGCTGGGTTTCCCCATTCGGAAATCCTCGGATCACAGCTCGGTTGACAGCTCCCCGAGGCATATCGCAGCCTCCCACGTCCTTCATCGGCTCCTGAAGCCAAGACATCCACCATGTGCCCTTAATAACTTGACCACAAAGATGCTCGCATCCACTCTACAGTTCTCAAACACCACACCAGAAACAAACAACCAGGGTGTGAACCCCTCGGCGTGTTGCCTCAGGACCCAACAGCATGCCAGCGAACAATGCTTCCAACCTCCCAGGAGCACCCGTTCCACGCACCCGAAAGTGCAGTACTAGAGCGTCCCGGCAAAAGCCGGCGACACCATGACCAGTAGTTCCACAATTCCTTGAGCAACCCAGGCAGAAACACATTCGGTTTCTAGGCCCGAGCCACTCCACAGTCTTGGTCTCGGGTATCCCGAGGACTGTGGATGTGTTGCTCCTTAGAAAGGAGGTGATCCAGCCGCACCTTCCGGTACGGCTACCTTGTTACGACTTCGTCCCAATCGCCAGTCCCACCTTCGACCACTCCCCCCGCTTACGCGGTTGGGCCATGGGCTTCGGGTGTTACCGACTTTCATGACGTGACGGGCGGTGTGTACAAGGCCCGGGAACGTATTCACCGCAGCGTTGCTGATCTGCGATTACTAGCGACTCCGACTTCACGCAGTCGAGTTGCAGACTGCGATCCGAACTGAGACCGGCTTTAAGGGATTCGCTCCACCTCGCGGTATCGCAGCCCTCTGTACCAGCCATTGTAGCATGTGTGAAGCCCTGGACATAAGGGGCATGATGACTTGACGTCATCCCCACCTTCCTCCGAGTTGNCCCCGGCAGTCTCCCACGAGTCCCCGCCATGACGCGCTGGCAACGTAGGATAAGGGTTGCGCTCGTTGCGGGACTTAACCCAACATCTCACGACACGAGCTGACGACAGCCATGCACCACCTGTACACCAACCACAAGGGAAGCCCCATCTCTGGGGATGTCTGGCGCATGTCAAGCCCAGGTAAGGTTCTTCGCGTTGCATCGAATTAATCCACATGCTCCGCCGCTTGTGCGGGCCCCCGTCAATTCCTTTGAGTTTTAGCCTTGCGGCCGTACTCCCCAGGCGGGGCGCTTAATGCGTTAGCTACGGCACGGACAACGTGGATGTCGCCCACACCTAGCGCCCAACGTTTACAGCGTGGACTACCAGGGTATCTAATCCTGTTCGCTCCCCACGCTTTCGCTCCTCAGCGTCAGTATCGGCCCAGAGACCCGCCTTCGCCACCGGTGTTCCTCCTGATATCTGCGCATTTCACCGCTACACCAGGAATTCCAGTCTCCCCTACCGAACTCAAGTCTGCCCGTATCGCCCGCACGCTCCACGTTAAGCGTGGAGTTTTCACGAACGACGCGACAAACCGCCTACGAGCTCTTTACGCCCAATAATTCCGGACAACGCTCGCACCCTACGTATTACCGCGGCTGCTGGCACGTAGTTAGCCGGTGCTTCTTATCCAGGTACCGTCACTTGCGCTTCGTCCCTGGCGAAAGAGGTTTACAACCCGAAGGCCGTCATCCCTCACGCGGCGTCGCTGCATCAGGCTTTCGCCCATTGTGCAATATTCCCCACTGCTGCCTCCCGTAGGAGTCTGGGCCGTGTCTCAGTCCCAGTGTGGCCGGTCACCCTCTCAGGCCGGCTACCCGTCGTCGCCTTGGTAGGCCATTACCCCACCAACAAGCTGATAGGCCGCGGGCTCATCCTGTACCGCCAGAACTTTCAACCAACCCCCATGCGAAGGTCGGTGATATCCGGTATTAGACCCAGTTTCCCAGGCTTATCCCAAAGTACAGGGCAGATTGCCCACGTGTTACTCACCCGTTCGCCACTAATCCACCCGAAGGCTTCATCGTTCGACTTGCATGTGTTAAGCACGCCGCCAGCGTTCGTCCTGAGCCAGGATCAAACTCTCCAACAATGTCAAATTTGATCGAGGCAAAAATACTTGCTCTCAAAGGAACCTCAATACGAGGTTACATATACATAAGCTCTACTGGCTTAGTTCACTAGCACACTGTTGAGTTCTCAAGCAACACGCTTTGTTTCAAAGCGATATTCACAAGCTTTTTGGTCGAGCATGCCGAATCCTACGGTCTTAGTCGTAGGGGGTCGGCGGCCGCTCGTGGGCCGACGCTGAACGTTACCTGGTCCGGTTCGCGGTGTCAACCCGCTTGGCCCTGGTTCCTGGCCTGGGGCTTTTCGGCCCCGGTGGCCCGGTGTTCTTGGCGACGAAGAGAAGATTACATGCCCCGGAACCCCCCGAAAACAGGGGGGTCACTTAACGACATTGCCGCAGGTCAGCCGGTGTAAACCCCCGTCATCCGACGGTCTTCAGGTAGCGAGGCGGTTTGCGGGCGGGGACGACGCGTTCGAAGTCGGCCGCGTAGGAGAGCACTCGGGCGTCCGTCCACTGCCCCGCCATGAACGAAACCCCGACCGGGAGCTCGCCGACGAAGCCGGCGGGCACGGTCACCGCGGGGTAGCCCGCGACCGCGGCGGGCGTCGACGACGGGATCACGTCGTTGTCGCCGGTCTTGCAGTCGGTCTTCCAGGCGGGCGGGTTCGTGGGCGCGGCGATCGCGTCGAGGCGGTACTTGGCGAGGGTCTCGTCTATCGAGCGCTTCGCCAGGTCGGTCAGCTCGCGGCGGTTGGCCAGGTAGCCGGGATCGGACGGGCCGGGCGCGGCGAGTGCCTGTTCGAAGAGTTCCTGCCCGGCGAAGCAGGTCTGCTCCAGCGGGTCGGACCGGTTGTAGTCGATCAGCGCGGCTAGGTCGCGCGGGCCTTCGGGGCGCGTGGCCAGGTAGCGATCGATGTCCCGGTGGAACTCGGTGAGCAGTGCCGGGAACTCCAGTTCACCGAGCCTGGCCTGATAGGGCGGCGTCACCTCTACGACCTCGGCACCTGCTTTGACCAGCGAGTTCCTGGTTCGCGTCATCACCGTGTCGACGTCCGGGCCGAGTACCGGCAACCGCCAGAGCCCGATCCGGGAGCCCTTCAGTACGCCGGGCCGCAGGTGCGCGGCGTAGTCGGTCGGCTGGTTCGGCGGGTACGTGCCGGTTGCCGGGTCGCTCGGGTCGCGGCCCTGGAGCGCGGACAGAGTGAGCGCGACGTCGACGACGTGCCTGGCCATCGGGCCGGCGGTGTCCTGTTCGGCCGAGATCGGCACCACGCCGGTGCGGCTGACCAGGCCGAGGCTCGGTTTGTGCCCCACTGTCGAGGTCATCCCGGCCGGGCAGACGATCGAGCCGTCGGTCTCGCTGCCGATCGCGACCTGGGCGAGCGACGCGGCGACACCCGCGGCGGAGCCGGCGGATGACCCGCAGGGGTTGCGGTCGAGCACGTACGGGTTGTTCGTCTGTCCGCCGACGCCCGACCACCCGGAAGTGGGTTTCGCGGCGCGGAAGTTGGCCCATTCGGACAAGTTCGCCTTGCCGAGGACGACCGCGCCCGCGTCACGCAGACGGCGGATCAAGGTCGCGTCCTTCGCGGGCTTGCTGCGTAGTGCCCGCGAACCCGCCGTTGTCTGCTGGGAGCGGGTGCCGACGTTGTCCTTCACCAGGACCGGGATGCCGTCGAGGGGGCCGCGGGTCTTGCCCGCCCGGCGCCTGGAGTCGCTCTCGGCGGCTTGCGCGATCGCGGCCGGATTGACCGCGATGACCGCGTTCACCGTCCTGTCGACCTTGCGGATGCGATCGAGATAAGCCGAGGTCAGACCGACCGCGGTCAAGCGTCCGGAGGACATCCGGGACTGGAGCGAGGGGATGTCGGCGGCGTCGAGATCGAGGGGTTTTCCGCCCGCTGACGCCGGTGGCGCGGCACTCGCCGCGATGGCCGCGGCGACCAACGTCGTCAAAACTCCGAACACCGGCCGCCGCACCATCAGGTCTCCTTCGTCTAGAGAACCGGAAGCAGGGTCCGCAGCTCGTACGGGGTCACCGCGCTGCGGTAGTTATCCCATTCAACACGTTTGTTGCGGAGGAAGAAGTCGTAAACGTGCTCTCCGAGCGCTTCGGGTAGAAGTTCCGATTTTTCCATTTCGGCCAGCGCCTCGCCGAGGTTCTGCGGGAGCTGGGCGTATCCGGCCGCGCGGCGTTCGGCGTCCGAGAGCTGCCAGATGTTGTCCTCGGCGGGAGGCGGCAGCTCGTAGCCCTTCTCGATGCCCTTGAGGCCGGCGGCCAGTATCACCGAGTACGCCAGATAGGGGTTGCAGGCGGAGTCGAGCGTGCGGATCTCCACGCGGCGTGACGACGCCTTGCCCGGCGAGTACATCGGCACGCGAACCAGCGCGGAGCGGTTGGCTCGGCCCCATGAAACGGTCGTCGGGGCCTCGCTGCCGCTGATCAGCCGCTTGTAGGAGTTCACCCACTGGTTGGTGACCGCCGAGATCTCCTTCGCGTGGTGCAGCAGCCCCGCGACGAAGGCCTTGCCCGTCGCGGACAACTCGTACGGGTCTTCCGCGTCGTAGAAGGCGTTGCGATCACCCTCGAACAGGCTCACGTGGGTGTGCATGCCCGAACCCGGCTGGTTGGTGAACGGCTTCGGCATGAACGTCGCGCGGACACCTTGGGTGAGCGCGACCTCCTTGACGACGTAGCGGAAGGTCATCACGTTGTCGGCCATGGTCAGCGCGTCGGCGTACCGGAGGTCGATCTCCTGCTGGCCGGGCGCGCCCTCGTGGTGGCTGAACTCGACCGAGATCCCCATCGCCTCGAGTGTCTCGATGGCGTGGCGGCGGAAGTGCGTCGCGGTCGCGTGGCTGGCCTGGTCGAAGTACCCGCCGTTGTCCGCGGGCTCGGGCTCGCTGCCGTCGTCCGGCAGGCTGGCAAGCAGGAAGAACTCGATCTCGGGATGGACGTAGCAGGTGAAACCCGCTTCGGCCGCCTTCGAGAGCTGCCTGCGCAGGACGTGCCGGGGGTCCGCCCAGGACGGGGAGCCGTCCGGCATCGCGATGTCGCAGAACATGCGCGCCGAGTACGGGCCGCCGTCCGGGGTCTCCCACGGCAGGACCTGGAAGGTGGCCGGGTCGGGCTTCGCGACCATGTCGGACTCGTAGACGCGCGCGAAGCCTTCGATGGCCGATCCGTCGAAGCCGATCCCTTCGCTGAAGGCGCCCTCGAGCTCGGCGGGCGCCACCGCGACGGACTTGAGGAAGCCCAGCACATCCGTGAACCAAAGCCTGACGAAACGGATGTCGCGCTCTTCCAAGGTACGGAGCACGAACTCCTGCTGGCGATCCATGGCCGCACCCTAACGAGAACGTGTTAACGACATGTTTCGCGACGCGCCGATCAAGCGGAAGTGGTGGACGACCCCACCAGAACCGGCTCGGGCTTGGCGGCCTTGGCGATCGACAACGAGGCGACCGAGGCCAGCACCGCGAGGCCCGCGGCGATGTACCAAGCGAGCGCGTAGCTGCCGGAAGAGTCGCGGATCGCGCCGGCGCCGAAAGCCGCGAGACCGGCGCCGAGCTGGTGACTGGCGAAGACCCAGCCGAAGACGATCGGCCCGGCGGCGCCGTATTGGCGGACGCAGAGCGCGACCGTCGGCGGAACCGTCGCCACCCAGTCGAGGCCGTAGAAGACGATGAACGCCCACATGCTCGGTTCCACCGATCCGCTCAACAGCTGCGGGAGCAGGGCGAGCGAAACGCCGCGAAGGGCGTAGTAGACGCCGAGCAGGATGCGCGGGTCCACCCGGTCGGTGAGCCAGCCGGAGGCGATCGTGCCGGCGACGTCGAAGATCCCGACGAGGGCGAGCAGGCCGGCGGCGGTGGTCTGTGGCATGCCGTGGTCGTGCGCGGCGGGAACGAAGTGGGTGCTGACCAGGCCGTTCGTCGTGGCGCCGCAGATCGCGAAGCCGACGGCGAGCAACCAGAACGTCCTCGTGCGCGCTGCCGTGCCGAGGACGGACAGGGCGCGGCGGGCGGAACCACCCGCACGGGTGACGGGAGCGGCTTCGCCGGGTTCGGCGCCATAGGCGGTCGTCCCGACGTCGGACGGGTGATCGCGGACCACCAGGAGGACGACGGGGACGACGGCCAGCGCGGCGATGGCGATGACGAGCGACGCCGTCCGCCAGCCCTCGTCGATGGCGAGGTTCGCGACGATCGGGAGGAAGATCAGCTGGCCGGTGGCGCCCGCCGCGGTGAGGACGCCGGTGACGACGCCGCGGCTGCGGACGAACCAGCGGGCGGCGACCGTCGCGGCGAAACTCATCGCCATCGAGCCGGTGCCGACGCCGACCAGGACGCCCCAGCAGAGGATGAGCTGCCAGCTCGCGTTCATGAACACCGTGCCGCCCGCGCCGATCGCGACGACGCACAACGCCGTCGAGGCGACGCGACGCATGCCGAAGCGCTCCATGAGGGCTGCCGCGAAGGGCGAGAAGAGGCCGTAGAGGACGAGGTTCACGGAGACGGCCGACGCAATTGTCGCGCGCGACCAGCCGAACTCGTTGTGAAGCGGGTCGATGAGGACGCCGGGGGCCGCGCGGAAACCGGCGGCGGCGAGGAGGGCGATGAACGCGGCGGCGGCGACGAACCATGCGCGGTGGAGCCGGGTCTCAGGGTGCACGGGTACAGCGTCATCGTCGTCGGCTCCCGGCGGAAGCGGCCGGAAGGACACTGTGCGAAAGATTCGGGCCAAGGCCATAGGCTCAGGCCATGCGCTGCCGTCACCTCGTGCCGGCGCTGCTGCTCACGATCGGGCTCATCGGCGGCTGCGCGGGGTCGCCCGCGCTGCCACCTGCCCAGGAATTCGTGAGCGCGGCGGCCGACTCCCTCGTCTCGTTGCGCAGCGTGCGGTTCACGCTCGGGGTGAACGGCGTGGTCACCGGGCTGCCTGTGCGCGCGCTCGACGGCGATGTCAGTCTCGAGGATGGCGCCGTCGGTAATGCCGACCTGCAGGACGACTTCGAACGGGTGAAGGTCAAGTACCGGCTGTACGGCTCGGAGATCACGCTCAGCGGGCCTGACGGGGAACGGGTGGTTCCGGCTACGGAGCCCTACACACCGCAGGCGATGCTCGGGGCGGGCGGTGGGCTGCGGCGGCTGCTGACCGGGGCGACCGAGCTGCGCGGCGAGCGGTGGGAGCGGGTGCAGGACACCGACTCGTTCCGGATCGCCGCGAAGGTGCCGGCGGCGGTGATCGGCGGGATCGTGCCGGAGATCAAGTCGGACGTGTTCGTGAAGCTGTGGATTTCGAAGGACGAGCCGCGGCGGCTGGTGCGGGTGTGGCTGCAGGTGCCGCCGACGAGTCCGCAGGACTTCGCGGTGATGCTGGAGTTGGCGTTGACCAGGCATAACGCGGTGGTCGTCGGTGGCGGGCGATAGCAAAGGTCCCCTGCTCCCGCGTCGGCGGGAAATGCCTGGTCAGGGGCTACGGTGATAGCAAAGGTCCCTTGCTCCCCCGCGCTGGTGCGGCGGGGAGCAAGGGACCTTTGCTATCACCTGGTCACTTGGCGGTGCAGCGGGTGCCCTCGTCCGGCAGGGCACCGTTCACCAGGTAATCGATGCCGATCTTGTCGACGCACGAGACGCCCTGGAGGAACACCGTGTGCTGGTTGCCCTCGAACGTCAGCAAAGCTCCCTTGATCGCTTTCGCGAGGTTGACGCCCGCCTGGTAGGGGGTAGCCGGGTCGTTCGTCGTCGAGATGACCAGCGTCTTCGGCAGACCTTCGACGTTGGGCAGGTGCGGTTCCGAGGTGTTCGGCACCGGCCAGAAGGCGCAGGAATCGCGCGCCGCACCGTCCGGCTTGCCGTCGTCGAGGAACGGTGCCGCCTGCGCGTACCGCTTCTGCGCGTCGAGGAGCTTCGCCGGATCGGTGACTCTCGGGTCGTCGACGCAGCGGATCGCGACGAACGCGTCCTGCGTCGTCCCGTAGCGACCGTCGGCGCCCCGTTCGTTGTAGAGGTCGGCCAGCTTTTCCAGGCCGTCGCCTCGCTGCCGCTTCAGATCGTTGAGCGCCGAGTTCAGCGGTTCCCAGAGATCTTCCTGGTAGAGGGCCTGTATCACGCCTGTCGTCGCGTCCTCGTACGACAGTTTCCGGCCGTCACTGACCGGAACCGGGAAGTCGATCAGCGGCCGCACCAGGTCCTGGAACGCCTTCGTCACGCCGGCGGCGTCACGCCCCAGAGCGCAGTCCTCGCGCGCGGCGCACCAGTTCGAGAACTCCCCGAACGCCTTGCCGAAGCCCTGTCCCTGCGCGACCAGCGACTCCACCGCGTCCTGCTCAGGGTCGACGGCACCGTCGAGGACCAGCGCGCGGACGTTCGCGGGGAAGGCCTCCGCGTAGGCGGATCCGATCCGCGTCCCATAGGAGTAGCCGAGGTAGTTCAGCTTCTGTTCGCCGAGGACCGAACGCAGGATGTCCATGTCCTTGACGACGTCACGCGTACCCACGTTCGCGAGCATCGCGGGGCCGTGTTGGGTCCGCTCGGCGCATTTGGCGGCGAAGTCCTGGGACTCGGCCTCCTGCTTTTTCACTCCCTCGGGTGACCCGTCGGTCTCGCTGTCGTCCGCGCGATCCGCGTCGCGTTCGGCGTCGGTCAGGCAGCGGATCTGCGGTTCGCTCGCGCCGATGCCACGCGGGTCGAAACCGACCATGTCGAAGCGTTTGCCCAGCTCGTTCGTCGCCGTCCGGGAGGCGAGACCGGCCGCGGCTTCCATGCCGGAGGCGCCGGGGCCGCCGGGGTTGACCACGAGGGCCCCAATCCTTTCGTCGGTTTCCAGTGCCTTCCGGCGCAGCAGACCGAGGGTGATCGAGTCGCCTTCAGGCTTCGCGTAGTCGAGCGGGACGGTCAGCCGGGCGCACTGTGCGTCCTTCACTCGAAACGCCGCTTTTGCGTCACCGGATGTCGCGTAGGGTGCACAGTCGGCCCAGGTCAGACTCTGTCCGTAGAACTTCTCGAGTCCTGCGGGCACCGGTCCGGACGGAGCGTGCGACTCGGTGGCCGGAGGCGGCGGCTGGGTTCTACCCTCTCCCGACGAGCACGCGGCGACGGTGACCGCGAGCACACCGGACAACGTGATCGCGGCGAATCGACGGGCACGGGACCTGGCGCTGACATGAGTGGACACGGTTGGATCGTGCCATCGGCCGCGGAACTCGGCCGCACCACCACTGCGTTGGTGATACGGGTGCGGACGGCAGAAGAACAGACGGGAGCACAGGGGTGGCAGCACTGATCAGCCGGGTGGGCAAGAAGCTGCGCCGGATCATCCAGCGGCCGGGCAGCGTCGAGCTGACCCGCTACGAAGCGCTGCTGCCGGCCATCGAGAAGCTCGAGCCGGAGTTGGAGAAGCTCTCCGACGAGGAGCTGACAGAGCGGGCCGGCAAGCTTCGGGACGCGGCGTCCTTCGGTAACGAGCAGCTCATCGAGGTCTGCGCGCTCGGCCGCGAGGCCGCTCGGCGCGCCCTCGGCGAGCGCGCCTTCGACGTCCAGCTCCTGGGCACGATGGGCCTGCTCAGCGGGCACATCGTGCAGATGGAGACCGGTGAGGGCAAGACGCTGGCCGGTGCGCTGGCCGGTGCCGGGTACGCCCTGCGCGGCAAGCACGTCCACGTCGTCACGGTGAACGACTACCTCGCCCGCCGTGACGCGGAGTGGATGGGCCCGATCTACGACTTGCTCGGCGTCTCCGTCGGCTGGATCGAGCCCGCTCACACCCGCGACGAGCGCCGCGAGGCCTACGCGAAGGAAGTCACCTACGGCGCCGTCAGCGAGATCGGGTTCGACGTGCTGCGTGACCGCCTGGTCACCCACGAAGAGGACCTGGTCCAGCGGGAGCCCGAGGTGGCGATCGTCGACGAGGCGGACTCCGTGCTGGTCGACGAGGCCCGCGTGCCACTGGTGATGGCGGGGTCGATCGACCACACCGACGCCGACGAAGAGGTCGCGAACATCGTCCGGCGGCTGCGGCTCGGGCTGCACTACGAGACCGACGCCGACGGCCGCAACGCCTGGCTGACGAAGGCGGGCGCGTCGGTGGTCGAGAAGGCCCTCGGCGACGACATCAACCTCTACGACGACACCGGCTCGGACCGGCTGCCCGCGGTGAACGTGGCGCTGCACGCGCACGCGCTGCTCACCCGCGATGTCGACTACCTCGTGCGCGACGGCAAGGTGCAGCTGATCAACGCCGCGCGCGGCCGCGTCGCCGAACTGCAGCGCTGGCCGGACGGTCTCCAGGCCGCCGTCGAAGCGAAGGAGCAGGTCAAGGCGACCGACCGGGGCGAGATCCTCGACTCGATCACCGTGCAGGCGCTGCTCGCGCGTTATCCCGAGGTCGCGGGCATGACCGGTACCGCGGTCGCGGTCGCCGAGCAGCTGCGCGAGTTCTACAAGCTCGAGGTCGCGGTCATCCCGCCGAACACGCCG
This sequence comes from Amycolatopsis alba DSM 44262, assembly GCF_000384215.1. NCBI lineage: Bacteria > Bacillati > Actinomycetota > Actinomycetes > Pseudonocardiales > Pseudonocardiaceae > Amycolatopsis > Amycolatopsis alba. Next base: position 5,004,004 of record NZ_KB913032.1, on the reverse strand, counting down.
AACATCCGCGAAGACCAGGAGGACCGGATCTTCGGGTCGCCGTCGCAGAAGCTGCGGGCGATCGAAGAGGAGATCCGGCGGGTGCACGAGTCCGGGCGGCCGATCCTCGTCGGCACCCAGGACGTCGCCGAGTCCGAGGAGCTGGCCGAGAAGCTGGCGAAGGTCGACCTCGAATGTGTCGTGCTGAACGCGCGTAACGACGCCGAAGAAGCGGAGATCATCGCCGACGCCGGCAAGAAGGGCGCGGTCACCGTTTCGACCCAGATGGCCGGTCGAGGTACCGACATCCGGCTGGGCGGCAAGGACGGCGACGGCCGCGACGAGGTCGTCGAACTGGGTGGCCTGCACGTGATCGGCACCGCCCGCTACCCGTCGAGCAGGCTGGACGGCCAGCTGCGCGGCCGGTCCGGACGGCAGGGCGACCCTGGCAGTGCGGTGTTCTTCGCGAGCCTGAACGACGAGCTCGTGCTGTCGAACGCGCCGGACGTGCCCGAGGGCATCAGCTCCGACGTGGGCAGCGGTGAGGTCACCGACCCGGCGGCCTTGCGGCAGATCAACCACGCGCAGCGCGTCGCCGAGGGTGTCGACCTGGAGATCCACCGGAACACCTGGCGCTACACACGGCTGATCGAGCGGCAGCGCGGCGAGCTGCTCGATCACCGGGACAAGGTGCTGCGGACCGGGCACGCGGCGGAGGTGCTGGAGAAGGCGCTCCCGGAGAAGTTCAAGGAGCTTTCGGAGGCTGTCGACGACGAGGCGAAGGTCGAGCAGCTGAGCCGCGAGGTGCTGCTGTTCCACATCGACCAGCTGTGGTCGGACCACCTGGCGTTCCTGACCGACGTGCGGGAGAGCATCCACCTGCGGGCGCTGGCGCGGGAGACGCCGATCGACGAGTTCCACCGCGCGGCGATCCCCGAGTTCCACAAGATCATCCCGGAGGCGGCCGAGCGAGCGGCGAAGACGCTCGAGGAGGCCGAGATCACCGAGAACGGGATCGACCTCGGTGACGCGGGGGTGCGGCGGGCGAACACGACGTGGACCTACCTGGTGCACGACAACCCGTTCGACTCCGACTTCGAGCAGACCATCAAGAAGGTGCGGAGCATGATCAAACGCAAGTAGCGCGTTGGTCCTGAGCGGGAAGCGGGGGACCTTTGCTGTCACTCTCTTTTGGAGAGTGACAGCAAAGGTCCCCCGCTCTCTTTCCGGGCGAAACCCCAGGTCAAGCGCCCGGCGATAGCAAAGGTCCCTTGCTCCCCCGCCGGTCGGCCGGACCCAGGTGGGCGATTCGGCACATCCACTCGTCCCAGCGGACGCCGGTGGGTAAGAATGACGGCATGCCGCAACTGCGCATCGCACTGGCCCAGGTCAACACCACCGTCGGGGATCTCGAGGGCAACGCCGAGCTCACCGTCGAGTGGACTCGCAAGGCCGCCGAAGCAGGCGCCCACATCGTGGTCTTCCCGGAGATGTCCCTCACCGGTTACCCCGTCGAGGACCTCTCCCTCCGCCCGACCTTCGCCTCCGCGTCGAAGCAGATGGTCGAAGCACTCGCCCGGCGGCTCGAAGACGCCGGATGCGGCGAGGTGCTCACCTACATCGGGTATCTCGACCTGGACGAGACCGGCCCGCGCGACGCGGCGGCCGCGCTGTACCGCGGCGAAGTGGTCGCCCGCCAGTTCAAGCACCACCTGCCCAACTACGGCGTCTTCGACGAGCACCGCTGGTTCAAGCCGGGCCAGGACCTCGAAATCGTCCGTTTCCACGGCATCGACGTCGGCATGGTGATCTGCGAGGACGTCTGGCAGGACGGCGGCCCGATCTCCGCACTGGGCAAGGCCGGGGTGGATCTCGTGGTCGCGCCCAACGCTTCGCCGTACGAGCGCGCGAAGGACGACATCCGCCTACCGCTCATCGCCCGCCGCGCGGCCGAGGCAGGGGCGCCGCTGGTGTACACGAACCAGATCGGCGGTCAGGACGACCTCGTCTTCGACGGCGACTCGATCGTGGTCGGCGCGGACGGCCGGTTGCTGGCACGCGCGCCGCAGTTCGTCGAGCACCTGCTCATCGTCGACACGGACCTCGTCGCGGGCGGACACACCGCCGAGGGCGAGTTCGAAGGCCTGCGGGTCAAGCGCCGCGTGCTCAGCGAGGAACCGGTTCCGGTCTACGCCCCGAGCACGGACTCGGCGATCAGCGAGCAGCTGTCGGACGAAGCCGAGGTGTGGCACGCGCTCGTCGTCGGCCTGCGCGATTACGTGCACAAGAACGGCTTCTCGTCGGTGACGTTCGGATTCTCCGGCGGCATCGACTCGGCGGTCGTGGCGGCGCTGGCCGCCGACGCGCTGGGGGGCGACAACGTCTACGGCGTCTCGATGCCTTCGGAGTACTCCTCGGAACACTCGAAGGGCGACGCCGAAGACCTTGCCCGCCGCATCGGCGCGCACTACCGCGTCGAGCCGATCGCGGACATGGTCAAGGTCTACGTCGAGCAACTTCAGCTGACCGGTCTTGCCGAGGAGAACATCCAGGCCCGTGTCCGTGGCATGCTGCTGATGGCGCTGTCCAATCAGGACGGTCATCTGGTGCTCGCCACCGGCAACAAGACCGAGCTCGCCGTCGGCTACTCGACGATCTACGGCGACGCAGTCGGGGCCTTCGCGCCGATCAAGGACCTCTTCAAGACGCACGTCTGGCACCTGGCCAAGTGGCGCAACAAGGAAGCCGAGAAGAACGGCGAAACCCCGCCGATCCCGGAGAACTCGATCACCAAGCCGCCATCGGCCGAACTGCGGCCGGGTCAGCTGGACAGCGACTCGCTGCCCGACTATCTGATGCTCGACGACATCCTCGACGACTACATCGAGGGCGACCGCGGCTACGTCGACCTGGTGGACGCCGGCTTCGAGCCCGAGACCATCGATCGCGTGGTGCGCATGGTCGACAAGGCCGAGTACAAGCGCCGCCAGTACCCGCCGGGCACCAAGATCACGTTCAAGGCGTTCGGGCGGGACCGGCGGCTGCCGATGACCAACGGCTGGCGCGAGGGCACGGTGGTGACTTCGTCAGCTCAGCGTGACCTGCTTCCCCGCTGAATTCGTCAACACGGCCACCAGGCCGGGCTTCGCATCACGCCGGACGAGCATGTCCATCCCGAGTGCCCGGACCGCGGATTCGACCGCGGCGGGCTCGGGGTGGACACCGGTGACCAGGAGCAGCGGGATCGACGGCAGTCCCCGTGTCGTCGGATGCGGGGTGCTCCCCCAGTCGATGAGGAAGGGTGCGAGCCCGTCGAGGCCACCGGCTCCGGTGAGGCGCCAGGCCAGCACTTCGCCGTCATCTGTGGTCCGTGACATCTCGGACGCCTCGCCAGGGTCGTAACCACGCTCGCGGGCTTCGGCGATCGCGTCGTCGATGCCCTGCGCCCGTGCGGCCCAGGTGACCAGCGCGGGCTCGGTCAGCTCGTCGACACCGAACGGGCGAGGCCCGACGTGCTCGGGTTGATCCGGATCGGGGCCGACCACCTCGAGGTAGGCACCGGCTCCCAGGTCTGCCAAATAGTTGGCCGTACCGAAGCCGACGTGCCTTCCGCCGCGTACAGGCGTGACGCCGGTCAGCTCGGCGACGCGCGCGACTGCCTCTTCGAGGTCCGGCCCGGCGTAGACGAGGTGATCAAGCACGAGGTCGCTCATGCCCATACTCCTACCGCAGCCGCCGCCCCGGCGGCACCGCGGCAGGGAAGTCTCCCCGAAAAGCGGCGCGGCCGAAACTGTCGGTCCCGGCTCGTACCCTGGACCTCATGACGGCACAGGGCTACGTCGTGTTCGGCACCGCGATCGGCGATTGCGGCATCGCGTGGAACGAACGCGGGGTCATCGCGGTCCAGCTGCCGGAGGGCAGTGAAGAGAAGACGAGGGCGCGACTGACCGCGCGCCTTCCCGAAGCGACCGAAGCCACGCCGCCGGGCGAAGTCCAGCGCGCGATCGACGGGATCGTCTCGTTGATGGACGGCAAGCGCACGGACCTCACCGAGGTCGGCCTCGACTACGAAGGAGTACCGGACTTCCATCACCGGGTGTACGAGTTCATCCGCACGATTCCAGCGGGCAAGACGCTGACCTATGGCGACATCGCGAACATCCTCGGCATAACCGGTGGGGCGCAGGCCGTGGGGCAGGCGATGGGCCGGAATCCGTTCCCGATCATCGTGCCGTGCCACCGTGTGCTCGCCGCGGGCGGCAAGGACGGCGGGTTCTCCGCGCGTGGCGGAGTCGCCACCAAGCGCCGGATGCTGGTCATCGAAGGCGCTTTGGCGGACGAACCCACGTTGTTCTAGACGGTCTCGGCGGGCGACCACGGCTTGAGCCAGGGCGTCTCCGGCCAGCCTTCCGCCGCGGCCATCAGCGGGATCGCCGTCGCGCCGTCGATGTGCTCGCGGATGATGTCGGCGTGCCCGGCGTGCCGCGCGGTCTCCTCGATGAGGTGGAACAGCACCCAGCGGACCGACCAGGCGTCGACGTCCTGCGGGTACCAGGGCACGCCCTTCGGCACCGGGACCGGCTGGCCCAGGTCGGGGATGCCGGCGATGACGTCCGCGGTTCGGCGGGCGACCTCGTCGTAGCGCGCGAAGACGTCTTCGAGCGTCTCGTCGTCAGCCATCACGTATCCGGCCTCGTAGTCCTTCATCGCCTCTTCCATGGGCTTCGAAGGCTTCTGAAGAAGGATGTCGATCCAGCCGTCTTCCGTGAACGCGGTGTGCTTGATCAGGCCGCCGACGCTCAGCGAGCTTCTGGTCGGGACCGCTCTGGCCTGTTCTTCGGTCAAGCCGTGCGCGGCGATGCGCAGGACGTGGCGCTGCTGCTCGAGGTAGGCGAGGAGACCTTCGCGCTCGTCGGCGATCGGGGGGACGTTTCCAGCCATGGTGGCTCCTTCCATCGGGAAGGAGATCTTTACATCCGGTCGCGGTCTCCCGGCGCGTTTCGGCCGGGAAGGAAGCAGGGGACCTTTGCTATCGCTCGTTAGTGAGGCTAACGAGCGATAGCAAAGGTCCCTTGCTCCCCCCGCTAGCCGTGCGGCCGCACGAACGGGAACAGCACGGTCTGCCTGATCGACGCCCCGGTCAGCATCATCAGCAGCCGGTCGATGCCGATGCCGAGTCCGCCGGTCGGCGGCATGCCGTGTTCGAGCGCGAGCAGGAAGTCCTCGTCCAGTTCCATCGCCTCGACGTCACCGCTCGCCGCGCGCAGTGACTGGGCCTCCAGCCGCCGACGCTGTTCGAGCGGGTCGGTCAGTTCGGTGTAGGCCGTGCCGACCTCGGAACCGAACGCGATCAGGTCCCAGCGCTCGGCCAGCCGCGGGTCCACGCGATGCTGCCGTGTCAGCGGCGAGACGTCGGTCGGGTAGTCGGTGTAGAACGTCGGCAGCACGGTCGCGCCTTCGACCAGGTGCTCATGCGCCTTCAGCACGAGATCGCCGTGCCCCGCCTCCTCGTTCACCGGCACTCCGGCCGCACGGCAGAGCCGCTGGAGTTCGGCGACCGGGGTACCGGCGTCGATCTTCTCCCCGAGCGCCGCCGAAACAGCCTCGTGGACCGGGATCACCGGCCAGTCACCGGAGATGTCGTACTCGACGACCTTCCCGTCCGGCCCCGGACGGCGAACCACCTGCGCGCCGTATGCGGCCTCCGCGGCGTGCTGAATGAGTTCACGCGTCAGGGTCCGCATCGTGTTGTAGTCGGCGTACGCCTGGTACGCCTCCAGCATGGTGAATTCGGGGTTGTGCGTCGCGTCGACGCCTTCGTTGCGGAAGTTCCGGTTCAGCTCGAAAACGCGCTCCACCCCGGCCACGCACAGGCGCTTCAGGTACAGCTCGGGCGCGATCCGCAGGTACATCCGCATGTCGTAGGCGTTGATGTGGGTGACGAACGGGCGGGCGTTGGCGCCGCCGTGCACGGTTTGCAGCATCGGCGTCTCGACTTCGAGATAGTCGCCTTGGTGCAGCCTTTCCCGCACCGCGCGCACCACGGTCGAACGCATCCGCAGCATCGCCGTCGAATCCGGGTTCACCGCGAGGTCGAGGTAGCGCTGCCGCACCCGCGTCTCCGGGTCCGTAAGCCCCTTTCGCTTGTCCGGCAGCGGATGCAGGCTCTTCGCCGTGACGGTCCATTCGTCGACGAGCACGGACAGTTCACCGCGCCGCGACGTCATGACCCGCCCGCTCACGCCGACGTGGTCGCCGAGGTCGACTCCCCGCCGCCAGCCGCCGAGGTCGAGCACGGAGGCGTCGAGCATCAGCTGGATCTCACCGCTGAAGTCCTTCACCCGCGCGAAACAGAGCCCGCCGAGGTTACGCATCGCAAGGACCCTGCCCGCAACGCGGATCCGGTGCTCGGTGCGGCTGTCCGGGCTCATTCCGCCGAATTTGGAGACGACGTCGCCGAGCAGGTCTTCCCTGGCGAAACCGACCGGATAGGGGTCGATCCCGGCCGCGCGCAGGCTGTCGAGCTTCGCCATCCGCACGCGGACCTGGTCGGGTCGCCGCACCTGTTTCGGCGCGGGGGTGGCCGCGTTCGCGTCGATACGGTGGACCTCGGCGACGAATTCGTCGGTGACCGTCTCCAGTTTCAGCGCGCGCGCCGATCGCCCTGTAGGGACGAATCCTTCGAGGGCACCGGCGACGATGCCGACCCGCGGCAGCCGCCGAGCCGACGAGTAGCACAGGAATCGCGGTTCCCAGTCGGGCCCGTACTTGGCGTTGGACCGGTAAAGCGATTCCAGCTGGAAGAACCGTGACGCCATGCTGAGCACACCGCGCCACGCGCGCAGCACCGGTCCCGCGCCGATCCGCTCGCCCTCGGAGAAGACCGCGCGGAACATCGCGAAGTTCAACGAGATCCGTTGTGCGCCAAGGTGTGAACTCGCCGCCACGACCTCGGCGACCATGTACTCGTTGAGCCCGTTTTCGGCGTCGCGGTCGCGCCGCATCAGGTCAAGGGACAGTCCTCGGCGGCCCCACGGAACGAACGACAGCATGCCGCGAAGCTCGCCCTTGGCGTCGTACGCCTCCACCATCACACTGCGGCCGTCACTCGGATCACCGAGTCTGCCGAGTGCCATCGAGAACCCGCGTTCGGTCTCCGCGCCGCGCCACTGCTGCGCGTGCAGCAGAAGCTGGGCCATCTCGTCGGCCGGGATCTCACTGTGCCGCCGGACTTTTGTGGTGTATCCGGCCCGCTCGATCCGTTTGACCGCTTGGCGGACCGAACGGCGTTCCGGCCCGGCGAGACTGAAGTCACGGACGTCGAGGACGGCTTCGTCGCCGATTTCCAGCGCACGCAGGCCCGCGTCGGCGTAGACCTTCGCGCCACGTTCGCTCGCGCCGAGCACGCCGGGGGTCCAGCCATAGGTGCGTGACTCGTTCAGCCAGGCGCGGACCGCGTCCGGCCAGGCGTCGGGATCGCCGATGGGATCCGCGCTCGCGACGCTGGTGCCCGCGAGCACGCGGTAGGCCACGGCGGCCCGGCCGTTGGGCGAGAAGACGACGCTCTTCTCGCGCCTGGTGGCGAAATAGCCCAATGAGTCGTCTTCGCCGTGTTCGGCAAGAAGGCGACGTACGCGCAGTTCTTCCTCGTCTGTCCTCAAGCGACGGCTGCGCACACCGCGGAAAAGTGTGTACAACGCGGCCGTCGCCACGGCTGTCGCACTGAGGTCGAGGACGAGGTCGAGCCAGGCCGGGCCTTCCCCGATGCCGACCCGGCGCAGCTGGATGTTCTCACCGGTCGTGTGGTTGACGACCCAGGCGAACCGCGCCCAGGTGTCCACGAGACGTCCGGGGAAGGCCTCGCTCAGGCCCCAGCCGACGAGAATGACCGCGGCCAGGCCGCCGAACAGCACGGTGAGGCCGTCGCGCCAGGCGCTCGGCGCGAGCCGGGCGGGGAACGCGGGACGCAGGATCCAGAGGAACGCGAACATGCCGATCGAGATCAGGTCGGCGATGGCCAGCACCCACACCTGGTGCGGGATGTGCCGGACCTGCCACGGACCGAGTTTCAGCAGCTCAGGCCACCACAGCAGGGCGGCCTGGAAGGCCAGGGTCACCGCCAGCCCGCCGACCTGGAACAGCAGCAGCGTGTAGAGAGCGGCACGTTTGCGACGGCGGAGCGCGGCGCCGAGGACGACGAGGAGCAGGACGATCACGAGGCTCGCGTTCGTCGGGATGCTCAGTGCCGAGAAGGCGACGTCGCCGACCTTGAGCACTGGTCCCTTCACGCCGCCGGCGAGGAGAAGGATCACCGAGAATACGGCCGCGAGCTGCACGAGTGTGGCGACGATTCCGCCCGCCCTCGCCTTCCACGGCGAGACACGGCTCGCTGGGTTTCCCATTCTGGCCTTTCGCGGTGCTCACAGGTGATCGACAGCTGCTCTTACTTGACGTCACACAACCCCGTGTGGTTGTCAACGAACATCATCCTCTGGTCTGAATCTCACCCTCCACAGGCGTGACACCCCGGTGTGAAGCTGGTCGCATGACCTTGGGAGCGATATCCCCGCGTGCCACGCTTTGAACTGTTCAGCTCCACGACCCAGGGACCTCTTCGAGGCCTTGAGGGAAGGACGGTCGACAAGGATGTCTGCCACCGAAAAGGATTCCGGCGAGCTCACAGCTCCGTACGGGACCGGCGCGGCGCCCCAGGCCACGTCTGGGAAGAAGATCCGCGTACATCATCTTCGTGACATGAAAGAGCGCGGCGAAACGTGGCCGATGCTCACCGCCTACGACATGTATACCGCCGCGCTGTTCGACGAGGTAGGCATCCCGGTGCTGCTCGTCGGGGATTCGGCGTCGAACAACGTCTTCGGCTACGACACGTCGCTTCCGGTGACCGTGGACGAGCTGCTCCCTCTGACCCGCGCGGTGACCCGCTCGGTGAAACGGGCGCTGGTGGTCGCCGACCTGCCGTTCGGCTCGTACCAGCTCTCGCCGCAGCAGGCGCTGGAGACATCGGTGCGGTTCATGAAGGAAGGCCGCGCGCACGCGGTGAAACTCGAAGGCGGGCGAAAATTCGCTCCCCACGTCGAGGCACTGACGTCGGCCGGTGTCCCGGTGATGGGACATATCGGATTCACGCCGCAAAGTGAACATAATCTGGGCGGCTATCGGGTCCAGGGACGCGGCGAAGCGGCCGACGCGCTGCTCGCCGACGCGCTCGCCCTGGAGGAAGCCGGCGCCTTCGCGGTCGTCATGGAGATGGTGCCCGCCGAAGCCGCGAAGCGGATCACGCACGAACTGAAGATCCCGACCGTCGGCATCGGCGCGGGGCCGGACTGTGACGCGCAGGTGCTCGTCTGGCAGGACATGGCCGGGCTCCGGCGCGGCAAGACTCCTCGCTTCGTGAAGAAGTACGCCGACCTCGCCGGCGTGCTGGCCGGGGCCGCGTCGGCGTTCGCCGAGGACGTCCGGCGCGGCGAATTCCCGGCCTCGGAGCACTCGTTCCACGACTGACCCGTCTCTGACCTGCAAAAAGAGAGCAAGGGACCTTTGCTATCACTCCCGTCGGGGAGGGCGATAGCAAAGGTCCCTTGCTCTCTTTCGGGGTGGGTGGCGCAGGGCGACCCTCCTTTAGTTGTTCACGTATATGAACTTGAATCATGTCCTTGACTAGCGTTCGGACGCTGCCTTACGGTCTAGCCGTCGCCGCCACGACCGAGCTTCGATCCCTCGACGAGGAGGACCACGGATGCGTGTTCGTGAGCGGGTTCTGGCCATCGCGACCGGTGCCGCCCTGCTGTCGACGCTGGCCGCATACCCCGCACAGGCCGCGACGGTCCGCGTAGAGACTTCGGAGCAGCTGTCGGCGGCGCTCGCTTCGGTCACTCCGGGCACCGTCATCGAACTCGCGGCCAATACGACCTTCGCGGGCAATTTCAAGGCGGCGAAGGGCGGTACCTCCAGCAGCCGCATCACGCTGAAGGGTCCGCGAAGCGCGGTCATCAAGGCGTCGGCGGGACGCACCTTCGAACTCACCGGCAGCTACTGGAACCTGACCGGCTTCACCCTCACCGGTGGCCAGAAGGGTCTGATGGCGACGGGCGTCAAGAACACCGTCGTCGACGGCATCAAGGTCATCGGCGTCGGCCACGAAGGCATCCACTTCCAGGACACGAGCACTGACAACGTCGTGAAGAACTCCGAGGTGACCGACACCGGCCGCGAGTACGCGGGCTACGGCGAAGGCATCTACTTCGGTTCCGCGAAGGGCAACTGGCCGGGCGGCACGCCCGACCGCAGCGACCGCAACAAGGCGTTGAACAACAAGATCGGCCCGAACGTGCGGGCCGAGTCGATCGACATCAAGGAAGGCACCACCGGCGGCGAGCTGCGCGGCAACGTCTTCGACGGGGCCGGGCAGAGCGGCGAGCACTTCGCCGACAGCTGGGTGGACATGAAGGGCAACAACTACGTGGTCGCGGACAACCGGGGCAGCAAGGTCTTCGTGCACGACGCGACCTACGGCGGCTTCGAGGTCCATGTCCAGCTCGATGGCTGGGGCCGCGACAACACCTTCTCCGGCAACACCGCGGACGTGCAGTCCAGCTACGCGTACGGCTTCTATCTCGTGAAGGCCGCTACGGGGAACAAGGTCTGCGCGAGCAACAAGGTGACCGGCGCCGGGAAGGGATTCGCGAACGTGGCCGCCACGGCGGGCTGCTGACGCGATCGAAGACCGGGGGCCCGCTCAGCCCGGCGGCGGGGGCGGGCCCCCACCCTTCGCACACTCGACGATTCGGGCACAGTGGTCTTATGGACGACCTCTACCCGCCGATCCATGTACGCGCCGAAGGCATGCTCGACGTCGGTGACGGACACCGGATCTACTGCCAAGAGGCCGGGAACCCGGACGGCAAACCCGTGGTCGTCCTGCACGGAGGCCCTGGTAGCGGCATATCGCCGATGGCGAGGCGGCATTTCGATCCCGAGGCCTACCGGATCATCCTGTTCGACCAGCGTGGCACCGGCCGCAGCACTCCGCACATCGGCGGGCCGGACGTCGACCTGTCGGTCAACACTCTCTGGCATCTCGTTTCGGACATGGAAAGACTACGCGAAAGGCTGAATCTCGAGCAGTGGCAGGTCTTCGGCGGCTCGTGGGGCGCGACCCTCGCCCTCGCCTACGCAGAAACCCATCCGAGCCGTGTCACCGAGATCGTCTTGCGCGGCGTCTTCACCGTCCGGCAGGGCGAACTCGACTGGATCTACGGCGGTGGCGCCGCGAACCTCTTTCCCCGCGAGTGGGAAGCCTTCCTCGCTCCGCTTCCCGAGGGCCGCCGCGACGACCCGATGTCGGCCTACCGCGAACTCGTGTACCACCCCGATCAGGTGATCCGGGAGCGTGCCGCCATCGCCTGGAGCACTTGGGAGGGCGCGATCGTCTGCCTGCGCCCGGATCCGGCCTTCCACAACCAGTACGCGACACCGGACTTCGCTGTCACGTTCGCGCGGCTCGCTTTGCACTACTTCTGCCATGGGGCCTGGCTCGAGGAAGGCCAGCTGATCCGGGAAGCCGGGAAGCTGTCCGGGATTCCCGGCGTGATCGTGCAGGGCCGGTACGACGCGGTGTGCCCGCCGGCGACGGCTTACGAATTGCATCGGGCTTGGCCGGACTCGAAACTGGAATTGGTGGAGGCAGCCGGTCACGCGGTGACGGATCCGGGGATGCTCGCGGCGCTTCGGGACGCGACGGACTCTTTCCGTTCGACTTGAGTCGATACGTCGACAGTGACACCACCTGAGCCGGGCTTCACCTGCCACCGCGCAAGACACGCTCTCAGTAAGCTACAAGGATGACTTTACGGTTCGCCGATGTCTTGCAGGGGCTGATGGACAACCGCGAGCTGTCCCCTCGGGCTGTCAGCCGAGCTTCGGCGCGAGCCGAATCAACTATTCTGCAATTACTCGACGGGAACATTCCACCGTCGCCGGAAATAGTCAAGGACATCGCACCGGTCTTGCAAATCTCCGAAACCGATTTGCTCATCATCGCCGGTCTTGCGACGAGGCAAGCCGTAAGCACCGCCAACCCTTACCGCAATTCGACAGAAATCGGCGAGCTGGTTTCGATAGCAAGCTCGCTGACGGATGAAAAAATGAGACGACTGATTGACACCGCTCGCAGCCTGAAGTCCGAGAACCACAGGTGAGCCGCTCATTCAACCTGCGCAAGTTCGAGATCTCCCAGAGAAGCGAGGATCGACCGCACTGACGGAGGACTACCACTCCATCTACTTCGAGCCAAGAACCATCGGTCACCGACGCTAACAGGGCAGTCGAGACAACATCTTTGCGAGCTCGTCCGGAAACGACGCCATATACGGATTGGCACCGCCCGACAGTATCTTTGCAGACAAAGTCATCTCCCTCCAGGAAAACAAGATCCACAATCGAACCCAGGACTATCGCCAGGTCGGCGACATCAACCTTGCGGAACAGTTCGATCCCCCACTCGCCCCAACGGACCGGGGATGCCGACGGCGCTCCGGGATGCAACGGACTCATTCCGATGCCCCTGATTTCGGCGTACGAATGGCCGATGACAAGCCGGAACCGGGCCAATAGCGTGATCCTTGATCATCGCCCTTGGGGGGATCCTGGTGCCTTGATCGTCGCATTGCGTCCTGCCGTGGCCTCGGCACATCGTCGTCCTGGCACACGCGCGATCCGATGCGCTCTGGAGCTCTCTTCGTCCGAAGAAAGCAGGTCCGATGCGTTCTCGAAGATCCATGGCCGCCGCGACGGCCGTCTTGACCGATACGCCGACCGGGCAGACGGCGGGCGAGCTCACCGATGTGGCCTATCTGCCCGACGGCAGCGCCCTCACGACAGGCAGGCAAGGCTCCGTACGCTGGACACCGAAAAGCGGCGGCCAGTCGACTGAAATCGCGTCGATCCCCGTCTACACCGGGGGTTCACTCGGTTTGACGAGTATCGCGGTGGCCCCGGATTACGCCACCAGCCGGACGATCTACACCGCGCGAGCGCTGTCGACCGGCGGCGGCGAACGGGCTTTCCGCGTCAGCAAATGGCAAGCAGAGGGAACGGGCGCCCCGACAGGGCTCACCGGCGAAAAGCCGGTGCTTCAAATCCCCGTGAACTCCGACAACCGGGGAATCCAGGATCTCGCCGTGGACCCATCGGGTGCAGACCTCTGGGTCGCGGTCGGCGACAACGCCGCCGACCAGGCGCCCGAGACCGCCACCAAGGACACCGTGGACAAGTTCGCGCTGCGCGCGCTGGACCCTGGCCAGCCGACCGGGAAGATCCTGCGGGTCAACACCAACGGTGTCGGTGTCTCCAACAATCCCTTCTACGACAAGTTCGCGCCGGACTCCTGGCGCAGCCGCACCTATCTCAGCGGCCTGCGGGATCCGCGGCTAACGCTCGATCAGCGTGGCGGAATCGTCGTCACGGACAACGGATGGGCGGCCAGGAACGAAGTGAACATCGCCCTGCCCGGTCAGAACCTGAAATGGCCGTGCTGGGAAGGAAACGGCAAGACGCCCGGTTACCGCGACCTGGCCGAGTGCGGCGGCGTGCTGAACACCGCGCCGCTGACGGAAACAGCCCGTCAGGCGAACAGCGGTCTTCTCGGCGGGGTCTTCTACGCCGGTCAGTCGTACCCGGAGTCCTACCGTGCACGCCATTTCGTGGCGGACAAAGGCGCGGGCACCCTGTCGACCCTGAGCTTCGACAGTACCGGGCGGATGGTCGACCAGCCCGCCGCGCTCGCGTCCGGGATCGGCACCCCCGCCGCTATCGCGACCGCGCCCAACGGGGACATCGTGGTGGCCGACGCGAGTACCTCGGCCCTGCGGCGGTTGAGCTACCGTCCGGCCAACAAGGCTCCCACGGCGTCCTTCGACGTCACCGTAGAACCCGTCACACGCAGGGTTTGGTTCGACGCGAGCACTTCGACGGACCCGGACTTCGACAATCTCGACTACGAATGGGACTTCGGCGACGGTGGCGCCGGGACCGGAGGCGTCCTGTTCCACGTCTACGACCCCGCGGCCGAGAAAGGTGACCGTCACCCTGACCGCGAGGGACAGCCACGGGGCGACGACGACCACGACCCGGTCCGTCACCCCCGGAGCCACCGGAGCCACCGGAGCGGCGGTCACGATGTCCGCACCGGCTCCGGGCACGCTCTTCCAAGGGAGCGAGCCGATCACACTGACGGCGGAGGCCACCGATCCCGTCGACGGGCCGCTCACCGTGAACTGAACCGCGGAGAAGGTGGCCTGCCCGAATCAGGACAGCTGCACGACCAGCGTGCTGCGCACCGGTTCGGGGCCGAACTTCTGGCTGCACTACCCGGCGGACAACGACAGCAAGGTCGTCATCACCGCGTCCGCGACCAACAGCCGCGGTGTCGTGGGCAGAGCGCGGTACGTCGCCCTGCCACGGCTGGCCAGGGTCTGGATCGCCGGGTGGCGTGAAGCCCGGTTCGACGTGGGCAGGGGTCAGGGCCAAGCCCTCAACCGGCTGGTGACCGTCGGTTCCCTGGTATCGGTCACCGCGCCGTCCACCGCGTTCGACGGCGCGCAGTTCACCCGGTGGGCGGACAACTCCAGCACCTCGCCGGAGCGGCAGTTCCTGGTGCCGCCTGCCGGGATGCAGGTCCGGGCCGACTACCAGTCGGCCATCGAGAAGCGCTACACCGAAGACGCCGACCTGCGGGCGAAGCTGGGTGCCGCGACGGGGATCGAGATCATCGAAGACGGTGTTCACTGGCAGCCCTACGCCAACGGCCGCCTGTACTGGACACCGCGGACCGGCGTGACCGCTATCTCCGGCCGGATCCTCGAAAAGTACGTCGCTCTCGGCGCGCATGCCTTCCTCGGGGCCCCGAGCACGGACGAATCCCCTGGCAAAGCGGGTGACGGCCGCTTCAACCACTTCGAGGGCGGCCCCGCCACCGGTGCCGGGACGATCTACTGGACACCGGCTTCGGGCGCGGTGGCGATCTACGGCCCCATCCGCGACAAATGGCTCGAGACCGGAGCGGAAGCCGGCCTGCTCGGCCACCCGATCACCGACCAGGCGACGACGCCGGACGGCACCGGCCGGTACAGCCACTTCGCCGGCTCGTCGATCTACTGGACGGCCGCGACCGGAGCGCACTACGTCAAGGGCGAGATCCGGGACAAGTGGAGGGCGCTCGGCTGGGAGCGGTTCTTCGGCTACCCCACCACGGACGAGAGCGGGGCTCCGGACGGTGTGGGCAGGTACAACCACTTCAGCCAGGCGGGCTCGATCTATTGGACGCCATCGACAGGCGCTTACGAGGTCCACGGGTTGATCCGCGCACGCTGGTCGGCCGTCGGCTGGGAGAACGGGCTCGGCTACCCGACCACCGACGAGACGTGGACGCCCGGTAACACCGGGAAGTACAACCACTTCGTCCAGGACGGCTTCGGGCACTCGATCTACTGGCGTGCGGGCGCGGGCGAGGCGTGGGAGGTCAAGGGATTGATCCGTCAGCGCTGGCGGGAGCTCGGCTGGCAGACGTCGTATCTCGGCTTCCCCGTCAGCGGCGAGTACACCACCACGACGGGTAAGCGCAGCGACTTCCAGTACGGCTACATCACCTATAACGGAACGACAGGCGCGGTCGAAGATCGCCGGTACTGAGTGACCGGGAACGCCGGTGCGGCTCCGCACCGGCGTTCCCGCGTCTACAGCCGTCCGCCCGAAGTCGTGTCACCCGAAAGCCGTTGCGCCAGATAGACCGGCACCGTCGAAGCCAGGATCAGCACCGCCGCCACGACGTTGACGATCGGCGCCTGGTTCGGCCGGAACAGGTTGTTCAGGATCCAGATCGGCAGGGTCTCCAGGCCGGTCCCGAGGGTGAACGTCGTGACGATGATTTCGTCGAACGACAGCGCGAAGGCGAGCAGGCCACCGGCCAGCAGGGCCGAACGCAGCATCGGGAAGGTCACCAGCCGGAACGTCGTGAGCCCGTCGGCGCCGAGGTCCATCGACGCCTCTTCGAGGTTGCCGCCCATCCGGCGCAGGCGCGCGACGACGTTGTTGAACACCACCACGATGCAGAACGTGGCGTGCGCGACGATCGCGGTGAACAGGCCGAGGTCGATGCCGAGGATCGTGCGGAAGGCGTTGTTCAGCGCGATACCGGTGACGATGCCGGGCAGCGCGATCGGCAGGATGATCAGCAGTGACACCTGGTTGCGGCCGAAGAAGCGGTACTTCTGCAACGCGAACGCCGCCATCGTGCCGAGTATCAGCGCGATCGCCGTTGCCACGAGTCCCGCCTGGACACTCGTGCCCAGTGCCTTCAGCGCGCCTTCGTTCTCCGCGGCCCGCCCCCACCATTCCAGGGTGAAGCTCGACGGCGGCCAGCCGAAGGTGGTGTCCGCGTTGAAGGAATTGAGCAGGACCACCAGCAGCGGGAAGTAGATGACCGCCAGGCCGAGTACGAGCGCGGCGAGCAGGAGGTACTTGGTCGTCCGGGAAAGCCGCATCGCGCGCTCCTACAGGTTGTCCAGCGCACCCGTGCGGCGCACGGCGGCGAGGTAGGCGAGCATGATCACCACGGGCACGGTCGCGACGGTCGCCGCGAACGGCAGGTTGTTGGCGGCGCCGATGTTGTCGTAGACGACGTTGCCGAGCATCTGCGAGGTGCCGCCGACGATCTTCACCGCGATGTAGTCGCCCAACGACAACGAGAACGTGAAGATCGATCCGGCGACGACGGCCGGGAAGGTCACCGGCAGCACCACCGAGCGAAAAGTCCGGAACGGCCGCGCGCCGAGGTCACCCGACGCGTCCACCAAGGAGTTCGGCAGCCGCTCGAGGCCCGCGTAGATCGGCAGGATCATGTACGGCAGCCACAGATACGACAGGGTGATCACGGTCGCGAGCACGCCGTAGCCGGGGGTGTCGAGGCCGAACGGGTTGAGCAGCCAGTGCAGGACACCGTTGCCGGACAACATGGTCCGCCACGCGTAGGCCTTCACCAGATAGCTCGCCCACAGCGGTGTCATGACGGCGATCACCAGGAGCCGCCGCGCCCTCGGCGAGGCGAACTTGGCCATGTAGAACGCCATCGGGAAGGCGATGATCGCGGTGACCACCGTGACCAGCGCGGCGATCCCGACCGTCCGGAGGGTGATCGTGCGGTACACCGCGTCGCTGAACAGGGTGACGAAGTTGTTCAGCGACCACTCGGTCACGACCTGGCCGGTGAAGACGTCGGTGGTCCAGAACGCGGTCACGAACAGCGCGGCCAGCGCGCCGAGGTAGGCGAGGCCGAGCCACAGCATCGGCGCGGACAGCAGGATGCTCAGGCGCAGCTTGGGTTTGCGGTACAGGAAGGCGGAGGCTTTCCGCCTCGGTGAATCGAGGGTGGTCGTCATCTTTTTCCGCCTAGAAATGGGACCGGGAGCGGCCGGCGTGGGGGGCCCACCGGCCGCTCCCGGAGTTCGGGGAGGTCAGCCCTTGATCTCGGTCCAGGCGCGGGTCCACTCGCCGTAGTCCTTGCACTTGACGTCGGTGCGGCCGTCGAGGCACTGCGTGATCGGCGTCGTCCAGTACTGGATCTTCGAGGCGTACGTGGCGTCCCCGGCGTGGTAGGTGTCGCAGTGCTTCTTGTCCTTGGTTTCGGCGCACGCCTTGGGGTTCGAGGGCGATTCACCGAAGTACTCGGCGACCTGGGCGTTGGCCTTCGGGCTGACGATGTGGTTCAGCCACTTGTACGAGCACGTCTTGTGCGGCGACTTCGCCCCGACCATCCAGGTGTCCGACCAGCCCGTCGCGCCTTCGGACGGCAGCACCGATTCGACCGGCGCGCCCTCGCTCTTGGTCAGGTTCACCGTCACCTGCCAGGCGGTCCCGAGGACGGCGTCGCCGCTCTTGAGCGCCTGGCTCTCCTTCAGGTAGTCCGACCAGTACTCCCCGACCATCGGACGCTGCTGCTTGAGCAGGTCGACGGCGGCCTGGAACTGCTTGTCATCCAAGGCGTACGGGTTCTTGATGCCGAGTTCCGGCTTCTTGTTCTGCAGGTACAGCGCGGCGTCGGCGATGTAGATCGGCGAGTCGTAGGCGGAGATCTTGCCCTTGTAGGGGCTGTTCGCGTCGAACATGACCGACCACGAATTCGGTGCCGGGTTCACCTTGTCGGTGCGCCAGGTCAGCAGGTTCGCGCCCCAGCCGTGCGGCACGCCGTAGGCCACGTCGTTCACGCTGTTCCACGGGCGGTTCTTGAGGAAGTCGAAGACGTCGGCGTAGTTCGGCACGAGGGCGGTGTTCACCGGTTCGACGTCCCCGGACGCGATGAGGCGCAGCGAAGCGTCACCGGAGGCGGAGATGACGTCGTACTGGCCGGTCTTCATCAGGTTCACGGCCTCGTCCGAGGTGCCGAACGCCTTGACGTTGACCTTGCAGCCGGTCTCCTTTTCGAATCCGGTGACCCAGTCGACGGCCGGGTCGTTCGAACCATTTTCCGCGTAGCCGGGCCAGGCCAGCACGTTGACCTGGCCTTCCGGCTGGCCGAGCTGGGCGAGCGCGTCGAGTTTCGGCGGGGTGAAGCCCTGCCCGCCGGGTGCGGCGGCGGTCGAACTGGACCCGGACGTTCCGCAGGCGGCCACGAGCAGGCCGGCGCCGAGCAGGCCGGCGAGCGCGAGTTTCCTGTTCTTCATTGAACAACCTTTCGGTGCGGGGGGGAGGCTAACCGGCTTCGGGGACGCGGAAGCTGTGTTCGTGACGCCAGCTCAGGCGGACCCGGCCACCCTCGAAGTCCGCGGGCTCGGCGGTGTTCTGCCGGACCACGGAGAGCTGGCCGCCGGCGTCGAGCGTGACCTCGTAGCGCACGGTCGCGCCGGCGTAGACGGTGTCGGTGACGGTGCCGGTGGCGCTGGTCTCGCCGACGTCCGCGGGCTTCGAGAGGTCGGCGTCGACGCGGATCTTTTCGGGGCGGATGCTGAAGACACCGGGTTTGCCGATGATGTTCTCGGCGCCGCCGCCGCTGAGCAGGTTCGAGGTGCCGACGAAGCCGGCGACGAACGCCGATGCGGGCCGCTCGTAGACCTCGACCGGGGAACCGACCTGTTCGATGCGGCCGGCGTTGAACACCGCGATGCGGTCGCTCATCGTCAGCGCCTCGTCCTGGTCGTGGGTGACGAAGATGAAGGTGATGCCGACGTCGCGCTGGATCTGCTTCAGCTCGGTCTGCATGGTGTGGCGCAGTTTGAGGTCGAGCGCGCCGAGCGGTTCGTCGAGCAGGAGCACCTTCGGGCGGTTGACCAGGGCTCTGGCGAGGGCGACGCGCTGACGCTGGCCGCCGGAGAGCTGGTCGGGTTTGCGCTCGCCGAACTCACCGAGCCGGACGGTGTCGAGGGCTTCCTTCGCGCGCTGACGTCGCTCCGCGCGGGGGACGCGTTTCACCCGGAGGCCGTACTCGACGTTCTGCTGCACGGTCATGTGCGGGAAGAGCGCGTAGTCCTGGAAGACGGTGTTGACGTCGCGGTCGAAGGGCGCGAGGCGGCTGACGTCGCGGCCGTGCAGTTCGATCGTGCCCGCCGTCGGCAGTTCGAAGCCGGCGATCATGCGGAGCACGGTCGTCTTGCCGGAACCGGACGGGCCGAGCATCGAGAAGAACTCGCCGGGCGGGATGTCGAGGTCGACGCCGTCGACCGCGTGGACCTGGCCGAACTCCTTGCGCAGCCCGCGCAGCCGGATGGCCGGATCCCCGCCGCCGTCGGAGGCGATAGCAAAGGTCCCTTGCTCCCCCTCGGCGGAGGTGGTGGGCGCTTGATGAGGCATGGCGTGCCTTTCGGTGGTCGTCACAGCGCGCTCATCACGTGCTTGACGCGGGTGTAGTCCTCGAGGCCGTAGAGCGAGAGGTCCTTGCCATAGCCGGACTTCTTGAAGCCGCCGTGCGGCATTTCGGCGACGAGCGGGATATGCGTGTTGATCCACACGCAGCCGAAGTCGAGCTTTCCGGCCAGCCGCATCGCCCGCTGGTGATCGGTGGTCCACACCGACGACGCGAGCGCGTACTCGACGCCGTTCGCCGCGGCGAGCGCTTCGGCTTCGGAGGCGAAGCGCTGCACGGTGATGACCGGGCCGAAGATCTCCGTCCGGCTGATCTCGTCGTCCTGGCGGACACCGGAGATCACCGTCGGTTCGTAGAAGTACCCCTCGTCGCCCTGCCGCTTTCCTCCACAGTGGACGATCGCGTGCGCGGGCAGCCGGTCGACGAAACCGGCGACCCGGTCCAGCTGGGCGGCGTTGTTGAGCGGCCCGTAGCTGACCGACGTGTCGCCGGGCGCGCCGGTGGTGGTCGCCCGTGCCTGCCGGGTCAGGGCCTCGACGAAGGTGTCGTGGACCTCGTCGGCGACCAGGACCCGCGTCGCCGCGGTGCAGTCCTGGCCCGCGTTGAAGTACCCGGCGGCGGCGATGCCTTCCGCGGCCGCTTCGATGTCCGCGTCGGCGAAGACCACTACGGGCGCTTTACCGCCGAGCTCAAGATGTACGCGCTTCACGTCCTTCGCCGCCGAAGCGGCGACTTCGATCCCGGCGCGCACGGAACCGGTGATGGACACCATCGCCGGGATCTCGTGCTCGACGAGCGCTCGCCCGGTGTCGCGGTCTCCGCAGACCACGTTGAGTACGCCGGGCGGCAGGAATTCGGCGCAGATCTCGGCGAGGAGCAGGGTCGACGCGGGGGTGGTGTCGGCCGGTTTGAGCACCACGGTGTTCCCCGCGGCGAGCGCGGGCGCGATCTTCCAGACCGCCATGAGGAGCGGGTAGTTCCACGGCGTAACCTGCGCGCACACGCCGATCGGTTCTCGGCGCACGAAAGAGGTATGCCCTTCCATGTATTCGCCCGCCGACCGTCCTTCCAGGACACGCGCGGCCCCCGCGAAGAACCGCAACTGGTCGACGATCATCGGCAGTTCTTCGGCCGCGGTGAGCGCGATCGGCTTGCCGGTGTTCGCCGATTCGACGAGCACGAGGCCGTCCGCGCGCGCTTCGACGGCGTCGGCGATCTTCAGCAGCGCGAGCTGGCGCTGCGCGGGCGTGGTCTCACGCCAGTGCTCGAAGGCGGCGGCCGCGACCTTGAGCGCACGGTCGACGTCTTCGGGACCGGCGACGGCGGCGGTGCAATACGGGCGGCCGGTGACGGGATCGACGATGTCGGCGACAGCGCCCGACGCGGATCCGACGTACTCACCGCCGATGAAGTGCTTCAACTGCTGCACGAGACCTCCAGGGGCCTGGGGGCGTGAGGCGATAGCAAAGGTCCCTTGCTCCCTTGTGGGGCGACGAGGGAGCTAAAACATATAAGTCCAGATGTTAAATGACAAGACGATGGGGCAAGATTGGTTCCATCGGGTAGTAGTTCGGGCGAAGGGCCACCATGCGCAAGGGGATGTCGCACAGCGCGCGATCGGCGATGTTCGCGCCGCTCGACCAGATCGGCCGGGCGGAAGCGGTCACCGCGCGGCTGGTCGACGCCATCACGCTCGGGCTGCTGGCCGACTCGGAACAGCTGCCGAGCGAAGCCGAGCTGGCCTCCCAATTCGGCGTCTCCACCGTGACAGTTCGCGAAGCGCTCGTGGCCTTGCGGCAACAGGGGCTCGTAGAGACGCGACGCGGTCGAGGCGGCGGAAGCTTCGTGAAGACACCTGCCAACCCTTCGGCTGCTTCGTGGCGAGAGCGCCTTCGCACGGTTTCACTGTCCGAACTCCGTGACGTCGGTGATCACTACCTCGCCATCGCCGGCGCCGCGGCCAAACTCGCCGCCGAGCGGAGTTCGCCCGAGGACATCGAACGGCTCGAACTGGCGACCGAGGACATCCGCACCGCGACCGGCACCGAGGCGTCGCGTGCCGAGCGCCAGTTCCACCTCGAAGTCGCCGCGGCCGCGCAGTCGCCACGATTGACCAGGGAAGAAGTGCAGTTGCAGAGCGAGCGGGGCGGGCTGCTCTGGCTGCCGCTCGAACCGCAGGGCACCAGGGAAAACGCCTACGCCGAACACCGCGCGATCACCGCCGCCATCGCACAGGGCGACGGCGAGCTGGCCAGGAAACTCACCGAGGAACACATCCTCGAGGCGATCGACCGGCTGGCGGACGTGCATTTAGACCTTCTGGCCCCTTAAGCTGCGGCATCCGCGCATCCGAGGTGAGCATCGTGAACGACACACCGTCCGCCGGTTCCGAGGTCGTCGAACAGGTATCCACCCTGGTCGAGGACGTCTTCGGCAGACTGAAGCCGGTTCTGACCGGCGCCGAGGGGCTCTTGGCCGCATCAGCCGATGTCACCGCCGAAGACCTGACCCGCCTCCGCCCGCAGGTCTTCGACGTCCTCGGCGGCCTGGTCGTCGGCGCCGGGTTCATCAGCGCGCCGAACGCGCTGGCAGATCAGGAATTCGGCTTCGAATGGTGGACCGAAACCGGCGACGCCGAACCGGTGCAACTGGTCATCAGTCTCGACCCGGACAGCGACAACTTCCTCGACTACACGCGGCAGTCGTGGTTCACCGTCCCGCGCGACACCGGCCGCCGCCACATCAACGGCCCGTACGTCGACTACCTCTGCACCGACGAATACACGCTGACCTTCACCATCCCCGTGCGGCGCGGCGGATCGTTCGCGGGGGTCGTCGGCGCGGACGTCTACGTGCGCGAGGTCGAGCGCCTGCTACAGCCGAAACTGCGCGCGCTCGGCGGCCGCGCGGCGCTGGTCAACGCCCAGGGCCGGGTGATCGTGTCGAACAACGCGCGGCAGGCCACCGGGTCGCTGGTCCGCGAGATCGACGTCCCGGCGTGGTGGTCTTCCGGCGCGGAGCCGGTCACGACGGAGAGCGGCACACACCTGCGGCGCTGTGGGAACTCGCCGATCGCCTTGGTCAGGTCCGGGCGCTGACCTGCAGCGCGAGCCAGAATTCGGCGCGCACCCCCGGCGAATCGAGATCGCGGCCGGTCAATTCGGCGACCTTGCGCATACGGTTGCGCAAAGTGTGCCGGTGCACGCCGAGCCGCGCGGACGCCAGATCCCAATGACCGTGGTGTTCGAGCCAGCACGTCAGTGAGGCGACCAGTTCGCCCCGGCCGGTTTCGTCGTGGTGCCGCAACGGCGCCAGCAGGCTGTCCGAAAACGCTTGTGCCGCTGGGGAATCGACCAGCTCCAGGAAGCCGCGCCCGGCATGGTCGGCATAAGGGACGAACTCCACTCCCCTGGCTTTCGCCACGCCCGCCGCCTGTTCGGCTTGGCGGACCCCGAACGTGAATTCCGCGATGCCGATGATTTCGGAGGAGCCGCCGTGGAGGCCGCCGGCACGGGCCGCGAGCCGCACCACTCGCTCCGAGACGCTGAGATCCGCGACTGCCGCGGCGATCACCGCGGTGCCCGAGTGCGCGAAGAACACCTCGTGCGCCTCGGTTTCCGCTTCGAGCAGAGCATGGAACGCCTGCCTCGCCCCCGGCGGCCCCTCGAAGGCGTGAACCCGCCAGGGCGCGTCCGGCGCATCGCCCCAAACCGTGGAAAGGGCACTCATCACGATTTCGTCCTGCCCGCTCACCAAGAGGTCGAACAATCCGGTGCGCAAGTACCGCAGGGCGGCCACATGTTCACGATTCTGTTCCAGCGCAAGGGAAAGAAGGGACACGGCGGTGTTGACGATGTGCTGTCCCGCGGCGTCGAGCGGCCCGCCTGTCCCGACCACGAGCACGCCACGCGCACGGGTTTCGAGTGTTTGCAGCACCACCTCGTCCTCCCCCACCGACGTCACGAGCGTGCCCGCACGCAGGCGCGCGAGGTCTTCTCGGACCTCGTCGACGGAATCACGAGCGGAGGCTGGTGCCGCTTCGGTGACCCGGCCTGCCGAGTCGAGCAGGAGCACCCAGCCGTCGACCAGCTTCGCGAGTTTGCGCACCACCCCGCCGGGGCCGCCCTTGCCGACGGCGGTCCTGGTCAGTTCCTGCTGTCCCTTGCCGGTGCGCACGAGCGAGGCGTACTCGTCGGCGGCGACCGCACGGGAAACCGCGCGCGTGATCGCGATGAACGGTGTCTTCCTCGGCACTTCGAGCACCGGGAGCCCGACCTCCTCGGCGGTGTCCACAAGGGACCGCGGGATGCTCTCGTGGCTGAGGCCGACGCCGAAACCGAGACCGGCCACCCCCGCGTCGACGAGCCGCCGGATGTACTCGGGCGACGTGGTCTCGTCGAGAGCCAGGCCGGTGGTCAGCAGCAGTTCGCCGCCTTCGAGGAAGTCCTGGGGATCGGTCAGTTCGGTGGGGTGGACCCAGCCGATCGGGCGGTCGAGCCCGGCCTCCGCCGCCCGCACCCGCAGGCCGAGCGGACGTTCGGCCACGAGGGCGGCGAGCGTCAGTGCCATGTTGTCCAACTCTACGCCTCGATATCGACAAGATGTCGAGCTGACGCCGACCGACGCGGCTCCCATCCTGGAGGGCGACCCCCGTCCCTCGCGTCCGCAGGAGTTTGGCCGTGACCGTCACCACCGAGACCCAGCGCAGGCTGCGCACCGAGATCCCCGGCCCCGCCTCGCGCGCCCTGCAGGAACGCCGCGCCGCCGTAGTCGCCGCGGGTGTGAGCTCGGTGCTGCCCGTCTACGTCACTTCGGCCGAAGGCGGTCTGCTCACCGACGCCGACGGCAACGTCCTGATCGACTTCGGTTCCGGTATCGCCGTGACCAACGTCGGTCACGCCGCCCCCGCCGTCGTGGACCGCGTCCGCGAGCAGGTCGGCCGGTTCACGCACACGTGTTTCATGGTCACGCCGTACGAGGGCTACGTCGAGGTGTGCGAAGCGCTCGACAAGCTGACGCCGGGCACCCACGAGAAACGTTCGGTGCTGTTCAACTCCGGCGCCGAGGCCGTCGAGAACGCGGTGAAGATCGCCCGCGCCGCGACCGGCCGCCAGGCCGTCGTCGTGTTCGACCACGCCTACCACGGCCGCACCAACCTGACGATGGCGCTGACCGCGAAATCCGTCCCCTACAAGCACGGTTTCGGCCCGTTCGCACCCGAGGTCTACCGGGTGCCGGGGTCCTACCCGTACCGCGACGGGCTGTCCGGCCCCGAAGCGGCGCGGATCGCCATCGACCGCATCGAGAAGCAGATCGGCGGCGACCAGGTCGCGGCCGTCGTGCTGGAACCGGTGCAGGGTGAGGGCGGGTTCATCGAGCCCGCGCCCGGCTTCCTGCCCGCGCTTTCGGCCTGGTGCACCGAGAACGGCGTCGTGTTCGTCGCCGACGAGGTGCAGACCGGGTTCTGCCGCACCGGCGAGTGGTTCGCGTCCACGCACGAAGACGTCGTGCCGGATCTGATCGCCACCGCCAAGGGCATCGCGGGCGGGCTGCCCCTGGCGGCCGTCACCGGCCGCGCGGAACTGCTCGACGCCGTTCCGCCGGGCGGGCTCGGCGGGACCTACGGCGGTAACCCGATCGCGTGCGCCGCGGCGCTCGGCTCGATCGAGATCATGCGGCAGGACAACCTCGCGGCGTCGGCGAAGCGCATCGAGAACGCGGTGCTGCCGCGGCTGCGCGCGCTGGCCGAGGAGACCGGCGTGATCGGCGACGTCCGCGGCCGCGGCGCGATGCTGGCCGCCGAATTCGTGCAGCCGGGCACCACCGAACCCGACGCCGACCTGACCAAACGCGTCGCGCAGGCCTGCCACCAGGCCGGCGTCGTCGTCCTGACCTGCGGCACCTACGGCAACGTCGTCCGTCTGCTGCCGCCGCTTTCCCTGTCCGCCGAACTGCTCGACGAGGGCCTCTCGGTCCTGGAGCACGCTGTCCGTACGGAGGCTTCCAAGTGACCACCTTCCCCTTCTGGGTAGCCGGAAAACCGGTCACCAGCGACGAGACCGTCGTCGTCCGCCACTCCTTCGACGGGAGCGAGGCTGGCTCGCACCACGTTCCGTCCACTTCGGACATCGAGACCGCGGTCCAGGCCGCGCACGACGTCGCCGAGGAGTTCGCGACGCTGCCCGCGCACGTCCGGGCAGGCGCGTTGGACCACGTGTCCCGAGTTCTGGGTGAGCGGTCCGAAGAGCTCGCGCAGCTGATCACCGCCGAGTCCGGCAAGCCGCTGAAGTGGGCGCGCGGCGAGATCGGGCGGGCGGCGTCGACGTTCCGCTGGGCCGCCGAGGAGGCCCGCCGGTTCTCCGGCGACCTGCAGCGGCTCGACACCGACCCTGGCGGCACCGGACGGCTCGCGCTGGTGCGCCGCGTGCCGAAGGGCCCGGTGCTGGGCATCACGCCGTTCAACTTCCCGCTGAACCTGGTGGCGCACAAGGTCGCGCCCGCGATCGCGGTCGGCGCGCCGATCGTGCTCAAGCCCGCGCCCGCGACGCCGCTGACCGCGCTGCTGCTCGGCGAGATCCTCGCCGAGACCGACCTGCCGGCCGGGAGCTGGTCGATTCTCCCGGTGAGCAACGAGGAATCGGCCAAGCTGGTCGCGGATCCGCGGCTGCCGGTCGTGTCGTTCACCGGTTCCGTGCCGGTGGGCTGGGGCATCCGCGACAGCGTGCCGCGCAAGTACGTCGCACTGGAACTCGGCGGCAACGCGGCGGTCCTCGTCTGTCCCGATTGGACGGATCTGGACTTCGCGGCGCAGCGGATCGCGACGTTCGCGATGTACCAGGCCGGGCAGTCGTGCATCTCGGTGCAGCGCGTGTACGCGCACGCTCACGTCTACGAGGAGCTTCAGGCGAAGGTGCTGGAGCAGGTGCGCGCGCTCGGGACCGGCGACCCGCGGGCGGACGGCGTCGACGTCGGCCCGCTGATCAACACCGCCGCCGCCGCGCGGGTGGAGTCGTGGATCACCGCGGCCGTCGAGGCGGGCGGCGAACTGCTGACCGGCGGCAAGCGCGAAGGCGCGACAGTCGAGCCGACGGTGCTCGCGAACGTACCGGAGGACGCGTCGGTGATGGCCGACGAGGTCTTCGGGCCGGTCGTGTCGATCACGCGGGTGGAGTCGGTGGAGGACGGGGTGCGCCGGATCAACGACTCGCGCTTCGGGCTGCAGGCGGGCGTGTTCACACGGGACCTGCCGACGGCGTTCGACGTGTCCGCGAAGCTGCGTGTCGGCGGTGTGCTCGTCGGCGACGTGCCGAGCTTCCGGGCCGACCAGATGCCCTACGGCGGTGTGAAGGACTCCGGCGTCGGCCGCGAAGGCCCGGCTTCGGCGATGGCGGACTTCACCGAGGAGCGCGTCACCGTCCTGACCGGCCTGACCCTCTGACCAGCTGAAACCTTGGCGGCTGAAGCAAGGGACCTTTGCTGTCACTTCTCTCGATGTTGAGACAAGCGATAGCAAAGGTCCCTTGCTTCAGCCGAGGGCGCGGAGCAGCGCGGCGTGGGCCTCGACGAGCGAAGGGCCGTACCAGGTCAGGTGGCGCCCTGAGACCAGGACGTACTTCGCGCCAGGGAACGCTTCGGGGCCGTCGTCCGCGGTGAACTCGTAGGGCTCGTCGGGCAGTACGAGCAGATTCGCGTCTTCGGTGGCGAAGCGCGCTTGGAGCTCTTCGAGCTTCGGGCGCGGGTACCGCTCTTCGTCGTCCGCGTAGACGTTGCCGATCCCGACGCGATGCAGGACGTCGCCGCCGAAGGTGTCCCGGCCGAGCACGATCCACGGCTTCCGCCAGACCGGCACGACCGCCCGGAACCGCTCCGGCCGCGTCTCCCGCCACACCTCTTCGGCCTCGACCAGCCAGTCCGGCTCGGCGAGGTCGTAGGCCTGCGTCAGGATCCGCCGGATCGAGCCGAGCGCGCTGGGCACGGTCGCCGAAGCTTCCATCACCCAGACCGGGATCCCGTTGGCGCGCAGGCGTTCCACGTCCTCCGGGCGGTTCTCCTCGGAGTTGGCCAGCACCAGATCCGGTGCGAGTTCGAGGACTTTGTCCACGTTCGGGTACTTCGAGCCCCCGACCCTCGGGACGTCCAGCTCGACCGGATGAGTGCAGTAGTCCGTGGCGCCCGCGAGTCTTCCCGGCGCGCTCACCTCGACGGCCTCGGTCAGCGACGGCACAAGCGAGACCACCCGCGCCGCCGGTGCGTGCAGCGGGACCACTTCGCCGAGATCGTCGATCATGCGCGCTCGAACGAAAGTTTCCGCTTGTCGACGTCCACGGCGGTGAGCCGGACGCGGATCCGCTCGCCTTCGGGCAGCTTTTCGCCGGTGCACTTGGACATCACCGGCGGATCCTCGACCAGGATCTCGGCCTTGGTCTCCTCCGCGCGCAACACGATCGCGCCGAACTCGCCGCCGATGTGCTCGGCCATCACCCAGACCTCGACCTGGTCGATGGAGGCCCGTTCGACCTTGGCCGCCAGCGTGTCGGACGCGGTCATCTGCTCCGGCACCTCCGAAAGCGCGGCGCGGACCCACGCGGGCACTTCGCGGCCGGCGCTCACGGCGAGGCAGATCTCGGTGGCGAACCGGTCGACCAGCCGCCGGATCGGCGCGGTGACGTGGGCGTACGCGCCGCCGATCCCGGCGTGCGTGGTCAGCGCGGGCAGTTCGCCATCGAACGCGGTGTACCCGGCGCCGCGCAAAAGCCTTGTGGTGTCGGCGAAAAGCGCCATGGACGCGGGCTGGCCGGGGTCGAGCGCGGCCAGGAACTCCGACACGCTCTTGCCCTCGGGCCAGTCGATGTTCAGCGCCTGCGCGGACCGGGCCAGCCACTCGACCGCCTCGGCGTCGGGCTGGGGCAGCGTGCGCAGGACCCCGATCTTGGCGTCGATCATGATCTTCGCCGCCGCCATGCCGGTGAGCAGTGAGATCTCGGCGTTCCACGCGTCGACGTCGTTGCGGGGCCGCTGGATCAGCGCCCAGCCGCCATCGGGATCGCCGCTGATCTCCTGCTCCGGCAGCTGTAGTTCGACCGCGCCGCGCCGGATCGCGAGTTCACGGCGCAGGCGGCCCAGTTCCGGCAGCGCGGCGACCGACGGATGCGGGTCGCCGGCGTCGATCGAGGCCTGGACGGTCTCGTAGTCGAACTGTTCGGTGGACCGGACCAGTGCGCGGCGGACGTTGGTCGCTATCGGCTCACCGCCCGCGTCGACGTCGATGGTCCACAGCACCGCGGGCCGGGTCTCCCCCGGCAGCAGGCTCGCCGCGCCTTCGGACAGCACCGGCGGGTGCAGCGGGACGTTCCCGTCGGGCAGGTAGAGCGTCTGCCCGCGACGCC
Organism: Amycolatopsis alba DSM 44262; assembly: GCF_000384215.1. Taxonomy (NCBI): domain Bacteria; kingdom Bacillati; phylum Actinomycetota; class Actinomycetes; order Pseudonocardiales; family Pseudonocardiaceae; genus Amycolatopsis; species Amycolatopsis alba. The sequence goes on along the minus strand of NZ_KB913032.1, from coordinate 4,974,769 downwards.
GCGCCTCCTTGTCGAGCGCGCCACCCGGCGGGATGAACGCGGCCAGATCGGCGATCGCGTAGTGCACCCGGAACCCGCCGCCCTCGGCGCGCTCGATCAGCACCGCCTGGTCGAGATCCTTGGAACCCGGCGGGTCGATGGTGACGAAGGGCAGACCGGTGGCGTCCTCACGGTCCCCCGCGGACTCGAGCGGGTCGACGACCGCCGCCTCCGCCTCGGCGAGCACGTCGGGCCCGAAGGACTCCGGCAGCGAGAACTCGGCTCGCAGGCGACCGAAGTCCCCTCCGGCCGTGTGTGTCCTGATCACGAGTGGAGGCACCACCCAACCCTATCCCGAGTCGGCCCCGCCGATCGCCCGTTCGGGTGCGGGCCGGTCGGGTGTACGTTATCGGCCGAAATGAAAACCGATACCCTTTTCAAAACGACAGGAAGGGCCGTGGCGTGAAGATCGCGTTCGTCGGGAAGGGCGGCAGTGGCAAGACCACGCTGGCGTCGCTGTTCACCGCGTATCTGGCCGGTGGCGGGAAACCGGTGCTGGCGATCGACGCGGACATCAACCAGCACCTCGCCGTCGCGCTCGGCGCCAGCGAGGAAGAGGCCATCGCCTGGCCGACACTGGGCGACAACATGGGCTTGATCAAGGAGTACCTGCGCGGGGACAACCCGCGGATCGCCGACACGGCCGCGATGATCAAGACCACCCCGCCGGGGCGCGGGTCACGGCTGGTCCGGCCGTTCGAGGACAACCCGATCTTCCAGGCGTGCTTCCGCGAGTTCGGCGGCGTGCGGCTCGGCGTCACCGGGCAGTTCGACGAGGACGACCTCGGCGTCGCCTGCTACCACTCGAAGGTCGGCGCGGCGGAACTGCTGCTGAACCACATGATCGACGACGCGGGCGAGTACGTGGTCATGGACATGACCGCCGGCGCCGACGCGTTCGCGTCCGGCCTCTTCACACGGTTCGACGTGACTTTCCTGGTGTGCGAACCGACCGTGCGCAGCGTCGGCGTGTACCGGCAGTACGCCGACTACGCGCGGGACTTCGGGGTGCGGCTGGTCGTCGTGGGCAACAAGGTGACCGAGGACGAGGACATCGACTTCCTGCGCGAGGAGGTCGGCGGGGCACTGCTGGGCTGGATGGAGAACTCGCGGCACGTCCGCGCCGCCGAGCGCGGCCGCGCGCGCCCGATCGGCGAACTCGAGGCGCACAACCTCGCGACGCTCTGCTCGATGCTCGCGATCGTCGACTCCGAGCAGCGCGACTGGGCCCGGTATCAGCGCCAGGGCGTCGAGTTCCACCTGCGCAACGCGCGGGCGTGGGGCAGCGGGCGGGCCGGGGAAGACCTCACGGCTCAGGTGGACCCGGAGTTCGTGCTCGGCCCGGCACTGGCCGGGCAGGACGCCTGACCTGCTCCAAGTCCGTGAAGGCCCCCTTCACGGACTTGGAGCAGGGCTGAAGGGAGCTTTGCTCGCGTGCATGCGGCGAAAGCGTCCTTCACGTGGCGAGGTGGCGGGCGATCCGCTCCCACACCCGGTCGGCTGTCCGTGAAGGCCTCCTTCCCTACCTTCAAGGTAGGGAAGGAGGCCTTCACGGACTTGCGGCCAGCGCCCCGGAGTGGGCTCAGTCGTTGTTCCACTTGGCGTCTTCGGCGTCCGCCTGCCGCGTGCGTTCCTTGGCGATGTCCAGGGCACGTCTGGCCGTCGCCTCGTCGGGGTACGGGCCGAGGAGGTCGATGCTCCGGCCTCGTTCCAGGTGCTCCACCTGGTTCGTCTTGGTGTTGAAGTACCAGCCCTGATCCGGGTTCGGGTCGCTCGACATACGTCCAGCGTGACATCACCCGGACGTTCTGTCATCACTTGCGATAGCGGTACGGGATCTCCGTGGGATCACCGGTCGGGCCGAACTCGCCGCCTTCGGACGAGTCCACCTTCGAGCTTTCCGGCACGTTCTCGGCGAGTTCGTCGAACCAGCCCCGGCCCATCGGAACGCCGCGCGGCGGAGTGGGGAGGTCCGGCGCGACGGGAATGCCCCGCGGCGGCGAAGCGGGCTGCGGCAAGAGGCCCGAAGGCGGACCGGTCACCGGAGGCATCGCAGACGACGGCGGAGTCGTGGCGGGCGGCGGGTTCACGGGCGGTTCCGGCTCGGCCTGAGGCGGCGTGGCGGACTGCACTTCCGGCACGGCCGGAGGCGCGCTCACCGGCGGAGGCGGCACAGCGGGCTGCCGCGTCTGACTGGGCTGAGGCAGCGGCGGCTGCTCCTGAGGAACAGGAGCCGAGGTCACAGCAGGCGGAGGCGTCTGAGGCGCGGGTGACTGAGGCACCGCGTGATTGCCCTGCACCGGTGGCGCGGGCGATCCAGCGGGCGGTGCGGAAGGCGGGGTGGCAGGCGGTCCAGCGGGCGGGGTGACCGTGCGCCACACCGGAGCGGGGCCGATGTTCATCGGCGCCGGGGCACGCGGCGGCTGCTGCTGAGGCGGCTGCCCGGTCACGGGCGGCGCGGCCTGCGAAGGCGGCGGAGGCGCTTGGCGCTGCGCGGGTTTCGGGATCGGGTCGAGACAGGAGACGAGCACCGTGGTGTTCGCCGGGTCGTCGATCTTCCGGCCGCTGCGCTCCCGGTAGATCATCTCGCCCTCGGTGTCCATCTCGACGAGGTACCCGGCCTCCGCCAGCTGTTCCTCGTCGAGGTCGACGAGCTTTTCGTACCGCGACGGGACGACACGGTAGACCGGCCAGGCGAGCCGGGCGTTCTCGTGGTGGAACTGGGCCAGCAGGGCGGCCATCTGCTGTTGCCAGGGCAGCGACATCCCCTCGGCCAGCGAACGCGGCAACACGACGTAACCGGGGTCGACCCCAGGCCAGCCCTGGTTCAGCTGGTCCGCCAGCGGCGTGCTCGACGCCGGCCGGGCCGCCTGTCGCGCGGGCTGCGCGGTACCGAAGAGATCGCGGGGATCGACCTCCGGGCCGCCTCCCGCCGCGGGCTTGCCTCGCCTTCCGAATTTCCGTGCCACGCTCTTCATCCTCTGCCAGTGTGCGGCCGCGTGCCGGTGGACAGGCCGCCACTTCGGGTGAATCCGATGGTCTCGCGATCGCGATACCACGCTGGCACCATGCTAAACGCCAGGACGGACCGCCTGCGCGACCACTTCGGCCTCGTCGAAGGAGAAGTCGCGGATGTGCACCGGCACCCCGGTCTGCTGCGCCTCGACGATCTTGCCCTCGCCCAGGTACATCATCACGTGGTGGATGGTCGCCGGATTCGACGGCACGGTGGCGAGGAACAGCAGGTCACCCGGCTGCGCCTGGCGGACCGGCAGCATCGCGCCCGCCTTGTACTGGTCCCGCGAAACCCGCGGGAGGACGATCCCGGCCGACTCGTAGGCCCGCAGCATCAGCCCGGAGCAGTCGTAGCTGCTCGGCCCGGTGGCGCCCCAGATGTAGGGCTTGCCCTGCTCGCCGAGGGCGAACTTGATGGCCTCCGCGGCGGCCTGGCTCGGCGGCACCACGCTGCCGACGCTCGTCCCGCAGCCGACGACGTCGACGATCTGGCCCTCGTTCTGCACGAGGAGGGCCGCCATCGGCTCCCAGCTGTGATACCGGTCGGGGAAACCGGACCGCTCGACCCGCTGCGCGGCGTCACCGGGACGCATGTTCTCCCAGTCCGGCACCGCGAGCAGCACGTCGAAGAACTTGTTGACCTGATACGGCGGATCGGTGACCTGCGCGACGGTGCCCCAGCCCATCGACGGCCGCATCTGGAAGATGCCGAGGGAGTCGCGGTCGCCGAAGGTCAGGTTCCGCAGCTTGGATTCGGTCATCCCGGCCTGGATCGCCACCTGCCACGCGCGCGGGGACAGCGTCCGCTGCTTGCCGACCGAGATGATCAGCGCGATGATCCCCTTCTGTTCTTCGTCGAGTTTGGTGATGTCCGAAGAACCGCGTTCGGTCTGCCCCGGCAGGGTCGGCCCGATCGACGCGTCGCAAGAGGTCTTGATGACGCTGCCCGACTGGGCCTCCACGTTGTCGGTCACCACCTTGGTGACCGTGCTCGTGGTGACCACCGCGGCGAAGACCGCGGCGATCAGCACGCCGACGATGATCCCGATCTTCATCGGGTCAGCCCGCTTGGGTGTACTTGGTGACCCGCCACCCGAAGTTCAGCTTGGCGACGGTGACCCGGACCTTGGGCCCGTCCGTCGGGACGTCCACGTCCATCGATCCGGCGAGCGAGGACACCACGACCGGCTCCCCGGTGACCCTGGACGCGGTGATCCTCGCGAGGTCGACCGTGGTCAGTTCCGTGGCCAGGTACTCCTCGGTGGTGTACGGCCGCAAGCCGTTCAGCCACTGCTCGTTCGTCGTGCCGTCGGGATGCTTCGCCCATGCCGTCACCCACTCCTTGGCGACCCTGACACCGTCCTGGTCAGGTGGCGCGGAAGACGGCGGCGGCTGGGTGGTCAGCCTCGGCGGCAGCGTCGACGTCACGGTCACCGGCGCCGCGATGCCCGGACGCGACGTGGAAGTCGCCGAAGAACCCGTCCCCGCGGCCGTCTGCCCCGGTTTTCCGATGGCCTTGGGCAGCAGGATGCCCAGCGCGGTGAGCACCACCGCGAGGACGACCAGCGTGCCGATGAGGTGGCGGGGCGAGCGCAGCGGCCAGCCCCAGAGTCTGCGGTAGACCGCGGTGCGCCCGCGGTTGGTCCGGATCGGCATGGGTCACCGTCCCACTGCGTGGTCTGTGTCGCGGACTTCCTCGCGGACCTCGAGTCCGCGCGAAGGCCGGTACAGCACGAAGACCGGTTTGCCCGCGACGACTTCGGGATCGACACGGCGCGGACGCGGTGTCGACGGCCCCGCTTGCACCGGCACGGCGCCCGAATAGTCGGGCGTGGTGTAGCCGCCACCCGCGGAGTTCATCCGCGACGGCACCACGACCGGCTCCGGTTCGTCGCTCCAGCGGCGGTCGGCGACCGGCGACGTGTCGACCCGGCGGCTCGGGATCTGGACAGGGCTCCGCCCGCCGGAGGTGAACATGGAGTCGCCGGGATTGCCCGCGGACGGGTTGTACTGGCCGAACACCGGAACGCCCCCGCCGCCACCGGCGGGAAGCGCGGGCAGGCCGCCACCACCGCCGACCGCGCCGGGCCACGGCGCTCCCGACCAGGCGGCCGCGGGCCGGATCGCCCCGGATCCGTTGTCGAGGCGCTGGGAGCTGGCGAAAATGGTCGCTTCCGGCCGGAAGCGCCCGCCGCCGATCGTCGCGCCGACGGGACCGCGGAGGTCGCCGTCGACGACGTCGTCGGTGTCGCGCACGTTCTGCCAGAACGCGTCCTGCGGAGTCTGCTCGTTGTTCTTCTTGCGGAAGCGGGAGAACAGCCCGCCTCGGGGCGACGGCACCGCGCCGCCGACCATGCCGACGGACATCTCGACCATCTGCCACAGCCGCCGCACCGGACGGCCGACCATGAACAGCAGCACGGTGATGATGGCCGCCAGTGCCATTTTCGTCAGCAGGGAAAGCGAGTTCCCGGCGGTGAAGATCGCTTCCAGCAGGAGGGTGTGCACCCCCGCCAGCACCGAGAGCACCATCAGGTTGAAGGCGACCGCGCCGACCACCTTGAGGATGCGCTGCATGATCTGCGGCTGGAGCAACGCGATCAGGCCGATCAGCGGCGCCGTCAGAACGAAGATCCTGATCAGCACCTGCGCGAGCAGGACCGTGGCCTTGGCCAGCAGCTGGAACAGGGCGTAGAAGATTCCCTGGCCGAGGGAGAGGAAACCGGCGCCGACGCGGCTGCCGTCCTCACCGGTGAAGTAGCCGGTCGCCGGGCCGAGTTTGGTCGAGATGTCCTTGAACGCGGCCTTCTTGGAGTCCACCAGCGCGGTGTCGGCGTCGCCGCCCTGCTGGATCTGGCCCCAGGTGAAGGCCCGCGCGTCCAGGAGGGCCGGACCGTACTGGAGCGCCTGCGGCGAGTCCGGGCTGCCGAACTCTCCGCGAAGCCAGTTGTCGTAGACGACCCGGCAATGCAGTTCGGTCGGGACCCGGTCCCACGGCTGGCGGGCGGCCACGGCCTCCGGGGTCGCCTGGCACGGCTGCGCCGAGGGCGGCGGTGGCTGTGACGGCGGAGGAGTCTTGGCTTCGTCGATGAAGCCGGCCTGGATGTTGGTGGTGGTCTGCACGATCGCGTTGTCGATCGGGTCGAGGAACCGCAGCAGCGCCAAGGAGGAAGCGGCCAGCCAGACCGCGGCCAGCCCGTACAGCGCCCGTTTGCTGACCGCCGAGAGATCGCCGCGCCAGATGTTGCGGAACAACATGATCGACATGATCAGCGCGGCCAGCCCGAACAGCTGGGCGTAGATGTTGTTGTAGACCTTCTCGGCCCCGGCCTTGACGGCGTTGTACAGCGGGCTGAGCAGGCTGCCCTGAAGCACGGTGTAGTGCAGCGAGTTCGTGGCACCGACGATGTTCTTGCCGATGTTGAACAGCTGGTTGCCCGCCCACGTGTCGATCGTGGAGTTGGGCGAGGTGATGCCCGCCAGCGGGCCGCAGTTGGTTTCGAAGGTGTCCCAGACGTGGCCGGCGTACCCGTAGACGTTGTACGGGCTGCCGCCTTCGCCTCGGGCAGTCGCGGGCGGGTCCAGCGCGCCGACCATGCCCGCGCCGGGCCGTTCCGGGTTCGGCGCCTCACCACAGGCCGCGGCCGACGCCGCCGGAGCGGTCGCCACGGCTTGCAGGCCCAGGATGAGCATGACGACGAACATCGTCGCGCGGCGGCTGGGTCTGGTCTTGCCCGGTCGGGGCCCCTCTTTCAGACGGCGGCGCAGCGCGTGCCAGCCGGCGGCGAACGCGAGCACGAACGCCAGTGTGATCACCGTGTTCATGCGGCATCCCTGCCGGTGCCACCCTTGCCGGCGCGCGCGTGCTGCTCGCCTTGGCTCCCGTTCCCGTTGTGGCCGTTTTGAACGGCTCCTTGCACTTCTCCGGTTTCGGCCGCCAACGGGTCCGGGGCGCCGAGCATTTGTTCGTCGGTGAGGCCGACTTCGAGTTCGGCCGCGAGCTCGAGGTCCTCTTCGAGCTCGAAATCGTCTTCCTCCGGCGGTGCCGCCACGAACTGCTTCTCCTGCGGGACCGCGAGTTCGTTGCCCGGCCTCGACGGCTTGGCGTCGGCTGAACCGGGCGTGGTGTCCATGACCCGGCGCAGGTGCTCCAGGTGCGGCCCGGAGAAGTCGACGCGGATCCGTTCCACGCCGCCGGCACCGTCACCGAAGATGAACTGCCGTGGATCGACGTCCCGCTGGAGATCGCGTTGCGAGCCGGGACGGCGGCCCAGCGCGGCGACGACCTGTTCGTAGCCGACGCCGACCGGGACCTTCAGCAGCCGCAGCGCGTCGGCCTGGGCGTCGTCGTCGTCGAGCCGTCCGACGAACACCGAGTCCAGCAGCGCCACGAAACCCTGGATCTTCAGGAAGTCCGCGGGGATCTGCGAGGACAGCAGCACCCGGACGTTCCATTTACGCGAGTCACGCGCGAAGCGGTTCATCAGCACGCGACCGGTCGGGACCTCGGAGAGGAAGAACGCCTCGTCGATCCAGACGCCCTTGCGCAGTTCCTTCGGCTTCTCGTACACCGACCGCTGCGTCAGCCACGCGGCGAGGTTCAGCATCTCGACGCCGAGTGATTCCGCGTCCGTCCAGTACTCGCGGGGGACGCCGTCCTTGGGCAGCGTCAGCCCCGCCATGGTCAGCACGGTCATCCGGTCGTCGCGGGTCTCGGCGTACGGGTCCGCGTCGGTCTCCGGGATGAGCAGCGCCATCCGCTCGCGCATCTCGTCGAGGAAGTCCGCGACGACGACGGCGTGCTCGTGGTGCTCGCTGGAGTCGCGGCGCAGCGCGTCGATGACCTGGCCGGGGTCGGCGTCGAACCGGCCGCCGACCGCGCGGACGGCGCGCAGCAGCACGATCCGGGTCTGCGCCATCCGCGAGACCTCGTACGGCAGGACACCGGTGAGGACGTCGAGCACGAGACGACGCCGGGTCGCGCCCGCGAGGGCCTTCTCCCGACGCCACGAACGCTCGGGGTCGTCCTCGTCCATGAAGTGCTCGATCTGCGGCTCGGCGACCACCCGGTACGGGTTGAGGATGCCGGGCTGCGCGTTGAGCAGGTTGATGTTCCGCGCGTAGGGCCGCAGTTCGGGCAGGTCGCACAGCCGTGACAGCGGACCGGACGGGTCGAGGATCGTCCAGTGCGCGCCCGCGCGGAGCGTCTTGTAGACGATGCCGCCGCCGAGGAACGACTTGCCGCCACCGAGGCCGGCGACCATCGCCGTCAGGCCCGAGCCGTCGCGGATCTCCTGCGCCATCCACGGGTCCCAGGCCACCGGGCGCCGGGTCGCGGTCACGGTCTCGCCGAGCAGGATGCCGCGGCGGTCGCCCACCTCGGCCGTCGCCGTCGGCACCGAGGAGGACGCCCACACGACCGAGCCGCGGCGCATGTACGCCGCCGAGGCCAGTGGCTCGCCGGGGATGAACTCCCTGGCCAGCGCGTACTGGGCTTCGGGATGCTCGACGGCGATCTTCGGCTTGTAGAGGTCCAGAAGCTGCTGAGCGAGGCGCAGCGCGTCACGTTCGGTCGGCCCGGACACCGCCAGCCGCCACCACGAGCGGACGCGGGTGGCCAGCGCGGTGAAGCCCGACGTCATCTCGTCGTCGATCTCCAGCACCCGGCCCGCCTGGCGCGCCAGCGACTGCGGCGGCTCCAGCTCGTGCTCGTCGGTGTAGTGCTTGACCTGCGAACGGACCTTGTTCATCTGGCGCTGCAGCTCACCGGCGACCTCTTCGGGCCGCCGGACGTAGATCCGCGCGGACACCTCGACCGCGGCGGGCAGCCGGTCCGCGTGCTGGATCCAGGGGTCGTCGACCTCGGGGATCTGCAGGCCGTGCATCTGGCCGACGGTGAGGACGGCGAGGTGCCGCGAGACCCCGGCGTTGGAGCCGGTGCGGCCGCGGACGGTGACCGTCGGCGCGTACGGCTCGGCGTGGAAGTCCGCCGCGTCGGTGAAACTGGCGAGGTCCTCGGGCTCCCAGGCGGCGCCGGGGACCGCGGGCATGTTGCGCGGCGCGGGCAGGCCCAGCGAGCACGACCGGTGCATCAGCCAGGACATCTCCTCGGCGTGCACCGGGCGGCCTTCGAGCCCGGCGGAGCCGATCACCTGGTCGAGGTGTTCGACCTCGGAGTCGAGCGCGGCCAGTTCGGCGTCGACGGCCTCCGGCAGGATCTTGCGCAGCACCGGGGCGGCGCTCTCGACCGCGCGGTCGATCATCCGCCTGGTCTGCACCTGGACACCCAGGTAGACCTCTTTTTCGGCCATCGAACGGCCCATCAGCTGCTGCTGCTCGCCGATGAGATAGTCGTCGAAGGACAAGGCGCCCTGGACGTCCTGGGGACGGCCGACGGCGTTGTGCACGTGGGCCTCGGCCCACATGCGGATCGGGTACGGCCGGTTGGTCACGCGCAGGTGCAGCCAGCGGCCCTGGAGCTCCGCGTACTGCCCGGCGATGGCCGCGATCAGGTCACGGCGCTGCGAGTCCGACCGGAACGACCAGCGCTGCGGCGCGAGCCGGTACCAGGCGTAGACCTCGTACCCGGTGCGTAACAGGTGCCCGTCGATGCTTCGCGCCGCGATGGACGGGGTATAGGTGGGTATGGCCGCCTCGCCGGGCAGCCGCCTTCCCTTGCCGGCCTTCTTGGGCTGCGCGGAGCGGACCTGCTGGGGCGGGTTCCAGGCCCCTTGGTGCAGGTCACGATCACGTTTTCCTCGGCTTCCGCCGCGACCGAACAACGACTACCTCCCGGCCTGAGCCGCAGGGCGGCTCCGACGCGCTCGTGGTGTTCCCTGAGCTCCGGCGCCGCCGCCGTAGCCGTGGTGCTGGTACTGCCGTCTCCTGCGGTGCTTCGGTAGCGGGCGGTTCGCCCGTACCCGGATGCGGGACGCGCTCGCCGCGCCACCCGTGCCCGTGGTCCGTTCTCTTGGTGAGTTGAGCTCTTTCGCCGCCATCGCGGCCACGGCGCCCAGCGGGCGCTCGTGGCTGATCTTGGCCGTGATCAATCTGGTGATCACAATTGTGGCGACGAAGGCCCAGGCGGTCGAGAAGAACCCGAAGCTCCACCCTGCCCACCGTTCGGTGGTGAGCACGAGCAGGAAGACCGGGATACCGACGAGCCACGCGACGTAGCGGGCTCTCCAGGGAAAAGTCGCTTTCGGCGGGCCGAGCCACACGGCATCGACCCGGTAGACCTCGTCATCGGTGCGGATACGCAACGCGAGCCCTCAGCCTGTGAAGAGGCCGGCGATCCACTGGCCCACGTTGACTCCGGCACCACTCACCGCGAGGCCGATGATCGCCAGCGCGATCACGACACCGGCGAGACGGCGCATGACACCAGCGTTGTCCCCCTTGCCACCGCCGAGCCACAACAGGAGAAGTGCGACGGCCAGCAGCACCAGGGGGATGATGTTGTCGATCAGCCAGGTGCGGACGTTGCCGGTGCCGAGCTCGCCGGCGGCCAGCGTGTCGAGGGTGGTCAAGGTCATCATCGCATTACTCCCGGTGCGCGGAGAGGGGGGTTCGCGCGGTTCTGGCTCGGTTGTGCTTCGAACATCATGGCGTCACGAGGCGTAGTGGTCAAAGCGCGCTCTGTAGATATCGATTTATCTACCGGTGACAGAGCGAGGCACAGCACCACGACCATCCTCGGTCTCCATCATCGTTGCAAGGGTCGTCTGGATTAACCCCGGCCACCCGTATTTCGCAGTGCGCAGTCGAAATCACGGCCCCGCGAGGCCTCTTGCTCACTGTGAGTACGGATCGACCGAGCAAAATCCGGCCGCGACCAGTGTGACATGACTCGTTCGGTGGCTTCTCGCGAGTCCGCTGGGTGAGCACGCTTTCGACAAAAATCATGGGTGACGATCAAGCGAAAGTCATACTTCCGTTACCCAACGCGAAATCGGGACGGTCATTTTCACTACATAGCGTGATTATCGGCCGGTAGCGAACACATTCGCGGGAAAAGCGCCCGCTTCGACGGCCTGGCGGCTCAAAGGCCCGCAGAGCTCGTGAAGCCGTTTCGTCTTCTCCTCGCCGAGGTGCTCCCAAGGCCCGGTCGACGCCGCGTTCGTGGCGGCTTCGATCCGCTCGCGAAGATCGTTCCCCGCCTCGGTCAGGCCGCCCTCGGCGTCGAGGATGCCCTTGTCACGGAGCCGGGCGACCGCGCCGTCCCACTGCTCGTCACTCCAGCCGCGGGACGCCTTGGCCGCATCGACGAGGAAGCCCTTGCCGGTCGCGCTGTGGGTGACGAGGGCGGAGAGCCCGTCGAGGCCGTTGAGGACGAGCGCGGCGATGTGGCCGTCGCCGCGGTGCTCACGCAACAGGGTGATGGCGTGCCACAGAATGAGATGCGGCTCGCTCGGCCAGCCGAGGTCGGCGTGCCCGGCGTAGAGCGGGCGGCCGTCGACCTGGCAGCCGCCGGTCGCCTCGCGGGCGAGTTCGGCCGCCTCGGCGACCTCTTCGGAGCCGAGGGTGTCCTTGCCGAGCAGCCTGGTCAGCGTCGCGTCGGCGGCTTCGAACCGGGCCTCGATGATCTTTTCCGGGTCGGCCAGCGTCCACGCTCGCGGGATGTAACGGGCGACCAGTTCAGGGTTGAAGTTGTAGAAGGTGGCCGCGACCACGCCGGGACCCACCGCGCCCATGGGCGCCGCGCGGCCCGCGAAGTAGGTCATGCGCCCCGGCCGGAGACCCACGCCGGTGAGCGCGGCTTCCGTCTCGGGGGCGAAGTAGGTAAGGGAATGCAGTACATCGAACGTTCCGCGGAACCGTCCCGTGACCCGACTCGCTTCGCCCATGGGGGCACCCTACCGGCAAGTAGTCAGAGGGGCAGCGTCCGAAAGGGCGGCGAGGGGAGCAAGGGACCTTTGCTATCGCCTTCGGAGGCCCGGCGCAGGTGGGAGCGGGTCGGGGCGGCCATGAACGGCAGGTCTCGTTCCAACGGCACTTGCCCCTCACCGAAGCCGAAGTCCGTGAAGGCCCCCTTCCCTACCCTCAAGGTAGGTAAGGAGGCCTTCACGGACTTCCCTACTAAAAGGAGTACGGACGAGCCGGCGTGTAAGCCGGATCCTGTCCTCGCCTCGCCTTGCGGCTGAGCGAGTGGCGGCCATCCATCTAGGCCCGCCGTCGCCGACGGGCTCGAGCGGCCTACCCGCAGGCTCGGGCGGGCAGCCCTCGATCGCCTGCGCAGGAGCCTCGCGGCTCCCTCTTGACCTTGCTCCGGGTGGGGTTTACCTAGCCGTCCTGGTCACCCAGGACGCTGGTGGTCTCTTACACCACCGTTTCACCCTTACCTCCGCGAACGGAGGCGGTCTGTTTTCTGTGGCACTGTCCCGCGGGTCGCCCCGGGTTGCCGTTAACAACCACCCTGCCCTGTGGAGTCCGGACTTTCCTCGAACCGGTCTCCCGGCTCGCGGCCGCCCCGCCGACTCGTCCGTCGGCGAATCCTACTGCACGGGTCCGGACAGGCAGTTCAGGTTGCGCCGCCCGTCGGGTCGGACGACGAACCACAGGTGGTCGGTGCCCTGACCGGTCCATTCACCCGGACGCGCGTCGGCGAACTTGTAGAGCGGCCAACCGGCCAACGTCACCTGCCGGGCGCCTTCGGGACGTTTGATCGTGTCGACGATCGCGGGATCGATGCCGGTCACCGAAGGCATGCCGGTGGTCGTGACGGGGACCCACACCGCGGCGCAGTCCCCGAGGCACGCCGAGCGGGCCTTGTGCGGGTCGTCGCGTTCGTACCGGAAGAGGACGGCGCCGGTCTCGTCGAGGACGGCCTGTCCCATCCGCGTCATATGGACGGCCGTCAGCCGGGTGCCGGGCGGAGCGTCCGCCGGGGAACTGGGCCGCGAGGTGGCGGACGGCGGGACACGCGGGCTGGGGAGGGTTTCGGTGACCGGGGCGCTCGCCGTCAGCGACGCGGGTTCATCCACCTGCCACCACATCGCGGCGCCCACGACGAGCGCCGCGATGACGACGAGCATGGTCAACCGCGATCGGCGCATCGGCCGGCTCCGTTTCTCCCTGGTGGCGGACGGGGTTCTGCTCCGCGATCTCGGTGGTCCAGTGCAGGACGGCGGACGGGCTGTCGAGGCCGACGACGCCGACGAGGCGCCCCTTGCGGACGAAGCCGGTGACGGGCCGTTCGCCACCGACGGGTGAAGCGAGCGCGACGGTGTCGGTGCCGAGCTTCGGGATGCCGCCCGCCTGGATGCGCATGCCGTGCTGTTCCGACCAGAACCGCGGAACCGGCGCGAAAGGCCGTGAAGACTGCGGACCGGCGAGGAGGTTCTCCGCGGCCGCCCGGCCCATCTCGACGGCGTTGAGCCAGTGTTCGACCCGCCGCGGGGTCTCGTCGAACCGCAGGTTCGGCCACTGCGCGACGTCTCCGGCGGCGACGATGTTGCCCATCCCCAGCACATGGCAGGTGGGCGCGCAGACGACGCCGTCGTCGAGCGGCAGCTTGGCCCCGCGCAACCACGAGATCGACGGCACGGTCCCGACGGCAACGACGACACAGGAGACGTCCAGGATCCAGCCGTCGGACGACCGCAGCCGCAGGCCGTTCGCCGTGGTCTGCCAGTTCTCGATGGACGCGCCCAGCGCCAGCCGCACCCCGCGCGACCGGTGCAGCGCCGAGAGTTTCTGCCCGATGTGCTTGCCGACGACCTCGCCGAGCAGCTGCGCCGACCGGCCGATGACGGTGACCTCACGCCCCGTTTCGCGCAGGCTCGCGGCGACCTCGCAGCCGATGAACCCGCTGCCGAGCACCGCGACCGGCCCGTGGTCGGCGGCGAGGTTGTCGCGCAGCTCGGCGGCGTCGGCGAGGGTCCGGACGACGACCACCCGCGGATGTCCGTGCGGGATACCGGAAAGCCGCCGCGGTTCGACACCGCAGGCGAGGACGAGCCCGTCGTAGCGCAGTTCCTCCGCACCGGGCAGATGGACGATCTGACGGCCGGGCTGCAGATGCGTCGCCGGGGTGTTGAACCGCCATTCGGCGTCGATCTCGTCGATCCGGGCGAGCGCCATCTCCGCCGGGTTCGTGGTGCCGGTCAGCAATTGCTTGGACAACGCCGGCCGGTGATACGGCAGCTCCGGCTCGTTGCCGACGATCACCAGTTCGCCGTCGAACCGCAGTTCCCGCAACCGTTCCGCGCAGCGCAGCCCCGCCAGGCCGCCACCGACGATCACGATCCGTTCGCTCACTGTCCCGCCCCTCTCAGCTGGATGGCCCGCATCGGGCAAGCCCGGACCGCGGCCTGGACCAGCGGCAACTGTTTGACGCCGGGTTTCCGCAGATAGCGCAGCTGGCCGTCCCCTTGCAGCTGGAAGACCTGCGGCGCCTCGGCCTGGCAGATGGCGTAGCGGTGGCATTTCTTGTCGTCGACGGAGATCCGGACCGGTTCGCCCCGCCCGGTGTCGCCGTCGAGCAGCCCCAGCCGGACCAGCGTCCGCGGCGGCAGCACCCGGAGCACGGTGAGCACGACGGCGGGGGTGAGCACGGTGATCCCGCCGAGCCAGACCGTCGCGAGATCCCCGTTCGCGGCCGCGCCGAGCCAAGAGTGGATCGCCAGCAGGCCGACCGAGAGGTAGCCGAGCTGATGGAACCGCTGCCAGCCGCGGCCGCTCATCCTCCGGCCCAGCGCCGCGGTGACCGAGACGGCGATGAACAGCTCCAGTCCGGCGACGCCCGCCGCGTGCCGCGCGAACCCACCGCCGGCGAACGGGATCAGCAGTGCGAGCACGCCGAACGAGTCGTCGTCGAGGAAGAGATAGGACAGGCCGTGGACGACACCGGTGGCGAGGCTGAACACCGCGAGCACGGCGTGACCGCCGCGCAGCGCCTCGTGCCCGGTGACCCGCCTGATCCAGCCGGTGGCGCTCAGCACTCCCCACGCCAGTGTCAGGCACATCGTCACGTAGGCGAACCGGGCCGAAAGCGTGGCGATGTCACGGACTCCGCTGTCGTGCGGCGACGGGGCCGGGATGACCGCCAGGAGTGACGCCGTCATGAGCGCCTGCCCTGGGCCCCGAGGACCCGCACGAGCCCGAAGGTCGCTCCCCCGGCGACCGCCGCCATGAGCACGCCGAACACGATGTCGCCGCCGCCGAGTTCGTTGCCGCCGGTGGAAACGACCATCAGCGAGGTCGTCTCGGCGATACCGGTGCTTTCGAGCAGGGTCATGTGCCGCATGACGGTGTCGACCGCGGTCTGGGCGAAGGAGCGCATCGCGTCGTCGCGGCTGGCGGCCCGGACCTGGGAAGCGAGACCGAAGACGCTGCCGTGCGCGGCGCGGGCGCGGTTGACGTAGAGGCGGTCGAAGTCGGCGCCGCCCGCGCCGGTGATCTCGCCGACCCAGGATCGCTGTTCTTCGGTGGGCTCGCCGGGAAGTTCCACGCGGACCTTCGACGCGAGTTCGCGGACCTGGGCGTCGAGGCGGTCGTGGTCGTCGGCGAGTTTGCGGCCGACCTCCCGCACCCGCTGCGCGCTCCCGCGCTGTTCCGCCTGACGGCTGACCGGACCCTCCCACAAACCGGCCTGACGTACTCGTACGAGCAGTTCCCGATCATGGGAGTCGATTCCCGCGAAGGCGATGCCGGGCGTTCCCATCCCGGTCACCAGGAAGGCGATCACCACTCCGAGCAGTCGATAGATCATTTCACCCGTCCCCGTCTTCGAAGTGCCTCACTGGGGGTACGGCGAACCGGAGTGGCCGGTTCGATCTTCACCGAAACGACAGGTGTGATGTGCATCACACGACACATTTAGAACCGTTTATCGACCGCATACGTACCGGGCGGCTAATGGCAAATAGAGCACTACTGCACATGGTCCACGGCGATAGTCTGCGCTACGGTGTACGGACCCGTGAAATCCTCCACCGCTGGGGAGGTCGCAAACTTTATGGAAGCAGTGGGCAGAGAATGCCGATTCGGTGGCGAGCATCAGCCGAACGAGCTTTCCGAAGAGCTGATTTCGTTGCTGTACAAGGATTTCCGGGAGACACTGTTCGGGCAGGTGATGTACCTGACCGGCCATGATCGGCAATGGACAGAAGACGTCGTCCAGGAAACGCTGATCCGCGCCTGGCAGCATTCCGACACGTTGGACCGTGAACCCGGAATGCTGCGCGGCTGGCTGCTCACGGTGGCCCGGCGCATCGTGATCGACGGGTGGCGAAACCGGCGGGCCCGCCCGCAGGAGGTGGCGCTGGACAGTTCCGAAAATGCCGAAATGGTGGACCAAACCGATCGGTCACTGTCCGTACTCGTCATTTCCGAAGCGCTGCGCTATCTGGACAGCAAATATCAGGCGGTCATCTACGAGACGTATCTGACCGGACATACGGTCCGAGAGGCGGCGGTGATACTGGGAATCCCGGAGGGAACGGTCAAATCACGGCTGTACGCGGCGATGAGGACATTGCGACGGTCGTTAGGAGAGCTGGGTTCGCGATGATGAAGCGAAAGGTGAAACACACCGACGCGGCGGCGTACGTACTCGGTGTGCTCGACCAAGCCGAGGCGTTCGCCTTCGAAAGGCATTTGCGGGGCTGCGCACGCTGCGGCCGCCGGGTCGCGGAATTCACGTCGGTGGAGGACGCGCTGGCGAGGGCCGATCTGCGCTACCTGTCCCCCGGCGCCGCGCGGCGCTGCGGACGGCTGTCGATCACGGCCAACCTCGTCGTGGTCTTCCTGGTGTGCGTCATCGCGGCTTTGATGTCGTCACGGTCGTCCCGCCGGTTTCGGGAGACGTCGTCGGATACGGCCATCTTGACCCCTGCTCCCCTCGACGACCAGCGATTACTCCCACTTCCGCTTACGTTCGAGTAGTCTGCCGCAAGCCGACACGAAGGTCTCTACGGTGCATACCGAAGTAAATCCCGAGAGTCCCTTCGGCGGGCCTTCGGTACCGAAGTTTCCCGCCGGGTTACCGGGCCGCGAGAGCGAGCTCGACACGATCACCGGCCTGTTCCGGGCCGCCCTGCGCGGTCGCGCCACCAGTGCCGTGGTGGTCGGAGAGTTCGGCATGGGCAAGTCCGCGGTCCTCGGCGCCGCCGGCGAACTCGCGAAGGCGGCGGGGTTCACCGTCGCGATCGCCACCGCGTCCCGGCTGGAGACACAGCTGAGTGGCGGCGTCGGCCGTCAGCTGCTCGAAGGGCTCACCCACACACCCGCCGAACCAGGATCGCCGCGGCCGCACGCCGCCGATTCCCTTCCGGATCGCCGTCCCCGGAACGAGCAGGAACAGACGGCGGCGCTCGACGTCTTCTTCCGCACCGTCCGCGACGCCGCCGAGCAGGGGCCGGTCTTCCTCGGCATCGACAACATCCACCTCGCCGACCCGTGGTCGATGCGCTGCCTCGCCTACCTGCGGCATCGCGTCGGGCAGCTGCCGGTGATGGTCGTACTCACCTCCCTGATCGGGCATCTGCAGGGCGGCGAGGTCGCCCTGCTGGAGATGTCCGGCTGCACTCCGGCGACGATCCGGCTGCGCGGGCTGGGAACGCGGCACGTCGCCGAGTTCCTCCGCATCCCCCTCGGGCGGTTCGCCGAGCGATGCCGTGAGGTGACCGGTGGCAACCCGTACCTGCTGGGCGCGCTGCGCCGCCGTCTGGTGCCGGGGATGGATCCGGACACCGCGGGGTCGGCGATGGTCGGCGAGGTGCTGCGGGTCCGCGCGCACGAGTACACCGCCGCGCCGAAGATGCTCGAAGCCGTCGCGATCCTGGGCGAGGACGCGAGTTTCGACCTGCTGGCGCAGCTCGCGGGGGTCGACGAGAGCACCGCGCTGGAGGCCATCGACACGATGGTGCGCGTGCACCTGCTGACCAACAGCCACCGGCCGGCGCTGACCTACCGGTTCGTCCGCAACTCGGTGCTCGCCGACATGCCGCTCACCACCAGGGCAGTCACCCAGGCACGGGCGGCACGGCTCCTTCACGACGCGGGCGCCGAGCCGGAGCGGATCGGCGCCCACCTCCTGGAAGCGACCGCGATCAGGATCCCTTGGGCGGTCGACGTGCTGCGGCTGGCCGCCCGGCATTCGGTGGTGCGAGGCGATCCGGAACTCTCCGTCCGGTTCCTCTCGCGGGCGCTGGAGGAACGGCTCAGCGAACGCAAGCGCATGGCGATCCTGCTCCAGCTCGCGCACGCGGAATTCCACTGCGACCCGGATTCGGCGCCCGCCAGGGTGCGCGAAGCCGTCGACCATATCGACGACCGCGAAACCGCGGCCTTCGCCGCGACGGCCATGATCCTTTCACTGTGTTGCGGTCCGGACGCACGGCTGGCCATCAATTCGGCGGGCCAGTTCGCCGCCCGGCTCGACGCGGGCGGGCCCGACGCCGTCTGGCCGCTGCTGTGCATGACCTATCTCGCCGAGGCTGGCAGCAGGCTCGGGCCGCCGCCGGACTTCCGCGACTTCGAGCGGCAATGGGCGCCGCTGAACGATCCCGCCGCGCGACAGAGCCGGTCGGGATTGCTCGCGCTCGACACGGTGCGGAGCGGGAAGTCTTCGGCGGACGCCGTCCGGCATTTCGGCGAGGCGTTGTCCGGCGAGCAGCCCGAATTGTTCGAGCAGCCCTACTTCTTCACCCTCGCGACGGCCGTGCTCGCCGACGAGGCCGCCCTCACCGACAAGCTCTGCCAGGTACTCGACACCGAACGCCTGCCGTGGGACTTCCATGTGCCGAAGGGCGCCCTCGCCACTCTCGCCCGCGGGATCGCCCTGCAGGCGGGCGGCGACCTGGTGCGCGCGAGTGTCCATTACGAATCCCTGGTGCGGCAGTTCGACGAACGCGGCGCGGGCAGCCGGTGCCCGATCGCGGTGCTGTGCGCGGCAAGGCTGATCGAGATCTCGGTCGACCTCGGCCGCCACGAAGTCGCGGCCGCCCTGCTGGGCAAAATCGATTTCGGCGCCACACAAGCACTTTTCACGCACAACTACCTGCTCTACGCGCGCGGCAGGCTCCGGGCGGCCACCGGTGAACCCGAACTCGGCTACGAAGACCTCCGCGGCTGCGGCCGCCGTCTCGAACACCACGGCATGCGCTTCCCCGGCTTCGCCCCCTGGCGCGCGCACGCGGCCCGCACCGCGCTGGCGCTCGGGCGCACCGACGCGGCCGCCCGGCTCGCCGAGGAGGACCTCGACGCCGCGGAACGGTGGGGGACGCCGAGAATCCTCGGCGGCGCGCTGACCACGGCCGGTCTCGTCCGCGAGGACGGGCTCGGCGAGGAGGCCGAACGCCTGCTTGCCAAGGCCGTCGACGTCCTCGGCGGATCGACCGCGAAACTGGCGCTGGCCGAAGCCTTGACCGAACTCGGCTCGCTCCAGGCCCGGCATGGACAGGGCGAGAAGGCGGTCGTGACGCTGCGGCGGGCCGCGCAGGCGGGCAAGCACTGCGGGGCGCGTCCGCTCACGGGACGGGCGGCCGAAGCGCTGCGGTCCGCGCGGACGAGCCTGGCGACGGCGAAGGACAACGAACACGGCCTCACCAAACAGGAGTACCGCGTCGCGGTGATGGCGTCACAAGGTCTCACGAACCGGGAGATCGCCGAGGCGCTGCACCTGACCCGCCGCACCGTCGAACTGCATTTGTCCGGCGCCTACCGGAAACTGGGGATCACCGGACGCACCGAATTGGGTTCCGCGCTCGGCCGGTCTCACCGCGTGGACGGCGATTGACGGTTTCCGGGGGTGGCGGGTTCACTCCGCGACATGCCGGGAATCGAATCCGAACCACTCAAATTCGCCTATTGGGTCCCCAATGTGAGCGGCGGCCTGGTCACCAGCGACATCGAGCAGCGCACCGACTGGGGATACGAGTACAACCGGGATCTCGCCGTCCTCGCGGAGAACAGCGGGTTCGAATACGCGCTGAGCCAGGTCCGCTACACGGCCAGCTATGGTGCCGCCTACCAGCACGAATCGACCGGATTCAGCCTAGCGCTGCTGCTCGCGACGCAGCGGCTGAAGGTGATCGCGGCGATCCATCCCGGACTGTGGCATCCAGGGGTGCTCGCGAAGTTCATCGCCAGCGCGGACGTGATCTCCGGCGGGCGCGCGGCGGTCAACGTGGTCAGCGGCTGGTTCAAGGACGAATTCACGAACCTCGGCGAACCGTGGCTGGAGCACGACGAACGGTACCGTCGTTCGGAAGAGTTCATTCGTGTACTGAAGGAACTCTGGACGGACGACCATGCCGAATTCGCCGGCGATTTCTATCGGATCCACGATTTCGACATCAAGCCCAAACCGGTGGGACGGCCGCATCCGGAGATCTTCCAGGGCGGCAACTCCACCGCGGCGCGGAAGCTCGCGGGCCGCGTCTCCGACTGGTACTTCAGCAACGGCAAGGACTTCGACGGGTTCAGCGAGCAGGTCGAGGAGGTTCGCGGCTACGCGGCCGAGAACGACCACGCCGTCCGCTTCGGACTCAACGGCTTCCTCATCGCACGGGAAACCGAAAGCGAGGCGAAGGCCGTGCTGCGTGAGATCGTCGATAAGGCGAACACGGACGCTGTCGAAGGATTCCGCAACGCCGTCAAGCAGGCGGGAGGGTCCACTTCGGACAAGAAGGGGATGTGGGCCGACTCGGAGTTCAAGGATCTGGTGCAGTACAACGACGGCTTCCGCACCGGGCTGATCGGGACGCCGGAGCAGATCGCGGACCGGGCCATCGAGTACAAGAAGCGCGGGGCGAATCTGCTGCTGCTCGGGTTCCTGCACTACCTGGAGGACGTCGAGCACTTCGGGAAGCACGTGCTGCCGGTGATCCGGGCGAAAGAGGCGGACCTGGAGCGCGGTGCCGCCACCCCCGAGCCCGTGGCCGCCTCCACTCCCTGACCCCTCGAAATGCGTTTAGGGCAGGTAGACCGTCTGGCCGGGTTTCATGGTCGGGCCGCAGTCGTTGAGCGGGTTGCCGAAGCGCGCCTTCTCGACCTCCGGCATGGTCTTCGCCGCGTAGTCCTGGAGGGCCTTCAGCTTCTCCGGGCTGGAGACGGCGTCCTTGCGCACGAAGTCCCCGTTGCGCGGCCCGCTGCCCGGATACACGAAGATCGGCTCGTAGTCGCGGTCGATCCGCGGGTCGACGGTGATGCCGTTGCCGGCGGCCCACGGGCCCCACGAGTGGATGAACGTCGGCTTGACCTGGTCGAACAGGTAGTCGCGCAGCCCTGGAAGGTCGCCCTTCTTGAGGAAGTCCGCGACGTCCGCCTCGACCAGCCCGGCCATGTCGACCAGGTGCAGCCGGCTGGTCATCGACGAGCCACCGAGGTCGGGCAGCAGCAGCGATGCCTGCTGGAGGCCGAGGATGTCGGCCATGGTGTTGAAGCCGCGGCCGAAGCGGTCGGCGATGAGGCACGCGGGCACCGTCGGGGACTGCTGGAACTTCTCCGACGATGACGCGAAGCCCATCCCGGACGGGATCGCGGCCGCGACCAGCACGAGCACCACGACGGCCCGCAGCACCGCCCGCGAACGGCGCAGCAGTTCACCGGCGGCCAGCGTTCCCGCCAGCGCGGCGAGGATCCAGATCGGGGTGGCGAAGCGGTGCTGGCCCATCCAGTCCGGGACCATCACGCCGTAGGCGATGATGCCGAGCGCCAAGGGCGTCAGGAGCGCGACGAACGCGCCCCGCCAGTCCGCGCGGACCAGCGCGTATCCGATGGTCAGCGCCAGCAGGATCGTCCCGGCGACACCGGCGTAACCGACCAGCTCGAACGGCTGCTTCAGCGCCGAAAGCCCCGGCAGGCCCTGCCCCTTCGCGATGGACGGGTTCGCCAGCAGCCTGCCGAACTCCGCGATCCGCCAGGTGAGGTACGCCCCGAACGGGATCGCGAACGCGACCACCGACACCACGACGAACTTGACGCTCCGCCCCAGCAGCGGCTTCCGCAGCTGGAACAGGACGACGAGCGGGTACGCGGCGCCGTAGATCAGGCCTTCGGGGCGGGTCAGCGCGGCGAACGCGACCAGCACCCCGGACCAGACGGCGACCTTCGCGGTGAGCACGGTGTCCTTGCGGACGGCCACGAACAGCAGTACGGCGAGCCAGGCGACGGCCATCCCGAACAGGGAGTTCTCCAGACCGGAGACCGTCCAGATGACGAACGACGGGATCGCGGCCAGCGTCAGCCCGGTGACCAGCGTCGCCAGCCAGGCGAAGCGCTCGAAGATCTGCTTCGCCGCGACGTGGCAGGCGGCCAGCGTCCCGGCGGTGAACAGGAGCCCGAGCAGCTTCGGGAACAAGACGTAGTCGGGCAGGCCGAACAGTGTTCCGCTGTCGAAGAGGCCGACTAGTTTGCCGAGCGCCACCAGCACCAGCCAGGTCGAGTTCGACCAGCCCTCGACCGACGGCTGGCCCGGCTGCAGCACGGGGCCGAGCCCGTCAGCGAAGCTGCGCGCGTAGGAGAAGGTGATGGCCGCGTCGTCGACGATCCAATGGCCGTAGAGGGTGGCGTGCCAGGCCAGCGCCGCGACACCGGCGAGTACCGCCAGGTACGGCGCGATCCGGGCGGCCAGGCCACGACGGCCCGGCGTGTCGGCCGGGTCGGGCACGTCTTTTTCGGAAGCTTCGCTGAGTGCGCTCGCCGTCATGTCCCCGTCTTTGCCTTTTCGCTCACGTGCCCGTCGTCAAAACTGTAGCCAATACCCCATGACGCGCTCGCGACACGTCATATCCAGGCGTGATCCGCACCACATTCTCCGGCTAGGACAGGTGCGAGATGTCGTTCACCAACCGGACCGAGGCGTTGCCGTCCGGGTAGAACTCGACGATCGACAGCGAGGCCAGATCCAGGTGCAGGCGGAACAGCAGCGAAGGCCCGGCGTCCAGCCCCATCCGCAGCAGCGCCTTGATCGGCGTGACATGGCTGACCAGCACGAGCGTCCGGCCGCCGTATTGCGCGATCAGTTCGTCGCGGGCCTTGCGGACCCGCCGGTGGACGCCGTCGAAGCTCTCCCCGCCCGGCGCCGCGATCGACGTGTCGGAAAGCCAGTTGGTCTGGAAGTCCGGGTCGCGGTCCATGGCCTCTTTGAAGGTGAGGCCCTCCCAGTCGCCGAAGTCGGTCTCGATCAGCCCTGGGTGAGTCTCGACCCGGCCGCCGAGCGCGTCCGCGATCGCCTGCGCGGTCTGCTGGGTGCGGATCAGCGGCGACGCGATGATCGGCGCGACCTCGCCGTCGACGACCAGGCCTTCCATCGCGCCGAGGCGTTTCGCGGCGGCGGCCGCCTGCTGCTTGCCGTGCTCGGTGAGCGGCACGTCGCCGCGGCCGGAGTACCGCTTGTCGACCGACATCGCCGTCTGGCCGTGCCGCACGAGGAGCAGTTTCGTCGGCGTTCCGGTGGCACCGGTCCAGCCGACGGGGCTGACCCTGTCCTGCTTCACGATCTTCTTCGCCGGTTCCGGCTTCTTCGTGGCCCCGGCGTCCATCGCCTCGTTCGCGAGTCCGTCCGCGTGGGAGTTCTCCGCGCGCGGGATCCACTCGTAGCGCACACGGGAGAAGCGCGCCGCCAGCTCCTTGGCCTCGGCGTTCAGCGGCTGCATCGACGGGTGCTTGACCTTCCAGCGCCCGGACATCTGCTCCACCACGAGCTTCGAGTCCATCCGGACGTCCACTGTGGACGCGCCGAGTTCGGCGGCCGCGGTGAGTCCGGCGATCAGGCCGCCGTACTCGGCGACGTTGTTGGTCGCGATGCCGATGAAGGCCTTGCGCTCGGCGAGCACCTCACCGGTGGCCGCGTCCTTGACGACCGCGCCGTAGCCGGCGGGGCCGGGGTTGCCCCGCGAGCCGCCGTCGGCCTCGATCAGCACGTGGTCGGTCACAGGCCGGACTCCAGCGTGCGCACCAGGATGGCGCCGCAGTTCTCGCACTGGATGACGTTGTCCTCGGGAGCGGCCTTGATCTCGGCGATCTCGCGGCGGTCGATGTCGAGCTGGCAGGCGCCGCAGCGGCGGGCCCGCAGCAGCGCCGCGCCGATGCCCTTGTGCGCCCGGACCCGCTCGTAGAGCTTCAGCAAGTCTTCCGGGAAGCGCGGCAGAAGCTTGGCGCGATCCTCGTCACGGCGTGCCTTCGTGGTGTCGAGGTCGGTGAAGTTCTCGTCGCGGCGGCTGGCGGCTTCGGCGACTTCGCCCTCGGCCTTCGCGACCTCGGCGCTGGTGCGCTGGGCGTCGAGTTCGAGCGCCTCGCGACGTTCCATCAGCTCGAGCAGGTCGTCCTCGAGCGCGGACTGGCGCCGGTTGAGGCTGTTCAGCTCGTGCTCGATGTCGGTCATCTGCTTCGCCGCGACGGAACCGGATTCGAGGAGCTTGCGGTCGCGATCGCCACGGGCGCGGACCGACTCGATCTCCTTCTCCTGGCGGGCGATCTCGCGGTCGAGGTCGGACGCCGCCGTCTGGACCGAGACCAGCGCGTCCCGTCGTTCGCGCACCGTCTTCTCGCCCGCGTCGACCTCGGCGATCTCCGGCAGGGTGCGGCGGCGGTGGGCGGTACGCGAGAGTTCCGCGTCCACCTTCGCGAGTTCGAGCAGCTGGCGCTGGACGGCGGGGTCGGCCTTCACGGTGCTCCTTGAAGTTCTTAGTGCTCGGTTCGGGTGGCCCGTAGCGTCCACGGGTCGGTGCACCGCGTGGAGACGTGAACGTCGACGTTACCCGTAAACGCGGCGCGGACGACGGCCGAGGCTTGCTCACACCACGGCCATTCGCTCGCCCAGTGCGTGACCCCGACCAGGGCGGGGACTTCGGCGTTCTCGGCGAGGTGCTCGCCGGCGGGATGATGCCGGAGATCGGCGGTGACGTACGCGTCGACCCCGGCGGCGGTGGCCCGCTTGAGATAGCTGTCGCCAGAACCGCCGGAGACGGCGACCCGGCGGATCGGGCGGGCCGGGTCGCCCGCGCCGTAGACCCCTGGTTCCGTGCGGGGCAAGGCGTTCGCGACGCGTTCGACGAAGGCCGAGAACGGTTCGGGCGCGGGCAGTTCGCCGATGCGGCCGATGCCGGTGACGCCGTCCTCGCGGGGGTCGAGCGGGCCGAGGACGGTCAGGCCGATGGCGTCGGCGAGCGCGTCGGAGACACCGGGTGACGCGGAATCGGCGTTGGTGTGCGCGCAGTAGAGGGCGACACCGGCGCGGATCAAGCGGTGCACGAGACGGCCCTTGGTGCTGTCGGCCCCGACGCCGTGGACGCCGCGCAGCAGCAGCGGATGGTGCGCGACGATCAGCTGCGCGCCGCCGTCGATCGCCTCTTCGACGGTCTCGTCGACCGGGTCGACGCAGAACAGGACCTTGTCCACGTTCTCGGCAGGGTCGCCGCAGACGAGTCCGACGGCGTCCCACGATTCGGCGAGTTCGGGCGGGTACGCCTGCTCCAGGGCGGCGATGACTTCGGCAAGCGCGGGCACCGGGGGATTTTCGCATGTAGCGTTTCCTGGCATGCGACTTCGGGTGCTCGGTGTGTTGCTCGTGGCCGGACTGCTGGCGGTGCCCACGCCGGCTTCGGCGTCTTCGGGTTTCTGGAAGCTGACCGAGCTGGCGGCGCAGCGGGTGCAGATCGCCGACAAGGTCGCGGCCGCGAAGTTCGGCACGCCGTCGCCCATCGACGACCCGGTGCGCGAACGGCAGATCCTCGACTCGGTCGCGGCGAAGGCGCCCGGCCTCGGTCTCGACGCGGACGGTGTCGTGCGGTTCTTCCGCGACCAGATCGAGGCGAACAAGGTCGTGCAGCGCGGCCTGTACGCGCGGTGGACCGAGCACCCCGGCACGCGGCCGCCCGGACGGCCCGATCTGGCGACCGAGGTCCGGCCGTTGATCGACCGGCTCAACGCGGGCCTGCTCGCCGAACTCGCGGCGACCCGTGACACGCGGGCGCGGCGGTCCTGCGACGTGCGGCTGGCGGTCACGGTGCGGCTGGTCGACGCGCGACGGGGGCTGGACCGGCTGCACTCGGTGGCGCTCGGGGAAGCCGTCAGGTCGGCCTGCACGCACCCCTGACCGCAGGGCGGGAGCAAGGGACCTTTGGTATCACCTGGCGCGCTGACCTGCGGAAAGAGAGCAAGGGACCTTTGCTATCACCTGGGTCGCCCCGGCCCGCGCCGCGTGTCGCGAAAGCCACTTTCGCGACGTCAGATGTCCCGAAAGTGGCTTTCGCGACATCCCCTGATCTGCCGCTTGACGCCCTGACCTGGGGAAAGAGAGCAGGGGACCTTTGCTATCGCCCCTGCGTCAGTCCAGCGCCTTCGCGTCCTTGTTGACCGCCCAGCGACCCGCAGCGCGCATGACGCGACCCGTCCACAGCATCGCCCGATAGGCCTTCGTCGAGTGATCGGGAATGTCGGGCTGGACGACCTGGTACGGCGCAACGGACGCGCTCGTCCGGAGGTGCAACGGCATCCTGGTCATCGCCTCTTTCGGCGATCTCGCCTGGACGAAGTGGTGCTCCGAAAGGATCCGCCCGACCTCGTAGGGGTGCGGATGCTTGACGGTGATGCGGTACCACCGGAGCCCGGTTGCCGGGGACTCGACGATGGGTGTTGGTGCGCTCATACGCGACCTTCCTGCGTGTTTCTCTGCAGGAGGTCTACTCCCGCTTCGCCCCGGCTTGCCAGCTTCGCGCGCCCGGTAGCCGTTCAGAGCCGGTGAGCGGTCGATCTCCGGCGGCCTTCACACTGATCGGGTGCTGCACATCGTCTTCGTCTGTTCCGGCAACATCTGCCGCTCCCCGATGGCCGAGCTCGTCTTCCGCGCGAAGGTCGAGGAAGCCGGTCTCGACCATCTCGTGCAGGTGTCCAGCGCGGGCACCGGCGGCTGGCACGTCGGCGAGGCCGCCGACAAGCGGGCCCGCGCGAAGCTGGCCGAACACGGATACCCGACCGGTCATGTCGCGGCCGAGGTCGACCGCGGGCATCTGGCCGCCGACCTGCTGCTCGCGGCGGACGACAGCCACCTGTCGTTCCTCCGACGCAAGGTGTCGGACCCGGCGAAGGTCCGCCTGCTGCGCGAGTTCGATCCGACAGCGCCCGAAGGCGCCGAAGTCCCCGACCCGTACTACGGCGAGGACGACGGTTTCGAGGACGTCCTCGGCATGATCGAACGGGCCGTTCCGGGCCTGCTCGACTGGGTGCGCGCACACGCCTGAGGCGGACCGCATACCGTGGTGGGGTGCGGTTGAAGTTCCTGCTGAAGCCTGGGTGGCTGGCCTTGACGTTGGTGGTGTTCACCTTCGCCGTCACCTGCTTCACGCTGCTGGCGCCGTGGCAGTTCTCCCGCAACACCGAACGCGAGCACCAGAACGCGGCGCTGCGGGAGTCGTTCTCCGGGCAGCCGAGGTCGCTGGACCAGCTGCTTCCCGGCGGAGCGGTCCCTGATCAGCGCACCGAATGGCACCTGGTCACGATGAAGGGCACGTACCTGCCCGAGGGCGAGGTCGTGGCCCGTCTTCGCTCCGTACAGGGCGAAGCGGCCTTCGAGGTGCTGACGCCCTTCAGGACTGTCGAAGGCACGGTCGTGCTGGTGGACCGCGGGTACGTCCGGCTCGACGACAAGTCGCGCGCCCTCCCCTTCGCCGCGCCGCCAGCCGGAACGGTCGACATCGTCACGCGGGCACGTCACGACGAGCGGGACGGGAAGAACCGCGACGCCTTCGCCGACGAGACGACCGGCGGGAAGCTGCAGAGCTACGTCGTCGATTCCCAGGTCGTCGCGCGGGCCGCGAAACTGGACATCCGGCCGGGCTACTTCCAGCTCGACCTGAACCAGCCCGGTGTGCTCGGCGCTCTGCCGCTGCCGCAGACCGACGCCGGACCGTTCTTCTCCTACGCGCTCCAGTGGATCGCGTTCGGGGCGATGGCGCTGATGGGCTGGCTGTACTTCACCGTCCGGGAGCTGAAGCCGGGCGGCGCGCTGACCACGGAACGGCCACAGCGGCGCAAGAGTGTCGCCGAGATGCTGGCCGAGGACGAACGCTCCGAAGTGGCCACCTGATCTGAGGCGAAAATGGCTCTTTTATAGGTCCATTCCGCGCATGCTGATTCACCCGTGGGACGCTGCCCACGGGTGACGCCGAATGGCCGCTCACGGATCGACGCGGAGCTGGAGCGGCGCGGCGGCCCTGGCGACGCGCGGGTGCGGGCACAGCTGGCGCGACGGGAGCGATAGCAAAGGTCCCCTGCTCCCCTGAGGTTGGCGGCTAGGCCGTCTCGCGGTGACTGTGTGGAGATAGGGACACTCAACGTCCCTATCTCCACACACCTCCTCGACCGGCCGCGACAGCAAGGGTCCCTTGCTCCTTTTCCGCAGGTCAGAGCCTCAGGTGATAGCAAAGGTCCCTTGCTCCCGCCGCGCGGAAGCGGGCTCAGCGTCGTCGTCGCCGAAGACCGACGAGACCCGCCAGCACCACCGAGCTGATCGCGCCCAGCCACCCGACCACCCGCGAGAGCTCCACGGCCCGCGTCACGTGCCCGGCGTCCGGGTTGCGGCCGATGCCGAGCACCGGCAGTTCCTCGACCCCGTGCGGGTACACCGTCCGCCCGCCGACCCGGATCTCCAGCGCCCCGGCGAACGCGGCCTCGACGCGGCCCGCGTTCGGGCTCGGATGCGCGGCCGTGTCCCGCCGCCAGGCCCGCCACGCGCCGCCCGCCGAGCCGCCGACGACCGGCGCCGCGAGTACGGTCAGCCCGGCCGCGACCCGAGTGGGTACGAGATGGACGATTTCGTCCAGCCGGGCGACGAGCCAGCGGTACCGCTCGGGGCGTCCCCTGCCGAGACCGCGCAGCAGGCTGAGCACGCGCGAACCGAGCAGGCCAGGCACGCCTGCCAGTGCGCCCCACACCAGAGGGGCGATGACGACGTCCGAAGTGTTTTCGGCGAGTGTCTCCACCGAAGCGCGCGAAAGGCCGATGACGCCGAGTTCGTCGGCGACCCGCGGGTCCAGTGTGGACAGTGTGCCGCGCGCGGTTTCGAGTTCGCCTTCTTCGAGGTCCCGTGCCAGTGACGTGCCGTGCGCGGCCAGTCCGGCGGCGCCGAGGACGGCCCAGGTGGTCACCGCGGTCGTGGTCGCCTGGAGGACGGGACGGCGCCGTCCGGCGCGTTCGGCGAGCACGCCCGCCAGTACGGCGGAGCCCGCGAGGCCGCCGGTCCACAGCACTCCGGCCGCCGGATGCTTCGAGCGGACCTTCGCGTCCACCGCCGAAGCCGCCCTGGCGAACGCCGTCACCGGACGCCGTGACCGGGGATCCCCGATCGCCCCGTCCGCGGCCACCCCCAACACCAAGCCGATCGCGCGCGCCGCGCTCACCGTCGCCCCCTGCATGCAAGTTTCCCTCGAAGACCTGCAGAGATTACTCGAAGATCATCCGTCCAGATGGACGGCCATCTCGTCACGCGCCTGGATGACGATGTCCCGCATCGCGCGTTCGGCCCGGTCAGGATCACCGGCGTCGACGGCTGCCGCGACCTCGACGTGCAGCGCGACGGCCTCGGGCTGGGGTTCGTCCGGCATCAGCCCGTGCCCGGTGCGCCCGGCGAGGACTTCGGCGACGACGGCGGAAAGCTGCGCGAACATCGGATTCCGCGACGCGGTCAGCAGCAGATCGTGGAAAGCGACGTCGTGCCCGAGGAAGGTCACGAGGTCCCGACGATGTGCCGTCTCCTCAAGCCGCTTCGCCAGGGCCCGGAGACGGCCGCCTTCTTCCGGCGTCGCCCGCAGCGCCGCGAACCGGGCCGCGCACGGTTCGACGCCGGAGCGCAATTCGGTCAGCGTGCGCAGCGCGGTCTTCCGCTCGGAGCCGTCGAGTTGCCAGCGGAGCAGTCTCGGGTCGTAATGGTTCCAGTCCCGCGGCTCGCGCACGGTCATCCCGACCCGGCGTTTGCTGCTGGTCAGGCACATCGTCTCCAGGACACGCACGACCTCGCGCGCCACCGTGCGGGACGCGCCGAACCGCTCCTGGAGTTCGTCGGAACGCAGCACCGCACCCGGCGGGATCTCCCCGTTGACGATCGCGGAGCCGAGCGCGTCGAGCATTTCGGCATGCCTGTCATTGCCCACCAGGCGACCTTAACGTTCTGATTCGATTAAGTAGTACTTGATGTTGCTTAAGTAGTACTTTTGAGCTGTACTCGTCGGGCTACAGCGACGTGGGAGGTACGGATGACCGTCATCGTGGTGATGGGCGTTTCCGGCTCGGGCAAGACGACCGTGGGCACGGAACTGGCCGAACGCCTCGGCGTGGACTACGCCGAAGCGGACACGTTCCATCCGAAGGCGAACATCGACAAGATGAGCTCCGGCCATCCGCTGAACGACGAAGACCGGCAACCCTGGCTCGAAGCCATCGCCGCCTGGATCTCCGACCATCAGTCCTCCGGCGGCGTCGTGACCTCCTCCGCGCTCAAATACCGCTACCGCGACGTCCTGCGCGGCGGAGGCGACGTCTGGTTCCTGCACCTGCACGGCAACCGGGACCTGCTGGCGAGCCGGATGAAGACCCGCTCCGGGCATTTCATGCCGGTGTCCCTTTTGGACTCCCAGCTCGCCGACCTCGAACCGTTGCAGCCGGACGAGTTCGGTCTCGTCGCCGACATCTCGAAGTCACCGGACGCGATCGTCGACACCGCCCTTTCCGCCCTCAAGGATCGCTGATGACCACCACTCTCGCCGCCGCCTGGACCGGACACGACACCCGCCTCATCGGCGCGACAGTGCTCGCCATCGCCGTGATCGTCGTCCTGATCACCAAGGCGAAGCAGCATCCGTTCCTGGCCCTCATCCTCGGCTCCGGCGTACTCGGGCTCGTCGGGGGCATGCCGGTCGACAAGCTGATCAAGAGCTTCAGTTCCGGCGTCGGCTCCACCGTCGCCTCGGTCGGCGTGCTGATCGCGCTCGGCGCGATGCTCGGCAAACTGCTCGCCGATTCCGGCGGCGCGGACCAGATCGTCGACACGATCCTGCGCCGCGCGGGCAACCGCACCCTGCCGTGGGCGATGGCGCTGGTCGCCGCGCTGATCGGGCTGCCGATGTTCTTCGAGATCGGCCTGGTGATGCTGATCCCGGTGATTCTGCTGGTCGCCAAGCGCACCGGGAAACCGTTGATGATGCTGGGAATCCCCGCGCTCGCCGGGCTTTCGGTGTTGCACGGCCTCGTCCCGCCGCATCCCGGCCCGCTCGCCGCCGCGGGCGCACTGAACGCGAACGTCGGCCTCACCCTGGCCTTCGGCCTGCTCGTCGCGATCCCGACGGTGGTCATCGCCGGACCGCTGTTCGGCAGGCTCGCCGCGAAAATGGTCCCGGACGCCGTCGCGCCGGAACGGCTCGTCCCCGAGTCTTCGTCGGAAGAAGGCCGCCGCCCCGGCTTCCTCGCGACGCTGTCGACAGTGCTGCTTCCGGTCGTGCTGATGATGGGCAAGGCGCTCGCGGACATCCTGCTGGACAAGGAAAATCACCTCCGCCGCGTGCTCGACTTCATCGGCGACCCGCTGGTCGCCCTGCTCGCCGCGGTCCTGCTCGGCATGTTCACCCTCGGCAAATCCGCGGGCTTCACGCGAGACAAGCTTTCGTCGACGGTGGCCGACTCGCTCCCGCCGATCGCCGGCATCCTGCTCATCGTCGGCGCGGGCGGCGGATTCAAGCAGACCCTCGTCGACGCCGGGGTCGGCAATGTCATCACCGGCCTGGCCACCGGCGCGAACCTGTCGCCGCTGCTGCTCGGCTGGCTGGTCGCGGTCGCGATCCGGCTCGCCACCGGCTCCGCGACGGTCGCGACCGTGTCCGCCGCCGGCATCGTGGCCCCGCTCGCGGCGACCATGGACCCGTCGCACAGCGCGCTGCTGGTGCTGGCGATCGGCGCCGGTTCACTGTTCTTCTCGCACGTCAACGACGCCGGGTTCTGGCTGGTCAAGGAGTACTTCGGGCTTTCGGTCGGGCAGACGCTGAAGAGCTGGTCGATCATGGAGACGATCATCTCCACGGTCGCGATCGCGCTGATCCTGCCGCTGGGCGCCCTCCTGTAGCGAAGCCATCGGTTGACATGTGACCTTTTGGTCACCTATTCTTCCCTCGTGCCCGACGACGACCTGGTTTTCAAGGCTCTGGCGGATCCGACCCGCAGGTTCCTGCTCGACCAGCTGTTCGCGCGTGACGGCCGCACGCTGACCGAACTCGAGTCTGAAGTGGACATGAGCCGGTTCGGCGTGATGAAGCATTTGAAACTGCTGGAAGAAGCCGGACTTGTCGTCACGCGCAAGGAGGGCCGGGAGAAGAAGCATTTCCTCAACCCGGTTCCGATCCGGCAGATCCACGACCGGTGGATCGACAAGTTCACCGAGCGCAAGGTGACCGCGTTACTCGACCTCAAGGCCGAACTCGAAACCGAGGAGCCCTCATGACCGACACCCAGGTTTACCGCGTCTACATCAAAGCCACCCCGGAGAAGATCTGGGACGCCATCACGAAGCCCGAGTGGTCGCAGAAGTACGGCTACAGCGGCCTGGTCGACTACGACCTCCGGGTGGGCGGCAAACACGCCACCCACCCGACGAAGGACTTCATCGATGCCGGGTTCACCAACGACCTCACCGACGGCGAGGTGCTCGAAGTCGATCCGCCGCGCAAGCTGGTCATCACCTGGAAACTGCTGATGGACCCGGCCTTCGACAAGGAGCCGTACACCAAGCTCACCTACGAGATCGAAGAGACGAAGACCGCGGGCACCAGGCTGACCGTCACCCACGACGTCACCGGCGCGCCGACGACGGCCGCCCTGGTCAACGGCTCGCAGGAGGACATCGACGCCGGACCGGGCGAGAACGCCGGTGGTGGCTGGAACTGGATCCTCTCGGACCTCAAGTCCCTGCTGGAGACGGACTCGCCGCTCGTCCCCGCCGCCTCCTGAGCCGATAGTCCGTGAAGGCCTCCTTCCCTACCTTGAGAGTAGGGAAGGAGGCCTTCACGGACATTCAGACCCGTTTGGTCGCGGCCTTCAGGGAGGACTTGGCGGTGTCGGGGGCGCCGATGGTGTCCAGCGCGAACAACGCCGCGCCGACCACAGGGGCGACGTCGACAACCTGCACCGAAGCGCGCGGAGCCACCTTCAGGCACCGCCGCTCGATCTCCGCGATCACCGGCGCGCCGACCCCGGTCAGCACTCCCCCGCCGAGGATGACTTCGGGCGCTTCCCCGGTCAGTTCGAGCCGCCGCAGGATGACCGTGACCAGGACGGCGACCTCGTCGACGAACCGGTCGACCACGTCCTGCGCCACCTCGTCGCCGCCCGCCGCGACGGCGAACAGCAGCGGGCACAGGCCGTGGATCGAATCGGTGTGCAGATCCTCGAAATGCAGCCGCCGCACCACTTCCAGTACCGAAGACGCCTTGAAGTGCGCGGCGACGGCCGCCTGCAGGGCCGTGCCGGGGCCTCGGCCGTCTTCGGCGCGGACGGCCCACCACAGCGCCTCCTCGCCCAGCCGGTAGCCGCCGCCCCAGTCGCCGGAGATCTTGCCCAGCGCCGGGAATCGCTGCTCACGGCCGTCGGCGCTGACGCCGGCCCCGTTGATCCCGGCGCCGCACACCACCGCCACACCCGTTCCGTCGGAACTGCCCGCGCGCAGCAGCGCGAGCGTGTCGTTGCCGACGATCAGCGTGTCGCTCCAGCCGCGGGCGGCCAGCGCCGCGTGCAGGATCGCTTCCTCCTGCGGGAAATCCAGCCCCGCGAGGTAGGCCGACGTATGTGCCGCGAAGGGACGTTCGTCGGGAATCCCCGCCCCGCGTAGGGCCTCCAGGACCAGCCTTTCCAGCAGCTGGACGCTGGCGTCGACCCCGATGTTCTGCGGGGACGCGCCCGGCCCCCGCGACTGCCCGAGCACCCGGCCGTCCCGCGAGACGATCAGGACGTCGGTCTTGCTGTTGCCGCCGTCGATCGCGACGACGACGTCCCGTGTGCCGGCCGTCATGCCCCCGCCCACGGCAGGAACTCACGGTTGATCTGCACGAGGGTGTCGGCGAGCTGATCGGCCTTGGTGTACTGCCCGACCAGCGGATGCGCGAGCAGCGCGTCGGCCACCCGGTCCCGGCCGCCCTTGATCGCCGCTTCCAGCGCGAGGTGCTCGTACGCGGTCACCCCGGCGATGAGCCCGGCGAACCGCTGTTCCACCGGCGCCTGCGGGATCGGACGAGGACCGTTCCCGTCCACAAGGGACGGTACTTCGATGACGGCGTCGTCCGGCAGAAAGTCGAAAGTGCCTTCGTTGCGGACGTTGACGACGTGCTCCTCCGCGGGGCCGCCCGAAGTCAGCGCGTGCACGAGCTGCACCGCGGCCTCGGAATAGTAGGCGCCGCCCCGCTTCTCCAGCTGCTCCGGTTTGGTCACCACCTCCGGGTCGAGGTACACCTTGAGCAGTTCCTCTTCGACGTCGCTGACGACGTCCGCGCGCGGCCGCTCGGTGCGCTGCTTCATGACCTGCTCGTCGTGCCCGTAGTAGTACTTCAGGTAGTACGACGGCACGACGTTCATCCGCCGCATCCACTCCACCGGCGCGGTGACGTGCTCGCCGAGGAACTCCGCGTGCTCCCCCAGCAGTTCCGGCAGCCGGTCCACGCCGTCGACGAGCACCTGCCGTTCCCAGCTCAGGTGGTTCAGTCCGGTGTGGACGAGTTTGACGTCGTCGGTCCCGGCGCCGAGCAGATGCGCGAACGTGCGCTGGAGGTGGATCGCGACGTTGCACAGCCCGACCGCGCGGTGCCCCTCGTTCAGCAGCGCGCGGGTGACGATGCCGACCGGGTTGGTGAAGTTGACGATCCAGGTGTCGTCCCCGGCGATTTTCCTTACCCTGTCGGCGATGTCGAGCACCACCGGCACGGTGCGCAGCGCCTTCGCGAGGCCGCCCGCGCCCGTGGTCTCCTGCCCGACACAGCCACAGGCGTGCGGGAACGTCTCGTCCCCGCGCCGCGCGCGCTGCCCGCCGACCCGCAACTGGATCAGCACCGCCGAAGCCCCGTCGACGCCCTCTTCGAGGCTCGCGGTGGTGCGGACCCGCGCCGGATGCCCGGCGTGCTCCAGCAACCGGTTGCTGAAGTCGCCGACCGCCTCCACCCGGTAGGCGTCCGGATCGATCAGCACGATCTCGTCGACGTCCAAAGTGGACCGCCGCCCGGCGATCCCGTCGATCAGTTCGGGCGTGTACGTGGAACCGCCACCGACGACTGCCAGTTTCATCCCTTGACCCCTGTGAATGTGATGCCCTTGACGAAGGACTTCTGCGCGAACACGAACAGCACGATCACCGGCAGCATGATCAGCGCGGTGGCCGCCATGGTGAGGTTCCATTCCACGTGGTGCATACCGCGGAACGACGCGATCGCCAGCGAAAGCGGCCAGCTGTCACGGGTTTCACCGGTGTAGAGCAGTGGACCGAAGTAGTCGTTCCAGGTAAACAGGAAGCAGAACATCGCGGTGGCCGCGATCCCCGGCTTCGCCATCGGGATCAGCACCTTGACCATCGCCTGGAACTCGTTGCAGCCGTCGATCTTCGCCGCTTCGAGGTAGTCCTTCGGAATGGTGAGGAAGAACTGCCGCAGCAGGAAGATCGAGAAAGCGTCGAAGAAGAAGTACGGCACGATCAGCGGAACCAGTGTCCCGGTGAACCCGAGCCGCACCCACAGGTCGTACAGCGGCACGACGGTGACCTGCGGGGGGAGCATCATCGCGGCGACGGTCAACATGAAGAACAGGTTCTGCCCGCGGAACTTCAGCTTCGAAAGCGCGTACGCCGCCGGGATCGCCGAGACGAGCGCCCCGAAGGTGGCCAGCGTCGAATACAGCATGCTGTTGCCGAAATACTGCAGCAGCGGCGCCTTTTCGAACACCTCGATGAAGTTCTCGAAGTGCCATTCCTTCGGCCAGAAGTTCGACGAAAGCGCCTGTTCGCTGGACATCACCGCGGTGAGGAACACGAACAGGATGGGCAGCATGAAGATCACGCCCATCGCGATCCCCACGCTGTGCGTCGCGATCCAGTACAGCTTCTTGTCCCATTTGCGCCGCACCCGCACCTTCGGCGGTTCGGACGCCGGGGCGGCGCGCCGGGGCTCGGCCAGGGTGGTCATGCCCCCTCCTCCTGGTGCTGGGTCTTGCGCATCTGGCGGACCAGGATCCAGGTGAACCCGGCCGAGACGATGAACAGCAGGACCGCCATCGCCGCCGCGTAACCCATGTTGAAGTACCGGAATCCCTGGACGTACAGCCAGACCGGGTAGGTCAGCGTCGAATTCTGTGGTGCGCCGATGAATCTGGTGTTGCCCGCGACGTCGGCCGCGCCCGCGGCCGACGAGCCCGCGACGATCGCCTGCGTGAAGAACTGCAGCGCGAAGATCATCGAGTTGACGACGCCGAACAGCAGCACCGGCGAGATCGACGGGAGCGTGACGTGCCAGAACCGGCGGACCGGCCCCGCGCCGTCGAGCTGAGCGGCTTCGTGCTGTTCCTGCGGCACGTCGAGCAGCGCCGCCAGGATGATGATCATCAGCTCGCCCGAACCCCACATCAC
The DNA here is from genome assembly GCF_000384215.1 of Amycolatopsis alba DSM 44262. NCBI lineage: Bacteria > Bacillati > Actinomycetota > Actinomycetes > Pseudonocardiales > Pseudonocardiaceae > Amycolatopsis > Amycolatopsis alba. The sequence goes on along the minus strand of NZ_KB913032.1, from coordinate 4,938,129 downwards.
CAGCAGGGTCAGCGCGGGCTTCGACATCGCCGGATCGTTGAACCACAGGCCGCCGTCGATGCCGATCGTCCGCAGGAACGCGTTGACCGGGCCGTATTCCGGGTTGAACAGGAACACGAACGCCAGGGTCGCCGCGGCGGGCGGGGCCAGCGAAGGCAGGTAGCAGAGCGTCCGCACCAGGCCTACGCCCGACTTGAGCCGGGAGATGATCGAGGCGACGCCGAGCGCGAACACGACCCGGCAGACCGTCAGGACGATCACCAGCCACAGCGTGTTGTACGCGGCGGTGCCGACCAGCTGTTCGCTGGTGAACATCCGGATGTAGTTGTCGAAGCCGATGAACTCGGGCGGGTTGATCAGGTCGTAGCGGGTGAACGAGTAGTACACCGTGGCGATCAGCGGGTAGCCGAAGAAGATCAGGAACCCGAGCATCGCCGGCGCGATGAAGTAGAAGACGGTGCGACGACGGCGTGCCGCGTTCCCCTTCCGCGTCCGGGTGGACGCGGAAGGGGAGGCGACCGCCCTGGAATCCAGGGTCGATGTCATGCGATCAGCCGCCGGCGCGTTTCTGGGCCAGCTCGTCGTTGATCTGAGCGTCGACCTGCTTGAGACCCGCGACCATGTCGGGGATGTTGCCCGCCTGCCACTTCTCGGCGAAGTCGTTGACGGCCTTGAGGTGCGCGTCACCGATCGGCGTCGACGGGTTGGGCAGCAGCTTCCCGCCGTTGTACAGGTCGAGGAACGTCTTGAACTCGGGGTTGACGTCGAGCTTCGGGTCGGTCAGCGCGGCCTTGGTGCTCGGGACGTTCTTCAGCCCGTTCGACAGTTCGACCAGCGTGGAGGTGTCGAGGGTGACCTGCTTGATCAGTTCCCAGGCCGCGCCGGGGTTCTTGGCACCCTTGGGGATCGCGATGATCGTGCCCGTGGTGAACGCGCCGCCGTAACGGTCCGGCTTGCTGTCGAGCACCGGCGGGGCCGCGGTGCCGAACTTCAGCGCCGGCGCCTGGTCCTTGATGAACGCGGTGCGGTACTCGCCGTCGATCATCATCGCGAGCTTGCCGCGCTGGAAACCGTGGTCCGCCGAGTACTCCTCGCCGAGACCTGCCTTGAACTGCTCGACCTTGGCGTGGCCGCCGTAGAAGTCGACCAGCTGCTTCTGGAAGTCGAACATCGCCTTCCACTCGGGGCTGTCGGCGAGGTGCGACTGGCCGTCGGGGCCGAGGTAGGTGGCGCCGAAGTTCGGGGCCCAGTACTGCGCGTAGTTGGCGTAGAACGGCATCGACGGCAGGAAGCCGGCGACCTTGATCGACCCGTCCGGGTTGAACTCGGTCAGCTTCTTGGTGGCCTCGAACAGTTCCGAGGTCGTCTTCGGCGGCGACGTGATGCCCTTCGCCGCGAACATGTCCTTGTTGTAATAGAAGCCGTAGACGTCGGCGAGCAGCGGCATGGCGCAGCGCTTGCCCTGGTACTCGGTGTAGCTGCGGACGGCGTCCGGGATCTGGTTCAGGTCGATCTTGTCGCGTTCGATGTAGGGCTTGAGATCCTGGAAGCTGCCCGTGGAACACCAGGCGCCGAGGTTGTCGGTGAAGAACGAGATCGCCACGTCCGGCGGGTTGCCACCGCGGATGGACTGGGTGATCTTGTCGTCGTCCTGCTGGCCTTCGTGCTTGATCTCGATGTTCGGGAACTTCGCCTTGAGCTTGTTGAGCCCGGCGGTGACCACGTTGTACTCGCGGTCGGTGAACTTGCTGTAGACGGTCAGCGTGAGCTTCGCGTCCGCGGCGGGGGCGGCCGCCGCGTCACCCGACCCACCGTTCGGGCCGCTTGCGGCGCCCGAACAAGCGGACACCAGCGCGGCGACGGTGACCGCGCCGAGCACTATCGAGCCGCGCCAACGGCGGCCACTTCTCCGAACCTGGGTCGTGGAACTCATGACCCTCCTCCTAGTTGGTTGGGGCGGGAGACGGTGGTTCTGTTCGTGAATCCGGGATCGCCACGATCGGATGGGGCTCTCCCGCCCCGGACCGACCGGGCCCGAGGAGCGAAGGGGTGTTGACGCCGAAGACGTCCCGGCGGACGGTGGCGAGCGCCGATTGCAGCGCGCCCTCGCGGACCGCGTTGCCCTGCACCGAAGCGACCCCGACCGGGGTGCGGGGCAGGACCAGCTCGTGCAGCCTTCGCGCGACCAGTGCGGCGAATTCGTCGCCACCGGCCCGGCTGGTGTCACCGGAAAGGAGCACGAGTTCGGGGTCGACGACCGCGATCAGGCTGGCCGCGCCGCCCGCGACGCGGCGGGCGAGATCGTCGAGGAAGGGTTCGTTCTCGGTCTCGCGGGCCTTGGCGACGGCGTCCGCGCCGGTCTCCGCCTCGATGCCGTGCGCGGCGGCCAACCGGACGACGGCAGGCGACGCGACGATGTCGCCGAAACGATCTCCGGCACGGGGCTTGGGGTTCGAGGCGGCGACGGAAGCCGGGTCGGGGACGCGCATCCAGTCGATCTCGCCGCCACCGCCGGTCGCGCCGCGCAACAGCCTGCGGCCGACCACCACCGCGCCGCCCACGCCGTCGCTGAGCCAGATCATCACGAAGTCGTCGAGCCCGACGGCCTGGCCGACCGTCATTTCGACGATCGCGACGAGGTTGACGTCGTTCTCGATGGTGACCTCGACGCCGAGTTCCTGGCTGAGCCTGCTCGGCACGTCGAAGCCGAGCCAGCCGGGGATGTGCGGGGCCGAGGAGAGCAGGCCCGTGCGCGGGTCGAAGGCGCCTTGCGCGCCGATGACGACGTGGCGGAGGTCCTGGGTGGTGAGCCCGGCTTCGCCCGCGACGTGGGTGAGTGCCGCGCCGAAGGTGCCGACGACGTCCGCGCCCTCGTGGACCGGCAGCGGGACCTGGTACTCGGCGAGCACCGCGCCGGTGACGTCGGAGACGACGAAGTCGGCCTTCTGCGGTGTCAGGTCAACGGCCGCGACGTAGGCGACGCCGCCGTTGACCTCCCAGAGCTGCGCCCTCGGGCCGCGGCCCCCGCCGCGCACGCCCGCCTTGGTGACGACGTCGTCCTGTTCGAGGCGGGTGAGCAGCTGCGCCGTCGCGGGCTTCGACAGGCCGATCGCGACCTCGAGCTCGGAACGCGTCATCGGCCCCTCCTGAAGGAGGACCTCGATGGCCGCGCGATCGTTGATCTCGCGCAGCATTCGCGGACTGCCGGCTCGCATTTGGGGTCGCTCCCGACTTCGTTAGGAAACTTTACAGACGGTTTCCGGGGACTGTAGTGAGCCGAACCACAGTCGTCAACGGGCCTGGGAAACGGGGAGATAACGCTTGCGATGTTCCGCACAGCGGGTACACGTGGATGTACTCAGCGTCGGTCAGACGGCAAAGGGCCGCTCAGGAGTCCCTGAGCGGCCCTTTGGCTACGCGGTGGTGGATCAGAAGTTGGGCTGCACGTACAGGTCGTACACCCAGGGGAACGTGGGCGAGGGGTAGCACATCCACCCGTCCCAGTCCCCGGCGATCTGGCCATGGTGGCCGGTGATTCCGCAGTCCTCCTGGTTGTACGAACCGAAGTACTCGTAGTCCGAGGCCTGCGCCGCTCCCGCGTTCACTGCACTGAACGAGACGATGGCCACGACAGCGGCTCCGGCGACGGCGAACCGCCGCAAGGTGTTCTTCATGTTTTCCCCAGTGTCCTAACTCGATGGTCCTTGAAACCGGACGGCAGGAGATTAGCGGACACTTCGCCGCTTCGAGGGCGAATCACTAACTTCGCCGGGAGCGTTGACGTCTGCCGGTCACGCCGCCCATTCGGCCCACCGCAGGCCGCCACCTCGGATCGCCGCGTGCTCAGAGCCGGATCTCGCGTGATTGGAGCCGGATCTCGCGTGATTGGAGCCGGATCTCGCGTGATCAGACGGCGAACACCGAGATCGCCCTCCAATCACGTGAGTTCGCCGTTCAAACACGCGAGTTCCGGCTTCAAACACGCGAGATCGGTGTCTGATCACGCGAGCCGAGCCTTCGGCCCGGCCGACTCAACCGGCGCCGCTCCCTCGCTAGCAGGGACTAAACGCCTGCCCAGGCCGCCAGCATGACGCGCGCGATCGACGAGTTCCCCGGCAGCACCAGCTGCCGCGTGCCACCGGCGATCGGGGTCGGCACGGCGCCCGCGTTCCGCAGCTGGCTGTTCGCGAACGCGGACCGCACCTCCTCGCGCGAAACCCAGAACGCCTCTTCGATCTCGCCTTCCGCGGGCACCAGCCGGGCGGAGATGTCGGCCCGCGCGGTGAAGCCGAGCATGATCGACCGCGGGAACGGCCACGGCTGGCTGCCGAGGTAGCGCACGTCGCGCACCTCGACGCCGACCTCTTCGCGGATCTCCCGCTCGACACAGCCTTCGAGCGACTCCCCCGCCTCGACGAACCCGGCGAGGATCGAGTACCGGTCCGGCGGCCAGATCGGCTGCCGCGCCAGCAGGACGTGCTCGCCGTTGACTCCGGCGTCGTCGTGCACGAGGCAGATCACCGCCGGGTCGGTGCGCGGGTACTCCTCCCGGCCGCAGCCGGTGCACTTGCTCGCCCAGCCCAGCTGGACCAGCTCGGTCTCGCTCCCGCACCGCGCGCAGAAGTTCGCCTGCCGCCGCCAGTTCCGCAGCGCCTGCGCGGTGGTGAACAGCCCGGCCGACGCGTCGTCGAGCAGGTCGCCGTAGCCGCGCAGGTCGACCCAGATCTCGCCTTCGTGCCGCGGGACCTCTTCGACGACGCCCCAGCTGCCCGCCATTTCGACGGTCTCGGTCTCCCCGGCGGGGCGGCCGGGCAGCGACCAGAAGTCGGTGCCCTGCCACTCGCCGAGGAAGACCGCCTCGGCGGGCGGCTCGGGGCCGAAGTCCTGCGTCTTGCGGGTCGCGAGCGCGCCGGACCCCTCCACCACCGGGGTGCGCGCGTGCTCGTCGAGCAGCACGACCCGTGCGTCGGGCCAGCGGGTGGCGAGCCTGTCCGGGTTGGTGCGCAAGGACTCCTGACGGTCCGCCATGGAGCGCGAAAGCGTCGGGAGCGCCCCCAACCCGAACGGTGCCTCGGTCAAGCGGACTCCCCGACGGTCACGTCGCCCAGCGCCGTCAGCTTCGGCGCGAGGACGTCGGCGTCGCCGACGACGACCCCGGTGAACCGCTTGGGCGCGAAGAACTCCAGCGCGGCGCTCGCCACGTCTTCGGCGGTGACCGCGGCCAGCCGGGCCGGATGCCCGGCGAGCCAGTCGGCGCCCAGTCCGGTCGCGGCGAGCGCGGCCAGCTGCGCGGCGAGGCCGCCCTGCGACGACGCCGCCGTGACCAGCGAACCGATCGCGTACTGCCGCACCGACTCGACCTCTTCGGCGGTGGGCGGCACGAGACCGAGCCTGGCCAGCTCGTACCGCGTCTCCATGAGCGCGGCGGCGGTCGCGTCGGTCGCGGTGTCCGCGTCGACGTTCAGCACGGCTGTCTGGTCGGTGAACTCGAACCCGGAGTGCGCGCTGTAGGTGTAGCCCTTGTCCTCACGGATGTTCTCGACCAGCCGCGACGAGAAGTACCCGCCGTACGCGAGGTTCGCCAGCTGCAGCGCGGCGTACCTCGGGTCCGTGCGGGACACGGCCTGCGCGGACAGCCGGATCTGCGACTGCACGGCACCGGCCCGCGGCACCAGCAGGACATTGCCGCCGGTGAGGTCGGGAAGCACGGGAAGACGGACGGCGGAACGGTCCGAAGCCCAGCCGCCGAGCGCCTTCTCCAGGTCGCCGATGACGGTCTCCGGATCGATGTCACCGACGAGGACCAGCACGGATCCCCGCGGCAGCACCGAAGCCCGGTGCAGCGCGCGCACCTGCTCCGGCGTCACGATCGCGACATCTTCGGCCTGCGGCACCTCGCGCACGGCGGGGTGATCGCCGTAGCGGTGCTTCTGCAGCGCCTCTCGCGCGATCGTCCTCGGCTGGGTGCGGGAGACGGCGATCCGCTCGATGAGCCGCTCGCGTTCCCGTTCGACCTCGGCGTCCGCGTACGACGCGCCGGTGAGCGCGTCGGCGAGGACGTTCAGCATCGTCGGCAGGCCGTCGGCCAGCGAGGTGCCGGTGATGGCCAGGCGCTCCGGGTCGACGCCGGAGGCGAGGTCACCGCCGATCAGCGCCAGTTCCGCGTCGATCTCGATGCGGTCGCGGCGGGCGGTGCCGGTCAGCAGGGTCTCGGCCAGCACTTCGGCGGTCGCCGGGTGCAGCTTGTCCTCGCCCGCGAACGGGATCCACGCCCGCAGCTCGACCAGCGGCACGGTGGCCTTGCGGACGGCGAGCACCCGCAGGCCGTTGCTCAGCGTGGTGTCCACATGGGACAGCTCGGCGGCGGCGCGCTGCGTCCCCAGCGACGGGACCGGACGCGGCCCGGCGGCCGTGCGGCCGATCTCCTCGGCGGTGCGGTGCGGTGCGCTCACTGCTCGGAACCTTCCTGTTCGGAATCGGCACTGCCGGGACGGACGACGAGGACGGCGCGCGAGTCCGGCCGCAGCGCCTTGGCCGCCGCCGAAACGGCTTCCCCGGTGACGGCCGACATCTTCTCGGCGAGCCGGTACACCAGCGACGCGTCGCCGTAGAGCAGCTCGAACGAGCCGAGTGCCAGCGTGCGGGACACCAGCTTGTCGTGCTCGGAGTGCAGGCTCGCGGCCCAGCGCGCGGTGACCTTCTTCAGTTCCTGGTCCTCCGGCGGCGTGGCCGCCAGCTTCTCCAGTTCCTCGTCCAGCGCGGCGAGGACCTGGTCGGTGCTCACCTCGTGCGGGTGGATCGCGGTGATGGTGAACGTGTCCGGGTCGCGGGCCTCGAACGGGCCGAACAGCCCGGCGCCCGCGCCGATGTCGACGACCAGCGGCTCGCGGTGCACCAGGCGCTGCTGCAGCCGGGAGCCGTCGCCGTCGGTCAGCACGCCGGCGAGCACGAGGTTCGCCAGGTAGCCGTCGATGTCGTTGATCGGGTCCGGCATGCGGTAGCCGACGCCGACCGCGGGCAGCGGGGCGTGCGGGTCGATCTGCTCGCCGCGCAGCTCGCCTTCGGGGGCAGGCTCGGCGAACGAGGGACGCTCGGGCGCGGGCCGGTGCGGCACGTCGCCGAAGTGCTTCTCGATCAGCTCGCGGGCCGCTTCGACGGTGAAGTCACCGGCGACGGTCAGCACCGCGTTCGCGGGCGAGTAGTAGGTGTCGAAGAAGGCCGCGCAGTCGTCCAGGGTGGCCTGTTCGAGGTCCTCGAAACCGCCGTATCCGTTGTGCGCGTTGGGGAACGTGGAGTAAAGCACCGGCGGGAGGGTGATCCACGGGAACCCGCCGTACGGCCGGTTCAGCACGTTGAGGCGGATCTCCTCCTTGACCACGTCGATCTGGTTGGCCAGGTTCTCCTGCGTCAGCTTCGGCGCCCGCATCCTGTCCGCTTCGAGGAACAGGGCGCGCTCGAGAGCCGCGGCGGGGAGGACCTCGAAATAGTCCGTGTAGTCCGGATGGGTGGACCCGTTGAAGCTGCCACCACTCGACTGGACGTACCGGAAGTGCGCGAGCTTCTCCAGGCTCTCGCTCCCCTGGAACATCAAATGCTCGAAGAGGTGCGCGAAACCGGTGCGCCCTTCGGGCTCGGAACGGAAGCCCACGTCGTAGTGGACGCTGACACCCACCACCGGAGCGGTCGCGTCGGGCGCGAGCACCACGCGCAGACCGTTGTCGAGGGTGAATCGGACAAGCTCGGGATCGGCCATGCGCACCACCCTACGGGCTACTCAGGCCTCCAGGCGACGACCCTGTCGGGTCGCGGCGAAGGTTCCCACCACCGCGGCGGTGAGGTCGCTCACCCGCGCGATGTCCACCTCGCCGTCGGCTTCCCTGCCGTACCAGTAGATCTTGGGCGGGCCCTTGAGTCCGGCGAACTCGGCGATCCAGTGTTCTTGTTCGCCGAGAGCGAGCGCGTAAGGCAGCGCCCGCGAAAGGAGCACCTCGCGTTCGAGCTTAGGGACGGCCGTCGCCTTGGTCGCCAGCAGCGCGTCACGGACGCCGAGCAGCCGCCGGTGCAGCGTGACGCCGGCACCGGTGCGCGCCGGGAGCCATCGGGCCGCGACGGCGAGGACGGCGCCCGCGGCGATCACGATCAGGCCGAGCTGGGCGTATCCGACGGTCAGCGCCAGCAGGACGGTCAGGAACAGGCCGTAGAAGCAGATCCGCCGTCCGGCACGGGTCAGCTTGGCGGGCAGCCGCGAGTACCAGCGGCGTTCGACGACGCTGTCGGCCAGCTCGTCCCGCACCGTCTCGATCCCGATCCGCGCGGACTGGATCTCCGACAGCAGCACCGACTCCCGCCCGTCCGGCAGCAGGACGTCGAACACCGCACGTTCGAAGGCGGTCAGCAGCTCGTCCGGCGGATTGCGGCGGACGAGCCGCCAGCCGGTCAGCTCGCCGGCCTCCTCACTCACCCAGAGGTAGTTCCGGACCGCGAGGTCGACGACCGTCGCGGCGAGATCGACGGCGTCGGCGCGCCCCGAGAGGACTGTCCCGGCCTGCCCCGGCAGCACGCCGTCGGGTGATGCGAACGCGGCCTGGTCGTCCTTCCCGGAGAGCAGCCGGACCGGGAGCGCGCCGCCAGGGTGCTTGTCCCGCCTTCGCAGCAGAGCCAGCGCGACGGCGGCCGCGACCAGCGCGAGCGCGAAGCCACCCCAGGCCCAGCCGACCGGAGCGGTGAGCACGAACGCGCCGGCGAAGGTCTTCGACGGCTCCAGCCGCGCGTTCGCCGGGACGGTCCCGCCCGGCAGCTCGACCGAGATCTCCATCCGCTGCCCGGCCGCGAGGTTCTGCTGGCTGAACCGGGTCAGCCCGGAGTGCGCGATCTGGGCCGTCCCGCAATGCGCGCGCGACCCTTCGGGGCCGGCGTAACAGGTGACCGCGTTCGGGATGGACGGCGCGGCGAAGCTCGCGCGCACGAGTTCGAGACGGCTGTCCCAGCCGCCCGCGAGCTGCCAGGCGACCCTGGTCAGGCCGTCGCTTTCGGAGACCGCACCGTCCACTGTGTACCGGACGATCGAAGTGCCGCCCTTGAGTTTGACGGTGAACTCGTCGTCGGTCAGCTCGGAACTGCCCGCGCCTTCGATGACGACGTCACGGATGCCGATGATCCGGTCGCGGTCGCGCGGAGCCGCCGTGCGCAGCGGGATCCGGCGGGTCATCGTCGCCTCGCTCGGCACGGACACCGCCTCGACGACCGAGAGGGCGCCGTCGCGTTCCACCTTGAGCGAGATCTCCGCGCTGTTCGGCAGCGACGGCAACTGCGGTTCCCCCTGCGCTCCCGCCGGTGCCGCGCCGAGCACCAGCAGGAGGAGCACCAGCAAGAAGATCTTCACGTCAGGCGGGGACCGGTTCCGGGCGGATCGAACGCAGATGCCCGGATTCGGCGAGCAGACCGTCCAAAGCGGACAGGAACGACGGCAGATGCGCGGCGAACCGGCGCAGATCCCGGTCGCCCTCGAGACCGCCGAACCAGTACAGCCCGGCCGAGCCGTCCGCCGACGGGTCGAGCCCCTCGAAGGTCCGGAGCCAGTTTTCGGTGTCACCGAGCACGATGGCGTACGGCAGCGACCGGGAGAACACCATTTCCCGGTCCGCCAACGGAATCGCGTCGACCTTGACGGTGTGCAGGTATTCGAGCAGCCCGCGCACCTGGCCGACCAGGCGCCTGCCGCGCGAAGTGCGCGGCGGCACCCACGAAGCGCCCAGCAGCGTGGCGACGCCGGCGAGCGCGACCGCGACGCCGAGCAGCGCGTGCCCGGCGGTGAACGTCAGGACCACGGTGCCCACGAGGCCGAGCGCGACCAGGCCGATGCCCGCCAGGGTGAGCTTGTTCCGGCCCTTGTCCGGACGGCGGGAGAACCAGCCCTTGCGCACCACGTCCGCGTACATCGCCTCGCCTGCGACGCGGAGATCGACGGTGCCGCGGCCGCGGAGTTCCGACAGCAGCACGGAATCGGTGCCCTCGGGCAGGATCGCGGTGTAGATCTCGCGTTCGAAGGCGACGAGGTGCTCGTCCGGCGCGTTACGGCGGGCGATCTGCCAATCGACGACACCGTTGCCGCGGACCTCGGCGAGCCACAGGTAGTTGCGGACCGCGAGGTCGACCACCGTGCCGCTGACGTCCACGACGTCGACCGTCTCGTCGACGACCGTGCCGACCTGTCCCGGCAGGACGCCGTCGGGCGAGGCGAAGGAGACCCTGTCGCCTTCTCGCATCAAGACGTCGACGGGGCCTGTGCCCGCGGTGAGCGCGCCCTTGTCACGGCGGCGCAGCAGCCAGATGGCGAGCGCGCCGAGGATCAGGAACAGCGCCAGCGCCCCGAAACCGATCCCGGTGAGGGTGGTGAGGGCGAACGCGCCGCCGACCGAGGCGATCTGCTCGAACCGCGCGTTCGCGGGAACGGTGCCCGCCGGGAGCCCGACGGCGAGATCGACCCGCTCGCCCGCCGCGAGCTTGTCCTGCTCGATCCGGACGACACCGCTGTGGTCGGTCTCCGCGAGCGAACACTGCCTGTCCGAACCGAGCGGCCCGGCGAAACAGTCCACTGTGGGCATTTCGCGCGTCGGCGCGCTGAACGAAGCGGACACACGGGACAGTTCGCCGTCCCAGCCGCTCGCGACCTGCCAGCGCACCTGCTGCGCGCCGTTGACGTCGGCGACCGCCCCGTCCACTTTGTACTTGAGGGTGGACGCGCCGCCGTCGAAGGTGGCGACCAGCTGCTCGCCGTTCGACTCGGTCTTGCCCGCGCCCTCGACCACGACGTCGCGGACCCCGTAGACGCGGTCCTGCTCCTCACCGGCGGGAACCTTCAACGGGATCCGGCGCACCAGATGCTGTCCACCGGGGACGGTCACCTGCTCGGTGATCGACACCGAACCGTCGCGTTCCACCTTCACCGCGACGTTCGCGGAGGCGCCGCTCGGCGGCTGGAGCAGCCCGAGCTGGCCGCGCGCGCCGAGTGGCGGCGGCTTCGGCAGCTGCGGCGCGTTCGTCAGCGAAGGGCCCGCTTCGGGCGCCTCCGGCACGTTCGTATCCGACGGCGGGGCCATCAAGGCCGAGCTCGCCGCGACGGCCACGATCGCCGTCCCCCATTTCGTCAACACAGCCACACACTCTAGGGCAGCCGATCTATGCTGACCGCCGAAACGCCGAATCCGCCACCTGGGCGAACGGCGTTGCCGAACCGCATGGGGGATCCACTCGATGAACCAGCAGCCGCCCGGCCCGCCTGATCCGCGGCGCCGGCCGACTCCGCCACCTCCGGGGCAACCCGGACCGCCGGGGCCGCCCCGGCCACCGCAGGGTGGCCGTCCGCTCCCGCCGCCGGGGGCACGTCCGCTGCCGCCGCGTGGCGGGCCTCCGGTGCCGCCGCCGAACCGGCCGGGCCCCGGCGGTCAGCTGCCGCCCGGCCGCCCTCCTGGTGCCGGGCGGCCGCCGATGCCGCCGCCGATCTCGCAGCCGACGCCGGTCCCACCGCCGTTCCGGCCGGGTCCGCCGAGCGGCGGGATGCCGCTGCCCCCGCCGGGCGCGGCCCCGCTGCCGCCGCCGCAGGTCGGCGCGCCGGTCCCGTTCCGGCCCGGTGCCGTCGGCCCGCCGCAGCTTCCTTACGGTCCGCGTTTCGCGCCGCCCGCTTTCGCTCCCTACGGTGGATATCGGGCGAAGAAGTCGAACGGCGGGGTCATCGCGGCCGTCGCGATCGTGGCCGTGATGGCGCTGATGGGCGGGCTGGTCATGGTGCTCGCCATCGCGAACAGCCGCCCGACTCATGTCGCGGACGCCGGATACTCGAGCTATCCGACGAGCCCGACGTCGTCGTCCTCTTCGGACTACACGACGACGACAACGGCAGGCGACACGTCGACGACGAGCACCCGTTCGCGCGATTCGACCGCCTCGCGGGAGACGTCGGCGGGCTCGACACGGGAGACCTCGGCCAGCCGGGCGCCGTCCGGTCCGCAACCGCAGCACAAACTGGCCGACAACCCGCTGTGGCTGGATTCCAAGGTCGGCCTGCCGAACCAGGCGTGCAACCTCTCGCGCTGGGCGACCAACCCGAACGCGTCGGCCGCGTTCTTCGAAAGCGCGCGTCCCTGCCTGGACAGCGTCTGGCAGCAGGTCATGAGCTACACCAACCTGCCGTTCCGGGTCCCGACCGTGAAGTACCCGTCCGGCAAGAACTGGTCGAGCCCGTGCGGTGACGCCAGCGGCGGCACGGTGGCGGCGTTCTATTGCTCGCAGAACGAGACGCTGTACATGCCGTACGAAGGCCTTCAGCCCGACCAGTACGGCAACCGGCCAGGGGTCTACCTGGCGGTCTTCGCCCACGAGTACGCGCATCACATCCAGGCGCTTTCCGGTATCTCGCAGGCCTATTGGGACGCGCGATACGACGCGGGCACCGACTCGGCGGCGGGCCTGGAGATGTCCCGGCGGAACGAACTTTCGGCGCAATGCCTGTCCGGGACGTTCCTCGGCTCGACAGTGGGCCGCGGTGGCTCGGTCGACCAGGCGATGTACCGGGACGCGTGGGGCTCGCAGGACCGCGGCGACCACAACGGCGGCCCGCGCGACCACGGCACCGACGCGCACGCGATCTCGTGGTGGCAGCACGGCGCGCAGAAGAACCGGATGTTCGAGTGCAACACCTGGGCGGCGAAGCCCTCCGACGTCTCCTGAGGCCCTTGGGTTGGGTGCCGCAAGTCCGTGAAGGACTCCTTGAGGGACTCTGAGTCCCTCAAGGAGTCCTTCACGGAATGCGGGTCAGCCTGGTGGGGCGAAGGGGTTTTCGGGTTCCGGCGGAGGCTGGGTGACCGGCGCGGGAGCGGGCGGCTGCGGATACGGCTGCGCGGGCGGCGCGTAGTGCGCACCGGGGACAGCGGCGGGCGGAGCGTACTGAACGGCGGACTGCAGCTTCGCCTGATCCCGCCGCCGTCGCTCCGCCAGCACCGCCGACAGGTACGCCCACGCCGGCACCCCCGGCGGCACCGGCGCCCCGACCGTCGCCGCGACCTGCTGCGCGAGCCCGTACCCGAGGGCTTCCGCCGCTTCCGGGCGGAGCTCGCTCGTGCGGCTCAGGTACTGGCGGACGGCGAGCGCGAGGTCGTTCGGCAGCCGGGTCAGGTCCAGCTGCGAAGCCCAGTACGCCAGCTGCGGCGGCATCCCGACGTACGGCGTCCGGGCGGCGGGCATGCGTTCCCGGATCACCAGGGTGCCTGCGAGGTAGTCGCCGACGCGGCGGCCGTTGGGCGACAGCAGCGACGTGACCACCGCCACGACGCCGAGCAGGCCCAGCGCCCAGAAGTCGATGAAGAACCCGGCGAGCCCGCGGACCAGCGCGTGCCGGAACCGGACCGGGCCGCCGTCGGTGCGGACCACGCGCAGGCCGAGCGCCATCTTCCCGAGGGTGCGGCCGCGGCTCAGCGTCTCGAAGATCACCGGATAGCCGACCATGATCAGCACGAGGGTCACCAGGAACAGGGTCAGCGCCAGCGCCTCGTCACCGAACGCGGCGACCTGGCTCAGGACCAGCACCGCGACGAACAGCGAGATCAGCTGAAGGACGACGTCGATCATCATGGCGAGCCCGCGGCTGGCCAGCTTCGCCGCGCGCACGTCCAGGACGACGGCCTCGCCGGTGACGAGATCGGACTCTTGTTCCACCCGGCAAGCGTAGTGACGAATAGGCTGGGCGACCAAGGACGATCGCCGGGAGGGCTCCGAGTTGGACGTGGACGTGTTCGTCGCCGCGCACCAGGCCGAATGGAACCGGCTGCGTGACCTCGTCGGCCGCGCCGGGAAACTCAGCGGGCCGGACGCCGACGAGCTGGTGACGCTGTACCAGCGGGTCGCGACGCACCTTTCGATCATCCGGTCGGTCGCGCCCGACCCGGTGCTCGTCGCGCACCTGTCCGGGCTGGTCGCGAAGGCCCGCTCGGCCGTCACCGGTTCGCACAGCCCCGCCTGGCGTGAGGTCGGGCTGTTCTTCACCCGGCGATTCCCCGCGGCGCTGTACCTGAGCAGGCGCTGGTGGCTGGCGTCGGCGGCGGCGTCCATCGTGGTGATGGCGGTCGCGGCGGTGTGGATCGCCGGTGACCCGCAGGTGCTCGCGTCGCTGGCCTCGCCCGAGGAGTTCAAGGACCTGACAGCGCCGGGTGGCAAGTACGAGACGTACTACTCGTCCGATCCCGCGGGTTCCTTCGCCGCGCGTGTCTGGACCAACAACGCGTGGGTGGCCGCGACCTGCCTGTTCCTCGGCGTCGTGCTGGGGGTCCCGGTGATCTACGCGCTCTGGGCGAACTCGCTGAACCTCGCGATCGGCGCGGCGCTGATGTCCTCGGCCGGGCGGCTCGACGTGTTCTTCGGCCTGATCCTGCCGCACGGCCTGCTGGAGCTGACCGCGGTGTTCGTCGCGGCCGGGACGGGGCTGAAGCTCGGCTGGACGGTCATCGATCCGGGACGCCGTTCCCGGACGGCGGCGCTCGGCGAGCAGGGGCGCTCGGTCGTGGTGATGGCGCTGGGGCTGACCGTGGTCCTGCTGATCTCCGGCGTGATCGAGGGTTTCGTGACGCCGTCGGGCCTGCCGACCTGGGCGAGGATCGGCATCGGCGTGGTCGCCGAGGTCGCGTTCCTGCTCTATGTGTTCGTTGTCGGGCGCCGGGCCGCGAAAGCGGGCGAAGTGGGCGACGTCGACTGGCGCTACGCCGGAGACTCCCGTCCGGAAGCGGGCTGACCGGCCGGTCGAACGATGATCAGTTCACCAGAGAGCCGGCTCGCGGCACTCACAGCCGTCCGGCCGCCTTCAACGCGAGATAGCGGTCGGCCAGCCGCGGCGGCAGGTCCTCGGGGACGGCGTCGACGACCTCGACCCCGTGCCGCGCCAGCCGCGCGGTGACCTGGCGCCGTTCGGCCAGCACCCGCTCGGCCGCGGCCGCGTCGTAGACGGCCTCCGCGTCGCCGCGCCCCGCCGCCATCTCGGCGACCCGCGGGTCCGCCACCGAGGCGATCATCAGCTGGTGCCGCGACGTCAGCTTGGCCAGCACCGGGAACAGGCCTTCCTCCAGCGGCGCCGCGTCCAGCCCGGTCAGCAGGACGACCAGCGCGCGCCGCCTGGTCCGCCGCAGCACCTCGGCGATCATCCCCCGCGCGTCGGTCTCGACCAGCGACGGTTCGAGCGGCGCCATCGCGTTCACCAAGGCGGGCAACAGATCCGACGATCCCTGGACCGCCGCGTGGACCTGCCGGTCGTACGCCAGCAGGTCGACGCGGTCGCCCGCCCGCGCGGCGAGCACGGCCAGCAGCAGGGCAGCGTCCATCGCCGCGTCGAGCCGCGGCGCGTCGCCGACCCGGCCCGCCGAGACGCGGCCGGTGTCGAGGACCAGCACCACGTGCCGATCACGTTCGGGACGCCACGTCCGCACCATGACGTCGGACGCGCGCGCCGAGGCCCGCCAGTCGATCGACCGGACGTCGTCACCGATCACGTACTCGCGCAGGGAGTCGAATTCCGTGCCCTGGCCCCGGATCAGCACCGCGTTACGGCCGTCGAGCTGCTGCAGCCGTGCCAGCCGCGACGGCAGATGCTTGCGGCTGTGGAACGGCGGCAGCACGCGCACGGTCCACGGCACGTCGTGCGAACCCTGCCGCGCCGCGAGTCCCAGCGGCCCGGTCGACCGGACGGTGACCCTGGCCGCGGTCCGGTCGCCGCGCCGGGTCGGCAGGAGCCGGGTGGTCACGACACGGCGTTCCCCCGCGGGGAGGGTCAGGCGGTGCCGGTCGTCCGCGCCTGCGCTGGGCGGCCACGCGTCCCGGAGCCGCGCGCGCACCGGACGGCCACCGGGATTGGCCACGGTCAGCGTGACCTCGCAGGCCTCCCCCAGCCGCACGGACGTCGCGCCGGACCGCGCGAACTGCAGCCGTCGCACACTCCCGGCGAGCACGAGATCCAGCACCACCAGCAGAAGCAGCACCGCCGCGGCCAGCCCGATCCCCGCCCACGATGGCAGCAGGAGACCGACCACCGGCGCCGCGAGGAGCGCCAGCAGCCCGAGCCGCCCGGTGACGGCCATCAGCGTGGAACGGGCACGGACGCGAGGACGCGGTCCAGCACACCGTCGGCGGTCGCGCCTTCGAGTTCGGCCTCGGGCCGCAGATCGAGCCGGTGCCGCAAAGACGGCCGTGCCAAGGCTTTGACGTCGTCCGGCGTGGCGTAGTCGCGACCGGCGAGCCACGCCCACGCCCGCGTCGCGGCCAGCAGCGCCGTCGCGCCACGCGGGGAAACACCGAGGCGCACGGACGGCAGCGACCGCGTCGCCCGGCAGACGTCGACGATGTAGGCGAGCACCTCGGGGCGCACGGTGACCCCGGCGACCGCGCGCCGCGCGGCGTCGAGCTGAGCGGCTCCGGCGACCGGACTGATCCCGGCCGCGGCCAGGTCGCGGGGGTCGAAACCCTGGGCGTGCCGGGAAAGGATGCCGAATTCGTCCTCACGGGACGGCATCGGCATGGTCAGCTTCAGCAGGAACCGGTCCAGCTGCGCCTCGGGAAGCGGGTACGTGCCTTCGTATTCGACCGGGTTCTGCGTCGCGATGACGATGAACGGGTCGGGCAGCGGCCGCGTCTTGCCGTCGCTGGAGACCTGCCGCTCCTCCATCGCCTCCAGCAGTGACGACTGCGTCTTCGGCGGGGTGCGGTTGATCTCGTCCGCCAGCAACAGGTTCGTGAACACCGGGCCCTCACGGAAGGAGAACTCGCCGCTGTGCGCGTCGTAGACGATCGAGCCGGTGATGTCGCCCGGCATGAGGTCCGGCGTGAACTGCACCCGTGTCGTCTCCAGGTCCAGCGCGGCGGCCAAAGCCCGCACCAGCAACGTTTTCGCCACCCCCGGAACGCCTTCGAGCAGCACGTGTCCCCGGCACAGCAACGCGATGATGAGCCCGGTGACGGCCGCGTCATTGCCCACCACGGCCTTCCCGACCTCGGCACGCAGGGCGATCAGCGCCGCCCGCGCCTCGGCCGCGCCGTCCACACTGGACACTTCGGTACTCAAGACCGCTCCACCTCTCGTTCCACGACATCGAGTCCGTCCGCCAGCCGCACCAGCGCGGTGTCGTCGGCGGGCGGGTCCCCGTACAGCAGTGCGCCGATTTCGGCGGGCGCCCGGCCGGTCCGCCCGGCGACGGACTCCACCAGTGCGGCGGGTTCCGCGTCACGGGTGAGCCCCAGCAGCGGCCGGAGCCGCGCGCGGGCCGCCTCGCGCAGGGTCTCCCCGGCGTGCGCGGCGGCCTTCGCCTTGCGATACAACCGTGCCCGTCCTTCGGTGGCCTCGGCCGCGCGCACCACGACCGGGATCGGTTCGGTCACCACCGGCCCCAGCCGCCGCGAGCGCCACAGCGCCAGCAGGACCACCGCGACACCGGCCTGCAAGGCGGCGTAGGACCAGCCCGCCGGGATCAGCTCGGACAGCGGCTTCTTCTCGTTCTCCAGCGACGGATCGGCGGGCGTCGGCAGGTACCAGACCAGCCGCTCGTGTTTCCCGAGCATCCGCATCGCGAGCGCCGCGTTGCCTTCGCTGTCCAGCCATTCGTTGGTCAGCGGCGCGGGGGCGCCGAGCACCGTCACCGTCCCTTGTGGACCGGGCACTTCGAGATACGAGCCGCCGTAACAATCGCTCGCCCTCGGCTGCGTGGCCGCGTACTTCAGGCCGCCCATCGTCGCGCTCCCGGCGGCGAGGGGATCCTCGGCCTGGCAGTCGGGCGCACGGGTCTCGGTCTCGAGCTGGCCGTTCACCCGCACACCGGGGAGGACTTCGTCGACCGTGCCCGGACTCGGCTGCACCAGCACGACATGACCGGCGTCCCGCCTGATGTCGGCGAAGGCACGCTTGGGCACGTAGGCGGGCTGGGTGATCAGCACGGTCGCGCCCGCCGCGGCGCCCTTGAGCTCGGCCGCCGTGTGCACCGTGGTGATCTTGACGCCTTCCCGTTCCAGCAAGGTCGCCAGCGCGCGGCTGCCGCCGGGCTCGTAGGAACCCGGTTCGAGCGCGCCGGTGGTCTGCTCGCCTTGGACGAGGACGAGCAGCGTCCCGGTCACCAGGATCAGGAGGACGACCGCGAGCGGGAGCCGCACCCCGCGCCAGATCCGGCGGGCGTCGGGCGAAACCGAGGTCATCCGGCCGCCAAGGCGACGGGCCGGGCACGACGGCAGCGATCGTCCAATTCGGACAGTGAGCGGTAGCCTGCCTCGGTGGCCGGGATGCCGCCGTAGTGGACGTCGTCGAACAACCGGGCGCCGGCGCGCAGCGGGACGGCGACGTCGGGAAGCAGCCGTCCGGCTTCGAGGGCGGCCTCGTCGGCGGTCCGGCCGGACTTCTCGTCCAGCAGCGCCCGCTCCTCCAACGACCGCACCACGGCGCGGAAGATCTCACGGACGGCATCGTCGAAGTCACCCCGCGACGCGGCCTCCCCGGCCGCCCTGCGGTGTTCGCCGGAAGCCTTGCGCTGCCCGGCGAACACGGCCCGGCCGCTCCTCGCCGCCGTCGCCAAGGGGCCGGACCGCAGCCGGATCACCACCACCAGCACGATCAGCACGACGACGAGCAGCAACACGGCGAAGATCCCGCCGGGCACCGCGCTGTCGACGGTGTCGAGGAAGCTCGTCAGTTTTTCGAGCACCCAGCTGAACGCCTCGGAAAGCCAGCTCGGTTTCGCGTTCTGATACGCCGGGCCCGAAAGCTCCTCGGCCGCGCGCAGCCGGGCGGTGTCCCGGTCGATGTCGACCGGGACGTCGGTGAGGAAGCGCGTCACCATGCCTGCGGCGGGGGCGGCGGCGTGATCCCGGCCGCACGGGCCAGTTCGATGTCCATCCCCTCGCGGCGCATCCGCTGGTCGATGTAGAGGATCACGGTCACCAGCGCGGTGAACGGGCCGACGACCGTCTGCGCGATCACCGTGCCCACCGACTGCAGGATCAGGTCACCGGTGGACGGAACGTACATCTGGTCCAGATTGCCGAAAATGGACAGGAAGGCGCTGAAGCTGAACGGGATCGTGATGATCGACGCCAGGAACGACGAGATCACGTACGCCAGCAGCAGGATCCCGAAGACCCGCCAGAACATCCCGGAGACCAGCTTCACCGACCGGCGGAACGCCTCCATCACGGTGCCGCGTTCGAGGATGAACGCCGGGCTGGCCAGCGCCCAGAAGGTGTAGGGGACGATCGCGGGCAACAGGCAGAAGATCGCGGCGACCAGGATCGCCAGCGTGTACAGCACGGTCAGCCCGAGCAGCGGCAGCAGCCGCGGCGTCGCCTCTTTCAGCGCCTCTTTGAAGGTGACCGGCTTGCCCAGCACGGCCTTGCCCATCAGGACGGTCAGGAAGCCGGTGAGGATGGTCGTCCCGAGCAGCGTGGCGACGAGGGTGATGAACGACGAAGCCAGCGTCCCGCCCAGGACGCCGACCATCTGGTTCAGCAGTTCCTGATCGGTGGCCGCCGGGCCCAGTTCACGGACCTTCTCGAGGTCACCGGTGGTGTCGACCAGCAGCAGCCCGACCAGGTTGAGGGCCGCGGTGAGCACGGCGGTGACCGCGGCGGCACCGAAGACCATCCGCCAGTACTTGCGCATGGCCGTGACCGCGCCGTCGAGGATGTCGGTCAGGTTCAGCGGGCGCAGCGGGATGACCCCCGGCCTGCCGAGACCGACCTTCCAGTTCGGGTACTGCTGCGGCGGCGCCTGATAGGACGGCAGCGGAGGAGGCGGCGGCGTCGCCCCGGACGGGGACTGCCACTGCTGCTCCGGCGCCGGCGGCACTTCACCCTGCGGCGGCGTCGGCGCGTCAGCCTGCGGCTGTGCCGGTGTGCCCGCCTGCGGCTGTGCTGGTGTGTCCGCCTGCGGCTTCGGCGTCTCGGTACCTTCCGGCCCGGACGGTCCGCCGGTCTCCGTCATGCGACAGCCCCTTACCCGTTCATGTTGCTTACGCACACTCTTCCAGAGGGTCCGACACCCAGCCAGAGCTGGGGGGACGACACTGACGGGTGACCACTCGCCTCACTCTGGATACCCTCTGCAGCCGAGCAGTGGGAGGGGAGGCCGTTAGCTCGTTATGCTGAACATCGGACCGGGTGCCCCCGGTTCGCCCCTAGAACCACCGGGACCGACTTGATGACGCAACCGCCCCACGGCCAGTGGCCGCCACGCGGCGCCGTCCAGCCACCGCCGGTGCACGGTCAGCCACCTCCCCAGGTGCACGGCCATCCTCCGCCCCAGTGGCACGGCGCGCCGCACCAGTACCCGCCGCCGCAACGCAGGTCCGTCGGCGCGATCGTCGGGATCTGCCTCGGCGCGGTCGCCGTACTGGTACTCGGCCTGGTCGCGATCGTTTCACTCAATCGTGACGGCAATGATCACGTAGCGAACGCGGGCTACAGCACGCTGCCGAACCCGACCTCACCGGCGGAGCTGCCGCCGAGCGGGTCCGCGTCGCCCTCGTCCTCGACGAACCCGTTCCCGACGTCGCCGACCAAGGCGCCGTCCTCGTCGAGCGGACCGCAGAAGATCCTCAAGCTCGGCGACCACCCGATCCTCCAGGATCCCAACGCCGGCCTGCAGAACCGTGTCTGCGCGCTGCCGCAGTGGCAGAGCAGCCAGCAGGCGGCCGAGGCGTTCTTCACCGCGGCGGGCAAATGCCTCGACAACGCGTGGGGCCCGTTCCTCGACGCCTACAAACTGCCGTTCACCCCGCCCGCCCTGCACTTCCCGACCGGGGCCAGCTTCGAAACCGAATGCGGCACGATCCAGGTGGGCATCGCGACGGCGGCGTACTACTGCGAGAACAACCTCTACGTGCCGTTCCGCGGTCTGCAGACCGACCAGTACGGCAACAACCCCGGCGTCTACCTGGCTCTTTTCGCGCACGAGTACGGGCATCACGTGCAGGAGGTCGCCGGGCTGATGGACGCGGCCTGGCAGAAGATCTACGAGTCGGGCCAGAACAGCCCCGCCGGGCTGGAGATGTCGCGGCGCAAGGAACTGCAGGCGCAGTGCTTCTCCGGGATGTTCCTCGGCGCGCATGTCGACCAGGGCGGCACGGTCACCCGCGACATGTACAACAAGGCGTGGAACGACCAGGAGACCCGCGGCGACAACACCTCGCGCAGCCAGGACCACGGGACGAACGCGCATTACGCGTCCTGGTGGCGGGCGGGCGCGAGCAACAACCGGATCGCCGACTGCAACACCTTCTCGGCCCCGGCGAGCGCCGTTTCCTGACGATCCGAAGTACATGAAGGCCCCCTTCCTTGCGCTAGGCGCGGTGAAGGGGCCTTCATGTACTCGCGGAGCTTGCGCCGGACGCGGGGCTCGTGAGTTCGGGCGACCGCTACCGCCCATCGGGCACGTGGCCTCGCCGGACGACGTTGTGAAAGCCACTTTCGCAACCTTCAACGTTGCGAAAGTGGCTTTCACAACGCCGCCGACCCGCAGACCGCCAGGCCGAGGGGTCGTGAGTGGCGATTCGGGTTAGGGCCAACCGTGTCTCAGGTACCCACTGGCGGGCGGTTTCGCGTGATCAGACGGACGACACACGTGACCGGCTGGATGACTCACGGCGGGCACCCGGCCGCGATCGTGTCGTCCACGCAGTCACGCGTGTCGTCCGTCTGATCACACGAGCCGTCCGACCGGTCACGCGGCGGTGAGACGTCGGTACAGCTGGTCGTGAGTGGCGATTCGGATCAGAACCCGAAACGCCACAACACGGCCACCCTGGCCCGGTGCGACCCGGCGGGAGAGCGTCGATCAGGCGGCCACCGGGACGCGCGGGCCGCGCAGCACCAGGAAGACGTACATCCCGCCCGCGAAGCAGCTGAACACCAGCAGCGCCAGCCCGAGCGGCCGCCGCGCGTCGCTGGCGCCCGCCGTCGCGTCGACAGCGTGCACCGAGACCCCGTCGCCTGAAGCACCGTCGGGGACGACGACGTCGACGCGCTCGCCCTTGCCGTGCCCGCAGCCGTTGAGCGAACCCTCCATCGGCTTGCCGCCGAATTCGAACTTGACCTTCTCGCTGGCCCCGCCGCCCGTGCAGGGCGCGGGCTCGAGGACCTCGGCCCGCACGGTCGTCCCCTGGGTGTCGTTCGAGATGCCGAACAGCCCTGGCCCGGCGAACCAGGCCAGGAAGATCACCAGCAGGCCGGCACCGGCCGCCACGGCCAGGGAGTTCCACCCAGGGGTGAGCCCTCTGGCGGGGTCCGATCGCTTGCGCACGATCGCCATGCTCCCAGAACCTCGTGGCAAAACACAGCGAGCCCGGACGGCGATACCAAAGGTCCCCTGCTACCGCTCGATCGTCTCCGCGGCGGTCACCTTCCGGATGTACAGCAGCTTGTCCCCCGGCTCGATCGCGTCCGCCTGCGGAGCGTCCACGCGGTACAGGACGCCGTCGCGGACGACGCCCAGCACGATGTCCGGCAGGTGCCGCGGCGAACCGCCCTCTTCGGACGGTTCCACCGGGCGTTCGGCGATCGCGAGCCCGGATTCGGGGGTGAGCAGGTCTTCGACCATGTCGACCACCAGCGGCGTCGACGTCGCCATGCCGAGCAGGCGCCCGGCGGTCTCACTCGACACCACGACCTGGTTCGCGCCCGACTGCTTGAGCAGGTGGACGTTCTCCGCCTCCCGCACCGACGCCACGATGTGCGACTTCGGCGCCAGCTCGCGCGCGGTCAGCGTGACCAGCACGGCGGTGTCGTCCCGGTTCGGGGCGACGACGACGGCCTTGGCCCGCTGGACACCGGCGACGCGCAGCACGTCGGCGCGGGTGGCCGAGCCGTGCACGGTCACCAGGCCGAGTGACGTAGCCGCTTCGAGGGCCTGCTGGTCGGTGTCGACGACGACGATGTGGTCGGGTTCGACGTTCTCGTCCCCGAGCAGCGCGTTGACCGCCGACCGGCCCTTCGTGCCGAATCCGACGACGACCGTGTGGTCACGCACCTTCGTCCTCCACTTTTGGATCTTGAAAGCCTGGCGGGAGCGCTCGGTGAGCACTTCGAGGGTGGTACCGACCAGGACGATGAGGAAGAGCACCCTCAGCGGGGTGATCACCAGGACGTTCACCAGCCGCGCGGACGACGTCGCGGGCGCGATGTCGCCGTAACCGGTGGTCGACAGCGACACTGTCGCGTAGTAGAGGCTGTCGAGGAAACTGAGCCCGTCGCCGTTGGCGTCGCGGTAGCCGTCCCGGTCGAGGTAGACGATCAGCACGGTCGCCAGCAGGGCGAGCATCGCGCCGATGATCCGTTTGAAGATCGACCGCATCGGGCTGACCGTCAGTTCCGGCATCCGGATCACGCCGACGAGCTCGTGGTCCGGGCGGTCGCTCAGCCTGACCGGGAAACGCTTGAGAACCCTCATGCACAGGCTCCGGCCTGGTCCGCGTCGCTCACGGTCGCCGAGGATAGCCGACGCACCTTACGTTCAGCGCGGTATGCGAAGCTCAGGGCATGTCTTCGGATTCCAAGCCGTCCCAGCGGCCCGCTTATTTCCTCGCCGGCCTGCTCGGGGCGGCCGGCGTCCTGCACTTCGTCCAGCCGAAGCCCTTCGACGCGATCATCCCGAAGCAGCTCCCTGGCTCCGCTCGGGCGTGGACCTACGGCTCCGGCGTGGCCGAGCTGGGCGTCGCCGCCGCGGTCGCCAACCCGAAGACGCGACGTCTCGGCGGGCTCGCGGCCGCGCTGCTGTTCGTCGTGGTCCTGCCGGGGAACGTGAAGATGGCCGTCGACGCCGACCGCCGTAAGGCCCCGAAGCACTGGCGAGCGGCTTTCTGGGCCCGCGTCCCGCTGCAGATCCCGCTGGTGACCTGGGCTCTCAAGGTCCGCGACCGCGCTTAGATAGCCGGGACGCTCCGCAGGAGCTGCCGCAGTCCTTCGGCGTCCAGCAGATCCGCCGGACGGACGGTCTTGTCGTGTTTCACGTAGTGGAACGCCGCCCGCACCTTCTCCACCGGCACCTTCCTCAGCGCGGCCCACGCCAGCCGGTACGCCGCCAGCTGCACGGCCAGCGGTGCGAGCCGGTCCTTCTCCGGGACGGAGCCGGTCTTCCAGTCGACGACGGTCCAGCCGCCGTCGGGATCGGCGAACACGGCGTCCATCCGCCCGCGCAGCGTCACGCCCACGACGTCGGCCGAG
This sequence comes from Amycolatopsis alba DSM 44262, assembly GCF_000384215.1. NCBI lineage: Bacteria > Bacillati > Actinomycetota > Actinomycetes > Pseudonocardiales > Pseudonocardiaceae > Amycolatopsis > Amycolatopsis alba. The sequence continues at coordinate 4,913,901 of NZ_KB913032.1, read as the reverse complement.
AAGGGGACCTCGACGGCGTGCGGCACCCGGTGCGCCCACTCGCTCTTCTCGAACGCCGTCTGCAGCGCCTCCAGCTCCGAATCGGGCGCCTCGTCGACGTCCGCCGCCCCCGGCAGATCGTCGATCTCCAGCAGCTGTTCGCCGCCGAACCGCTGCTCCAGCCAGCCGTGGAACGCCGTCCCCCGGCGCGCGTAAGTGTTGGGGCGCACGGGAAGCGGCCGTCGCAGCCGTCGGGCCAGCGCGGCAGGGTCGGCCGACAGCTCGACCAGCTGGCTCACCGAAAGATGCGGCGGCAGCACGACCTGCTGCACCCGGTCCCGCGCCCGCGCGCGCTCCTCCAGCAGCACCTTGGTGTCGGAGATCCAGCCGTCCGGATCGTCCTCGTCTTCCTCGAAGCCCTCTTCGGCGTCTTCCATCGCACCGAGCACCAGATCGACGCCGTTGGTGACCCCCTCGCGGCGCGGCCACAGCGGATCGACCGGCCACCGGGACCGGCGTGAGTCGGCGACCAGGGGATTCTGCCCGTCAGCCTCCGGCTCGTCGGCCCAGTGCTCGATCCGGCCGACCGAGTTCTCCCGCATCACTTCGCCGATTTCGAGCAGGAACTCCGACGGCCCCTTCGGCCGCGCGCTGCTCTCGTTCCACCAATGACCGGAAATCAGCATGGTGTGCTCGGAGCGGGTCAGTGCGACATAGCAGAGCCGCCGCTCCTCGTCCGCTTCTCGCGCGACGAAGCCCTCTTCGTGCAGCTCCAGCGCTTCCTGGACTTCCTTGCGGTCATAGCCTTCCGCGACCCGCAGCTCCGGCAGATCCTCCGAGTCCCCGCGCAGCGCGGCCGGCAGCGAGGTCGACGTCCGCAACCACGACGAAGACCGCCGCCTCCCTGGGAAGACCTCCTTGACCAGGTGCGGAATCGCGACGATGCGCCATTCCAGCCCCTTGGCCGAGTGCACGGTCAGCACCTGGACCCGGTCCGGCACGACCTCCACCTCACCGGGAGTGAGCCCGTCCTCCGCGTGCGCGGCCGTGTTCAGGTAGTCCACAAAGGACAAAAGAGTGGCCGTCGGCGAGGTCTCGGCGAAATCCGTGACGACGTCGGCGAAAGCGTCCAGATGCGCTCGCCCGGCCGGGCCCGGCCGGGCCAGCGATTCGACGTCGAGCAGCATCGTGCGCTCCACGTCGGCGACCAGTTCGGGCAGCGACTGGTCGAGCCGCCGCCGCAACGCCGAAAGCTCGTTGCCGACGCGCCGGATCCGCCGGTAGCCCTCGGGCGAATACCGCTCCGGTGTACCTGGATCGTCGATCGCGTCGGCGAGTCCCGCCTGTTCGACCCGTTCGGTCACCAGTACCGGTTCGTCCACATCGGACTTCCCCGACGGCGGAACCGGCGAGGAGAGTTCGCCCGCCCGGCGCCACAATGCCGCGAGGTCGGCCGCCGCGATCCGCCAGCGCGCCCCGGTCAGCAACCGGGCGGCCGCGCTGCCCGCGAGCGGATCGGCGAGCACCCGCAGCGTGCTGACCAGGTCCGCGACCTCGGGTTCGTCGAGAAGACCGCCGAGTCCGACGACCTCGACCGGAAGACCGCGTGCCCGCAGCTCCGCCGCGATCGGCGCCATGTCGGCGCGGCGGCGCACCAGCACCGCGGCCGTCGGCGGTTTTCCGGTCTCCTCCACGGTTTCGAACCAGCGCTTCGCCATCGCGTCGGCCACCCACTCGCGTTCGGCGCGGATGTCCGGCAGCAGCGCTGTCGCGATGTCGGCCGTTCCCGCCCCTTCCAGCGCGCGCAGCCGCGCGACGCCGAGACCGCGTTCCCGCAGCGGTTCCGAGATCGCGTTGGCGAGTTCCAGTACCTCGGGCGGATTGCGGAAACTGGTCAGCAGCCCGAAATCCAGCGCCGGGACGAGCCGTTCGCCGTTGTCACGGGGGAAGTCCGTGGTGAACCGGGGCAGGTTCGCCGCGCTCGCCCCGCGCCAGCCGTAGATGGCCTGCGCCGGGTCGCCCACCGCCGTCACCGGCATCGGCGGATGTTCGACACCGCCGAACAGCGACCGCAGCAGGATCCGCTGGGCGTGCCCGGTGTCCTGGTACTCGTCGAGCAGCACGGCGCCGTACCGCTCGCGCTCCCCCGCGACCACCGCCGGATAACTGCTGGCGAGCTGCGCGGCCAGCGACATCTGATCCGCGAAGTCGAGCGCGCCTTCCGCCCGCTTCCGCGTGTGATACGCCTCGACCAGCGGCAGGAGGGCGAGCCGGAACCGTTGTGCCGTCATGACTTCGGCCAGTTTCTGCGGCAGGGCCGCGCGCTGCCCCTTGGCCCGCGGCGCCTTCTCGATGACGTCGCACAGCCACGACGTGTACTGCGCCAGCCGTTCGGTCTCGACCAGATGCTCGCCGAGTTCCCCGGCCAGCGCGAGCAACTGCGCCGTCACCGTGGAGGGCACGCGATCGGTGTCGAGGTCATTGTCCCAAGTGGACACCACACGATGCGAGAACTGCCACGAGGACGTCTCCGAGAGCAGCCGCACCCCTGGCTGGACCGGCAGCCGCAGGCCGTGTTCGGACAGCAGCCGCCCGGCGTACGCGTGATAGGTGAGCACCGTCGGCTCCCCGGCGGTCACCGTCATCCGCAGGTCGCCGGTCGGGTCGATCTTGTCGAGCAGCCCCGATCCGACCAGGCGCCGCAGCCGGGTGCGGACGCGTTCGGCGAGCTGACGGGCGGCCTTGCGGGTGAAGGTCAGGCCGAGGACGCGTTCCGGCGGCACGACACTGTTGGCCACCAGCCACACCACGCGCGCGGCCATCGTCTCGGTCTTGCCCGCGCCCGCGCCCGCGACGACCAGTGACGGCTCGATCGGCGCGGCGATCACCTCGGCCTGTTCGTCGGTCGGGCTGTGCAGGCCGAGCGCACGGGCGATCTCGCCTGGCTCGACCTGGCGGCGCTGGAGTTCGGAGATCAAGGACCGGTCACCTGCCTGCCCTCGGGCCGCAGCGGGCAGCAACCCCTTGCCGGGCAACGATCACAGTCCGGGTTCTCGGTGACGCCGTATTCCGGGCCCGCCGCGGATCCGGCCGCCGAACGCACCAGTTCGAGCCACTGCTTGCCGCCGTCCTCGTCCAGCGGCGCCTGCTCACGCTGGGTGGATCCGGTCTTGTTGTTGGACTTCGCGACGTAGACCAGCCGTGCGCCACCGGGTTTCGAACCGCCCTCGACCGCGCCGAGCAGCACGGCGAGCTGGTACGCGGCCAGCTGCGGATGCTCCTCGGCGTCCGAGGCGGAGATCGGGACCTTGCCGGTCTTGATGTCGATGACGACCGGGCGGCCGTCCTTGTCCACCTCGACGCGGTCGACGCGACCACGCAGGAGCACACGGACGTCGTCATCCCCGACCGGCAGTTCGACCTCGATGTCCTGCTCGACGCCTGCCTCGATCAGCTCCTTGCGGCTGGATTCCAGCCAGGAGATGAAGTTCCGCAGCATCTGCTCGACCCGCGACCGCTCACGGCGCGAGAACCACGGCGCCCCCGCGTCGACCCGCACCCACGCCTCGTCGAGCGCCGCGCGGATCTGCTCGTCGCTGCTGCCGCCCGCGACGGCCTGCGCGAGACCGTGCACCAGGGTCCCGGTGACGGCCGCGAGCTGCGCGGGATCGCTGCCGCCGTGCCGTTCGATCAGCCACCGCAGCGGGCATTTGACCAGGACCTCCACGGTGGACGGTGAGATGCGGATGAGGTCGCCCGGCCCGTGCACGGGTTCGTCGGTGGAGGGTTCCAGCAGCCCGTACCAGGTGCCGGGATGCGCGCCCGGCACTCCGGCGTCGGCCAGTTTGGCGAGCTGACGCGCCGCCCGCTGCCGCCTTTCGGGCTCGCTCGTCTCGTCACAGACGACCTCGCGCAGTTCTCCGACGAGCTCGGCGAGCACCAGCGACCGTCCCGCCGGTTTCATCCGCGAGTCGAGGCCGCCGTCGTCCGCGCCGTTCTCCTCCAGATCGTCGATGAACCGCGAGGGCTGCTCGTCCTCCCCCGCGACCGCGCTGACCAGCAACGTCTTCCGCGCGCGGCTCGCGGCGAGGTAGAACAGCCGCCGTTCTTCGGCGAGGATCGGCGCGGTGGCGGACACCTTCTCGTCGTCGACGCCGGACATGAGGTCGACCAGTCGTTCCACGCCGAGCACGGAACCGCGCAGCCGCAGATCCGGCCAGCTGCCCTCCTGGACACCGGCGATCGACACGACCGTCCATTCCCGGCCGGCGGACGCGTGCGCTGTGAGCAGCGAGACGCCTTCGCTCTTCATGGCCGCGGGCGCCAGCGTGTCACCGGCGATGTTCTGCGCGGACAGGTAATCCGCGAACGACGCGACACTCGCCTTCGGCAATCTGTCGACATAGCGACCGGCCGCGTCGAAGAGCGCGACGATCGCGTCGAGATCCCGATCCGCCTGCGAGCCCAAGGAACCGCCGCGATCGACCAGGCGCAGAAGACGCTGCTCCAGGGCGCTGTTCTGCCACAGTTCCCACAGCACCTGCTCGACACCTTCGCCCCGCACCACGGCTTGGTGCGCCTCGTGCAGCAGGCCACCGATCCGGCGCATCGGCAGTGCCTCGACCTCGGCGAGCCCGGTGAGGACATCGTTGGTACGCAAGGCTTCCACCAGCAGCTCGTCACTGGACCGCTGTCCGCCTCCGGCGAGCTCCAGCCGGCGCAGGCCTCGGCGCAACCTGCGCAGGGCGAGTGGGTCCGCGCCGCCGAGGGGCGAGGACAGCAGCATCTCGGCGAGGTCGACGTCGAGCAGTTCCGGATCGGCGGCGAGCCGCAGCATCGCCAGCAACGGCCGGACGGCAGGTTGTTTCGCGAGCGGCAGTTCCTCGGTCGCCGAGCCGATCGGCACCCCGGCGGCCCGCAGCGCACGTTGCAGGACAAGGAAAGTACGGGCGGGCGACCGGACGAGCACCGCCATCTCCGACCACGGCACGCCGTCGACGAGATGCGCGCGGCGGAGCTGATCGGCGATCCAGCTCGCCTCGGAAGCCGGGGTTGGCATCAGGCGGACACGGACAGCGCCGCCCTCCGCGTCCGGCGCGTCGACGAGTTTGCGCTGCGGCGACGAGCCGGGCAGCACGGAACCGAGTTTCGTGACGGCCGTGCGGATCACCGGGGCGAGCCTGTGCGCGGTGGTCAGCAGGACCGTGCGCTCGCCGTCTTCGTCGGCGTCGGCGAACAGCCGGGGATCCGCGCCGCGGAAAGAGAACACGGACTGATCGGGATCGCCCGCGACGACGAACTCGTCGGCCGCGTGCCCGATGAGCCGGACGAGCTGGGTCTGCAGCGGGTCGAGATGCTGGGCGTCGTCGACGAACAGGTGCCGGACCCGGCGCTGCTCGCGTTCACGCAGTTCGGGATCGTCCTCCAGTGCGAGCAGCGCCGAAGTGACGAGCTCCGCCGCGTCCAGCGCGGGCGCGCTCGCCACGCCGAGCGCGTTGCCGCCCGCGCCCTGCAGCAGGGTGACCTCTTCGTACTGGCTCCAGAACCGCCCGGCCGCGATCCACTCGACGCGATCACGCCTCCTGCCGAGTTCGACCAGGTCCTCCGGGCCCAGGCCGCGTTCGGCGGCGCGGAGCAGGAGGTCTCGCAGTTCCTCGGCGAAACCGGGAACGTTCAGCGCGGGCCGCAGCTGTTCCGGCCAGTCGAGGGCACCCGCTTCGAGGTCACCGGCGAGCAGGTCCCGGACGACGACGTCCTGTTCCGCCCCGGCCAGCAGGCGGGGCGGGGGAAGGTCGTCGGCCTGCGCCTCCATGCGCAACAGCGCGTACGCGTACGAATGCACCGTGCGCACGAGTGGCTCGCGGATCGTGCGCGGCAGCGGATCCTCTTCCGGGTCGGTGGTGAGCCGGTGGGTGATGTCGGCGCGCAGGACCTCGGCGGCCTTGCGGGAGGTGGTCAGGATGAGCACGCTCTCCGGGTTCGCGCCCTCCGCGATCCGCCGCGAAGCCGCCGAAGCCAGCAGCGCCGTCTTGCCCGTTCCGGGGCCGCCGAGGACCCGGCGGAAGCCGTCCGGGGCGGCCAGCAGGCGGCGGGCGCCGGCATCCCACTGGAACGACGGCGTGCCGGTGACCGGCGTGCGGACCAGCCGCGCGTCGGTTCCTGCCGCTGTTCGCCGCCCGTTCACGCCCACGATGGAACCACGCCCCGCCGACACAACCTCGCAGCGGCACGGCAAAGTGGTCCCATGGATGACGAACTGCACGAGCGGGTGCGCGAGGTCATCGCGAGCGTGCCTGCCGGCTCGGTCGCGACTTATGGGGATATAGCGTCGGTTTCGGGGGCCCCGTCACCGCGGTTGATCGGGCGGATCCTCAGCGAGGACGGTCACGACCTGCCTTGGCACCGCATTCTGCGCGCCGACGGGACACCGGCCCCGCATCTGCTCGACGAACAGCTGCAACGACTGCGCGAGGAGGGCGTCATTCCCGACGGCCAGCGCGTCGACCTGCGAAAATACCGGTGGCAGCGTGATCCCGATGACGACGCTGGCCTGGGCGGTCTTTTTTAGGTTAGCCTCGCCTAATGAGTTACATCGAGGCGAAGGTGACCGGCGTCCGGCGGCTCACCCCGCATATGAGCAGGGTGACCTTCTCCGGGGCGTCGCTGGTGGACCAGGCCCCCGATCAGTACCTGAAGGTCTTCTTCCCGCAGCCCGGCCAGGCGGAGCCGGTCCTGCCCGCGCCGCTGGGCGGGGACGAAGTGATGTCCTGGTACAAGACCTACCTCGCGATGCCGGACGACGTCCGGCCGCCGATGCGCACCTACACCGTGCGCGCGCTGCGGCCGTCGGCACAGGAGGTCGACATCGACTTCGTGCTGCACGGCGACGAGGGTCCCGCCTCGGCGTGGGCATCGAAGGCCTCGGAGGGCGACAGGGTCGCCCTCCTGGGGCCGCACGGTCTCTACGACGTGCCCGAGGGGACGACCTGGCAGCTGCTGATCGGCGACGAGACCGCGATCCCGGCGATCGGCGCGATCGTCGAGGCGCTGCCCGCCGGGACGCGGGCGCTCGTCTACGTCGAGATCGGCGACCGCGAGGACCGGCAGGTCTTCGAAACGCAGGGGACCGTGGAGCTGCACTGGGTGGTGCGCGGTTCCGAGCCGGTGGGCGCGGCTGTACTCGAAACCGTGCGCAAAGCGGAGCTGCCGGGCGGGACGCCCTACGCGTGGGTGTCCGGCGAGGCGAGCATGGTGAAGCTGGTGCGGCGGCATCTCGTGCGGGAGCGCGGGGTCGACAAGCGGGCGATCTGCTTCACCGGGTACTGGCGGCAGGGCATGAGCGAAGAGGCCGCGGGCCGAGAAGCGATGCGGCAGGCGGAGTCCGGCGAAGCTCCCGCCTCCGAGGACGACTGACCTGCGAAAAGAGAGCAAGGGACCTTTGCTGTCACCCCTCGCCGCGCGTGTCCGTGAAGGCCTCCTTCCCTACCCTCAAGGTAGGGAAGGAGGCCTTCACGGAACCCCAAGCGCCCCAAAAAGCCTCAGTGCGGAACCCAAAGGGTCACTCTGGTACCCCGCCCTGGATGCGAATCGATCGTCCCCCGCCCGCCGACCTCCGCCAGCCGCGCCATGATCGACTGGCTGATCCCGAACCCCGGCGGCCGATCCAGCATGCTGAAGCCCGTCCCCTGATCCCGCGCGATGACCGCGATACCGCCATCGCTCTCTTCGACGCGAAGCACGACCTGCTTCGTCCCGGCGTGCTTCACGGTGTTTCGGAGCGCTTCGCGGACGGCGTCGCGGATGGCGGTCCGGCGCGCGTGCGAGAGGCGGTAGTCCTCTTCGGTCTCGGCCGCGACAAGCTGGGTGCGGAGGCCGTCGCGCGCCATTTCGGTGGCGACTTCGGCGAGGTCCGCCGCGAGGCCGCGGGCCGACGGCGCGTCCGGGCCCGCCAGTTCGCGCCGGAGTTCGACGGCTTGTGCCCGCGCCGTCGCGCGCATTTCCGCGAGCCGTTGCGCGGTGGCGGACTCGTCGTCCGGCGCCTCCAGCCCCATCGCTTCCAAGGTCTGGAGCACGGAATCGTGCAGGACCCGCTGGGTCCGCAGGCGTTCGGCACGCTGCCCGCGGCGCATCCCGATCCCCAGCGCGAACCGGGTCCCGACGCCGAGCAGGATCAGGATCCCGGCCGTGGTCACGATCGCCACGACGAGCGCGACCATGCAGCCCACCGACCGGCTCACCGCGAGCGGATGGTCGAGCGGGAGCCCGCCGATCCAGGTCAGGAAGGCCCGGAACGGGAAAGCCGCGATCAGCAGCACGAGCGCGGCCGGCAGTCCGAACGACATCGTCCACAACGCCACCGTCCCGACGATCCACGTCCACGCGACGTCGACGGCGTACGGCTGGACCTCGGTCGGCGCGGCCACGGCGACGAGCGTCGTGAGCACCACGCCCACCGCGAGATCCACGTACATCAGCCGCCCCGACGTCTTCGCCCGGATCCCGCGGCCCCGCACCACCCACCAGACCGCGAAGACGTTGAGCAGCACCGCGAAGATCGTCGTGCCGAGCACCGGAACGATCCCCGCCGACCCGTTCGAGACCGCGAAACCGATGTACACCTTCGGAAACGCGGCGACACGGTAGAAGATCGGGCCGAGCGCGGAATAGCGGATCGCGCGCATGAGCATCGAATCCGCGGAATCTTCGCGATAGCGCCAGTCCGGAACGGAGTCGGGGTTGGGCGCTTCGTCGGCCGGGCTGGCGCCCAGCACTGAAGATCCCTTTCGCAACATGGCTCGCAGAAAGGTGACCGACTCGGACATCCGCCGCCCTCCCGTGCGTCCGAGTCGAGATTGGCAAAGCGGGCAGGCCGCGTCAAGACGGCCGAATGCGCAGTTCCGCGACGAGAAGTTTCACCAAGGCGCCGAGCCGCTGACGTTCGGGCTGGACGGTCGGTACTCCGGCTGCTTCCAACGGCGCAGCGGTCACCGGCCCGACGCACGCGCACAGCACCGGACCACGCAGGGCGGCGAGTAGTTCCTCGCGTCGCGAACCCGCCAGTACCAGCAGATTCGCCGCCGCCGGGGCGGAGGTGAACGCCAAAGCGCGCACCTGACCGGAGATCACGCTTTCGACGAGCGCGTGCACAGGTTCGACGTCCGCGGGCGAAAGCCAGCGATACGGCTGCGCCTGGACGACGTCCGCGCCCGAGTCCCGCAGCAGCCCGGTGAGTTCGGGCAGCAGGGTTCCGTGCAACTGGACGGCGACCCGTTCCCCTCGGACCCCGGCGTCGCGCAGTCCCTCGAACAGTTCCGCGTTGCTCTCCTCGGGCGCGGAGAATTCCTCCCGCAGCCCCTCACCGCGCACCGCACCGGCCGCTTTCGGGCCACGGACGAAGATCCGCGACGCCGCCAGCCGTTCCAGCAGCGGTTCGCGCAGCCCCCAGCCTTCGGCCGCGGAAAGCCAGCCGCGGAACCCGGCGCCGGTGGTGACCGCGGTGAACCCGACCGGCCCGGCGAGCACGGCTTCGGTCGCCGCCCGGAGTTCGGTGTCGTCGGGCAGCGGGACGATGCGGATGGTGGGCGCGTGCAGCACGGTCGCGCCGTTCCGTTCGAGCGCCGCGATGAAGTCGTCGGCCCGCCGCTCCGCGGTGATCCCGATCGTGATGCCTGCCAGGTCAGCCATAACGCGCGCCCATCTTCCTGATCTCCTCCGCCAGCCGCTCGCGCAGATCCGCCGGTTCGAGCACTTCGAGGTTCCCGCCGAAGCGCAGCAGTTCGCCGACCGCCGAGTCTCCCGGTTCGACGGGCAGTTCCATCGTCAGCCAGTCGTCTTCATCCGGTTCGGCGACGGCTTCCCGCAACGCCCGCGCGCCGACGGCGCCCAGATAGAACGGCAGCAGTATGCGGGCGTACCCGTTCAGCCGGACCACCGCCACCCGCGAATACATCCGCTTCTCGAACTGCTCCGACCACTCCTGCCAGTAGTGCGCGAGGTCGAAGTCGGACGGCCGCTCGAAGGTTTCGCCGAGTTCTTCGAGCTCCTCGATCCGGGAAACGCGGTAGGTCCGGTCGGTCCCGTCGCATCGCGCCGCGAGGTACCAGTTCCCCGCCTTGAGGATCAGGCCCAGCGGGTCGAGGACGCGCTCGACCTTCCGCTGTCCCCAGCGTTCGTACCGGACCTTGATCCGCCGCCCGCGCCAGACCGCGTCGGCCAGTTCGGACAGTCGCGGCAGGCTCTCGATCCCGCGATGCCAGCCGGGGACGTCGAGGAAGAACCGCCCGGAGATCTTGCTCGCCCCGGCACGCAGCTCCGCGGGCATGGCCGCGTGCAGTTTGAGCTGCGCGGCGGCGAGGACCGTGCCGAGCCCGAGTTCGGAGGCCGCGCCGGGCAGGCCTGCCAGCGAAAGCGATTGCGCCTCTTCTTCCGTCAGTCCGGTCAGCCGGGTGCGGTAGCCGTCGACCAGCTGATACCCGCCGGTGCGCCCGCGATCGGCGTATACCGGGACGCCGGCCGCGGACAGCGCCTCGACGTCGCGATAGACCGTCCGGACCGAAACCTCCAGCTCCGTCGCCAGCTCCTCGGCCGTCATCCGGCCGCGGTTCTGCAGCAGGAGGAGGACCGACAGGAGTCTGCTCGCGCGCATGGATCCAGTATCCCCGAAAACCTGACACAACCTGACAGGTATCGCTGACAGGGTGAACCCATGAACACTTTCGCCGTGAAGAACTGGGAAGAAGCCATCGTCAGCGGTACCGACGGCGGCCCGCGAGTGGCCTACGCGCACGCCACGTTCGGCTACAACGGGCTGATCGAGGGCGAGTCGATCCTCGACTACCTGCTGTACTACGCGGGTGAGGGCTACGACGGCGGCGGCACGACGGCTCCGGGCTTCGAACGTTTCGAGGGCAGTGTGGACGGACGCAAGGGAAGCTTCGTGATCAAGCACGACTGCGGTTTCGACGAGAAGGGCTTCGCCTCGACGTTCGAGGTCGTCGCGGGCTCCGGAACGGGTGAACTCGCCGGGATCACCGGAACCGGCACCACCTCGGGCGCCCTCGGTGACCCGGCGATGTCCTACACGTTCGAATTCTCGCTGTAAGGAGGACTTGTGCTCGAGGTCGACCGCGAGCAGGTGCTCGCGTACCGGATCGCCGCTCACGGACTGCACCGGGAGGAGACGGATCCGGCCGCGGCGGCCGTGTTCGACCTCGGGCTGCAGGATTCCGTGCGGGACACCGCGCTGCTGGGCCTCGCCGCCCGGATCGACGGCGCCATCACCCCCGCCGTCTGGGACGACGAGCGCTTCGTGCTCGCGTGGACGCATCGCGGCGCGCCGCATTTCCACCGCCGCGCGGAACTGGACGCGATCCGGGCCGCCCTCGTGCCGCTCGACGAGAAGGACGCGATGGCCCGGATCCTCTGGCAGCGCAAGCAGGTCGAGGCCGCGGGGATGTCCGCGACGGACGCGCTGTTCACCGCGGCGAAGGCGATCCGCGAAGTCGTGACGGGTGTGCAGACCAAGGGCACGGTGAGCGGCGCGGTCACCAAGCTGATCCCCGACGGTCTCTCGTACGCCTGCCGCGGCTGCGGTGTCGTGCACATCTACGAGCAGCTGATGCGGGTCGCGTCGATCCACGCCGGGGTCCGGCTGGAGGCGGGCGCGACCCCGGCGACGTTGGCGCCCCTGGAAAAACGAAAGCCCGTGAGAACCTCGCCGGACGCCAAGGCCGCGGCGCGCGTGGTCGAGGGCTACCTGCGGATCAACGGTCCGGCCGCCCCCGGTGACGCCGCCGCCTACGTCGCGACGCCCCGCGCCGGGGTCGACGCGATGTGGCCGGGCGGCCTGGCCGAGGTCCGCGTCGACGGCAAGAAGGCGTTCCTGCCGGAAGACCGGCTTCCGCTGCTGGAGAATCCGCCGGAGCCGGACGTCGTACGCCTGCTGCCGCCGCTGGACCCGTTCGTCCAGGCGCGGGACCGCGCCGTGGTGGTGCCGGACAAGGCCAGGCAGAAGGAGGTCTGGAAGATCCTCGGCAGTCCAGGCGCGCTGCTGGCCGACGGTGAGATCGCCGGTGTGTGGCGGGCCAAGGCGAGCGGGAAGAAGCGGCTTGACTTCACCGTCACCGCGTTCGACGCGCTCCGCCCGGCCGTGCGGAAGGCCGCGGAAGCGGAGGCCGCCAGGGTCGCCGCGGCGCGGGAGTTCCCCGATTTCCGCTTCGTCTGGTCCTGACGACGGTCCGATCGGTCCCGTTCGGGGTGACCAAGGGGTAGGCCATCGCGCAACCGCTTGCCGCCGAAGATCACACCGGCGACCGTCGGGATCATGAGCGCACAGACCGGAACACAGACGGCCACGAGCGGCTGGGCGGCCACCGGCGATCTGCCGTGGCCGCGCCAATGGGACGGCATCTGCGAAGGCCCCGTCCTGTTGCAGGACGGGCGGGTCCTCGCCGCGGGCGGCGGCAACAACCGCGGCGCGGTGACCTACGCCGAAGCCGCCCTCTACGACCAGGGCAGTGGTCAGTGGACGGTCACCGGATCGCTCGCGACCAGCCGCCGCCTGCACACACTGACCGTGCTGCCGAACGGGAAGGTGCTCGCGGCTGGCGGCTTCCACGGCCATCCGACGATCTCGCCCAACGCCCTCGCCTCGGCGGAGCTTTTCGACCCGGCCACCGGGACCTGGAGCCCGACCGGGTCGATGACCACCGGCCGCAGCAACCACAACGCGGTCCTGCTGCGGGACGGCCGGGTGCTGGTGATGGGCGGCGCGACCGACAGCCCGCCGATCGAATCGCTCGTCATCGGTTCGGCGGAGATCTACGACCCGGCGACAGGCACATGGACCGTGGTCGCGCCGATGATCCACGCCAGGGCCTCATTCCCCGCCGTCCTGCTGGCGGACGGGAAGGTCCTGGTCGCCTCGGGCACCATCGAAACCGGTGGCGATCTGGTCGGCCTGACGTTCTGCGAGATCTACGACCCGGCCGCGAACACCTGGAGCCAGACCACCCCGATCGGTACACCGACCCCGCTCGAAACTGGGCGGCCGCGCGTCGGCGCGCAGGCGGTCACCCTGCCCGACGGGACGGTCCTGCTCACCGGCGGTCATTCCGGCGGACCGGTGAACTGGAACTACAACCCGTTCAGCTTCGGCGAGTCCGAACGGTACGACCCGGCGACCGGGAAGTGGACCGACGCGGCGCCGATGCGGATCCCGCGCGACGAATTCCGCCTCATCCGGCTGGATTCCGGCAAGATCCTCGCGATCGGCGGGCTCGAATACGGCGGCTACGACGCCGGGTACCAGAACTCGGAGATCTTCGATCCCGCCACCGGTGCCTGGGGTCCGCTGATCGGCCTCACCATCGGCCGGGCCAAGTTCGGCGCGGTCAAGCTCGCCGACGGCCGCGTCCTCATCGCCGGTGGCGCCGCGGTGCTCGCCAACGCGGGCCCGGACGCCAATCACGTCCTCATCACCAAGACCGACCTCTTCACCCCGTGACCTTCCCTGGTCACCGGTCGACGGCCAGCCGGTAGCCCCGTTTCACCACCGTCTGGACGAGTTTCGGGGCGCCCAGGGAACTCCTCAGACGCCCGATGGCGGTTTCGACGGCGTGTTCCTCGCCGCCGTCGGGCAGCGCGGAGATCAGTTCCCGCCGCGAGAACACCCGTCCCGGCGACTCCGCCAGCGCCCGCAGCATGGCCATCGGCGCGGGCGCGATATCGCGCCACTGCCCGTCGACCAGCGCCGCCTGACCGCGCAGCTCGATACTCCGCCCGCCCGCCGTCAGCCTCGGTGAACGGGCTTCGAGCGTGTCGGACACCGTCCGCGCCAGTGCCCCGATCCGCGACCGCGCCGGCTGGACCGTCGGGATCCCGAGTGCGGCCAACGGCGCCGCGGTGATCGGGCCGACACAGGCCACCACGACCCGGTTTTCCAGCGCGCGCAGGATTCCCGGCAGCCGTCCGGTCCGCCTCGCCGCGGCCAGCATGGACGCGACGGCGGGCGCGCTGGTGAACGGCAGCGCGTCCACCGAGCCGTCGAGGACGGCGTCCAGCAGCCGATCGAGCGGTCCGGGATCGGCCGGGCCGACCCAGCGGTACACCGGCACCTCGATCACGTCGGCACCCGCGGCGCGGAGACTGTCCACAAAGTACGGAAGCGGCTCGCCGTGCAACTGCACCGCGATCCGCTGACCATCCACACCGGACTCAAGGAGATGCCGCAGCACCTCGGCGTTACTCTCCGACGCGGGCGAGTAGTCCTCCGAGAGCCCGGCCGCGCGGATCGCGCCCTTGGCCTTCGGGCCACGCGCGTGCAGCGAAGAATTCCCCAGTCTGTCCAGCAGCTCCTCCCCCAGCCCCCAGCCTTCGGCCGCCTCGACCCAGCCGCGGAAACCGATCCCGGTCGTCGCGACGACGGCGTCGACCCGGTCTTCCAGCAGGCGCCTGGTGGCCGCCCGGAGTTCGGTGTCGTCGGCGAGCGGCACGATGCGGATCGCCGGGCCGTAGCGCACTGTCGCGCCCTTACGCACGAACAGCGCGCCGAGCTCGTCCGCTCGGCGCGCCGCCGTGATCCCGATGGCGAACCCTGCCAGGGGAAGGACTTCTGTCACGGTGAAGCTTCCACCTCCACCACACCGCCGGTCACCCGCACCGCGTACGCCGCGACCGAGACCCCTTCCGCGTCGAGGCATTCGCCGGTCCGCAGGTCGAACCGTTCCTTGTACACCGGCGAAGCCACCACCGGGACACCGCCCGCGTCACCGACGATCCCCCGCGAGAGCACCGCGGCACCGCTGATCGGGTCCAGATTGGACAATGCGTGCCACCGGCCGCCGGGCAGCCGGAAGATCGCCACCTGCACGCCGTCGTCGAGCAGGGCGGCGACACCGGACCATTCGGGGACGGCGCCGGCCGCGCAGACGGCGGTCCAGGTGCGCTCGATCGAGGTCGTCACTGCTTCACCTCCGGGATGCCCAGCAGCACGGGCACTTTCTGGTCGCGTTCGGTGCGGAACGAGATCGTCGGATCCGGCGTGCCCGGCGCGTTGACGAACGAGCTGAACTTCGCCAGCTTCTCCGGGTCCTCCAGCACCCCGCGCCATTCGTCGGCGTAGTCACCGACGTGTTTGACCATCGCCGCGTCGAGGTCCTCGCAGATGCCGAGCTTGTCGTCGACGATCACCGCGCGCAGGTGGTCGAGCCCGCCTTCCATCTCCTCGACCCACGGCGCGGTGCGCTGCAACCGGTCGGCCGTGCGGACGTAGAACATCAGGAACCGGTCGATCGTGCGGATCAGCGTCTCAGTGTCCACTTCGGACACCAGCAGATCCGCGTGGCGCGGGGTCGCGCCGCCGTTCCCGCCGACGTAGAGGTTCCAGCCCTTGTCGGTGGCGATGATGCCGAAGTCCTTGCTCCGCGCCTCGGCGCATTCCCGCGCGCAGCCCGATACCGCGGACTTCAGTTTGTGCGGCGAACGCAGGCCGCGATAGCGCAGTTCCAGCTCGATCGCGAGCCCGACGCTGTCCTGCACGCCGTAGCGGCACCACGTCGACCCGACACACGATTTGACCGTGCGCAACGACTTCCCGTACGCGTGACCGGATTCGAACCCGGCGTCGACGAGCCGCCGCCAGATCAGCGGAAGCTGGTCGACGGTCGCGCCGAACAGGTCGATCCGCTGTCCGCCGGTGATCTTGGTGTACAGCCCGAAATCCATCGCCACCTGCGCGATCACCATGAGCTTCTCCGGCGTGACCTCGCCGCCGGGGATACGCGGCACCACCGAGTACGTCCCGTTGCGCTGCAGGTTCGCCAGGAACTTGTCGTTGGTGTCCTGCAGAGTCGCCTGCTCGCCGGCGAGGATGTGCCCGTTGCCCAGCGTGGCCAGAATGGACGCGATCGCCGGTTTGCAGATCGCGCAGCCGGTCCCGCTGCCGTAGCGGTCGATCATCTCGCTGAACGTGCTGATCCGCGTGGCCTGCAGGATCTGGAACAGCTCCGCGCGAGACTGCGAGAAGTGCTCGCACAGCGCCTTCGACTGCTCGACGCCACAAGCCGTCAGCAGCTTGCCCAGCAGCGGGACACAGGATCCGCACGCCGTGCCCGCCCGTGTGCAGCCCTTGATCTTGGCGACCGAATCGCATCCCTGATCCGTGATCGCGTGCGTGATCGCGCCCTTGGAAACCGCGTTGCACGAACAGATCTGCGCCTCGTCGGGCAGCGCGTCGACGCCGACCGCCGCGCCGCCACCGGCCGGGGCGAGGATCGCGCCGGGCCCGGCGGGCAGCGGCCTGCCGACCATCGCGCGCAGCGTGTTGAACTCGCTCGCGTCCCCGACCAGCACCCCACCGAGCAACGTCTTCGAGTCGTCCGAGATCACGAGCTTCTTGTAGGTCCCGGCGACGGCGTCGTTGAACGCGACCTCCAGCGCGCCCTCGGTCGCCGCGTGCGCGTCGCCGAAACTGGCGACGTCGACACCCATAAGCTTGAGTTTCGTCGACATGTCCGGCTCGGGGAACGTGCCTTCGCCGCCGGTCAGCCGCGCGGCGACGATCTCCGCCATCGCGTAACCAGGCGCCACGATGCCGTACACCTTGCCGTCCACGGCCGCGCATTCGCCGATCGCGTACACCGCCGGATCCGACGTCCGGCAGGTGTCGTCGACCAGGATGCCGCCCCGCGCGCCGACTTCCAGCCCGGACGAGCGGGCGAGGTCGTCTCGCGGCCGGATCCCGGCCGAGAACACGACCAGGTCGACGTCCAGCTCGGTTCCGTTGCCCAGTTTCGCGATATAGCGAGAGCCGTCCGGCTCGATCGCGTCTGTCGACGTTCCCGTGTGGACGGTCACGTCGAGTTCGGTGATCAGCCGTCGCAGCAGGCCGCCGCCACCCTCGTCGACCTGCAGCGGCATCAGTCGCGGCGCCATCTCGACGACGTGCGGCGAGAGACCCATGTCCCGCAACGCCTTCGCGGCTTCCAGCCCGAGGAGCCCGCCACCGATGACGACCGCCGAACGACGACCCCGGCCGGGTCGCTGCGCGGCTTCCCGGATGGCGTCGAGATCCTCGATCGTCCGGTAGACGAAGCAGCCGGGAAGGTCGTGTCCCGGCACCGGCGGGACGAACGGCCGCGAACCGGTCGCGAGGACGAGCGCGTCGTACGGCTGCTCGTACCCGGCCTCGGTGACGACGACCTTGCGCTCCCGGTCCACCGACGCGACCGCGTCACCGAGCCGCAGATCGACCAGCGGGTCGTCCGCGTAGTCCGCGCCTTCGAGAGCGAGCGACGCGGGATCCCAAGTGTCCACATAGGACGTCAGGGCGACGCGGTCGTACGCGGGCCGCGCCTCTTCGGCGAGCACCACGACCTCCCACTCGCCGGTCTTGTCCTCCGCGCGCACCGCTTCCACGAGCCGGTGCGCGACCATACCGTGTCCCGCGACGACGAGTTTCCGCATCAGACCTCCGCTCCGGCGAGCGCCAGACCTCGGGTGCTCGCCACCTCCGTCTGCTGTTTGCGCAGGTACACCGCCCACGTGACGGTGAAGCACAGGCCGTAGAAGACCAGGAAGGCGACGAACGCCGGCACCCCGCTCTTCGTGTCCGCGAACGACTGGCGGAAGGCCAGGTTGATGAACAGCCCGCCGAGCGCGCCGATCGCCCCGGCCAGCCCGATCAACGCGCCGGACAGCTTGCGTGCCTTGAGCAATTCGAGGGTTTCGTCCGCGCCCTCGCTGATCGCGACCTTCGCCTTGGCGCGGAAGATCGCCGGGATCATCTTGTACGTCGAGCCGTTGCCGACGCCGGTCAGCACGAACAGCACGATGAACGCGACGGTGAACAGCGCCAGCGAGTTCGACGTCGACGCGAGGATCAGCACCGCGGTCGCGGCGGCCATCCCGACGAACGTCACGAAGGTGATCTTGCCGCCGCCGATCCGGTCGGCCAGCCGGCCGCCCGTCGGCCGCGAGAACGAGCCGAGCAGCGGTCCGAGGAACGTGACCGCGGCCGCCTGCAACGGAGTGCGGCCGAACTGGTTCTGCAACACCAGGCCGAAAGCGAAGCTGTAGCCGATGAACGAACCGAACGTGCCGACGTAGAGGAACGACATCACCCAGGTGTGCGGATCCTTGACGACCTCGCGCATCGCCTTGGTGTCGCCCTTCATCGAGGCGAGGTTGTCCATGAAGAAGTACGCGCAGGTCGCGGCGAGGACGATCAGCGGGAGGTAGATCGCGAGCACCAGCCGGGGCGCGGTCGCGCCGACGGTGCCGATGACCAGCAGGCCGATCAGCTGGATCGCCGCCACGCCGAGGTTCCCGCCGCCCGCGTTGAGCCCGAGCGCCCAGCCCTTGTGCTTCTCCGGGTAGAACGCGTTGATGTTCGTCATCGACGACGCGAAGTTCCCGCCGCCGACCCCGCCGAGCGCGGCGACCACCAGGAACGTGCCGAGCGAAGTGCCCGGCTCCATCACGATCGCGGCGAGGATCGTCGGCGCCAGCAACAGCATCGCACTGACGATCGTCCAGTTCCGGCCGCCGAACCTCGCGACGGCGAAGGTGTACAACGGCCGCATGAACGCGCCGACCAATGTCGGCGTCGAGACGAGCAGGAACTTGTCCGCGGCCGAGAAACCGTACTGCGGTCCCATGAACAGGACCATGACCGACCACAGTGTCCAGACGGAGAAGCCGATGTGCTCGGCGAGGATGGAGAACCAGAGGTTCCGCCGGGCGATCTTCTTGCCGGTCTCCTCCCAGAACCGCTCGTTCTCCGGGTCCCAGTGCTCGATCCAGCGTTTACCGCGAGCGGTCATGCGGTCCTCCTCGATGGTGGATGCGTTCGGGTTCACTGGGCGGCCAGCCATTTCGCGACCCCGCCGACGGCGTCCTTGCAACCGCCGCAGCCGGTCGTCGCGCGGGTCGCCCCGGCGAGGGCGGGGACGTCGGTGGCGCCGGCGCGCCAGGCCTCGACGAGCCGCCCCTTGGTCACCGCGTTGCAGCGGCAGATGACCGCCGACGCGGGCAGATCGGCCGGGCTCGACGCCGACGGCGCCCCGGCGGGCAGCGCGCGTCCCAAAAGGACGGCCAGCCGGTCTTCGGGCACCGGCGTGCCCCGGTCGTAGAGCTGGGTGATCGACGCGGCCGCGTCGGGCAGGCCGAGCAGGATCGCGCCGGCCACCCGGTTTTCGCGGACGACGAGCTTGCCGTAGCGGCAGCCCGCCGGGTCGCTGAAGGTGAGCACCTCGGCGGTCGGATCGTCGGCGCAGGTCGTCGTCTCGCCGAGCGCGGTGAGATCGATGCCGCGGGCCTTCAGCCGGGTGACCGCCTGGGTGCCGCGGTAGCGCGACGCGGATTTCGTGCCGGTGACCAGATCCGCGACAACGGCGGCCTGTTCCCAGGCGGGCTGCACGAGACCGCCGAAAGCGCCGGGATGCCGGGCGCAGTCGCCGATCGCGTGGATCCGGCCGTCGCTGGTGCGCAGCAGATCGTCGACGACGATGCCGCCCTCGACGGTCAACCCGGCGTCCGCGGCCAGTTTCGTCTCGGGCCGGACGCCCGTGGAGACGACGATGAGATCGGCGGGCACGTGCGTGCCGTCGTCGAGTTTGAGCCCGTCGCCACTGACATAACGCGCGGCACCGACACCGAGCCGGAAGCCGACGCCGAGTTCTTCGAGCTTCCTGGTCAGCACCCGCGCCGATTCCGCGTCCAGCTGCCGTTCCATGATGTGCGGCATCGGATGTACGACGGTGACGAGGTTTCCGCGCCCCGCCAGGCCCCGCGCGGCCTCCAGGCCGAGCAGGCCGCCGCCGAGCACGGCGACCGGCGCGCCCAGTTTGGCGGCTTCGAGAATGCGGGCGCAGTCGTCGAGGGTGCGGAACGCGACCACGTCCGGACCGGCTTCGAGCCCTTCGACCGGCGGCATCCACGGGTTCGCGCCGGTGGCGAGTACGAGCGAGTCGTAGTCCACAGTGGACCCGTCGTCGAGATGGACCCGCCGCGCCGCGCGGTCGATCGACGTCGCGGCGACCCCCCGGCGCAGGTCGGCGCGGGTGCGGGACGGCCATTCGTCGTCGTGCAGCCGGACCGCGTCGGGCCGCATGGTGCCGGCGACCACCGACGAGAGCAGCACCCGGTTGTAGGCGGTGTGCTGCTCCGCGCCGACGACGGTGAGCCGCACGCGCTCGCCATCGGGATCGCGGCGCTGGATCTCGTCCGCGAGCCGCGCGCCCGCCATCCCGTATCCGGCGATGACCACCGACCGGGGGCTCACGCGACGACCTCGGCCGGGGCGAGCGCGACCGCGCACACCTTGAACTCGGGCATCCGGCTGGTCGGGTCGAGCGCCGGGTTGGTCAGCAGGTTCGCCCGGCCCTCACCAGGGAAGTGGAACGGCAGGAACACCAGGTCCGGGCGCAGCGACGGCACGCAGCGGACACGGGCGACGGTCTCCCCGCGCCGGGACCGCACGAGCGCGAGGTCGCCCTCGGCCAGTCCCGCCCGCGCGGCGGTGTCCGGGTGAACTTCCACGAAGGCCTCCGCCACGACGTCGTTGAGTTCCTTGACCAGCCGGGTCTGCGCCCCGGACTGGTAGTGCTGCAAGACCCGGCCGGTGGTGGCCTGCAAGGGGAATTCGGCGTCGGGCGGTTCGGCCGGGCCGACGTGGTCCACCGGGACGAACCGCGCGCGGCCGTCCGGGTGGGCGAACCGGTCGAGGAACATCCGCGGCGTTCCGGGATGCGATTCCGCCGGAACCGGCCAGTACAGGGCCTCTCCGTCGCGGAGCCTGTCGTAGGTGATGCCCGAGTAGTCGGCGACGCCGCCCTTGGACGCCCGGCGGAGCTCGGTGAAGACGGTCTCGGCGTCGGTCGGGAACCGGCCGTCGGGCTGGCCGAACCGGCGGGCGAGTTCGGAAAGCACGTAAAGATCGGTCTTCGCACCCGGCGGCGGGTCGATCGCTTTGCGCCGCAGCAGGATCCGGCCTTCGAGGTTGGTCATCGTGCCGTCTTCCTCGGCCCACTGGGTGACCGGCAGGACGACGTCGGCCATCGCCGCGGTCTCCGAAAGGACCAGGTCCGAGACCACCAGAAAGTCCAAAGAGGACACTTTCGCCTGGATGTTCCCGGCGCGGGGCGCGGAAACGACGAGGTTGCTGCCGAACACCATCAGCGCGCTCGGCCCGTCTTCGGTCCCGAGCGCTTCCAGTAGCTCGACGGCCGAGCGGCCAGGCCCCGGCAGGGATTCCGGCGGCACGCCCCAGACTCCGGCGACGTACTTGCGGGCGGCGGGATCGTCGATCTTGCGGTAGCCGGGCAGCTGGTCGGCCTTCTGGCCGTGCTCGCGGCCGCCTTGCCCGTTGCCCTGCCCGGTCAGGCAGCCGAACCCGGACCCCTTGCGCCCCGGAAGCCCTAGGGCGAGCGAAAGATTGATCCAGGCGTTGACCATCGCCGTGCCGTTGGCGTGCTGTTCAGTACCGCGTGCGGTGAGGACGTAGGCGTTGCGGGCCGCGGCGAGTTTGGCGGCGACGCGACGCTGGTCCGCGGCCGAGACCCCGGTGACCTGCTCGACGCGTTCCGGCCACCACGCCGCGACCGACCGCCACAGCGCCTCGAAGCCGTTCGTGCGCTCATCCACATAGGACTGATCGAGCAGGCTGTCGGCGACGACGGCATGCAGGATCCCGTGCGCAAGAGCGAGGTCGGTGCCCGGCGCGGGCTGCAGGTGCAGTCCGGCCAGCTCCGCGGTCGGGGTGCGGCGCGGGTCGACGACGATCAGGTCCGCGCCGCGCAGGTGCTGGGTGAACGGCGGCATCGTCTCGGCCGGGTTCGCGCCGATCAGCAGGACGGCGTCGGCGTCGGCGAGGTCCGTGACCGGGAACGGCAGCCCGCGGTCGGCGCCGAACGCCTTGATCCCGGCGGCGGCCGCCGACGACATGCAGAACCGGCCGTTGTAGTCGATCTGCGAGGTGCCCAGCGCGACACGGGCGAACTTGCCGAGCAGGTACGCCTTCTCGTTGGTCAGCCCGCCGCCGCCGAAGACGGCGACCGAGTCGGCGCCCTTCGCGGCCCGGATCTCCGTCAGCCGCCGCGCGACGAGGTCGAGCGCCTGGTCCCAGGTCGCGGGCAGGAGTTCGCCGTCGGTGCGGATCAGCGGAGTCGTCAAACGGGAAGGCGAGGTGAGGAGCTCCCCCGCCGTCCAGCCCTTCTGGCACAGGCCGCCCGCGTTGACCGGGAAGTCGCGCGGGGCGACGCGGGCACCGTCGAGGCTCATCCCGCACTGCAGGGCGCAGTACGGGCAGTGCGTGTCCACCGAGCGGGTGGTGACAGAAGCGGCGAGCGGCACGGGCACCTCCTCCAGGCGTCGGTAGCGCTTGAAGGTAGGTAGGCCGTGTTACCTGAAAACTCCTGAATGTTTCAGGCGTTTGACATTGCCCGCCGTCGATGGACGTCACACCGTGAGGCCGGGCCCCCTCCGCCGCGAGAGTCCCTCCCCAACGGTCCTCACCACTCACAAGGGCAACTATTCACCCCGTGTATAAACTGTGTGTATAGTCGCCCGCATGTCCATCGGGAACACCTTGCTCGGCCTGCTCGAAGCAGGCCCCAAGCACGGTTACGACCTCAAACAGCTCTACGACAAGCAGTTCCGCCAAGACCGGCCGCTGCACTACGGGCAGGTCTACTCGACGCTGAACCGGCTACTGAAGAACGGCCTTGTCGAGGAGAACGGCGTCGAAGCGGGCGGCGGTCCCGACCGGAAGCGGTACGCGATCACCGGCGCCGGCGTCACCAATGTCGAGGAATGGCTGAAAAGTCCGGAAAGTCCCTCGGTCTACCTGCAGAACACGCTCTACACCAAGGTCGTCCTCGCGATCCTGTCCGGCCGGGGCGCCCAGGATCTGCTCGACGCCCAGCGTGGCTCCCACCTCCGCGCCATGCGTGAGCTCACCGCCCGCAAGACCGCAGGCGACCTCGCCGACCAGCTGATCTGCGATCACGCGCTCTTCCATCTGGAAGCGGACCTGCGGTGGCTGGAACTCACCGCCGCCCGACTCGACGAACTCGCGCATCAGCTGACGCGCTGACCTGGGGACCACAAAGTGGAAACACCGTTGTTACAAGGCTTGGGCCTGCACAAGGCCTTCGGCCCCGATCAGGCGCTGGCCGGGGCCGGGCTGACCCTCGAAGCAGGCGAGATCGTCGCGATCATGGGCCCGTCGGGCTCGGGGAAGTCGACGTTGCTGCATTGCCTGTCCGGCATCGTGCGGCCCGACGAAGGGCAGGTACTGTTCCGCGGCCGCGCGCTCTCGAACATGCCCGACGCCGAACGCAGTGCCTTGCGGCGCACCGAGTTCGGCTTCGTCTTCCAGTTCGGGCAGCTCGTTCCGGAACTGACCTGCCTGGAGAACGTCGCGCTGCCACTGCGACTGGGCGGCATCAAGCGCCGCCCCGCCGAGCGGCTCGCGCGGGACTGGCTCGACCGGCTGGAGGTCGGCGACTCGGACGACAGCCTGCCCGGCCAGATTTCGGGTGGGGAGAGCCAGCGGGTCGCCATGGCCAGGGCGCTGATCACCGAACCGTCGGTGATCTTCGCCGACGAGCCCACCGGCGCGCTGGACACGCTCAGCGGCGAACTCGTCATGGGCCTGCTTTCCAAGACGGCGAAGCAGACGAACGCCGCCATCGTCCTGGTCACCCACGAACCGAGGGTGGCCGCCTACTCAGACCGGGAGATCATCGTGCGGGACGGCCGGACACGCGAACCGGCGGTGATCCGATGACCGGGCGCGAAGACCTGTTGCTGGGGTTCCGGCTGGCCGTCGGGGGCGGCCGGGGCTCGATCGTCAGGCTCGCGCTGAGCGCCGTCGGCATCGGGATCGCGGTGGCGATCCTGCTGGCAGGCGCCTCCGCGAGCACCGTCAAGGAGAACCGGGACCAGCGGGCGTTCGCCTCGTACGTGCGGAGCGAGCCGGTCCCCGGCGTCGCCCCGCTGGCCTACCGCGCGGCGACGACCGACTTCCGCGGGCAGCCGATCTCGCTCGTCCACCTGCGGCCCACCGGGCCGAACTCGCCGATCCCGCCGGGCCTGGACCGCCTGCCGGCGCCGGGCGAGGTCTTCCTTTCGCCGAAGCTGGACGAACTCGTCGCGTCCGACACCAGTGGCCTGCTGGCGCCACGGCTGCCGGGCAAGCCGGTCGGGGTGATCGCGGCGGGGACCATGGTCAACCCGAACGACTTGCTGGCCTACGTCGGCACGGACACGTTGCCCTCCGGGCCGATGGTCTACGGCTTCGGCGCCGAACGCGGCTACGACGGCGTGCTCGAGCAGGGAATCCTGGCGCTGCTGCTGATCGGGCTCTTCGTCCTGCTCACGCCGGTGTTCATCTTCATCGGGACGATCTCCCGGCTCGGCGGCGCCGCCCGTGACAAGCGGCTCGCCGCGGTACGGCTGGCAGGCTCGTCCGTCCGGCAGCTGCGCCGGATCACCGCGGCGGAATCGCTCGTGAGCGCCGTGGCCGGGCTCGTCATCGGCGCCGCGTTGTTCCTGCTGGTGCGCGGTGCGGTGCCGGACCTCCAGGTGTTCCGCTACGGGCTCTATCCGAAGGACCTCACGCCGCCGTGGCCGCTGGTGGTACTGATCGTGCTGCTCGTCCCCGCGTTGACCGTGGTGACGGCGTGGTTCGCCCAGCGGCACACGATCGTCGAACCACTCGGCGTCGTCCGCGAGTCCACGCCGCCGAAGCGGCGGTTGTGGTGGCGGTTGCTGCCGGTCCTCGCCGGGCTCGCCTTGGTGCTCCCCGACTTCGGCCTGGCGAGCGAACTCGGCCGCTGGGCGCTGATCACCGGGGCGGTCCTGCTGATGCTCGGGATCCCGGCGCTGCTGCCGTGGCTGCTGGAACGTGTCGTGTCCCGGATCAAGGGCGGGTCACCGTCGTTCCAGCTCGCGATCCGTCGCCTGCAGAGCGACAGCGGGACCCCGTCGCGGGTGGTCGCGGGCCTTTGCGTGGTGCTCGCCGGGGCGATCGGGTTGCAGAGCCTGATGGCGGGACAGGAGGCGATGAGCACCTACGAGGACACGACGGCGGGCCGGACGATCGTCAACGCGGAGGGTCCGGTGGCGGACAAGGCGATCGCCGCGGTGCGCGCGGTGCCGGGCGCGGCCGATTTCCAGTCCATGCGCTCGCTGTTCGTCACCATGGACAACGCGCTCTCGTCGTTCGCCGTCGCCGACTGCCCCACGATCGAAGCGTCGACGGGAATGACGGGATGCCACGACGGCGACGTGTTCGCCGAGACCCCGTCGTTCCACAAAGGACAGTCGATGACGCTCACCGACCTCGGCAAGAAGGAACAGCCCTGGACCGTTCCGGTGACGCCGCGACCGCTCGGCTCGAAGCCGGCGGGCCTCGCCCAGTACCAGGGGGTGCGCGTGTTCGCGACGCCGTCCGCGATGGCGGGCGTCGATCTGACCGCCGCCTCGGTCACGATGAGCCTGCGTGACGGGGCCGCGAATCCGGACTTCGTCGAACTGGTGCGGAACTCGGTCGCCTCGCTCGGCTGGGAGGCCAACGTGGCCGCGTACAACAAGAACCGGATCACGGACGAGGCCCGGATGTTCGGGGACGCGCGGAACATCCTGCTCGGCGGCGCGCTGTTCGTCCTGCTGCTGGCCGGGGTGAGCCTGCTCGTGCTCGCCCAGGAACAGGTCCGCGAACGACGGCGGGCCCTCGGCGCGCTGTCCGCCACCGGGGTCCCGGTCCGCGTGATCCTCCGGTCCCTGGTGTGGCAGAACGGGATCCCGCTGCTGCTGGGGATCGTGATCGCGACGGCGACCGGGATCGGGATCGCCGCGGTGGGCACGCGGATGTACTGGAGATCGCTGTACATCGACTGGGCCGCGGTCGGGGTGCTCGCCGCGGCGGCGATCGTGATGGTGCTGCTGGTGACGGCGTCGACGCTGCCGTCCGTGCGCTCGGCGGCGAAGGCGGAAAACCTGCGCACCGAGTGAGCCGTGTCCGCGGAGGCCTCTGCTTCAGGGCCTCCGCGGACTCACAGCACGGCGCTGACGTCGCGGGCGGCGGCGCGGAGCCCGTCGTGCGCCGCTCGCGTCGACCGCGGGTCGAGAGCGTTGGCGGCCAGGCGAAAGAGGATCGCGCGCAGCAGGAGCTGGGGCCATTCGGGCAGATGCGCCCAGCGTTCGAGCAGTTCGATGGTGGCGCCACCCCAGGCCAGCGCGTCGACCGCGACGATCGCGGCGCCCCATTCACCCGGCCGGTAGTACGGCACGAAATCGACGATGCCGGGGGCTTCGGCGCCGTCGAAGAGCACACCGGCGAGCAGTTCCCCGTGGACGACCTGGTCCGGCAGTTTGACCGGTCTTCGGGAGCCGGCCAGTACCTCGAACCAGCGGCCGCCCTTGTTCTCGTCGAGAGGCAGGTCCGCCTCGCCCCAGGCGAGTTTGTCGGCCAGTGCCTCGAGATCGGTGCGCCGTCCCAGGAAATCCGGCCGCGGCAGCCCCGCCGTCGCGCGGTGCAGTTTGACCGCAGCGTGCACGACCTCGTCATAGCGGTGTTCGGCCGTGCCGGACACGAACCGGTTCGCCGACCAGCCGCCGACCACCCACCGGCCGTCGCTGGACCGGACCGGCTTCGCGACCCGCAGTCCCGGCTCGTCGACGGCTTCCAGCGCACGGGCCGTCCACAGGGTCCGCGACTTGTCCTCGACCGGTTTGAGCACGAGATCGGCGTAGCGCCAGGAGGTGGTTCCGGGCATCGGCTCCGCGTCACCGTCACGTCCGCCGAACGCCGAACAGACGTGTTCCGGAGGGCTCTCTAGGGTGGCACGCACGGCTGGGCACGTTACCCCGTCTTCCGCACCACGAACGAGAAGACGCGCTGGTCATTGAGACACGATCACACTGACACCGCGTCCGGGGCGACGTCCGTGAAGGCCTCCTTGAGGGACTCTGAGTCCCTCAAGGAGGCCTTCACGGACTTGCGAACCTCGCGAGAAAGCGTCAGTACGTCGGCAGGCTCTGGTCGATCTGCCGCGCCCAGGCCAGCACGCCGCCGCCGAGGTGGGTCGCGTCCTTGAACCCGGCCTGGTGCAGCGCGGCCAGGGCCTCAGCCGAACGCGCGCCCGACTTGCAGTGCAGCACGATCGGCTTGTCCTGCGGCAGTTCCGCCAGTGCCTCGCCCGAGAGGATCCGGTCCTTCGGGATCAGCGTCGCGCCCTTGATGTTGACGATCTCGTACTCGTGCGGCTCACGGACGTCGATGAGGGCGAAGTTGTCGCCGTTGTCGAACTTGGCCTTGAGCTCCGCCGGAGTGATCGTGCTGCCCGCGGCGGCCGAAGCGGCCTCATCGGACACGACACCACAGAACGCTTCGTAGTCGATGAGCCCGGTGATCTCCGGGGTCTCCGGATCCTTGCGGATCTTGACCTCGCGGTACTTCATCTCGAGCGCGTCGTAGCTGACGAGCCTGCCCAGCAGCGGCTCGCCGATGCCGGTGATCAGCTTGATCGCCTCGTTGACCATGATCGAGCCGATCGACGCGCACAGCACGCCCAGCACGCCACCTTCGGCGCACGACGGGACCATGCCGGGCGGCGGCGGCTCCGGGTAGAGGTCGCGGTAGTTGAGGCCCTTGCCGTTCGGCGCGTTCTCCCAGAACACGCTCGCCTGTCCTTCGAACCGGTAGATCGAGCCCCACACGTAGGGCTTCCCGGTGAGCACGGCGGCGTCGTTGACCAGGTAACGCGTCGCGAAGTTGTCGGTGCCGTCGAGGATCAGGTCGTACTGCTCGAACAGCTCCAGCGCGTTCGACGACTCCAGCCGGTCGGTGTGCAGGTGCACCTTCACGAAGGGGTTGATCTCGGCGATGGTCTCCTGCGCCGACGCGGCCTTGAGCTTGCCGATGTCGGACTGGCCGTGGATGACCTGGCGGTGCAGGTTCGATTCGTCGACCTCGTCGAAGTCGACGATGCCGAGCGTGCCGACCCCGGCCGCGGCCAGGTACAGCAGCGCCGGGCTGCCGAGGCCACCGGCGCCGATGACCAGCACCTTGGCGTTCTTCAACCGCTTCTGCCCGGTCACCCCGACGTCCGGGATGATCAGGTGACGGCTGTACCGGGCCACCTCTTCCTTGGTGAGCTCGGCGGCCGGCTCGACGAGCGGCGGCAGCGTGCCTGACATCGGGTCCTCCATCTCGCGTGGATCGCGGGTCGCATCCCAGTATCTACAACAAAGACAGGCGGAAACGACTTCCCTTGTTTCAAATCCTGGGATATTCCAGCACGTGAGACGGCGGGGACTAAGGTGCCTGGTTCGGCCAGGAGCCCGGTTTGCAGACCTTGCCGTCCGCGGGCACCTTGCCGCGGTCACCGCCGGGGAGATTGTTCAGCTGCGCCACGAAGTCGTTGGAGACGCCGAACGTCTGCTGCATCATGACCGGCGCGATCGCGCCGTTCTCCTTGCAGCCCTGATGCTTTCCGCCCAGGGCATGGCCGACTTCGTGGTTGATCGCGTACTGACGGTACGAGACCATGTCACCCTCGAACGCCATCGCGCCACGTACCCAGCGGGCGAGGTTGATCACCACGCGCTTGTCGAAGCTCGACCGATAGCACGAGGTCTCGTAGGTGATCTGGAACATGCAGACGTCCGCGCGGTGCGTCGTGTTCGGTGTGGTGAGACTCACGCGGAAGGTGGGGTTCGGGAAACTAGCGTCGACGCGCTGGAGCGCCTTCTTCCCATCCCACGTCCAGCTCTTGGGGCTGGACAAGGTCTCCACGACCGACCTGGCGAAGCTGTCGTCGCCCATGTAGCTGGCCGGATCGATGCCGTCCTCGACCTCCACCGTGTAGGTGTACAACTGCCCCGTTCCGACCTTCTCCCCCTTGCCCGGCACCACGTGATAGGTGCCCTGGCCGGACTCGGTGAAGGGATCACCCTTGGGCAGGTCGGCGGTCGGGATCTTGAGGTCGACCGGTTTGGCCGGGTTCTCCGGGAGAACGTCGCCGCCCCCGTCGACACCGGCACCGCTCTCCCCGCCGTCACCACCCGAGCCGTCGGCCGAAGCGAGGCTCGTCCCGTCGGAGGCGATCGGCTCGGCCGGGCCGGTGGCGGTGTTGAACACGACCAGCGCGGTGATCACCACGAGGATCGGCAGCGCGTACACGCGCCAGCCGTAAGTCTTGGCGAAGTGGCCGATGCCGCCCTTGCTCTTGCGCTTGGCGGCCTTGGCTTTCGCGGTGCCGGGCTCGTGCGGCTCCCAGGACGCGCTGAGCGGCTGGGCACTGGTCCGGCGGCTGCCGGGGCGGTAGCGGTCTTCGTCGAGCCGCTGCGACGGCGGCGTCGTCGGCCGGTACTGGCCGGTGCGCGGAACGTCGGAGGACCGGGACTGCGCGCGCGGCGGACGACGGGCGGATGCGGAGTACTGAGACCGCCGACCTTCGCCCTGCGCGCCTTGCTTAACCCGATCCACGGAGACCAGGGTGCCATAACCGAACTGTGATGTTGTGAGCGACCGGCGCATCGCGCGGCGTGTCTTACCCACCCGAATGGGCTACCAGGTGTCCGTTTCGACCGCTTCCCACATGCCGAAAACGGCCTTCGCTACGACATTCGGGCGTTCCATCTGCGCCACGTGGCCGGTTCGGGGCAGAACGAGCAACCGGGCGTGCGGAATCAGCCGAGCGGTGCGTTCGGCGCGCCGGACGGAGATCACCCGGTCGTGCTGCCCCCATACGACGAGCGTCGGCGTGGCGACCGTCGGCGCGACGGCCCACAGCGACGCGGGCCCGCGTGCGGACCACGTCCGGAAGATGCCGAACGTGCTGCGGGCCAGCGCGGGCGCGGCCCAGTCGAACCCGGCGCGGGCGCTGTGCTCCTGTTCGAGTTCGTCGAGCCTGCTTTCGGCGAAGCGGGCAGGGTCGGCGAAGCACAGCTTGATGACCTGCATGGCACGTTCGCGCGGGCCGAGCGCGGCGAGCTGACGACGTACCCGCGGGCCGATCAGTGGCAGGTACGCGAACGCCATCCGCGGGTCGGACAGCCGCTTCATGCTGGGACGGAGGTCCGGCATGGCGGGCGAGATCAGCGTCAGCGTCTTCACCAGCTCCGGGCGGCGGGCCGCGACGAGCAGCGCGACCGCGCCGCCCATCGAGTTGCCGAACAGATGCACCGGCCCGGCTTCGAGGCTCTCGATGTGGTTCACGACGACCTCGGCGTGCGAGTCCAGGCTGAAGTCGAAGTCCTCAGGCGGCTCCGAATAGCCGAAACCCGGCAAATCAACCGAAGTGCCGCTTGCTTGAGGCGCCAGGAGGGCGGCGAGGTCCGTCCAGTTCGTGGACGAGCCGCCGAGCCCATGGACGTAGACCGCCGTCTCGGGACCGCCCGAGGTCCGGCGGATGTGCAATTTCACCCCGCCGACACCTATTGTTTCACCGGGCCAGGGCGGCGGCGCGGGGTCCAGCGACGGCAATGACCTGCGCGACAGCGGCACGTGGGTCAGCGGCGGGCGACCACGGGCGGCGCGGGAAACTGAAGAGGACACAGCATCAAGGATGCCCGACCCTTGGCGGTCCGGCCGTACCGGCGAGTAATCTCAAGCTCACTTCACGCGGCGGTGACCCCGCCCGGCGGAGCCCCGCTCGACTGGAGGCACGATGACAGAAATGGCGCGACTGCAGGCCCGAGGCGTCCGCCTGCCCAGAACCGAACGCCGCGCCCAGCTGCTGGCCGCCGCGCAGCGCGTGTTCGCCGCGAACGGATACCACGCCGCGGCGATGGACGAGATCGCCGAAGAGGCCGGAGTCAGCAAGCCGGTCCTCTACCAGCACTTCCCCGGCAAGCTCGACCTCTACATCGCGCTGCTGGAGAGCCACGTCGACGAACTGGTGCGGCGGGTCACGGAGGCGCTCGACTCGACGACGGACAACAAGCAGCGTGTCCCGGCGACCGTCGGCGCGTTCTTCGACTTCGTCAACAACGACGCCGGCGCGTTCCGCATGGTCTTCGAGTCCGACCTGCGCGGCGAGCCCGCCGTGCAGGAGGCGGTGGACCGGGCGACGTCGGCCAGCGTCGACGCGATCACCGAGACCATCACCGCCGACGCGGGCCTCGACGAGGACAAGGCGCGGCTGCTCGCCGTCGGCCTCGTCGGACTCTCGCAGGTCAGCGCCCGGTTCTGGCTGGCGCACCACAAGTCGATGAGCCGCGAAGAAGCCGTCGCCCTCACCGCCAACCTCGCGTGGCGAGGCATCGGCGGTGGCTTCCCGCTCCAGCACTGATCCCGGCGTTTCGTCCTCTGAATGCGAGCCTTTCACGCGTTCAGAGGACGAAGTGCGTGCGGTTTGGTCCGTCCGGTGGAACCGGGCCGGGCCGGGTTTCGGATATGACTCCAGCGACCGCGTTGCCGATCCGCGAGGAGTCCCATGCCCCACATCGCGCTCGACGAGAACCTGCCCGGTATCACCGCCCTGTTCGCCTACCGGCCGGAGACAGCGGCGCCGCTCGGGCAACTCGCCGAAGTCCTGCTTCGCGGCCCGAGCAGCCTCAGCGTGGGCGAACGTGAGCTGATCGGCGCGGTCGTTTCACGCGGCAACGACTGCACGTTCTGCTCGCGCAGTCATGCCGCCGTCGCCGCCGAAGCGCTCGAAGGCGGCATGCCGGTCGTCGAAGCGGCTTGGGAGGACGTCGACGGCGCGCCCGTGTCAGCGAAGGTGAAGGCTCTCCTGCGCGTCGCGCTCGCCGTCCGCGAAAGCGGGAAGTCCGTGAGCGAAGACCTCATCGCGGCTGCCCGCGCGGAGGGCGCGACGGACGTCGAGATCCACGACACGGTCCTGATCGCGGCCGCTTTCTGCATGTTCAACCGGTACGTCGACGGGCTCGCCACCCTCGCCCCGGACGACCAGGACGCGTACAAGGCGACGGGCGTCCGCCTGCTCGAAAACGGCTACACCCGCCTCTGAACGGAGCAAGGGACCTTTGCTCACGTTAGTTAGTGCGCTAACGAACGTGAGCAAAGGTCCCTTGCTCTCTCTTCAGACCCTCGCGGCGCGGCGGACGAGGGCGGCAATGCGGTCTGAAACCTCCTGGGCCCGTTCCTGCGGCAGCATGTGCCCGGCACCCGGATACCGCACGAATTCGGCCTCCGGCAGCGCGTCGGCGATGACCTTGGCGTGCGTCGTCGGGCAGAGCCTGTCCCGCTCCCCCGACAGCACGATCACCGGTTTCCCCTGCAACGCGCCCAAAGTGACCCGGCAGTCGTGCCGCGAGATCGCGTCCTGGAATCCGGCGACACTCGCCGGATGCGCGCACAGCAGCTGTTCGGCGACCGAGTCCACGTCGGCCCGCTGCGGGCGCCGTCCGAAGACGAGCAGCCGCGCGCCGGGGCGCACCACGGACAGCGGCAACGGCAAGGCGTCCCGGCGGTTCTTCGCGAGCAGCTTCGCGAGCCTCCGTTCGAACCTCGCCGCGCCGCTGCCCGCGATCCCCGGCAGGCCGAGGGTGATCCGGTCCATCTCACCGGACGAAGTGGCGACGAACGCGACCCCTGCGACGCGCCGGGCCACGAGGTCGGGATGCCGTCGGGACAGTTCCATGATCGTCATGCCGCCCATGGAGTGCCCGGCGAGCACGAGCGGTCCGTCCGGGACGCGGTCCTGGATCAGCTCGGCGAGATCGTCGGCGAGGGTCGCGATCGTGGCCGTCCCCGGTTTCGCCGGAGCGGAGCCACCGTGGCCGCGCAGGTCGTAGCGCAGGATCCGGACGGAATCGCCGAGCCGCGACGCCACGCCGTCCCAGGTCCGGTGGTCCTGGGTCCAGCCGTGCACGAGTACCAGCGTGAGTTCGGAGTCGGCGGGGCCGCTCACCTCGACGTGCAGGGCGGTGCCGTCGCCGGTGACGAAGCGGTGCTCGCGGGACGGATCCCAGGAGACGGCGTCGCGCTGTTTGACGCCCCTCATCGCTTCCCCGGCAAAAGGAAGGACTTGCGCCAGAAGTACATGCCGGGTTTGCCGACCAGACCGGATTCCTGCAGGAAAGGCATGATCTTCTCGCCGGCCCAGCGCACGCTCTCCTGCCAGTTCGGGTTGTTCATCGCGGCTTCGACGCCGTCACGCGGCCGGATGCCGACGGCCTTGTAGACGCGCGGGTTGATGAAGGCCCGCGTCACGA
Organism: Amycolatopsis alba DSM 44262; assembly: GCF_000384215.1. Taxonomy (NCBI): domain Bacteria; kingdom Bacillati; phylum Actinomycetota; class Actinomycetes; order Pseudonocardiales; family Pseudonocardiaceae; genus Amycolatopsis; species Amycolatopsis alba. The sequence goes on along the minus strand of NZ_KB913032.1, from coordinate 4,880,733 downwards.
AGTACGAAATCAGCGCGATGATGAACTGCTGATAGATGATTTCCTTCTTCGTCAGCTTCGCCATCCCACGAGTGACCTCTTCACGGGCGAAGGTGACGTGCCGGGCTTCTTCGAGAACGTGGATCCGGTTGACCATGCGCACCAGCGGCTGGATGTCCGGGTCGTTCATCTGCTCGCGCTGAAGCCTGTCGAGGACCTCTTCGGCGACGAGGATCGCGCCGTAGCGCGCGGGGCCGTAGCTGATCGACGGCATCAGTTTCGCCAGTCGGCGCAGCCACGGGACAGGACCGTAGGACGGGCAGCCGATCCGCGACGCCATCCGCGCGAACATCGTCGAGTGACGGCATTCGTCCGCGATCTCGGTCAGCGCGTACTGCGCGTGCGAACTGGTCGGGTCCTCGTCGTAGACCTCTTTGAGCAGCATCTGCATCAGGAGGATTTCGAACCACAGCCCGGTCGTGGCGACGCTCGCGACCTCGTGCTTGCCGAGTTCGATGCGCTGCTCTTCGGACAGTGAATCCCACAGCTCGGTGCCGTAGAGCGAGGAACGGTGTGCCGGGATGTAGCGCTTCCCGTCCACGAGCGGAGCGTTCCAGTCGATGTCGACGTCGGGGTCGTAGAACTTGTTGGCGGAGGACTTGAGCAGCCGCTCGGCCGTCTTCTCCCTGTCAGTTTCCTTCAGCGCCCGCGTCATTGCCGACACACCCCTATCTGTAACTCGCGGTAACAGTTACCTCTGGTAGCATGACTTGGGTGATCGAACGTGTCAAGCGCAACAGCAAGCAGTCGAGCAAGCACCCCACGGCGGGTGAGGCCGACACGGGCGACGCCCGTCGCGACCGCTGGCGCAAGCACCGGATCACGCGCCGCGCGGAGTTCGTCGAGGCTGCTCTCCGCGCGCTCGACGCTCACGGGCCGGACCTCGGCATGGAAGACGTCGCCGCCGAAGCCGGCGTCACGAAACCCGTGCTGTACAGGCACTTCGACGACAAAGCGGATCTGTACGTCGCACTCGGGCAGCGCGGCACGGAGATCCTCTTCCAGCGGCTGATCCCGGCGATCAACTCCGAACTCGCCCCGGTCCCCCGGATCCGGATGGCGCTCGACGCGTTCTTCAGCGTCATCGAGGAGCACCCCAACCTGTACCGCTTGCTCGCGCGCGGCGGCCTGCAGGAGAAGGTGCTCGTCAAATCCGACGTCGTCGCCGAGGACAAGGAACTGATCGCCACCGCGCTGACCGCGCTGCTCGGCGACTACATGCGGATGTTCAACATGGACTCCGGCGCCGCCGAACCGTGGGCGCACGGCATCGTCGGCATGGTGCAGAGCACCGGCGAATGGTGGCTGGAGCGGCGCTCGATGGGCCGTGACAGCGTCGTCGAATACCTGACGCAGATCATCTGGGCCGCGATCGACGGCCTCTCCCGGCAGCAGGGCATCGTCATCGACCCGAACCTGCCGCTCGAAGAGAACAAGGTCATCCAGATGCGGAAGACCGAGGAAAAGCAGGTGGAGGGGCAATGAGCGAGCACGACGAAGACGGCTACGCCGGCGAAGCGGTCCTCGTGATCGACGGGACCGAGATCGCGGCCACGGTCGACCTGCGGGGCTACTTCCAGCCCATCGACGGGTACTACCGCTGGTACGGCCGCGTGGCCACCAACGAGCAGGTGTCCGCGGCCGCGGGCGGCAAGAAGACCGCCGTCGAGATCCGCGCGGGCGAATACAGCGCGAAGGGCGAGCTCTCCGACCCGGACCCCTGGGACCGCTACCGCATCATGGGCACCAGCACGCCGCCGTTCCACGTGCCGACCAGCCTCGAAGAGCTGAACGAGCTCAACGCCTGAGGCTCCCCAGTCAGCAGTCCGTGAAGGCCTCCTTCCCTACCTTCAGAGTAGGGAAGGAGGCCTTCACGGACTTTTGCTTCTCTCAACGTTAAGAGACGCGATAGCAAGGGACCTTTGCTCCCGTTCGTTAGCACGCTAACTAACGGGAGCAAAGGTCCCTTGCTCTCTTTCCGCAGGTCAGCCCCGCCGTTGAGCGGGCACCCGAGCATCGGCGAAAAGGTGTTTCGGCCAGCTCGACAGCTTGTTCATCGCCCATTCCAGCGGCCCGCGCCCGACGAACTTCCGCCACAGCACCGCGGCGGTCAGCGCGACCACCGAGAACTCGACGAAGTGCAGAACGCTGAAGATCGAGTCCCCGTCGCTCCCGTCCCACAGCAGCGCGATCGCCACGAAATGCAGCACGTACGCGCTCAGCACCCGTCCGCCCAGGTCCGAAAGCGGCCGCAGCACGCGCTCGAACTTCGGCATCAGCAGCTGGCAGCCGCCGATCACCCCCGCCGCGATCCCGATCGAGATCAGCAGGTCGAACGGCGTGTACGAGGTCCCCGTCGGCAGCAGTTCCCAGGCCCAGCTGGTGGTCGGCGGCGTGCCGTGGATCCAGGTCTGGTGGAGCCGGAAGAACTCCTGCGGCGTCATCCCCATCTGCGCGGCCGCCGGTTCCAGCGAGCGGTAGACGGCCTGCATGCCGCCGAGCGGCCCGGTCGCGATCCAGGACACGAGATAGCCGCCCACCGCGAGCGCCGATCCGCCGAAGAACAGCCGTCGGCACACGCTGCGCGAAGTCAGGTCCATCCGCCCGATCGACATCCCCGCGAACACGTACGCCATCAGTGTCATCGCGGGGAAGGTCCCGGTCAGGACGAGCACGGTCGCGGCCTTCAGCAGACCCGTCGACGTGACGTCGTCCGCGGTCAGGTCCGGCGCGAAGAAGAGCAGGTCACGGGGCAGCAGCTGGATCCGGATCAGATGCGAGAGCAGCGGGCCCGCCACGGCGACGACGACCGACGCGATCGCCAGCGCCTTCGCTCCCGCGCGCAGCCACGGGATCGCGAAGAGGAAACAGGCCCCGTAGTAGGCCAGGATCACCATGTAGCCGGTCTCGAGGCTGGTCAGCCACAGTCCCAGCGCCACCAGGAGCGGTGCGCGGGTCGCCAGTTTGAGCGCGACGCGCGTCCGGTCGCGGCCCAGTTTCGGGCGGCGCCCGCCGGACATCAGCGCGATCGAGACCCCGGCCAGCACCGCGAACAGCGCCGCGGAGTGGCCTTCGAACGGTTTGAACAGCACCCCGACGCCGCCCTTAGCGGGTTCGGGGCCGACATGCACCGCGTACATGCCGAGAACGGCCAGGCCGCGGGCGACGTCGATACCGGTCAGCCGCCCCGCGACCCGCTTGCCTCGTTCGGGAACAGTGCGCACGCCGTCGACCAGCGCGCGGTCCATCACAGTGACGCCGTCCACCTCATTTCTCGGCTAGCCCCCTGCCGTCCCCGCCTTAGCGTGACGATCAAATCTGAGAGCGAGCTGAGACGCAGCGGTGACGCCACTGTGACATGTGACTATGACCCGATCGGGTCAGCCTCCGACGGCGAACCCGACCTTGCGGACGTCCGACGGCGCGATCTCCACGTAGGCGATCCGGTCGGTGGGCACGATGTACTTGCGGCCCTTTTCGTCGTCGAGGCGGAAGATCCCGTCGCCGGCCCTCAAGGCGTTCGCGACCAGTTCCTCGACCTCGTCGGGTGACTGGCTGCTGGACACCACGAGCTCTCGCGGCGTGTCCTTGATGCCGATCTTGACCTCCACGTGGGACCTCCGCTTGAAAGTTCGAAATTCACTGGTCCGCCAAGGCTAGCCGAAGGGCTCAGCCGAGCCCCAGCACCTGCATGCGCTTGGTGTGCCCCTGCTGCAACCGGCGGAACAGCGCGGCGATTCCCGAAAGGTCGCCCGAACCTTCGACGATCAGTTCGGCGAGCCCGTCCCGCTCGGCGACGACGTACTGGGCCTGCGTCAGCGCCTCGCCCAGCAGACGGCGGCCCCACAGCGCGAGCTTGTCCCGCGCCTTCGGGTCGGCCACGATCCCGGCCGCGACCTCGCGCTCGGCGAACGCCGAATGCCCCGTGTCGGCGAGGACGGTGAGCACCAGGTCCTTGGTCTCGGGGTCGAGCCAGCTGGCCATCTCGCGGTAGAGGTCCGCCGCGAGCCCGTCACCGACGTAGGCCTTCACCAGCGACTCGAGCCACGAGCGCGGCGCCGTGGAGGCGTGCCAGGCGTCGATGTGCCCGACGAAGGGCCGCATCGCGTCCTCGATCGCGACGCCGTGCCCCGCGAGATGCGTGGTGAGCAGGTCGTAGTGCCCGATCTCGGCGGCCGCCATGGACGCCAGCGCGGCCCGGCCGGACAGCGTCGGCGCGGTGCGCGCGTCCTCGGCCATGCGATCGAATGCGGACAATTCCCCATAGGCGAGTACGCCGAGCAAATCGACTACGCCTTCACTGATCTGCTTTGCCTCCGTCACGGCGAAAAGGGTATCGCCGAACACACCGACACCGCCGGGAAGAGACCGATCCCACCCTGTCCGGCGCGGCGGGAGGTCGGCCGGAAAAGAGACTCATCCCACCTGGCGACACGATGGGGGCTATCGGAAAAGCGCAGACCAGGTACACTGACGGCCGGAAACGACGGATCTTCCGTCCGGACCGGAACGCTGCTGCGGCTGAAGGACAGTCGGCGCGGCACCGGTCAGCACAAAGAATGATGTGCGTGCACGCCATCCTGCGGCATTCCCACGAAGGGCCGCTTCAGCGCCAGTAGCGCGGAGCCGAGCGAATTTTCGTGGTCGAGTGTCGATCGGTGACCAGGGCAGTGCGCGCTGGTCACGAGAGAGGCGAGCACCCTGACCACGAACGAAATCACCACCGAAAAGAACACCACCACGAGCGTCCCGGAGGCCGTCGCGCTGGAGCACAGCGAGACAGGCCCGGCCGCGCTCGACACGTCGCACCCGCTGCAGGCGGGCGCGCCGGTGGAACCCGAATCCCCCACCTTCGCTTCCTTCGGCGTCAAGCCGGAGATCGTGAAGGCCCTCGGCGAGGCCGGGATCGAGCGCACCTTCGCCATCCAGGCGCTGACGCTGCCGCTGGCCATGGCGGGCGACGACCTGATCGGCCAGGCCCGCACGGGTATGGGCAAGACGCTGGGCTTCGGCGTCCCGCTGCTGCACCGCGTCGAGGTCCCCGGCGACGGCACCCCGCAGGTGCTGGTCGTCGTGCCGACCCGTGAGCTGTGCATCCAGGTCGCGAACGACCTCAAGGGCGCGGGCAAGCACCTCGGCATCCGCACCCTGGCCATCTACGGCGGCCGTCCCTACGAGCCGCAGATCGCGGCGCTGCGCAACGGCGTCGACGTCGTCATCGGCACCCCCGGCCGTCTGCTGGACCTGGCCGAGCAGAAGCACCTGGTGCTGGGCAAGGTCCGCGGTCTGGTGCTGGACGAGGCCGACGAGATGCTCGACCTGGGCTTCCTGCCCGACATCGAGCGCATCCTGCGGATGGTCCCGGACAAGCGGCAGACGATGCTGTTCTCGGCGACCATGCCGGGTCCGATCATCACGCTGGCCCGCACGTTCCTGACGCAGCCGACGCACATCCGCGCCGAGGAGAACGACGCCGGCGCCATCCACGAGCGCACCACCCAGTTCGTCTACCGGGCGCACTCGATGGACAAGCCCGAGCTGATCGCCCGCGCGCTGCAGGCCGAGGGCCGTGGCCTCACGATGATCTTCACCCGCACCAAGCGCACCGCCCAGAAGGTCGCCGACGAGCTCGTCGAGCGTGGCTTCGCGGCCGCCGCCGTGCACGGTGACCTGGGCCAGGGCGCCCGCGAGCAGGCGTTGCGCGCGTTCCGCTCCGGCAAGGTCGACGTGCTGGTCGCCACCGATGTCGCCGCCCGCGGTATCGACATCGACGACGTCACGCACGTGATCAACTACCAGACGCCGGAGGACGAGAAGACCTACGTCCACCGCATCGGCCGCACCGGCCGCGCCGGGCGCACCGGTGTCGCGATCACCCTCGTCGACTGGGACGAGGAGCCACGCTGGAAGCTGATCTCGGACACCCTCGGGCTCGACATGCCCGAGCCCGCCGAGACGTACTCGTCGTCGAAGCACCTGTTCACCGACCTCGGTATCCCCGAGGGCACCACCGGACGCCTCCCGCTGTCGAAGCGGACCCGCGCCGGGCTTTCGGCCGAGGCCGAGGAAGACCTCGGCGGCAAGCGCCGGGGCCGCGGCCAGGGTCAGGGCCCGAAGGACGAAGAGGCGCCCCGCAAGCGCAACCGCGCGCCGCGCAAGCGGACCCGCGGTGGAGCCGACGCGGCCGCCAAGATCGAGGCGGCGGACGCCGCCGCGACCGCGGAGGGCACCGAGGGCGAAAGCTCGTCGGAGGGCCGGACACGGACCCGCCGCCGCAGCCGCAGTACCGCGAAGCCGAGCCCGGAGGCCAGCGGTCCGGCGGTCGAAAAGGAGGCAGGCGAGGGCGCCGAGCGTCCGGCTCGCCGACGCCGCCGTCGCCGTCCGTCGGCGACTTCTGATACACCTGCGTCGGCAGACTGAGCTTTCAGACCGCGGACGTGGGGAGCTAGGGGCACGTGAGCGAACGCTGGGACGCCGCGCCGGACAACGATCCGGCGCGGCCCGTGCCCGCCGATCCCGAACCGGCGCCGAACGATGCCGAGCCGGACACGACGGCCGCGATCGGCACCGAAGACGTGCTGGACGCCGAACCCGCGCCGGTGGTGGCGGCCAAGCCACCGCTGGCCGGGAAACGCGCCCGGCGCTCGCCGTGGAACCGCACGCGGGATCGCGTGATCGCCGCGGCGATCGTGGTGCTCGTCGCGGTCACCGGCGTCGTCATCGGCGTGAACAGCGACAGCGCGGCGACGGTCACCCAGGTCGCCGTCACTTTGCCGCCGGGGCTCCCGCCCGCGCCGGCGCAGGTCCCCGGCTCGCTGAGCGAACTTTGGCAGGCGCCGAGTTCGTCGACGCCCGCCCCGATCGGCGAGGCCAACAGCGTCGTCACCGCCGACAAGGGCGAGGTACTCGGCCGGGATCCGTACACCGGCGACGTCCGCTGGCGTTATTCCCGCGATCTGGAACTGTGCACCGTCGCGCTCGCCGGGATCAAGGTGGACGCGGTGTACCGCAAGGACACCGGCTGCAGCGAGGTCACCCAGCTCGACGCGGGGACCGGGCGCCGCACCGCGCAACGCAACGGCGACGCCGAACTCGGCACCCGCCTGGTCGTCGACGGCTCGCATGTCACCACGACCGGCAAGAAACTGCTCAACACCTGGCGCGACGACCTGGTCAAGAGCATGGAGTACGGCCAGGTCCCCGCCATCGTGAACGCGAACAAGCAGCCGAGGACGGGCTGCACCTACGGCACGGTGGCCGCCGCCGCCGGCAAGATCGGCGTGATCGAACGCTGCCCCGGCGACCCCGCCGACCGCTTCACCGTCTACCGGGCGACCAACGACGAAGCCGACGACCCGAAGGTCGACTACAGCACTGTGCTCGCCGGGAAGAACGCGAAGGTCGTCGCGATGTCCGGTGACCTCGCGCTGATCGTGCTGCCCGAACAGAAACTGCTGGTCATCTACGGCGGCGACGGCGTGCAGAAGTCGGCGTACCCGCTCGACGTGCCCGCCGCAGACCTCGCGCAGGACCCGGTGGGCGGCATCATGACGACCTCGTGGACCGCTCAGGGCGTCTACTGGTTCACCGGCTCGAAGACCATGGCGTTCTCGCGGGACGACCTCACCCCGCGCTGGACACTGAACAGTTCCACCGGCCCCGGAGTGACCTTCGGCGACCAGCTGGTCGTGCCGATCCAGGGCGGGCTCGCCGTGCTCGACGAGCTGCTCGGCACCACGATCCGCACGGTCGGCGTCGACAGGCGCGGCTACACCGGCCCGGTGCTGGTCTCTTCGGTCGGGCCGGTGCTGCTGGAGCAGCGCGGCCCCACCCTGGTCGCCCTCAAGTGACCGCCAGGCGATAGCAAAGGTCCCTTGCTCCCCCGGCCGTCATCGCGTCGTCGAAGTCTTGGCGCTGCGAAGGCGGCCGATTTCCTTCCAGCACCATTTTTCGCCCTCGAGGGCGAGCGTGCCGGCACCGGTGCGGTCTCGCCCTTCGACGTTCACCGTGACCTCCACCGTGTACTCGGTTTCGGAGACCTTCGTGACCCCGCCGAGCGTGGCGCTCGAGACGTCGCCGACTCGTTCGATGGACTGATCGACGTCCTTTTCCGCATTCACGCACTTGAGCGCCGTCAACCCTGGCCTGTCGTGGGCGTTGATGCCGTCGATGATCGCCTGCGCGGTCGCTTCGGGACCGGTCGCCTTGCCGGCCTTGTCGTCGCTGAGGAAGAACCCTGGAGCGGCGAACCCGGTGATGGCCAGCGTCACCAGCACCACGACAGCGGCGGCGATGCCCACGATCAGGCCGGTGTTGCTCTTCTTCGGCGGCGCGGGCGGCCCGCCGAAGCCCTGTCCGTACTGCTGGTTCTGACCGGGGTACTGCTGGCCGTAGCCGGGGTACTGCTGCTGGGGCTGCTGGGGATACGCACCGCTCTGGTCGTAACCGCCCTGCGGGTACTGCTGCCCTGGATACTGCTGCTCACCTTGGCCATGGCCGGGCTGGGGTGGGTAGGTCATAACGGTGCCCTTCGTCCTCGCTGCGCGGCGGGTGTTCGTCTACGACGCGCCCAGTGAGTTCAAAGTTTCGCCGTACCGGAGCCTTTTTCCGGTCGCATGGCAGTTTGCTGCCGTACCGGCTAGTTCCACCAGAAGAGGCTCAGGGCCGCTGTCACGCTCACGACGACCAGGAGTCCCGCGAAGCCCGCGACGCGACCGTTGCGGGAATCGGCGACCCGTTGGGCCAGCAGAGCGACCACCGCCGCGACCGGATGTCCGGCCAGCATCAACGGTCCCGGCCCAGGGGCGCCGGTGAACAGGCAGATCCCGGCGACCACGAGGACGAACACCGCGAGCACGACCATCCCGGCCGCGAGCGAACCGGTCAGCCCGCGCCAGAACCGGCCGCGTCCGGCCGGTGCGGGCTCGTCCGCGGGTGGCGGTGTGGTCGCGAGTTCTTCGGTGTCCGGTGACGCCACGTCCTCGCCTGTCCAATCGTCGGGTCTCGGGAAGCTAAGGCGCCAGCAGCTCCCACGGCTGGGCCGCGGGTCCGGCTTCCTGCCCGGCGGCGCAACTGGGCCGGAAGTCGCACCATGAGCAACGGCGGCCAGGGCGCGCGGGGAACAACACGTCCTCGTCGCCGCCGGCGTTCAGGGTATCCGTCGCCAGCCGCAGGTCCCCGGCGGTCTCGTCGGCGCGCTGGAGATGCCTTTTGAGGCTCTGCTCGGTGTGCTCCGCCGCCGCGATGGTGCCTGTCGGCACATGATGCAACTCGACCTGATAGCACGGCGTCCGCAGCGTCCTGGCCGCCGCGACCGCGTACAGCGCCAAGGCCTGCGAAGAGCGCGCCTCGTACTCGTCCGGCGCGCGGCGGCCGGTCTTGTAGTCGATGATCACCAGTTCCCGGCCACGCTGGTCGATGCGGTCGGCGCGGCCCTCGATGATGAGGCTGGGCCCGCTGCCCGGCTCGAGCGTGACGGGCGCCGAAACCCAGCGCTCCAGCCCGACCGGGTCGACGCTGACGTCGTTGTCCTCGACGTACTCCGCGACCCACGCCTTGGCCCGTGCTCGATACCGGGCGGCCTGGTCGGTGTCTTCGAACCCGGCGTCCTTCCAGTGCTCGGCGACGAGCGCCATCGCCCGCTGCGGCACGCGTTTGATCACCGGCAGGTCGAACAACGCCCGCAAAGCGTTGTGCACCACCGCTCCCAGCGTGCTGTGCGCCCACGCGCCGGTGCGTGTCGGGGACGGGCGGTCCAGGTACGACATGCGGTAGCGGCGCGGGCAGTCTTCGAAAGTCGCGAGGCGCGCGGGCGAAACCTTCGTCAGCTTGCGCGGCGCCTCGACACCGAAGTCGAAACCAATCTGCTCCATCAGATCACCCCTCCCGCAACGCTACGCACCCCCACCGACACTTTTCGAGGGCATCCCCGCCGAAGAGAGCAAGGGACCTTTGCTATCGCCGGGGCCGGTGAGGGTCACGTGCCCGCAATGAAGCCCTTCACCGAGTTCGCCACCAGTTCGACCGCGATCGCGGCCAGCAGCAGACCGGCGATCTTCGCCAGCAGCGTGATCCCGCTTTCCTTGATCAGCCGGATGACCACGCCCGAGTACCGCATGCACAGGTACAGCACGAAGTGCACCGTCACGATCGAAAGCGCGAGAGCCACGTACGCGCCGGCGTGCCCATCGGCCTGGCGCACGAAGACGATGGTCGCGGCGATCGCGCCCGGACCGGCAAGCAGCGGTGTCCCGAGCGGCACGAGCGCGACGTTGACGTCGTCGCCCGCCGCCTCGGACTCGCCGCCGGTCTTCCCGGTCAGCAGCTGAAGCGCGATGAGCAGCAGCAACAGCCCGCCCGCGCCCTGCAGCGCCGGGATCCCGATGCCGAGGTAGGACAGGATCGCCTGCCCGGCGACAGCGAACAGCGAGATCACCAGCAGCGAGACCAGCACCGCCTGCCGCGCGGCCTTGGCGCGGAACGCCACCGGCTTGCGGCCGGTCAGGCTCAGGAACACCGGAACCGTGCCGGGCGGGTCCATGATGACGATCAGCGTGATCGTCGCGCTCATGAACAGGCGCGCGTCGAAGAAGTCCGTGATCGTCACCGGGTCACGACCTGGTACCCGGTCGACCGCGCGACGAGTTCTTCGAGCGCGAGCGGGTCGGTGGTCTCGTCGCCGAGATCGATGGTCTTGTTCGTGCCGTGGTAGTCACTCGACCCGGTGCGCACGAGTCCCAGCTCCCCAGCCAGCCCGTGCAGCCGGACGCGGGTCTCCTCGTCGTGGTTCGGGTGGTCGACCTCGACGCCGGTGAGCCCGTGCGCGGCCAGCCCGGCGAGCACGTCGACGGAGATGGTCGCGCCCCGCGTGTAGGCGAAGGGATGCGCGATCACGGTGACCCCGCCCGCTTCCGCGATCATGTCGATCGCGTCCTCGACGAGCGTGTCCTGCCGCGCCACGAAGTACCCGCTGCCGTTGCCGAGATAGCTCCCGAAGGCCTCGTTCACCGACGAGACGACACCGGCCCGCACGAGCGCTTGCGCGAGATGCGGCCGTCCGGCGGAACCGTCCTCGGGCAGCAGCGACATGACCTCGTCGGGATCGACCGGCAGGCCGTCGGCGGCCATCCGCTCGGCCATCACCCGCAGCCGCCACCGCCGCTCCGACCGCAGCCGGGTCTGTTCGGCGACGACCGCCTCCGACTCGGGGTCGAAGAGGTACGCGAGCAGGTGGACACTGATGTGCCGTCCGGACACCGGATCCACGGAGATCGTGGACAGCTCGGCTCCGGGCACCAGGGAAAGCCCTGGCGGGAGTGCCTCGGCGGCCGGGGCCCAGCCGGCCGTGGTGTCGTGATCGGTGATCGCGACTACGTCGAGGCCCGCCTTCGCGGCGGCCGCGACCAGCCCGGCAGGGCTGTCGGTACCGTCGGAGGCGGTGGAGTGGGCGTGCAGGTCGATGCGCATCGAGAATGAGTATCGAGGATGCGCCAGGTCACAGCGACCTCGGGACCTGCGCTAACCGACCTTCTTCTTGCCGCGGGCCGCACGCTGCGCCTTGATCATGGAGAAGCGCTCGGCCTGCTTCTGCTTGTCGCCGAAGACGAGCTCGGAGATCGTGTCGTAGAACTCTTCCGGCTTCGGCAGGTAGTCGATGCGGTTCAGCGCCTGGATCTGACCGGCCGACTCGACCACCATGGTCCCGTACCCCATCATCCGTCCCCACGCCGAACGTTCGTAGGTGAGGTCGGTGACCTTGGTGATCGGCATCATCAGCACTTTGGTCGTGTAGACGCCGGTGGTCATCACGAAGCGTTTGTCGGTGACCACCAGCCGCTCGACCCACCACTCCATCACCACATACGCGAAGCGCAGGATGACGAGCAACGCGGCGTACCAGAGAATGTTCTGGATCACCCACGCGGCGGGCGGCAGCAGGTACGACACCAGGACGCAGATGGCCAGCAAGGCCACCGCCTCGAAGGTGTCCCACAACAGCACAGCCCAGTGACGGCGGATCCTGATGACCCGTCGCTCGGTGTCGAGGAGATACTCGTCTGGATCGCGTGGGGCGAACATATCGATAGAGTATCCGCTCTGCCGCTAGCTGAAGACGTTGCTGACGAAGGTGATCACCGATTCGGCGGAGGAACGAAGGAAGCCGATGATGTTTCCCACGAGGCCCGCTGCCTGACCTGGCTGCGCGATCACGAAGAACAGCACCAACGCGATTCCTGCGAAAGTGAGTAGCTTTTTCGCGTTCACGGCGATCAATCCTGTCTCTTACGGTGACTGACTGCGGATACTGGCTATTCATTTTGTACCGCACCTTCCACCGGCGCGGGAGGGAAGTCCCGCGCTTGGGTCAGCCGGCGAGGTGAAGTGTACCGTACGGCTACTCTCCGTGTACAGGACAGCAGTTGTCAGGAAGCCCGCGTCTACCATTCGGGAATGAACACCGTTTCGGACAACACCGTCCGCTGCGTCGGCGGCATCGTCCACGACGAACTCGGCCGGATTCTGCTGATTCAGCGCGCGAATGAACCCGGTCGTGGACTGTGGTCGGTCCCCGGCGGACGCGTGGAACCAGGCGAAACGGACGAAGCGGCCGTCATCCGCGAGATGCGCGAAGAGACCGGGCTCGACGTGATACCGGGCACATACGTCGGCAACGCCCTCCGCGGCCGATACGACATCCACGACTACGCCTGCGCGGTCACCGGCGGCACTCTCCGTGCCGGGGACGACGCCGCCGACGCCCGGTGGATCGACGCCGAAACCTTGATCGAACTCGACAAAGGCGGCCGGTTGGCCGAACTCCTGTTCGTCACTCTCCGCGACTGGGGGGTGCTGCCGACCGGGTCTGCCACGTCGTCCTGACACGTGCTGTGTCCGGTTCGGCGAATACCGCGTGGATAAAGCAGCGCATGAGGTGAAAATTATCCTCGCCGATGCTTTCCCGACATCTTCGAAGCGGTGAAAAGCTAAACCGGGAGCCAGGTCATCCGCTGTCCGTGCGGAGCCGTTCTGGCCAGCGCCCGGACGTCCGGGACACCGCCGTCCCAGCGGACGAGCCCGAGCACGGCCTGATCCGCGGGTTCGGCCAGCTCGGTCCGGCCCGGCACCAGCGGCTCCAGCGCGGCGGCGTAGAACTCCTCGCTGACCCACCACAGCGGCCGGTCCGCGGCGAGTTTCCGCAGCTCTTCGAGGAAGTCCGTGCGCCGCTCCCCCAGGTACGCCAGCACGTGGCTGGTCAGCACGACGAGAGGAGCGTCGGCGGGCAGCGTGGCGGCCGCCGAGGCGAGATCGTCGACGGCGTCGCCGGTGATCAGCTCCGGCCGTTGCTTGCCCTGCGCCGCCGCGGCCGTGCGCAGGAGCCTGATCCGGTCCGGCTGGTCGGCCCAGACGCAGGCTTCGAGCCAGGCCAGCTCGTCCTCGTCGGCGAGGTCCACCGGGGCGCGGTCGAGACCGGCGCGGGCGGTGATCGTCAGCTTCTTCGGCACCTTCGGCGTGACGGCGCCGATCGCGAGGTCCAAGGCGCAGTGCAGGCCGACAGCGGTCTTCGCGGGCCCGGCGGTGAGCTGCTCGCCGCCGTCGCACTGGTAGCGGTAGGCGTATTTGTCCAGGCCGAGCAGCAGCCCGGCGCTGCAACCGACCTCGAGCAGCGCGATCTTGCCGCCCGCCTCCTTGGCCGCCGCCGTCACCGCGGGGTAGAGCAGCGCGGCGCGGCGGACCTCGTTGGTCTGCGTGTACCGCGAGGCGATGATCGCCCTGGCCCGGTCCGCCCGCTCCAGCAGGAACGAACGGAACAGCGGCCACGTCTCCGAGTCCACGCCGTCGAAACCGCCGACGGACGGGTAATACCGCGAGAGCGGGTGGATCGGGTCGGCCTGGATGAGCCGGTGCGCCGTCGCCATCAGCAGCGTTCCGCGCGCTTCACCGCCGCGAGCGTCGGTCAGCAGCCCGGCGACGTCGTCGTCCTCGGCGGCCTTCGCCGCCAAGTGCTCGTAAAGCGGCGAAACGCCGGCCGCCTCGACCGTCGCGAACTTCCGCAGGCGGCTTTTGATCTCATCCAGCCCGATGGGCATCGACGCGCTCCCTCTCCTGACAGCCGTTATTCGTGCGGCACGGGACGACCGGGCTGCTCCCCGCCCCTGGCGTCACCGTAGGACCGCTTCGGCACCATCACCTTGCGACGGAACACACACACGATCGTGCCGTCCTGCTTGTAACCGCGGGTCTCGACGTAGACGACGCCGCGATCGTCCTTCGACTTCGACGGCGTCTTGTCCAGCACCTCGGTCTCGCCGTAAATGGTGTCACCGTGGAAGGTCGGCTTCACGTGTTTCAGCGATTCGACCTCGAGGTTCGCGATCGCCTTGCCGGACACGTCCGGCACCGACATCCCCAGCAGCAGCGAGTAGACGTAGTTGCCGACCACGACGTTCTTCCCGAAGTCGGTGGTCTCCTCGGCGTAGTTCGCGTCGAGGTGCAGCGGATGGTGGTTCATGGTGATGAGGCAGAACAGGTGGTCGTCGTACTCGGTGACCGTTTTGCCCGGCCAGTGCTTGTAGACCGCGCCGACCTCGAACTCTTCGTAATAGCGACCGAACTGCACCCATTCCTCCTGCACGAGTAACGCGGCGTGAGCCTGGAACGACAGGCTTTCGTGTTGAGGAGTACCCTCGACCATTGGTGTCGGGTCGTCAACGCGACCCACACCACTGCGTAACCGTCCGTCGAGCCGAAGGAGGTGAGGAACCCGATGTCCAGTGGCGATAGTCCGCTTCCTAGTAGTCGCAGCGTTTCCGCCTTCACGTCTCGCCGGATCCCCACCTGGCAGGGCTGACGAAACCGGGAACGCTGGCCTAGCCGAGCGGCCCCCCGACCGCTTGGCCCGTCGTCTTCGCGCACAACGCACGACGTCTGCCCAGGAGATCCCATGCCTGCCATTCCCTCGCTCGGCGGCCTTCGCGGCCGGAGCAACGGCCGCGCCAAAGGTGCCCCCGAGCGCCCGCTGCCCGTCCCCCTTTCGGCGTACGTCGTCGACTGCGCGGTGTACGTGGAGGGCAAACGCCTGCCCGGCCGCTGGTCACACGCCGAGGCGATCAAAGAGGTACGCAAGCGGCACGCCGGGTTCGTCTGGATCGGCCTGCACGAGCCCGACGCGGTCCAGATCCAGGGCATCGCGGAGACCTTCGGCCTGCACGAACTGGCCGTCGAGGACGCGCTGGAGGCCCACCAGCGGCCCAAGCTGGAGCGCTACGACGACACGCTGTTCATGGTCCTGAAGACGGTCCGGTACGTCGAACACGAGTCGCCCGCGACGGCGAACGAGATCGTCGAGACCGGCGAACTGATGGCGTTCCTCGGCCGCGACTTCGTGATCACCGTGCGGCACGGGAACCACTCGGGGCTCGCCCGGCTGCGCCGCGAACTCGACCAGGACCCGGAGCGGCTCGACCTCGGGCCGTCCGCGGTGCTGCACGCGATCGCGGACCACGTCGTCGACCACTACCTCGACGTCACCACCGCGATCGAGTCGGACATCGACGAGATGGAGACGCACGTCTTCGCGCCGCGCTCCAAGGTGAGCGCCGAGCAGATCTACTTCATGAAGCGCGAGGTGCTGGAACTGCGCCGTGCGGTCATGCCGCTGGGGACGCCGCTGCAGCGGCTCGCCGAGGGCTACACGCGGCTGATCCCGGACGAGGTCCGCTCGTACTTCCGTGACGTCTCCGACCACCTCACCACGGTCGCGGAGCGGGTCGCGAACTTCGACGAACTGCTGACCACGCTGGTGGACGCGACACTGGCGAAGATCACCCTCCAGCAGAACACCGACATGCGCAAGATCACCGCGTGGGCGGCGATCATCGCGGTCCCGACGGCGCTGGCCGGCATCTACGGGATGAACTTCGACTACATGCCCGAACTGCATTGGCGGTTCGGCTACCCGCTGGCGATGACGATCATCTTCGGCGTCTGCATCCTGCTCTACCGAATATTCCGGAAGAACCGCTGGCTCTGACCCTTCTTCCGTTTTCGGCAGTACTGGAGTTCCCTCATGCCAAGGATCCTGACCAACCTCAAGTTCTGGGCACTGGCCTTCTGCGTCGTCTGGCTGGGCATCGTCATCGCGATCATCGCCAAGGACCCCGCGTTCGCGCACGGCCCCAAGTAGCGCCTCCGGCATTACGCTGGAGCGCATGAAGGCGCTGGTCGTCGCGGACGAGGTCGAGGAGCGGTTGTGGACGTCCGCTGTCCACAACCACCCGGCCGACCTCGTAATCGGCGCCGGTGACCTGCCGTACGCGTACCTCGAATTCCTGGCGGGCGCGCTCGACGTGCCGTGCGTGTTCGTCCCCGGCAACCACGATCCCGACCTGTCCGGCTACACCCGCTACGGCGGACTGTCCATGAAGGACGGTTTCCCCGCGGTATGGCCGGGTCCGGCGGGCGGGGTGAACGCGGACGGCCGGATCGTCGACATCGGCGGGCTGCGCTTCGCCGGGCTCGGCGGCTCCGTCCGCTACAACGACGGCCCGAACCAGTGGACGCAACGCCAGCAGGCCCGGCGCGCCCGTCGACTGGTGCGCCAGGCGCGGTTCCGCCGATGGCGGGACGGCAGGGACGTCGACGTCCTGCTCACCCACGCGCCGCCGCGGCACTGCGGCGACCGCGAGGACCCGCCGCACCGCGGGTTCGACTGTCTCCATCGCACGATCGAGTTGTTGCGGCCGAAATGGTTGCTGCACGGGCATATCCACCCGCACGGTGAACCCGTGCCGGACCGGGTGGTCGGCGGGACCACGGTACGCAACGTGGTCGGGCACCGGATCATGGAGTTCGGATGAAGGACACCGGTTTTCCCCGTGCGGACGCGGAACACGACTTCCTCCGCGCACGACGGCGTCAGGTGTTGTCGCGGCTCGCGAACTGGCTGCGCGGCGAACCCGACGACGTCAACATCATGCTGCCGTTCCACGAGGTGGTCGACGCGCTCGGCTACCTCGGCGAACGGAAGATCGGCGCGCGGGTGATCCGGCTCGATTCGATCGTCGGCAGCGTCGACCGCGGCCGCGACTTCGACCGCCGCTTCCGCCCGACGTCGGGCCGGGTCCGCGAACGCTGGGAACGGCTGGCGCTCGCCACCCGGCGCGGCGAGTCGATCCCGCCGATCGAGGTGTACCGCGTCGGCGAGCTGCATTTCATCATCGACGGGCACCACCGCGTCTCGGTCGCCCACGCGATGCGACTGTCCACAATAGAGGCGATGGTCACCGAGGTGCGGACCAAACTGGACCCGAGCGGGATCCGGTACCGCGGCGACCTGATCGTGAAGGACTACCGGCGGCTGTTCCTGGAGCGCGTCCCGCTTTCCGGGCACTCGCGGGCTTCGGTGGTGTTCACGGATCCGTGGGACTACGCGCGGCTCGGTGAGCACGTGGAGGCGTGGGGGTTCCGGCTGATGCAGGACGAAGGGGCCTTCTCGGATCGCGCGACGCTGGCGCAGCGGTGGTTCGACGAGGAGTTCGAGCCGGTGGTGGCGATGCTGCGGCAGGCGGACCTGATCGGCGAGCGGACCGATGCCGAGGCCTACCTGTGGGTCGCTTGCGAACGGTACCGGCTGATCCGGACGCACCGGTGGGACGACGAGGTCTTCGAGGCCGTGCGGTCACAGTCCCGCTGACAGCCGCATGGCCGGGTTGGTGGCAAGTCCGTGAAGGCCTCCTTGAGGGACTCAGAGTCCCTCAAGGAGGCCTTCACGGACATCCGGACGGCAACTACATGTGGACGGCGACCGGAGCGTTCTCCGGCGCCTTCGCCGGAGCACCGGACCGCAGCAGCAGCCCGCAGATCACCGCACCGATGACGAAGATCCAACCGCCCCACACGAAAGCGGTCGTGTAACTGTGCACCGCCGCTTCGGCCGCGAGCTGCGGCGTCGGCACCTTCCCGGCCAGGAACGACGTCGCCGCGTTACCGGCCAGTGTGCTCAGCAGCGCGGTCCCGATCGAGCCACCGACCTGCTGCGCGGTGTTGACCGCCGCCGACGCGACGCCGGCGTCGTGCGTGTCGACACCGAAGGTCGCGACGCTCATCGCGGGCGCCATGGCGAGACCGATGCCGACGCCCATGACCATCAGCGGGAACAGCACCCCGTTGGCGTAAGTGCTGGTGGTGTCGATGGCCGAGAGCCAGAACAGTCCCGCCCCGGCTATCAGCATTCCCAGTGACACCAACGGTTTCGCGCCGAACTTCGGCAGCAGCACCGCCGTCGCCGACGTCGCGCTGGCCATCAGGGTGGCCACCATCGGCAGGAACGCGACCCCGCTCTGCACCGGCGTGAACCCGAGGTTCAGCTGGATGTAGAAGGTGAGGAACAGGAAGATCGAGAACATCCCGATGGCGAGCAGGAACATCGCGAGGTACGAGCCGCCGCGGTCGCGGTCGAGCAGCACGCGCAGCGGCAGCAGCGGGTGCTCGGCCCGCTGCTGGATCACCACGAACACGGCGAGCAGCACGACACCGGCGGTGAGGAAGCCCCACACCGAGATCGCGGACCACGAGTCGCGCTCGGCGTTCGCGAAACCGTAGACCAGCGCGAACAGGCCTGCCGACGCGGTGATCGTGCCGGGGATGTCGAGCTTCGGGCGCGGGCCGTCGGACTCGGAGTTCTTCAGCAGCACGAACGAACCGGCGAACGCGATCACCGCGAAGATGATGTTGACGTACATCGACCAGCGCCAGTCGAGGTATTCGGTCAGCACCCCGCCGAGCAGGAGGCCGATCGCCGCGCCGCCGCCGCCGATCGCGCCGAAGACACCGAATGCCTTGCCGCGTTCCTTCGGGTCGGTGAAGGTCGTGGTCAGCAGCGAAAGAGCCGCCGGAGCGAGAAGGGCGCCGAAGACACCCTGCGCGGCGCGGGCGATGAGCAGCATCTCGATGCTGTTCGCGGCGCCGCCGATCGCGGACACGATGGCGAAGCCGGCGAGCCCGACGAGGAACGCGCGTTTGCGGCCGAAAAGGTCCGCGAGCCGCCCGCCCAGCAGGAGCAGGCTGCCGAACGCGAGCGCGTAGGCGGTGACGACCCACTGGCGGGCGTCGTTCGAGAAGCCGAGGTCCTGCTGCGCCGACGGGAGCGCGATGTTCACGACGGTGGCGTCGAGCACCACCATCAGCTGGGCGAGGCCGATCATCACCAGGATCAGCCATCTCCTGGCGTGGTGCGGGTTGGTGTGCTGCGTGGCGCCGGCCCCCGACGGCGTGGCGACAGCGGTGGATGACTCAGGCATACGGGCGGTTTCCTCACCGATAGTGACGAAGAAGCTATGTGGAGTAGGTATCTCCCCTTTTCGCCGCCAACGTACCCGAAAAGCGGAGAAGTGTCCTCTACTTCATTTGTTAAGCTGGACGGATGGCTCGGGACCTCGCTCCCGCCGCACCGGCGCGGCCGCTGCGGCGCGACGCTGAACTCAATCGGCAGCGCATCATCGCGGCGGCGCGCGATGTCTTCGGCGAGCGCGGGCTCGAAGCGACGCTCGACGACGTCGCGCATCACGCCGGCGTCGGCGTCGGCACCGTCTACCGGCGCTTCCCGAGCAAGGAACACCTGGTCGAGGCCATGTTCGTCGATCAGTTCGAGACGATCCGCGAGTTCGCTGAAGAGGCGCTTCGCGCCGAAGATCCTTGGGAAGGCTTCACCGACTTCACCTGGCGCGCGGCCGAACTCCACGCCGGTGACCGCGGGTTACGAGAGGTCATGCTGTCGAACGTCTTCGGCCAGGAACGCGTCGCCGAGGCGAAAGCACGCATGGTGCCGTTGATCACACAGCTCGTCGAACGCGCTCAGACGGCGGGCGTCCTCCGCGCGGACATCGTGCCGACGGACATGCCGCTGCTGCACCAGATGATCGGCTCGGTCATCGAATTCACGCACGGTATCCAGCCGGATCTGTGGCGCCGGTGCCTCGCGATGCTGCTGGACGGCCTGCGCGCCGAACCCGGCCGCGCCACCCCGTTGCCACATCCGCCACTGGACGTCGAAGCGCTGGAGGAAGTCATGTGCTCCTTCCGCCTGCCCAAACTCCGCTGACTCGCCGCCTTTCGCCTCAAATCGAGCCCGGCACCGATCTCGCGTGCTCGGAGGCGGAACTCGCGTGATCAAGGGGCGAACTCGCGTGATTGGGCGGCGATCTCGCGTGATTGGGCGGACGACACGCGTCGAACCCGGCGCCAGGCGTGTCGTCCGCCCAGTCACGCGAGTTCGCCCTTCAATCACGTGTGTTCCGCCTTCAATCACGCGAGTTCGCCGTCTGGACACGCGAGGTCCGTGTTCAGGCACGTGACGTGAAGCGAGACCTCTGCATCCAGAGGGCGAAACGCGGCTTGGAGGAGGGCTCAGGGGAGCTTCGGGAAGACCGCCACCGCGACCTCCCGCGCCGCCGCGCACGTGGTTTCTTCCGGCGCCCCGTCGACGCCGACCACCGAGATCGTCGCCTGCTCGACCCGTTCCGGGGTGCCGGGGATCGGCCGGTGCGTAGTCACCTGGCAGAACGCGCCCGACGTGGTGACCTGGACCTGCCGCCCGCCCAGCGCCTCCGTCGCGCCCGGCGTGGTGTCCGCCACCACCGACAGCGAAAAGCTGACCTTGCCGCGGATGCAGTCGTGCCCGGACAGCGCCGGGGCGGGTTTGGTCTCCGGACCGGCGGCGGCGTCGATTTCGTGCTGGTCGAGCGACGCGCACGGGGCCACGCGGCCCCACGAGCGCTGGTCGAGGTTCAGCCGCCCGACCTTGCGCGCGGTGATCACCTCCGCCGCGCCGCCGACCGTCGCGTCGGCGACCCGGCACCGGTCGCCCTGATCGGCCGGGGCCTTGTCGTCGGAGGTGACGGTGATGGACAGCCGGATCCCGTCGGCGAAGGTCAGCAGCCTGGTGCAGGTGGTCGCCTCGTTGAACGTCGACTGCTGGACGCTGACACCCTCCGGCAACGGCCCGGCGTATTCGTAGGGCTGATTGTTCGGGTCCTGGCCGGAGGTGATCGGGCCGGTGGTCACGGTGTAGCGGTTGGCGCCCTCGACGAATTCCAGCCGGCAGGATTCGAAAGAGCTCAGGGGCGGTTTGATCGCGTTTCCGCCGCCGATCACTTTTCGCTGGTCGACGAGGCTGCAGTAGTCGAGCGACGGATACTCGCCGAGCGCCTCGGACGCCGTCAGGGCCTCGTCGCCCGCGGTGGTCGGCGACGGCGCCGCCACCGGATCCGGTGTGGAGCAGGCCGCGGCGAGGAACAGGCCACAGAGTCCGGCGATCAGTCTCTTCGGGGGCACCGGAGAAGTATCGTCAAAAGATCCCGGAACACCACCCCTACGGGCGAAGAACACAGGGTCCGCCACGTTTTCCCAGGTGGATACTTCACGGCGATTTCACGCCCTTAGGGGTGTGTTTCGTTCCGCGGTGGGATGCGGGCGCGCCGTCACGCGACGAAAATGGGTTTCACACAACGTGACGACCGAAAGGGAAGAACCGTGAGCCACCCCGTAGCCGCCCGCCTGACCCGACCGCGCCAGGGCCGCATGATCGGCGGCGTCTGCGCCGGGATCGCCAAGCGCTTCGGCACCACGCCGGGCAAGGTCCGCCTGCTCGCCGTGCTGTCCTGCCTGCTGCCTGGCCCGCAGTTCATCATCTATCTGGTGCTGTGGCTCGCCCTGCCCGAGAGCGAGTACTGATCACGGGCAGGACGAGCCGGCGAGCTATGCGGTGTAGGTCAGGTTCTTGCCGCTGGCCCCGTCGAACAGCTTGATCTTGTCCGCGTCGAACCAGAGCTCCACATTCTGGTTCTCCGCGGCCGAAGACGCCGCCGAGAGCCGGGCCACGATCTGCGACTCGGCGCCGGGGACGTCCGAGGATCCGCTGTCGGCGGCGAGATCCGCGAGGTCGGACGACGACGCGGCCTCACCTTCGACCGAGAAGTGCGCGAACTTCTCCGAACCCATCGATTCGAGGACGTCCACGTGGGCGGTGAACGTCGCGCCCTGACGGGCGGAAGCGTCCACCAGCGCGGCGTCCTCGAAGTGCTCCGGCCGGATGCCGACGATGACCTCGCGCGGCGCGTCGGCGGCCTCGGCCAGCTGCCGGACCCGGTCGGTGAGCGGGATGTCGCCCAGCGCGCTGCGGGCGGTGCCGTTCTCCAGTGTGGCGGGCACGAAGTTCATCGACGGGCTGCCGATGAACCCGGCCACGAACAGGTTCGCCGGGTTGTCGTAGAGGAACTGCGGCGACCCGATCTGCTGCACGTAGCCCGCCCGGAGCACGACGACCCGGTCGCCGAGGGTCATCGCCTCGGTCTGGTCGTGCGTGACGTAGAGCGTCGTCGTGCCCAGCTGCTTCTGGATCTTCGACACCGAGGTCCGCATCTGGCCGCGGAGCTTCGCGTCCAAGTTGGACAGTGGTTCGTCCATCAGGAACGCCTTGGGGTTACGAACGATCGCGCGTCCCATCGCGACACGCTGCCGCTGCCCGCCCGACAGGTTCGCCGGTTTGCGGTCCAGATGCCCGGTCAGATCGAGGATCTGCGCGGCCTCCTCGACCTTGGACCGGACGATCCGGTCGTCGACCTTGGCCAGCCGCAACGGGAACGCCATGTTCTCCCGCACGCTCATGTGCGGGTACAGCGCGTAGGACTGGAACACCATGGCGATGTCCCGGTCCTTCGGCGCCTTTTCGTTGACGCGCTTGCCGTCGATGCGCAGTTCGCCGGAGGAGATGTCCTCCAGGCCCGCGACCATGTTCAGCGTCGTGGACTTGCCGCAGCCGGACGGGCCGACCAGGATGATGAACTCGCCGTCGGCGATCGTGATGTCCACTTCGGACACCGCGAGGGCGCCGTCCGGGTACTTCTTGGACACTTTTTCGAGAACGATTTCAGCCATGGGTCAGCCCTTCACCGCACCGGACGTCAGCCCCGCCACGATGCGACGCTGGAAGAACAACACGAACAGGATGATCGGGACGGTGATCACCACGGCGGCCGCGGAGATCGTCCCGGTCGGGTCTTCGAACTGCGACGACCCGGTGAAGAACGACAGCGCCGCCGGGACCGTGCGCGAGGCCTCGGTCGAGGTCAGCGAGATCGCGAACAGGAAGTCGTTCCAGCAGAAGATGAACACCAGGATCGCGGTGGTGAACACCCCCGGTGCCGCCAGCGGCGCGATCACCTTCCGGAACGCCTGCGCCGGGGTCGCGCCGTCCATCTTCGCCGCTTTTTCCAGCTCCCACGGGATTTCCCGGAAGAACGCGGACAGCGTGTAGATCGACAGCGGCAGCGCGAACGTGATGTAGGGCAGGATCAGGCCCGGCCAGGTGTCGAACAACCCCAGCTCACGTTCGATGTTGAACAGCGGCGTCACCAGCGATACCTGCGGGAACATCGCGATCAGCAGCGACATCCCGACCAGCACCTGCTTGCCGGGGAAGTCCAGCCGCGCGATCGCGTACGCCGCCATCGTGCCGAGGACGACCGCGATCACCGTCGCGATGATCGCGATCCCGATCGAGTTCACCAGCGCCCGGATGAACTCCGTGGTCTTGAAGATGTCCGCGTAGTTCTGCCACGTCCATTCCGTCGGGATGAAGCTCCCGTCGTTCAGGGTTTCCTTGGTCTTGAACGAAAGCGAGACGACCCACAGCACCGGGAACAGCGCGAACACCAGGACCAGGATGTCGATGAGGCCCCATTTGACCTTGCGGCCGGTAGTGACCGCTCCACCGATGGCCATCAGCGCTTACCCCCATTGTCACTGCCGGGTGCGGCCGTGCCGAACACCTTGATGAAGATGAACGCGATGATCGCCACCGTGATGAAGATCAGCACCGCCATCGTCGACCCGATTCCGAGGTTCAGCCCCTTGACCAGGTTGTTGTAGGTCTGCATCGACACCGACGACGTGTCCTGCGCGCCGTTGGTGAGCACGAAGATGTTGTCGAAGATGCGGAACGCGTCCAGGGTGCGGAACAGCAGCGCCACCAGGATCGCCGGTTTCATCACCGGCAGCATCACCTTGGTGAACCGCTGCCACGCCGTCGCGCCGTCCATCGCCGCGGCCTTCAGCAGATCGTCCGGCACCAGCGCCAGCCCCGCCATCAGCAGCAGCGCCATGAACGGCGTCGTCTTCCACACCTCGGCCAGCACGATGATCGCCAGCGAAGGCCAGTACTCGGTCAGCGGCGCGGTGTCCGGGAAGAACAGGTTGGCCAGGTAGCCCGTGTCCGGCGTCCAGGCGTAGTACCAGGAGAACGCCGCCACCACGGTCACGATGCCGTACGGGATCAGGGCGACCGTCCGCACGAGGCCCCGTCCGACGAGCGTCCGGTGCATGATCAGCGCCAGGCCCATGCCCAGGACGAACTCGATCACCACCGAAACGATGGTCAGCCCCATCGTCGTCCCGAACGCCGTCCACCAATAGCTGTTGGACAGCACCGAGACGTAGTTCTCCAGGCCGACGAACTCCTGCTGCGCCGGGAACCGGAGATCGTAGCGTTGCAGGGAAAGCCAGATCGAGTAGATGATCGGGTACCCGGTGACCGCGATCATCACGAACGCCGCCGGGGCACACAGCCAGAGCCCGAGTCTGCGCTCGGCCTTCTTTCCTTCACTGAGAACGGGTTTCGCCTTCTTGCCCGGCTTGCTCACGGTCGCCGAACCGGCGGTTTCCTGCACGGTCACGGGATCACTCCCTTCGACTGGAGCGCGTCGGCGAGCTGTTCCTTCAGCTTCTCCGCCGTCTTCTGCGGATCGATTTCGGAAGGCGGGGAAAGCACCTTCGACAGAACCGTCGAGGCGTTCTGGTACGCGGGCGTCAGCGGGCGTACCGCGGCGTTCTTGAGCGCGTCCAGAATCGTTTCCCGCATCGGGTATTTCGTGTCCATGCTCGGGTTGTCGTCGCTCACGCCCGCTGTCGCGTCGAGGGGGACCGTGTCGGTGTAGAGCGATTCGAGCGTCGGCGGGACACCGTCCTTGAGCGCGGAGAACTTCTGGTTCTTCTCGTTGCGCAGGCACAGCGCGACCTCGTAGGCCTCGGCCTTGTGCTTCGAAGTCGAGCTGACCGCCAGGTTGTAGCCACCGATCGTGGTCTTGGCGGGCTTGCCCGCCTCGAATTGCGGATAGGTGGTCCACTTGAAGTGCTGCAGTTCGGCCTTCTTCTCCTTGGCGTAGGAGGCGTAGACGAACGGCCAGTTCAGCTCGAAGGCGGCGTTGCCCCGCTGGAACGCCTGGCGGACCTCGTCCTCCTTGGAGTTGGTCAGCGACGGGTCGGTGATCCCGGCCGTGGTGACCTTCTTGAGCATCTCCAGCGCCTTGATCGCACCCTCGTCCATCACGACGGATTTCCCGTCGTCGGAGAGGATCTTGCCGCCTGCCGACTCGACGAGGGTGTTGTAGATGACGACGAGACCTTCGTACTGCGCGCCGGTGAACACGACGTTCCCCGGTTTGCCCTGTGCCTTGAGCGCCTTGGCCTGGTCGATCATCTCGTCCCAGGTCTTCGGCGGCGACGGGGTCAGCCTGTCGTCGTACCAGAGCAGCTGGACGTTGGTGTTCTTGGTCGCCGCGTAGAGCTTTCCGTTCCACGTGGCGGTTTCGAGCGGCCCTGGCAGGACGCCCGCGGTCGCCTCGGCCTTCGCTTCACCCGTCCATTCGTCGGCCCAGCCCGCCTCGGCGAACTCGGACACCCAGGTGACGTCCAGCCCCAGGACGTCGAGTGAATCGTCCCCGGCGGCCAGGCGCCGCACCATCTGTTCCCGCTGGCCGTCGGCCGGTCGCGGGAGCTTGTTGTAGACGACCTCGTACCGCCCGCCCGAGGCCTTGGTGCAATCGTCCACAACGGACTGGAAGTTGTCTTCGGGCGCGTAGTAGACGTTGATCTTCAGGCCGGCATCCGAACCACAGCCCGCCAGCAGGCCGACCGTCAGCGCTGTCGCGCCGAGTAGCGAGCCGGTGCGGCCTGGTGAGCGGCCTCTCCGGCTCGCGCTCATCCTCTTCCCCATGAGGCCTCCTCACCCGCGCACGCTGGGATACGCAAGCACTAGGACGCGTTGAAGAAGCCCGCGCGCCAGCACCCCGACGTGCTAGTGCTCGGGCGGCACGCTGGAGTACATGACCGCCCGACTGGTGTTGTGCAACCTATTCCGGGCGATCACCGCCCGCAAGCAGTATCGGTAACGATTCAGCGGACTGCACGACGAACAGGTGAACGAGTACCGCCGAATGTCACCGGTGCGGGCGCAGCGCCAGCTGGGCGAGGAGCTCCCGGCCCTGTTCGGCCGAACGCGGCTGGCACAGCACGTCGTAGCGGTTGGCGACCAGCTGGCTGGCCGAGGAGAAGTCGCGGCGCGACACGCTGTAGCTGATGGCCGCGAAGACCGTCCACGCCAGGATCCCGAGCACGAGCCCGCCGATCATGGGCTGCCAGGCGAACCCCTGGTTGTTGAACATGCCCAGCAGCAGCCCGATGATCAGGCCGAACCACGCGCCCGACACCGCCCCGGTGCCCAGCACACGTCCCCAGCTCAGCTTGCCGAGGATGCGTTCGACGAGCATCAGGTCGACGCCGACGATGGTCACGTCGGAGACCCCGAATTCCTTCTCCGCGAGAAAGTCGACGGCATGCTGCGCTTCGCCGTACGTCGCGTAGGAGCCGATCGGCCAGCCGGAAGGCGGTGTCGGCAGCCTGGGCAGCCCGCCCGCGGCCTGGCCGCCTCCGCCAAAGGGAGCACTCACGTAATCACCTCTCGCCCGTCCCGGTCCATCTTCTCAAGGACGGGCGAAAGGCGCGAACCTTCAGGAGCGCGACTTGTACTCGCGGAGCAGGCCACGGCTGATGATGGTCTTCTGGATCTCACTGGTGCCCTCGCCGATGAGCAGGAACGGCGCCTCGCGCATCAGGCGCTCGATCTCGTACTCCTTCGAGTAGCCGTAGCCACCGTGGATGCGGAACGAGTCCTGGGTGACCTCGGCGCAGTACTCGCTGGCGATCAGCTTCGCCATGCCCGCCTCGACGTCGTTGCGCTCGCCGGAGTCCTTGAGGCGGGCGGCGTTGACCATCATCAGGTGCGCGGCCTCGACCTTGGTGGCCATCTCGGCGAGTTTGAACGCCACCGCCTGGTGCTCGGCGATCGCCTTGCCGAAGGTCTTGCGCTGCTGGGCGTACTCCACCGCCAGCTCGAACGCACGGATCGCGATGCCGCAGGCACGCGCGGCGACGTTGACGCGCCCGACCTCGACGCCGTCCATCATGTACGCGAAGCCCTTGCCCGGCGCCTCGCCGAGGACCATGTCGGCACCGATCTCGTAGCCGTCGAAAACGGCCTCGGTGGTGTCGACGCCCTTGTAACCCATCTTGTCGATCTTGCCGGGGATGGTGAGGCCGGGAGCGACCTCGCCGAAGCCCTCCGGCTTCTCGACCAGGAACGTGGTCAGGTTCTGGTGGGCCTTCTCGGCGCCCTCGTCGGTCTTGACGAGCAGCGCGATCAGGTTGGAGCTGCCACCGTTGGTCAGCCACATCTTGGCGCCGTCGATGACGTACCCGTCGTCGGTCTTGCGGGCGCGGGTCTTGATGGCGGCGACGTCGGAGCCGAGGTCAGGCTCGGACATCGAGAACGAGCCGCGCACCTCGCCGGTCGCCATGCGGGACAGGAAGTGCTGCTTCTGCTCCGGCGTCCCGTGGCGGGAGATCATGTGCGCCACGATGAAATGCGTGTTGATGACACCGGAGACGCTCATCCAGCCGCGCGCGATCTCCTCGACCACGAGCGCGTAGGTCAGCAGCGATTCGCCGAGGCCGCCGTACTCCTCGGGGATGGTGAGCCCGAACAGGCCCATCTCCTTCATCCCCTCGACGATGTCGGCGGGGTAGGTGTCGGAGTGCTCGAGCTCCTGCGCGCGCGGGATGACCTCCTTGTCCACGAACTGGCGGACCGTGGCCAGGATTTCGGACTGCACGTCGGTCAAGCCGGCGGTCTGGGCGAGGCGAGCCATCGCTGCTCCTAAATTCGCGCGCACCGGGCTCCCGGCGCTGGGTTACCGGTGAGTATGACGCCTGACCGGGGACCTCGCTATGAGCGCAGTCACGCGTACACCATCGGTGCCATCGCACTACAGTGGCAAGCTGATCACGGTCCGAGGGGGACGGCGGGTGATCATCTCTCCCGCCATCGCGGTCGCGGTCCCGCCGAACATCGCCGCGAAACACGGAGCTTTCCGCTGACGACTACGGTCCGAAGCCGACGAGGGGACCCAGCATGACGAATCCGCATGACCCGTACGGGCAGCAACAGCCGTATGGGCAGCAGCAGCCGTCCGGGCAGTTCGAACAGCCGTACGGCCTCCAGCCGTACCAGCCTCCGCAGCAGTACTACGTCCAGCAGGCCTACGTCCGGCCGCCGGACCAGGGCATGGCGGTGGCGTCGCTGGTGTGCTCGCTGATCGGGCTGATCATGTGCTTCCCGGCGATCCTGGGGATCATCTTCGGGCACATCGCGCTCGGAAAGGCCAAACGCGGCGAAGCCGGTGGCCAGGGCATGGCGCAGGCCGGGATGATCATCGGCTACGTGGTCACCGGGCTGTGGCTGATCCCGGTCATCCTGTGGTTCGTTTTCGTGGTGTTCGCGATCGGTGCCGCGGGCGTCTCCTGACCCGTCCCCGGATACGGTGGGGTCCCGCACGAACCAGGGGGCCAACCGGATGAGCAGTCCCGACTCGCAGGACACACCGTCGACGTCGTCCTACACCGACTCGAACACCTTCTCGGACCCGACCTCGGCGTCCGAGACCGTGGCGAGCCCGTCGCCGACGGAACCGCAGCAGTTCCAGCCGCCCGCTCCCTTCGAGCCGCCGCCGCCGTTCGAGCCGCCCGCCCCGTTCGAGGTTCCTTCGGCCGATGCGCCGACGCCCGCCCCTGGGCCGGCTCCGGTGCCGGTGCCGGATGAGACGTACGGGCAGGCCATCGACCCGCTGACCGCCGAGCCCGTCCCGCCGTCCTTCGCGGCTCCGGACGCTCCTGCTCCTCCGGTGTACACGCCCGCGCCGGTCGCGTACCCGCCTCAGCCGTACGTTCAGCCGTACAACCCGTACGCGGCCTCGGCGGCGCCGCGGTCGCAGGACAACGGGATGGCGATCGCCGGGCTGGTGTGTTCGCTGGTCGGGCTCTGCTCGTGCGTGACCGTGATCGTCGGGGTGATCCTGGGGCACATCGGGCTGGCGAAGGCGAACCGCGGTGAGGCGGGCGGGCGCGGCATGGCGCTCGCGGCGGTGATCATCGGCTACGTCGTGATCGCGCTGTACGTCGGGTTCTTCGGGACTTTGATCATTCTGGGCGTCAACGGGGAGCTGGATTAGCGCAGGGCTCGCGAGTGGCAAGTGTCGTTAGAGCGGACCCGTATTTGCCTACCTGCGCGTGGGCGGGCTCGACGGTGGAGGATTTAGGACGTTGAACGTCCCAAATCCTCCACGCTCGACCACCACTCACGAGTTCGGGGCCGCATCGTCCGGCTCCCGTGGCGCCGGCGCCACCTGCCCGTTGGACTCCGGGGCCTTCACGGCCTCCGGCGCATTGTTCTTGGGCGTGGCAGCGTCGAGAAAGCGCAGCAGCTCCACCGGGAACGGCAGGACCAGCGTCGAGTTCTTCTCCGCCGAGACCTGCACGACGGTCTCCAGCAGCCGCAACTGCAGCGCCGCCGGGGTGTCGGCCATGGTCGCGGCCGCCTGCGAGAGTTTGTACGACGCCTGCAGTTCCCCGTCGGCCGAGATGACCCGCGCCCGCCGTTCGCGTTCGGCTTCGGCCTGGCGTGACATCGAGCGTTTCATCGACTCCGGCAGCGCGACGTCCTTGATCTCGACCCGGTCGATGTGGATGCCCCAGTCCAGCGCCGGGCTGTCGATCATCAGCTCCAGGCCCTCGTTGAGGCGTTCGCGGTTCGACAGCAGGTCGTCGAGGTCGCTCTTGCCGATGATGGACCGCAGCGAGGTCTGCGCGACCTGCCCGACGGCCGAGCGGTAGTCCTGCACGTTGACCGCGGCCAGCACCGGGTCGATCACCTTGAAGTACACGACCGCGTCCACCCGCACGGTGACGTTGTCGCGGGTGATGCCGTCCTGCGCGGGGATCGGCATCGTGACGATCTGCATGTTGACCTTCTGCAACCGGTCCGCGAACGGCATCAGCAGCGCGAGCCCCGGCTCCCGGATGGCCGGGCGCACCCGCCCGAACCGGAACACGAGACCGCGTTCGTACTGTTTCACCACGCGCAGGCTGGCCGCGACCCAAGCACCGCCCGCGACGGCGACCGCGCTGAGAATCTCCACCACCATGGCTGCTCCCAGGGTTGTTCTCGCTGTTCACGGTACGCCCGGCGGGTCACGGGGGAAACACGGTGGACAGGCCTGCCAAGGTGGATCCGTGACCGGTTTCAAGATCCCGCCCAAGTTCCTCGACCGCGCCGCCGAACTCGGCCCCGGAGCCGCCGAATGGCTCGACTCTCTCCCGTTCCTCGCCGAGAAGTACACCGCCAAATGGCAACTCGAATACGACGGTGACGCCATGCACGGCTTCGTCGGCGTCGCTCAGCCCGTGCGCCGCGCGGACGGCTCCCCCGCGATCCTCAAACTCGGCTGGCCGCACGAGGAATCCGACGACGAACCGCTCGCACTGTCCACTTGGGCCGGTCAGGGCGCGGTCCTGATGTACGACAACGTGCCCGAGGACGGCGTGCTGCTCCTGGAGCGGCTCGACGCCACCCGGTCGCTCGAAACGGAGCCGATCCAGCAGGCCGTCGAGACCGTCGGCGCGATCGCGCGACGGCTGGCCGTCCCCGCGCCCGAAGCATTGCGGCGATCCCTGCGCGAGGAAGCCGCCGAGCTGGTCACCGGACTCCCGGAGACCTGGCGTGAGCTGGGCGAACCGTTCGACCGCAAGTACATCGACGCCGCGGTGGAGATCTGCGTGGACCTCGGGCCGGAAGCCGGTGAGCTGATGGTGAACGAGGACCTGCACTTCGAGAACGTCCTCGCCGGGGAGCGCGAACCGTGGCTGGTGATCGATCCGAAGCCGCTTTCGGGTGACCTGGAGTTCGGCGCGATCTCGATCCTCTGGAACCGCGCGGGCGAGTCCACAATGGACGAAAAGATCAAGTGGTTCTGCGCGGCGGCCGGGCTCGACGCCGAACGCACCCTGGCGTGGACGCTCGTGCGCGCGGTGCAGAACTGGGCCTGGCTGTACGAGGACCTCGCCGAGGGCGCCTCACTCGAGAACCTCACCGAAGATCCGGCCTACGCCGCCGTCCCCGCGATCGCCGCGTGGGCATTGCGGTAGTCACACGAATCGTCGCGGGCCACGGGAGCCGATAGCCTTCTGGCATGGCAGCCGTGAACAGGGTATTCGCAGCTCAGCTGGCCGGTTTGCCGGTATTCGGGCCCGATGGTGAATCGATCGGCAAGGTACGGGACCTGGTGGCGGGCCTGCGGCTGGACCAGCAACCGCCGCGGATCCTCGGCCTCGTGGTCGAGCTGACGACCAGGCGCCGCGTGTTCGTGCCGATGTTGCGCGTGACCTCGATCGAGCCCAGCGCGGTCACGCTCGCCACCGGATCGGTGAACATGCGGCGCTTCCACCAGCGGCCCAACGAGGTGCTGGTGGTCGGCCAGCTGTTCGACGCGTACGCCACGCTCGCGGGTTCCGACACCAGGGTCACCGTCGTCGACGCCGGTATGGAGCCGACGCGGACGCGGGACTGGGTGCTCGCGAAACTCGCGATCCGCGAACGGTCGAGCAGGCTCGGCCTCGGCAGGCGGCGTTCGGCGATGCAGGTGCTGCCGTGGTCGGAGGTGTCCGGGCTCGGGCTCACCGACCTGACCGGCCAGACCCAGGGCGCGGCACAGCTGCTGATGCTGTTCGACACGATGCGCCCCGCCGACGTCGCCGCCACCGTCCGTGACCTGCCGCTGAAGCGGCGGCACGAGGTCGCCGACGCGATGGACGACGAGCATCTCGCCGACGTCATCGAGGAGCTTCCCGAGGACGACCAGAAGGAATTGCTGTCCTACCTCGCCGAGGAACGGGCCGCGGACATCCTCGAAGCGATGGACCCCGACGACGCCGCCGACCTGCTGGCCGAGCTGGCCCCCGCCGAGCAGAGCCGGTTCCTGGAGCTGATGGAGCCCGAGGAGTCGGCGCCGGTGAAACGGCTGCTGAAGTACTCCTCCGACACCGCGGGCGGTCTGATGACCCCCGAGCCGGTGGTGCTGACGCCGGACGCCACGGTCGCGGAGGCGCTCGCGCACATCCGCAACGCGGACCTCCCGGTGGCGCTGGCGAGCATGGTGTTCGTCTGCCGTCCGCCGACCGAGACGCCGACAGGGCGTTTCGTCGGCGTCGTCCACTTCCAGCGCCTGCTACGCGAACCACCGGCGGAGATGGTGGCGAGCGCCGTCGACTCGCAACTGCCCGCGCTGCGGCCGAACGCCACATTGGCCGAGGTCACCCGCTACTTCGCCGCCTACAACCTCACCTGCGGACCGGTGGTGGACGCCGAGGATCACCTGCTCGGCGCGGTCACCGTCGACGACGTCCTCGACCACCTGCTCCCGGAGGACTGGCGCGAGACCGGCCTGCACGACATCACCGGCGTGATCGCCGAAGAAACCGACGAGACCGAGGAGACCGAACGTGCCTGAACTGACGTCCGGGCGGCGGCTGGACCAGCCCCGCGGCCAGAGCCGGTTCAGGCTGAACATCGACCCCGACTCGTTCGGCCGGTTCACCGAACGGATCGCGCGGTTCCTCGGCACCGGCAAGTACCTGTTCTGGCAGACGCTGATCGTCATCATCTGGATCGTGCTGAACCTGGTCGCGGTCTCGCTGCAATGGGACCCGTACCCGTTCATCCTGCTGAACCTGGCGTTCTCGACGCAGGCCGCGTACGCCGCGCCGCTCATCCTGCTGGCACAGAACCGGCAGGACGACCGCGACCGGGTCTCACTGGACGAAGACCGGAACCGTGCCGCGCAGACGAAGGCGGACACCGAGTACCTCGCGCGGGAGCTGGCATCGCTGCGGATCGCGCTCGGCGAGGTCGCCACGCGGGACTTCCTGCGGGGCGAACTCGACAGGCTCCGTGAAGATCTTGATGCCAAGCCGCGCAAGGCCAAACCCGACCGCACGCCTACCGGTACGTAACATGGACGTGTGACCAGTACGCAGCAACTCCCCAGCGTCGACGATGTCCGCACCGCGCTGAAGGCCGTGTACGACCCGGAGATCAAGAAACCGATCACCGAACTCGGCATGGTCAAGGGCGTGGAGGTCGGCTCGGACGGTGTGGTCATCGTCGGGATCTACCTGACGGTCGCCGGCTGCCCGCTGAAGGCGACGCTGACCAACGACACCACCGAAGCCGTCAAGAAGCTCCCCGGCGTCAGCGACGTCCGGGTCGAGCTCGACGTGATGAGTGACGAACAACGCACTGAGCTGCGAAAATCGCTGCGCGGGGATGCCGCTGAGCCGGTGATCCCGTTCGCGCAGCCGGGCTCGCTGACTCGGGTCTATTGCGTCGCGTCCGGCAAGGGCGGTGTCGGCAAGTCCTCGGTGACGGTGAACCTCGCGGCCGCGATGGCCGAGCGCGGGCTCTCCGTCGGCGTGGTCGACGCGGACATCTACGGGCACTCGGTGCCGCGGATGCTCGGCACGCACGAAAAGCCGACCAAGGTCGACACCATGATCATGCCGCCGCAGGCGCACGGCGTGAAGGTCATCTCGATCGGCATGTTCACCCCCGGCAACACCCCCGTGGTGTGGCGCGGGCCGATGCTGCACCGCGCGCTGCAGCAGTTCCTCGCCGACGTCTTCTGGGGCGACCTCGACATCCTGCTGCTGGACCTGCCGCCGGGCACCGGCGACATCGCGATCTCGGTGGCGCAGCTGATCCCGAACGCGGAGATCCTGGTCGTCACCACCCCGCAGCAGGCGGCCGCCGAAGTGGCCGAGCGCGCGGGCGCGATCGCGCTGCAGACGCGGCAGCGGGTGGCCGGGGTCATCGAGAACATGTCGTGGCTGGAGACGCCGGACGGGCAGAAGATGGAGATCTTCGGCGCCGGTGGCGGGCAGTCCGTCGCCGATTCGCTGTCGAAGTCGGTCGGCTCGACCGTGCCGCTGCTCGGACAGGTGCCGATGGACCCGCGCGTGGTCTCCAACGGCGACTCGGGCACGCCGATCGTGCTGGCCGAGCCGGACGCCCCGGCGTCGCTGGTGCTCAAGGAGGCGGCGAAGAAGCTGACCGTCCGGGCGCGCGGGCTGGCCGGAATGATGCTGAACGTCACCCCCGCGGGCCGCTGACCTCCCCTTTACGCCATTTCGTCCGCTGAATGCGGTACTTGCACGCGCAAGGATCGCCTTCAGCGGACGAAAGGCATGGGGTCAGGTCGCGTCGGGGTCGACCGGAGGGCGCTCGCCCGGCTTCAGCGGCTCGGGTTGCGAAGCAGGCGCCGGGTGGCCGTTGGGCTTCGAGGCCCCGTTGGAACCGTTGGCCCCATTGGTGCCGTTGACGTCCTTGAGCCCCAGCGGGTCGGGGTCACCGTCGAACAGGTGCTGGGTCACGACCCGCTTCGGGTCGAAGTTCCGCAGGCCGCGCAGATCCTCCAGCGGCTTGCGCAACTGGTCGAACTCCGGGCCCATCTCCTCGCGCAGCTGCGTCTTGGCACCGGTCGCGAAATCGCGGACCTTGCGGACACTCTTCGCCACCCAGGCCGCCGCTTCGGGCAGCCGTTCCGGACCGAGGATGAAGAGACCCGCGACGACGATGATGAGGATTTCTCCCCAGCCGACACTCTCGAACACCTGTGTGAACCTCCGCCTCGGCGTCTTCCCCGTTCAGGGTACCCGCACGGACCCGCTAGTCCGAGGCCAGTTTCACGTCAACAACAAGTGAAGACCCATCCCGGACAAGGCGGACAGGGACCACTTCGCCGACTTCACGCGCGCGGACCGCGACGAGCAGTTCCGCCGAGTCGCGCACGAGCCGTCCGCCGACGTCGGTGATCACGTCGCCTTCCTTGATCCCGGCCGACGCGGCCGGGCCGCCGGGGGCGACGTTGCGGACCTGCGCGCCCATGGTGCTGGAGCCCGCGACGGTCGACGAGGCGTTGATGCCGATGTCGGGGTGGACGACCTTGCCGTCCTTGATCAGGGTTTTCGCGATCTTCACCGCGTAGTCGCTCGGGATGGCGAACCCGATGCCGATGCTGCCGCCTTCGGCGCTGGACGAGCGGATCGCCGAGTTGATCCCGACCAGCGCGCCGGTCGCGTCGACCAGCGCACCGCCCGAGTTACCGTGGTTGATCGCGGCGTCGGTCTGGATGGCTTCGTAGATCACCGGCGCGCTGCCGCCGTCGCCGCCCGCGGTCACCGGGCGGTTGAGCGCGCTGACGATGCCGGCGGTGACCGAGTTCTGCAGTGCCAGCGGCGAACCGACGGCGATCACCGAGTCGCCGACGGCGAGGTCGGCGGACTTCCCGACCTGCAGCGCGGTCAGGTTCTTGACGTCGACCTTGACCACGGCCAGGTCGGTTTTGGCGTCGGCGCCGACGACCTTCGCCTCGACGCGCTTGCCGTCGAAGAACACGGCGGTGACCTTGGTGGCCGAGTCGGCCGTCGCGGCAGAGATCACGTGTTCGTTCGTGAGCACGTAGCCCTGGTTGTCGATGACGACGCCGGAGCCCTGCTGTCCAGAGTCGGCGCCGGGCTTGAACACCTCGAGCGAGACCACGGCGGGTGCCACCCGGTGGGCGATGTCCGCGATCGAGCCCGCCGGACGTTCCTTGGCCGCGTCGGCCTCGGAGATGCTGGCCTGACCGGTCAGTTCGGTGCCGGTGTCGGCGAACCACCAGCCGATCAGCCCACCGGCGGCGCCGATGACCAGCGCGACGGCGGCGAGCATCGCCAGTGCCTTCGTCTGCACACGCCGCCCGAAGAGGACCTCGGGGAGGCTCAGCAGCGCACCTTGCGGGCGCTTCGCGTCCTTCTCCTCATCCGAATCCTGATGCACGGCGGGCCCGGCGAGCACCGCGCCGGAGCCGGGGTCGCGCCACGGATCCGAGGTCGTGGTCCAGAGCGGGCCGTCGGGGTCGTTCGCGGACGCCTCGGAGCCATTCGTCCCGTGCGGACGCTCCAGCACGACACCTTCGGCGCCCGGCGGGCGGCGGAAGGCCTCGGCGAGCGATTCCGGCGTCGGCGGTGCCAGGTTCAGGCCCGGCGCGGCCTGCCCGTTCGAACCGGGCTGGTAGAGCTTGTCGAAGGCGCCGTCGACGCCACGCGGCCTGCCGAACGTGGCCGCCTGCGCCGGATCGACGGCGGGCCGGGCCAGCGGGCGCGGCGCCAGCCGGTCCCCCGCCGGGTCACCAGGCTGCTGCGGATTCGCGTTCGGCTGCTCGGTCATCATTCCCCGGAGGCTGAGATCAGGTTGGCCGGACGCGAGAGTACGCCAAGCCTTGTCCTGGATTCTGCCGTGACCACGGTGAAGTGCGCGTTGATTCCCCGGAACGGCCAAGAAATGTGACACTTGAGGCAACCATGTCTCACTTGTGGCAGTCTAACCGGCATGTCGGAGAACACGGGAACTCCTTTCCCGCCTCAGAACGCCCCTCACCAGCAGTGGCCGCAGCACCAGCAGCAGTGGCCCCACCAGCAGCAGGGCTGGCCCCAGCAGCCGCCCAAGAAGAAGGGCCTGTCCACCAAGGTGAAGGTCCTGCTGCTCGTCGCCGCGCTCGTCGTGGTCGGCGGCGGGCTCGGCCTGGTCTTCGTGCTGAAGGCGGCCGCCGGGCCGGAGAAGCAGGCGGGGAAACTGACCGAGGGCGACTGCGTCGTGCTGACCGGATCAGGCAAGGAGGCCGACGCGGTCAAGACGCCGTGCGACTCGCCTCAAGCGCCGTACGCGGTGAGCCTCACCGGCGTGAACAAGGGCGATTGGGACTGTAAAGAGGGCTTCTACCGCTACGCCGTCGAGACGCCGCTGCGCGGGGAGGGCGTCGCCCTGTGCCTGGCGATCAACGCCAAGGTCGGCTTGTGCTTCGACGACATCGAGAGCAAGACCCCGCCGCCGCTCAAGGACTGCGGCTCGGCGCGGCTGAAGATCAGCGAGGTCTTCCCGCAGTCGAGCATGGTGAACAGCCCGTGCGCGGAAGGCACCGCGAACGTCATCTCCTACGCCAGTTACGGGACTTCGAAGTTCAAGAGCGCGACGATCTGCTTCGTCAAACCCTGACGAAGCAGATCAGCGAACCGACGCGGGCACGGGCACGCTCGACGTGCTCGGGCTCGGCGCGGTGCTCTGCGAAGGTTGCGGCGGCCTGGCGCCGCCCAGCTGCGCTGGCAGCAGACCGGCATTGACGCCCTGCGGCGGGACGAAACCAGGGTTCGGCTGGTCTTCGCTGCCGTCACCCGAGGTCGCGACCAGGGCCAGGGCGCTCAGCACCAGACCCGAAACGACGACTCCGGCGCCCTGCGCGTACTTCCGCCGGGCGAGGCCGAACCGCCCGCCACCGAGAACGTTCGGCGACTGGCCGAGCGGCGTCGATGAGCCCAACGGCGCTGTGCCGCCCAAAACCCCGGTGCCGCCCAAAACTCCGGTATCGCGCAGCCCGGCGACCCTGTCCGGCCGCTGGATGGCCACGAGCTGGCCGTCGGCCGTCATCGCCAGATTGTCCGGCGTGCCGGGGAGTTCGGTGTTCTGCGGGATGGAGCACAGGCTGGCCAGGAAACCCGCCGACATCGACGGGGCTCCCGCCTGCTTCACGGCCGCGACGGCCTGGCGCTGCGCGGAAACCTCGGCCGCGCAGACCTGGCAGCGGGCGATATGCGCCGAGGCCCTGTCCTGGGCGCCGAGGGTCAGCTCGCCGTCCACGAAGGCGACGATGGCGTCCGGAAGCAGATGCGACTCGGGGAGTCCCCAACCTCGCGGTGCGGTCATACCCCCACCTTCGCAGACTCCCGCGCCTCGGCGCGACGACGCTCCAAAGAAGCACGAAGCGCCTGGCGGCCGCGGTGGATCCGGCTGCGCACGGTGCCGAGCTTGACACCGAGAGTGGCGCCGATCTCCTCGTACGAGAGGCCTTCGACGTCACACAGCACGACCGCGGCGCGGAACTCGGGCGGCAACTCGTCGAGCGCGGCCTGCAGGTCCGGGTCGAGATGCGTGTCCGAGTAGACCTGCTCGGGGCTCGGGTCGTCACCGACGATGCGGTCGGTGTCCTCGGGGAGGCCTTCCATCCGCACGCGCGAGCGACGGCGGGCCATGTCGAGGAAGAGGTTCGTGGTGATGCGGTGCAGCCAGCCTTCGAACGTGCCGGGCTTGTAGGACGCGAGCGAGCGGAAGACCCGGATGAAGGTCTCCTGCGTCAGGTCCTCGGCGTCGTGGGCGTTACCGGTCAGGCGGTACGCCAGCCGGTACACGCGGTCGGCGTGCTCACGCACGACCTCGTCCCACGAGGGCGGCGTCCATGCGGCTTCGTCCACGGTCACCGGCGTGACCTGGTCCGCGTGCTGGTCTTGCATCGTGTCCTGCATCGGGGAAGTAGGCACCTCCATCAGCGTCTTCTCCCAACTACTCCACCCAACGCGGGCGATGTGCACGGTGTTCCCGTTGTCGAGGACCAGTCTGTCCGGCCTGCTTATGTTTCTAGTGAGACTGGACTGAGAAGAGGCTGAGAAGTCGGTACCAGGGAGTCTTCGCTCTTTTGCCGATAGGCAGCGCTAACCTCCGCGTGTGAATTCCGGGACGCATGCGGGCTCGCCTGCCGAGGCCGCCGACGCCGACCTCGTCGACGGGTACCTCCCCGACGACGAGGTTCTGGCCACCGCGCGGGCGCGGTCGGCCGATCTGGGATGCGGTCCGCTGAGCGCGGGCGCGGGCGCGACCCTGCGTTTTCTCGCCACGACACTGCGGGCGAAGGCCGTCGTCGAGGTCGGGACCGGGGCGGGGGTGAGCGGGTTGTGCCTGCTCAGGGGCATGGTCGACGACGGAATCCTCACCTCGATCGACATCGAGCCGGAGTACCACCGGGCGGCCCGGTCCGCGTTCCGTGAGGCCGGTTATCCGCCGGGACGGACCCGGCTGATCATGGGCCGCGCGCTCGA
This sequence comes from Amycolatopsis alba DSM 44262, assembly GCF_000384215.1. NCBI lineage: Bacteria > Bacillati > Actinomycetota > Actinomycetes > Pseudonocardiales > Pseudonocardiaceae > Amycolatopsis > Amycolatopsis alba. Next base: position 4,841,514 of record NZ_KB913032.1, on the reverse strand, counting down.
CGTCCTCCCCCGGCTCACGCCCGGCGGCTACGACCTGGTGTTCGTCGATTCGGCGCCGATCGAGTACCCGAGTTGCTACGAGAAGGCCGTCGCGCTGCTCCGGCCCGGCGGGATACTGGCGTTCCACAATGTCTCGGGCACCAGGGTGACCGATCCCTCACGGCGCGATCCGGACACCCTCGCGCTGCGCGAGGTCGCGCGGGCCTTCCGGGAGGACGAACGGCTGGTCCCGGCGCTGCTGCCGGTGGGCGGCGGGCTGCTGGTCGCCGCGATCGCGTAGCAAGGGACCTTTGCTATCGCCGGGGGCTGAAGACGCGGTCCGTGAAGGCCTCCTTCCCTACGCTCAGGGTAGGGAAGGAGGCCTTCACGGACTTGGGGACCACCGCGACCACGGCCGCCCCGGCGAGGGCCAGCCAGCTGGCGGTCAGGGCGATCAGCCAGGTCCAGCCTGCGTGCCCGTAGACGGTCGCGCCGACGGCGCCGCCGATGCTGCTGCCGAGGTAGTACGAGAGCGTGTAGAGCCCGCCCACCTGGCCTCGCGCGTTGTCGGGCGCCTCCGCCGCGGCCCAGCCGTTGGCGACGGCGTGCGCGGCGAAGAAGCCGCCGGTCAGCACCACGAAACCGGCGACGACCAAGGGCAGCGAGTCGGACAGCGTCAGCGCGGCCCCGGCGATCGTGAGCAGCAGCGCGCCCACGAGTGCCCGGCGACGGCCGAGCCTGTCGACTAGTTTGCCCGCGGTCGCGGACGAGACCGAACCCATCGCGTAGGCGAGGAAGACCAGCGACGCGATCGCGGGCGAGAGGTTCAGCGGCTCGCCGGTCAGGCGGAATCCGGCGGCGTTGTACAGCGCGACGAACGAGCCCATCGCCAGCAGCGCGACCGCGTACTGGACCAGGAGGACCGGCTTCCGGACCGCGGCGCCGAGGCCGGCCAGCACCGCCCGCCCCTGCTCGCGCAACCGCTCTGACCTGGGACGATCCTCGGAAGTGATAGTAAAGGTCCCTTGCTTTCCCGGCGGCAGGGCCAGCACCGTGACCACCGCGCAGACCAGCCCGATCACCGCGACGACGAGCAGTGCGCCCCGGTAGCCGAACGGACCGGCGGTGAACCCGGCCGCGAGCCTCCCGACCATCCCGCCGATGGTGTTCCCGGCGATCATCGCGCCCACCGCCGCCGCGAGCCCGGCCTTGCCGAGCCGTTCCGCGAGGTAGGCCGCAGCCACTCCGGGGAACCCCGCGATGGCCACCCCTTGCAGCGCCCGCAGCACCAGCAGCGCCGGGTAGCTGGGCGCCAGCGGCAGGAGAAAGCCGAACACGACCGACGCGACCACCGAAGCGATGATCACCGGACGCCGTCCCACGACCTCCGAGAGCGCCGCGATCGGCAGCACGGCGATGGCGAGCGCGCCGGTCGCGACACTCACCGCGAGAGAAGCGCCACCGGGGTCGAGGTGGTATTGCCCGGCCAGCTGCGGCAGCACCGGCTGCGGCGCGTAGAGCAGGGCGAACGACGAGATCCCGGCCGCGGCGACGGCGATCGTCACCCGGCGGGTGGTTCCGGTGGCAGACACGATCTTGAAGCTAAGCCTGGCTAACCAATACGTCTAATACGATCATCTGCCACAATCGATACCGTGCTGAATGAAAGGATGACCGCCCAGTTAGCCCCCCAGCTCGCGCTGCTCTCCGCACTGCGCCGCACGACGAACGTCACACGCGCGGCCGAACTGCTCGGTGTCCCGCAGCCGACGGTGAGCCGCCGGATCTCGGCGCTCGGCGAGGCTCTCGGCGCGCCGCTCACGGTCCCCGACGGCCGGGGCATCCGGCTCACCCGTGCCGCCGAGCTACTGGCCGACGCCGCCGAACGTGCCCTCGCCGACGTCGACGCCGGAGTCCGCCAAGCCCGCGAAGAGGTCGACCCCGAGTCCGGGCACGTCGTTCTCGGCTTCCTGCACCTGCTCGGCCGGTCACTGGTCCCCACCATGCTCCGCGGCTACCGCGCGGACCATCCGGGAGTCCGGTTCACGCTGGTCCAGGGCTCACGACAGGACATGGTCGACAGGCTGACCAGCGGCGAACTCGATCTCGCGCTGCTCGCGCCCGCCCCCGTCGACGATCCGCTGCTCGACACGGCCGTGCTCTCCGAGCAGGAGATCTTCCTTTCCGTCCCGACGTCGCATCGGCTCGCCGACCGGCCCAGCGCCGCCATCGAAGATCTCGAGGACGAGGAATTCGTCCTGCTGGAGACGGGCTACGGTCTCCGCACCATCACCGACGAACTGTGCGCCGCGGCAGGCTTCGAACCGAAGATCGCCTTCGAGGGCCAGGAGTCCGACACCGTCCGCGGACTGGTCGCGGCCGGGCTCGGCGTGGCGCTGCTCCCCCGGTTCGAACCCGGCAGCCCGGCGGGTGTCGCCGAAGTCCCGCTGGTGCCGCCGGTCGGGCGGACCATCGGGCTGGCGTGGCGCAAGGACGTCGTCCTGCCGCCCGCGGTGATGCGGTTCCGGGAGCGGGTCCGCGCGCGGCAATGGTGACGTTCGTCAGGGTCGTTCCCTGACGAACGCGCAATGCGGCGCGGCTGTCTTTTTCGCTAACTTCGGGTGAATGTACGACGACATCGTGGAGCTGGCGGACGCGAGCCCGAGCTGGCTTCAGACGGCAGGCATCCTGTTCACCGAAGCAGGACTGCTCGCCTTCGCCGTGCTCTTCGTGTGGATGATCTGGCGGGCCCGCGCTTCTCCCGCCCGACTCGCGGTAGCGCTGCTGCCGCCTGCGGGAACCGCGCTCGCGTACGTGATCAGCGAAGGACTGAAGAGCGTGATCCAGGAGGACCGGCCGTGCCGGAACCTCGTCACGCTCGTCGCCTGCCCGCCGACCGGCGACTGGTCCTTCCCGAGCAACCACTCCACGATCGCCGCGGCGGCCGCCGTCGGGCTGGCCCTCGCCTGGCGGCGGCTCGCGCCGTGGGTGCTCCCCGGCGCCTTGCTGATGGGCTTCTCGCGGGTGTTCGTCGGCGCGCATTACCCGCACGACGTTCTCGCTGGGCTCGTCCTCGGCTCCGTGACGGCGTGGCTCGTGTTCCGGTACCTGTCAGGCCCCGCGACCGGCATCGCCCGCCGTCTCACCGCGCATGCCGGGGACGCGCCCACCCAGCCCATGCCCAGGGTGCGCCTGCGAGGCGATAGCAAAGGCCCCTTGCTCCCGCCCCGCAGGTAAGCCGCAGGTCAGACGTAGGAGGCGACCAGTTCGACCAGCGTCCGCGTCGCGAAACCGGTGGCTCCGGGCACGACGTCGGAGTAGGTCTTGTCGGCCCGCGCGGGGCCGGCGATGTCGAGATGCGCCCACGGCACGTCGCCGACGAACTCCCGCAGGAACAGTGCCGCGACGATGCCGCCGGGACCGCCCGGCGCCTGCCGGATGTCGCCCAGCGAACCCTGGACGGTCTCGGCGAGGTCTTCCAGCAGCGGCATCCGCCACCACGCCTCGCCGACCCGCTCGCCCGCCTTCGTGACCCGCTCCGCGAGGACGTCGTCGGTGGCGAAGACGCCACCGGTCCGGACGCCGAGTGAGACCTTCATCGCGCCGGTCAGCGTCGCCGCGTCGATCACGGCGTCGGGCTTGTGCTTCTTGATGCCGTAGACGAGCGCGTCGGCCAGGACCATCCGGCCCTCGGCGTCGGTGTTGCCCACTTCGGTGGTCTTGCCGCCGTAGTGCCGGACGATGTCGCCGGGCCGGTACGACGAACCGGACACGTGGTTCTCGGCGGCGGGCACCAGCCCGGTCACCTTGACCGGCAGGCGCAGCGCGGCGATCGCGCGGACGGCGGCGATGATCGCCGCGCCGCCCGCCATGTCGGTGCGCATGAGGTGCATGCCGTCGGCCGGTTTGATCGAAAGACCGCCGGTGTCGAAGGTGATGCCCTTGCCGACCAGCAGCAGATGCGTCGTCGTGCCGCGCGGCCGGTATTCCAGCTCGATCAGCCGCGGCGGTGCGGCCGAACCGCCGCCGACGGCGAGGACGCCGCCGAAGCCCTGTTCGGCCAGCCACTTCTCGTCCCGGACCGTCACGGCCAGGTTCGGGATGCCGCCGGAGGCGCGCGCGGCCGTGTCGGCGAGCCAGGCGGGGGTCTTGATGTTCGACGGCGTGTTCGCCAGGTCGCGCGCGAACGCGGCGGCCGCGGCGAGTTCGCGGATCCGCTCCAGCGCCTTGTCGTAGGCGGGCACGGCGCGTTCGTGGCGGGTGAGCAACCGCACGGCCCGCAGGCTCGGCTTCGGCTCTTCGGCCGTCACCGTGAAGCGGTAGCCGCCCAGCAGCAGCCCGAACGCGAGTTCTTCGAGGTGCTCGGCGCCCACGTCCTCGGGCAGTTCGACGGCGAAGGTGCGGAACGCCTTCTGACCCGCTTTGACGTCGTCCTCCAGCGCCGCCGAGACAGCGCGGACCAGCGCGGCACCGGCTTTGCGGTACTGCCGCGGTTCGCCGTCGCCGACGCCTGCCAGCCAGCGGGTGCGGCCGGTCGGCACGGTCTGCACGTCACCGGCCTTGCCGGAGGGCCGCACGCCGCCGATCTCCGCGAGTCCGGCGTCACCGTCCTCTTCGGACGGCGCCGCGATCAGCGTGGCCAGCGGCGTTCCGCGCCGCAGGTCGTCCGAGACCTCGAGTTCGAGCAGCTTCCCCGGAACGGGGGGTAGCGGGTTACGCACAGTGAGCGACCTCCGGGCGCAGATGAACCGCGACCCCGGCCTCCGAGGGGAGACCGGGGTGCGGGTGGTTGAACGTTGGTGCGGTCCGGCTCAGCCGGTGACCTCCTGCAAGGCCGCGCCGAGATCCTTCGCTTCTTCCGCGGAGAGTTCGACGACGAGACGCCCACCACCTTCCAGTGGTACGCGCATCACGAGGCCCCGCCCCTCCTTAGTCACTTCGAGGGGACCATCTCCGGTCCGGGGCTTCATGGCCGCCATAGCGTGCTCCCTCCGTCTCAACCGGCGCGCCCGGGTCGCGCTCGTCAAAGCCAGCCGGGTCTACTGTCCATTGTCCCTCATCAGCGGCCGAGCGCGAACGCGGACCGATCTTTTGCCGCCGTATCGGTGCTGGTATGCGGCTCGCGAGGCTGAAAGACTCAGTATCGGACCGCAGTTTCGCCGACTAGGAGATCCCGTGACCACATCCGACGTTCTGCTGACCGCCGACGCCGATGGCGTGCGCACCTTCACGCTGAACCGGCCGCAGGCGTACAACTCGCTGACCGTCGAACTCAAGGAACTGCTGCTGGCGGGCCTGACCGAGGCCGCGGCCGACGACAGTGTCCGCGCGGTCGTCCTGACCGGTTCCGGCAAGGCGTTCTGCGCCGGGCAGGACCTGAAGGAGCACGTCGGACTGCTTCAAGCGGGTGACCCGGCTCCGCTACACACGGTCAAGGAGCACTACAACCCGATCGTCAAGACCATCGTCGGGATGCCGAAGCCCGTCATCGCCGCGGTGAACGGCCCCGCGGCCGGCGCGGGTGCCGCCTTCGCCTACGCGAGCGACCTCCGGATCGCGGCGACGTCGGCGAACTTCCTGATGGCGTTCGCGAACGTCGGCCTCGGCCCGGACTCGGGCGCGTCGTGGACGCTGCAGCGGCTGATCGGTCTCGGCCGCGCGGCCGAACTGATGCTGCTGGCGCGCACGGTCGACTCCGCCGAGGCGCTGACGCTCGGTCTGGTCGGCGAGGTCGTGCCGGACGAGGAGCTGGCGGCCCGCGCGCAGAAAGTCGCCGCGAAGCTCGCGGCCGGCCCGACGGTCGCGTACGCGAAGATCAAGAACGTCCTGTCCGTCGCCGCCGAGTCCTCGCTTGAAGAAGCGCTCGACGCGGAGGACGCCGCGCAGTCCGCGCTGGGCGCGACCGCCGACCACAGCGAAGCGGTCGAAGCGTTCGTGGGCAAGCGCAAGCCGACCTTCCAGGGCAAATAGCCGAACCAGGACATCGACGAAGGCCGCCTCCAGCCCGCGACGGGCAGGAGGCGGCCTTCGTCGTCGCTGTCCCAGGTTTCCCCCAGTTTTTCCGAAGACCCCGGCGGCATGGTGAAACACACGACAAACCACGAACAAAGGGGAGGACATGAACAAAGTACGTTCCGCGGTGTCGATTCTCGCGATCTCGGCCGCGGCGTTGGCCGTCACGGCAGGCGGCGCCGGTGCGGCCGATGCCGGGGCCCGGTCGAGACCGTGCACCGTGGCCGGAGCTTTCTGCGCGACCTTCGACGGTACTTCGCGCACCGTGACGCTGCTCTGTGGCTGGGCGAGCCCCTTGCCGGCGCACGGGGGCGGCTATTGGAACAACCGTCTGCCCGGCAACGGCGTGGTCCGGATGGCGAAGGGCACCCAGGTCATCTACAACACGCCTCCCAATTACGGTCCCGTCCGAGGCAACTGGGCAGGGATCACCACCGTCCGCGCGGACTGCGGCTGAGCAAGCCGCGATACGTTTTCCGAAGGAGGGGAATCCATGTCAAGTCGTAGTCGTAAGTTCCTGGTGACCGGCGCGTTGGCCGCCCTGTTCCTGGTCGGGTCAGCGGCCGTGTCTACGGCGGCTCCCGGAGCGCACCACGCTGTGGGCACGTCGTACGGGGAAACCGGCCGCGATTACACGCGCGCCAACGTCATATCGACCATGGCTGCCGGGGAACGGCAAGCCGTCGAGGGGAAACCCGCGCCTCGGCCGGGAGCGGCGCAAGAGGCACTCGGATCGCCGGGACGATGGGCCTGACCGACCCGGTGAACGTCCGTTCGACCGCGGTTTCCTGAGCCGGGGGTGGGGGCAGTGGCCTGGCGCAGCCGCGCCAGGCCACTGGACGTGTCCCGAAGGATCACCCCACGGCCCGGAAGCAGTCCTTCACGTGGTCGTCGACCATCCCGGTCGCCTGCATCAGCGCGTAACACGTCGTCGGCCCCAGGAACACGAAGCCGCGCTTCTTGAGTTCCTTCGCCATCGCCTTCGACTCGTCGGTGATCGCCGGGACGTCCGCCATCCTGCGCGGCCGCTTCTGCGAGGAAGGCGCGAACGACCACAGCAGGTCGTCCAGCGAACCGTCCAGCTCCGAGATCACCCGCGCGTTGTTGATCGCCGCGAGGATCTTCGCCCGGTTCCGCACGATCGACGCGTCCTGCATCAGCCGTTCGACGTCGTCGTCGGTGAAGACGGCGACCTTCTTGGGCTTGAACTTCTTGAACGCCTTCCGGAACGACTCCCGTTTCCGCAGGATCGTGATCCACGAGAGCCCGGACTGGAACGACTCCAGGCACAGGCGCTCGTACAGTTCTTCGTCGCCGTGGAGCGGGACGCCCCATTCGGTGTCGTGGTACTCGACGTAGTCCGGGGCCGAGTTGCCCCACGAGCACCGCTTGATCCCGTCCGCGCCCAGCAGACCCGCCTCAGCCAACCCGGTACCCCTCCGCGTACTTCACGAATTTCTGCAGGCACAGCCGCAGTCCCAGTTCGAACCCCGGTTTCGCGACCGGCCAGCCGAGCCGTCCGACGACGCCGAACGGCGGCCGCAGATGCTCCGCCCAGACGAACGTCGACGAATGCGGCCCCTTCTCGATCACCTGGAACACCCCGGTGCCCTGCACGATCTTGCCGAGATGCGTCACGACGCAGCGCAGCGGTGGCTCCCAGGTGGTGATCTCCATGGTGTCGGTGAACCCGATCCCGGCGACACCGGTGAAGGCCGACAGCTTCGAACCCACGCTGCGCCCGTTGCCCTCGACGACCTTGACCTCGGTGCCGAGCATCCATTCACCCTGGCGTTCCCAGTCGGTCAGGGCGAGCCACGCCGTCCCGGCCGGTACCGCGACGTCGACGGAGACGACGACATCGGTCACCTGGCACTCTCGCGCTCGGCCTCCAGCTCGGCCACCTTGGCCCGCAGGTCCTCGATCTCGACCCCGAGCCGCCGCATCACCCAGTCCACTTCGGACATCTTGTAGCCGCGCAGCACCATCTGGTACCGGACGGCGTGGACGTCTTCGGCGGTGATGTCCTCGGCGGGCAGCCTGGTCGGCGAACTGCCGGGTGGCAGCGGGGCCAGTTCCTCACCCCGGCCGAACACCACGGCGGCCAGCAGAAACACCACCGCGGCCACCAGCAGCATGACTACGAGATAGATCAGGGCGGTCGTCACGCCACGATCGTGGCACACGAACGCCACGATCGTCGCGCCAGCAACGCGAGTCGCACGCTCAGCACCACCCAGAGGACCATCAGGATCCCGCACGGCACCGACAGGAACAGCCGCGAGGCGTCGATCAGGCCGGTGGCGATCACCAGCAGCGCCACCGAAAGCAGGTTCAGCCCGACGGCCTCGCCGATCAGCACGCCGGCGGTCTTGACCAGCTTGGCGCCGTCCATCCGCCGGGAGAGCCGGCGCATGCAGACGAGGGCGATCACCCCCAGCACCGGCACGATGAACACCGAACCGTGGGTGAATTGGGCGACGTAGCGGTACCAGTCCGGGGTCGGCGCGAGCTGCGACCAGTCACCGAAGGTCCACTTGCGCGCGAACTCCCAGGCGAGCTGCATCATCGGCACGCCGAGGATCAGTTTCCAGAGGGTGCGGGTCCCGCTGTGCATCCCCAGTTCGGCCTGATAGTCGCGGGCGATCAGGTGCACCGGCCCGAAGTCTTCGACGGCGCGCCGCTGGGCGTCGTGTTCGCTCCAGCCGCCGTCGCGGTAGGCGTCGGCGGCGTCGTTGAGCCCGTCGCGCGCCTCGCGCAGCAGATCCCGCTTCGCCGTCACGGGGCCGTCCAGCCGCGTGCGCAGCTCACCGAGATAAGCCTCGATCACCGTCATGCCGTGCTTCTCCGACTTCGTGCGGCGACCGTGAGCCGCGTACTGAACAGGATCCACGTTCCGGACAGGGCCGCGCACGGCATGCTGACGATCAGGCGGGCGGGCTCCAGCAGCCCGGTCGCGCCGCCGTACGTCGCGACCGCGAGCAGGTTCAGCCCCAGCGCCCCGGCCAGGGACCACGAGACCACGCGAGCGACGGGCAGGCCGTCCGGCCGCCGCGAGAGCACCCGTGCCGCGACCAGCCCGGCGATCGCGACCAGCGGGGACAGCGCGGCCAGGGTGTCGGCCGTGCCGATCGCGCGGTGGTACCAGGACGGTGGCTGCCCGAGCCTCGACCAGTCGCCGGAGCTGAGCACCCGCGCGAGATCCCAGGCGAGGATCAGCAGCGGGACCCCGACGATCAGCTCCCACAGGACGCGGATGTCGTGCCGCAGTCCCAGTTCCGCCTGGTAGTCACGGGCGATCAGGTCGGTGGGACCGAAGTCCGCGACGGCGCGGCGTTCGGCTTCCGCGTCGTCGACACCGCCCGCGCGATAGGCGTCGGCCGCGTCGATCAGACCGTCCCTGGCTTCGGTGAGCAGATCGGCCTTCGCCCCCGGCGACCCGCTCAACCGTCTGTCCAGATCGCCGATGCAGTCCTCGATCGCGTTCATGCCGTGCTCCCCCCGAGGACACCGCCGATCACGGTGGTGAACTCCTGCCACTCGGCCCGCTCCGCCGCCAGTGCCTTCTGCCCGGAGCGGGTGAGCTTGTACGTACGACGTTTGCGGCCGGAGACGACGTCCCATTCGCTGGCGAGGAATCCGGCGCGCTCCAACCGGCGAAGCGCCGGGTAGACGGTGCCCGTCGGCAGGTCGAGCGCACCGTCACTGCGGAGCTGGAGCGCCTCGATGATGGCGTACCCGTGCAGCTTCCGGCCGTCGAGGACGGCGAGAAGCAGCGCGTCGAGGTGCCCGCGCAGGCTGTCGGCCTTCATAGATAGACAGTCTACACATCGCCGAACCACAGGGTAGTCAGGTCTTTCCACTGGCCACCTCAGGGAATTACCCCGAGATCGCCCCGATTTCATAGATTTTGTGCCTACATGTAGCCAGGCTACGTATACAGTGCATCGGCATGGACGCACTCCCGATCGCGAGACTCCAGTTCGCGACGACGACCTCGTTCCACTTTCTGTTCGTGCTGCTCACACTGGGGCTCGTGACACTCGTCGCGGTGATGCAGACACGCTCCGCGTTCGGCGGCAAGCCGGAACTGACGCGGATGACGCGCTTCTGGGGCAAGCTTTACGTGATCAATTACGCGCTGGGAATCGCCACGGGGATCGTGATGGAATTCCAGTTCGGACTGACCTGGACCGGCCTGTCCGCCGTCGCGGGCGATGTCTTCGGCGCGCCGCTGGCCATCGAGACGCTGGTGGCGTTCTTCGCCGAGTCGACCTTCCTGGGGTTGTGGATCTTCGGCTTCGGCAGGCTGAACAAATGGGTTCACCTGGCGCTGATCTGGCTGGTCACGCTGACCGCGTACGCCTCGGCGCTGTTCATCATGGTGGCCAACTCGTTCCTGCAGAACCCGGTCGGCACCCATGCCGAAAACGGCGTGCTGAAGCTCGACGACTTCGGCGCGCTGTTCACCAACCCGGCGCTGACGATGTCACTGCCGCATGTGCTGAGCGCGGCGCTCATGACCGGCGGCTTCTTCGTGGCCGGTGTCAGCGCGTACCACTTCATCAAGCGCACCAAGGAGATCGAGTTCTTCCGGCGTTCGATGCGGATCGGCGTGCTCGCCTCGCTGGTGGGCAGCACGATGGTGATCGGCTTCGGCTTCGCCCAGTTCGGCCCGCTCGGGGAGTACCACCCCGGCAAGCTCGAAACACCGGAACCGCTGGTCGGCGCCCCGCTGGGGCTCATGATCCAGATCGGGTTCGTCGCCTTCCTCGCCTCGATCCTCGGCACGCTGCTGCTGTTCCGGAACTGGATCACCAAGGCACGGCCGCTGCTGTACGTGATGGTGCCGGCCATCCCGCTGCCGTTCTTCGCCGCGATCTCCGGCTGGCTGGTGCGGGAGATCGGCCGTCAGCCCTGGCTGATCCGCGGGCAGCTGAGGACCGCCGACGCCGTCGCGTCGATCCCGGCGGGGCAGATCCTGTTCTCCTTCATCGCGTTCACAGTGCTGTTCGCGGCGCTCGCGATCGCCGACTGGGTGCTGATGTCACGGGTCGCCAAACGCGGCCCGGAACCCGAAGAAGAGGCGATCGCGCCTCGCGCCGAACTTCCCGTCCTGAGCGGAGTCTGACCGATGGTGATCCTCTGGTGGTGTGTGCTCGGTTTCCTGATCTCCGGCTATTTCGCGCTGGCGGGCTACGACTACGGCGTCGGGATGCTGCTCGGCAGGCTCAGCCGTGACGAGACCGGACGACGGCGCGTGCTCGGCGCCTTCGGCCCGTTCTTCCTGGCCAACGAGGTCTGGCTGGTGGCGGCGGTCGGCGTCCTGTTCGGCGCTTTCCCGCATCTGGAAGGAAAAGTGTTCTCGGGGGCGTACCTCCCGGTCGTCGCCCTGCTGCTCGGGCTGGTCACGTTCACCGCGGCGGTGCAGCTGCGCAGCAGGCGGCCGGACGCGGGCCGCGGCGCCTGGACGCTGGCGATCAGCGCCGGCGCCTGGGTGACGGCGGTGTCCTGGGGCGTGTTCCTCGGCAACCTCGTCCTCGGCCTCCCGCTCGACGCCGAGGGGCATCCGGCAGGCGGTGTCCTCGCCGTGTTCCACCCGTACGCGCTGCTGTGGGGCGCCGGGTTCGTCGCGCTGTTCGCCTTGCAGGGAGCGGCTTTCCTCGCCGTGCGGGCACCCGCCGAATTCACCGCCCGTGCGAACCGGATCGCCAAGGCCCTGCTCGCGCCCACGTTCGCGTTCCTGGTCGTGGCCGTCGCCTGGGGCTTCTTCGAGACCACCGCGTCGTGGTCCGTGCTGCCCGCGATCGTGCTGGCGTTCGGCGCGCTGGGTGCCGCGTCCACGGCCTTGCGCGCCGGACGGCACAAGGCGGCGCTGATCGCCACGATGGTCCTGTCCGCGTCGCCAGCGCTGGCCGTCGGGACCATGCGCCTTCCGGACGCGCTTTCGTCCTCTGTGGACGGTGGATACTCGCTGAGCCTGACGGAAGCGGCCACCAGCACCGACATGCTCGGCCTGCTCACTTTCGTCCTGCCTCCCGCGCTGGTGGCGATCGCCGCCGTGCAGTGGGTGACGTGGCGCAGGCACGAGAGCCGGGTCGACCAGCGTTCGCTGCTGCACTTCTAGGAGCCTGAGATGCCTCCCCTTCCCGGACTGCGGCGTCATTTCGGTGTGCTGGGCGTCCTCGGAACACTGACCGCCGCGGCGATCCTCGTCCAGGCGGACGGTCTCGCGACGCTGCTCACCGGCGGCGGCGTGACCTGGACCCTCGCGGCCGCGATCGCCGCGCGGGTGTTGCTGGCGGGTGTCCAGGGTTCCCTCGGCGGCCGGTTCGCGGCGACGGTCAAGGCCACCCTGCGCAAACGGCTTCTCGGCGCGGAAGCGGAGAATCCCGGCGAGGCCGCGACCTTGGTGACCAAGGGAATCGACGCAGGTGACGCCTACCTGACCGGCTATCTGCCGACGGTGGTGCTGTCGGCGATCGTGCCGGTCGCGGTGGTCGTCCGGCTGTTCGCGGCGGATCTGTCGTCGGCGCTGATCATCACCGCGACGCTGCCGCTGATCCCGGTGTTCGCGATCCTGGTCGGGCAGCACACCAAAGCGAAGACCGCCAAACAGTGGCAGCTGCTTTCCAAGCTGGGCGGGCATTTCCTCGACGTCGTGCGCGGGCTCGGCACGCTCAAGGTGTTCGGCCGCGCCGAGGCGCAGGCCAAGACGGTGCGGGCGATGGCGGACGCGCATACGGACGCGACGATGCGCACGCTGCGGGTCGCGTTCCTGTCCGCGCTGGTACTGGAACTGGTGGCGACGCTTTCGGTGGCGCTCGTGGCGGTGCCGATCGGGTTCCGCCTGCTGGAAGGCGGGATGGTCGTGCACACCGCGGTCCTGGTGCTGCTGCTCGCGCCCGAGGCGTACCTGCCGTTGCGGGCGGCCGGGGCGAAGTTCCACGCCAGCGCGGAAGGGCTCGCCACGCTGAGGGAAGCGCTGGCCGTCCGTTCGGAAGAGGCCGTCCGGGGTTCGCGGGTGGCTCGCCGTGGCGCACCTCGGATCGTGCTGGAGAAGGTGAGTGTCGCGTACGGCGAAGAGCTCGTGCTGTCCGAAGTGGACATGACGGTCGAGGCGGGTGAGCACGTCGCGCTCGTCGGGCCCAGCGGTTCCGGGAAGAGCACGCTGCTGGCGGTCCTGCTGGGTTTCGTCACGCCGACGTCGGGCCGGGTCCTCGTCGACGGCGCCGACCTGCGCGAACTGGATCCGGCCGCGTGGCGGGCGGGAACGGCGTGGGTGCCGCAACGGCCGACGTTGTTCACCGGGACCGTCGAGGAGAACATCGCCACGGGCGGCGTGCCGGACGTCCAGGCGGCGGCCCGCGCGGCGGCGTTCGACGAGGTCGTACGCGGGCTGCCCGACGGCTACCGGACGCGCATCGGGGAGCTGGGCGCGCCGCTTTCCGCCGGACAGCGGCAACGACTCGGCCTCGCCAGGGCGCTGGCCCGCACGGAGGCGGGGCTGGCGCTGCTCGACGAACCGACCGCGCGGCTCGACGCGGGGACCGAAGCGGCCGCGCTCGGCGCGACCCGCGAACTGCTCACCGGCCGGACCGCGGTGCTCGTGGCCCACCGGCCCGCGATGGCCGCGCTGGCCACCCGCGTCCTCGAAGTCCGTGATGGCGCCGTACGAGAACGGGAACTGGTGTGAACGTCTGGGGTGTGTCCACAAAGGATGCTGTCCGGCTGGTCCGGGCCGGACTGATCGCGGCGGGCGCGGAACTGGCCGGGCTGGCGCTGATGGCCACCGCCGCGTGGCTGCTGCTGAAAGCGGCCGAGCAGCCGCCACTGGCGTCGCTCACGGTGGCGATCGTCGCCGTCCGGACGCTGGCGTTGCTGCGCGGCGGGCTGCGTTACGCGGAACGGCTCGCCGGGCACGAGGTCGTCCTGCGTTATCTCGGTGCCTTGCGGACCCGCGCGTACACGTCGTTGCTGCCACACCGGACCTCCCGGCATTCCGGCGGCGACCTCGTCACGCGCCTGGTGTCCGATGTGGACGCCGTGCAGGACGCGATCCTGCGCTGCCTGCTGCCCGCCGGTGTCGCCGCTTTCGTGGGCGCGGTGTCGACCGCGATCGCGCTCGTCTTCAGTCCGGTGGCCGGACTCGTCTTGGCGCTCGGGCTCGCGGTCGCGGGGATCGGGTTGCCGTGGCTGTGCGTGCGGATCACGCGCGACGCGGCTGAGAAGAGCGCTCCGGCACGGGCCGACCTCGCCGAACGGTCGGTCGAGCTGATCACCGGACGCCGCGAGCTGATCGCCTACGGCGTCCACGAGTCCACTGTGGACGCGGCGCACACCGCCGTCGACGCGCTCGCCGTCCGGGACCGGGCGACGGCGAACCGGACCAGCCTGCTGACCGCGGCCGGGATGCTCGTCCAGCTGCTGACCTGCGTCACGATCGCGCTGACCGCCGGGGTATCGCCGCCACTGACGGCGGCACTGGCGCTGGGTGCGCTGGCCGTGTTCGAACTGGTCCTCCCGCTGACCGCGGCCGCGCAGCGCTGGGTCGAGGTCCGGGCATCGGCGGAGCGGGTGCGCGCGCTGCTGACCGAGCCGTCACCCGCGCGGGGCAGCGCGATTCCCGAGCCGGGGCATCTGCGGCTGGAACGGGTCGGCGTTCACTTCGAAGGCCGGGCTCCGGCGCTGGACGGCGTCGACCTCGACCTGCCGCCGGGCAAGCGCGTCGGGATCCTGGGGCCGAGCGGAGCCGGAAAGACGACGCTGCTGAACGTCCTGCTCGGTTCCGTGGCGCCGACGTCCGGCCGGGTTGTGCTCAACGGCCGCGCGCTCGACGAGTACGACCCGGCGCTGCTGCCGTCGGTGGTCTCCGGCGCGCTCGCGGACGCGCACGTCTTCCACACGACGGTCCGGGAGAACCTGCTGCTCGCGAAGCCTGGCGCTTCGGACGCCGAGCTGCTCGCGGCGTGCGAAACGGCCGGGTTCGACCTGCCGCTGGACCGTGAAGCCGGTTCTGACGGCGACGCGCTGTCGGGCGGGCAGCGTCAGCGGCTCATCCTCGCGAGAGCAGTGCTCTCGGCGCCGCCGATCCTGGTGCTGGACGAGCCCGTCGAAGGACTGGACCCGGAACACGGCGACGCCGTCCTGGCAGACGTCCTCGCGGCCACGCGCGGCACCGTCGTCCTCGTGACGCACCGCGAATCGCAGGTGGCAGGGTTCGACGAGGTGCTACGACTGGGTTAAGCCACGCACTTCCCGCATCGGCGGCCGGTCGCTGACCGACACCTCGGCCACCTCCGGCAGCCATTCGTCACCCACCTGCGCGAACTGGGTGAGCTGGGCCGGGTCGTCCGACTTGATGCCGCAGCGCGCGAGCGCCGTCCCGAGGATCTGCCGCGCCATGACGCCCAGCTGAAGCAGCGAGCGGTTGCGATGTTTGCGTACGCCGAGGTTGACCTGTGCGAGCCCTTCGAGGCCGTAGCGCGCTTCGGCGTCGAGGATGAGTCCGATCTCGACGCCGTACCCGGCCGCGAAGGGCACTGACTCGAGGAACTCGCGCGTTGCCGCGTACTCGCCACCCAGAGGCTGGATGAGACCCGAAAGCGACGGGCGCAGCGCCGAGAGGACCGGCCGCGCCAGCAGTTCGGTGACCCGGCCGCCGCCGCTGCTCTCCAGCCGCAGCGGCCGCCGGTAGAAGCCCTTGACCAGGTGGACGCCGTCCTCGCAGAGCAGCGGTCCGAGCAGCGTCGGCACGAACGCCGGGTCCGGGTCGACGAGGTCGGAGTCGAGGAACACGACGACGTCACCCGTCGTCGCGGCGAGCGAGCGCCACAGGACCTCGCCCTTGCCCGGCACTGGCGGCAGCTCGGGGAGCACGTCCTCGCGGTGCACCACGCGCGCGCCTGCCTTCGCCGCGAGCTCGGCGGTGGCGTCGGTGGAGCCGGAGTCCATCACGATCAGCTCGTCGACGATCGTGCCCAGCAACGGGCGGACGGTGCCGACGACAGCGGCGACGGTGTCCTCTTCGTCGAGTGCCGGTAGCACGACCGAAACCGTCCGGTCACCCTTCGCAGCGACGATGTCGTCGAGCGTCCAACCGGGGTTCTGCCACGTACGCCGCTCGAACCAACTCATGAGTAGTGATCGTGCCATGCTGGAGTCCGACACCTTGTCGATGGAGGAACCTTGCTACCGCTGCTCGTCCGATTCGTCCTGGGTCCGCTGGTCAGGGCGCTGTACCGCCCCGATATCCGCGGCGTGGAGAACATCCCGGCCACCGGGCCGGTGCTGCTCGCGCCCAACCACCGGGCGGCACTGGACACCGGCGTGATCACTTTCACGGCGATGCGGCCGGTCAAGTTCCTCGGCAAGGCGGAGTACTTCACCGGCCGCGGGCTCAAGGGCAAAATGATGGCCGGTTTCCTCGGCGGCCTCGGCTACGTCCCGGTCGAACGCGGCAACGCGCAGGCCGGCCTCGCCGCGCTGGAAGCGGCGCGGAAGGTGCTCGACGCGGGCGGCGCGTTCGCGATCTACCCCGAAGGCACCCGCTCGCTGGACGGGCGGCTGCACCGCGGCCACACCGGCGTCGCGGCACTGGCGCTGGCGACCGGCGCGAAGGTCGTCCCCGTCGCGCTTTCCGGCACCGAGAACCTGCAGCCCGCCGGGAAGCGGATCCCGCGGCGGGCGAAGATCACCGTCACCTACGGCGAGCCGCTGGACTTCTCGCGCTACGAGGGTCAGGACTCGTCGCCGGCGATCCGGCGCTCGGTGACCGACGAGATCATGTACGCGATCCTGGAGCTTTCGGGCCAGGAGTACGTCGACTCTTACCACAAACGCCCTGATCAGAGCGCCGCCTGACGCCCTCCCGGTACCGGGGCGATAGCAAAGGTCCCTTGCTATCGCGCGAGCGCCGGGCAGCCGGCCCCTGGCTGCGAGTCCGTGAAGGCCTCCTTGCCTACCCTGAAGGTAGTGAAGGAGGCCTTCACGGAGCCAGGCGCAAGCAAGGGGGGCCTTCCTGTACCGAAACAGCGCCCGAAGCGCTACTTGGCCCACTTAGGGCGCGGAGGCGGCACGTAGTCCGCGAAGCCGTCCAGAAGCGCCGAAGCGTCCGAGTCGATCAAGAGCATGTCCCGGTACCCGGCCGACAGGAAGCCCTCCGACACCATGTGGTCGGCGAACTTCAGCAGCGGCCCGTAGTACCCGCCGACGTCGACCAGCCCGATCGGCTTCTCGTGCAGCCCGAGCTGCGCCCACGTCCACACCTCGAACAGCTCTTCCAGCGTCCCCGCGCCGCCGGGCAGTGCGAGGAAGCCGTCGGACAGCGCGGCCATCTTCGCCTTGCGCTGGTGCATGTCGGCGACGACGTGCAGTTCGGTCAGGCCGGCGTGCGCGATCTCGACGCTGCCCAGCGCCTCCGGGATCACGCCGATCACCTCGCCGCCCGCGGCCAGCGCGGCGTCCGCGATGACACCCATCGTGCCGACCGAGGCACCGCCGTAGACCAGCCCGATCCCCCGCGATGCCAGCAGCGTGCCCAGCGCACGCGCCTCGTCGGCGTAGCGCGAGTCGAAGCCCATCGAAGAGCCGCAGAAGACGCATACTCTGCGTGGAGCCGCCATCAGTGGGTGTCCTCCCATGCCTGGTACGAGTCCTGCACGACGCGGACGGCGTCGTCGATGTCGTCGGTGACGTGCAGCAGGTCGAGGTCCTTCTCGCCGATCTTGCCCTCGGCGAGCAGCGTCTTGGCGATCCAGTCGTACAGGCCGCCCCAGTAGTCGCTGCCGAAGAGCACGACCGGGAACTTGGTGACCTTCTTCGTCTGCACCAGGGTGAGCGCCTCGAACAGCTCGTCGAGCGTGCCGAAGCCGCCGGGCAGGCAGATGAACGCCTGCGAGTACTTGATGAACATCGTCTTGCGGGCGAAGAAGTACCGGAAGTTGACGCCGAGGTCGACCCACGGGTTCAGGCCCTGTTCGAACGGCAGCTCGATGCCGAGACCGACGGAGAACCCGCCCGCCTCGTTGGCGCCGCGGTTGACCGCTTCCATCGCGCCGGGGCCGCCGCCGGTCATCACCGCGAAGCCCGCGTCGGCGAGCGCGCCGCCGATCTTGCGGCCGAGTTCGTACTCGGGGTGGTCCCGTTTGGTCCGTGCCGAGCCGAACACGGTCACCGCGCGCGGCACCTCGGCCAGCGCGCCGAAGCCCTCGACGAACTCCGCCTGGATCCGCAGCACCCGCCACGGGTCGGTGTGCACCCAGTCACTCGGTCCCCGCGAGTCCAGCAGGCGCTGGTCGGTGGTGCTGCCCTGGTCACGGCGGTCCCGCCGCAGCACGACCGGGCCTTTGTGGCGCTCGATCGGACGTTCCGGGTACTGGCCGTCGGGGAACTCGCTTGTCTCACTCACCCCGCCAAGACTACGACGTCGTCACCGTCCGGAGCGGCGGCATCGCCGCGAACAGGAGTTGTCGGGTACGCGAACGCGGGGCCCGCCGCGTGAGCGGGCCCCGCGATCACGACTAGGAACGTCCGGCCAGGGAGAACGCGAGCATGGCCGTCGAGGTGAAGTCGATGGCGGGTTCGTTGCTCGGCCACGAGGCCAGGTCGTCGGTGTAGCGCGACTCGGTCGTGTCGAAGGCGTCGAACGGCTTCGTGCATTCCTTCGCCCCGGCCGGGAACGGCAGGTCCGCGAAGTGCTCCGCCCCGTTCGGTCCATTCACGACGGCGCCGTAGAGCACCTTCGCCTCACCCGCGAGGTTCGCCGCCTGGTGGTGCGGGCACTTCGGCGACGTCGTGCCGACGCCGACGACCAGCGAGACTCCCCACGCGTTCGCGCCGAGGGTGAAGTTCCGCTGCTGCGAGCCGAACGCCGCGTACCGCCTGTCTCCGGTCACGTCCGCGTAGAGCCGCTCGGTCGCGGCGAACCCGAAGCTCTTGCTGGCGGCATCGAAGTCCTTGACCGAGACGGCAGTCCGGAAAGGACTCTTCGCCGCGCTCGCGACACCTTCGTCGAGCTGACGCCGGAGGTCGCCGATCAGTTCCTTCGGGCCGAGCGCGGCGCCGGGGACACCGTGCCGCATGAGTTTCGCCAGCTCGGCGTGCGCCAGCGCGCTGGTGTCGTACAGGTTGAGCGTGCTCTTCTCTTCGAGGTCGATGTACGCCTTCGCCCAGTGCGCCGCCTGCCGCGTCCAGTCGCCCGCCCTCGGGTCCCGCAAGGCCTTGCCCGCCAGGGCGAGCTGCGTCGCGCCGAGTTCCATGTCGTCCCGCCAGGACGATTCCGGGTAGTACGCGTGCGGGAACGCGGTGACCAGTTCGCCGACGTTCTCGGTCTTGGCCTGCGCGAACACCGAGGCGGCCTCGGCGAGATACTTCCTTGCCAGCGAAGGGTTCCGCTTCGCCTCGACCTGCGCGCCGAGGGCGAAAGCGGCCGCGACACGACCGGCGAGGTTCGGGCTGAGCGCGGAACCGCCGGGGTTCGCCGGGAAGACCGGCCGGTGCTTGACGAAGTACTTGGGGTCACCGGGTTTCACGTCGAGCGCGTCGTCGTCGTGCGGGTTCCGCCAGACGTCGTGATCGCCGAGGAAGCCGAACTTGTCGCTGCCCGTCCCGATCCCGACCTGGGCGTAGAGCGTCTTGCTCTTCCCGTCCCACATCTTGTCGAGCCAGTCGAGGCCGAGCTTGACCTCCTTGGCCAGCACCGGGTCGTAACCCTCGCGAAGCACGTATCCCAGTTCCGCCAGCGAATACGCGGTGTTCGAGGTGAACTTGACGAAGTCGCCCGCGTCGACCCAGCCGCCTTCGACGTCGACCGGCCCGCCGACCGGCTTCAGCGGTTCGGCGATCTCGTCGCCGCCCTCGCCCACGAACACCGGCCAGTCGTAGACCGTGGCCTGTTTGTCGGCCAGGTGGGACGGCTTACGGCCGAGACGGCCGGGGACGATGTCGTCACCGTCGCGCTGCGCCTGGAAGAACTCGTTGGTGGCGCGGACGAGCGGGGTGAAGAGCCGGTCCTTGGTGTCCACCCGGAACGTCGGCGAAGTCGCCTTGGTCTCGCCGCTCACCTCGATCCGGTACTTGCCCGGCAGCCACACCTTCGACAGGTCGAGCTGGTACACCGCCGGATATTTCGCGCTCCACGCGCCGAGCGAGGCACCCGTCCGTCCACGGTGGACGGTCCGGCCGCGTTCGTCGACCACCGAGAACGACCCCGGCGCGCTGGACAGCAGATAGGCGTACTTGGTTTCGGTGATGCCGTAGCCGACCTGGTCGACCCGGACCTCCCCGCGTACCGCCGCCGCGGCCGAAACCACCGGAACCGTCAAACCCCCGAGGACCAGTGCCGAAACCGCGGCCACCGCCCTGGACCAGGAACTCACCATCATCGGCGCCCCGCTCGTAATTAGTTAAGAAAGTTTCCTTTTTAGTGCGCAAGACGCTAGCCCCCGGTGGCCGTGCCGTCAATATGTCCGTTTCGCCGGATGAAAATCACCGGATCCGCGGTACGGTTGGCAGGTATCCCACCGAGGGGCGCCCACCGGAACCGCCGCGTCGCTCACCCACTTGTCCGGAAAACGCCGGGAAATCGTCTACCGTTGACTGGTGCCGTCCAAGCCGACCGGGGCAGAACCACTCGGCGCGCGGGTCCGGCGGCTGCGCCGGGCGCGCGGGCTGACCCAGCGTGAGCTCGCCGAGCCCCGCTACGACCGGGGCTTCCTCGCCAAGGTCGAGTCGGGCCGCCGCCTGCCCTCGGACGACGTGGTGTCCCATCTGGCCGGACGACTCGGCCTGACCGCGGACGAACTCCGCTTCGGCAGGCCACCGGGCGCCGCCGAGGAACTCACCAGCGCCCTCGAAGCCGCATATCGCAAGTTGCAGCAAGGCGGCTTGGAGGACGCCGAACGCGAATTCACCCGCGTCGAACGACGAGCGGCGGAGTACCGGCTGCCCGAAGTCCAATGCCACGCGCGGTTCTACCTCGGCGAAGTCCAGTGGCAACGGTACGACATCCCGTTGGCGGACAAGGGTTTCGCCCACGCGATGGAACTCGCCGACGCCGCGTCGCCCCGGTTGCGCGCGATGATCGTCAACCGCGTCGCCGCCTGCCGGGCACTGTCGGGCGATCTGGGCGCGGCGGTCACACTCGCCGAGACCGCGCTCGCCGGGCTCCGCGCCGCCGGCCCCGTCGATCCCGACGCCGAACTCGCGCTCCTGACCGCGTTGATCCACCCGCTCATCGAAATGGGCGCGCTCCGCCGCGCCCGGCGGGCCGCCGAAGAAGGGCGCCGCGCTCTCGTTTCCGCCCGCCGCAAGGACATCTCCGCGCGGTACCACCGGCAGGCCGCGCAACTGTGGCAGGCGATCGGCCTGGTCGACCGCGCGGAAAAGGATCTCTCGCGGGCACTGCGGCTGTTCACCTCCATCGGCTACGACCGTGACGCCGCCCGGAGCCGCTGGGCGCGCGGCTTCCTGTGGCGACGACTGGGCAAACTCGACGACGCGCGCGCCGAGTTACAGCTCGCCCGCGATCTGCTGGCCAAAGCCGGTTCGGCCGAAGGTGTGCTCGGCGCGACCATCGAACTCGCCGACGTCCGCCGCCGCCAAGGGGCACTCGACGAGGCCGCCGAACTCGCCGAGGGGATCCGCCCGCTTCTGGATCGATCCCCCGACATCGAAGCCAGGGCCGAGGTTCTCCGCTTGCTGGGACTCATCGCCCGCGCCCGCGGCGATCTGCCCAAGGCGACGACGCTGCTCGAAGAAGCCGCCACCGCACAGGAAGAGTCCGAATTGCTCGGTGCGCTCGTCGCCACCTCTCTGCATTTGGGCGACACGTTGCGTGCTCGCGGATTAATCGAAGAAGCGTCGGACGCCTATCGCCGCGGCGTACGCGCGGCCGCTATGTCCGATTCCGGGCCGTCGGACTGAAAACCATACGAAAGTCGCCATATATCGCGACCGGTGGGAAAATCCTTACTACACAGGGATTTTACTCTTCGCGGAATGATCTTCGCCCGCGCCGCTAGGCCATCCGGCCCATTGACGCTTCCTGTGAGCAGCTCCTTTACTTCGAACGTGTCCATCGAGATAACTCCAGTTATCTGAATGGACACGCTTCCCCGTCCCCCGCCGTGCTCCCGATCCGGTCGAATTCCCCGCCGCGCCAATGGCCATGCCGGGTTCACGGTCCTGCCCATGGAAGGTTCCCATGACCGTTCAGCGAGGGCTCAGAACAGGGTTGGCGGCAATCGCCGGCCTTGCCCTGAGCATGACGTTCCCGGCGATCCCGGCGAACGCGACCACCGCCACCGTCCAACCCGCGAGCCCCGACTCGGTGGCCGCGAACGCGGCCGACCAGGCAGCCGCGGCTGGTGTAGACCACTTGCGGAAGGGTGCCCAGGAGGGCTTCCGCCGCGTCGGGATGACACCTGGTGGCGGAGGACTCTTCTACGCCGCTTACGAACGAACCTACCGTGGCCTGCCGGTTGTCGGCGGGGACGCGGTGGTGGTCGCCGATGGCGCCGGGCGCGTCCACGGCACCAGCTCCGCGGAGACCGCGGCGATCTCGGTCGACACCAAGGCCAAGATCACCTCGGCGAAGGCGGCCGAGGTCGCCCGTGGTCAGCTGTCCAAAGTAGACAGTGTCGTCGCGCCGCAGCTCGTCGTGCTGGCCGGGAACTCCCCCAAGCTCGCCTACGAGGTCGTCGTCAAGGGCACCAAGGCGGCAGCGCCGAGCAACCTGCACGTCTTCGTGGACGGCGTCACCGGCGCGGTCCTCGACACCCGTGACGACGTCAAGATGTCGAACATCCCGACCGCCACGAAGACCACGTCGGGCGACGTCAGCACGCTGGGCGCCGGGAACAGCTACTACGTCGGCAACGTCACCATCGACACGACGAACTCCGGCGGCACCTACTCCATGCGCGACCCGCAGCGCCCCAACATCAGCTGCAAGCCGCAGAACGGCGCGATCTACTCCGGTCCCGACGACAACTGGGGCAACGGTTCCGGCACCAACCTGGAAACCGCCTGTGTCGACACGCTCTTCGGCGTCCAGACCGAGTGGAAGATGCTGGGCGAATGGCTCGGCCGCAACGGGATCAACGGCAGCGGCGGCGGTTTCCCCGCTTCCGTCGGCCTCAACCAGGTCAACGCCTACTGGGACGGTTCCTCGACCACCTTCGGTCACTCGCAGGACAACCAGCGCCAGGCCACTTCGATGGACGTCGTCGCGCACGAGTTCGGCCACGCCATCTTCCAGACCACGCCGGGTGGCGCGGGCAGCGGCAACGAGAACGGCGGGCTGAACGAGTCCACCGGTGACATCTTCGGCGCCATCACCGAGCACTACGCCAACAACGCCAAGGACACCCCGGACTACGAGGTCGGCGAGGGCGTGAACCTGGTCGGCCAGGGCCCGATCCGCTACATGTACCAGCCGAGCAAGATCTCGGGTAACCCGAACTGCTACTCGTCGTCCATCCCGAGCACCGAGGTGCACGCCGCCGCGGGCCCGCAGAACCACTGGTTCTACCTGCTCGCCGAGGGCACCGCGCCGGCTGGCAAGCCTGCCAGCCCGACGTGCAACAACACCTCGATCACCGGTCTGGGCATCCAGAAGGCCGCGAAGATCTTCTACAACGGCCTGCTGAAGAAGACCTCCAGCTGGAACCACAAGGCCGCCCGCAAGGCGACCCTGGAAGCAGCGCTCGCGCTGTACCCGAACTCCTGCACCGAGTTCAACACCACCAAGGCGGCGTGGGACGCCATCAGCGTCACCGCGGCGACCGGTGAGCCGGGCTCGTGCACCCCGCAGGGCCCCGACTTCTCGGTCGGTGTCACCCCCGCTTCGGGTTCGGTCAAGGCTGGCGAGTCGGCCACCGTCACGGTGAACACCGCGACCGTCAACGGTGCGGCGCAGACCGTGGCGCTGACCGCCAGCGGCCTCCCCGCCGGGGCGACCGCGACGTTCAACCCGGCGTCGGTCCAGTCCGGTGCCTCCTCGACGCTCACCATCGCGACGTCGACGAGCACCCCTGACGGCACCAGCACCGTCACGGTGACCGGTACCGGGACCAGTGGCGCCCACACCGCGCAGTACACGCTGACCGTCGGCACCGGCGGCAACGTGCGGACGTTCACCAACGACACCGACTACCCGATCAACGACTACGGCACGGTGAACAGCCCGGTCACCTCGACCGCGACCGGCAACGCCGTGTCTCCGGTCAAGGTGACGATCACCGGTACGCACACCTGCTCCGAGGACCTTCGCATCAGCCTGAAGGCCCCGGACGGCAGCTCGTACTCGGTCAAGGCCACCGGTTCCCTGCCCTGCACCGAGCTGGGCACCCGGAACTACTCGGTCCCGGTGACCAACGAGGTCGCGGCAGGCACCTGGACCCTCGTGGTCTACGACGCCTACTCCGGCGACACCGGCACGCTCAGCAGCTGGTCGATCACCGTCTAGCTCGCCCTCGCGTGTGAAAGGACTCCTTCCCCCGGTCCCGCCGGGGGAAGGAGTCCTTCACGCAAATCCCTCCAGGAAGGAAAACCCCGGCATGAAGTGGGGAAAGCGAATAGGAGCGGCCGTCGTCGGCATGGCCGCCGTACTCGGTGTCGTCGTGACGCCGGCGCAGGCGGTCACGACCGCCAACGCCGCGCCGGACATCTCGCTCGCCAACATCAAGACACATCTGAACGCGTTGCAGACCATCGCCAACCAGAACGGCGGCAACCGGGCCGCCGGACGGTCGGGCTACACGGCGTCGGTGTCCTATGTGTCGCAGAAGCTGCGCGACGCCGGCTACAACGTCACGCTGCAGAGCTGCACCAGCTGCGCGGGTTCGAGCCAGAACATCATCGCGGAATGGCCGCAGGGTGACGCCAGCCAGGTCATCATGCTCGGCGCGCACCTCGACAGCGTGAGCGCCGGCCCCGGCATCAACGACAACGGCTCGGGTTCGGCGTCGATCCTCGAAGTCGCGCTGACGCTGGCCCGCGAGAACCCCACGCTGGCCAAGCGGGTCCGCTTCGGCTGGTGGGCCGACGAGGAGTCCGGCCTGCGCGGTTCCAAGTTCTACGTCAACAACCTGCCGCAGGCCGAGCGCACGAAGATCAAGACCTACTTGAACTTCGACATGATCGGCTCCAGCAACTGGGGTTACTTCGTCTATGACGACGTCGCTTCGGTCAAGGCGGTGTTCGACGAGTACTTCACCTCGATCGGCATCCAGACCGAAGGGGACTCCGAAGGCGACGGCCGGTCGGACCACGCGTCGTTCAAGGCCGCGGGCATCCCGGTCGGCGGACTCGCGACCGGCGCCGGGGACATCAAGAGCTCCGCGCAGCGGGCGAAATGGGGCGGCACCGCGGGCGCGGCGTTCGACAACTGCTACCACCGCGCCTGCGACACGACGTCCAACATCCCGGACACCCCGCTGGAGAAGAACAGCGACGCGATCGGTTACGCGCTCTGGAAGCTCGCCGTCACCACCCCGACGGGGCCCGACTTCTCGCTCGGTCTCTCCCCGTCGTCCGGCACCGTCCAACCTGGACAGTCGGCGACCGTCACGGTCAACACCACGACGACTTCCGGTGCGGCACAGACGGTCGCGCTGAGCGCCAGCGGTCTTCCCGCCGGGGCGACCGCGACGTTCAACCCGGCTTCGGTGCAGTCCGGCGCCTCCTCGACGCTCACCATCCAGACGTCGGCGGACACGCCCAACGGCACGAGCACGATCACGGTGACCGGTGACGGGACCTCGGTGGACCGCACGGCGCAGTACACCCTGACCGTCGGCAACGTCAGCGTGCGCACGTTCACCAACGGCACCGACTACCCGATCAACGACTACGGCACGGTGAACAGCCCGATCACGTCCACCGCGACGGGAACGGCGACTTCACCGGTCAAGGTGTCGATCACCGGTACGCACACCTGCTCCGAGGACCTCCGGATCAGCCTGAAGGCCCCCGACGGCACCACGTATTCGGTCAAGGCCACCGGCTCCCTGCCCTGCACCGAGCTCGGCACCCGGAACTACTCGGTCCCGGTGACCAACAAAGCCGCTTCCGGCACTTGGACGCTCGTGATCTACGACGCCTACTCCGGTGACACCGGCACGCTCGACAGCTGGACCATCACCGTCTGATCCATCCGAATGGCGAGGGCCATCTCACGAGGACACCCGGCCTCGTGAGATGGCCCTCGTGCGTAGGAACGATTTCCGGACAACCTTTCGATATCTGGTCTAGACCACCCGATCGTCGGTAGCGGGAGCCGGGCACCGCGACCTATGTTGAGCCGAACGGCCGCTTCCTGTTCGTTCACAATCGCTTTCGAGATGGGAGCTGGGTATGTTCGGTCGCGTCTCACGGCTGCTCGCAATCACCGGCGCGGCGGTACTCGCCGTCACCACACTCGTCGTCCTGACCCCGGCGCAAGCCTCGACGGACGCCGACGTCTGCGCGGTCAAATCGAAGCCCGCCGGGAAAATTCTGCAAGGCTACTGGGAGAACTGGGACGGCGCTTCGAACGGCGTCCATCCGCCGCTCGGCTGGATCCCGATCACCGACGCCCGCATCAAGGCCAACGGATACAACGTGATCAACGCGGCCTTTCCGGTCATCCTGTCCGACGGAACGGCCAAATGGGAGGATGGGATGGACGCGACTGTGAAGGTCGCGACCCCGTCCGAAATGTGCGCCGCGAAGGACGCGGGCCAGACGATCCTGATGTCGATCGGCGGCGCCACCGCGGGAATCGACCTCAATTCGTCCACCGTGGCCGACAAGTTCGTCGCGACCATCGTGCCGATCCTGAAGAAGTACAACTTCGACGGGATCGACATCGACATCGAAACGGGCCTCACCGGCGGCGGGAACATCAACACGCTTTCCGCGTCGCAGAAGAACCTCATCCGCATCATCGACGGCGTGCTCGCCGCGATGCCGTCGAACTTCGGGCTCACCATGGCGCCCGAGACCGCGTACGTCACCGGCGGCAGCGTCGTCTACGGCTCGATCTGGGGCGCGTACCTGCCGGTCATCAAGAAGTACGCGGACAACGGCAGGCTGTGGTGGCTGAACATGCAGTACTACAACGGAAGCATGTACGGCTGCTCCGGCGATTCGTACCAGGCCGGGACGGTTCAGGGCTTCGTCAAGCAGACCGAGTGTCTCGACAAGGGCCTGGTGATCCAGGGCACGACCATCCGCGTCCCCTACGACAAGCAGGCCCCAGGTCTGCCCGCGCAGGCCGGTGCCGGTGGCGGCTACATGTCTCCGGGCCTGGTTTCCCAGGCGTACCGCAGCATTCCGGGGCTCAAGGGCCTGATGACCTGGTCGATCAACTGGGACGGTTCGCGGAGCTGGACGTTCGGGAACAACGTGCGGTCTCTCCAGGGCCGCTGACCGCTCGTGAGTGGTAAGGCTGGTTCCCACCGGCCTTACCACTCACGAGACCCGCGATCCCCTGGGTTCCAGTGCGGTCTGGCGGGAGGGTGCGTTGCGAAAGCCACTTTCGCAACGTTGAAGGTTGCGAAAGTGGCTTTCGCAACGCGACCAGCGGGGCGCGCGCTTGGACCGTCGGCAGGGCTGGTCGTGAGTGGTCAGGACGGGATCGGATCGGCGTACTCCCCCGAGGGACCCGAATACTGCGTCCCGTCCGGATAGGGCCACGGATTCGGGGCGCAGTCGTGCAGGCCCAGCGTCTGCTGCTGCATCACCGGCGCGAGCGCGCCCGGCACGGGGCATTTCTCGTGACCGCGCCCGAGCCGGTGCCCGACCTCGTGCGTGACCATGTACTGGCGATAGACCGTCAAGGCCGCGCCGTAACCGGGGACGCCGTTCGCCCAGCGCGCGACGTTGAGCACGACGCTGGTCCCGTTGCGGCACGAGGTGTAGCCGTCCGGCCTGCCGCACAGCACGTCGCGCGTCTTCGGGGTGGCGAGGTAGAGCGTGAAATCGACCGGGCCGTCCGGGCCGACGCGTTGCAGCATCCATCGCCCGCCGCCGGTCCAGCCGCGCGGATCGCTCAAAGTGGACTCGACGGCCGTCGCGAAACCGTCCGGGTTCACGCCGGTGATGTCCGCTTCGACGGCGACGCGGTACCGCATCAGCTTTCCGGCTTGCCCGGCGACCGGGCCTTCGCCGGGTGGAAGGTTCCACTGGCCGGATCCCGCCTGCGGGAAGGTGATTTCGGCGGACGGCGGCGCCAGCACGGGCTTCGGTGAAGGCGTCGGAAGGGATGTCGGCGCGGCGATCACCGGTATCGGTGTCACCGCTGGAGGGGCGACCGAGTGAGCTTCGCAACCGGCCACCACCAGTGCGCACGCGGCGATGGCCAGGGCTCGGCGCACGGTCATCGGCCCTCCCGGAAATCATCTGTCACATCCAGGGATACGACCCTGGGCAGGGAGAAGTTGTGGGACCGCGCGCGCAACCTTTCGGCGCGTTCGCCCGTATCGTTCTCGGTCATGGGCGAGGAGGTCGGCGGACGGCTGCGGCGGCTGCGTGCCGAACGCGGCCTCACCCAGCGCGAACTCGCCGAGCCGCACTACACCGCCGCGTATGTTTCGTCCGTCGAGACGGGAGCGCGGACGCCGTCCGGTGACGCGTTGCGCCACTTCGCCGCGCGGCTCGGGGTGGACACCGGCGAACTGCTCGGCGTGACGTCGCCCCGCGACGACGTCCGGCTCGATCTGGACATCGCGGCGGCCGCGTCGGACTTCCTGGCGGGGAACGGCCCGGCGCCGAAGATGCGGCGGCTGGCGCGGCGGGCGGAAGGGATCGGCCGCGGCCGCCAGGCAGGCCTCGCCTGGCTGTGGCTCGCACGGTTCACCGAGGGAGACTCCCGGTCGCGATTGGTGGCAGCCGCCGAAACCGCTCTCGGCGACGACATCCCGCCGTACCGCGAACTGGCCGCCGCGCTGCGGGCGAACGTCCTGATCGGCCGAGGGGAGCCGCATCACGCGATGCATCTGCTCCGGACCGCGCTCGACGCGAGCCTCGACGGTCATCCGCATCCGGTGCTCCTGCTGACCCTGCACGCGTACCTCGCCGACGGGCACCTCCGCCTCGGCGAGACCGTCCAGGCCGCCCATCACGCGGGCGAAGCGCTTCGGCTGATTCGCGGCGGCGAGGAGATCCTGGCCGAACTCGCCGGGAACCAGCGTCGCCTGGCCGAGGCGTATCTCGCCGCAGGACGGGTGAGCGACGCCGTCGCCGCCGTATCGGTCCTGCACGACCTGCTCCACGAACGCGCGCTGCGGCCGGTCCTCGCCCGTTGCCTGTTCGCGCGGGCACTGGTCCGGCGTGCCGACGACCTCGAAGGCGCTCTCGCGGACCTTCGCTCGTCACGCGCGGCCGCGCCCGATCACGCCGTCACCTTGGAACTGGCCGACGTCTGCCGCGAACTCGGTCGTCTCGACGACGCTGCCTCACTGCTCACCGAAGCGGCCGAAGCTATCCCCGCGGACTCGCCGCTCTCCGCGTCACTCGAGTTCCAGCAGGGCTCACTGGCCCTGGCTCGTGGAGACCTCGAAGCAGCCGAAGCGGGCTTCGCACACGCCATCGATGTCGCCGCCCTTCGCGATGCTCGCGGGGTGTTGGCCGCTTCAGTCGACAAGGCGGGAGAATTGCTACGCGATCAGGGGCGCTCCGAAGAAGCCGCAGACCTGCTGCGGCGAGGCCTGCTTCTGCTCGGCGCGGAGGAGGACGTCCCGAAGTGACCGAAGTGGACTTGGAAGACATCAACACCCGGCTGGTGAGCCGATTCGGATCCGACGCCGAAGGGTGGCTGGCCGGCGTCCCTGCCCTCGCCGCACGGCTGGCCTCACGTTGGGGTTTCGTGCTCGGCGAGTTGTTCGACAGCGGGGCGTCGTCCGTCGTCCTGCGCTGCCATTGGTCCGACGGGACACCGGCGGTGCTCAAACTCAGCCCGGACGGGGCCCTGCTGACCAAGCAGATCGAGATGCTGCGGGTGTTCGCGCCGACGGGCCGGGTGCCCGCCGTACTGGCCGCCGACGCGGACGCCGGTGCCATGGTGCTGGAGGAGATCCTGCCGGGCACCGAGGCCGAGAAGCTGCCGTCGGTGTCCCTGCCTGGGCGCTGGGGAGAGCTGCTCACCGCACTGCACGCCGTACCTCCGCCCGCGGACTGGCCGTGGACGCTGCGCGGCCGGTTCGAGGAGTCCTTCGAGCGGATCGGCAAGCGGCTGGCCGATCCGGTCATCGGCGCCCGGATCGGCCAGGACACCTGGCGGCGGGCGATCCAACGCTGCGAGTCGCTGCTGGACACCCAGGCCACGGTCGTGCTACTCCACGGCGATCTCCACCTCGGCAACGTCCTGGACGGCGGCGAGGCACGCGGCCTGATCGCGATCGACCCGAAGGCGTGCGTGGGCGATCCGTGCTTCGACGCCGTCGACTACGTGGTGTCCGGCGCCGGGCACGAAGGAGTCGAGGCCCGTTGTCGGCTGGTGGCGGACGCGTGCGGGCTCGACGGGGACAGGCTGTACACCTGGAGCCGGGTGGTCGCGCCCATGTTCGCCATCGCGCACCTCACCTACGGAGGGCCGGAGCGGGTGCTCGACGAACTGCTCGCCCTGGCTAGCTGAGGAACTCGCGCAGCACCGCGGCGACCTGCCGGATCTCGCCCGCGCGCACGTTCTCCTGCCGCGTGTGCGCCAGCGTCGGATCGCCGGGCCCGAAGTTCACCGCCGGAATGCCGAGAGCCGCGAAGCGCGCGACGTCGGTCCAGCCCAGCTTCGCGACCGCCTTGCCGCCGGCCGCGGCGACCAGCTCGGCCGCCGCAGGGGCGCTCAGCCCAGGCAAGGCTCCTGGCGACAAGTCGACAACCTTGACGTCATAACCCGCGAAGACCTCGCGAAGGTGCGCCTCGGCTTGCTCGGCACTCCTGTCGGGCGCGAAGCGGTGGTTGATCGTGAGCACGGCCTCGTCCGGCACGACATTGCCCGCGACACCGCCGCCGATCTTCGTGGCCTGCAGGCCTTCGCGGTAGGTCAGGCCGTCGATGTCGACCACGCGCGGCGCGTACTCGGCCAGCCTGCGCAGTGGTTCGGCGAGACCGTGGATGGCGTTGACGCCCATCCAGCCGCGCGCGGTGTGCGCCCGCACGCCCTCGACGCGGATCTCGATCCGCATCGTGCCCTGGCAACCGCCCTCGATCCCGCCGTTCGAAGGCTCACCGAGGATCGCGAGGTCGGCCTGCAGCCATTCGGGCAACTCGCGCTCGATGCGACCGAGGCCGTTCTTCGTCGCTTCGATCTCTTCGCAGTCGTAGAACACGAAGGTGATGTCGTGCCTCGGCTCGCGGAGAGCGGCGGCGAGGTGCAGGAAGACAGCGTCGCCGCTCTTCATGTCGACGGTGCCCAGGCCGTGCAGGATCTCGTCGTCACCGGTCCCCTCACGGCGCACGGGCAGGTTCTCGTTCACCGGAACGGTGTCGAGATGCCCCGCCAGCATCACCCGCGAGGGACGGCCGAGATTCGTCCTGGCGAGGACCGCGTCGCCGTTTCGGATCACCTCGAGATGCGGGGCCTGTGCTTCCAAAGCGGCTTGCACGGTGTCCGCGATCACCTTCTCCTCCTCCGAAACGCTGAAGATGTCCACCAGCGCGGCGGTGAGGTCGACGGGGTCCGCGTGCAGATCGAGCGAAGGCATGCCCGCACCGTACCGGCGCGGCCTCGGGGCTACCGTGAAGGCGTGCGCACCAAAGCGATCCTGCTCGCCCTCCTCCTGGTACTCGGTGGCTGTGGAGCGAACGAGGTCCCGGTCACCGTGAAACCCACGCGCAGCGAGGGGCCGGACGTGCTGCCGATCAAGCTCAAGGCGCTGAGCACCGACCAGTGCTACCTGGCGCCGGGGACCGAATCGCCCAAGGGCTGCCAGAAGTACGTCACCGAACTCTCCAGCGCCGCGGGCAGCGTCCGCAAGCGCCGCCCGGATCTGGCGGCGAACATCGACGCGCTCGAACGCCCGATCTCCGTCTTCCGCACCACGAACTGCCAGGACCAGGCGGCCCCCGGCGGCCCGTGCGGCCAGGCGCTCGGCGACATGGCGTCGGCGCTGACCAGCGTGAAGAGCCTCGTCGGCGGTTGACGCGGATCACTGGGTTACCGTTCTAGACGTGAGCGAGCAGACCCCTGATCCCGAAACGACCGGCGCCACCGGCGTCGGACTGGCCACCGTCACGACCGACGGCACGGTGCTGGACACCTGGTTCCCGCTGCCCAAGCTGACCGATGGCGCCGGCAGCGAGCCCGGCACGGTGCGGCTGACCGCCGAAGAGGCCACCGAGGCCCTCGGCGAGGCGGCCGCCGCCCAGCTCGGCCCGGACACCGACCGCGGTGTCGAGGTCGTCGCGGTCCGCACGACCATCGCCCGCCTCGCCGACGCCCCCGGCGACACGCACGACGTCTACCTGCGCCTTCACCTGCTGTCGCACCGACTGGTCCGACCGCACGGCGCGAACCTCGACGGCATCTTCGGCCTGCTGGCGAACGTCGTGTGGACCAACCACGGGCCGTGCCCCGTCGAGGGCTTCGAAGCGACCCGGCTGCGGCTGCGGGCGCGCGGCAACGTCACCGTCTACAGCGTGGACAAGTTCCCGCGGATGGTGGACTACGTCGTGCCCGCCGGCGTCCGCATCGCCGACGCCGACCGCGCCCGCCTCGGCGCGCACCTGGCCAACGGCACCACCGTCATGCACGAGGGCTTCGTCAACTTCAACGCCGGCACGCTCGGCGCCTCCATGGTCGAAGGCCGGATCTCGGCGGGCGTCGTGGTCGGCGACGGCTCCGACGTCGGCGGCGGCGCGTCGATCATGGGCACGCTGTCCGGCGGCGGCAAGGAGACCATCTCGCTCGGCGAGCGCTGCCTGATCGGCGCGAACGGCGGCGTCGGCATCTCGCTCGGCGACGACTCGGTCGTCGAAGCGGGTCTCTACGTCACGGCCGGCACGAAGGTCACCTTCGAGGGCAAGGTCGTGAAGGCGCTGGAGCTGTCCGGCATCTCGGGCGCGGTCTTCCGGCGGAACTCCGGGACCGGCGCCGTCGAGGTCGTCGCGCGCACCGGTGTCGGTATCGAGCTGAACGCGGCCCTGCACGCCAACTGACCTGCGAAAAGACAGCAGGGGACCTTTGCTATCACTCGAGCCTGGCGGGTGTCGCGAAAGCCACTTTCGCGACGTCTGATGTCCCGAAAGTGGCTTTCGCGACATTCTCGGCTAGGGCACCCGACCTGCGAAAAGACAGCAAGGGACCTTTGCTGTCGCCCTCCGAGGGAGAGTGACAGCAAAGGTCCCTTGCTTCTCTCAGGGCCTGGACGACCTTGCCTGTTCACTTAGAATTCATCTTGTGACAGCCGAGACCCTGCCGCGTAAGAACGTCCCTTCGACCACTCCGGCCGCGCTCGGGCTCGGCGACCGCCCCGCGAAAGCCGGGCCGGACGATCCGGCGGCCACCCATGTCCGGGTCAAGCTCGACGTCGAGATCCGTGCGCTCCTCGCGCACGAGCCCGGCACCAAATCCGGCGCCGACCCCGAGGATCTGCATCAGATGCGGGTCGCGCTGCGCCGGATGCGCAGCGTCCTCAAACTCTCGGGCCGTCTCGTCGGCCCCGAAGCCGAACCCGTCCGCGCCGAACTCGGCTGGCTCGGCCAGTCCCTCGGCGACGTCCGCGACTACGACGTCCTGATCGGGCATCTCCGCGAGGTCGTCGCCGAGTTCGAGGTGCGCGACCAGCCCGCCGCGCGCAGTCTGGTCTCGAAGTTCGTCACCGAACGCGGGGTCGCGAAGCGGCGGCTCACCCGCGCGCTCGCCAGCCCCCGGTATTCCTCGATGCTGCAGGACATCGGCCGCCTGGCCCGGCAGCCCGCCGCCGAAAAGCCCACGTCCGAGGCCGCCCCCACCTCGGCGGACCTCGTCGCCGGGCTGACGAAGCCGCATCGAAAGCTCGCGAAGGCGGTGAAGGCGCTTCCCTCCGATCCCCCGGATGACGACCTTCACGCGCTTCGCATCTACGGCAAGAAACTCCGCTACGCCGCCGAGATGGCCAAGCCCGCCGCGAAGAAGAAGCAGGCGGAACGGATCCAGCAGCTGATCAAGGCCACGAAGAACTTCCAGACCGTCCTCGGGGACCATCAGGACGCCTGCGTCGCCGCGGACCGCATGCGTGGCGTCGTGACCTCTGTCGACCCCGAGGTCGCCTTCATCGCGGGCAGGGTCGCGGAGAAGGAGCTGCTGCGCCGCGCCGAGGTCCGTGCCGTGTGGCGCGACGTCTGGGCGGAGGTCGACGCGGCCGCTCAGGCGGTGAGCCCGCGGATGTAGCCGTCCGGGCGGATCGACACCTGCCGCCCGTTCCCGGCATCGTAGGCGGCGAAGGCGTGCCCTCCGACGTCCTCGAAGTCCACTTCGGACAGTGCGCTGCCCGCGGGCAGGATCCGCCGCGCGCCTTCGGGAGCCGGACCGTCACCGAACACCAGCACCGTCGGCTTCGGGCCGCGCAGCAGTTCGAACAGCCGGACGGATTTGCCGTTCGCGTCCTTCAGCGGCGCGTCCGGGGCGCGGTCACCCGGCCGGATCCGGCCGGTCGTCTCGGGCGCGAGCGGACCGCCGCGGTAGCCGATGTCGAGCTGACGCGTGTTCTCGCCGCGCTCGTGCGCGTCGTCCGCGCCCTCTTTGTACTTCTCCAGGATCTCCGTGCTGATCTTCAGCACCCGCGCGGCGACCCCACGACGCTCGGACTCGTAGCTGTCGAGCAGCTCCGGCGAACCGTCGGCGAGCTTCCACCCCAGGTTGTACGCATCCTGGACGCCGGTGTTGAGCCCCTGCCCACCGGTCGGCGGGTGGACGTGCGCCGCGTCGCCCGCGAGGAACACACGGCCGTCCCGGAACCGCGCGGCGAGCCTGATGTTGGGCCGCCACACCGTCGACCAGGTGAGATCGTGCAGCCGGATCCCGCCGCCGGACAGCTCGTCGAGCCGGGACTGCAGCGTGACCAGCGACGCCTCGACCTCTTCCTCCCCCAGCGGCGCGCCGAACTGGAAGTGCGGCACCCCCGGCAACGGTGTGAGCCCGATCCCTGACATGGGGTTTTCGGGCTTCGCGAACCAGTGCCCGTACGCGCGATCGAGTCCCTCCGCCTGGACGTCGCCCAGCAGCATGCGGATCGATTCGTCGGTGGTGCCCTCGAACGCGATCCCGAGCGCCTTGCGCACGAAGCTCTTCCCGCCGTCCGCGCCGACGAGGTAATCGACCCGGATCCGCTCGCCCGGCAGCTCGGCCGTCACGCCGTCGGCGTCCTGCTCGAAGCCGAGCAGCGGAGTGCCGAGCTCGACCTTGACGCCGAAGCCGGCGAGCCGGTCGCGCAGGATCCCCTCGGTCCGCGACTGACCGAGGAAGAAGCCGTTCGGATAAGGCACGTCCGGCGTCGGCTCGGCGAGCTCGGCCATCATCCGCTCGCCGACGACCTCGCCGCCCAGGTGGATCTTCATCGGCACCGGCGGCTGACCGGCGGCCAGCACCGCGTCCAGTACGCCGAGGTCCTCGAAGACCTCCAGCGTGCGCGGCTGGAGGCCGTCGCCGCGCGAGCCCTCGAAGAACGTCTCGGCCTTCTCCACGATCCGCACGCCGACGCCTCGGCGCGCCAGGTCGATGGCCAGCGTGAGCCCGGTCGGCCCCGCCCCCGCGATCAAAACCCCGGTCATCTCACCCTCCAGTGAATTTTGATTCAGTGAATCTGTATTCACTATGATCGTTGCTAGCCTTCCGTGTCAAGGAGGTGCCGATGACGGCGACGAGCCGCAAGGAGAAGGCGGCGGAGACCGAGGCCGCGCTCAAGGACGCGGCGAAGCGCGTTTTCGCGGCGAAGGGGTACCTGAACACCAAGATCACCGACATCACGGCCGAGGCCGGACGCGCGGCGGGATCGTTCTACAACCACTTCGCGGGCAAGGAAGAGCTACTCGAAGCACTCCTCGCGGACCTCGCGGCGGCGAGCGACGTCAACGCCGCCCTGCCGGAGCACAAAGCCGACTTCACCGACCCGGACGCGGTGCGCTGGCACGTCCGCGAGTACTGGAACTTCCACCGCGACAACGCCGCGACGATGCTCGCGCTGCGCCAGGCCGCGATGGTCAGCGACGACTTCGCGCGCACCTACGCGCGCTTCGGCGCCGATCAGGCGGCCGACATCCTCGGCCACCTCGGGTACATCACCGCGGCGGGGATGGAGCTCCCGGCCTCGGAACGGCTCACGCTCGCGATGATGGCCGAGCTGGTCAACGGTTTCGCGCATACGTGGCTGGTCGACCCGTCGACGGTCTCCGAAGAGGAGGCCATCGACGCGCTGACGCGGTTCATCTACCGGGGTTTCACCGGTCGCGACGTGGACTGAAGGGGCCCATGGCTTCAGATGTTGCGAAAGCCACTTTCGCAACGCTGCCAACCCCGATTGCCGCTCACGACCACCCCGGCCGCCCTAGGCGGTGAGCCGCTCCACCGCGGCGTCGATCCGCTCGTCCGTCGCCGTCAGGGCGATCCGGACGTGGTTCCCGCCGGTCGGCCCGTAGAACGTGCCCGGAGCGGCGAGGATGCCGCGGCCGGCCAGCCAGTCGACCGTGTCGAGCGCGGACTCCCCGCGCGTCGACCAGAGATACAGCCCCGCCTCGGAGTGCGAGATCTCGAAACCGCTGTCCAGCAGCGCCTTCCGCAGCACCAGCCGACGGCTCGCGTAGCGTTCCCGTTGCACGGCAAGGGCTTCGTCGTCCTTCAGCGCGGCGACCATGGCCTCCTGCACCGGCCGCGGCACGATCAGCCCGGAGTGCTTGCGGATCTCCAGCAGCCCGGCGACGAGCTTCGGGTCACCGGTGACGAACCCGGCGCGGTAGCTGGCGAGGTTCGCTGACTTCGACAGCGAGTGGACGGCCAGCAGGCCGTCGAGGGAGCCGCCGTGCACCGACGGGTGCAGGATCGACACGGGCTCGCTTTCCCAGCCCAGCGCCAGGTAACACTCGTCGGAGACCACGACGACATCGCGTTCCCGCGCCCACTCGACGACCTTGCGCAGGTGGTCCACACCGAGGACGCGCCCGGTCGGATTGGACGGCGAGTTCAGCCACAGCATCGACGGCTTCTGCGGGCCGAGCGCGAAAGTGCTGTCCGCGCGCAGCAGGGAAGCACCCGCCAGCAGCACGCCGACCTCGTAGGTCGGGTACGCCACCTCGGGGATGACGACGAGGTCACCAGGGCCGAACCCCAGCTGCCGCGGCAATGAGGCGACCAGTTCCTTCGAACCGATCGTCGGCAGCACGGCCGCTTCGGGAACGCCTTCGATGCCGTGCCGCCGCGAAAGGGCTTCGATCGCGGCGGCCCTCAGCTCGGGGATCCCGTGCGTGGTCGGGTAGCCGGGGATCTCCGACACGGACGCGAGCGCCGCGCGGATACTCTCCGGGACCGGGTCCACCGGCGTGCCGATCGACAGGTCGACGATGCCGCCGGGGTGTGCCTGGGCTTTCGCCTTGGCTCCGGCGAGGGAGTCCCAGGGGAAATCAGGAAGAGCGACCCGGCTCATTCGCCCTGCGGGGGAAGAGCCTTGATGAAGGCGGGGTCGTGGCTGGTCTTGCCGACCTTGGAGGCGCCACCGGGCGAGCCGAGCTCGTCGAAGAAGTCGACGTTCGCCTTGGTGTACGGGTTCCACTCGTCGGGGACGTCGTCCTCGTAGTAGATCGCCTCGACGGGGCAGACCGGCTCGCAGGCACCGCAGTCGACGCATTCGTCCGGGTGGATGTACAGCATGCGGTCACCCTCGTAGATGCAATCCACGGGGCACTCGTCGATACACGCCTTGTCGAGCACGTCGACGCAGGGCTCGGCGATCACGTAGGTCACTGCGTACTCCTGCTTATCTCTGCTTCACCAGTCTGCAACGGACATTACGCGCCCACGGGCGCGACAGGCCCGCTTAGGCCACCCTTATCCGTACTCCGGGTATGGGCTTTCAGCGGTCCTTCCGGCGTGGCGGCGGAGTGGCCCTGCTGTCCCCAGTGATGACGAACTTCGGCGCGGCGGGCTTCGCCGCTTCCGTTTCCTTCTCTTCGACGGCCTTTTCCGTGCCCAATGCCCGGTTGAAGCCGTCAGAGATTTCGCGGACCAGGTCTTCGTTGTGCCTGTCGTCCTTGCGCGCGATGCTCATCGGGGTCCCTCCACTGCCTTCCTTGGCACAATCTAACCGTGAACAGTGCGGAATTGCTCGAGCTCACCTGTAGCCAGGCCTGGACGCCCCTGCTGGAGCGCCGGATCGGCGACTGGAGGCTGCGCTGGGCGGACGGGTTCACCGCCCGCGCGAACAGCGCGCTGGCGATCGGTGACCCCGGAAAACCGCTGCCAGACGCCCTGCGGGCGGTCTGTGACTTCGCCCACCATCATGCCATCCCGCCGGTCGTTCAGGTGATCCAGAACACGTCTGCCGAAGACGCGATCGCCGCGCACGGCTGGGTCCAGTATGTGGAACACCGGCCCGCGCACGAGGTTTCGGTGCTGACCGGGCCGCTTACCCGCGGGACTTCGGCGGGAGCGGTGATTCTCGACGAACCGACGTCCGGATGGTGGGAAATGACCACCGGTGCCGAGGAGCCGGCGGAGGCGCCACGGCATGTCCTCGGCACTGGCAAGGTCGGTTTCGGCGTCGTGGAGCTGGACGGCGTCACGGCCGGGGCGGTGCGCGGCGCAATCGTCGGCGAGTGGCTGCACATCGGCAGGCTGGAGGTCCGGGCGGAGTTCCGGCGGCGGGGGCTGGCACGCGGGCTGATGACCGCGGCGGGCGGCTGGGCGGCCGCTCAGGGCGCCACCGGGGTCGTGCTGCAGGTCGCGGTGGCGAACTCCGGCGCGCTGAAGCTGTACGAGAACCTGGGCTGTACGGAGCACCACAGGTACCGCTACTGGGCCCCCGGCCCCGGCGCGTGCGAGGATCGCCCGTCGTGAAGGTCGTCATTTTGGTCGGCGGAGTGGGCGGGGCCCGCTTCCTGCTGGGGGTCAAGCAAGCACTGGGTCTGCCCGCGACCGGTTCCTCGCCGGAATCGCCGCATGAGGTGACCGCGCTGGTGAACACCGGGGACGACGTGTGGATGCACGGTCTGCGCATCTGCCCGGACCTGGACACCTGCATGTACACCCTCGGCGGGGGGATCGACAAGGAGCGCGGCTGGGGTCACTCCGGCGAGACCTGGACCGTCAAGGAGGAACTCGCCGAGTACGGCGCCGAGCCGACCTGGTTCGGCTTGGGCGACAAGGACATCGCGACGCATCTGATCCGTTCGCGGATGCTGCGCGCGGGTTATCCGCTCTCGCAGGTCACCGAAGCGCTGTGCGAACGCTGGCAGCCGGGAGTGCGGTTGCTGCCGATGTCGGACGACCGCGTCGAGACGCATGTCGTGATCGACGATCCGGAAGACCAGGACCAGCGCAAGGCGATCCACTTCCAGGAGTGGTGGGTGCGCTACCGCGCCGAGCCGAAGGCGCATTCGATCATCGCCGTCGGCGCCGACGAGGCCAAACCGGCGCCGGGCGTGCTCGACGCGATCGCGGGCGCCGACATCGTGCTGTTCGCGCCGTCGAATCCGGTGGTCTCGGTGGGTACGACCCTCGGTGTCCCCGGAATCCGTGACGCGCTGCGGAAGACGCGTGCCAAGGTCGTCGGTGTCTCGCCGATCATCGGCGGGAAGGCGCTGCGCGGGATGGCCGACGCGTGCCTGAGCGCGATCGGCGTGGAGACCTCGGCCGAGGCC
Organism: Amycolatopsis alba DSM 44262; assembly: GCF_000384215.1. Taxonomy (NCBI): domain Bacteria; kingdom Bacillati; phylum Actinomycetota; class Actinomycetes; order Pseudonocardiales; family Pseudonocardiaceae; genus Amycolatopsis; species Amycolatopsis alba. The sequence goes on along the minus strand of NZ_KB913032.1, from coordinate 4,801,716 downwards.
GTCGGACGGCATTACGGCTCCCGCAAGGACTCCCCGGAAGGCGTGCTCGACGGCTGGCTGGTCGCCGAGGGCGAAACCGTCGACGTACCGGGTGTCGCCGTCCGCGACGTCCCCTTGCTGATGTCCGATGTGGACGCGACCGAGGCGATGGTGCGCGCCGCTTTCGATCTCGTGGGAGTTTCCGTTGACTGATCACGCTTCCGCGAAGATCGAGATCCTGCCGGTCGACGGCCTCCCTGAGTTCCGGCCTGGCGACGACCTGACCGGCGCGATCGTCACGGCGGCGCCGTGGCTGCGCTCGGGCGACGTCCTGGTCGTCACGAGCAAGATCGTCTCCAAGACCGAGGGCATGCTCATCCGGGTCCCGACCGACCCCGAAGAGCGCGACGCCGCCCGGCGCAAGCTCGTCGAAGAGGAGTCCGTCCGCGTGATCGCGCGGATCAACCGGACGGTGATCACCGAGAACCGGCTCGGCATCGTGCAGGCCGCTTCCGGGGTGGACGCCTCGAACGTGGCCTCCGGCGAGGTCGCGCTGCTGCCATCGGATCCGGACGCCTCCGCGCTCGCGCTGCGGAACGGGCTGCGGGAACGGCTGGGGGTCGAGGTCGCCGTCGTGGTCACCGACACCATGGGCCGCGCGTGGCGGGTCGGGCAGACCGACGCCGCGATCGGCGCGTCCGGCCTGCGGGTGCTGCATTCGTACGCGGGTGAGGTCGACAGCCAGGGCAACGAACTCGCGGTCACCGAGGTGGCGATCGCCGACGAACTCGCCGCCGCGGCGGATCTGGTCAAGGGCAAACTCGGCGGGACACCGGTCGCCGTGGTCCGCGGCCTTCAGCCGACCGATGACGGTTCGACGGCCCGCAAGCTCATCCGCCCGGTCGAAGAGGACCTTTTCCGGCTCGGTACCAACGAATCCATCGCGCAGGGCCGCCGGGAGGCCGTCCTCGCGCGGCGTTCGATCCGGTCGTTCACCGACGAACCGGTCGATCCCGAGGTGCTGCGCCGCGCCGTCGGGACGGCGCTGACCGCGCCCGCGCCGCATCACACGAAGCCGGTCCGGTTCGTGTGGCTGCGCGAGGAAGGCTTGCGCCACAAGCTTCTCGACGCGATGAAGGCGTCATGGCAGGCCGATCTCGAAGGCGACGACTTCACCGCCGAGCAGGTCGCGAAACGGCTCAGCCGCGGCGACATCCTGTACAACGCGCCAGAAGTCGTGGTGCCGTTCCTCGTCGCCGAGGGCGCGCACACCTACCGCGACGACCGCCGGAACGCTTGCGAGCACACGATGTTCACCGTCGCCGGTGGCGCGGCGGTGCAGGGTCTGCTGGTCGCGCTCGCCGCCGAAGACCTCGGCTCGTGCTGGATCGGGTCGACGATCTTCGCCGCGGACCTCGTGCGCGAGGTCCTCGGCCTGGACGCGCGCTGGGAGCCGCTCGGCGCGGTCGCGATCGGCCATCCCGCCGCCCTGCCGCCCGCGCGCGGCCCCGTCGAACCCGGTGAAGGACTTCTCGAACTGTGACCCTGCACGACGACGTTGTGTCCACTTTGTCCGGTTGGCGACCGGCGGGCGCCGCTCAGGAATCCTTGCGCCAGGCCTATCTCGGCTTCCTGGCCGCCCGCGAAGACGTCTGCCGCCGCGAATGCGCGGCCGGGCACATCACCGCGTCGGCCGTCCTTCTCGACGCCGACGCGGAGAACGTGCTGCTCACCTTGCATCCGCGAGTCGGCCGCTGGTTGCAGCTCGGCGGGCATTGCGAACCGGGCGACGCGACACTCGCCGACGCCGCCCTTCGCGAGGCACGGGAGGAATCCGGCATCGAGGACCTGGTGATCGATCCGGTTCCGGTGCATCTCGACGTCCACCCGATCACCTGCTCGCTCGGCGTGCCGACCCGGCATTTCGACGTGCGTTTCGTGGTGCGCGCACCACGGGGCGCACAACCGGTCCAAAGTGACGAATCGGACGATCTTCAGTGGTGGCCGGTGAATTCCCTGCCGAAAGGATCGGAAGATCTCGCCGAACTGGTGGAAGCCGCACTGCCCGCGGCGTCGGACGGTTAAGGTGTCGCCTGACGTTTAAGGGGGAATGATGTTGACGACGCTGACGCCATACCTGGACCGGGTCCGGGTCCACAGCAGCGGGGACGGTGACGGCTTCGGCTGGTTCCTGCTGATCTTGGCGATCATCATTATCATCATCGTGATCGTGGTGATCATCGTGAAGGTCAACCAGGCGAAGAAGCCGCCGATGACCTTCCCGCAGAACCCGAACTTCGGCGGTGGCGGCCCGGCGCCTGGTTTCCCGCCGCCTCCCCCGCCCACCGGTGGTCCCGCCCCGCAGGGCAACTGGCAGCAGCAGCCCGGTTTCCCGCCGCCGCCTCAGCCCGGTTTCGGCCAGGCGCCCGGCTTCCCGCCGCCCCCGGCCCCGGCTCCGGCCGGTTTCCCGCCGCCGCCCGGCGCTTCCGGCCCCTTCGGCGCGCCCGGCATGGCACAGCCGCCGATGTCCCAGCCCCCGATGCCCGCACCCGGTTTCCCGCCGCCGCCTCCGCAGGCCGGACCGCCGGTCGACGGCAGCGCCGACCGCACCCAGGTCGTCTCCCCGCAGCAGCAGGCGGACGCCGGTGCCGACCGCACCCAGGTCGTCTCGCCCGCGGGCGGTGACCGGACGCAGGTGGTGCCCGGCGGCACGGGTGACGCCACCCAGGTCGTCTCCGGCGCCGACCGCACCCAGGTCATGCCGCCCCGCCAGTAGGAGCCGATCGCATGGTCCGCGTCGACCAGAACTCCCCGGTCCCGCCCTTCGAGCAGGTCCGCACCGCCTACGCGGCGCGGATCAACGACGGCACGCTGCCCGTCGGGGCGAAACTCCCGACCGTGCGGAAGCTCGCCGAGGACCTTGGCATCGCGCCGAACACCGTCGCCAAGGCCTACCGCGAACTCGAAGAAGCCGGCCTGATCGAGACTCGCGGCCGGGCTGGGACGTTCGTCAGCGCCGTCGGCGACGAAACCCGCGAACGGGCGAGGCAGGCAGCCGCCGACTACGCCGCGTTGATCAGGAAACTGGGTCTCGACCGCGACGAAGCCAAGGCGATCATCGACGCGGCACTGGGCTGATCTACCCTCCGCGGGGACGAACGAAGGGGGTATGCCGTTATCGGGATCATTCAGCTGGTGGTCATCCTGGTCGTGCTCACGGGCTTGGGGTTCGGGATCTACTTCATGATCAAGACCCTCAACAAGCCGAAGCCGCCGCCGTACCCACCCCAGTACCCGCCCCAGCAGCCGTATCCGCCGCAGTATCCGCAGGGCGGTCCTCCGGGGCAGTACCCGCCGCAGCAGTACCCCGGCCGGCCTCCGCAGCATCCGCCGGGCTGGTGACGGAGCCTGCGGTTAGTCTCACGGCATGGTCTTACTTTTGGTGCTGCTGGTCGGCTTCCTGATCCTGGCCGGGATCGGGGTCGGGATCTTCTTCTTGGTCAAGGCCGGCACAAAGCAACCGCCCGCCCTGCCGCACCACCAGTACGGGCAGCAGCCGCAGCAGTACCCGAGCCAGCAGCAGCCCTATCCGCCGCAAGGCTGGGGCAACTGAGCCAGCAAGTACATGAAGGCCCCCTTCCTTGCGCCTATCGCAAGGAAGGGGGCCTTCATGTACTGGGACCGCCGCGAAGTCACATGGCGCGGTAGTCACGGAGTTCGATCTTCGGCCCGAACCTCGGGCGGCGGAATCCGGCCGTCGACAGGTAGCGCACCGCGCGCTGCCGCTGCGGCGAATACGGCGCCAGCACCTCCGACATCCCGGCGTCGTCGAGTTTCGTGCCGACGAGCGCGTGCCCGACCATCGACGGGATGTTGTAGTCGCCGAAGCTCACCGCGTCCGGGTCTCCCCAGGCGCGCTGTGCGATCTCCGCCGCGGTCCACACCCCGATGCCGGGGACTTTCCGCAGCCAGGCCCGGCCTTCGACGCCCTTGAGTTCGACGGCCTTCTCCAGCCGCGGCGCGACGCGGGCCGCGGCGATCAGCGTCGTCCGCCGTTTCAGGTCCACCCCGGCGCGATGCCATTTCCAGTCCACAATGGAGCGGATGGCGACCGGCGTCGGCGGCACGCGCAGCCGTGACGGCCCCGGTCCCGGCGCCGGTTCCCCGAACCAGCGGCACAATTCGCCCCACGACCGCAGCGCCTCCGAGCTGGTCACCTTCTGTTCCAGCACGGCGAGCACCAGCGCGTCCCACACCCGGCCGGTCGAGCCGAGGCGCAGTCCGGGGTTCAGCCTCCGCGCCGACGCGATGACGTCGTGGTGCGCCACGAATTCGGAATCGTCGTCGGACGCGCCCAGCATCGCTGGGACACCGTCGAGCAACCTGTCCGCGCCGGGGCCCCAGGCCTCCGCCTCGACCTCGCCGTCCGCGCGCCGCAGCAGCGCCAGCGTGCCCGCGCCGTCCGCCGTGTTGGCGGCCAGCCAGGTGACCCCGCCCTCGGTGCGGACGACGTTCGGCGAACGCGACCCACGGCTCAGCGGACCCAGCACCGTGTCCAGGTCGAGTTCGAAGCCGGGGCGGAACAGCACACGCTGAAACTACCCGGCACTCGGCTAGGGTTGTCCGAGCCACCCGAAACCGTAAGCCGACGGAGGACACTGACGATGACCGAGCGACCGGCGAAGGCCTCGATCGTCAGCGGGTACTTCAACCCGCTCCACCAGGGCCACCTCGACCTGTTCGAGGACGCGCAAGCGCGGTCCGGCTACCTGATCGTCATCGTCAACAACGATCACCAGCAGGTCCTCAAAAAGGGCAGGGTGATCCAGACCGAGGACATCCGGGCCAGGATCGTCCGCGCGCTGCGCATCGTCGACGACGTGTACGTCGCCGTCGAGCAGGGGCCGGGCATCAACGAATCGTTCGACCTGATCCGCGCGGCGTACCCGGACACGGAACTCGAGTTCTGCAACGGCGGCGACAGGCGCAGCGTCGACGAGCTTCCGGCCGACGAGATCGAGGCAGGCGCCCGCAACAACATCGCGTTGCTCTACGGCATCGGCGGCACGGACAAGGCCGACTCCAGCACCCGGATCCTTTCGGACATGGAAGCCTGAGTTCCTCGCGGCAGGCAACTTTTGTCGGAAGACGTTTGCGGGTCTGCTGACGGCGGCCGCACCTAGGGCCTACCCTAGACACCACACAGTCGGCCCTGAACCCAGAGGGCCCCAGGTCAGTCGGGAGGCCTAGGGGAATGGACCCCCGTGCTCGGGCGGACGCCCTGCTCGCACGCGCCAGCGCGCGTGGAGCCTTCGTCGTGACACCGGACAACGCGACGTCGCCGATGGACTCCGCGAACACCCAGCAGATCCCCCGATCGGTGGTCGCCGAGATCGACCGCTCCTCGGACCCGGACACGACCACCCAGCTACCGGCCTCACTGATCGCGGAAAACGATCACCCGCTGGCGGGGCCCGAACCGACGACCCGGCTGGACCTGCCACCGGCACGCGGCGAAGGCTCGACACAGCCGCAGCCGTATCCCCGCCGTCCCGGCACCCAGCCGACCAGGCCGCTGCCGCAGGCGACGACCCCGCTCACCCGGCGGCCGCCCGCCGCGCCCGTGCAGAGCCCGCTGATCGAGCAGCCGGAACCGGAGACCGCCGAGAACGAGATCGGCGGCCTGGTCCCGACGGTGAAGCAGAACACTTCAGGGCGTTCGAACCTCTCGCGTCGGCTGGACGGCATCTAGCCCTCTCACGCGCGCTGTGAACGGTCCGGGCCCCTGCTTCAGGCGGCCCGGATCACCCGATCGATCTCCTTGATCGCCGCACCCCCGCCATAGGTCGCGTTGGACAGCATCGCGACGTCCAGCCCTTCACCTGGGTAGTGCCGCATGAGTGAGCAGACGCCGACGTTCCCGCCGTCCTTGTAGTAGTTCCGCACCGAGCCGTCCTGATCCAGGACGAATTCCAGGCCGAAGCCGTACCAGACACCACTGCTGTGAAGCACCTGCGGTGTGAGGAACTCCTTCGTGCGCTCAGGGCTCAGAAGCCGCTCTTCGCGGATCGCCCGCAGCAGCCGGACGAGGTCGCCGACGGTGCAGTACGCACCCCCATCGGGTGAACCGATCGGCGGGTAACTGAAGATGTTCTGCTTCCAGCCGGTGACCTGCTCGCCGTTGAAGACCGGGTCCCAGCCTTCGGCGACCCTCGGCTGCGGATCACGCCGGTCGAAGAAACCGGACTCGGTCATCCCCGCACGGTCGAGCACGGTCTCCCGGACGTGGTCGCGATACGGCCTTCCGGTGAGCTCCTCGATCACCAGCCCGGCGAGGACGTAGCCCGAATTGCAGTACCGGCAGCTCTCGCCCGGCGCGAAATTCGGTGCCCGGTAAGCGAAATTGGGCAGGTGATCCCGCGTTTCGACGATCGAGTACACCGGCTTGTCGACCCACAGCGCCTCGTAACTCTCGCCCGCCTCCTCGTCGGCGTCGTCGGCGATCCCGGACGTGTGCGTGAGCAGCTGCCGCGTCGTCGCCCCGGCCGCGATCGTCGTGCCGCCGAGGTCGAGGAGCTCGCCGATCGGGCGGTCGAGGTCCAGCCGTCCCTCGTCGGCCAGCCGCAGCGCGGCGATCGCGGTGAGGACTTTGGTGATCGACGCGGTGTCGTACCGGACGTCCGGCGCGTTCGGCACCGACCAGCGCCGGCTGGCCAGGCCGTATCCGCGTTCGAAGAGCGTCTCGTCGCCGCGCCGGATCAGCACGACCCCGGAAAAGCGGTCCTCCCCGGCGCGTTCCGTCAGCCAGGTGTCCAGTTCGGCGAAGTCCATGCACCGACGGTAACGACGGCGGGAAGCCGGGTCGCGCGAGTTCCGGTGGCCGGAACGGCTACTTCCGGCGCGTTTCGAGTTTGAGCCGTAGCGCGAGCCCGGCCTTCACCGCGAGCATGACCGGCTTCCACAGGAGACCGCGGTGACGGTCCGCGAGATAGCGATACGCGCTTTCGTGGTGCGCGCCCAGCATCTTCGCCGAAGCCTGCGAAGTCGAGTGCCCGCCGATGTGCATGACGCTGGACGAAGGCGCGTACACGTTCAGCCAGCCCGCGCGGGTCAGCCGATCGCCGAGGTCGACGTCCTCGAAGTACATGAAGTAGCGCGTGTCGAATCCGTCGACCGAGTCGAAGGCCTCGCGGCGAAGCAGCTGGCAGGATCCGGAAAGCCAGCCCGCCGTGCGCTCGACCGGGGTACCGGTCTCCTGACGGTACTGACGCGTCCACGGGTTGCCCGGCCAGATCTTGCCGAACGCCGCGTGCCCGATCCCGCGGCCGAACGACGGCAGCAGCCGCGCCGACGGGTAGACCGTGCCGTCGAGATCGTGGATGAGCGGACCGAACGCGCCACCGCGCGGCCAGCGCCCGGCGACCTCCAGCAGCGCGTCGAGCGAACCGGGCTCCCATTCGAGGTCCGGGTTCACCACGACGACCCAGCCGTAGCTGTCGTCGAGTTCCGCGACACCCCGGTTGGCGGCCGTGCCGTAACCGACGTTCTCGCCGATGCTGAGCAGCTTCACGTTGTCCCGGCGGGCGGCCTTCTCCGGCGCGCCGTCCGTGGAGTCGTTGTCGGCGACGACGACCTGGACGTCCCGATCCGTCGCCTTCTCGAGCGTGTCGAGGAACTTCTCGAGAGTTTCGCCGGGGAAGTACGTCACGGTCACGACGGCGATCCCGTCGCCGTAGCTGGGGTGCTCAGTCACGCGGCCATTGTCCACCCGTCACCGAACGCGCCTTGCGCCCCCACCCCATCTCACGCGATTTGCGTGCCTGCAACAGAGAGTACCCACCCGACTCCTTTTCGTAGTCACCAGCGGGCAGAATGGGACGATGCCCGTGCACGCCTTCATCGACGAATCAGTGCGAGATCAGCGATACCTCCTGTGCATGACGCTGGTCGCACCAGCTCAGCTCACACCCGCACGACGAGAGCTGACTTCGTTGCTGCTCCCCGGCGGGCGAGAGCTGCATTTCAAGAAAGAGAAGGAACCTCGTCGCAGGCAACTGATCGACCGGATAGCCGCTTTGGAAGTCACGACAGCCATCTATCTGGGCTCATGCACCCGAAAAACGGAGGAAGACACCAGGCAGAAATGCCTTGAACGCGCTGTCACCGACTTGCTCGCCAAGAATGCTCATCGACTGGTTCTCGATTCGCGGGACCATCGTGATGTCCACGACCGCGGGACACTCCAGCGAGCCCTTGGCTACCGCCCGTCCAAAACCGAGCTCACCTATGAACATCTGAACTCGACCGCTGAACCCTTGCTGTGGATTTCCGACGCGGTGGGATGGTGTTTCGGCGCGAGCGGTGCTTGGCGCCGGAGAACGAGTCGGCTCATCGATTCGATCACCGAGCTTTGAACAGCGAAAAGCCCGTGAGACGACCGTCCGGACGCGTCACGGGCTTTCATACTCGGCCCCACCGGGACCTCGCACACCAATGATACCCCACCCTCCGACAACGGCTACAACATCCGAGGCCGAAGCTTCAGCCCGCCCGCCGCTGCGCATGCCGGTGCCGGGCCTTCGCGTAAGCCTCCCGGTGCCGCTCCGCGGTCGTCGCCCACGAGAACTCCTTCGCCCGCCGCAGCGCGGCTTCGGCCAGTTCGGCCCGCCGCGCGGGAGCGTCGAGCAGCTCCGAGATCGCCGCCGCGACGTCTCCGGCGCCCACACCGCAGTAGGCGACCGCGTCCCCGCCGACCTCCGGCAGCGAGAGCCGCCGCGTCGTGAGCACGCTCGCTCCGCACGCCATCGCCTCCAGCACGGGCAGCCCGAAACCTTCGCCGAGGCTCGGATAGGCGACCAGTTCGGAGCCGCCGAGGAAACCGGCGAGCGTGTCGAACGGCAGATAGCCTGCCCGGATCACCCGCAGCCGGTGCGGCACGGCGTCGAGAGCGCGCTCGACCTGGGAGTCCCAGCCCGGCTGCCCGGCCAGCACCAGCGCCGGCGGGTTCGGCCTCCCGATCACGGCGTGCGCGAAGCCGCGGATGAGCGCCGGCACGTTCTTGCGCGGTTCCAGCGCGCCGAGGAAGGCGACATAGGGCGTTTTCCCGAGTCCGACGGCCTCACGGGCGGCCTCGATCTCGGCGGGCGAGGGCGGATGGAACCGGTCCGGTTCGACGCCGTGGTGGATGATCTCCAGTTCGGCCGTCCGCACCTGGCCGACGCGTTCCAGCTCGGCCGCCGTCGCGATGCTCGGCACGACACACAGTGTCGCGCGGCGAAGCGCCGTCGCGGTCCAGGCGCGGAAGAAACGCGCTTTCACCGAAGAGTGCAGGACCGCGTCGGTGAAGAAGGTCGCGTCGTGCAGTGTCACCACCGAGGCGGCCGGACTGGCCAGCGGCATCGTGTAGTGCGGCGAATGAACGACGTCGGCGGCGAGCCGCCGGACCAGCCGGGGCAGGGTCGCCTGCTCCCAGGTCAGCCTCGCCGTCCTGGTCGAAGTCGACGGCGAGGTGGGCACGATCCGGGCGCCGGGCGCCAGCCGGTCGTACAGCACGGCGTCCCGCGGCTGGCAGACGACGGTGATCCGGGCGCCGTCCTCGTCCAGCGCCGCGACCAGCGAATCCACGTAACGACCGACGCCACCCCTGTCCGCGGGGACGGCGGTCGCGTCGATCAGCACGCGAGGGTCATCGGTCACCCTAGGAGAGTACGACTGCGAGTCACCTTCGCGGTGAGGAACCGACAAACTGATCGCGCTGGTGGAGGCCCCAAACAGCGGAAGCGGCACGCTGCCAGGTGAACTCACTCGAACGGCTGAGACCGCGGTCACGCAGCGCTGCCGCCTGCTCCGAATGGCCCAATACGCCGCGAAGGGCGTCGGCAAGCGTTTGCGCGTCCCCCACCGGGACGGTGACACCCGCTCCCCCGGCCACCTCGACCAGTGCCGGGACGTCCGAATGCACCACCGGCACCCCGGCCGCCATCGCCTCGATCAGCGGCAGCCCGAACCCCTCCGCCCGGCTCGGCATCGCCAGCACCGACGCGCCCCGCAGCACGAACGCCAGTTCCGCGTCACTCACCTTCCCCAGCATCCGGACGTCGGCGCCGTGCTCGCGCGCCAGCGCCACCGGGTCGACCCCGCCCCAGCCCGGCTGCCCGGCCAGCACCAGCGGCACCCCGATCCGGCCGGCGGCGTCGATCAGCACGTCGATGCCCTTGCGCGGTTCGATCGTCCCGATCGCGAGCACGTACCGCTCCGGCAGCGAAACCTCGGCGAACCCGGCGGGCGGCCGGACACCGTGCGGGATCACGCGAACCGGGACGGAGACCGGCACCAGCGCGGCGAGCTCGTCCGCAATCGCTTGCGTCGGCACCGTCAACGCCGTCGCCCGTGACGCCGCCCGCGCGATCACCGCCTTGTGCCACGCGACACCGCGCGGGGTCAGCGTCTCGGGATGCGTCCACGGCACGGTGTCGTGCACGGCGACCGACAACGTCCGCCCCCTCGGCACCCGTGCGGGCGCGAGCGGTGTCGGCGCGTGGACGGCGTCGCCGCCCGGCCACCACGGCAGCCCCAGCTGCCAGGCGGCGATCAGCGCCCGCGGCGGGACAGGCAGCACTCGCGGCCCCTCGACGCCCTCCACGACCGCGGCCTCGATGTCCGCGTGCCGCGCGACCACGCTCGACACCGTCCATCCGGACGGCGCGGTCTCGGCGAGCGCTCGCAGCAGCTCGCCGGTGTAGCGGCCGGTCCCGCCGGGGACGGGCGCCAGCAGCTGCTCGGCGAGCACGACCAGTTCGGGCATGGTCACTATTCTCTCCGGCATGACCAGCACCACCGTCGTCGTGGTCACCTGGCGCGGCGCCGCGCACATCACCGCCTGCCTCGACGCCGTCGCCGCGCAGTCCCGGCCGCATCGCGTCCTGGTCGTCGACAACGCCTCCGACGACGGAACGGCCGGGCTGCTCGCCGCCCACCCGTCGAAGCCCGAGGTGCTGCGGCTGCGGCGCAACACCGGCTACGCGGGCGCTATGGCCGCCGCACTGGACAAAGTGGACACCCCGCTGATGGCCTGGCTGAACGACGACGCCGCGCCCGCCCCCGAGTGGCTCGCGACCTGCGAAGACACCCTCGGGAAGGCTCCGCTCGCCGCGGCCGTGAGCGCCCGGTTGACCCTCGCCGACGGGACCGTCCAGTCCACTGGCGTCCGCCTGACGGCCGATGGCCACGGCGCCGATCTGACCGAACACGCCGCCGAGGTCTTCGGCTTCTGCGGGGGCGCGGCCGTGCTGAACGTCGAGGCGCTGCGTTCCGTCGGCGGTGTCCCGGCCTCCTACTTCTGCTACTACGAGGACACCGACACCGCGTGGCGGCTGAGGCTGGCGGGCTGGGACGTCGTCGGCGCCGAAGCCGACGTCACCCATCAGCATGGCGCGAGCACGCAGCCGGGGTCGGTCCAATTCCACCTGTGGAATGAACGCAACCGCCTGCTGACCCTCCTCCGGTGCGCTCCGCGCGCGGTGGCGATCCGCCAGCTGGTGAAGTTCGCCGCGCTCACGGCAGTACTCCCGTTACGAGGGAAACCGCAAGCGCCGAACTTCCGTCTGAGCCTCCGGTGCCGGGTGCTCGGCGCCGTCGTCACCCGCCTGCCCCGGACGCTGCTCGAGAGACGGGCCATCGGGCGGCGGGCGGCGCTCGGCCGAGGCGCGGTCTGGGAGGCGTGGGCCGGGCTTTAAGCTTGGGCCATTCGAGTAGCAGGGAGTACGACTTTGGCGCAGGGGGAAACGCAACCGGTCGTCTCGGTGATCGTGGTGAACTACCGGGGAGCGGCCGACACCGTCACCTGCCTGCGCGCACTCGCCGAACACGATTACCCGAACCTCGAGGTCATCTGCGTCGACAACGCCTCCGGCGGCGCCGACGTGGCCGAGATCAAGGCCGCCGCCCCGGACGTCAAACTCGTCGAGTCCCCGGTGAACTCCGGCTTCGCGGGCGGCTGCAACCTCGGCGCGCAGCACGCCACCGGCACCGTCCTCGCCTTCCTCAACAACGACGCCCGCCCGGCGCCCGGCTGGGTGGGCGCGGCCGTCGCCGAACTGCGCGCGCAGCCGACGGTCGCCGCGGTGGCCGGCAAGGTCCTCGACTGGGACGGCACCGGCACCGACTTCGTCGACGCGGGCCTGACCTGGTTCGGCATGGGCTACAAACGCCACGCGGGCAGCCCCCTGTCCGACGTCCCCGCCGCCGAACACGAGATCGCCAAGGACGTCCTGTTCGCGACCGGTTCGGCGATGTTCGTCCGCGCCGGGGTGTTCGCCGAGCTCGGCGGATTCGACGAGCGGTTCTTCATGTTCTACGAGGACGTCGACCTCGGCTGGCGGCTGAACCTGCGCGGCTGGCGCGTCCGCTACCTGCCGGAGTCGCTGACCTATCACAAGCACCACGCCACGATGTCCACAGTGGACGCACCCGACTCCGGCCGCGAGACGTTCCTGCTGGAACGCAACGCGCTGGCCGCGCTGTACAAGAATCTCTCCGACGAGACTCTCGCACGTGCGCTGCCGGCCGCGCTGGCACTGGCCGTCCGCCGGGCGACGGCGCGCGGCGATCTCGACGCCACCCAGCTCGACCTCGCCCAGGGCGTCGGCCCGGCCGAGACCGGTCCGGTCGAGGTGCCGAGGACCACGCTCGCGGGTGTGCTGGCGATCGATCAGTTCGTCGAACTGCTGCCGTCGCTCGCCGAGTCACGCGCCGCCGAACAGGCCGCCCGCGTCCGCACCGACGCCGACCTCCTTCCCTTGATGCGCAAGGCCTTGGAGCCTGCGTACCCGCTGCCGCGCTATCTCGCGGCGCACGACATCCTGGTCGAGACGTTCGGCATCGACGCGCTCTTCGGGCAGCGCCGCAAGGTGCTGGTCATCACCGGCGACGCGATCACCGAACGGATGGCGGGCCCGGCGATCCGCGCGTGGAACATGTCCGCGACCCTGGCCGCCGAACACGACGTCCACCTGGTGACGGTCAACCCGCTCGCCGACCCGCCGCCCGCGCCGTTCCGGGTCAGCGCGGCGACCCGGCGCGATCTGGAGGCCCCGATCGCCTGGGCCGACATCATCGTCCTGCAGGGTCACGTGCTGGAACTCGCGCCTTCGCTCAAGAAGCAGTACGCGCACAAGATCGTGGTCGCGGATCTGTACGACCCGATGCACCTGGAACTGCTCGAACAGGGCAAGGGCGCCCCCGACGACAAACGAGCGCTGGACCTGATCGGGGTCACCAAGGTCCTCGACGCGCAGCTGGAACGCGGGGACTTCTTCCTGTGCGCGTCGGAACGGCAGCGGCATTTCTGGCTGGGCCACCTCGCCGCGATGGGCAGGCTCTCGCCCCGGCTGTACGACGCCGACCCGACCACCCAGTCGCTGCTCTCGATCGTCCCGTTCGGACTGTCGCCGCAAGCACCGGTCCGCACCGGCCCCGGTCTCCGGTCCACTTTGGACGGTATCGGCGAAACCGACCACGTCGTGCTGTGGGCGGGCGGGGTCTACAGCTGGTTCGACCCGCTCACCCTGGTCCGCGCGATCGAGCGGCTGCGCCGTCGCCGCGGCGACGTCCGCCTGGTGTTCCTCGGGATGAAGCATCCGAACCCCGAGGTCACCGAGATGGACATCGGGGCGCGCACGATGCTGCTCTCCGACACACTCGGCCTCACCGGCAAGCACGTGTTCTTCAACCAGCACTGGGTGCCCTACGAGGAGCGCCAGAACTGGCTGCTGGACGCGAACTGCGGCGTCACCACGCATTACGAGCACGTCGAGACGACGTTCGCGTTCCGCACCAGGGTGCTGGACTACCTGTGGGCCGGGCTGCCCATCGTCACCACCGACGGTGACTCGTTCGCCGACCTGGTCCGCGAGGAGAAGCTCGGCGTCGTCGTCCCGGCCGAGGACGTGGACGCGCTGGCCGACGCGCTGGAAAAGGCGTTGTACGACGAGGAGTTCGCGGCGGGCTGCGTCGAAAGAATGGCCGCTGTCGCCCAGCGTTACGCCTGGCCGGAGGCGCTGAAACCGCTGGTGGAGTTCTGCCGGAACCCGCGGCCCGCCGCGGACCGGCTGCCCGGCTCGGAAGACCTCGTGGTCACCGCGCCGGTGCGAGGCGCGGAAATGCTGCGCCGCGACGTCGACCTGATCCGCGAGTACCTCGCCGACGGCGGCCCGAAGGAACTCGTGCGGCGCGTCGGCGGCCGGGTGGTCAAGGTCGCGAAGCAGAGGCTCGGCCGTGGCTGACCGCCCCTTGCGCGTCCTGCTCGACGGGACCCCGCTTCTCGGTGCCAGGACCGGTATCGGCCGGTACACCGTCGCACTGTCGGAAGAGCTCGCCTCGATGTCCGAAGTGGACACTCGCGCGGTGGCGTTCACGTTGCGCGGCTGGCGACGGCTGCGGCACGTGCTCCCGCACGGCGTCCGGGCCCGCGGCATGCCCGTCGCGGCACGGTTGCTGCGCAAGGCGTGGCTGCGTTCGCAGCTGCCGCCGGTGGAACTGTTCGCCGGGCCGACGGACGTCGTGCACGGCACCAACTTCGTACTGCCAGGGCGATTCCGCGCGGCTGGTGTGGTGACGATCCACGATCTGGCCTTTTTGGACGCTCCGGAAGAGCTCGCGCCGAGCGATCACGAACTCCCGCGGCTTGTCCGTCGCGGCGCCCGGCTCGCCGACGCGATCTGCACGCCCACCAACGCGGTCGCCGACCAGGTGGCCGAGCGGCTCGACGTGGACCGCGGCAAGATCATCGTCACCCCGCTCGGGGTGAACCCGGCCTGGTTCACCGCGCGCCCGCCGGACAAGGAACAACGCAAGGAGCTCGGTCTTCCGGGCAAGTACCTGCTCTTCGCCGGTGCCCCTGGGCCTCGCAAGGGCCTGCACTGGCTTCAGCAGGCGCACGAAGCGGCGCCGGATCTGCCGGAACTGGTGTTCGTCGGCCCCGGTTCGTTCTCGGTCGGCTCCCGTTCGCGTCACGTGGGCTACCTGTCGGACGTGAACCTCCGCCGCGTCGTCGCCGGGGCCAGCGCGCTGGTGCTGCCGTCACGTGACGAGGGCTTCGGGCTGCCGGTGCTGGAAGCGCTGGCGTCGGACGTTCCCGTGGTGTGCACGGACATCCCCGCGTTGCGCGAGGTCGCGGGGAACTGCGCGAGCCTGGTGCCGTACGAGGACGTCGACGGGCTCGTGGAGGCGCTGCGGATGGCCGTCAGCGACCCGCACGCCGTCGCCACCTCGGCCGCGCGCCGCGCCCACGTCGCGAACTTCACCTGGCGCGCGTGCGCCGAACTCACCGTCGCCGCCTACCGCCAGGCCAGCACCAAGCACTGACCCCATGGGCTCAGGAGGCGAAGTAGGCCTTCAGGGCGTCCGGCCAGTCCCGAAGCGGCGTGAGGCCTGCCTCGCGCCACGCGGCGTTCGACAGCACCCCGTACACCGGGCGCGCGGCCGGACGCGGGAACTCCGCCGTCGTACAGGGTTTCACCCGTGCCGGATCCGCGCCGAGTTCCGCGAAGATCGCCCGCGCGAAGCCGAACCACGTCGTCGACCCGCCGCCCGTGCAATGCAGCACTCGTTGCGACGGCCCGTCACCGGCGGCGACCCGACCGGCGAGTTCCAGCAGCCCCGCGGCGAGATCGCGAGACCAGGTCGGCGCCCCGGTCTGATCGTCCACTACGGACAGTTCTGCACGTTCCTTTTCCAGCCGTGCCATGGTCTTCACGAAGTTCGACCCGGTCTTGCCGTACACCCAGGACGTCCGCACGATCCAGGACCGCGCGCCCGACCCGAGCACCGCGTCCTCGCCCGCCGCCTTCGTCCGGCCGTACGCGCTGAGCGGGCGCAGCAGATCGCCGACCTCGTACGGCGAAGTCGCGTCACCGGCGAAGACGTAATCCGTGGACACGTGGATCAGCGGTACTCCCCGCGACGAGCACACGGCGGCGAGCACGCGCGGGCCGTCGGCGTTCACCGCGAACGCGCGTTCCTCGTCGGTTTCCGCCGCGTCCACCGCGGTGTAGGCCGCCGCGTTGATCACCACCGGCGACGTCCCCGCCGACCGTGCCCGATCCGCCAGCTCGGTCACCGCGGCGACGACCTGGCCGGTGTCGCGCAGGTCCAGTTCCGCGGACGACGGCGTCGCGGAGTCCGGCGCCAGCGCCGCGATGTCCTGCCCCAGCTGACCGGAACCGCCCGGTACGAGAACACTCAGCACCTTCAGGCCCCCGCGCGGTTCTTCAGCGGCTCCCACCACGAACGGTTTTCGCGATACCAGGCGACCGTGTCGGCCAGGCCGTCCTCAAAGGACATTTGCGGCGCGTAACCGAGTTCCTGCGAGATCTTGGTGATGTCCACCGAGTACCGGCGATCGTGGCCCTTGCGGTCCTCGACCGGCTCGACGCTGTCCCAATCGGCGTCGACGGCCGTCAGCAGCCGTCCGGTCAGCTCGCGGTTGGTCAGTTCCGTGCCACCGCCGATATTGTAGACCTCGCCCGGCCTGCCGCCGTCGGCGACCGCCTGGATCCCGCGGCAGTGGTCGTCCACGTGCAGCCAGTCACGCACGTTGAGCCCGTCGCCGTACAGGGGGACCTTCTTGCCGTCGAGCAGGTTGGTCACGAAGAGCGGGATGACCTTCTCGGGGAATTGGTACGGACCGTAGTTGTTCGAGCACCTCGTGACACAGACGGGCAGTCCGTGGGTGCGGAAGAAGGAACGGGCCAGCAGATCCGACGACGCTTTCGACGCCGAATACGGCGAATTCGGCTCCAGCGCGTGGTCTTCGCTCCAGGATCCTTCTTCGATCGAGCCGTAGACCTCGTCGGTCGACACGTGGACGAACTTCCCGACCTCGGCCTCGAGCGCGGCCTGCAACAGGGTCTGCGTCCCGAGCACGTTGGTCAGCACGAAGTCGGCCGCCCCGGCGATCGAACGGTCCACATGGGACTCGGCGGCGAAGTGGACGACCAGGTCGACGCCCCGCATCAGCTCGCTGACCAGGGCGGCGTCGCAGATGTCGCCCTTTTCGAACCGGTAGCGCGGGTTCTTGCGCACCGGCTCCAGATTCGCTTCGTTGCCCGCGTAGGTGAGCTTGTCGAGCACGATCAGTTCGGCGTCGGCCATGCTCGGGTACGCCCCCGTCAGCACCTGCCGGACGTAATGCGAACCGATGAACCCGGCACCCCCGGTGACCAGCACGCGCATCCCGCGATCCTCCCTTGACGACTTCCCGGACCGGCCGAGTGTGTCACGACCGGGGCAACCTTTCACCAGCCTACGGACGTCTAACACGGAGATCAGTAGAGTCATGGACGAGGCACGAGTGTGCCCTGGGGAGATTCGTGGAGGATCGCACGTGACCGAGTGGCACGGGCCACCCATTCAGGCGCGCCGTGGCGGCGTCGCGGTGTTCGCCCGCCGCGGGGTGAAGGTCGTGTTCAGCCTGGTCTCGCTCGCGATCCTGACGCTGACCTGGTGGGGCTGGCAGTTCATCGGCGACCCTTCGAAGGGCTTCGCGACCACGAACATCTTCGAGGACAACGGCCACCCGCCGGCGAAACCGCTGGACGGCGCGATCGACATCCTGCTCGTCGGCCAGGACAGCCGCACCGACGCGCAGGGCAACCCGCTGCCGCGCGAGGTGCTCGACATGCTGCACGCCGGCGTCTCCGACGGCGAACGCCAGACCGACACGATGATCCTGGTGCACATCCCCCAGAACGGTAAGAAAGCGGTCGCGATCTCCTTCCCGCGCGACTCGTGGGTCGAGATCACCGGCGGTTTCGGCAAGCACAAACTCAACAGCGCGTACGTGTACGCCTACAACGACACGTCGAAGACGCTGCAGCAGCAGGGCAACTCCGATCTCAAGGACGTCGACGCCAAGGCCAAGGACGCCGGCCGCAAGAACCTGATCGCGACGCTGGAGAAGTTCATCGGCAAGCCGAAGATGATCGACCGGTACGCCGAGGTGAATCTGTCGAGCTTCTACGAGATCACCAAGGCGATCGGCGGCGTCGAGGTCTGCCTCAACGGCCCGGTCAAGGAGAAGAAGTCCGGCGTGGACCTGCCCGCCGGGAAGTCGACCGTCGAAGGGGTGCAGGCGCTCGCGTTCGTCCGGCAGCGGTACGACCTGCAGAACGGCGATCTCGACCGGATCGCCCGGCAACAGGCCTTCCTGTCCGGGCTGGCGAACAAGGTCCTCTCCTCCGACGTCCTGATCAACCCGGTGAAGATCTCGGACCTGATCGGCGCGGTGAAGAAGTCGGTCGTGCTGTCGGCAGGCTGGGACCTGCCGGAGTTCGCCGCGCAGATGCGCGGGCTGACCAGCGGAAACGTCGAGTTCCACACGATCCCGACCCAGGGTGACGCGACCATCGGCGGTGCCGCCGTGCTCCGGGTCGACCCGGAGCAGGTCCAGGCCGAGATCACCCGCCTGACCTCCGACGGGCAGACCGCCCCCACCGAGACCCCGGACAAGCTGCCGGGCGCGGAAGCGGTGACCGTCGAACTCTTCGACGGATCGGGCTCCCCCACGATGGCCACCGAGACCCGGAATCTCTTGCAGGGCAAGGGTTTCAAACTCGCGGCCGACACCAAGCTCAGCACCAGGAACTCCACGGTCATCCGGTACGCGCCGGGCGACGACGCCGCGCTCGCCCTGATCAAGCAGATCTTCGGCACCGCGGTGCAGGCCGAGGCGGATCGCGACGTCGCGCACGGCAAGGTGCGGGTCCTGCTCGGCAAGGACTTCAAGGGCGCGACCGGCGGCACGAGCACGGCCCCGTCGAAGACGTCGACCCCCTCGAAGCCGGCTCAGCCGCCCTCCAGCGCTCCGGCGGCGCCCACCACGACGCCGATCGTCGCGGGCAATGTGCCCTGCGTCAATTAATTCCGGGTACTCAGCGTGGCCGACCCCATGGTGGCCTAGCCTTCTCCTACGATCGGACTGACGGGCAGCTTCAGGGGAGGTGAACAGGGATGGACCGCGAGAACGAAGACGTCGACGAACAGTCTGAGCAGTTGGACGCCGAAGAGCCAAGGCCGGACGAGGACGCCACCTCGGACACCGAGAGTGACGAAAAGCCCAGGTTCGTCCCGACGCCGTACCCGCGGAATCGGCTCCCCCAGCCCGAGGACGAAGCTGTCTCGGGCGTACTCGCTGTACCCGAGCGACCGCTGCGCCGCGCCGGCCGGATCACCCGCCGGATCGCGATCGGCCTCGTGTCGCTGCTCGCCCTCGGCACGACGGGCTACGCGTACGTCACCAAGGACCAGCTTCAGAACAACGTCCCCACGACGAACGCCCTGAGCAGGGCCGACGATCCCGCGGCGCCCCCCGCCGACGACGGCGCGAACGACATCCTCCTGGTCGGCAGCGACGCGCGCACCGACGCGCAGGGCAACCCGCTGCCGCTCAAGGTGCTCAAGGAGCTGCGCACCGAGGAGAAGGCAGGCGTCAACACCGACACGATCATCATCCTGCGCATCCCGAAGAACGGCGGGAAGCCGTCCGGCGTCTCGATCCCGCGCGACACCTGGACCGACATCCCCGGCCGCGGCCCGAACAAGATCAATTCGGCGTACGGCGTCGCGAAGGCCAACTACGCGAACGCCCACCGCGGCGAGTCGGACCAGGCGAAACTCGAACGCGATTCGGACCAGGAGGGCCGCAAGGCTTTGGTCCAGACCGTCCAGGACCTGACGAAGATCCGCATCGACCACTACGCCGAGGTCAACCTGCTCGGGTTCTACCTGCTGACCGAGGCGCTGGGCGGCGTCAAGGTCTGCCTGAACCACTCCACCGAGGACAAGGATTCCGGCGCGAACTTCCGACGCGGCGAACAGACCGTCTCGGGCGGCGAGGCGCTCTCCTTCGTGCGGCAGCGGAAGAACCTGCCGCGCGGCGACCTCGACCGCATCGTGCGGCAGCAGACGTTCCTGTCCTCGGCACTGAACCAGGTCCTGTCGGCGGGCACGCTGACCAGCCCGTCGACGATGGCGGGCCTGGTGGATGTCGTGCGCCGGTCGATCGTCCTCGACGAAGGTCTGGACCTGCTGGAATTCGCCCAGCAGGCGAGGGGGATCGCGTCGGGTGACCTGACGTTCACGACCATCCCGGTGGTGAACATCAACGGCCGCAGCGCGGACGGCCAGAGCATCGTCGAGATCGACCCCGCGGCCGTGCGGACCTTCGTCTCCGGCCTGGTGGGCCGGGGTGGCGGCGGCGGGGCTTCCGGTGCGGCTCCCCTGCTCGCCGCGTCGAGCGTTCCCTGCGTGAACTAGCGTTGGGGGCGTGAGCCTCACCGAACTGCTGCTGCGGCCCCTGCTCGGGTCGCCCGCGAAACCGCTGATCACGCACTACGACGACAAGCAGGGCAGCCGGGTCGAACTGTCCGTGGCGACCACGGTGAACTGGGCCGCCAAGACGGCGAACTGGCTGGTCGACGAATTCGACGTCGAACCGGGCGACGAGGTCGCCGTGGTGCTGCCGTCGCATTGGCAGACCGCCGGTGTCCTGCTGGGCGCGTGGTGGTGCGGCGCCAGGGTGGTGACGGAGACCTCGGGCGCGCGGGTGGCGTTCGTCGCGCCCGGCGGCGTTTCCGACGCGGCCGCGACGGCCGTCGTCTCGCTGCACCCGATGGGTCTCGGACTGCCCGCCGGCTCCGTGCCCGACGGCGCCCTGGACTACCTGACCGAAGCCCGGCTTTCAGGCGACCAGTTCAGTCCGCTGTTCCCCGTGCCGGGCGACACTCCGGCGCTGGGTTCGTCCACTGTGGATGAGGTGCTCGCCGAGGCTCGCTCTCGCGCTTCCGGGCTGGGACTGTCCTCTCAGGACCGCGTTCTGTCCACTGTGGAATGGTCCGGCGAGGAGGGGATTCTCTCGGGATTCCTGACGCCGCTCGCCGCGAGTGCGCATCTGGTGCAGGTCACCGACGCGGATCCGGCCAAACTCGCTTCCCGGCGCGAAGCCGAGCGAACGACCGCGGATCTCCCCGCCTGACAGGGACGGGAATGGGCCGTTCCCGAAGGAAACGGCCCATTCCGTCAGGCGTCCTGAAGCTGCTTCGCCTCACGCTTGCGTCCGAAGAGCACGTGGTCCAGCGACAGTTTGCCGGCGTTGAAGCCGAGCGCGAGCCCTGCCACCGCCAGGACGAGGACGAGTTCGTAACCGCCCTGTCCGGTCAGCCCGTTGTCGACGTGCACCGAGAGCAGCGCGCCGACGGAGACCACGACGAAGCCGAGGCCGACCAGCGGTGTCAGGAAACCGGCGATGAACAAGATCGATCCGACGATCTCCACCGCGATCGCGAAGATCGCCGCGAGCGTCGGCAGCGGGATTCCGGTCTGCTCGAAGAACTTCGCGGTGCCGTCGATCCCGTTTTCCCACTTCTGCAGGCCGTGTGCGAGGAAGACCACACCGACACCGATCCGGCCCAGCAGGAGGGCGACATCCTTGAAACGAGCGAACATCGGGTCTCAGCTTTCTGGTCGGTGAATATTCAACTTACCGGGATCACGGTAAGGCACCGGGCGCCTCCGATGTCACCTCCGGAGCGTGATCGACAGGTACCCGACAGGAACCGCGGCATGTCCTCTGTGGAAGGTCGCGGGCGTCATTCCCCCGTACGGCGCCGTTTGTACCGAGCGTGCGGCGGGCACAATCTCCTATGTGATGGATGAACGTCTGATCGGCCTCTGGTCGGACCGCAAGCTGTTCCCGAGCGATGTCGAGTCCGCCGAACTGGCGTTCCGCGGCGACGGCTCCGGATGGCTCTACTGGTCGAGCTGGAGCACCGAGTTCACGGTGTCGCGCTACACGTGGGCGGCGTTCACCCCCGGCGGACTCGCCCTGAAATTCCATCGCACCGTCAACGGCACGTGGTCGATCGACGACGGCAACACCAGGCACGAAGTCGAATCCGAGGAGAAGGAAGAGTCGGTGATCGAGGTCGGCTACGAGATCGCTCCCGGCGAAGACCCGTTCGGCACCCCGGTGACCCTGCTCTCCTTGGACCGTCCCCTGGACGACCATCTCGCGGGCTCGCGGTTCGCGTGGGTCGACAAACCGGATTCGCTCAACGATCCGTCCGTCGACGCTCCCCGGCGAGGCCCGTCCAGCCCCCACTGACGGCGAGCAGTTCGAGGACCCGCTCGGCCTGCTCGGCGAACCCGGCAAGATCCGCGTGCAGCAACGCGATGCGCTCCGCGTCGAGCGGGACCTCGTCGTCGGCCCACAGCTCGATCACCGTGCTGACGGTCCACACGAGGAACTGGACGATCCGGATGAACTCCTCCGACGGCTCGTCGACGGCGTCGCGATAACCCGTCTCGATCTCGTCACACGCCGCGACCAGCTCACGCAGCGGCCTGACGACGTCGGCCGCCGTCCCGTCCCACGCGGCGGACGGCCACATGCGATCCCCGAGTTCGAGCCACAACCGCCAGCCGGCGATCAGCTCGGCCTCGTCGTGCGGTGTCCACGACACCGGAGCGAACCAGAACATCCTTCGAGAGTGACACCGCGCGTCCATGATCGCCGTACTTCCGTGAAGCATCTCACCGAGGCCCGACCTCACACGCGCTTTTGGTCACCTGCCTGCAGCCCCATCCCGCCGCCAAGCGGCGGTTCCGCGTGTTCGGAAGGCGAACTCACGTGATTGGGGACCGAACTCACGTGATTGAACGGCGAACTCACGTGATCAGACGGACGACACGCGGCGAATCCGGCCACCGACGTGTTCCGCGCCCAATCACACGTGTTCGCCGCCCAATCACGCGAGTTCGCCATCCAGCCACGCGTCTTCGCCGTCCGATCACGCGACAGCGGCCCGCACTTCGTCACCTACTTGCGCAGGCCCTGAGTACATGAAGGCCCCCTTCCTTGCGCCAGGCGCAAGGAAGGGGGCCTTCATGTACTTCCGCAGAAATCAGCCCTTGAGCAGGGCGCGCGCCATGACCATGCGCTGGATCTGGTTGGTGCCTTCGTAGATCTGCGTGATCTCTCGGCCGGTTTCGGCCCTCCTGGCGATCTTGCCTGAAAACGGCCTCTGAGCTGCTGAAACGTCTCTCGACAGTTCTCGGTGGATCTTGGCCCTACCCGACGTCTGACGGCCTGTAGACGGCCTGGCTCACGTCGGGACTTTGGCATGGCTGCCGACGATTACGGGTCCGGCAGGGACTCGCAGGTGCCGGTCGTGCACCACGCATGCGAAATCCCCCATATCGCTGCTTACCCTCGCCGGTTCGGCTTTCGCCTCGGGCGCCCCGCGCGCCTGTTGAAGGGGACTGTCCGAAGTATGGCGCAATGCCCGCTGGCCCTCGACGGATTTTCAGCGCCCGACCTGCCCGTGCCTCTTCTCCCCGCTTCCCTCGCCCCCGCCATCCCTAGCGCCGGGTCGGTCGCGTCAAGGCACGCTTTCCCGCCTTGATGCGGGCGGGCCGGTGTTAGACGCTGAGAAGCGAGGGACCTCCTGGTGACCACTGCGCGTCGGCTGGGCGAGTCGGGAGATCTAGCCGGAGTGCTCCGTGGGTCTCCGTCGGCGGCGGCGCGCTGCACGGTGCTGCTCTTCGGCGGGCTCGCCGCGACCGGCGGCCGGAGCGGAGCGGCAGGCCGTCCGTGTCGCATGGGGCGGAGCCCGCCGTACGGGTGGTGACGTGCGCGCCGCCGACGGCGGCGCCTTGATCCCATAGAGCCAAGTTCGGCAGGCTTGAAGCCCAGCCTCGACCAGAACTATGTGCACATCAGATCAGCAACCCATACCGGACCAATCGACCCGACCGAGGAGCACGCCTTAGAATCGCATCTCTCCTTCCTCGGACAGGCGGTCACTGTATGAAGTACTTTCCCGACTCAGGCTTCGCTTCGGCAAGCTCTGCCGGGCCTCAGCGCGAGCAGCCTCGCGACTGGCTGGTATGGCACTTCACTCACCTTGAAAACCTGGAACCAATAGTCAAGGAAGGCCACCTTCTCTGCCCGGAGAGAAAGCTACCCGCCGTAAGCGTCGCACTTCATGGCGTCAAAGAGCGGCGACGCCACTTGATGGTCGCGCCGGACGACCAATATCCAGCAAGGAAGTCAGTAGCGGATCACGTTCCGTTCTATATTGCCGCCAGGTCACCCATGCTATTCACCGTTACCCGAGGCCACGATAACTACAGCGGAGGCGACACCGATCTCGTATTTCTAGGCCTTTCGATTGGCGCAATTGAAGACTCGGGAGTAACATGGTGCGCGAGTGACTCCAATGCAGCCTGCACTATCGTAGAATTCAGTCGGAAGGTGGACAACATCGGACAACTTGTTGACTACGACTTACTTTGCCAGAAGTGGTGGGGCAAGACTCCCGATGACCAAAACCGGCCCAGCAGGCGAGCGGCCGAGGTCCTGGTACTCGACACAGTCCCTCTTGAGATGATCACCCATGTCGTAGCTAAGACGCAGGTCACGCTGGACAAGGCTCGCGACCGACTCACTTCTGTCGGTGGCGTGCGGGAGTATCACGTGCTGCCAAGCTTCTACTACAACTAAGGGACTACAAATGATTGTCAATGGAACAGGCGACCTCCTTGCTTCCGACGTGGACGCATTAGTCAACACGGTTAATTGCGTCGGCGTGATGGGCAAAGGAATTGCCCTTCAGTTCAAGCGTCGATACCCCGACAACTTCGAGAGTTACGCTAAAGCGTGCAAGGTGCATGAAGTTCAACTTGGGAAAATGTACGTGGTTGAACTTCATTCGATCACCGGCCCTCGCTTTATAGTCAACTTCCCCACGAAAGATCACTGGAAGTCACGGTCCAAACTGAGAGATATCAGCGAAGGACTTAACGACCTAATCAAGGTAATCAAGGACCGCGGTATCCAATCTATCGCCATCCCCCCTCTCGGAGCAGGAAATGGCGGGCTCCCCTGGGAAGAGGTAGAGCCTCTTATCTACGAGAAACTGTCAGCTTTACCTGATACTAAAGTTGTACTGTTTACGCCATCCAATGCCGCCCGAAACCTCGCGCCAGATCCAGTAAAGATGACCTGGGGAAGAGCAACCCTTATCGAACTAATCAGAAGGTATACGCACGTAAGGCTTGAAGTTGAACCCTGGGAGGACTTTTCGGGTGCCTCCCACCTCGAAATCCAAAAATTGATGTATTTTGCCCATCTTGTAATGCCGCAGCTTCGCCTGCGTTTCGATCGCGGATTCTACGGGCCATATAGCGAGCAAGTTCGCCATCTCGTCCAGGGCATGGAGGGCACTTTTACTAGCGGTCTAGGCGATGGTACAGCGCCGGTCCAGAACCTTGACCCCATAAGCCCAACCAAGGAAGGAATTAGCGAAGCGGAGGAGTACCTTCGCCGCTTCGCTAGCGAGAAGGATGTCCACGGCCAAATTGTTGAGCCCGTAATGGAAATTATCCGCGGGTTCGAAGGTCCATACGCTATCGAGCTTCTTGCGAGCACTCATTGGACTAAGACACAGATGGGCGCAAACGATCCTCAAACAGCTTGGCGCGCGATACAAGAATGGACATCACGCAAAGGTCGCTTGTTCACCGAGGCTCACATTGAGGCAGCTTGGACCCATCTTTTGGAGGTCGAACCACTAGTCAAGAATAGCGACTAGCGAGGCATGAAATGGCTGTCGCTGGAAACGCGGGCGCAACGGTTGGCCAACACTGTTAGCCTGAAGGCATGCGTGGTGCGGGTGATCAGCTCAGCATCGGGGAGCGTATTGCCTTCTACCGGCGGCGGCGTGGTCTGTCGCAGGCGGTCCTTGCTGACTTGGTGGGTCGTACTGAGGACTGGCTGAGCAAGATCGAGCGCGGTGAACGCGAGATCCGGCGCCTGGATGTACTCGCCGACGTGGCGCGGGGCCTGCGTGTGACGCTGGGAGACCTCCTCGGCGAACCGGTGCTCATGGAGGACGAGGACAAGAACGACGACGTCCCGGCCATCCGTGACGCCCTGATGGCACCGAGGCGCCTGTCCCGCACCCTGTTCTCCTCGGCCATGTCGCCGGAGTACATCGACCCGGCCCCGGTGGCTCAACTGGTGGAAGGTGCCTGGTCCAGCTATCAGAAGGGCGACCTCGGCCGTGTCGTGGCCGCGCTGCCGGGCCTGATCAAGACCAGCCAGGGCATGGAGTCCGCCTCGGCCGATGATGCGGCCTACCGGCGGGCCTGTGCGGCGGTGTCGGCCCGCGTTCACCACCTGGCAGCGACGACGCTGAGCAAGATCGGTGAGGCTGACTTGGCGTGGATCGCGGCGGAACGCGCCATGCAGGCGGCCGACGAAGCGGATGATCCGCTGGTGCTGGCCTCGGCTGCCCGGTCGGGCACGCATGCGCTGCTGGCGGTTGGCCGGTTCGATGACGCGCTTGAGCTGGGCGACGTGGCCGCGAAGTGGCTGGTCCCGAGGATGCGCGACGGTGACCCGTCCGCGCTGAGTCTCTACGGCATGCTCTACCTGCGGACGGCCGTCGCCGCTGCTCGGCAACAGGACCGGTCGACGGCCAACGAGCTGCTGTCTCACGCGGGACGGGCGGCTGATCAGCTCGGCGTGGACGCCAACCACTGGCAGACCGGGTTCGGCCCGGCCAACGTCGAGCTTCACCGGCTGTCGGCGGCCCTGGATCTGGGCGACATTTCGCAGGTGATCGAGTCGGCTCCGAGGATCAGCGTGGACCACCTGCCGGTGGAACGGCAGGTCACGCATCTGATCGACTTCGCGCGGGCGTTGAGCCTGGTCGCGAAGGATGATGAGGCGTTGTCGGCGCTGCTGACGGCGGAGCAGAAGGCTCCGGGGATCGTCCGGCACAGCACAGCCGTGCGGGAGGTCGTGCGGTCGATGTATCGCCGTGCCCCGGCGACGGCTGGTAAGAAGTCCTCGCCCTTGTTGGCGTTGGCTGAGCGCTGCGGCGCGGTGAGGTAGGTCGGGTGGCGTCGCGTGTTCTGGGCCTGGTCGGCTCGGGTGCTGGTGGTGTTGAGGACCTTCTACCGCGCGTGATCCGGCCTCTCCAAGAGGATGGCTGGACGGTCGCGGTGACGTTGACCCCGACGGCGGGGCGCTGGCTGGACGAGAACGGCGGTCGCGCCGAGATCGAGGAGGCCACCGGGTTCCCGGTCCGGGTCGAGCCGCGCTCGCCGGCCGAAACCAGCCCGCATCCGGCCCCGGACTGCTACCTGGTCGCGCCCGCCTCGGCGAACATGGTCGCCAAACTCGCGATGGGCATCGCCGACAATCAAGCCCTGACGCAGGTCAACGAGGCCATCGGAACCCTGAACCTGCCAGTCATCGTCTTCCCGCGCGTGAACGCCGCGCACGCTCGTCACCCGTCCTGGGAAACCCACATCGACGCGTTGCGGCGAGCTGGCGTGCGGCTCGTGTACGGGGACGACGTGTGGCCGCTGCACGAACCGCGGAGCGCTCCGGGCCGAGAACTGCCCTGGTCAGCGGTGCTTTCCGCGGTGAACGAGGCCGTTCCGCTCCCCCGCTAGTCCCTACCCGGACAGTTTGTCCGGGGTGAGGCTCCTCACTGGGTGTCTCCTGTGTCCAGCGCGCCCGACCGGGCTCGCCGAGACCGAGACATCGGGAGAGCACACATGGGCATTCACGTGGTGATTCAGCCCCTCGTCGGCTACGGCGCGGCGGTGGTTTCACCCTCTCCTGGCGTTCGTCAGCTCGTCGCCGGAAGCGAAGAGACCTCCTTCATCGTCCAGGTGCCCGCCCGTATCGGCGGCCTGATGGACACCGCACGGTTCGCGCAGAGTCTCGCGACCGCTGCCAGCGAGTTCAGCGAGTGGTGCGAAACCCAGCACCGCACGCGCTCGCATTCCTCCTCCTTCCACGACCAATGGTCCGACGCTACCGACGACGCCGTCACGCGCAAAAAAGACTGATCACACGCACCTAGGAGCAAAAATGGCTATCTACAAGGGTTTCCGGTTCCCCATCGATTTCGACGACGCTTTCGGCCAGGGCTTGGTCATGGTCGGTGAGGTCTCGCCGGACAACGAGTACCAGTCGCGAGAGGACCGGGCCGCGGGTCGCCCGGCGCGTCAGCGGGTCGACGAGGTGACGGGCAAGCGTCAGTGGAAGGTCACCGTGACCGACCCCGACGAGGTCAAGGCCAAGCGCGCGTCTTTCGAGATCACGCTGCTGGCCGACGTGCAGCCCGTGCCGACCACGTCCGAGGTGCTGCCGGGTATGCGGCCGATCGAACTGGAGGGCCTGACGGCTGAGCCGAAGGTGGCTGGTCAGGGCGAGTTCAAGTACCAGTCCTACATGTTCCGCGCGACCGGCTTCAAGGCTGCGGCTTCGGGTGGGGCGTCGAAGTCGTCGCGGACGTCGGGCGCTGCCGAGTCAACGCCCAAGGCTGCGTGATGCCGGGCGGGGTGCCGGGGAGCCACCGTGTGGCCGTGGTTCCTCCGCACCTGGTCCAGGCGTGGGAGATGGCCTACCGCCACTACAGCGCACTGACGACCAGGACGGCATCCGCCGCCGATGCTCTGGCGGCGCATGACCTGGCTGTCGCCTCGGTGGCAGTGGCGGCGTCCTGGCGGGACCTGGCCGCTCATGGCCAGTTGCCGTGGTGGGTTCTCGCGGCCGTAACGGCTGCGGCAGAAGGTTTCGAGGAGAACGCGCGGTCGTGGGAGATGCGCGCCTACAGCGAGGAAGGGCAGGTCCGTGGCGTTCAACGCGATGTGGAAGCCGGGGCCGCAAGCGGTCGCGGGAATGCAGGGCAATGGTTCGGCGAACCCGGCACTGGTGATCTACCTGGATCCGGACAGCCTGGCGATCCTGCCGCCGTCCGACCCGGCCGCGTGGCCGGAGTTCATCCGGCTCCTTCGCCAAATCCGCGACAGCGCGGACGAACTGGCCGTGTTCCTCGGCAAGCACAAGGCGGTGCGCGATGACGACACCGGGCCGGAATGAGCCACAGACATTGGCGGACGCGCACCTGGTCGCCTCGGCTCATCGTCCGAAGCCAGGGGCGAATCTGACGACGTGGCTGAAGTTTCATCAGGCCAACGCGCGCATGTACCGCGCGGTGTCCGATGTGGATCGCGCGCACCACCACGAACTCCGTTACTGGGTGGGCTACGAGGAACGCAAGGCGGAGGAGGTGGCCGCGAAGATCCAAGAGGGGAAGTCGCAAGCCAGCTGAAACTGAATGACAGAGCGAAAAACGCACGTGGCGACGTGCGGCGTACAAACACGTCCTCACACGCTTTTCTTGTCTTGTAAGGCGCAGAAGCGGAATCCGGCTACCAACCTTGCCGCTCCTGCGCTGTCCACAACCTCTGGAAGTGAACAATGACAACGCTAAACGATGGCAACAAGCGACCGCTAGACGGGGTCACCCGAACGCGCTGCACAGTCTGCAAGCGGTTCGCCAAGCTGCTCCCCGGTGAGACGGAATGTGCTCCCTGCCGGGGAGTGCTGCCGCTGGACCTGACCGGCGGTGGTCGCCGATGAACGGGATCGGTTTCCTTCTCGTCGGCGGTGGAGTGCTCGGCGTGGTGGTGTGGCTGCTGCACAAGATCGGTCGTGCTCTCGCCTCGATTTTGGAAGTCCTGGCGGCGGCCGCACTGGTGTTCATCGCCCTCTGGTGGCTGCTGAAATCGTTGCTGTGGCTGGGAAAGCAAGTCATCACGCGCTGGCGGACCAGCCTCACCGTCGTGGGAATCATGGCGTGGTGGCAGTACCTCGGGTGGCTGTCCCTGGCGATCGTGACAGGCTCGGTCGTCGCCGTGCTGGCGTCGTGGCGGCTGATCGACGTGGTGTCCTATGACCACCACTGCGGCCGCTTCCTGCGCTCCTGGTGGATGCGCTGGGCGGTCTACGCGCGCAAGCTCCCGGCCTGGCTGCACGCCTGCGGGCTGAGCATCCGAGACGAGACGCTACCGGTGGAAGTGACGGTGAACCTGGTCGGCCGCCGACGTTTGCTCTCCCGCAAAGCTGCCTCGGCATCACGGGCTGTTCAGGTGCCGAAGGTCCTCAAGGTCCGATCGGGACCGTCGTGGGATGAGGTGCGGGTCCAGCTCGTTCCGGGGCAAAAGCCCGAGGACTTCGACGAGGCCGCGCGGGTACTCGCCGTGGCGCGCAAGGTCAAGCGCTGCCAGGTGCGGGAGCTGGAGCCCAACGTGGTCTCCATCGACTTCCAGCGCCGTGACCTACTCAAATCCGCGGTGACCTCCCTGCCTGTTCCCGACCTGGTCTCGCCCGATGGGCTCGGCGTGGAACTGCGGCATGTGTGGTCCGGGACCACGGAGTACGGCTCGGACTGGCGGGTTCCGCTGGTCGGCTCGGGCGCGCATTGCCTGACCGCTGGCGCGACCGGATCGGGCAAGAACTCGGTGATGTGGTGCCCGCTGGTGTCGGCCGCACCCGCGATTCGGTCCGGTGTGGTCCGGGTGTCCGGTATCGACCCGAAGGGGATGGAACTCGCCTACGGGCGCGGGATCTTCGCCCGGTATGCGGTGACCGGTAAGCAGGCGCTCGAACTCCTCGACGGCCTGCTTGAGGAAATGGAAGCCCGCAAGCATGAGTTCGCCGGACGCGTGCGCATGATCCCGATCAGCGTCGAGCATCCGCTTGAGGTGCTGGAGTTCGACGAGATCGGTGCGCTGACCAAGTACACCGACCGCAAGACCCGTGACGCGATCGTCGAGAAGGTCGCGCTTCTCACGACGCAGGGGCGGGCCTTGGGCATCACGGTGCGCGGCTACGTCCAGGAACCCACGAAGGACACCGTCCCGGTTCGAGAACTGTTCCCGCGCCGCGTGTGCCTGCGGGTGACCTCCAAGACCCATGTCGGGATGGTCCTCGGCGACGGCGCATACGAACGAGGCGCGTGGGCGAACCGGATCGGTGATTCCGAAGCCGGTGTCGGCTACGTCTGGGGCGAAGGCGTCCGCGAACCCCTGCGCGTCCGGGCTGGATGGGTCGCCGATGAGGAGATCAAGGCCCTGGAGACCTACGTGACCAACTGTGGCACTCACGTGGTTGGACTCTCCGAAGGGAGGGCGGCATGAACCGGCTGATGGTCTTCCTCGACGCGATCCGCGACCACCTCGACTCGTTCGCCCTTCCCCCGGCCGCCTCGGTGCGGGTCGGGGTGGGTCCTGATCCGATCACGGTGCAACTCGACTCCGACCGCCTGGAGGACGTCGCCCGTGGGCTGCTCACCTGGGCTGCCTCGCTCGACGACGTGACGGCGTCCCTGTGGCGTCCTGCGGGCGGCGGGTCGGTGCACCTGGAACTGAGCGGCAGGACTCCGTGCGGCATCCCGGTGGTGGTCTACGGCGGTGTCTGGTTCGACGAAGCGACTTTCCCTGATCTGCCTGCGGGGATGCGGCAGGACATGCCGGTGTTCGTCCTGCGGCAGTGGAACGCCCCTGGGGAGATGGCCGCCTGATGAGCACCCACGAATCCGCGGTGACCATGCCGGCCAAAACCCGGGCCGTTCGGATGCGGGAACCCCTCGCCTCCGACGTAGTGAAAGCGACCGCTGAGAAGCACGGCGTCTGTGTCCGGCCGTTCACGATGGAGGTCGGCGACACCGACACCGGAGAACTCCGCTACGTCCCCGTTCCCTGCGGCTCGACGGTCGAATCGGTGTGTCTCCCGTGTGCTCGGAAAGCGAAGGCGCTGCGACAGGTCCAGTGCCGCGAGGGCTGGCACATGGAGACCGAACCCGACTTCACCTCCGAGCCGCCCTCCGAGACCCAAACGGACCTGCTGGCATTCCGGGCTGACCTCGTCGCCGCTTACCGGCAACAGACGGACCAGACGGAGGCCGACGAACTGCGAGAGGAGATCCAGAGTGTCGACGAAGAACTTCGGCAACTCGGCATGCGCGGCCGCCTACCCTCCATCGACCTGCCCACGAAGAAGGCAGTGAAGCGCTCGACCAAGCGGCGGCAGGAGGCGCCGAACCTGCCTCGACGCAAGGTCACCAAGACCACGGTCGGCCGTGAGTACGCGGGGCGGTTCCGGCCGTCGATGTTCGTCACGCTCACCTGCGACACCTACGGCCCGGTCCGCTCTGATGGCGCACCGGTCGGCCCGTCGACCTATGACTACCGGCGGGCCGCTCGGGACGCGGTCCACTTCTCCGCGCTCGTCGACCGGTGGTGGCAGAACCTCCGGCGGGTCGTGGGCTGGGACGCGCAGTACTTCGCGACCGTAGAACCGCAGCGGCGGGCGGCTCCGCACCTGCACGCGGCGATTCGGGGATCGGTCCCGCACGACGTGATCCGCCAAGTCACCGAAGCGACCTATCACCAGGTCTGGTGGCCCAACCATGACCAGGTCGTCTACGTCGACCGAATGCCGCTCTGGGACGGCGACCGCAGAGTGTTTGTCGACCCGGACACGCGAGAGCCGCTGACCGACTGGGACGACGCGGTAGAGGCCGTGGAGGACCCGGCGCACGTGGTCACCTTCGGACGACAGGTGCACTCCAAGGGCATCCTCGGCGGCTCGGAGGAGGCCGGACGGCACATCGGCTACCTGACCAAGTACCTCACCAAGTCCACCGGTGAGGTGGTCGAAGCCGACACCGTCAGGCAGAGGGATCACCACGACCGGTTGCACGCGGAGCTGTCGGTGACGCCCTGCTCGCCTCGGTGCGCGGTGTGGCTGCTCTACGGCATCAACCCCAAGGGCGCCAACGGAAAGACCACGCCAGGGCACTGCAAGGGACGAGCCCACCGGCGGACCACCCTCGGCCTGCCGGGGCGTCGCGTGCTGGTGTCGCGCAAGTGGTCCGGGAAGACCCTCGTGGACCACAAGGCCGATCGGAAAGCATTCGTCCTGGAAGCGCTGGCGGCAGTCGGGATCGAGAAACCAGCACCGGACCCGGCTCGGCTGATCTGGCGCAAGGTCGACTCCGGCGACCCCTCCGTGCCTCCTCGGGACCACCTGGTCATGCACGCCATCTCCGAACGCATCACCTGGAAAGCCGAGTACGACAAAGCACTACTAGCCGCGCAGAGTCCACCGGATCTTTCGGCAACTCCGCTAGCGGCCTGAGGAGGCGAGATGGACAACGTAAGCAGTGTTGACCGGCTTTGGTCGGTAGAGGACGTCTCGGCCTACCTCGGCGTGCCGGTCAAGACGCTCTACCAGTGGAAGTGGCTCGGCGAAGGTCCGCCGGTCCGCAAGATCGGCCGTCACCTCCGGTACGACCCGGCCAAGGTCCGCGCTTGGAGCACAGACGAGGCGGCGGCCTGATGGGACACATTCAAGATCGCTGGTACCGCCCCGCCCGTGACAAGGAGACCGGAAAGGTCATCCTCAACGGGCGGGGCAAGCCCGTGCTCGAAAAGACCGACCTGTACGGCATCGGCATGCGGTACAAGGTCCGCTACCTCGACCCCGACAACGAGGAACGCTCGAAAGCCTTTCCAGACAAGCAAAAGAAGCGCGCTGAAGACTTCCTCATCGGTGTGGAGTCGGACAAGCGTGAAGACAAGTACATCGATCCGCGGGCGTCGTCGAAGGTCTTCCGGAAGCAGGGTGAGAACTGGCTCAAGGCCACCTCACCCGATCCGGCCACGCGTGAGATTCTGCGTAGCCGACTGGAAAGTCAGATCTATCCCACCTTCGGACACTTGAAGTTCGGCCAGATCAAGCCGTCCACCATTCGTGACTGGGTGGGCGATATGGACGAACGGGGGCTGTCCTCGAACTACCAGGTAGTCCTGTTCACCATCGTGGCTGGAGTGCTGGACTCAGCGGTCGACGACAGGCTGATTCGAGAGAACCCCTGTCATGCCAAGACGGTTCGACGGCCGGTCGGTGAAAGCCCGCAGGTCGTCGTGTGGCCGGAGGAGCGAGTGCACAAGGTGCGGAAAGGGCTCGCCGAGCGGTTCCGAATCGCTGTCCCGCTGGGCTCTGGGCTGGGCCTGCGGCAAGGGGAAATCCTCGGGTACTCCCCGGACGACATCGACCGGGACGCGATGACCGTCCACGTTCAGCGGCAGATCAAGACCGTCAAGGGCGTGATGATGTTCGCCCCACCGAAGGGTGGCAAGACGCGAACTGTGCCGCTCTCCCCCGCCATGCTCGCCGAGATCGACGACCATCAGGACCGGTTCCCGTCCGTCGCGGTCACGCTGCCCTGGCGGAAGCCGGACGGCGAACCCGTGACGGTCCGGCTCCTGATGACAGGAGAAGACGGGCGGCTCTACACCGGAGACCTGTTCACCAAGGTGGTCTGGCAGGGCGCGTTCAGGACGGCGGAGATCACCTACCGTGGCCGGGCGGACGGCATGCACGCGCTGCGGCACTTCTTCGCCTCGACGCTGCTGTCTCGCGCCGTGTCGATCAAGGAACTCGCCGAGTACCTCGGCCACTCCGATGCCGGGTTCACCCTGCGGACGTACACGCACCTCGTCCCGTCGAGCCACGAGCGGGCTCGTCAGGCGATCGACGCGGTGTTCGGGCAAGCGACCGCAGCAGCGGACGCGGCATAGCCGCCTAACGCTCTACAAGAGCTACTACCGGAGATGGCGCCGCACGGCCGGTTGGCGTAACACCAACATCACCTCGCGCGACTACGTGCCACAGCCTTATACCGACATTGGCGCCAAGGAGGAAACAAATGAACAAGGACAACGCTGGCAAGAAGTCGCAAAGCCCGAAGCAGCCGATCAGCAAGACCGGAGGAAAGCCACAAGATCGCGGCCAGATGGACAAGAACAAGAGCACACCTCCAGTGAAGGGTGGCGACGTCGACTAACTAGTACAGCACGATGATCCCACAGACATTAGGCGCCCTATTCGCATTCCTTGGCCTAGTAGCACCCGGCCTCGTGTTTGAACTAACCCGCGAACGCAAGCGACTTCATGCACCATGCTCAACTTTTAGGGAAGCATCACGCGTAGCTCTGGCCAGCTTCAGCTTAATCCTCGGCGCAGCGACCATACAGGCAGCTGTCTGGACAGTCTTTCCCGGTCTCTCAATAAATCTGAGCGAGTGGCTAAGAACCGGTGGATCGTACACACAGGAACACATCACCAGGATTACCGGCAACCTTATCTTCACGACAGCGACGGCCTGCGCATTAGCGTTGATCGTCGCTCAGGCAGTATCGGCCATAAAGCGCGAGACAGCCTCGTTGTCGAACGGAAACCCCTGGCAAGAAGCGCTTCGATCCGATCGACCACGAGACAGCAACGCCTGGGCACATGTGCAGCTACAGGACGGGACAGGCTTTTTTGGCTATGTCGAGTCATGGACATTGAACGAGAAGTCAGAGGAGCGAGACATACTGCTCTACGGAACGAGCATGAAGAGAGTCAAGTCGACAGCCGCGAGTACGGACGACGCTGACGACATAGGCCTACGCTGGGAGAAAGTTGTTATCTCCGCTTCCCAAATATCCTACATTCGAGTTCAGTACCGTGATGCCCTCGGCGAGTTGGTTCCTTCGAAACGAAGGAAGGTTGAGCTGAACGTTTTGGAGCAAGCACACGAGGATCTAGCGGCAACCGCTACCGGTCCGACAACCGACAAGCTTGAATCTTGAGCCATGCCGTTCGAAGGAACTGCCACAGCAGCCGGGCGGCCTGGTGCCCATGACGGCCTGGAGGCGGCCTGATCATGAGCAGCCAGGGCCGCCCGAACTACCGGGTCAAGATCAAATCAGCCCTTGAGCAGGGCGCGCGCCATGACCATGCGCTGGATCTGGTTGGTGCCTTCGTAGATCTGCGTGATCTTCGCGTCGCGCATCATGCGCTCCACCGGGAAGTCGCGCGTGTAGCCCGCGCCGCCGAAGAGCTGCACCGCGTCCGTCGTGACCGACATCGCGATGTCCGACGCGTACGCCTTCGCGGCCGCGGCCATGTAGCCGCCGCGCTTGTCGCCGCGTTCGGTCGCCGCGGCGGAGGCGTAGACGAGGTTCCGGGCGGCCTCGATCTTGATGCCCATGTCGGCCAGCATGAACTGGACACCCTGGAACTCCGAGATCGACTTGCCGAACTGCTTGCGCTCCTTGACGTACGCGATGGACGCGTCGAGCGCGCCCTGCGCGATGCCCAGCGCCTGCGCGCCGATGGTCGGGCGAGTGTGGTCGAGGGTGCGCAGCGCGGTCTTCAGGCCGGTGCCGGGCTCGCCGATGATGCGGTCGGCCGGGATGGTGCAGTTCTCGAAGTGGATCTCGCGGGTCGGCGAGCCCTTGATGCCGAGCTTCCGCTCCTTCGAGCCGACGGTGAAGCCGGGGTCGTCCTTGTGCACGACGAACGCGGAGATGCCGTTGGCCTTCTTCTCGGCGTTGGGGTCGGTCACCGCCATCACGGTGTACCAGGACGATTCACCCGCGTTGGTGATCCAGCACTTGGTGCCGTTCAGCACCCAGTGGTCGCCGTCGAGCTTCGCGCGGGTGCGCATCGAGGCGGTGTCCGAGCCGGCTTCGCGCTCCGAAAGCGCGTAGGACGCCGAGGTCTCGCCCGAGGCGATCGACGGCAGCACGAGCTTCTTGAGGTCTTCCGACGCCGAAAGGATGATCGGCACCGTGCCCAGCTTGTTCACCGCCGGGATCAGCGACGCCGACGCGTCGACACGCGCGACCTCTTCGATCACGATGCAGGCGGCGATGGCGTCCGCGCCCTGGCCGTCGTAGGCCTCCTCGATGTGGACGGCGTTGAAACCCGACTTGACCAGCGCGTTGTACGCCTCGATCGGGTAGCGCTCGTCCTCATCGACCTCGGCCGCGTACGGCTCGATCTCCTTCTCCGCGAGGGCACGCACCGCGGCCCGCAGCTCCTCGTGCTCCTCGGCAAGCTGGTACAGACCCGGACCGTCAGACACCTTCGTCACCTCTTCTAACCGCGCTTGGGAGTTTGTCCGATGTTAGCGCTCGTTCACATTGAGCGACATCGCGAGCCTTGTGTCCTTGGCCGCAAAGTCCGTACGTTCGGGTGATGCAGCTCACCCAGGTCCCCCGGTCGCTCGACTATCCCGAGGTCCCGGTCGGCTCGGTGCTGGCAGGCGCCGCTGCTCGCTGGGGCTCCCGCACGGCCTTCGCCCACGGAGACCAGCGCCTCACCTTCGCCGAGACGTACAGCGCGGCCTGCCGGTTCGCGAACGCCCTGCGCGCCGAGGGCATCGGCCGGGGCGACGTCGTGGCGCTCCACCTGCCGAACTGCCTGGCGTACCCGATCGCGTACTACGGGACGCTGCTCGCGGGGGCCACCTTCAGCCCGGCGAATCCCCTGCTCCCGCCGGACGACCTCGCCTTCCAGCTGGCCGACGCCGGAGCGGTCGCCGCTGTCACCGTCGGCCCGGTCGCGCGCGTGCTGGCTTCGGTGCGTGATCGGACGTCGGTCCGGCTGAGCATCGTCGTCCACCCGCCGGACGGGCTCGCCGAGGGAGAGATCGAGTTCACGGAGTTCTACTCCGGTCACCCCGACGAGCGGCCGGACGTCGAGATCGACATCTACCGCGATCTCGCCCACCTGGCGTACACCGGCGGCACCACCGGCCGCTCGAAAGGTGTCTGCCTGCCGCATCGGAACGTCGTGGTCAACAGCCTGCAGAGTTCCTGCTACCGGCTGGGCGCGGTCCCCGCCGTCGACGCCTCGGGCGAGGTGATCGTCGAGCAGTTCGGGGAGCCGGACGAATGGCCGTCCCGGATCGGCACCGGGATCGCCCTCAACCTGACGCCGTGGTTCCACGCGATGGGCACCATCGCCGCGCTCAACGTCCCGCTGCTCGACGGCGCCACCATCGTCCTGCACGACCGCTTCGACCCGGCCGCGTACGTGGCCGACGCCGAACTGCTGCGGGTCACCACCATCGGCGGGGCGCCCGCGCTGTTCGCAGCGCTGCTTTCCTGCCCCGAGTTTCACACAGCCGACCTGTCCTCGGTGCTGACCATCGGCTCCGGCGCGGCACCGATGAACCACGCGATGATCCGCGCCCTGCAGAACCGCTTCCCCGGCGTACTCATCATCGAGGGTTACGGCCTCACCGAGGTCACCATGGGCGCCGTCATCGCGCCGTCCTACCGGTCCGCCGTGCGGAAGGTCGGTTCGGTCGGCCTGCCGCTCCCCGACACCGAGATCAAGATCGTCTCGGCCGAAGGCGGCGAAGATCCTTTGCCCGCCGGGGAAAGCGGCGAGGTGTGCCTGCGCGGCCCGCAGGTGATGGTCGGCTATCGCAACCGCCCCGAGGAAACCTCTGCCGCGCTCGTCGACGGCTGGCTGCACACCGGCGACATCGGCCTCCTCGACGAGGACGGCTATCTATCCATTGTGGACCGCAAGAAGGACATGCTGCTGTACAAGGGCTACAACGTCTTCCCGCGTGAACTGGAAGAGCTGCTGATCACCCTGCCCGGTGTCTCCGCGGCGGCCGTGGTCGGCAAGCCGGACACCGAGGTCGGCGAGCTGCCGGTCGCGTTCGTGGTCCGCAGCGACGAGAACGTCACCGCCGAGCAGCTCTTGGAGGCCGTCGGCGCTCGCGTGCTGCCGTACAAACGACTGCGGGCGGTCCACTTCGTCGACCAGATCCCGGTGTCGGCCGCCGGGAAGGTGCTGAAACGGGAACTACGAAAGCAACTCACCGACTGAACTCAGTGGCCGGGCACCTTCGGTCGAACTGACCGAAGGTGCCCGGCCGAAACCTTACAGTTATCGGCAGAATTCAGAGGACGAAATGCGTCAGCCTTCGACGCGTTTGCGCAGGGCGGCGTCCTTGTCGAGCACCAGCTGCTCCAGATCCGCCTGGAAACGGGCCATCTTCGCCTGCAGCCCCTCGTCGGACGCGGCGAGGATGCGCACCGCGAGCAGGCCGGCGTTCCGTGCCCCGCCGACGGAAACCGTCGCGACCGGGACACCGGCGGGCATCTGCACGATCGAGAGCAGCGAGTCCATGCCGTCGAGGTACTTCAGCGGCACCGGCACGCCGATCACCGGCAGCACCGTCGCCGACGCGACCATGCCCGGCAGGTGCGCGGCCCCGCCGGCGCCCGCGATGATCACGCGCACGCCCCGCGAAGCGGCCGAAGTCGCGTAGTCGAGCATCCGCTGCGGAGTGCGGTGTGCCGAGTAGACGCCGACCTCGTATTCGATACCGAACTCGGCCAGGGCCTGCCCGGCCGCTTCCATCGTCGGCCAGTCCGAATCGCTGCCCATGATCAGGCCAACCTGCGGCGACATTCTCAGTTACTCCTAGTGGATCTCGTAGCCGTCGAGCCAGACGGCGTGGGAAAGCCAGTGCGCGGCGAGCAGCGCGCGGTCGCGCAGCTCCTCCATGCGTTCGCCAACGAGGTTGACGTGGCCGAGTTTGCGGCCGGGCCGCTCCCCCTTGCCGTACAGGTGGACGCGGATGTCCGGGTACCGCGCGAACAGGTGGTGCAGCCGCTCGTCCGGCCCCATCTCCGGCGCTTCGGGAGCGCCGAGGACGTTCGCCATCACGCAGGCGGGGGCGATCAGGTCGGTCAGCCCGAGCGGGTAGTCGAGCACCGCCCGCAAGTGCTGCTCGAACTGCGACGTCCGCGAGCCATCCTGCGTCCAGTGTCCCGAGTTGTGCGGGCGCATGGCGAGTTCGTTGACCAGCAGGCCTTCGTCGGTCTCGAACAGCTCGACGGCGAGCAGCCCGGTCACGTTCAACGTGGCCGCGATCCGCAGCGCGAGGTCCTGCGCCTCCTGCGTGCGCTCGATGCTCAGCCCCGGCGCCGGGGCGAGCACCTCGGTGTTGATCCCGCCGGACTGCACGGTCTCCACGACCGGCCACGCCGCGCCCTGCCCGAACGGGGACCGGGCCACCAGCGCGGACAGTTCGCGCCGCATGACGACCTTTTCCTCGACCAGCAAAGGGGTTCCGGCGTCGAGGAGTTCGGGGACGGTCTCGCGCGCGTGCTGCGCGGTGTCGAGCATCCAGACGCCGCGGCCGTCGTAGCCGCCCTGCGCCGCCTTGAGCACCACCGGCCAGGAGTGCTTGTCACCGAAGAAGATCACGTCGTCCACAGAGGACACTTCGGCGAAGTCGGGGCCGGGGATCTCCAGCCCCGCCATCATCTCGCGCATGACGAGCTTGTTCTGCGCCATCGACAACGCGGCCGGATCTGGCCGGATGGTGACGCCTTCCATCGCGAGCGTCAGCAGGTGCTCGCCGGGAACGTGCTCGTGGTCGAAGGTCAGCACGTCGACCCCGGCGGCGAACGAGCGCAGCGCTTCGAGGTCGGTGTGGTGCCCTTGCACGACCTCGCCCGCGACGAGGCCGGCGGATTCGTTCTCCCCGGCGGCCAGCACGCGCAGGGACTGGCCGAGGGAGATCGCCGCCTGGTGGGTCATCCTGGCCAGCTGTCCGCCGCCCACCATGCCCACGATCGGAAGACCGGTTCGTTTGTCCATAACAAGGTGCAGATTACTTGGCCGCCACGGCCGCGACCTGGGCGGACCCGCGTCGCAGCTCCCGCACGGCCAGGGCTGTGATGGCGATCGCAGCGGTGAGGACGTAGACGTTGCCGAGCAGCGACCAGCCCAGTCCCCAGCCGAACTCGGTCACCCCGCCGTTGGGCACGAACATGATCACGCCGCTCGCGAACAGCACCGCGACGCCCGCGGCCGGAACCCACGACCGGCGGATGACGAGCAGGACCAGCAGCGGCACCGTCCACACCCAGTGGTGTGACCACGACACCGGCGAGAGCAGCAGCCCGTAGAACGCGGTCACCAGCAGCGCGCCGACCACGTCGCCGCGGCGGTGCAGGCGCACGACCAGCCAGACGGCGGGAACAGCGAGGACGGCGGCGATCGCGATGGCCATCGTCAATGACCACGGCGCGAGTTCCGAAGCGCGGTTCACCAGCCCGTTGAGTGATTGGTTGAAGATCCAGTGCACGGAGCCGACCCGGCTGGGATCGGTCGCCGACTCGGTCCAGAAGCGGACGGCGTCGCCGGGGATCACCGCGAACATCACGGCTTCGAGCCCGGCGAACGTGCCGAGCGCCCGCAGCGCGTCCTTCCAGCGACCGGTGAACAGCAGATGCGGCACGAAGATCAGCGGCGTCAGCTTGATCGCCGCCGAGATCCCGATCAGCACCCCGGCCCAGCGCGAACCGCGGGCCGAAAGCACCAGGACGTCGAGGACGACCAGCGCCATCAGGATGAGGTTGATCTGCCCGAGGAAGAGCGTCTTCCACACCGGCTCCAGCGCCAGCGCGCCCGCCGTGGCCAGCGGCAGCACCCACCACCGGGTGATCGGCGCTCCGCAGGCGCGGGCGACCACGGAGATCACGACGCTCAGGCAGACCAAGGAGAGCGCGCCGGCGACGCCCCAGGTCAGCCCGGCCGGGACGATCGCGAGCGGCAGGAACAGCGGCGCCGCGGCCGGGGTGTAGGTGAACGGCAGCAGCACCCACGGCGGCAGCGTCGTCAGCGCCTCGCGGGTGTAGAGCGGTTCACCTTTCAGCAGGGTGAGGGCACCGGCGCGGTAAACGGCGCTGTCCGCGCCGAGGTGCCATTCGCCGAGCCAGGCGACGACGCCCAGCGCGAGCATCGCCAGCGCGAGCGCGCCCGCCAGCGCGGCCCCGAGTACACGGGGCTCAGCCGCCGGACGCGACTTCAGCATGTTTTTCTTCGTCCCCCGTGCCCTGCTTCCGGCGCAGGTACCACCAGCGCCCGGCCAGCGCGAGCGCCAGCACCAGCGGCATGAAGATGTACGCGCTGCCGAGGATGTTCTGCCACACCTTCCAGTGCAGCTCGACGTTGCGGCCGTTCGGCAGGATCAGCAGCACGCAGCTGATGAAGACGAAGAACACCGCGAAGGTGCCGAGCCAGCGTTTCCACGCTGTCGCGGGAGTGGTCTTCGGCAGGCGCGAGACCAGCAGGACGACCAGCGGCGCCACCCAGACCCAGTGGTGGGTCCAGGAGATCGGCGAGATCAGCAGGATCCAGAACGCCGTCACCAGCATCGCCGCGAGCGCCTGGCCCTTGCGGTGGAAGCGGAGCACCAGCCAGATCGCCGGGATCGCGAGCAGCGCGCCGATCCCCATCGCCGCCTTCGACGCCCAGGGCGCGAGCTCGGTGAAGCGGTTCATCAGCGCGTTCAGCGACTGGTTGCCCGCCCAGTGCACCGGGCCGATCCGGCCGGTGTCGGGCAGCGTGTAGGTCCAGTACCGGGCCGCGTCGTGCGGGATGATCAGGAACATCAGGCCCTGCAGCACGATGAACGTGATGAGCCCGCGGATGGCGTCCATCCGGCGGCCGGTGATGAACAGATGCCCCAGGAAGACGATCGGGGTGAGCTTGATCGCGGCCGCGACGCCGACGAGCACCCCGCCCCAGCGGCTGCCCCTCGCCCCGATGACCAGGATGTCCAGCATCACCAGCGCCATCAGGATGATGTTGATCTGGCCGAGGAAGGTCGTGCGCCACACCGGTTCGAGGCCGAGGAAGACCAGGAAGAACGCGATCGTGGACCGGGCGGGCGAGGCCCACCAGCGGGGGCCGTCGGTCGAGGGCTTCGGCAGCGCGCCGATGGCGATCCGGACGCACAGTGCCAGCGCGAGCAGCGAAACCGCGGTCAGGAGCCCCCAGGCGACCTGCGTCGGGACCAGCGCGAGCGGGATGAAGAACAGCGCCGCCGTCGGCGGATAGGTGAACGGCAACAGCGCCCACCACGGCTCCACCGGAAGCGTGTTCGCGTCGTACAGTGGATCACCGTTGAGCAGTGTCTCGGCACCGGCGCGGTACACCGCGCTGTCCACGCCGAGCACCCAGTCGTGCTGCCAGCCCCAGATACCGAAACCGATCGCGACCAGCGGGATCACCGACAGGATCAGGATCGATCTCGGCCGGACGGACAAGCGGGCGAGCGACCTCCGCAGCGACAGACGATGCTGCGGGCG
The DNA here is from genome assembly GCF_000384215.1 of Amycolatopsis alba DSM 44262. NCBI lineage: Bacteria > Bacillati > Actinomycetota > Actinomycetes > Pseudonocardiales > Pseudonocardiaceae > Amycolatopsis > Amycolatopsis alba. The sequence continues at coordinate 4,758,846 of NZ_KB913032.1, read as the reverse complement.
GCTCGCCGAAACGTCGCCGTTGGTGTCGGCGGGAACAGTCCGGGTCACGCAAACAGGAAATCATGAACCGGGTCCCCGCACCTCGACAGGGTCGCCCGCGACCTGGAGAACGTCCGGTCAGGACCGGGCGAGACCGCTGAGGAGATCGCACGCCTGGTCGTAGGTCGCCGGGAGCCGGACGGCCGAAATCTGCGGGCGGCCGGTGTCCCGCAGCTGGGCGTCCACCGAAAGCCGCTCGTTGAGCGCCCTTCGCAGCGCGACGCCGGACGAAGCGAGCCTCACGTCCTTCGGCACCAGCACACCCGCGACGGACGGCCCGAGCGAGGCGACGCTCTCCCCGCCGTCGAACACCTGCTTCAACGCGTCCGCGACCAGGATCATGCCGGTCAGCCGGGGCCAGCCCGCGACCGCACTGAAGTCCATCGAGACCACGAGCAGGGTGTGCACCTCCGAGACCGGCCGTTCGTCACGGCGGGCCTGGCGGTACAGCTCACTCAACCGGGTCCTCAAGTACGCGGCGGTCGGCAGCCCGGTGAGAGGTTCGGTGACTTCGGTGTTCACGAGCTGATCGGTCGCGACGTCCGCCCAAGCCAGCGCTGTCACCCGGAGTAACCGGGAGGGCGTGGTGTCGACATCCGGTGCGATGAACCCGTCCACCGCGTCCGGGTCGGCGAGCACGGCGTGCAACGCCGCGAGATCCGCGAGCGTTTCGGCCAGCCCGGCACCCGCCGCGGCACGCGCCCGGCCCAGCCCCGCGAGGGCGGTTTCCGCCACCTCCGCGGTGGCGACCCGGCCGTTCTTGATCACCGCCGCGCAGACGGCGTCGACCTCGGGGAGGCCCCAGTCACTGGGGAAACGCCAGCCCGCGGCCAGGCTGGCCGTCCGCCAGCGGGCCCGCAGGGCGCGAAGAGAGCGATCTCGTTCGAACCGGTTCCAGGCGGCTTGCCCATCGGGCGCACCAGTCGCCGGTACGTCCACTGCCCACCGCCCCTTCCATTCCGATCTTTTCGATCTTGCGATCGCTTCACGGTGGGGACGCCGGTCCACGTCGTGCGTGACGGCGTTTTCCAAGGATCTTTCCGAACTCTTCGGTAACCCGTCATGGGTGAAGGCGTTGCGCTCTCCGGGTCATCGGCGGGGCCGCGAGGTGACGTGCGTCGCCCGTTCCGTCACACTGAGCGTGTTCAGGCGTTAGGAAGAGTAGACCCGCCTAACCCGCAGATGAAGGAGTCCCGTGTCCACCGTTCCCGCCGATCTCACCGGTAAGAGTGACGCCGAGCTGATCGCCGAGGTGCGTGACGGGAAGATCGCGTCTTACGGAACGCTTTACGAACGTCACGCCGGCGCGGCGCACAATCTCGCCCGCCAGCTCGCCCGCTCGAGTTCCGAAGCCGACGACCTTGTTTCGGAAGCCTTCGCGAAGGTGCTGGACACGCTGCGCGGCGGCAAGGGCCCCGACGCCGCTTTCCGCGCGTACCTGCTGACAGCGCTGCGGCACACCGCTTACGACAAGACGCGCAAGGACAAGCGCGTCGACCTGAACGAGGACATGTCCGACGTCGGCGGTGCCGTCGGCGAAGCTCTGACGGTCCCCTTCTCCGACACCGCCGTCGCCGGGCTCGAGCGCACGCTCGCCGCGAAGGCGTTCGCCCGGCTGCCCGAGCGGTGGCAGGCGGTGCTGTGGCATACCGAGATCGAGGGCCAGAACCCGGCCGAGGTCGCGCCGCTGCTGGGGTTGACCGCGAACGGTGTCTCCGCGCTCGCCTACCGCGCCCGTGAGGGCCTGCGGCAGGCCTATCTGCAGGTCCACCTGGCCGAGAACTCCGGCGAACGCTGCCGCGCGAGTGCCGACAAGCTCGGCGCGTGGACTCGCGACGGGTTGTCCAAACGTGAACGCGCCCAGGTGGAGAGCCATCTGGACGAATGCGAGAAGTGCCGCGCGCTGGCCGCGGAACTGGCCGACGTCAACACCGGTCTGCGCGGGATCATCGCGCCGATCGTGCTCGGTGGCGCGGCTCTCGGGTACCTCGCGACGACTGGGGCGGGCAAAGCCGCCGCGGCCACCGCGGCCGGGACGGCCATCACCGCGGGCACGACTTCGGCCGCCGCGGCGGGCACGACAGCGTCGGGCACGGGCGCGGCGGGTTCGAACGCGAGCGGTGCCGCCGGCGCCGCCGCGGCCGGACCGCGCCAGTTCGTCACGGTGGCCGGATCGAGCGCGGCCATCGTCGCCGCCGTCGCGGTGGCGCTCGCCGCCGGTGGTGGCACCCAGGAGATCCCGGCCGCGGCCGCCGTCCCGCCACCCGCCGTGGCGCCGGCACCGGCCCCGGTGAACCCGCCGCCGGTAGTGCCGCCCGCGCCGCCGGTGGCTCCTCCAGCGCCGCCCGCGCCACCTGCTCCTCCCGCGCCTCCCGCGCCGCCTGCTCCCCCCGCTCCTCCCACGGAGCAGCCGCCGCCCGCTCAGCAGCCTCCGCCCTCCCAGACGCCCCCGCCCGCGTCCTCGCCGACGATCCCGTCGCCTCCGGCGATGACGGCGTCGACCCCCGCCGGGGGCGTCCACCTCGAACCGGGTGAAGACGCCAACCTGCCGATCACCGTGCGCAACGACGGTGGGTCGAAGTCCGAGCCCGTCGCGGTTTCGCTGAACCTGCCGAAGGGTGTGACGGCTGTTCCCGCCGGTGGCGGTGGCGCGATGGGCGTCACCGGCTTCCGGCAGCAGGCGGGACCCGCCCCGATCGCGGTGAGCTGCCCCGGCGGCAGTGGCACGGTGACCTGCAAGACCGGGACCGGTCTCGAACCGGGACAGTCCGCGGTGCTGACGTTCCGCCTGCGTGCCGACGAGACGGCCGAACCGGGCAGCATGGTGACCGGTTCGGTGACCGCGGGCGCGCAGATCAAGGTGTCGGTTGCGGTGAAGGTCACCGTGAAGCCGCCGCCGGACGACCTCACCCTGCGGGCCGAGAGCGACGGGCTGTCGGCGTTCCCGTGGAACCGCAATCCGCTGGTGCTGATCCGCGTGAAGAACACGGGCAAGTCGACGAAGCCGGTGACGATCACCCTCGACCACCGCGTGCTCAGTTCCTGGAGCGTGTACGGCATCCCGTGCACTCCGACCGGCGAAGGCGCTTCGTGCACTTCGCGCGGCTCGCTGGCTCCGGGCCGTCAGGCCAGCCTGTGGGTCCGGCTGAAGGGCCGCCCCGCGGACAATGTCCCGGTGACGGTGAACGCCACCCTCGGTGTCGCGAAGGCGAAGCCTGTCGAGGTCCACTTCGGCTGCTGGCACCACTGGTGCGACGACAACGCGCTGCTTCCGCCCACCACTGTGCCGACGATGCCTACGCTGCCTTCGGTCACTTCGAAGCCTCCGTCCACTTCGCAGACTCCGAAGCCAGGGCGGCCTGGGTGGCCTTCGCCGTCGAAGAAGCCTTTGCCGTCCGTGACGCCTTCAGAGTCGGCGAAGCAGGTGCCCACCCCGCCCGCCGCGACCACGAGCGCGCCGCCGCGACCGGGCAAAGCGAAGCCGACCACGCAGCCCAACGGGATCGTGGACCGCGTCTTCGAGTAGCGTGCCCGCATGCTGGGGAGGCACCGGGAGCTGCTGCGTTTCGCCGTGGTCGGGGGCGCGAGTTTCGTCATCACGATGACGATCACCTACGGGCTGAAGTTCACCGTGCTGACCGACAAACCGGTGACCGCGCTGATGATCGGCGTGCTGGTGGCGACCGTTTTCTCCTACGTCGCGAACCGTGAATGGTCGTTCCGTTTCCGCGGTGGCCGTGAGCGTGCCCACGAAGCCGCGCTTTTCTTCTTCCTCAGCGCGATCGCGCTCGGCCTCAACGCGCTTCCGCAGCTGATTTCGCGGCACGTGCTCAACCTGGAAGAACCGCACGTCGATCTGCTGACGCAGGAGATCGCCGATTTCGTCAGCGGCGTGGTCATCGGGACGCTGCTCGGCACGGTGTTCCGCTGGTGGTCGTTCAAGAAGTGGGTCTTCCCGGAGGCGGGCGCGCGGCCGCGGCTGCTGCGGGGCGAGGGGCGGCGCGCTTCCGACATTCCCGAGGACCCCGCCGCCTGACAGGCGACAAGAATTCCGCCTACTGGAAACACCCAAACTGCCCTATACCACTCCACCTCGCCCCCTCCCGACCCATTCGATGGCCCGCGCGAATTAGACTGACCGAGTGACCGTGGTCGAATCCGTCCTTTCCCGGACGCCCGAGCCGCTCCGATCGGTGCTGATCAAGCACCGGGAGCTGCTGAAGTTCGCGATCGTGGGCGGTACGACGTTCCTGGTCGACAACGGCGTCTGGTACCTGCTGAAACTCAGTGTGCTGGAGTCGAAGCCGACCACGGCGAAGGCGATCGCGATCATCGTCGCGACGATCGTGTCCTACATCCTCAACCGCGAATGGTCCTTCCGGACCCGCGGCGGCCGCGAACGGCATCACGAGGCGGCGCTGTTCTTCGTGATCAGCGGGATCGCCGTGGTGGTCAACCTGATCCCGCTCTACACGTCGCGCTACGTCTTCGATCTCGAAGTACCGCACGTGACGCGGTTCGTGCAGGAGTTCGCGGACTTCACGAGCGGGTCGATCATCGGCATGCTCCTGGCGATGTTCTTCCGCTTCTGGGGTCTCAAGAAGTGGGTCTTCCCCGACGAGCTGGGCAAACGCCGCCGGGACAGCGACGAGCCGGACGAAGACGTCGTCCCTCTTCGCTAACTACTTGCCAAAAGACATGTGATTGTCTAGGGTCATCCATGTCAACGTACCTTCACTGATGACGCCGGCCGGGTTCGTACGGTCGAGCGGGACGAATTCGAGGTGATCGCCAAGCGCGAAGAGGACCGCATCCGGTTCGGATGACGGTTGAGCCTTTTCCCGTCTTGGCGGGGATACGGAGCACTGCTCCGCGTCCTTCGCGATCCCTCGTTTCTTCCAGTGAACGGATCCTTTCTTGAGCACCGCTCTCGGCGCGCCTCCGCGCGCCCGAAACACCCTTGCCCTCGTCGGGCTCTTCGTCGCCGTGTTCCTGGCGATGCTCGACTCCCAGGTCGTCGCGACCGCCCTGCCCCGGCTGGTCGGCGAACTCGGCGGCGCCACGTCGTTCGCCTGGGTCACCACCGCCTACCTGCTGGCGGGCAGCGTCAGCGCGCCCGCCTACGGAAAACTCGGCGACCTCTTCGGCCGCAAACGCGTCGTTCTCGTCGCGATCGCGCTGTTCGTCCTCGGCTCCCTGGCCTGCGCGCTCGCCCCGACGATGCCGCTCCTGATCGCCGCCCGCGTCCTGCAGGGCGTCGGCTCCGGCGGCCTGTTCGTCGCGGTCGCCGCGATCATCGGCGAACTGTTCCCCGGTCGCGAAGGCGCCCGCTATTTCGCCTGGTTCTCGATCTGCTTCGCCGGTTCCTCGCTGGCGGGTCCTGTCGTCGGCGGCGTGCTGACCGACTTCGCGGGCTGGCGCTCGATCTTCGGGCTCAACGTGCCGATCGGACTGGTCGCGCTCGTCATCGTCGCGCGATTCCTGCGGCTCGAGCGACGGCGGACGACCGCGCCGTTCGATTTCGCGGGTCTCGTCGTCCTGTCCGGCGCGATCGTCGGCCTGACCCTGGCGACTCCCTTGTCCGCGTCGATCGGCGCCGTGCTGCTCGTCGCCTTCCTGTTCATCGAACGGCGGGCGGCCGAGCCGATCATCCCGCTCCGGCTGTTCCGCGCCAGGATGTTCAGCCTGAGCGTGCTGGCCAGTGCCGCGGCCGGGTTCGTCTTCCTGGGTTCGGTCAACTACCTGGCGCTCTTCCTGCAGACCGCGGGTGGCGCCGGACCTTCGGAAGCCGGTCTCCTGCTGCTGCCCATGACGCTCGCGGTCGCCGCGTCGTCGATGGTCGCGGGCAAGATCATCGCCAGGACCGGCGCCTACCGGTGGGCGCCGATCCTCAGCATGACCCTCGGCCTCGCCGCCGCGCTCGCGATGTCCACAATGGACGAATCGACACCTTTGCCGCTCGTCGTCACCTATCTTGTCGTATTCGGCGCGGCGGCAGGGCTCAACATGCAGGTGCTCTCCATGGCGGCCCAGCAGAACGTCGCCCGGACCGATCTCGGCGCCGTGTCCGCGACCGTCGGTTTTCTCCGGTCGCTCGGCACCACGGCCGGGCTGACCGTTTTCGGCGCGGTGTTCACGGGCTCGTTCGGCACCGACAGCCCGGCCGGGTACGCCTCCGCGCTCAACGGCGTGTTCTGGGTGATGGTTCCCGCCCTGGTGACCGGCCTCGCCGCCGCCCTCTTCCTGCCGCGCGTTTCGCTGCGGCGCAACCACTAAGGAGTTCTTCGATGATCCTCGTTCTCGGTTCCACCGGCAAAATCGGCCGGGAACTCGTTCCCGCGCTGCTGGACAAGGGCGCTCGCGTGCGCGCACTGACCCGTGACCCCGCCCGCGCCCGGATCGATCCGCGCGCCGAAGTCGCCGCCTGCGATCTCGACGCTTTCGATCCCGCGCTGCTCGACGGTGTCGAACGTGTCTTCCTCCTGACCTCCGGGCACGGCTCCGATCCGCTCGCCCAGGAACAAGCCGTGCTCAAGGCCGCTTCCGACGTCCAGCACGTCGTCAAGCTGTCCACCACCGGCGTCCACTTCGGACAGACCGATCCGATCTCACTGGTGCACACCGCGGCCGAGCGGTCCGTGCGCGAGGCGGGGCCGGACTGGACGATCCTGCGACCCGGCACGTTCATGGACAACCGGTTCGCCTGGCTGCACGCCGTCCGCGGCGACGGGGTCATCCGCGTGCCCGAAGGCGATCCGGCGTCCGCGCTGGTGCACGTCCGCGACATCGCCGCCGTCGCCGCGACCGTGCTGACCACCGACGGGCACGCGGGCAAGACGTACCCGATCACCGGCGGCGAAGCGCTCACGACGCGGCGACAGGTCGAGATCCTCGGCGAGGCCCTCGACCGGCGGCTGACCTACGTCGAAGAACCCGAAGCCGACGCGCGCGCCCGGATGCTCGGCTTCGGCTGGCCCGCTTCGGCGGTCGACGGGATCTTCGAGCTCAAACGGCAGTCAGCCGGGAACGAGGAGATCGTGTTCGGCACCGTCGGCGAACTTCTCGGCCGGGCGCCGCTGACCTTCGCCGACTGGGCTCGCGAACACGCCGCCACCTTCGCCTGACCTGCGGAAAGACAGCAAGGGACCTTTGCTGTCGCGGTCCGTGAAGGCCTCCTTCCCTACCCTGAGAGTAGGGAAGGAGGCCTTCACGGACTTGCGACTCTCTCGACATCAAGAGAAGCGATAGCAAAGGTCCCTTGCTCCCCCGCCTGGTCCGAAAGGGTTAATGACTTGGGGCGGATCCCCGCGATACGCGACACTCATCAGGCGTTTAATTTATCGCCGGTCCGCTGTCCGGACCACGCGTTGTCCGCGACCGGCCCTCTCGCTAACGTGCCGCGTCGGGGAGACAGGGGGAGCCCATGAACGAACGCCTTCGCGTGCTCGTGGTCGACGACCATCCGCTGTTCCGGTTCGGGGTCTGCACGCTGCTCGCCAACGAGCCCCACGTCGACGTGGTCGGTGAGGCCGCGAGCGGGGCGCACGCGATCAGCGCGGCGAGCGCCCTCGCACCCGACGTCGTGGTCATGGACCTGCACTTGCCCGACATCAGCGGCGCCGAAGCGACCCGGCACATCGTCGCCGAACAGCCCGGCGTCGGCGTGCTCATGCTGACGATGGCGGACGAGAGCGAATCCGTTTTCTCCGCGATGCGCGCCGGGGCCCGCGGATATCTGCTGAAAGACGCCGAACCCGACGAAATCATCCGTGCCGTTCACGCTGTCGCGAGGCGCGAAGCGATCTTCGGGCCTGACATCGCGACGCGAGTCCTCGGCTTCTTCAATCACTCTCTGCCCAGCGCGGACACGGTGTTCCCGGAATTGACCGGCCGCGAACGAGAGGTCCTCTCGCTCATCGCCGGCGGGCACAGCAACACCGCCATCGCCAGCACGCTGTGCCTGAGCCCGAAGACCGTGCGGAACCACATTTCCAACGTGTTCAGCAAACTCCACGTCGCGGACCGCGCCGAGGCGATCGTGCTCGCCCGCGAAGCCGGGCTGGGCCGCTGAAAAGCGCCCCGGTGAAAAAGCGACCCCGATAGGGGCGGCTTTTCGGGCAATTTCGGGACCGGAGTCCCATGCGCACGGGACACCTCACCCGGCAGGGTGAGTAGCGCGAGGGGTGGGACCTTCGCATCGTTCGAGGGGAATGGGGAATCACATGTTCGAACCGAACAGGACACCGGTGGTCGTCCGCGCCACGGATCCGATCCTGCACAACGGCGTCTGCATGACGCTCCGCTCCCGTGACGACGTCTGGCTGGTGGACGGGGAGACAGCCGACCCGAGCATGGTGGCCCTCCTGGTCACCGACCGCCTCGACGAGGCGATGACTCAGCTGCTGTCCGCGTTGCACCACCAGGGGTTCACCCGCATCGTGCTCATCGCGGGTGAGGTCGACGACAACGAGATCCTCAACGCCATCGAGCACGGCGTCTGCGCGGTCGCCCGCCGTTCGGAGGCGGGTGCCGACGTCCTGGTCCGGTTGATCAAGGCGGCCGCCGCCGGGGAAGGCGCGCTTCCGCCGGACCTGCTCGGCAGGCTCCTGCACCGGGTCTCGCGGTTGCAACGTCAGGTCCTGCAGCCGCGTGGCCTGCATTTCGGTGGCATGAGCAGCCGGGAAACCGAGGTGCTCAAACTGGTCGCGTCGGGGTTCTCGACGCAGGAGATCGCCGATCAGCTGTGCTATTCGCAGCGCACGGTGAAGAGCATCCTGCACGACGTGACCAACCGGTTCCAGCTCCGGAACCGGTCGCACGCGGTGGCTTACGCACTGCGTGAGGGACTGATCTGACACCGTGATCAGTCAGGTCGACGAGGCGTTGTGCCGGCTCATCGCACCGCATCTGCCGGAGGGGACGGTGGTCCGGCTGGATCCGCCGAAACCCACCTGGCAGACCGGGACACCGGTGTCGAGCGTCGATCTGTTCCTCTTCGCCCTGCACGGCGCCGGCACGGGAACCGGCGCCGTGCGGGCGAAACGGTGCGAACTGTCCTATTTGATCACCGCGCGGGCGGACAAGGTCCGGGACGAGCACACCCTGCTCGACAGCTCGCTCCGGGTGTTGCTCGGGACCGAATTCCTCGTGGTCGACGAGCGGCCGCTGCGGCTGGCCATCGGGAAGACCGATCCGACCGGGCTGTGGGTCAGCCTCGGCCTGCCCGCACGGGCGGCGTTCGTCGTCACGGTCACGGCGGAGTACCGAGACTGAGCACCGAGGCCCGCCGCAGGACCACCCCGCCGATGGACGCCAGCTGCGCGCCGAAGAGTTCGCACCATTCGGTCGCGGTCTCGGGCGGGCCGCATTCGCCCGCGCGCGGGGCCCAGCAGGCACGGACTTCGAGGCGGTAGCCGAGCACGCCGGTCAGGGTCAGCCCGTTCCGGCTGGTACCGACCCAGCACCTGCCCTGGTAGACCCAGCTGCCCGGTGGCTGGAACACGGCGCTCTCCTGGACGAACCGATGCCCCGCCGTGCCGGTGACGGTCGCGACAGGGGTGTCGATCCCGCTGACGAACAGGCCTTTCGAAAGCAGGTCGAGGGCTTCGGCTTCCATCCGCTCCACCACCCCTGGCGGACGACGGCACGCGTACAGGTCGCCGTCGAAGGACAACTCCAAGGAGATCGCCACCTTGCCGATCTCCACGGTCGCCGCGGCCACCGGACTCACCGGCGGGCGGTACCGGAACGCCGTCGCTCGCACTCCCCGACGTTAGGGCGGCGCGCTTTCGTGGCCCTGCCCGATCGGGAGATCCTTCGGGAGTTCTTAGCGGGGGACCCGTTCGGCGGGCCACCGCACTTCGGCCACATCGCCCGGTCGCGGGACCTTCAGGAAGAGACTGAACACCGCGGGCTGCTTGCTCGACAGCTCCAGCCGTCCGCCGTCGGCCTCGATGAGCGCGCGGGCGAGGGCGAGCCCGACGCCGGTCGACCCGCCGCCGGAGAATCCGCGTTCGAAGATGTGCGGCGCCAGCTCGTCGGGCACCCCAGAGCCGGTGTCGGCGACCTCGATGACGACGGTGCCCTCCGTGTCACCGCGCCGGGCGGCGAGCGTGACCGTTCCCGCGCCGTGGCGCAACGCGTTGTCGAGCAGGACGCCGACGACCTCGCGCAAGCGGCCCGGCGTCGCCCTCGCCCTGAGCCCATCAGTGACGCGGATCCGGAGATGCCTGCCTTCGGCGCGAAGCAGCTGTCGCCATTCCTCCGAAATCTCGGGCAGCATCTGCGGCAGGTTCACCGGTTCCGCGCCGACCTCGCGCGCCGCCCGCGCGGCGGCCAGCAGTTCATCGAGCGCCTCGGCCAGCCGGTCCGCCTGTTCCTGCGCGGCCTTCGCCTCGTCGACGACGTCCTGATCGGGGTGGACGGTGAGCGGTTCGAGCCGCAGCTGCAACGCGGTCAACCGGCTCCGCAGCTGATGGGAGACGTCGCCGACGAGCTGTCGTTCTCGCTGGACGAGCTGGGCGAGCGCCGTGCCGGAGGCGTCGAGCGCTTCGGCGACCATGTCGAGTTCGCCGACGCCGTAGCGCTTCGGATCCGGCCGGAAATCACCGCCGCCGAGTTTGACCGCCCGATCGGCGACATGTCTGAGCGGTTTCGCGAGCCGCCGCGCGGTCACGGTCGCGACCACCGTGCCGGTGCCCACCGACAGCACGACCAGCAGCACCACGAGCAGGGTCACCTGGGTCTGGCGGGTGCGCATCGGCCCGGCGGGCACGGCCAGCTCGACTTCGCCGTGCAACGCGATCGGCGCTTTCTCCGACACCACGTCGGAGCCGGGATCGGAGCCGTACCGTTTCTCGATCTGGCCCTGCGCGCGGACGGTCAGCAACCCGCCCTGCGGGACGGCCACCCGGACCAGGTCGAGATTGATCGGCTGGCCGACGGCGATCTCGTTGTCCAGCGTCGCCGCGATCCCGCGGGCCGAGGACGCCAGGTTCTCGCGGTTGAGGTTCTCGACCAGCTGCCAGGCGGTGATCCCCAGCGGGATGCCCAGCACGGCCGCGGTGACCGCGACGGCGAGCAGTATCGCCAGGAGGATGCGGCGGCGCATGCTATTCCGCGTTGAAGCGGAAGCCGACGCCGCGGACCGTGGCGATCCGCCGTTCGCCGTCGCCGTTCCCGCCGGGTTTCCCCGACCGGCCCGCTGCCTCGTCCGCCGCGATGGAGAGCTTCCGGCGGAGCCAGGACATGTGCATGTCGAGCGTCTTCGAGGTCTTCGATTCGAGGTCGTTCCACACCTCGGCGAGGATCTCGTCGCGGCTGACCACCTGGCCCGCACGGCTCATCAGCACCCGCAGCAGCTCGAATTCCTTGTTCGCCAGCTGCACCTCGTGCAGGTCCACGGTGACCATCCGGGCACCGAGGTCCATCCGCACTCCCCCGGCTTCGAGCACTTCGGGGGCCCGCCGCCGGAGCAGCGCCCGGATGCGGGCCAGCAGTTCGGCGAGCCGGAACGGCTTGGCGACGTAGTCGTCGGCGCCGGCGTCGAGCCCGACCACGAAATCGACTTCGTCCGTGCGCGCGGTCAGCATCAGCACCGGCACCTCGGTGCCGCTGGCGCGCAGGCGGCGGCACACTTCGAGGCCGTCCATCCCCGGCAGGCCGAGATCGAGGACCAGCAGGTCCACCCGATCGCTCGCGGTCGCGTCGAGGGCGGCGGGCCCGTCGCCGACGACACGCACGTCGTATCCCTCCCGCTGGAGGGCGCGGGAAAGCGGATCGGCGATGGCCGGGTCGTCCTCGGCGAGTAGCACCATGCTCACCTGGCCAACTCTACGACTGCCGGGCGTGAAACCATCGTGACCGTGCCTGGCTACGAGAATGATCTGGAACTCGCCACCCGGCTGGCCGACGCCGCCGACGCCATCACCACCGCCCGCTTCCGCGCGCTCGACCTCGCCGTGGAACGCAAACCCGACCGGACCCCGGTCACCGACGCGGACACCGCGGTCGAAGACGCCATCCGTGCGATCCTCGCCACAGACCGGCCGGACGACGCGGTCCTCGGCGAGGAACGCGGCGGTTCGGCCGCGACCGGCCGCGCCTGGGTGCTCGACCCGATCGACGGGACCAAGAACTTCCTGCGCGGCGTCCCGGTCTGGGCGACGCTGATCGCGCTCGTCGAAGACGGCGATCCCGTGGTGGGCATGATCAGCGCTCCGCTGCTCGGCCGCCGCTGGTGGGCCGCCACCGGGGACGGCGCCTGGATGAGCGACTCCGCCGGGGAGCGCCGCATCTCGGTGTCGAAGGTCGCGTCGCTCGAAGACGCGTATCTGTCCACAACGGACCTGAACTCGTGGGTGGAGTACCACTCACGGGACAAGTACATCGACCTCGTCGACGCGTGCTGGGAAAGCCGCGCTTTCGGCGACTTCTGGCACCACTGCCTGGTCGCCGAGGGCGCGCTCGACGTCACCGCGGAATGCATCGTGAACCCGTGGGACGTCGCCGCGGCCCAGGTGCTGATCACCGAAGCCGGTGGCCGGTTCAGCGACCTGAACGGCGAAGCGCGCTATGACAACGGCTCGGCCCTGTCGACGAACGGCCTGCTCCACGACGAGGTCCTGGCGATCCTGAAGCGCTGAGTCACGCGCTCGGGGTCACTGCGCGCCGGGCAGCAGGCCGACGGCGCCCCGTGCGACCTGTGACCAGGCGAGACGTCCGAAGAGGTAGTGGCAGGCGACCTGTTCGCTGGTGAACCGTGCCCAGTCGTACCGGTTGCCCTGCTCACGCCAGAAAACCTCCCAGGCGGGCTCGGCTCCCTCTTCTTCGCTGAGCATGAGACACCAGGCGTTGTCCGCCTCCGTGCCGACCGAGACCACCTCGGCAGGCACGCCCAGCGCGGCCAGCCACCGCAAGATCGTCCCCGTGTTCACCGGACCTCCCCCGTGACGTCCGCCAGGAAGCCCAGCGTGACGAGTTCATCGGCGCCCAGCACCGTGCGAAAGCGCACTCCGCCGCCTGGCTGGCCGAACCACTCGGCGGCCACCGAGCGCCAGACCGGCAGTGGCCGGACGACGCGGTAACGCCGGTACGCGGCGACCCGGTCCGGCGGCAACGAGCGCATCGAAAACAAGGTCGCGTCCTCGGCGAGCATCCGGCCGTGCTGATCCCCGAAGCGGTCGAGATGGGTGCCGACGTCGAGCATCACCGGCGTCGCCGGGCCGATACCGCCGTCATCGGGGGGCCACACGTAACCCGTTTCACCCGCGAAGCGCTCTCGCCAGCCTTCCGGGGACTCCCCGCCCCACGGATCGTGTCCCCTGGTCAACGCGGGCGGAGCGGCGGCGGCCGGAGTCGTCGGCGAGCGCCGGAAACCACTGCTGACGTGCGACAACGCGTCGAGATCGTCCAGCACGCCCGCCTCGGGATGAGCCAGCGGGCCGGAACCGCCGTCGGGGAGCGGCAACTGGCGCGCCGGTTTCCCCATCGCGACCGGGAGATGCCCGATGGGGAACATGTGCACGAGGAACAGCGCGATCACGCTCTCGCGTTCGGTCCGCAAGGCCCCCATAGGCGGCAGCGGGGCGGGTTGAGGGGGCGGCTGCGGGAAGGGCACTCGCAACGGTGCCACCGCGGGCGGCCACGGCGAAGGCACGTACGGGGCGCGCGCCCCGTGAGGTGGTGTCGGGTCGTCGTAGCCGACAGGCAGCCGGATCGGCCCCGTTCCGGCCTCGCTCGGATCGGTCACCGCACCTCCCCCAAGAAATTCGGGCTCCACCGGTGGAAGGAGGAGGCAGCGGACAGGACGCGCTACGACTTTAGCGTCGACCGGCGTCCTCGTTGGTGGATACCCGAAAGCGCGCGAACCTCAGCCTGCCAGCGCGTTGACCACACGGGACGGGCTGGGCCTGCCGAGCTTCCCGGCCATCCACTTGCTCGTCGACACCAGCGCGTCGAGATCGACACCGGTTTCGACGCCGAGGCCGTCGAGCATCCACACCAGGTCCTCGGTCGCGAGGTTCCCGGTCGCCGATTCGGCGTACGGGCAGCCACCGAGCCCGCCCGCCGAAGAGTCCACAGTGGACACACCGCAGCGAAGGGCGGCGAGGGTGTTCGCGAGCGCCTGGCCGTAGGTGTCGTGGAAATGGACGGCCAGCGTGCCGACGTCGGGGAACTGCCCGATCAGCGCCTCGACCTGGCCCGCGGTGGCGACGCCGATGGTGTCCCCGAGCGAGAGCTGCGAGCAGCCGAGGTCCAGCAGCCGTTTGCCCACCCCGGCGACCTGCGTGGCCGGGACCGCGCCCTCCCACGGGTCGCCGAAGCACATCGACACGTACCCGCGGACGTCGAGACCTTCGGCCCGCGCGCGGGTGACGACCGGTTCGAACATCGCGAACTGGTCGTCCACCGTCGAATTGAGGTTCTTCTTGGCGAAGGTCTCGGTGGCGCTGGCGAAGATCGCGATCTGCGAGACCCCGGCTTCCAGCGCCCTGTCCAGTCCGCGCTCGTTCGGGACGAGCACCGGGTACCGGACGCCCTCGCGCTGGTCGAGCCCGGTGAGGAGCTGCTCGGCGTCGGCCAGCTGCGGCACCCATTTCGGGCTCACGAAACTGGTCGCCTCGAGCGTGGTCAGGCCCGAATCGGCGAGTCTGTCCAGGAATTCGAGTTTGACCTCGACCGGGACGATCGCCTTCTCGTTCTGGAGGCCGTCGCGCGGGCCGACCTCCCAGATCGTCACCCGCTCCGGCAGGGCCGAGGCGGACGGGACACGGTCGGGCAGGCCCAGCTCTCGCGTGCCCATCAACGACGCCGGTTTCCGCGAGGCTGGTGCCCCTGCGGCGGAAGCGGTTCGGTCTGCTGCGGTGCCCCTGGGACGGGCGGCGTGTAGTCGTCGTACGGGTTGTCGTTGACTTCGCGGTAGATGACCGTGTGCACGCGCTCGACCTTGGGGATGTCGTCGAACTTCAGCGGTTCGTCCGACGCGGACTCGATCACCAGCGTGCCGCAGCCGAAGACGCGGTCCAGCAACCCGTGCTCGAACTGGACGCTGTTGATCCGCGACATCGGGATGTCGATCCCGGTCCGCTTGAGCACCCCCTCACGGGCGATCAGCCTGTCCGTGGTGACGATGAAATGCGTCGTGCGCCAGCGGACGAACGGCGCCAGGAAGAGCCACACGACGAGACCGAGCCCGACCGCGGCGATCGCGATCTCGGAGATCAGGTCCCACGGGGCCGTCGCCTCCTTCGCGATGATCGCCAGCCAGATCCCCACGCCGAGCGTGACGATCAGCGCGAGGAAGGGGAAGATCAGCATCTTGAAATGCGGGTGACTGTGCACCACGACGTGCTCGTTTTCGCTGAGCAAATCGTCCGGATAGGCCACGACGGACGCTCCCAAAGTGTGGTCGACGCTGGTGAGCTCACCGTACCGGCGAACGGTCCCGGCGGAAGACCGGACGCCGCAAAACGCACCGCACGGATCAGGACGCGGCTGGCCGCACGTGGACGACGTCTCCGGCGAACACCGTGTACCGCTCACCACCGGGAACGTCGACCTGGAGCTGACCGGCGGGATCGATGTCGGCCGCGCGGCCGGTCAGCGACGAACCGTCGGGCAGCTGGACCTCGACGTCCTGGCCCAGCGTGGCGCAGTGCCTCCGGTAGTCCCCGAGCAGGCCCGCCTCGGCCAGCGAACCGCCGGCGAGGCGCCAGCGGCGTTCGAGGTCGTCGAACCCGGCGAGCAGCCGCGCGGCGATCTCGGCGCGGTCGGTCTCCGTCGCCCCCTGCTCGGCCAGCGACGTCGCGGGCAGGCCGCCGGGCCCGGCCGGGACGTTCTCGCCAAGCGGCAGCACGTTCAGGCCGATGCCGAGGATCACGGTGGTGTCGCCACCGGCGACGGCCTCCGCCAGGATGCCCGCGCATTTGGCGCGGCCCGGCCCAGCCAAGACGTCGTTCGGCCACTTGAGGACGGCGTCGACGCCCAGATTCGCGGCGACCTCCCGGACCGCGAGCCCCGCGACCACGGAAAGTGAACCCAAATTGGCGAACGGGACCTCGCGCGGGCGCAGCAGCACACTGACGTAAAGGCCGGATCCCTTCGGCGAGGACCACTGCCGGGCGCGGCGGCCGACCCCGGCCGTCTGCTCCTCGGCGATCAGCACCGTGCGGTCTTCAGCCCCCTTCGCGGCGGCTTCCCGCAGGTCGGCGTTGGTGGACCCGGTGCTCGCCACGACCTGGATCGCGGCGTACCGGCCGGACAGCGCGGCACTCAGACGCTCGGCGTCGAGCGCTCCCGTCTCACTCATCTGCCCAGAATATGAGAGTCCCCCTAACGTGCAAGGCGTTCGCTCGTTACGCAGAGGTGGTCTCAAATAACCTGGACGGCGTGACCGAGCCCGAGCCTGCCCCGAGCGCCTCCCCTGCCGCCCCGAAGAAGTCGTGGGCGCACGGCGTGGCGATGCGCGGCCTGGTGGCCCTCCCGCTGGTCGCGGGGCTCGCGACGGCGGGCTGGCTGCTGGCGGGCGGCAACGATCCGGCGCCCGCCGACGGGAACCAGCCGGTGCCGGTCCCTGCCGCCAAACAGGATCCGGCCACCGTGGGCGGCGGCGCCGGTCCGTCGGTCCTCGAAGTCAGCGCCCCGGTCAAGGCACAGGAGACCCCCAAGGGCGTCCGGCCGCTCGAAGAGTGGGCCACGAAACTCGCCGGGCCGCTCGACATCCCCGCGAAGTCGCTCATCGGTTACGCGAACGGCGAGCTGGCGCTGCGCGGCGAGCAGCCGAACTGTCACCTTTCCTGGGTCACCCTGGCCGGGATCGGCGCGGCGAGCTCGAACCACGGCCGCGGCGGCGACAATCCGCTCGGGCTTTCGGCTCAGCAGTGGAAGAAGCACGGCGCGTCGATC
This sequence comes from Amycolatopsis alba DSM 44262, assembly GCF_000384215.1. Taxonomy (NCBI): domain Bacteria; kingdom Bacillati; phylum Actinomycetota; class Actinomycetes; order Pseudonocardiales; family Pseudonocardiaceae; genus Amycolatopsis; species Amycolatopsis alba. The sequence continues at coordinate 4,741,902 of NZ_KB913032.1, read as the reverse complement.
CCCGGCATCGCGAAGCCCGCGCTGGCCGATCCCGACTCCGCCTCGGTCGCCGCCGGTCGCGCCCTGTGCGCCTCCGGGGCCGACCTCGGCGGCGGCAACGGCTGGTGGAAGACGATCGCCGGCTACCAGGGCGGCAAGGGCAACGAGGCCGAGCTGTTCCGCCAGCGCGTCCTGGGCAACTCCCAGCTGTACGCGACCCTGTCCCTGGACCCCGCGCGGAGCGCGAGCCCCGCGGTGAAGGCGACCCGGTTCGCCCTCGGCCAGCTGGGACTCCCGTACGTGTGGGGCGGCAACGGGCCCGAAGCGGGCGCGGCGGGCTTCGACTGCTCCGGGCTGACGAAGGCGTCCTACGACGAGGCCGGGGTCGCGCTCCCGCGCACCGCGGACAGCCAGTTCCGCGCGCTGCTGCAGGTCCCCGGCGAGCCGAAGCTGGGCGATCTCGTGTTCTACGGGAACCCGGCGACGCGGATCCATCACGTCGGGCTGTACCTCGGGAACGGCCTGATGATCAACGCGCCCACCGAGGGCCAGGCGATCCAGATCCACACGTACCACTCGAAGGGCGACGACTACACCGGCGCAGGCCGCCCCTCTGCCTGATCCCCGCCTGATTTCCGCCTGATTTCCGGTGTCCCGAGCGCCACGCTTGAGACGTTGAGCGTCCCGTGCGTGGCGCTCGGGGCACCGGCGCAGGTCACAAGCGGTCGGCCAGCCAGTCGAGGGCGGCTACCGCGTGGCGCAGGACCGAGATGTGCCCGTCTTCGGGAAAGACGCGCAGTTCGGCCGTGGCGCACTGCCGGGCGAGCCACTCCCCGTGCCCGACGGGCGCGATCCGGTCGGCGCCGCCGTGCACGAGCAAGACCGGCGCCTTGACGTCGGACGGCTGGAATCCCCAAGGTGCGACATACGCGAGATCGTCGTCGATCAGCGCGCCGGGGCCGCCTTCGATCGCGGGGCCGACGACGTCGAGGAGCCACTTCCAGTCACCCGCCAAGGCCGCGTGATCCGACGGGGTGAACATCTCCGCGTCGTACTCGGCCGCCGCCTCGTGGCGTTCCTTCTCTTCCCGTCCCGCCAAAGCCGCCGACAGCGAGCCGACTCCGGCCGCGCTCATGCCCGCGAACCAGTCCCAGCTGTCGGAGTACGGAGCCATACTCGCGACGCCGACCATCGCCGAAACCCGCTTCGGCAGCAGAGCCGCGCACGCGAACGCGTGTGGTCCGCCGCCGGAATGCCCGAAGACCGCGAACTGCTCGATGCCCAGGGCGTCGGCGACCTTCTCGACGTCTGACGCCGCCGACGCGACATCCCGGCCGGGGCGCGGGGACGAACCGCCGTAACCGGGCCGGTCGTAGGAGACCCACCTCAGTCCCAGCCGTTCCGCGGCCGGGAACAGCGGTGCCGGCGGGGCGCCGACGTTCGGGGTCCCGTGATGCCAGATGACCACCGGACCGGTGCCGCCGGTGTCGTAGGCGTGCAGTGTGGTCCCGTCCCCCAGGTCCACGTCGGACTCGTTCACCATTTGCCGAGCGTAGGGCACCCTGGACCCATGTCGCGCTATCACGAGATCAAGCACCGGGTGGCCACGACCTTCCAGCGGCACGTCGGCAACCCGATCCTCGGCCGGTTGCCGAACCAACCGCTCCTCGAGACCACCGGCCGCAAGTCCGGGGTCCCCCGGCAAACGCCGATCGGTGGCCGCCGGGTGGGCCGCGAGTTCTGGATCGTCTCGGAGTTCGGCGAGAAGTCGCAGTACGTCCGCAACATCCACGCCGATCCGCGCGTCCGGCTCCGGCTGAAAGGCCGGTGGCACACCGGCACGGCGCACGTCCTCCCGGACGACGACCCCCGCGCCCGGCTGAAGGCACTGCCCAGGTTCAACAGCGCCGCCGTGCAGGCGATCGGCACGGACCTCCTCACCATCCGGATCGATCTCGACGACTGAGCTTTGCCTTGACGCCAAGGTCAAGGTTTACGCTCGGAACCATGCGGATCGGCGAACTCGCCGCGCGGACCGGGACCACCACGCGCGCGCTGCGTTTCTATGAGTCACAAGGGCTTCTCGACGCACGGCGCGCGTCGAACGGGTACCGGGAGTACGACGAGGACGACTACCGCCTGGTGAACGAGATCCTGACCCTGCAAGCGGTCGGGCTCAGCCTGGAGGACACCAGGCCGTTCGTGGAGTGCCTGCGCGCCGGTCACGAGACCGGCGACTCCTGTGCCGATTCGATCGAGGTCTACCAACGCAAACTCGCCGAGGTGGACGCCTGTCTCGCCAGGCTCAACGACGCGCGGGACAACCTGCTCGCCAAGCTGGCCGGCGCGTTGAAAACGCCGCCGGGACCGTGCGTCGTCGTGCCGCGAACCGAGGAGACCTGAATGTCCCTTTCCACCGTCACCGACGAAACCTTCCAGGAACTCGTCCTGGACCAGGACAAGCCCGTCCTGGTGGACTTCTGGGCGCAGTGGTGCCCGCCTTGCCACATGATCGTGCCGGTGCTGGCCGAGATCGCCGAAGAGCGCGCTGACACGCTGATCATCCGCAAGCTCAACTCCGACGAAAACCCGCTCACGGCGAGGAACTACCAGGTCATGTCCCTGCCGACGCTGATCCTCTTCCGGAACGGCAGTCCTGTGTGGACAACCGTCGGTGCCCGGCCGAAGGCCCGGCTACTGGCCGATCTGGACGCAGTTCTGCAAACAGCCGACGCGTGACTCACGTGATTGAGCACGTGACTCGCGTGATCAGAGACGGAACACGGGTGTGCGGCGTCTGAGCACGCGAGTTCCGGCTCTGATCACGCGAGTCCGGGGTTCGAGCACGCGATAATTGTGTTGCGCGCGGGGCCGTCCGTTCGCATCCTTCTGCACATGACATCGACCCTCGCCTTCCTGCCGTCACCCACCGTCGTCCGACGGGTGCGGGTGCAGCAGCAGAAGACGTCCTGGCGGAGGCCGACACCAGTCCGACCGTGAGCGCCGCGCTCGTCGCGGGCCTGCTCGCCGGCTATGGCATCGCCATTCCGGTGGGCGCGGTCGGCACCTATCTCGTGGTGCTGACGGCTCGCGCAGGACTCAAGATCGGCGCGTACGCCGCGTTGGGCGTCGCTACGGCGGATGGCCTCTACGCCCTGGTCGCGGTGCTCGGGGGCAGCGGCCTCGTCCGGGTCATCCAACCGATCGCCGAACCGTTGCGCTGGGTTTCGGTCGCGGTACTTCTCGTGCTGGCCATCCACATAGGAATCACCGGGGTAAGGAATTTCCGCGATTCGGCGAAACCCGAGGCGGCCGAGCCTGCCGCGATCGGACCGTTGAAGGCCTACGCGAGCCTGCTCGGGATCACGCTGCTCAACCCGACGACGGTCATCTACTTCACCGCGCTCGTGCTCGGCAGTGAGGACATGGCCGCTGCGACCACACCGGAACACGTGGTCTTCGTGCTCGCGGCGTTCGCAGCCTCGGCCAGCTGGCAACTGCTCCTCGCGGGCGGCGGCGCGGTGCTGGGCAAGGCGTTGACCGGACGTCGTGGACGGCTGGCGACCGCGCTCACGTCCAGCGCGCTCATCGCCGGGCTCGGCATCCGCCTGATCTGGTGACGCCGAAAAGAATCGAGGACCGTGGCTGTCCGCATCGGTTGCGAAGCTGTGCCCATGACCGAAACCCAGGAACGCCTCGCTTCTCTCCACTCCTACCTCGCCTACCGCGACGCCGCGAAGGCGCTCCGCTGGCTCGAACGCGCCTTCGGCTTCGAAACCGTCATGGAATACCCGGACGACAAGGGCCTGATCCAGCATTCGGAACTGCGGCTCGGCGGAGCCTCCATCATCGTGTTCAGCGCGGAGGAGGACTACGACCGCGCGACCCGCAAGGGGGAAACGGTCGGCCACGGCCTCTACGTCGGTCTTCCGACGCAAGAGGCCGTGGACGCCGTTTTCGCCTCCGCCATCGAGGCCGGTACGACGCCGGTCTGGAAGCCGGAGAAGACCGAATGGGGCAACTACCGCTGCCGCGTCGACGATCTCGAAGGCTACGAATGGACTTTCGGCACGCACATCCCCGGACAGCCGCAGACCGAGTGGAGCTAAAGCAAACGCGCGAACCACTCGTGCATGCGGCGAAGCAGATCCAGCTGGTTTTCCCGCTTGCGGAACGAATGCCCTTCGCCGGGGTAGACGACGAGGTCGTGTTCGACGCCGAAGTGCCGTAGCGCACGGTGGAAGTATTCCGCCTGGGACAACGGGACGTTCGTGTCGTCCGCACCGTGCGCGATCAGCACGGGGGTCTCGATCTTCGACGCGTAGGAGATCGGGCTCAGCCGATCGTGCCGGTGCGGGCCTTCCCCTTCCCAGCCGGTACTTCCGCCGAGGATGGCATCGTACGGACCGAATTCGCCGGTCCCGGCGAGCATCCCCCAGTCGCAGATCCCGGCCACCATCAGGGCCGCCTTGAACCGGCTGGTCTGCCCGACCGCCCAGGCCGTCATGAACCCGCCGTGACTCCCGCCCGCGATCCCCAGCCGGTCCGGATCGGCGACCCCTTCGGCGACAAGGAGGTCGATCCCGGTTTCGATGTCCCTCCATTCTTCGAGGCCGACCCGTCCGGCGACCGCAGCGGCGAACTCGTGGCCATGCCCTTGTCCCCCACGGGGATTCGGCAGGAAGACGGCGTGCCCCGCCGACGCCAGCCATTGCGCGGACGGGAACCAGCCGAGCCGGAACCCGTCCGCGTGCCGGTCGTACGGTCCGCCGTGCGGGATCGTGATCAGGGAGAAAGGTCCGTCTTCCCGCGTCTTCCCCGGCGGGAGGACGAGGAGACCGTCCAGGGTGAGGCCATCGAAAGCCTGGTAGGACAAACGTTCCTGCGATCCCCAGGTGATCCCGGCGAACTCCGGCACCAGGTCACCGACTCGTGTCAAAGCTCCACCCAAAGGTCCACTGTGGATGTTCTTCGGATGATGGGCGGTGCTCCGCACGATGGCCACGATCTCGCCGTTCGAAGCGAGCGCGTCCGCTTGACCGCGCCAGAGCGAAACCTCGCCGGACCCGAGCCGATACAGGGCGGTGTCGAGCCCGACGGCGACGAGCATCAGCGGAGCGCCGGAATCGACCTGCGCGAGCCTGATCGGGCAAGCCGATTCCGGTGTCAGGTTCCGATGCTCCCCCGTTTCCACGGGAACGTCGAAAACCCTCCGGCCACCCACCTTCTCCGGTGTCGCGAGATACGCGACGTGCCAGCTGTCGCCATCCCGCCACCAGACCGGGTTCTCGGCCTCGAACGAGGTCTTCCCGAGATCTCGCCGTTCCCCGGTTTCCAGGTCCAGCAAGGAAAGCCGGGGTTCGAGCCCGCCGGGGTCGAGTTCGGGCGTCCGCCAGGTGAGGACGGCGAGCGCCTCTTCGTCCTGACGACCTGCGAACTCGACCACGTGGTCTTCGATCAGTGTGGTGATTTCGCCGGTCTTCGGGTCGAAGCTCCGCAGCCGCGCCGGGCGGACGCTTTCGCTCCAGACCCAGATGTCCGTGACCGGCGTCTCGTCCTCGGCGATGAACACGATCCGGTCGCGCATCGGGACGAACGCGGTGATCTCACTCTCCCAGGCGAACAGCGGTCCGTCCACCGTGTGGACCTTGCCGTCCCGCAGGAAGTAGAGGGATTCCGACGACCATTTCGGCGAAGTTCCCTCGGCCAGCTTCCGAGGCTCTCCACCGCTGTCCGCGAGCCAGATCTCGGGGGCGCCTTTGGCGACAGCCTCGACCTGGTACGCGATCCGGTGTCCATCCGGGGACAGCGCGGGTTCCGACGGGACACGGTGGTCGACGATCAGCTCAGCGGTCAGCATGTTTTCATACTGCCGAAAAAACCTTTCCCAGGTTGTCGAGCCAGGTTCCGGTGCCCTGTTCCCGCCAGCTCGGTTCTTCCTGCCCGTCAAGGAAAGTGCCCTGTTCGATCAGCGTCAGCCGGGTGCCGTCGCCTTCGGCTTCGAGCAGCACCGTCGTGACCGACACGGTCGCGAGGACGTCGTTCGCGGAGAGCGTCCCCGAGTAGACGATCCGCTCGTTCTCGGCGATGTCCTCGTAGCGCGCGTCGAAGACCATCCCCTTTCCGTCATCGGGAGGACCGCTGGTGACCTCCCGGCCGCCGACGCGAAAGTCCAGGGAGTGCCCACCGCCGGGCACGGTGAACCAGCCGGCTTTCGCGGCGGGGTCGGCCCAGGCCGCGAAAACGCGCTCCGGCGACACGGGGTAGACGCGTTCGAGGGTGAAAGTGGCGTGCTTGACGGTCATGACCGTTTCCCTTCGTCGGTGTTCAGAAAGCCACCAAGACGGTCGAGCCGGTGTTCCCAGCCGGTGCGCTGCCCGCCGAGCCAGTCCTCGGCCATCCGCAGGCCGTCCGGTTCGAGATGACAGGTCCGCACGCGGCCCGCCTTCTCCGACCGGACGAGCCCGCAGGCTTCGAGCACCTGGAGGTGCTGCATCACGGCGGGCAGCGACATCGACAACGGCTGAGCGAGCTCCCCCACCGAGGCGGGGCCCCATGTGAGGCGCTCGATCATCTCGCGGCGCGTCCCGTCGGACAGCGCCTTGAACACCTGATCCATCCGTTGGTTAGGCACATGCTTAACTATGCGCCCACGCAGAGCAATAGTCAAGTAAGTCCTTAACTTTCTAGTCTTCCGCTGTCATGCCTTCGACGAGCAGCCACTGCGAGGCGAGGTACGAAGTCAGCACGAAAGTCTCGAGATTGGCCCGCACTCGCTCGCTGGTGACGAAGTTGCGACGGATCAGGATCGCCAGGTCCGACGCGGAGAACAGCAGCGCGCCCGCGGCGATCCAGGTCCGGCGGTCCCCCGACGGGACCACCATGCCGCCCGAGACCTTGGCCTTCGGCGCCAAGACCGGGTCTGCCGCGAGGGTCGACGTCGTACTCAGCAGACCTCCGTAGGCCGAAAGCACCGAAGACACCGGAGACGGCTTCGGCAGTGCCATCGCCACCGCGGCGGCCGCCCACGCTCCGAGCCGGGGCGGCGCGGTCGCGGCCCGCGGACGAGCACCGCGACGCCACAGCAGCACGGAGTACAGCACCTGCATCGCGCCGAACGACGTCGCGCCCTTGATCAGCTCGCCGTCCTCGTCGGACCTGCCCATGAAGTGGTCGCCCGCCCCGGCCGCGACCAGTGCGGCGACGAGCAGGCCCTTCTCTCCCGGCGCGAGCCCTCGCGCACGCGCGACCCTGGCCGCGAGCACCGGCACGGCGGCGGGTTTGGCCACCAGCTGCAGTTTCCGATTGCCCGTCCTGGCGGAATACACCGTGCCGATCGCGGCGGCGCCGAACAACACTCGTTCGGCGAACTTGAGGGCCTTCACTGACCACCTCCGGAACTTATTTCTGGGTAAGTTACCAGGAGGTCAGCACTCGGGTCGTCTCCTAGACGGCCTCGCGGAACGTATTCCGGTACGCGCTCGGCGAGACCCCCAAGGCCGCTTGCAGGTGCTGACGCAGTGACGCGGCGGTGCCGAAACCAGCCTCGGCGGCGACCTTGTCCACCGGCAGATCGGTCTCTTCGAGCAGCTGACGGGCCCGTTCGATCCGCTGCTGGGTCAGCCATTGCAATGCCGAGATCCCGACCTCGTCGCGGAACCGCCGGGTGAACGTCCTCGTGCTCATCGCCTCTTTCGCCGCGAGCTCGCGCAAAGTCAGCGGCCGGTCGAGGTTCTCCAGCGCCCAGGTCCGCGCGGTCGCCGTCGACGAGGACTGCGGTTCCGGCACCGGACGCCGGATGAACTGCGCCTGCCCGCCCTCCCGGTGCGGCGAGACGACCGTTCCCCGCGCGACCTCGTTCGCGACGGCGGCACCGTGGTCGCAGCGGATCATGTGCAGGCAGAGATCGATACCGGACGCGACACCCGCCGCGGTCAACACGTTCCCGTCGTCGGTGTAGAGCACATTGGGATCGAGGGCGACCTTCGGGAACTTCGCCTGGAAGTCCAGTGCCGAGCGCCAGTGCGTGGTCGCCTTCCGGCCGTCGAGCAGGCCGGCGGCGGCGAGCACGAAGGCACCCGTGCAGATCGACGCGATCCTGGCGTCCGGCCGGATCAGCTCCAAGGCCCTCGCGAGCGGTTCGGTGAGGTCCTGCCCGGTCGGCTCGTACTCGGTGGACGACGCCGGGATGACGACGGTGTCGGCCTCGGCCAGGACTTCCGGACCGGCCGGGACCGAGATGGTGACATCGGCGTCGGTCCGGATCTGCCCTGGCTCCGGTGTGCAGGTGACGACTTCGTAGAGCCGCTCGCCGTCGGCCGCTTTGGCCGTGCCGAACAGCCGGGTGACGATGCCCAGCTCCATCACCAGCATCCCGTGCCGGACCAGCACGGCGACCCGGTGACGACCGGGGTGCACGAAAGAGCCCATGGCTTGATTCTTGCACATGTTGGCCATCGGGCCACTCGCGCCGACTATCCGGCCACGAGACGGTGAGGAGATGAACGTGCTGTGGATCTTCGCCCACCCTGAACCCCGTTCCCTCGGCGGCTCGCTGCGCGACGAAGGCGTGCACACCCTCCGCGAGCGAGGCGACGAAGTCCGGGAATCCGACCTGTACGCGATGAAGTGGAACCCCGTCGTCGACGCCGACGACTTCGGCTCGGCCGCCGAAAGCGATCGGCTGATCGTCGGCTCGACGTCGAAGAACGCCTTCCGGACCGGCGAACTCAGCGCCGACATCCGCGCCGAACAGGAAAAGCTGGCGTGGGCTGACGCTGTGATCGTCCAGTTCCCTTTGTGGTGGTACGGAATGCCCGCCATCCTCAAGGGCTGGTTCGACCGTGTCTTCGTCAAGGGATTCGCGTACGGCGTTCAGCGGCCCGACGGCCGGACAGCCCGCTACGGCGAAGGCGCCCTGGCCGGAAAACGCGCCATGGTCGTGCTGACCGCGGGCGCACCGGAAGCCACCATCGGACCGCGTGGCGTGAACGGCGAAATCAACGACCTCCTTTTCCCTCTGCAGCACGGAACACTGTGGTACGCGGGGATGTCCGTCCTTCCCCCGCTGACGATCTGCGGCGCCGACCGCGTCTCCGCCGAGGAGTACGTCGCCGCCGCGGAAGCACTACGGGAGCGCCTGCGGACACTGTCCACTCAGGACCCGATCCCGTTCCGCCACCAGAACGGCGGCGACTACGACGACAGCCTGGTCCTGCGCGACGAACTCGCGCCCGGCCGGAGCGGCATCGGCGTGCACATCCTCTGAACTGCTAGGCGCGCACGAGGTCCGCCCCGGTGAAGAAGGTCTCGGCCGCCTTGAGCGCTCCCTCGTCGAGCAGGACGTCACCAGGGCGGCTCCCATTGCCGAGCAAGTGCCCACCCCACCGCATTCCGAGATATCCGGCGGTTTTGCGCAGCGTTCCGATCAGCGGTTCCGCCTGCTCCGGCGCCTCGGCGAGCGCGCTCACACCCCACAGGGTCTTGTCCCGCATCCGCCCCTTGAAATCCAGTTCCGGCTGATCCAGCCAGCTCGCCCAGTGGTCGAAGTACAGCTTCACGGACGCCGAAACGCTGTACCAGTACACCGGCGACGCGATCACCAGATCCGTGGCCGCCATGGTCGCGTCGAACAGCAACCTTTCGTTTCCGGCAGGCGGGATCAGGTCTTCGCCGTCGTGCTTCCGGTCGACGAAGGGCGTCAACGGAACCTCGGCCGTCCGGATCCACCGCTGCCCGGCGGCACGCGGCAGGGCCTTCGCCGCCCGCCTCGCCAGGATCTCCGTGTTGCCACCGGCCCGTGCACTGCCGACCAGGAACAAAAAGCTGCGTTCGTCGCTCATGGCGACCCCCTCCGAATCGTCGCAAAGTACATGTATGTACAAGCAGATGTTCGCACTGCATGTAAACTGCTGTCAAGCAAGGACCAAGGGAGGTCGCCATGACCGACGAGTCGTCATGGGGTCGCGTCGTCGCGTTGCACGGCCGCATCGAGCAGGAACTCGCGAAAGCACTGCAACGAAGGCACGGGCTCGGCCTGTCCGAGTACCGCGCGCTCGGCAAACTGGCCGCCAACGAGAAGGGCGTCCTGCGCATGCAGGAACTCGCCGAGGCGATCGGCCTCAACCAGAGTTCCGTGAGCCGGATGGTCGCCCGCCTCGACCTCGCCGGACTGACCGAGCGGGATCTCTGCGAGAACGACCGCCGGGGCGTCTATTCATGCATCACGCACGAAGGCCGGAAGCGACACGCCGAGACGGAGCCGACGTATCACGAGGTCCTGAAATCAGCCCTCGACAAGGCGGGGGCCGACCCCGAACTGAAGGCCGCTGTGTCGGCACTTCGCGGCGTTTGACCCAATATCACTTTGCGGTTATATTCCCCTGGAGGCACATTAGGAGGTAACCGTGCACCCTCGCGCCCGGTTGGAAACCACCGGAGAACGTCCCGCGCTGCGGATCGAACGCCGTCTCGCGCACCGCCCGGAACGCGTCTGGCGGGCCGTCACCGAGCCTTCGGAGCTCGCGAAGTGGTTCCCCGCGGCCGTCACCGTCGATCTGCGACCGGGCGGAACCATCGAGTTCACCTTCGAGGGCGAAGAGACCCCGACAGCGGGCAAGGTCCTCGAAGCCGACAAGCCTCGCGTGTTCGCGTTCAGCTGGAACGACGACGTGTTGCGCTGGGAGATCAGCCCGGAAGGTGACGGCAGCCGTCTGCTGTTCACGCATACGTTCGGCCGGGGCGAACCCGCCATCGCCAGGATCGCGGCGGGCCGCACCGCCGCCGGCTGGGACAGCTGCCTTGTCGCGCTCACCGCCCTGCTCGACGGCGAAGAGTACGAACGGCCGAAGGACTGGGCCGGCCCCATCGAGGCCTACGTCGAGGAGTTCGGGCTCGCGGACGGCGAAGTACTGGAAACCGGCGACGGCACCGTGATCCGCTTCCGCCGCGACCTGGTCTGGAAACCCCTTGACGAGGCCTGGGCCCTTCTCGCCGCCGAAAAGCCCGTGGGCACGATCATCCGCGAGGAACCCCCGCGGCTGCTGGAGTTCTCCCTGCCGCAAGGCGGCACCGTCCGCTGGGAGTTCACCCATTCCGAACTCGACGGCACCATGGTCGAGCTGACGCAAACCGTCCCGGACGGACACGAAGACGTCGTTCCCGAGGCGCTGCGAAGCTGGCGCGAGAAGCTGAAGGAGTTCTTCGCGGCGGCGCACGAAAGCTGATCTCCACCCAGGGGATGACCTCCACCGGATGGACGCGGAGACGCCGCGAGTCCGGTTAGGTTCGCCGTATGAAACAGCCGTCGGCGCTCCCCCGCCGGATCGCGAACACGATCGACGCGCTCCTCGCGCTGGTACTCGTCGTGGCCGTCGGCGGGAACCTCGGCGCGGGGACCTGGATGTTCATCGTCGCCCTCCCGATGTGGCTCGCCTGGGCGACGGTCGCCGCCAGCGGCATCGCGATCGCGCTGCGCCGTCACCGGCCCCTGGTCGCCTACGGACTCGGCCTCGGCAGCTTGATCCCGGCCCTGCTCGCAGGCAACGGGCTGGGCCCGGCCGCGCTCCTGGCCACCGGATGCGCCCTCTACACCGTCGCGCTGGAACATCCGCGGACCCGTTCGCTGATCGCGATGGGCCTGGGCCTGGTCGTCGTCATGATCTTCGAGCTCCTGCGGCTCGGGCCGAACACGATCGCGTCGACGGCCTTCGCGGGCGGCGGGGTGGCCGGCTCGTGGGCGCTGGGCTGGATGACGCGGCAACGGCGCGCGAATCTGGCCCAGCTCGCCGAAACCCAGGCCGATCAGGCGGTTTCCGACGAACGGCTGCGCATCGCCCGCGAAATGCACGACGTGGTCGCGCACAGCATGAGCCTGATCGCGGTCAAGGCGGCCGTCGGCAACCACGTCGCGAAGGAACAGCCCGAAGAAGCGCGCGAAGCGTTGCGGGTCATCGAGCTCACCAGCCGCGAAACCCTCGTCGAACTCCGGCGGATGCTCGGCGTCCTCCGGTCCGGTGACGGCACGCCCGAGGCCGCGCTCGGCCCCGCGCCGAAACTCGCCGACCTGCGCACCCTGGCCGAACGCGCCGGGCAGGCCGGGGTGCGCGTCGAGCTGACCGGAGAGGTGGTGGACGACCTTCCCGAAGGTGTCGCGCTTTCCGTCTACCGCATCACCCAGGAGGCGGTGACCAACGTCGTGAAGCACGCGGGGCCGTCGGCCTGCCGGATCACGATCTCCGAAGGCCCCGGCGAGGTCAGCGTCGAGATCGTCGACGACGGCCGCGGCGAAGGCTCGCCCGCGAGCGTCGGCGGCCACGGTTTGATCGGCATGCGCGAACGTGTCGCGGTCTACGGTGGTGACTTCGAAGCGGGCTCGCTGCCCGCCGGGGGATTCCGGGTGTACGCGCGGCTGCCGTACGCCGCCAAGGAAGTGGGGACACGATGATCCGCGTACTGATCGCCGACGACCAGGCGTTGCTGCGTGGCAGTTTCCGCGTGCTCGTCGACAGCGCGCCAGACCTCGAAGTCGTCGGTGAGGCGGGCGATGGCGCGGAGGCGGCGGCGATGGCCGAAAAGGAGCGCCCCGACGTCGTGCTGATGGACGTCCGCATGCCGGAACTGGACGGGATCGAGGCGACCCGGCGGATCTGCGCGTCGGCCGCCACCGAAGGCGTCCACGTGCTGATCCTGACGACCTTCGATCTCGACGCCTACGTTTACTCGGCGCTGCGCGCGGGCGCGAGCGGATTCCTGCTGAAGGACACCCCGCCCGCCGAGCTGCTGACCGCGATCCGCGTCGTCGCGGCGGGCGAAGGGCTGCTTGCCCCTTCGATCACGCGAAGGCTCATCGCCGAGTTCGCCCGGCTGCCCGAACCCGGCCAGCGCGTCGCGGCCTCGCTCGACAACATCACCACGCGCGAACGCGAGGTCCTGAGCCTGATCGCGCGCGGCCTCTCGAACGACGAGATCGCCGGGACCCTGCACCTCGGGCTGGCGACGGTGAAGACGCACATCGGCCATCTGCTGCACAAGCTCGCCGCACGGGACAGGGCGCAG